>CAWCLK010000022.1:0-58225 GCA_963796225.1 uncultured bacterium
CGCGGTACCAGGCGTAGCTGTCCTTCGGGACCCGCACGTAACGGTCCGGCTCGGACCGCACGATCCCGAAGCGGCCGCCGTAGCCCTCGGCCCACTCGAAGTTGTCCATCAGCGACCACACGAAGTAGCCCGTGACGGGCAGCCCGGCATCGCGGGCGCGCTGGACCTGGGCGACGTGGTCGCGCAGGTAGGCGGTCCGGTCGTCGTCGATGACACGTCCGTCGGCGGTGACGGTGTCCTCGAAGGCGGCACCGTTCTCGGTGACCATCACCTCTCGGGCCCCGGCGTCGACCACCCGCTGCAGGGTGTCGTACAGGCCCTCGGGATGGACCTCCCAGCCGAGCCCGCTGACCCGGGTGCCCGCCGGGGCGGGGTCGCCGGTCACCCAGTGCGGTCGGGCCGCCGCCCAGTCGTCGGCATCGGCGGGGGTGACCGCGTCGCGGCGGTAGTAGTTCACCCCGGTGAAGTCGGTCGGCGTGGCCATCAGCTCGAGGTCGGCGTCGGGGGCAGGCGGGGCGGCGTCCCCGTAGTACGCGACGACGTCGTCGGGGTAGCCGTGGCCGTGGGTGGGGTCGAGGAACCACCGACCGAGCTGCCCGTCGTACAGCCGCGCCGCCGCGACGTGGTCAGGGTCGTCGGGGTCGGCCGGGACGATCTGGTTGATGTCCAGGGTGATGCCGGCGCGGGCGTCGGGGGCGACATCGCGGATCTCGTGCATCGCCATCCCGTGCGACACCAGCAGCTCGTGCGCCACGGCCAGGGCGGTGCGGATGTCGCGGTTGCCGGGGGCGTGCACCCCGTCGGCGTTGGACACCAGCGACGCCACCGCGGGTTCGTTGTGGGTGATGAACGTGCCCACGCGGTCGCCCAGCGCCTCGGCCACCACACGCACGTACGCGGCGAAGGCCTCGCCCGTCGACCGGACGGTCCAGCCGCCCTCGCGCTGCAGCGCCGACGGCAGGTCCCAGTGGTACAGGGTCACGACGGGCTGGATGCCGGCTGCCAGCAGTTCGTCGACCAACCGGTCGTAGAAGCCCAGACCGGCCGGGTTCACCTCCCCCCGACCTGCCGGCACCACCCGGGGCCAGCTGATCGAGAACCGGTAGGCGTCGACGCCGAGGTCGGCCATCAGCGCCACGTCCTCGGCCACGTGGTCGTAGTGGTGGCTGCCCCCGGCGACGGTCTCGCCGCTGGTGATCGCACCGGGCTGGTCCTGGAAGTCCTCCCAGATCGACCGGCCGCGCCCGTCCCGGTCCACGGCACCCTCGATCTGCAGGGCCGAGGTGGCCACCCCCCACACGAACCCGTCGTCCGCCCCGTGCTGCTGCGTCATGGTGTCCCGTCCGGTCGGTCGCGCCCCGACGCTAGTGCTGGCAGGGGAGAGGCGGGATGAGGTTCCAGCTCGTCGCGCGCACCGGGCACCCAGACTTCCTCGACCTTCCGTGGGAGCTGCCGCTGGAGGAGTGGCAGCACCGGCGCCTGGTCGAGGTCCCCCGTGGCCTGCACCGCCACGTGGTCCGGTTCGTGCAGTACCTCACCGAGGAGGACGACCGCCTGTACGTGCTCAAGGAGCTGCCACGCAAGTACGCCGAACGCGAGTACCGGTTCCTCCGCCACCTCGCCGCCGAGGGCGTGCCCGTCGTCGACGTGGTCGGTGTGGTGGCCAATCGCACCGATGCCGACGGCGAGCCACTGCCGGCGGTGCTGATCACCGAGCACCTGCGATGGTCGCTGCCGTACCGGCTGTTGTTCGAGCGCCGCTCGGCGTCCGAGCTGCGCGAGCCCATGCTCGACGCGCTCGTCGACCTGCTCGTCCGCATCCACCTCGTCGGCTTCGTGTGGGGTGACTGCTCGCTGTCCAACACGCTGTTCCGCCGGGACGCGGGGCGCCTGGCCGCCTACGTGGTCGACACCGAGACCGGCGAGCTGCACCCCGAGCTCAGTGTCGGCCAGCGCCGGGAGGACGTCGAGACCGCCATCGAGCGGTGCGCCGGCGAGCTGTACGACCTGCAGGCCGCCGGGGTGCTCGGCCCGGAGGCGGACCCGGCCGAGCTCGGCGACGAGCTGCGCGAGCGGTACGCGCGACTGTGGGACGAGCTGACCCGCGAGGAGCAGTTCACCGCCGAGGAGCGGTACCGGATCCACGAGCGGCTCGAACGCATCAACGAGCTCGGCTACGACGTCGGCGAGCTCGAGCTGGTCGGCGAACACGGCGGCAGCGGTCGCGACGTGCGGATGAAGCTGCACGTCGTCGAGCCCAACCGCCATCGCCGCCTGCTGCGCGAGCGCGTCGGCATCGAGGCACAGGACCAACAGGCGCGTCGGCTCCTCAACGACATGGCCAACTTCGGGGCGTGGCTGTCCAGCGACTGGGGCCGGCCGGCGTCCGACGCCGAGGTCGCCCGACACTGGTACGACCGCTCCTACCTCGGCGTGCTCGCCAACATCCCCGACGACGTCCGGGACCGGCGCGAGGACCCCGAGCTGTTCCTCGAGGTCCTCGACCACTGGCACTGGGCGTCGGAGGCGGCCGGCCACGACGTCGACCTGTACGAGGCGGCGCGTACCTACGCCGAGGAGGTCCTGCGCCACCAGCCGGCCGAGGCCGTGGTCGCCGACGTGGCGTTCGACGAGCTCGACACGCAGGACTGACCGACCCTCAGGCCGTGGGGTCCACCGTGACCGTGCGCTCCTCGGCGCCGCGGACGAGCGTGACCGACAGCGTCCCGGTCGCGGAGGCCAGCGCCGCGTGCAGGTCGTCCACCGACGTGATCGGCTGGTCGTCCACCGCAGTGACCAGGTCGCCGGCCGCGATGCCGGCCGCGGCCGCCGGGCCGTCCTCCTCCACCTCACGCACCAGCACGCCGTCCTGCTCGGGCAGGCCCACCGCCGCCCGCAGGCGCCGGGCGACGTGGGGCGGGGCGACGGCGATGCCGAGGCGGGGACGGGGCGGGACCTCGCCCTCGGCAAGGCCGTCGAGGCGCGACGCCAGCTCGGCGGTCGCGGCGACGGCGACGTAGAACCCGTCACGTCGGCGGTGCGTGTCGATGCCGACCAGCTGCCCGTCGACGTCCAGCACCGGACCGCCGGACGCGCCCCGCGGCAGCCGCGCGTCGTGTTCGAAGGCACCGGTCAGCAACCCGCCCCTCGGCCCGCGGAACCGGGCGTCGGTGGCTGCGACGGTCCCGGTCGTCGCGACCAGCCCACGGTGGCGGGGGCGCGCCAGGGCGACGACCGGCTGCCCGAGACGAGCGGGCTCGCTGGCCCGGACCACCGGCGTGGTGCCGGCGGTGTCGACCTCGACGATCGCGAGGTCGCCGTCCACGTCGGCACCCGCGAGATGACCGGGCACCGTGCGCCCGTCGGCGAAGCGCACGTGCGGCTCGTCCCCGGGCAGGTTGTGGGCGTTGGTGACCACGCGCCCGTCGGCGATGACGAGGCCGCTGCCCCGCCCGATGGTCACGACCGCGTCACCGGCGGCCGCGACGGCGGTGGTGACCGCCCGTTCGATGTCCTGCTCCCAGCCCATGGCCGGCTCCTGTTCTGACAGTCACGTTCCCAGTCACTACGAGATACGAAGTGACTTCGAAGAACATAGCGACTGCGGGCGGCGGCGTCCCCGGACCTGCGTGCTGGGGACGCAGGGCTGCGTAGGCTGGCCCCGTGGACCTCGACGCGCTCCGGGAGGCCGCCGACGTCGTCGGCGACCGCTGGCGCCTCCTGCTGGTCGGGGCGCTGTTCGACGGCCCGCTGGCCTTCGGCGAGCTCACGGCGGTCGTCACCGGGATCTCCCCGGCCGTGCTGTCCGCCCGGTTGAAGGAGCTCGAGGCGGCCGGCCTCGTCGTGGCACGGCCCTACCAGGACCGCCCCGTCCGCCACCGCTACGAGCTGACGGGGCGCGGGGCGTCACTGGGGGAGGTGCTGCGGGCGCTGGCGGCCTGGGGCGGGGCACCGGGGCGGCACGAGGTGTGCGGGACCGCGCTCGAGCTGACGTGGTGGTGTCCCACCTGCCAGGTGCCGGTGGAGGCCGTCGACGACCACCTCCACCGGCTGTAGTCAGCCCAGCTGGCCGCGGATGGCCCCGCCGTCGGTGCGGACCACGACCGTGAACTGCGACGGGTCCTCGGCCAGCGCGGCGCGCAGGTCGTCGGCGGTTCCGTCACGGACGTCGTCGTCGGTGAGGCACCCCACGCCCAGGCCGTCCGCGGTGGCCGGTGATGGCACCTCGAGGACGGCGGCGACGGACCCGTCGGCACCGCGGATGTCGGCGCGCGTCGCCGGCTCGGCCAGGTCGCGCACGCGGATCGCGTAGCAGAGGGACTCGGACCAGACCCAGGCCTGGCCCGACCCGGCGATGCTCCCGGCCAGCGATGCGCCCAGGTCCGCGCACGAGGTCGCGAGCTCGAGCTGGCGCTCGGCCGACAGTCCGACGGCGACCGGCCCGCCGGCGATCGTCAGGCCGCCGTCGGTCAGCGTGTCGCAGGCAGCCTGCACCGACGCGAACGTCGACGCGCCCGCGTCCGTGCTGGACCGGGTCAGCAGGATCGGGGCGTGCCGGTCGGCGGCCGCCGGGGCGAGGCTGAGGGCGTCGGGGAAGTCGGTGCCCAGCGCGACGGTGACGGCGGTGGCGGGCCAGCCGAGCTGGGCCCGGGTGACCGCGGCGAGGCGCGCGGCCGTGGCCGTGCGGTCCGGTCCCGCCACGCGTTCGACGACCTGGACGCCGGCGACGTCGCGCAGCTGGGCCACGACCCCCGCGCTGACGCTGACGGGGCCGCCCGCCACCAGGATCTGCTCGATGCCGCTCTCGATCGCCAGCCGGGTGATGTCCGGCAGCGTGTCCCGCTCGGTCAGCAGGATCGGCACGCCGCCCGCGTTGGCGAGCGGTCCCGCCGCCAGCGCGTCCGGGAAGCTGCGTCCCGAGGCGACCACGGCCGTGCTCAGCTGCTGGTCGGTGTCGCCCGACAGGTCGCGCAGGCTGCCGGCCGTGCCCACCCGGTTGAAGACGTAGGCCGCGGTCTCGAACCGGGTCTGGCCGGCGACGCGGTCGACGTGCTCCCCGCCGCCGAGCAGCCGGGCGAGTGCGGCCTCGACGTCCTCACTGATCGCGGCCGGTCCGCCGACGAGGATGGCGTCCCGGACGCCGAGCTCCTGGATCACGTCGTAGGTCGGGGAGGAGAGCTCGGTGGGGGCGGTCAGCAGGATCGGGGCGTCCTCGGCGCCGGCGAGGTAGGACGCGGCGAGTCCGTCGGGGAACGCGTCGCCCCGGGCGATGATGGCCGTGGCGGCCCCGTCCGGGTGGGACTGCAGGGCCGTGCGGGCCGCGGTCTCGTAGCGGTCCTCGCCCTGGTACCGCTGGGCGTTCACGACGTCGCCGGGGAGGGCGTCGTCGGAGGGGATGTCCGCGACGGCGGTTCCCGATGCCACCACGAGGGCGGCGGCGGTCAGGGCCACGAGACGGCGGGCGGAGCGGGGCAACGACATGGCGGTCCTCGACGTGGCGGTGGAAGCGTGTGTAGCGGGTCGGTGGTCCGGATGCCGGTCGCGGTCGCCGGGCCCGCGCCGACGCCCCGCCGCGAGGGGCGGGGCGTCGGCGAGATGACGGGACGTCAGCCCTGGGCGAGCTGCCCGCGGACGGCGCCCGCGGGGAAGGCCTCGGAGTGGACGTTCACGTAGAACTCCGACGGCGACCCGAACAGGTTCGCGGTGACCGTGGGGTCGACGTCGGTCTGGCAGCCGAAGTCGTGGGTGATGTCCGCGCCGGGGGCGTCCACCCCCGCGGCGCCGTAGTCGCCGATCGCGACCACGACGTCGCCGTTGGTGCCGGCCTCGCCCTGGTGGATGTGGGCCGCGGTCAACGGGTCCAGCCCGTCGACGTGGAACGACGCGCACACCACGTCGGGGTTGGCCGCGGAGGCGCGGTAGGCGGCCGCGGTGCCCGTCGCGTCCGGGTCGCCGGCGCCGGTCTGGCCGTCGGCCACCTCGGCCTCACCCGACAGCGTCGTGGTGGCGTCGGCGGCGAGCTGGCCGCGGGCGGCCCCACCGGGGAACGCGTCGGTGTGGACGTTGAGGTAGTACGCCTCGGGGTCGGCCGTGATGGCGGCGACCGTGGCTGCGGCCGTGGCGGCGTCGTCCGGCGTGGCGCAGGCCCAGCCGTCGGGCTGGCCCTCGAGCGCGTCGAAGGTGATCAGCACCGGGCCGTTCTCGTCGACGCGTCCCTGGTGGACGTGGGCGCCGACGAGGTCGCCGGTGCCCTCGGGCAGGCCGAGGTCGACGCAGACGGTGGTGTCGTCGTCGCCGACGAAGAGCCGCGCGTCACCGCGCAGGCCGTCCACGCCCTGTCCGAAGGCGACGTCGGGGTCCGCGTCGGCCGTCGCTGGGTCGTCGTCGTTCTCGGCGGCCCCGTACACGTGGAAGGTGTGGTCGGCAGCCAGCTGGCCCCGGGCCGCGCCCTGCGGCAGGTCGGGCGTGTGGATGTTGACGTAGTACGCGGTCGGGTCGGCCTCGATGCCCGCGGCCACGTCGGCGTTCCCCGTGCAGGTCGAGCGGAACCCGTCGACGTCCGGTGCGCCGAGGTCGATCACCGGCTCGCCGGCGCTGCCGGCATCGCCGCTGTGCAGGTGGGACATGTCGGCCACGCCGCCGAGGCCCTCGACGTCGTAGGTCACGCAGACCGTGTCGCCCTCGACGACGACCCAGCCGGTGCCGGTGGCGTCCTCGTCACCGCCGGCGACCTCCTGGTCGCCGCTGATCGGGAACGCGTGGTCGGCGCAGATCGTCGCCAGCTTCGCCTCGCCTGCCGCGTTCGGCGTGATGGCCACCGGGCCACCGGTGACGAGCAGGTCGTCGGTGCTGGCGCACAGGTCCTGGATGCCGGCGAAGGTGTCGCCCCCGAGGGTCTGGGGGTTCTGGGCGAGCACGAGCGACGCCTGCTGCTGCACGGCGAGCGGTGCCAGCGACAGGGCGTCGGGGAAGGAGTCGCCGCGGGCGAGGGCCACGGTGCTGCCGTCCCACCCGAGGGTCTCGCGGGTGAGCTCGGCCAGCGCCACGGCGGTGGCAGTGCGGTTCTCGCCCTGCACACGATGGACGCCCACGATGCCGTCGACGTCCGCGATGGCGGCCTCGACGTCGGCAGAGATCGCCACCTCACCGCCGGCGATGATCACCTGCTCGATCCCGAGGTCGGTCAGGGCGTCACGCGTGGTCGCGTCGAGGGTGCCCGTCGGCGTGAGCAGGATCGGGTGGCGGCCGGCCAGCGCGAGCGGGCCGGCGGCGAGCGCGTCGGGGAAGGCGTCGGAGCGGGCCACGATCGCGGTCCGCAGCTCGTCACCGGCAGCGGGGTCGGCGAGGTCGGCCGCGGTGCCGACGGCGCCGCCGGCGCGGGCGACCCGGGCGGCGGTCTCGATGCGGGTCGCGCCGCCGATGACGCGGACGTTGTCGGTGCCCACCATCTGGCCGAGCTCGTCGACCACGTCGCGGCTGACCGCGTTGCGCCGCCCCAGCACGATCACCTTCGACGGGGCGAGCTCGTCCATCGCGTCGCGGGTCTCGTCCGGGATGCGGTCGGTCTCGACCAGCAGGATCGGGGCGTCGGTGTCACCGCCGCTGAGGTAGGAGGCGGCGAGCGCATCCGGGAAGTTCAGCCCCGTCGCGACGATCACGGTGTCCGCCCCGTCGGGGTGGGCCCGCAGCGCCGTGCGCGCGGCGGTGTCGTAGCGGGTCGCCCCGTCGATGCGGTCCAGCGACGCGGCGCCCTGGTCGGGGACGGCAGCGGGCGTGACGGCCGTGGCAGCCGGCGCACCGAGCATGCCCAGTGCGAGCACGGCGGTCGCGAGCACGGTGGCTCGTTGCATGGGTCGACTTCCTCTCCCTGGTCGCCGCGACCCTCGCGGCGCACGGGGGACATTCGTACTGCACCGCCACGGGGGCTGCCGACGCCAGACGGCGGCGCGAGCACGTACGAAGGGCTGGGGTGGTCCTGTCCGCATGGGTGCGGCCGGGGGGCGGGGGAGGTGCGCTGGTAGCGTCCCGTGCCATGAGCGCCTCCCCCCGCCACGTCCTCGTCGCCGTCGCCTGGCCGTACGCCAACGGCGTGCAGCACGTGGGCCACCTCGCCGGTGCCTACCTGCCGGCCGACGTCTTCGCCCGGTACCACCGCATCGCCGGCAACCGGGTCCTGATGGTGTCCGGCAGCGACGCCAACGGCACCCCGATCACGGTGAAGGCCGAGAACGAGGGCGTCACCCCCCGCGACATCGTCGACCGGTACCACCCGCTGATCTGCGAGCAGTGGGACCGGTACGGGATCTCGTTCGACAACTTCACGACCACGATGACGGACAACCACCGCGACGTCACGTGGGAGCTGTTCCGCCAGCTGCACGCCGCCGGCTACATCGGCACGAGGGTCACCGAGCAGTTCTACGACCCCGTGGCCGAACGGTTCCTGCCGGACCGGTACGTCGAGGGCACCTGCCCGCACTGCGGCTACGAGGGGGCGCGGGGCGACCAGTGCGACAACTGCGGTCGCACCCTCGATCCGATCGACCTCGTGAACCCGCGGTCGAAGCTGTCCGAAGGCGCCACCCCGGAACCGCGCGAGACCGAGCACTACTTCATCCTGCTGCCCAAGCTCCAGGACGACCTGCTCACGTGGCTCGAGGGACGCGAGGGCTGGCGCAACCACGTCATCAACTGGGCGCTCGGGTTCGTCCGGGAGGGCCTGATCGACCGGGCCATCACCCGTGACCTGTCGTGGGGCGTCCCGCTTCCGCCCGAGTTCGACACGATCGGCGAGGGCAAGCGCATCTACGTCTGGTTCGACGCCGTCATCGGCTACCTGTCATCGGCGATCGAGTGGGCGTCGAAGGGCGACGACCCCGACGCGTGGAAGGCGTGGTGGGAGGACCCCGACGCCGAGTCGTACTACTTCGTCGGCAAGGACAACATCCCGTTCCACGCGGTGTTCTGGCCCAGCTATCTCATGGGGGCCAACCACCAGCGCGAGGTGCCGCTCAACCTGCCCACCAACGTGCCGGCCAACCAGTACGTGACGTTCAAGGGCGAGAAGGCCTCCAAGTCGCGCGGCATCGGCACGCCGCTGATCGACTACCTCGACACCTACCGCCCCGACCAGCTGCGCTACGCGGTCGCGGCCACGCTGCCCGAGTACACCGACACCGACATCTCCGAGACCGAGCTGGTCCGTCGTGCCAACGACGAGCTCGCGAACGACTGGGGCAACCTGGTCAACCGCGTGCTGAAGATGACCGCCAAGACCTTCGACGGGCGCGTGCCCGAACCCGGCGAGCTGCGCCCCGAGGACACCGCGCTGCTCGACGAGGTCGACGGCCTGCTGGTCGACGAGGCCGACCTGGTGGAACGGGTCGAGCTGCGCGCCGGACTGCGCAAGGCCCTGGCCGTCGCCCAGGCCGCCAACGGCTACCTCAACGCGCAGGAGCCGTGGAAGACGGCCAAGACGGACCTCGAGCGCACGGCCACCGTGCTCAACACGACGCTGCAGGCGATCGGGGCGGCCGCCATCGCGTTCGCCCCGTACACGCCCTTCTCCTCGTCCACGGTGCTGGGGTGGCTGGGACTCGACGACGACCCGGTCGTCCATCGGGTGGCGCCGTCCGACGGTGCAGGCCGGCACCGAGCTGGGCACGCCCGAGGTGTTGTTCCCCAAGATCGAGCTGCCCGCCGACGACGAGGACGCGGCCGCGGGCTAGGTCGTCGGCGGGACCAGCTGGTCGCGCACCCGGGCGATCTCGGCGATCGCCTGCCCGATGCGCAGGCGCATGGTCGGCGTCGGAGGCGGCCAACACGGTCCCGAGGTGGGCCATCGAGGCCTCCAGCAGCCGGACGGCCCGTCCCAGGGCCAGGTCCACGACGTCGGGCGTGTCGGCCTCGGGGGCCGGGGCCCGGCTGGGCGGCCCCTGCGGCCACTCGATGGACGGCGCCAGCGTCGCGGTGTGCACGAGGTCGACCTCCAGCGCCGGCGGGCACCCGGCGCCGCGACGTCCCGTGCCGTGGGGCTGTTGCGTGCTCGCTCATCCCGTGCTCCTTGGTCATCCCTCGCCGCCCGCGAGGGCGGCAACGGTGGCACGGCGCAGGACCACGAACTAGGGGCGAACGTCCCACGGTGGGGATCGCAGCCCCGGTCAGGACACGTCGAGGTCGGTGTGCATGCCGAGCCGGTAGTGGCCGGGCAGGTTGCAGAACACCACGTAGTGGCCCGGGTCCAGGTCGACGGTCAGCGTCGGCGAGGTCCCGCCCTCGATGTCCTCGATCTCGTCGACCACGCTGAGGTCGGTCGCGCCCTCCTCGGAGACGTTGCCCTCGTCGTCGGTCGGCAGCTCCGCAGCGTCCGAGGTCCGTTCGTGCGACGACGAACTCGTGGACCTGGTCGGCCGCGTTGGTGACGTCGAACGCCACCGTCCCCGAGTCCACGCGTCGTGCCGGACAGCGAGATGCTGTAGTCGTCCAGCGTCGCGTCCATCCGCACCGCCGACTCGCCCGCGACGCCCGACTCGTCGGCCGCCGCCGTGCATCCCGCCAGGACGAGGACGCTCGCGCCCACGACCCACCCGATCCTGCTGCTGCTTCGCCGCCCCATGGTGCACCGCCCGCCGTTGGTCCACCCCATGATGGGCCGTCGGGCAGTGGCCATCCAGTGACTTCTGCCCCGCGACCGCCGTCCAGCGGAGGCCGCGGGCGCCGGTCGCACGCCCGGGGCGTCCATGCGGACGCACACGGAGCCGCAGATGGGTCAGGACGTGAGGTCGGTGAGGCGCTCGATGGCCCGCGTTGCGTCGCCGATCGCGCCCTCGAGGGCCGCCGTCGTGTCGGCGTCCTGGGTCGTCTCGAGCGCGGTACGCAGGTGCGCCACCGTCGCGTCGAGCAGCCGCACGGCGCGGCCCGTGGTCAGGTCGGACACGGAGGCCGGCGAGGTGGGGGTGGCCGAACGGGTGCTGTGCCGGCGGCGCGACGGGGGCGCCGGCGGCCACTCCACGCCGGGCCCGGGCGGCCCCGGCGTGGTGAGGTCGATCTCGAGCACGGGCGGGCAGCCGCGATTGCTGCGCCGGCTGCCCCGATGGTCGTGAATGCTGGACATTGGTGCCCCTTTCGGTTCTCCCAGTTCTCCGGCCGCCCCGGGATGGAGAGGATGACACCCCGTCAGGGGGGTCACAACGTCCAAAGGAACGATGTCACGCGGTGGGCGCCGGGTCGTCGACCTCGAGGACGCCCGCGCCCGGCACCACCTGCGTCCCCCCGGTGCCGGCGACCATCGTCTGCAGGTCCCCCAGCGCCCCGATGGCGGCCCGTCCGCCGGTCTCCTCGACGAACTGCCGGGCGGCGGTGACCTTCGGACCCATGGACCCGGCAGGGAACATCGAGGGGTCCAGCTGGTCGACCGTGGCCCGCCGGACCGGGCGGGACCGGGGCGTGCCGTGGTCGAGGTGGACGGCGTCGACGTCGGTGGCCATCACGAGCACGTCGGCGCCGAGCTCCCGCGCGAGCAGGCTCGACGACAGGTCCTTGTCGATCACGGCCTCGCTGCCCATGAGGAACCGCTCGCGGTCGCGTGCGTACATCGTGGGGATGCCGCCACCGCCGGCGCAGATCACCGTCACGCCGTGGTCCATCAGCAGGCGGATGGCCTTCAGCTCGAACACGCGGCGAGGGACGGGGGAGGGGACCACCCGCCGCCAGCCGTCGCCGTCGGGGCGCATCGTCCAGCCCTTCTCCTCCGCCAGGGCGTCCGCTTCGTCGCGGCGGTAGACGGGACCGATCGGCTTGGTCGGGTCGGCGAAGGCCGGGTCGTCGGGGTCGACCTCGGTCATGGTCAGGATCGTGGCGATCTCCTTCTCGAAGGGCAGGACGTTGCCGAGCTCCTGTTCCACGAGGTAGCCGATCATCCCCTCGGACTGGGCCCCGAGCACGTCCAGCGGCGTGAGCTCGGCGTCCCGGTACGCCGCACTCTGCAGCGCGAGCAGCCCGACCTGCGGGCCGTTGCCGTGCGAGATCACCAGCTCGTGCTCGAGCGCGATCGGGGCGAGCGCCTCGCAGGCGACCCGCACGTTGGCGCGCTGGGCTCCCACGGTCATCGGCTCACCGCGGCGCAACAGCGCGTTGCCGCCGAGCGCGACGACCACTCGCATGAGGGGGCCTTTCCGCCCGCCGGCCGGGATGGTGCCCCCGGCAGGAATCGAACCTGCGACACGCGGTTTAGGAAACCACTGCTCTATCCACTGAGCTACGGGGGCCAATGAGGCCCCGGGGCCGGGGGCCCTGCGGGACCGGCGCGCAGGGTAGGCGGGGCCTGCACACACCGGGTCCTTTGGCCCGTGCGACCGGGCCGGACGGGCACGGAAACGGTCGCCGCGTCAGGCACGGTCACGCCCAGTCGTCCCCGACCCGTGAGAGAGCCCGACCGTGAGCGTCTCCCCGCCCGCCCCCACGCAGCTGCGTGCCGTCGTCATCCGCTTCTCCGGGGACTCCGGTGACGGCATGCAGCTGACCGGCTCCCGGTTCACCGTCGCCTCCGCCGAGGCCGGCTCCGACCTGGCGACCCTGCCCGACTACCCGTCCGAGATCCGCGCCCCCGCCGGCACGGTCCTGGGCGTGTCCAGCTTCCAGCTGCAGTTCGGCGAGCACGTCACGACCCCCGGGGACGCACCCGACGTCCTGGTGGCGATGAACGCCGCCGCGCTGGCCAAGGACCTCGACGACGTGGCGCCGGGTGGCACCGTGATCGTCAACACCGACGGGTTCACCGCCCGCGACCTGCGCAAGGCCGGACTGGACTCCGACCCGCGCACCGACGGGCGCCTGGACGGCCGCCAGGTCGTCGAGGTCGACATCACCTCGCTGACCACGACGGCGCTGGCCGAGCAGGTGGCCGCAGGCGACATCACCGCCAAGGACGCCTCGCGCGCCAAGAACATGTTCGCCCTGGGGCTGGTGTCCTGGCTGTTCTCCCGCCCGTTGGAGCCCACCCGCGCGTGGTTGGACGGCAAGTTCGCGACCCGCAGTGAGCTGGCGGCGGCCAACCAGGCCGCACTGCAGGCTGGCTACCACTACGGCGAGGCGTGCGGCCTGTTCGCGTCGCGGTACGAGGTCGCGCCGGCCCGGCTGGCCCCCGGCACCTACCGCACCGTCTCGGGCAACATGGCGACCGCCTACGGGCTGGTCGCCGCGGCCCAGCGCGCCGGCCTGGAGCTGTTCTACGGCACCTACCCGATCACGCCGGCGACGGACATCCTCCACGAGCTCGCCAAGCTGCGCCACTTCGGCGTCAAGACCTTCCAGGCCGAGGACGAGATCGCCGGCATCGGCTCCGCCATCGGGGCGGCGTTCGGCGGGGCGCTGGCCGTCACGGGCACCTCCGGACCCGGGCTGGCCCTGAAGGGCGAGGCGCTCGGCCTGGCCGTCATGCTCGAGCTGCCGCTGGTCGTGGTCAACGTCCAGCGCGGTGGGCCCTCGACGGGGCTGCCGACCAAGACCGAGCAGTCCGACCTGTTCCAGGCGCTCTACGGCCGCAACGGCGACAGCCCCCTGCCCGTCGTGGCCGCCCAGTCGCCCGGCGACTGCTTCTACGCGGCGTTCGAGGCCGCACGGATCGCCATCACGTCGCGGACCCCGGTGATCCTGCTGACCGACGGCTACCTCGGCAACGGATCGGAACCGTGGTTGCTGCCCGACGTGGCCGACCTGCCGGAGATCGACCCGGGTGTGCTCACCGAGCCCAACGGGCCGGACGGGACCCTGCTGGCCTACCTGCGCGACGAGGCGACCCTGGCCCGCCCGTGGATCCTGCCGGGCACCCCGGGGCTCGCGCACCGCATCGGCGGCCTGGAGAAGCACGCCGTCACGGGCGAGATCTCGCACGACCCGGCCAACCACCAGCTCATGACCGACATGCGGGCGGCCAAGGTCGCCCGTGTCGCGGACCGGCTGCCGCACGTCGTCGTGGACGACCCGGACGGGGACGCGGACCTGCTGGTCGGTTGGCTGGGGGTCGACCTACGGCACGTTGCGTGTGGCGGTCGACAAGGCGCGCCAGGCCGGCCGCAAGGTCGCGCGCGTCCACCTGCGACACCTCAACCCGTTGCCCCCCGGCCTGACGGAGGCGTTGGCCGCCTACCCCAACGTGGTGGTGGCGGAGATCAACGACGGGCAGCTCGTCCACGAGCTGCGCGCAGCCGCCGGCCGACCGCTGGCCTCCTACACCCGGACGCGGGGCCTGCCGCTCGACTCGTCCGAGCTGGCCGCCCACCTGATCGACCACCCCACGACCGCCCAGGACCTGTGATGACCACCACCGACCTGCCCCTGACCCGATCCCGCAAGGACTACGCGTCCGACCAGGACGTGCGCTGGTGCCCGGGGTGCGGCGACTACGCGATCCTGGCCACCGTCCAGGGTGTGCTGGCCGACGCCGACGTCGACCCGGACCGGACCGTGTTCATCTCCGGCATCGGCTGCTCGTCGCGCTACCCGTACTACATGAACACCTACGGGATGCACTCGATCCACGGCCGCGCCCCGGCCATCGCGACCGGGCTGAGCCTGCACCGACCGGACCTGGACGTGTGGGTGGTCACCGGTGACGGTGACGCGCTCTCGATCGGCGGCAACCACCTGATGCATGCGCTGCGGCGCAACGTCAACCTGAAGATCCTGCTGTTCAACAACCAGATCTACGGGCTGACCAAGGGGCAGTACTCGCCGACGACGCAGCTCGGCAAGGTCACCAAGACCTCCCCGATGGGCGTCATCGACACCCCCTTCAACCCCGTCAGCCTCGCGCTCGGTGCCGAGGCCAGCTTCGTGGCCCGCGCCGTCGACAACGACCGGGCCGGCCTGTCGTCGGTCCTGGCGGCGGCCCACGCCCACCCGGGCACCGCGCTCGTGGAGATCTACCAGAACTGCGTGGTCTTCAACGACGGTGCGTTCGCGCCACTGCGTGGCAAGGACGCCGACCCGGCGGCCCGCATCGACCTGGTCGCCGGCCAGCCGGTCGTCTTCGGCCCACCCGAGGCGCGGCGAGCGGTCGTGGTGGCCGACCACGGCGGTCTCGAGGTCGTCGACGCGGCCGACGCGGCCGGACGGGAGCTGGTCCACGACCCGACCCGCCCCGACCCGGGCGTCGCCTTCGCGCTGTCCCGACTGGACGCGGCCAGTGTCGGTGCCACCCCGCTCGGCATCTTCCGCCAGGTCGACCGGCCGGTCTACAACGACCTGCTGGACGGCCAGGTCGCCGAGGCCGTGGCCACCCGCGGCCACGGCGCCATCGAGTCCCTGCTGTCCAGCGGCCACACGTGGACCGTGGCGGGCTGACGGCGGCCGGTCTCAGCCGACGAGGGCGTGGTGCTCCAGCGGTGACGGGCACAGCGCCAGGTGCGTGCCGTCGTCGTCGAGCGTCGACAGCTCCACGGGGTCGCGCAGCTGCTCGCCCCGCGCGTCGAGGTGCAGGCGCAGCAGCGGACGGTCGGGGCGCCCCGCCGGCACCGCGACGACCACGCCCCGGTGGCCGGTCCAGGTGCCCTCGGTGACCACGACCCAGTGGCCGACGGGGTAGCGCGGGAAGGTGCGCTGGAACAGCTCGACCAGCTCCTGGTTGAGGTGCCGCCCTGCCATCGTCTCGAGGATGTCGTGGGCGACGTCGTGCCCCATGGCCGGGCGGTACGGCCGGTCGGAGGTCAGGGCGCTGTACACGTCGGCGACCGCCGCGATCTCGGCGAGCAGCAGCATGCGGTCGCGGTCGAACTGCTCGGCCGTGCTGCGGATGATCCGGTTGCTGCCCTTCAGTCCCCGGGGGTAGCCGGAGCCGTCCTGCTGCTCGTGGTGCTGGTAGGCGACGTGGGCCGGGTAGATGCTGGCCAGCGGCATGCGGCGGACCAGCTCGAAGCCGAGGAACGCGTGGCGCTCGACGTCCTCACGCTCGGCCGCGGTCAGCCGATCCGGCTTCTCGATGATCGCCGTGTCGATGTAGATCATGCCGATGTCGTGCAGCAGGCACCCCAGGGCCAGCTCACGCAGCTCGAGCCGGGACAGGCCGGCGCGGTGGCCCAGCAGCGCCCCGACGGCGGCCACGTCGATCGAGTGCTGGTAGGAGTAGTCGCTGTGGTTGCGCAGCGTCTCCAGCCCCGCCTCGGTGTGGGAATCGAGCACCTCGTTGAGGAGCTGGTCGACCGTCTCGAACAGGGCCGAGATGGACTCGGAGGTCGGGGCGTCGAGCATCAGCGGCTGGGACCCCAACCGTCGGACCGCGTCGTCGACGTCGGCCGGGCGGTCGTCGGTGTCCTCGCGCCCCGCCATCACCACGCCGGTGAACACGGTGGACAGGTGGCGGGTGGCGGCGCGTGCGCAGCGGCACGGAGACGATGTCGCGGCGCGGCACGTCGTCGGCCATGCCGTCGGCGATCTGGACGACCCGGACCCCGCGGGTCTGCAGCGAGCGGATGTAGGTGTCGGTCAGCGCCGTCCCGCGGCGCAGGAGGGGTCGCCCGGCCTCGTCGAGCACGTCCGCGGCCACCACGAGGCCGGCGGTGAGCCGATCGACGTCCTGCTGGTACATCCGAGCCCCGTCCCTGGAGGTGCCACGCTCTGTCCTGTCGGCCGCGCGCCGGTCGGGTGAAGCACTCGTCCGCGCGCCGTCCCGGGGACCGTTCGGCCATTCGGCCCCGGACGAGGCGCCGCTACCGTCCCGGCCGTGTGACGACGACTGGGGCCATCGTGACCGGGACGGCGACGGGACGAGCAAGGCGGGGATGGCGCGCGGTCGTGGTGGTGGCGGTCGTCGGCCTGCTGTGCGTTCCCGCAGCCGTGGCCGCCGGCGAGGAGCAGATCCCCGTGGGGCGCGTCGCCGGTGCCGACCGCTACGACACTGCGGCGCGGCTGGCGGTGCGGGGCGTGTCCGGCGAGGTGACGCGGGCGTGGATCGCCACGGGCGAGAACTTCCCGGATGCGTTGGCCGCCGGCGCGACCGGCGACCCGGTCGTGCTGGTCCGTCCTGACTCGCTGCCCGACGAGGCCGCCGACGCCCTGCGGACGCTGTCGCCCGACCAGGTCGTGGCCGTCGGCGGGCCCCGCGCCATCGCCGACGGCGTGCTGGCCGCCGCGGGGCGTGCTGCCTCGGCCCCCACCGACCGGGTCTCCGGGCCCGACCGCTTCGCGACGGCGGCCCGCGTCGCGGCCCGGACCCATGCTGACGGCGCATCCACGGTGTGGGTGGCCACCGGGCTGGGGTTCGCCGACGCCCTCGCCGCCGGCCCCGTGGCCGCCGCCGAGGACGCCCCGATGCTGCTCGTCGCCCCGGACCGCGTCCCCGACGTCGTCCGCGATCGACTGACGACGACTGGCGCCGGACGAGGTGGTGGTCGTCGGCGGCACGACCGCGATCTCCGACCGTGTCGCGAACCAGCTCGCCGCTGCCGCGGGCATCGACCACGTCACCCGACTGGCCGGCGCGGACCGCTACGCCACCGCCGTCACCGTGGCCCGCCGGGGCGTGCGTCGACACGGCCTCGACGGCCAGACGATCCTGGCCACCGGGCAGGCCTTCCCCGACGCGCTGGCGGCCGGACCGCTGGCCCACCGGGTCGGGGGACCGTTGCTGCTGTCGCCCCACGACCGGGTCCCCGAGCCGGTGCGCACCTTCCTGCTCGAGCTCGACCCGCCCCGCCTCACGCTCGCCGGCGGGGAGGTCGCGCTGTCGCGGACCGTCGAGGCGCGGGCATCGCGTCCGTGGCTCGAGGGCGCCTGCGACCTCTACGACGTGACGCTGCCGGGGCCGATCCAGGGCAATCCCGAGGACCAGCGCCCCTCGCTGGACGCCAGCACCGGCCCCTGGATCATCGACGACTTCCGCGACGCGTGGGGCATGGCGGTCCCGGCGCGGTGGCGGTACGACCGGGTCGAGACCCTCGAGCACCGCGGCGTGCTGTTCTACGTCGACACGTCCAGCGGGTACGACAACTACCTGTCGGTGACGGTGTTCTGCGGCAACCCCTACCTCATGGGCGGGGGCGTCGTGCTGGACGCCGACGACCCGCAGCAGATCGCCGCCGAGGGCCCCCACCAGGGCATGCCGGGGTCGCCGGACGTGTCGCGCTTCGACGGTCCGGCCCTCTACACCGCGGCCTGGTACGACATGCCGTGCCCACCCGGCATCGACACCCGGTCGAGCACCTGCGCGTTCCGGTTCGACTACCTCGCGGTGGACGACGACGTGATCCTCGTCCACTACCTGGCCGAGGACGACTTCGCCCGCTCCATGCCGGGCGAGCTCGGGTCGATCGCCGACCGCGTCGCCGCCAGTGTCGACCACCTCGCCCAGGTCGACTGCCCGGCCAGCGCGTCGGACTGCTGGCGGGGCGGCCAGCCGGGGCCGGGGCGCTCCTGACGAACGGCGGGGGTCCGAACCACGGCCGCGTCCCGGACCGGGAGGTGACCGTCCCCCTGCCCCCGACCCGTGAGGACGTGCCGTGCCCGACGTCGACGTCCGTGAGGCCGTGCGTCCTGTGACCCGGCGCCTCACGTCGTGGCTGGACCGCCTGCCGCCGGGTCCGAGCCGGGTCGTGACGCGGTTGCTCGACCGCCAGGTGCTGCTGGCCGGCAGCAGCCTGGCCTTCTACGGCCTCGTCTCGGCGTTGCCGCTGCTGCTGATCTCGCTGACCTTCGCCGAGCGCCTGTTCGGTCCCGACACCGTCCGCCAGCTCAGCCAGCAGGCCATCTCGCAGCAGGCGCGAGGAGCCGGACGGATCCTGATGGACGTCGGCGGGGCGGTGACCTCGCCGGGGTGGTGGATCTACGTCCTGGCGATCTGGCCCGCGACGGCGTACGGCGGTGGCCTGCGACGGGCGTTCATGGAGGCCCACGGGGACGAGGAGTCGCTCCCCGGCCTCAAGGGTCGCGCGATCGGGCTGCTGCTGGTCCTGGTGCTGCCGGTCGTGGTGCTCGGCGGGATCCCGTTGACGTTCGTGCTCGTGCACATGGCCGGCCAGGGGGCCCTCGGCACGATCGGGGGCCTGGCCGTGGGGGTCGTCGGGGGCGCGATCGCCGGAACCGCGCTCAACAGCATCCTCTACCACGCCTTCACGTCCGAGGACCTCGGGTGGCGACGCACGCTGCCCACCGCCGCCGTGGTGGCGACGGCCACCTCGCTGATGTCGCTGGGCTTCGTCGCCTACATCCGCTTCGCCGACCTCGAGCACCGGTACGGCAGTGCCATGCTGGCGATGGTGCTGGTCTTCGGCGTCTGGCTGCTGGCCGTCAACGTGCTGCTGCTGTCCGGCTACCACGCCATCGTCGAGTTCGAGCACTCCGATGACGACCCCGACGACGACCAGGACTGATCGGCGGGATCAGCGCGGGACCGGGTGGACGTCGGCACGCAGGGCGTGGCGTTCGGGGACCAGCCGGTCGGCCGCCGGGTCGTCGTGCACGACCAGCAGTCGAGGGTTGTAGCGCTGGTCGTCGGGCTGGACGACGGCCATGCCCTCCGGGTGGTCCTCGCCGTGCCCGTACGGCAGGTCGGCGACGTGCACGACCTGGTCGCGGCCCAGCACGGTGTGGTGGTCGACGTCGAGGACGTCCTCCCAGCGGTACAGGGCCACGGGTCCGTCGAGGTCCATCGTCGGCCCGGCCAGGAGCAGCAGGGCGTCGCCGTCGAACACGAGGTCACGGATCCCGAGGCCACCCAGGTCGCAGAGGTGCTTGCGGTAGCGCTGGTCGTCCTCGCCGATGGTGCGGGGCTTGAGCCGGCGGCCGTCCTTCTTGGTCTTCATGTGCAGCTCGAGCACCACGGCCCAGCCGCGCAGCACCGGGCCGCGCAGGCCGAGCCAGACCCGGTCGCCGCGGGCAGCGATGCCCTCGACGTCGAAGCCGTTGTCCTTGCTGGGCACGTCGAGGAACGGGGCGAGGTGGACGTCGTCGTCCATGGCCTTCGTCAGCGTGCTGCGGCCGTCGTCCTTCATCTTCACGCAGCCGGCGACGCGCGTGTCGCCGTCGACCTCGACCTCGTCGACGGGGGTGTGCACGCCGTCGCCGTCGTCGCGCAGGGGGAGCCGACCGAGGAACCACCGGTTGGGGTCGACCTCGATCTCGGTGAGCTCGGCGAGGGCGGCCGCGTGGTCGTCGTCCTCGTCGGGCTTGTCCCGCGTGAGGCTGTGCGACCCGGTCACCCACAACCAGCCGTCGTCGACGGCCAGGCCCTCGATGTCCATCTCGCCGTCCGGGCCGTCGGGCAGGTCGAAGACCTCGCCCAGGGCGACGTTGCGGTGGTCGCCGTAGTCCCCGTCGGCGTCCCGGACGAGCATCTCGACGGTGGCGGTCTCGTCGCAGGCCGTGAACAGGGTCCGGCCGACGACGGCCAGCGCGGAGGCGTCCCGGCGGATCGGGTCGTCCACCAGGTCCAGGTCGCCTTCGTCGCGGAACCGCAGCTCGACGGTGGCCTCGGGCTCGGAACGGGTGGGCATGGGTCGGCGGGCCTGTCGTGGGGGGCGGGGCGCGTCCCGGGTTCGGAGCCCCGACGCCCCGCTGCCTCGTCGAACGGCCGGGGAGGCGACGTCGAGGACCAGACCTGACGGTCCGTCAGATATGCTGCGGGCTCCGGCGAGGGGGCTGGTGATGCGGCGACACGTGGTCGTGCTCGGGTTGGTGGCGATGCTGCTCGTCGCGGTGGCAGGGACCTCCGGGGCCCGCGGTGCCACGGACGAGGACGCGCGGCTGCACGCGGCGGGGCGGTGGCTGGTCGACGGGCAGGGGCGCGCCGTGGTGCTGCACGGCGTCAACCAGGTGAGCAAGCTGCCGCCGTACCTGCCGTCGGCCATCGGCTTCGGCACCGACGACGCGGCGGCCATCGCCGACCTCGGCTTCAACACCGTCCGGACCGGCATCGCCCACGCCGGACTGGCGCCGGCCCCGGGCGACTACGACGACGCGTACCTCGCCGACTTCGTGGAGACGGTCGACGCCCTGACCGCCGAGGACCTGTACGTGCTGGTGGACGTCCACCAGGACATGTTCAACGAGCGGTACCAGGGCAACGGCTTCGCCGACTGGATGACCGCCGACAGCGTTCCCGGCGACCCCACCGCCCTGCCGAACTGCAGCCTCGGGTTCCCCGGCAACTACTTCGCCTGCCCGGCCCTGTGGGAGACCTACGACCGCTTCTTCGGGCTGACCGGCCGGGACCCCGAGGTCGGCCCGCGCGGGCGGACGCTGCAGGACGAGTTCGCCGAGGCGTGGGAGGTGCTGGCCGGACCGCTGGCCAGCGACCCGCACGTGTTCGGGCTGGACATCCTCAACGAGCCGGTGCCGGGCAGCCAGGTGCTGGCGTGCCTCGAGCCGGCCGGGTGCCCGCCGACGACCGACGCGCGGCTCACGGACTTCCACGAGCTCGTGGCGCCCCGCATCCGTGCGGTCGCCCCGGACACGATGCTGTTCTACGAGCCGTGGGCCACCAACTTCAACGCCGGGTTCCCGACCTACCACGGGGACCTGTCCGTGGACGACCTCGGGTTCAGCTTCCACGTGTACGCCTGCCCGTTCGCGATCCCGGGGGTGCCGGTGCCCGACCCCGGGCTGTCGGAGAACTGCGACGACCTGCGCGAGCAGACGGTGTTCGACAACGCCGAGGCGCAGGCCCAGCGCTACGGCCACCCGCCCCTGGTCACCGAGTTCGGGGCGACCGAGGACATCGGCACCATCCGGCGCATCGCCGACCTCGCCGACGCCAACATGGTCGGCTGGCAGTACTGGGCCTGGTGGAGCACCGACCCCTGCTGCGCCCGTCCCGAGGAGGGCATCATCGACGACCCCGCGTCACCGCCGACCCCCGACCACCTCGCCCAGGACAAGCTCGACGTGCTGACGCGTCCCTATCCGCGGGCGGTCGCGGGCACGCCCCGCTCGTGGCACTGGGACGCCGACGCCGCCCGGTTCGAGCTCGCGTTCTCCACCGACCCCGTCGGGCCGGCGCTGGCCCCCGCGGCCGTCACCGAGGTGTGGGTCGGCGACCGGCACTTCCCCGACGGGTACGAGGTGGTCGACCTGACCGGGGGACGCGTGGTCTCCGCCCCGGACGCCGAGGTGCTGCAGGTCCGCACCGCCCCCAGGGGCGCGCGAGGTGGCCCTGGCCGTCGTGCCGGCCGCGCGAGCGGACGGCACGGGCGACGGGGCGCCGGGCTCGGGTGACGCCCCGGCTGCGCCGGGTTCGGACACGCCCCGCCCGACCGCCGCGCCCACCGACCTGCCCGCGACCGGGGGCGGGGCGGCCGCGGGCGGGGCGCTGCTGGCGCTGCTCGCTGCCGCGACGGCCGCGTCCCGACGGACCCGGACCCTCGGACGGTCGTGACGATCGTTCGGCCGTGATCGGCCCCTCGGCCACCTGCGAACCCGCCACGAGCCGACCAGGAGTCGCCGTGGTGCTGGACCGCCTGCTTGCCGCCCCGTTCGCCCTCGGGTCCCGGGTGCGCGGCGCCCGCGTGTTCCACCCGCGGGGCGTGGCCGTGCGGGGGACCTGGGAACCGGACCCGGAGGCGGCCGACGAGGCCCTCCCGGGGGTGGGTGCCCGCCCTGCGCTCGTGCGGGTCTCCCACGCGATCGGGCTGCCGCCGGGCCTGCCCGACATCCTGGGCATCGCCATCCGCATCACCGACGCGTACGGGCAGGGTCGCCACCAGGACCTGCTGCTGGCCAGCAGCGGCACGGGGTCCGTGTCGCGCCACCTGCTCCTGCCCACCGCCATGGTGACCGGGACCGTCGTGTCCAGCCTGCTGCCCTACGACGTGGCGGGCGTCGGGCGCCATCCCATCGTCGCGCACACCGTCGGGGCCGACCGCCCCGTCACCTACCCCGAGGTCAAGCAGGACCCCGTCCGTGCCCTGCCCGCCATCCAGGTCCGGGTCGACGCGCCCCGTCCGCGTGTCCTCGGCACGGTGCGGGCGACCGAAGCGGTCGACGAGCAGGAGGGTCGGGACCTGCGCCTGCACCCGTGGAACACCGGCCCGGGGCTGCGCCCCGCCGGCGTGATCAACCGCCTGCGCCGACCCAGCTACCGGGCGTCCCAGGAGGGGCGGGGCGCCCTCTGACGGTGGTCATCGCGCTCCGCCGGGCCGTCAGGGGTTCCAGTGCGGCGCGGCGAGCACGACCAGGCGCAGCTGCTGCTCGGTCCGGTGGACGATGGCGTCGTGCTCGTCGGGGAACTCGAGCATGTCGGCGGCCGCGAACACCACGACCTTGACGATCAGGTCGGCCAGCATCAGCCGGTCCCGTTCGTGCCAGGCCCCCACCACCGGCAACGCCCCGAGGTCGGTGGCCAGCTCCTCGGTGAAGGCCGCCAGCCGGTCCCGGATGGCCTCGCGCAGCAGGGCGGACCCGCCATTGAGCTCGCGGGCGATGAAGCGGAAGTGGGAGGGACGCTCGCGCACGTGCTCGGCGAGCACGTGGACCGAGCCCCGGATCATGTCCTCGGGCGGGACCGGGTCCTCGCGCACCGAGCGGATCATCGACTGCAGGGTCCCGAAGGCCTCGTCGACGATCTCGAGCCCCAGCGCGTCCATGTCGGGGAAGTGGCGGTAGAAGCCGGTCGGGACGATCCCGACCCGCCGTGTCAGCTCCCGCAGCGACAGGTTGCTGAAGGCCTCGGTCTCGGTGGCGTCCAGCGCCTGCTCGACGAGCCGGTCTCGCGTCGAGGGCTTGCGGCGACGGGACTCGGCGGGCAGGGGGACCTCGATGGGCAGTGCGGCCACGTGGAGCCTAACGGTCGGGGCGACGGGGCTGGCCGAGGGCCGTGGTCGTTCGCCGGGGCCGGGGGTTGACGCCGTCACTCTTCATGTGCACACTCGTTCACAGTGTACGACTGTTCACATCGCACCGTACCCACTCCGAGGTCTCCCCCATGCCCACCGCCACCCCGCTCCCGCCCCGCGTGCGGCGCGTGCTGAGCTCGCCGGTGATCGAGGCGCTGGCCGTGCCCCACGGCATCAGCCGCTACCTCGAGCTCGTCAACCCGCTCTGGTCCCTCGACGAGGACCGGGCGCTGGTCACCGACGTCCACCGCGAGACCGACCACACCGTCACCGTGACGCTGCGCGTCGCCGACGACTACCGCCACCGCGCCGGCCAGTACCTGCGCTTCGGCGTCGAGATCGACGGCCGCCGCCGCACCCGCTCCTACTCGATCAGCTCGTCCGCCCTGCGGGGCGACGGCCACGTGACGATCACCGTCAAGCACATGCCGGACGGCCTGGTCTCCGGGCACGTCAACACCGCGCTGCGCCCGGGGACCGTGGTCACGGTCTCGCCGCCCGACGGCGAGCTGACCGTCCCCGACCGCCCCGACGCGCCCGTGCTGCTGATCAGCGGCGGGTCCGGCATCACGCCCGTGATGTCGATCCTGCGCACGCTGGTGGACGCCGGCCACGACGGTCCGATCGGCTTCCTGCACTACTCGCCGACCCCGGCCGACGTCGCCTTCCGCGCCGAGCTCGAGCAGCTCGACGCCCAGCACGACAACGTGCAGGTGTTCCTGGTCCCGACCGACGTCCCGAACCCGGACCCCGAGGGCCTGCAGGGCTTCCTCGACGACACCCACCTGGCGCGCCTGGCCTTCGACCACCGCGACGCGATCACCCGTGCCTGCGGGCCTCTCGGCCTGACCGACAGCGTCACCGAGCGCTGGGAGGCGGCCGACCTGGCCGACAACCTGCGCATCGAGGCCTTCGAGGCCCGTCCCATCGCCGCCGACCCCGACGCCGCCAGCGGGACCATCACCTTCGCCGGGGCCGGCACGGCCGTCGACAACGACGGCCGCACCCTGCTGGACCAGGCCGAGGCTGCCGGGCTCGAGCCCGAGGCCGGCTGCCGCATGGGCATCTGCCAGTCCTGCGTCCGCGTCAAGCACTGCGGCCCCGTCCGCGACGTCCGCACCGGCGACGTCTCGATCGAGGCCGACGAGCCCATCAACCTCTGCGTGAACGTCCCCCTCGGCGACGTGGAGCTGGACCTGTAGGTCCGCCATCGCCGCACCTTCGAGCAAGGAGTCACCGTGACTCGCACGAACACCACCCGCCCTGCCGTGGAGGCGCCCCTGTCGCGCCGCCCCGGCGACGACGACACCCACCTGCGTGGCGACCGCCACGAGACCGTCGTGCTGCCCGCCGCCATGCGTGAGCTCGGCCTGACCGCCGCCGACGTCGACGCCATCGGCGCCGAGTTCGACGCGATCCGCGCCGACGTCATCGCCGAGCGCGGCGAGGAGGACGCCGCCTACATCCGCAAGGTCGTCAAGGCCCAGCGGATCACCGAGGCCGCCGGCCGTGGCCTGCTGTTCCTCGGCTTCCTGCCGCCGGCATGGCTGGCCGGCACCGCGGCGCTGGGCGTCTCCAAGATCCTCGACAACATGGAGATCGGCCACAACGTCATGCACGGCCAGTACGACTGGATGGGTGACCCCCGCCTGTCGTCGCAGACCTTCCAGTGGGACACGGCCTCGCCGGCGTCCACGTGGAAGCACTCCCACAACGTCGTGCACCACACCTGGACCAACATCCTCGGCAAGGACCGGGACATCGGGTACGGGATCCTGCGCATGGCCGACGAGCAGGACTGGCGCCCCTACTACCTCGGCAACCCGGTCTACGCCACGGCGCTGATGCTGCTGTTCGAGTACGGCGTGGCGCTGCACGACCTCGAGAGCGAGAAGATCCTCGCCGGCGATCGCGAGCTCGACGAGGACCTTCGCGAGATGGGTGCGGTCATCGGGCGCAACGCCGGCAAGCAGGCGCTGAAGGACTACGTCCTGTGGCCCGCGCTGACCGGTCCGATGTTCCTCACCACCCTGGCCGCCAACGCGACCGCGAACGTGATCCGCAACGTCTGGTCGTTCTCGATCATCTTCTGCGGCCACTTCCCCGACGGTGTCGCGACCTTCACCGAGGAGGAGTGCGAGGACGAATCGCGCGGGGGCTGGTACGTCCGCCAGCTGCTCGGCTCCGCCAACATCACCGGCGGCAACCTCTTCCACCTGATGAGCGGGAACCTGTCGTTCCAGATCGAGCACCACCTGTTCCCGGACCTGCCGAGCTACCGCTACAAGCAGATCGCTCCGCGCGTGCAGGAGGTCTGCGAGCGCTACGGGCTGCCCTACAACACGGGGCGGTTCTCGCGCCAGATCGGCCAGGTCTGGCGGACGATCTTCCGGCTCGCGCTGCCCGGGCGCCGGCGGTCGACGGCCGCCGCGGCACCCGCGGCGGCCTGACCGAGCGCACCCGCCTCAGGCGCCAGACGCGTCCTCGGCAGCCTGGACCAGCTGGTCCAGGCTGTCGGTGGTCAGCTCGCCGCTGCCGCGGGCCACGACGTTGCCGTCACCGCCGACGACCACGAACGCCGGGTAGGCCTGCACGCCGTACGCCTGCGCGAGCTGGTTGGTGGGCGAGTCGACGACCACGTCGAACGGCCAGTCGACGGCGTTGAGCAGCCAGTCCGACGGCGGGTAGTTGCCCTGGGTCGGGTCGGTGGCCGTGGCCACGCCGATCAGGTCGACACCGTCCGGGAGGTTGCCACCGAGGTGCTCGGTGATGCGCGGGGCCTCGACCTGGCAGTGGGGGCACCAGTGGGCCAGGAACACCACGATGGTGCTGCCCTCGTCCGCGAGCAGGTCGGTGTCGTCACCCTGCGAAGTCCACGCCGGTCGCCGTCGGGGCGGGCTCGCCCACCGAGGCGTCGTCCCCGCCGCCGGAGGGGATCGGCGTCAACGGGTCGCCGGTCACGTCCACGGGTGCCGTCTCGGTCATCTCCTCGACACCCTGCCCGGTGACGATGAAGGCGATGAGGAAGGCACCGGCGATCACCGCCAGGCCGATCAGGGCGGTCTGCCACACGGGGCGGCGTTCCTTGGCACGGCGTTGCGGGCCGGGCTTGACGGTCTCGCGCGCCTCGCGGCGCGCCCGGCGGGTGTCGGCGTCGGTCATGGTGAGTCCTCGAGAACGAAGGTCAGGCGGCGCGACGCGCCGTGGCCAGCAGGGCCGTGATGGCGAGGAAGCCGATCCCCGCCATGGTCGGGATGGTGAAGATGCCGAACGCCTCCACCCAGATGCCGGTGCAGGGGGCGGTGGCCTCGCACGAGGTCGTGCCGGCCATGGCCGGCACGCGTTGCACCAGCACGTGCCAGGTCGAGATCAACGCCCCGATCGCGGACAGGGGCAGGGCGTACCGGCGCACGTCGAGGTCCCGCCGCACGGCGGCGATCCCGAGGATCAGTGCCAGCGGGTACATGGCGATGCGCTGCACCCAGCACAGCTCGCACGGGGTGAAGTGGTAGACCTCGGAGAAGGTCAGGCTGCCGGCGGTCGCCACGGCGGCGATGCCGAAGGCACCGACCAGGGCGGACTCGCCGTCGGGCAGCCACGACGGGCGGCCGAGCAGGCGGCCGGCGACCACCACGATGGTGGCCAGGGCCGCGACGACCGCCAGCAGGGCGAGCGCGGTGGCGAAGACGTCGGCGTCCACGGGCGGGGCGTCCTTCTCGGTCGTCTGACGATCGGTCGTGCAGGTGGTCGTGCGACCCTACGCAGGAGTTCCGATGCTCGCGGGGCCGTGCGCACCGGGCACGGGCCGACCGGACCGTCCTGGCCGGGTCCATCGCCCTGTTCGCACAGGGCACACCCCGGGCCCCCTGCACGTGCCCGCTAGGGTCGCCCGCCGACCTCGAACCGACGTGCGAAGGGCTGCGGTGGCCGAGCCGAAGTGGCGCCAGGTGCTCGAGGACCTCGAGCGTCGGCTCGGCAGCGGCGAGATCGCCGACCGCTTCCCGACCGACCGCGAGCTCGTCGAGCACTACGGCGTGTCCCGGCACACCGTGCGCGAGGCGGTCCGCCACCTGCGCGCACGCGGGATCATCGAGCGCGAGCGCGGGCGCGGGTCCACGGTGCGCGTCCCCGAGTTCTCCACCCCGTCCGGCGCCCTGTACTCGCTGTTCCGCGAGGTCGAGTCCCAGGGCATCCCGCAGACGTCCACGGTGCTGGCGCTGGACATGCGGCCCGACGAGGTGGCCGCGGGGCGGTTGGAGCTGGACCCCGACACCGACCTGTTCCACCTCGAACGCATCCGCTACGCGGGCGAGCAGCCGCTGGCCGTCGACACGGTCTGGCTGCCGCCGGACCTCGGCGAGCCGCTGCTCGACGTCGACTTCACGCGCACGGCGTTGTACGACGAGCTCGAGGCGCGGGCAGGCGTCCGCCTGACCGGCGGCCGCGAGACCATCACCGCACTCGTGCCGGACGCCGACCTCGCCGACGTGCTCGACCTGGACGACGACGAGGCGTGCCTGCGCATCGAGCGGATCGGCGAGCTCGACGGGCGGGTCGTCGAGTGCCGCGTCACGCTGGTCCGGGGGTCACGCTTCGCGCTGGTGTCCGACTGGGCCGCGACCACGGCGCACACGCCCCGCCTGCAGGTCGAACACCGGGCCTGATCCTCAGCGGCGACCAAGGAGCCGCAATGCTCGGTCGGCCGCCCGGTCGGTCAGCGGCGACCAAGGAGCCGCAATGCCGGGCGGGTCACCGTGCGGTAGACGCGGATGCCCCAGCCGATGGTGGTGCCGACCAGCGCGGCCAGCCGTTCGACGACCGGGGGGAGGTCGGCGTCGTCGTCGCGGGGCGGGGACGCGATCGCGACGTCATCGCGGTGCCGTCGGCGACCTCCTCGGCGCCGCCCTCGATCACGTCGAGCGCGGGACGGGAGGCGCTGCGGGCCTGCGCCACGGACGCCTTGGCGCGCGTCGCGGGGTCAGGCGTGGGCTCGCTGTCCGGGGTGTGGTCCGCCACGACGGCGGTCCGGGCGGCATCGAGGATGCGTTCGGCGAGCACCGGACCGACGCCCTTGACGCTGGTCAGGCGGTCGGCCTTGGCCTGGCTGAGCTCGGCGACGGTGGCGAACTGGGACCCGACGGCCTCGGCGACGCCACCGCGGACGCCGTCGACGCCGTCGATGAACTCGACTACGGAGCTGGACATGGTCGTTCTTCCTCGAACAGGGGCTCGAGCAGGGGGAGACGGGGACGGCATGCGCCGTCCATACCCCACGGTACGCCAGCGGTGGACGTCGACCCCAGCCGAGGGAGGGTGGCCGGGGGGAGGGTGGCCGTCAGGACCGGACCAGGCGGGCGATGGCCTCCATCGCCTCGTCGACCTTCTCGCTGGACCCGTTGCGGACGTCGTCGGCCACGCAGTGGCGGACGTGGTCGTCGAGCAGCAGCAGCGCGACGCCCTGCAGCGCGCGGGTGGTGGCCGAGACCTGGGTCAGGACGTCGATGCAGTAGGTGTCGTCCTCCACCATGCGGGAGATCCCCCGGACCTGGCCCTCGATGCGGCGCAGGCGTTGCAGGACCTTGGCCTTGTCGTCGACCGCGTAGCCGGGGGTGTGGTGGTGGCCGTGGTCGGGCGCAGCCTGCGTGGACATGGCGTTCCTCTCGCTCCTCGGTTGCAGCATATACCCCCGGGGGGTATCGTGCGAGTGTCCGCTCCACCCCAGACGTATCCCCCACACATATCCCGAGGTGACCCACCATGCCAGCCACCACCGAGACCATCTCCGTCCCCGAGGTCCACTGTGGCCACTGCGTCTCGTCCATCGAGGGCGCGCTCGGGACGATGGCCGGGATCGACACCGCGTCCGTCGACCTCGAGTCCAAGTCAGTCACCGTCACCTACCGCGACGACACCGTCACGCACGACCAGGTGGTCGCCGCGATCGAGGACCAGGGCTATGCCGTCGCCTGACACCACCACCCGCCCCGCCGCCCGAGACCTCATCGAGCTCGACCTCGACGTCGAGGGGATGACCTGCGGGGCGTGTGCCGCCCGGGTGCAACGCATCCTGGGCCGCCAGGAGGGCGTGGACAGCGCCGAGGTGAACTACGCCACGGGGCGCGCGCACGTCGCCATGTCCGGCCCCGTCCCGCTCGGTGACCTGCAGGCCGCGGTCGAGAAGATCGGCTACGGCGTCACCGAGCACACGCCCGACTCCGCGACCGGCACCGGGACGGGCGGGGCCGAGGAGATCGACCGCTGGCGCCGTCGCCTGTGGGTGGCCGGCCCGCTGGGGCTGGCCGTGCTCCTGCTGGCCATGACCCCGGTCGGGGACCTGCTGCCCATGACGGCGCGGTCCTGGACCGTCGCCGGGCTGGCCACGATCGTGCAGTTCGGGGCCGGCTGGCCCTTCCTGCACGAGGCTGCCCGTCGTGCCCGCCGGCTGACCGTGAACATGGACACGCTGATCGCGGTCGGCACCCTGTCGGCCTGGACGTGGTCGGTCGTGCTGCTGCTCGAGGGCGTGCACGAGCACTACTTCGAGTCCGCAGCCCTCATCATCACGTTCCTGACGCTCGGCCGCTTCCTCGAGGCACGTGCCAAGCGGCGTGCGGGTGAGGCCCTGCGGGCCCTGGCCCAGCTCGGGGCGAAGTCCGCCCGCCTCGTGCGCGACGGGCGCGAGGTCGAGGTCCCCGTCGGGGACGTCGTCGTCGGCGACGTGTTCCGCGTCCGCCCCGGCGAGACCGTGCCCGTCGACGGCGAGGTCGTCGAGGGCGGCTCGGCCGTCGACGAGTCCATGCTCACCGGCGAGGCCGTCCCCATCGAGAAGACCGTCGGCGACCGCGTGGTGGGCGCGACCACGAACACCTCCGGCGTCCTCACCGTCCGTGCCACCGCCGTCGGGGCCGACACGGCCCTGTCGCGCATCGTGCAGATGGTCGAACGCGCCCAGGCCGGCAAGGCCGACCTGCAGCGCCTGGCCGACCGCGTCGCGGGCGTCTTCGTCCCGACCGTCATCGGCGTGGCCACCGCGACCTTCCTCGGCTGGTGGCTGCTCGGCGGCAACCCCAGCGACGGGTTCGCGGCGGCGATCGCCGTGCTGGTGATCGCCTGCCCCTGCGCCCTCGGCCTGGCCACTCCCACCGCCATCATGGTGGGGACGGGGCGGGGCGCCGACCTCGGCGTGCTGATCCGTTCGGTCGAGACGCTCGAGCGTGTCCGCGAGGTCACCACGGTCGTGTTCGACAAGACGGGCACGATCACCCGCGGCGAGATGCGGCTCGTGGACCTCGCCACCGGCGGCGACGCCCGGGACGACGTCCTGGCCATGGCCGCCGCCGTGGAGTTCTCCTCGGAGCACCCCGTGGGGCGCGCGATCGTCCTGGCGGCCGAGGAGGGCGACCTCGTCATCCCCGCCGCCACCGGGTTCGACAACCTCGCCGGCAAGGGTGTGGTCGCCGACGTCGACGGGCAGCGTGTGCTCGTCGGGCGGCGCACCCTGCTCGAGGACGAGGGCCTGCAGGTCGACGAGGACCTCGCCGACGCGCTGGTCGCCCACGAGGGCCAGGGGCACACCGCCGTGCTCGTCGGCTGGGACGGACGTGCCCGCGGGGTGCTGGCCGTGGCCGACACCCTGCGCGACGACGCGACCGAGGCCGTCCGGCACCTGCGCGACCGTGGCCTGTCCGTCGTGCTGCTCACCGGCGACAACCGCCGCACCGCGGAGGCCGTCGCCGCCAGCGTCGGGATCGACCGCGTGCTCGCCGAGGTCCACCCCGGCGACAAGCAGGACGAGATCGCCCGCCTGCAGGAGGCCGGCGAGAAGGTCGCCATGGTCGGCGACGGCGTCAACGACGCCCCGGCCCTGGTGCAGGCCGACCTCGGCATCGCCATGGGGTCGGGCACCGACGTCGCGATCGAGTCGGCCGACCTGACCCTGGTACGGGGCGACGTGCGGGGCGTGGCCACCGCCATCGACCTGTCGCAGCGGACCTACCGCACGATCATCCAGAACCTGTTCTGGGCGTTCGGCTACAACGTGATCGCGATCCCCGTCGCCATGGCCGGGCTGCTCTCGCCCACCGTGGCCGGCGCGGCGATGGCCTTCTCGTCGGTGTCGGTCGTGTCGAACTCGCTGCGCCTGCGCCGCTTCGGCCGCTGACCCGGGGGGCGAGGCCCACGGACTGACCGAGTTGATGCGGAGCTTTCGCTCACGGGATGAGCGGAAGTTCCGCACCAACCGGAGCATGCGCGGTGCAGGTGATTGCTGCGGAGCTTCGCGTCACGAGATGAGCGAAACCTCCGCAGCAACGTGCCGCCGGGGAATCCCGGTCAGCTGACGCTGCGGACCTGGGGTCGCTCGACCCGGCGCTGGTCGGCGCGCGTGGGGCGGTGGCGCCCCGGCCCGTGGCGCAGCACCGCGCCGAGCCCGCCGGTCTGGAACAGGTGCTGCACGTCGACGGCGTCGTGCAGCAGCGGCACGGCGCGGTCCAGCAGCGGCCCGGCCAGCGGGAGGCCGAGCACCGTCCCGACGCCGACGCGTCGGCCCATCGTCACCAGGCGGCCGAGGTCGAACAGCAGGGCGGGGGACGGGGGCAGCGCCCGGGCCACCCGCACCGCGTTGCGCCCCGCCACGGCACCCGCGCGCACGGCGGTCTGCGCCGACATCTCCATCGGCGTGGCGAACAGGTCGCGGTGGGCGGCCACGTCCCCGGCGGCGAACACGGCGATGGTGCCCGGGATCCGCAGGCAGCTGTCCACGACCAGCCGGCCGTCGATGGTCTCGGCCTCGGGGAGCAGGCGGCTGCCGGTCGCGGCGAAGCCCGTGGCCCACACCACCAGGCCGTCGACGCTGTGCCCCTGTTCGAGCACGACCCCCGTGGGGGTCACCCGGGCGACGGGGGACCGGCGCCGGACCTCCACCCCACGGCGGCGCAGCAGCTGCTCGGCGTGTCGACCGAGCCGGCCGGGCATGGCCGGCAGCAGCGACGGGGTGGCCTCGAGCAGGACGACGTCGAGGTGGCGGTGCCGGTGGGCGGCCTCGGCGGCCAGCTGCACGCCGGTCGGGCCGCCACCGACGACGACCAGCCGGTCGGCCTCGACGAGCTCGCGTCGGATGGCGAGCGCGTCGGCGACGGTGCGCAGCCCGAGGGCGTGCTCGGCCAGGCCGGGCACGTCGGGCAACGCGGTGTCGGCCCCGACCGCGACGACGACGGCGTCGCCGGCGAGGTGCCGGCCGTCCTCGAGCACGACGCCCGGGGCGGCGGCGTCGACCTCGGTGACGCGGGACCGCACGACCTCCACACCGGTCAGCTCGTCCGCGGCGGCCCAGCCGTCGCCGGACGGGGCGCGGCCTCCGGCGACACCGGCCAGGCGCGGGCTGAACTCGTGGTTGCCGGTGCGGTCGACCAGCGTGACCCGGGCGCCCTCGCGGCGGGCGGCCACGGCGGCGCGCACGCCGGCATAGCCGGCCCCCACCACGAGCACGTGGACGTCGGCGGGCGCGATCGTCGGGCGGGGCACGTCAGGGATCCTTGTCAACCGGTGGGGTACGGGTTCAGCAGCTGGTCCACGGGGGCGTGGTCGTCGGTCAGCACCTCGGCCTGTCCAACGAACTCCTCGTACGACAGATTCGGTGCCGAGGCGTAGCCGTCGCTGTCCACGCCCGCCTCGTCGTCGCCACGGGTCGCGTTGCGCTCCAGCATCGCAGCCGTCGGGAGCGGATCGGTGGAGGCGACGACGATGACGTTCCCGCCCTCCTCGCCCGCCAGGCGGGCCGGCGGGGCGAGCACGGCGACGTGGCCGAACACGTCCTCGAGGGTGGCGACCTCGGCGCGGGCGAAGCCGAGGGGCGGGTAGTCGATGAGGTTGAGCGCGTACCAGCCGCCCGGGGCGAGGACCTCGCGCACCTGCAGGAGGAACTCGCGCGTGGTGAGGTGCCACGGCACCGAGACCCCGCCGAAGGCGTCGCCGATGACCAGGTCCGCGCTGTCGTCGGGGACCCCGTCGATGTTGAGCCGGGCGTCGCCGTTGACGATGTCGATGGACGGCACGGGCTCGTAGCCGAGCTCGTCCTCGGCGATGGTGGTCAGCAGCGGGTCGATCTCCAGCACCGTCGAGTGCGTCCCGGGGCGGGTCGCGTCCAGGTAGCGGGGCAGGCTGAGGCCCCCGCCGCCGATGTGGACCACCTCGAGGGGCTGCTCCTCGGGTGCGATGGCGGCCAGGACGTCGCTCATCGTCCGGGCGTAGCTGAACTCGAGGTGGGTCGGGTCGTCGAGGTCCACGTAGCTGTGCCGGAGCGTGTCCAGCCACAGGATCCGGCCGCTGGCGTCGTCGGGGTCGTGCTGCACGAAGGCGCAGAAGTAGGCGGACTCGTACTCGCACGGGTTGGACTGGCCGAAGGACGCCAGCCCGGCCAGGACGGCCACGCCCATCACCCCGACCCCGGGGCGGTCCACCACGTCGCGCCGCCGGGCCATCCACAGCCACACGGCGGCCCCGAGGGCCACCAGGGCGAACCCGATCCCGCGGATCACGGGGCGGGTGGGCAGCGCCGCGATCAGGACGAACCCGGTCACGAAGGTGCCGAACAGCGCCCCGAACGTTCCGACGGCCGACAGCCGCCCGACCACGCGCCCCGTGGCGTCGAGGTCGCGGAGCTGGATCTTGACCACCACCGGCGTGACCGCCGACAGGATGGCGGCCGGGACGACGAACCCGCACAGCGCCAGCACGACGACGGTGGCGGGGCGCGCGCCCCGCATGTTCTGCCCGAGGTAGTCGACGATGGGGATGGTCAGCAGCGCGGTGGCGCCGCCGAAGGTGAGGATGGGGCCGAGCAGCCCGTGCGGGTCGCGGCGGTCGGCGATGCGTCCCCCGAGCCAGGAGCCCGTGGCGATGCCGGCCAGGATCACGCCGATGATGCCGGTGTAGCTCTCGAGCGTGACGCCCACGTAGGGCGCCAACAGGCGCCCCGCGAGGATCTCGAGGGCGAGCACGGCGCCGGAGGACGTGAAGACCAGCGCGGCCGCGGCAAGGGGAGACATGGGCGGCAGTATGGCGGTGCCGGGGCGATCCCGCGAATGCGCACGTGGCCTCGTACGCCCCGTCGCGCTAGTCGACGGTGAAGGTCAGCGTGCCGCCCTGGTCGTCGTCGAGGACCGGCGAGCGGTACAGCGGCGTGAGCGGGGTGCGCAGCTGGTCGAAGGTGCGCAGCGTGGAGCGGGACAGCACGACCGTGCCGCCGAGGCCGTAGACGCGGCGGGGGGCCAGCTCGGCGGCGCGCTCCCGGACCACCGCGGGCACCGACGTGGGCTCGGTCAGCAGCAGGTCGGCGCCGAGTCGCCGTGCGAGCGACGCGGCGGTCAGCCCGTCGGCGAAGGACCGGCCGGTGGCGACCAGCAGGGTCCGCCCGCGCCCCGCCCCGGCCGTCAGCGCGGCCGAGGTGGCGTAGCGGTCGGGCCCCGAGCGCCGCGTGGCCGACCCGACACGTCGGCGCAGCGTGGCCAGCGTGGCGTCGGACACGACACCGGGGCCGCCGGCGACGGTGACGGTGTCCACGCCGAGCACGTCCAGGGTCGTGGCCGTCGTGTCGGGGACGGCGTCCCGCCGCGTCAGCAGCACCGGCACGTCCTCACGGGCCGCACGGGCCGAGGCCCCCAGGGCGTCCGGGAAGCCCTCCCCGTTGGCGACGTAGGCCGCGTCCACCGTCGAGGTGCCCCAGCCGGCGCGGGCGAGCCGGGCGGCGGTGTCGTACCGGTCGCGCCCCGCGACACGGTCGACGCGACCCGCGTAGGCCTGCAGCTCGCGCTCCACCGCCCCGCTGACGGCGACCTCGCCGCCGACCAGCACGATGCGGTCGGGTGCGAGGCGACGCAGCTCGGTCGCGGTGGGCCGCGGCAGGGCGTCGCGCGCCGTCAGCAGCAGGGGCGCCTCCTCGTGGGCCGCCAACGGGCCGGCCGCCAGCGCGTCGGGGAACGCCTCCCCGGAGGCGACGTAGACGGTCTCCAGGCCCGACGGGAAGAAGCGCTCCGACGCGGCGGCCGCGGTGGCGTAGCGATCCGCGCCCTGGACGCGGGTGGTGGGACGGCTCATGTCGACGAGGTCGCTGAACAGCACGTAGTCCCCGGCGGGCAACGCGAACCGCAGCACCTGTGCGTCGCCGGAGCGGGTCAGCAGCGTCGGCGTGGACTGCAGGCGGAAGGGGGCGGTCGGCACGAGGAGGGCGCCGTCGTCGTCGAGGGTGGCCGTGCCGGTGTCGTCGCCGCGGGTCCAGGTGACCTCCAGCCCCTCCATCGGGGTGGACGAGCTGGGGTCGGCCGGGTCGTAGGCCAGGATGAAGTGCCGGTAGCCGATGGGCAGGTCCCCGGGGAACCCGGGACCGTCGATCGACAGCGTGACGGTGACGTCCGCGGGCTGGCCCGGGGCCAGGTCCTGCTGCCCGTCGTAGGTCCAGCTCGCCCGGTCGGCGGCGATGGCCGTGGGCGCCACGAGCGCTGCGACGAGCATGGCCGTGGCCGCCACGGTGATCCGCCCTCGATGCACGTACCGTCTCCCCTGTCGCGACGGGCGCAGGATAGACGTGGCCGCCCGCCGGCGAACCCGACTGCGGAAGGGGCGGAACATGGAGCTGCGCGAGCTCGCAGAGGTCATCGCGACCACCGAGGACCACCCGCGGACCCGATCGCGGATCCTGTACCTCACCGGCACCGCCACCGACCTCGAGCCGTCGGGCTACGCCGACGCGGTCGGGGACGTCACGACCGTCCTCGATCGCCTGGACACCGAGGGCGCCGACGGCCTCGCCGTGCAGACCCGCATCGGGGCTGCCGACGACCCGACCGCCCGCCCGGCCGCCGTGGTGGTGTCGCGGGACGGGGGGTTCGCCGCGGCGGTGGCAGGGGACGACGGCAGTCCCGTGGACAGCCTCGACCGCGCGCCCCGTCCCGACGACCCCCCGGCGCTGCACGTCACCTGGCGGGTGGTCGTCCACGCGCTCGCCGCGATGGGTGCCACCGACGCGATCCCCGAGCCCCCCGACGACCCGCACCCGGCGGCCTACCTGATGGCGGCCTGGCTGGGCACGATCCTCGAGGTCGCCAAGGTCGACGACGAGGTGCTCGACCGGATCCACGACCTGCCCGGGGAGGCCGAGCTCGTGTCCGACCTCGGCCTGTCGAGGGACCTGGCCGGCTGGGACGCTGTGTACGCGGCCGTGGCCCTGGAACACCCTTCCGTGGCCGACCACCTGGGCCGCAACGGCGTGGCGTGGGAGGCCCACGAGCTGCTCGGGGACCCGGGCCGGTACCTGGCCGCGGTGGCCGAGGCGGGGCGCCACGAGCTGGCCGACACGCTGTTCGCCCAGCTCACCGAGAAGGGCTGGGCCCGGGCGGTCGAGGCGGGCTGAGGCGTCGGTAGCCTCGACAGCCACCCGTCCCCGTGAGGTCCCTGCATGGCCGAGTACTGCTACGTCATGAAGGGCATGACCAAGGTCCTGCCCGGCGGCAAGGAAGTGCTGTCCAACGTCTGGCTGTCGTTCCTGCCTGGCGCCAAGATCGGCGTCATCGGCCCCAACGGCACCGGGAAGTCGACGCTGCTCCGCATCATGGCCGGCGAGGACACCGACACCGAGGGCGAGCACTGGGCCGCCAGCGGCTACTCGGTCGGGTACCTGCCGCAGGAGCCGCAGCTCGACGAGACCAAGGACGTGCGCGGCAACGTCATGGAGGGCCTGGGCGAGCTGCCGGGCCTGGTCGAGCAGTACAACGAGCTCGCCATGAAGATGGCCGAGCCCATGGACGACGACGAGATGCAGCGCGTCATGGACCAGATGGCCGCGGCCCAGGACAAGATCGACGCCGCCGACGCCTGGGACCTCGACCGCACCATCGAGATCGCCATGGACGCCCTGCGCGTCCCGGACCCCGACGCCGACGTGACCACGCTGTCGGGCGGTGAACGCCGTCGCGTCGCGCTGTGCCGGCTGCTGCTGTCGAAGCCCGACATCCTGCTGCTGGACGAGCCGACCAACCACCTCGACGCCGAGACCGTCGGCTGGCTGCAGCGCCACCTGAAGGCCTACGCCGGCATGGTCGTGGCCGTGACCCACGACCGCTACTTCCTGGACGAGGTCGCCGAGTGGATCCTCGAGCTCGACCGGGGCGGGTACTACCCCTACGAGGGCAACTACTCCGGCTGGCTCGAGCAGAAGCGCAAGCGGCTCGCGCAGGAGGAGAAGGAGGAATCGGCCCGGCAGCGCCAGCTGGCCGAGGAGTCCGAGTGGGTCAAGCAGACCCCGCAGGGCCGTCGCAAGAAGGCCAAGGCCCGCGTGTCCGCCTACGAGCAGCTGCTCACCAAGGACCGTCCCAAGCAGGTCACCAAGCCCGTCATCATGATCCCCGACGGCCCGCGGCTCGGTGACATCGTGGTCGACGCCGAGGGCGTCACCAAGGGATACGGCGAGCGTCTGCTGTACGAGGACCTGTCCTTCAAGCTGCCGCCCGGCGGCATCGTGGGGATCATCGGCCCGAACGGGGCCGGCAAGACCACCCTGATGCGCATGATCGTCACCGAGGCCGGCGAGGCCCGTGGCGACGAGGAGACCCACCCGGACGAGGGCGTCGTTGCGGGTCGGCGACACCGTCGCGCTGTCCTACGTCGACCAGTCGCGCGCGGACCTCGCGGCGGACAAGACGGTGTTCGAGGAGATCACCGGCGGCATGGACTGGGTGCAGCTCGGGAAGACCGAGATGGCCTCCCGGGCCTACGTCGCTGCCTTCGGGTTCAAGTCCGGCGAGCAGCAGAAGAAGGTCGGGTCGTGCTCGGGCGGTGAGCGCAACCGCATCCACCTCGCCAAGCTGCTGCAGAACGAGGCCAACCTGCTGCTGCTCGACGAGCCGACCAACGACCTCGACGTCGACACGCTGCGCGGCCTCGAGGAGGCGCTGCTCGAGTTCGCCGGGTGTGCCGTGATCACGTCCCACGACCGCTGGTTCCTCGACCGCGTCGCGACCCACATCCTGGCCTTCGAGGGCGACTCCGAGGCCGTGTGGTTCGAGGGCTCGTTCTCCGAGTACGAGCAGGACCTGGTGAAGCGCAAGGGCGAGGACGCGCTCAACCCGACGCGGATCAAGTACAAGCCGCTCGAGCGTCGCGTTGGCTGAGCGATGACGAGCTCCGACGAGAACCTGCCCACCGCTGGCGAGCACGCCGTGTTCGCCAGCGGACGGCTGTTCACCGACGACGACGCGACCGTCGGGGTCGCCACCTTCGACCCCGACGACGCGGGGCGCGAGCTCGGCGACGGCCGTGTGCTCAGCGGCTGGAGCCTGCTCGTGGGCGACGAGACCGGCGAGGAGGTGGCCGACCCCGAGCACATCCGCATGCCCAGCCTGCGCGTCGTGCTCGAACGCCATCCCGAGGTCGCCGAGGTGCTTGACCACAACGACGGCACGGCGGCCAGCTACGTGCGCGATTCCGGGGCGTGGCGCCGCGCCTGACCGACCGTCCGGGCGCGGGACATCGCCCGTCCGCCTACTGTCCCTGTCACCCCCGCCGGACATGAAGGACCGGGCATGGCCGAGCCTCACCGCCCCAGCCTGCGCCGGGCGCTCGAGGGGTGCCTGGGCGTGCACGCGACCGAGGGCAACCGCATCGAGCGCCTCCGCAACGGCGTGCAGATCTTCCCCGCCATGCTCGAGGCCATCCGCGGCGCCGAGCGCACCGTCGACATGCTGACCTTCATCTACTGGAAGGGCGGCATCGCCGAGGAGATCGCCGAGGCGCTGGCCGACCGCGCCCGTGCCGGCTGCCGCGTCCGGCTCGTGCTCGACTTCTTCGGGGCGCGGCTGCTCGAGAAGGACCTGGTCGACATGATGGAGGAGGCCGGGGTCCACGTGCACTGGTTCCGGCCCATCAAGAAGACGACCGACCTCGCCGACGCCGGTGAACGCACCCACCGCAAGGTCCTGATCGTCGACGAACGCGTCGCGTTCGTCGGCGGTGTCGGGATCGCCGAGGAGTGGGAGGGCGACGCCCGCGAGCCCGGCGAGTGGCGCGACGACCACTTCCGCATCGCCGGCCCCGCCGTCGACGGGCTGCGCTCGGCGTTCCTCGACGACTGGGCCGAATCCGGCCAGGAGCTGCTCGACGAGTTCGACCGGTTCCCCGACCCCGAGAGCCACCCCGAGGGCGTGCCAGCGCTGGTGGTGCGAGGCGCCTCCGAGGCCGGCTGGTCCGACATCGGCCTGCTCAAGCGCGTGCTGTGCGAGCTCGCCGAGTCCGAGATCCGGATCACCACCGCCTACTTCTCGCCCAACGAGGACATGACCCGCTGGCTGTGCGAGGCCGCCGACCGCGGCGTCACCGTCAAGGTGCTCCACCCCGGCGAGCACACCGACAAGCGCCTGCCCCAGGTCGACGGCGAGGCGGTGTACGAGCAGCTGCTCGAGTGCGGCGTCGAGATCTACCGCTACGACCGCACGATGCTGCACGCCAAGGTCATGACCGTCGACGGTCAGGTCGCCGACGTCGGGTCGGCCAACTTCAACGACCGGTCGGTGCGGTGGGACGAGGAGTGCGACGTCGTCGTCTTCGACGAGGGGCTGGTGGCGCAGCTCAACGACGACTGGGACGACGACATCGAGCACGCCACGCAGATCACACTCGAGGAGTGGCAGGACCGCGGCATGCTCCAGAAGGCTCAGGAGCGGATCGTCGAGTCGATCGACAGGTTCGTCTGACATGGCGTCCGACCCGACGGACCCGGAGGCGTTCCGGGCCCAGGCCCACCGCATGGTGGACTGGATGGCCGACTACCTCGCCGGTGTGCGCGACCGCCCCGTCTGGGCGCAGGTCCGAACCCGGCGAGGTCCGGGCGGCGCTGCCCGACCACGCCCCGGCCGCGCCCGACGACTTCGACGACGTGCTGGCCGACCTCGACCGGGTCGTCCTCCCGGGGATCACGCACTGGCAGCACCCGGGGTGGTTCGCCTACTTCCCCAGCAACTCCTCGCCGGCCGCGATCCTGGCCGAGATGGCCGCAGCCGCCCTGGCACCCCAGGGCATGCTCTGGAAGACCTCCCCGGCCGTCACCGAGATCGAGTCCCACGTGCTCGACTGGTGCGTGGAGCTGTTCGGGCTGCCGTCGACCTGGCGCGTGGACTCCGGCGTCGGGGGTGGGGTCATCCAGGCCTCGGCCTCGGACGCGGTGCACACGGCCCTGGTCACCGCCCGACACCTGCAGCAGCAGCGGGGCGTGGACCCCCAGCGGTGTGTCGCCTACGTCTCCTCGCAGGCCCACTCGTCGGTGGAGAAGGGCGCCCGGGTCGCCGGGTACGGGCATGTCCGGCTGCTCGACGTCGACGCGCAGCAGGCCCTGCGCCCCGAGGCCCTCCACGACGCCATACGGGCGGACGTGGGTCAGGGGCTGGTGCCCGCCTTCGTGTGCTCGGCCGTCGGCACGACCGGGACGGGCGGGATCGACCCGGTCCGGGCCGTCGGCACGATCGCCCGCGAGCACGGGCTCTGGCACCACGTCGACGCCGCCTGGGCCGGTCCGTACATGATCTGCGAGGAGCTGCGGGTCCACCAGGACGGGCTCGAGCTGGTCGACAGCTACGTCGCCAACCCGCACAAGGCGATGTTCACCGGCATGGAGTGCACGATCTCGTGGGTGGCCGACCGCCGCCCCCTGATCGACGCCATGGCCATCACCCCCGCCTACCTGCGCACCGCCGAGTCGGACGCGGGCGCCGTGGTCGACTACCGCGACTGGCACGTCGCGCTGGGACGCCGGTTCCGTGGGCTCAAGCTCTGGTTCGTGCTGCGCCTGTTCGGCGTCGACGACATCCGGGCCCGGTTCCGCCAGCACGTGCAGTGGGCGAACGAGCTCGCCGCCCGCGTCGAGGACCACCCCCGGCTCCGGCTCGTCGCGCCCACCGTCTTCCCGCTGGTGAGCCTCGCCCATGTCGACGGGGCCGAGGCGACCCGCCGGCTGGTGGCGGCCTGCGACGCCACCGACGACGTCGCCGTCACCGCCTCCGAACTCGGCGGGGAGCCCTACCTGCGCGTGTCCATCGGGCAGCTGTACACGACGGCCGCCGACGTCGACCGGGCGTGGGAGACGATCGCCGGGGCGGCCTGAGGCTCACACCTGACTGGGGGCCCCGTCGTGGCCGTGGTGGCGCCGCACTCACACCTGCGACGGGGCCCCGTCGTGCCGTGGTGGCGCCGCACTCACACCTGCGACGGGGGGCCGATCCAGGTGTAGGCGCCGAGCAGGGTCAGCCCGCCGAAGAACATGACGTACCGGGCGAACCCGAGCAGGTCGTCGGCGGTGACCAGGCGCAGCAGGTAGCGGATCGCCCAGTAGCCGGAGATCCCCGCGGCGAGCATGCCGGCGACCAGCGCCGAGCCGCCGTAGGCCGACCCGGCCAGGCCCTCGCCGGTCAGGTCGCCCAGCTGGAACACGAACGCCCCGGCGATCACCGGGACGGCCATGAGGAACGAGAACCGGGCGGCGCCCTCGCGCGACATCCCGCGGGCCATGCCGGCGGCGATGGTCGATCCCGAGCGTGAGATGCCCGGCAGGATCGCCAGCATCTGTGCCAGGCCGATCGTGATGGCGTCGGTGAAGGACGTCGTGCCCTCGTCCCGACCGGAGTCCAGACGTGCCTGCTGGGCGGTCAGCTGCGAGACGGCCACCCCTTCGGCGCGCGCCACCCGCGAGCGGCGGATGCGTTCGGCGGCCCACAGGATCCCGGCCGTGACGAACAGCATGACGGCGGCCAGCCGGGGATCGCCGAAGGTGTCCTCGAAGATCGGTTCCAGGGCGTAGCCGGCGATCGCGGCGGGGACCGACGCCACCGCCAGCAACGCCACCGTGGTCCGGGCCCGGCGCGTCTCGGCAGCGTCGGTCGACCCGATCCCGAACATGCGGGTGGCGAGGAACCACAGGTCACCGGCGAAGTAGGCCAGCACGGCCACCAGCGTCGCCGCGTGCAGCGCCACGTCGAAGGCCAGCGGCGGCGCCTCCCACGCCACCAGGTACGGGACGATGACGAGGTGCCCGGACGAGGACACGGGCAGGAACTCGGTGAGTCCCTGCACCAGTCCGAGGATGATGGCCTGGAGCACGGCGCCTCCGTCGAGGGGCGGGCAGGAGCGCGCGGAACGGTATCGCCACCGCGGGGCGGTCCTCCGCCTCCGGGTACGTCCGCGTGGGCGGTCCACCGCATCGGCGGGCCGCGAACACCGAGCATCCCTCACCTCCGGCACGACGGCCTCGACATGTCGACCCCGTCCGATGCGTCCGATGTCGCCCGCCCCCGCACGGTGCTGGTGGCCGGGGCCACCGGCTACATCGGGGGGCGCCTGGTCCCGGCGCTGCTCGACGCCGGGCACCGGGTCCGGTGCCTGGCCCGGACGCCGGCCAAGCTGCGCGACCGGCCCTGGCACGACCAGGTCGAGGTGGTCCAGGGCAACGTGCTCGAACCCGACAGCCTCGCGGACGCGTTCGAGGGCGTGGACGCCGTCTACTACCTCGTGCACTCGATGGACGGCGAGGGGGACTTCCGCGAACGTGACCGCCGCGCCGCCGAGAACGTCCGCGTCGCCTGCGAGAGCGCAGGCGTCGAGCAGATCGTCTACCTCGGCGGGATGGGCGACGAGGACGACGACCTGTCCGAGCACCTGCGGTCCCGCCACGAGGTCGGCCGGGTCCTGGCCGACGGTCCCGTGCCCGTCACCGAGCTGCGCGCCGCCGTGATCATCGGGTCCGGCTCCGCGTCCTTCGAGATGCTGCGCAACCTGACTGAGGTGCTGCCCGTCATGGTCACGCCGCGGTGGGTCGCCACCCGGTGCCAGCCGATCGCTGTCCGCGACATCCTCGCCTACCTGGTCGGCGTGCTGGGGCGCCCCGAGGCCATGGACCGCGTGCTCGAGGTCGGCGGGCCGGACGTGCTGACCTACGAGGAGATGATGCAGCTGTACGCCGAGGTCGCCGGCCTGCGGCGCCGGGTGGTGGTGAACGTGCCGCTGCTGACCCCCGGGTTGTCGTCACGCTGGGTCGGCCTGGTCACGCCGCTGCCGGTGGGACTGGCCCGGCCGCTGGTGGACTCGCTGGTCAACGAGGTCGTGGTCGGCGACGACGCGATCCGGTCGATCGTCCCGCGTGAGACGCTGCCCATGCGCGAGGCCTTCCGGCTGGCCCTGCGGCGCATCCAGGACGTCGACGTGACCACGACCTGGGCGGGTGCCGACCTGCCCGAGTCGGTCACCGGGCACCCCCGCACCGAGCTCAACGCCGAGGAACCCGCCCCGACCGATCCCGACTGGTCGGGTGGCACGGTCCTGTCCGACGACCAGGAGCTGGAGGCCGACGCCACGCCCGAGGCGATGTTCGCCACGCTCGAGGGGCTCGGCGGGCACCGTGGCTGGTACTCACCGCTGATCCTGTGGCGTGCCCGCGGCTGGCTGGACGCGCTGGTCGGCGGGATCGGCATGCGCCGCGGACGGCGGCACCCGGACCACCTCGCCGTGGGCGAGCCCGTCGACTTCTGGCGCGTCGAGCTGCTGGAACGACCGTCCCGGCTGCGGCTGCATGCCGAGATGCGGCTGCCGGGCGAGGCCTGGCTGGACTTCCGGGTCACGCCCCGCGAGGGCGGGGGCTGCCACGTCGGCCAGCACGCCCGGTTCGCCCCGCGCGGCCTGTGGGGCCGGGTCTACTGGTACGCGCTGCTGCCCTTCCACGCCCTGATCTTCCCGCGCATGGCACGGGCGATCGTGGCGGCCGCCGAGGAGCGCAGCCGCCGGTCCGCGGAACGTGCCCCGGTCAGGGCGGCGGACGAGCAGGACGCACGGCCAGCGTGAGGCGCCCCGCCGCCCCGCCGGCGGCGACGGCGTCCACCCGGTCGGTCGGCACGCCCAACCACAGGAACGCCCCGTCCACGGCCAGCACGCGTGCGGCCGAGGCCACGCGCTGGCCCGTGCCGTCGGTGCGCGTGGCCACGACGTCGACCCGGTCGCCGGCGGTGACCGTCGGCAGCCCGTCGACCGGGACGGCCACGGCCGCCTCGCCGTCGCCCACCAGGCCGGACACGCCGGTGACGAGGTCGCCCCGTGCCAACGGCGCCCCGGCCCGGACCGGACCCGCCAACCGGGGCGCGTCGGGCCCGGTCGGGGCGCCGCGCAGGTCCTCGGCGGTCAGCGCGTCGGCGGGGACCAGGTCGGCGGGCCACTCGGCCCCGCGGGCGTCACCGAGGACCAGGGCGTGGCCGCCCGGCAGGTCGGAGGCCGCGACCAGGACGGGGCGCGGTGGTCCCCACGGGGACGCCGTGGCGCCCCGCCCCACCACCGCGAGCGCCAGCACGACGAGCGTGACCAGGATCCCGCCCCGCACCCGCGGCGGCAGCCGCCACCATCGCTCGGCGGCGGCGTCGAGCCGCGGCGGCAGGGCGACCGGCGCCCCGCGCAGCGCCGCACGGCGGGCGGACGGGGCGGGGCGTGACGGGCGGAGCAGGCGTGGCAGGTCCATGCCCGTGAGCGGACCACCTCAGGGGCACGAGCGGACCGGTGACCTGCCGGCCTGTGGACGGCTCAGGCGGACTTGGACTCGCCGGTCGAGGAGCTGGAGGAGCTGGACGAGTCCGACGAGCTGGAGGTGTCCGACGAGCTGGACGACGAGCTGTCGCTGGAGCTGGCCGTGTCGGCCTTGGGCGGGGCGGCGGTCTTGGACGACGAGCTGTCCTTGTAGTCCTTGATGTGCCAGCCGGAGCCCTTGAAGATGATGCCGGCGGCGGAGAAGACCTTGCGCAGCTCGCCCTTGCAGTTCGGGCAGACGGTCAGGGCGTCGTCCTTGAACGACTGGACGACCTCGAGGTGCTCACCACAGTCCTTGCAGGCGTACTCGTAGGTGGGCATCGTGGGGGCCTCCTGGAACGGTCCGCGGGATGCCGGCGTCGGGGTGGCCGGCGAGGTGACGGGTGGACGCGAGGGCCGCGGCGAGGCGTTGGCACTCACCCACCGAGTGTGCTAACGGTACCGCGGACGCCGATGTTCCGGCAACGCCCGGCGGTCAGGCATCGCGCGGTTCGCGGCGCGCCCCGGTGCGGTGGACCGCGTGGTCGGTCACCACGATGTCGACCAGGGCGTCGTGGTCCTCGCGCGGCACGCGGGGCACCACCTGGCAGGAGAATCCCAGCCCGACGCGGACGGTGTCCTCGGGCAGCTGGGGCAGCAGGCGGTCGTAGTGGCCACCGCCCTGACCGAGCCGTCCGCCGTCGAGGTCGAACGCGATCCCGGGCAGGATGGCCACGTCCACGACCTCGGGGTCGATCGCGGGCCCGGTGGGCTCGCGGATCCCGCGAAACCCGCCCGGGAGGGCGTGCGGGTCGTTGGCCTCGGCCAGGTCGAGGTGCTCGTCCCGCACGCGAGGGAACAGCGTGCGGATGCCGCGATCGTGGAGGAGCGGCACCGCGCCGGCGGGGTCGATCTCCTCGGCCATGGCCACGTACAGGGCCACGACCCCGGCCCGCCAGACCTCGGGCAGGCGCACGAGGCGGCCCACCGCGGCGCGGGAGGCGGCGGCGCGCTCGGTGTCGGAGAGGTCGCGCCGCGCCACCGTCACGCTGTGCCGCAGTGCCGTCTTCCGGGTGGCGATCCCGGGGTCCGCCACGCTGATGCCTTCCCGCAACTGGTCGTGCCCGACCGGGTGCCGGTGGGACGATCCAGGCATCGTAGGCGGTGGTCTTCCGTGCCAACCCCGTCCGATCACCCGGCACTACCCTCGGCAGGGCCCGCCCGCTGCCCAGCCCACGAGGCCACCGACGTGCCCGTCCGCACCGCCGTCATCCCCGCTGCAGGGTTCGGGACCCGGTTCCTGCCCGCGACCAAGGCCGTGCCGAAGGAGCTGCTGCCGATCGTGGATCGCCCGACGATCCAGTACATCGTCGAGGAGTGCGTCGCCGCGGGGCTGTCCGACGTGCTGCTGGTCACCGCCGCCGGCAAGTCGGCCATCGAGGACCACTTCGACGTGGCGCTCGGGCTCGAGCAGGCGCTGCGGGACAAGGGCAAGGACGACCTGCTCGCCGAGGTGCACCACACCACCGAGCTGGCGACCGTCCACTCGATCCGCCAGGGCGAGGCCCTGGGGCTCGGGCACGCGATCCTGCAGGCACGCACCCACGTGGGCGACGACGCCTCCTTCGTGGTCGCGCTCGGCGACGACATCGTGGATCCGGACAGCGACTTCCTGCGCCGCATGATCGACCAGCACGAGTCCAGCGGCCGCCCCGTCGTCGCCCTCATGAAGGTCCCCGACGCCGACGTGTCCAAGTACGGGATCGCCGTCACCGAGCCCACCGACACCGACGGCGTGGTGCGCATCACGGGGCTGGTCGAGAAGCCCGACCCGGCCGACGCCCCGTCCAACCTCGCCATCATCGGCCGGTACGTGCTGCCCGGGGCGATCTTCCCGGTGCTGGCCGACACGGCGCCGGGTGCCGGCGGCGAGATCCAGGTCACCGACGCGCTCCACACGATGGCCCAGGACACCCCGATCGTGGGGGTCGTGCTGGACGCGGTCCGCCACGACGCCGGGGACAAGATGGGGTTCCTGCAGGCGACGGTCGACTTCGCGACCCGTCGGCCGGACCTCGGCGAGGACTTCCTCGCCTGGCTCGAGCAGTTCGTCAAGGACCGTCGCGCGTGAGCGGGGACCAGATGCCGGGACAGTTCGTCGGTCGCGGGCGGCAGCAGGTCTACACCCAGGACGAGCTCCTGCCGGTCGACACCTACCGCGAGTACGTGATCCGGGCCCTGCCGCGCCCCGAGCCGATGGAGATCGGCACCACCGACGCGCTCGGGCTGGTGCTGGCCGAGGACGTGGCCGCCCCCGAGCCCCTGCCGGCCTTCGCGAACTCGGCGATGGACGGGTTCGCCGTCCGTGCCGTCGACGTGGCCTCGGCCTCCGAGCACGAGGTCGTCGAGCTGCGGGTGATCGGCGAGGTCGTCGCGGGTGCGACCGCCGACCAGTCCGTCGGCCCCGGCGAGGCGATGCGGATCATGACCGGCGCCCCGATCCCGCCCGGCGCCGACGCGATCGTGCCGGTCGAGGTCACCTCCGGCGAGGGGCCCCGGGTCCGCATCCACCGGGCCTCCGACCGGGGCCAGCACGTCCGCCCCGTGGGCCAGGACGTCAGCCCCGGCCAGCGCCTGCTCGCCCGCGGACGGCGCATCGGGCCGGGCGACATCGGCCTGCTCATCGCGTCGGGCGTGACCCGCGTGCCGTGCTTCCCCTCGCCACGGGTGGCCGTGGTGTCCACCGGTGACGAGCTCGTGCCCGTCGACCGCGAACCCGCCAACGGCCAGATCCGTGACAGCAACGGACCGATGCTGGCCGCCCTGGTCCGCCAGGCCGGCGGCATCCCCTACGGCACGGGGCCGGCACGCGACGACCGCCGCTCGCTGATCGACGCGGTCGAGTCCAACCTGGGGCACGCCGACATGGTCGTCATGACCGGTGGCGTGTCCGCGGGCGTGCGCGACCTCGTCGCCGACGTGATCGCCCACCTCGGCGAGGCGGCGCGGTTCAAGGTCGCCATGCAGCCGGGCATGCCGCAGGTCGTCGGCCGCGTCGGCGACGTGCCGGTGCTCGGCCTGCCGGGCAACCCGGTGTCGGCCTTCGTCTCCTTCGAGGTGTTCGTCCGCCCGGCGCTGCGGGTCCTGCAGGGACGGCGCGACCTGCTGCGCCCCGCCGTCACCGCGGTGCTCGGCGCCGACGTCACCAGCCCGCCGCACAAGCGCTCCTACCTGCGGGTGCGGCTGTCCCGCGACGGGGCGCGCTGGGTGGCGACGCCGACCGGCCCCCAGGGCTCCCACATGCTCACCTCGATCGCGACGGCCGACGGCCTGGCGGAGGTGCCCGTCGAGATGACGGCCATGGCGGCCGGTGACCAGATCACCGTCCACCTGCTGGTCGAGCAGTGAGCCGCGCCGGCGACCCGGACGCCGACGCCCCGCTGACCCACCTCGACGAGGCGGGGCGGGCCCGGATGGTCGACGTGGGCGACAAGGACGTCACCCGCCGGTCGGCCACCGCGGCGTGCCGGGTGGTGATGAGCCCGTCGACGGCGGCGCGTCTGGCCGACGGCGACCTGCCCAAGGGTGACGCCCTGCCGGTCGCGCGGCTCGCCGGCATCCAGGCGGCCAAGCGCACCCCCGAGCTGATCCCGCTGTGCCACCACGTCGCGCTGACCTCGGTCGACGTGGAGGTCGCGGTGGACGCTGCGTCGGGCGTGGCCACCGTCGAGGCGACGGCCACCGCCGCCGACCGCACCGGGGTCGAGATGGAGGCGCTGGTCGCCGCCTCCACGGCCGCGCTGGCCCTGTACGACATGGTCAAGGCCGTGCAGAAGGACGTCGTGGTCACCGACCTGCGACTGCGGGCCAAGTCCGGCGGACGCTCCGGCGACTACCAGGCCGACTGACCGAGCCCCGAGCGCACGTCGGACCGCGCTCCCGGGCGTCGAGCGCGCGGAGTTGGTGGGGGTCGGGGCGATCCGGTTGGCTGCGCCACTGGACGGAGCCCGGACTCCCCGACGGGCCCCGCCGACCTCGGACCCGTCGTGCCGTACAAGGGCGGCGGCGGGCCTGATCACCGCTGCGTGACGCGTCTCCCGGCGTCGTGGGTGCTTCGACCGCGATCCGGCGCGCGTTACCGTCCGGTGACGCGACGGGCACGACCCGACCGTGACACACCCACACCCGGGTGGCCCACGGCGGACGCACACCCCACGAGGCGTAGATGTTGGACGAAGCCCTCCTGGCTGCGCTCCTGATCGGCTGGGCCGCGGTGCTGCTGCCCAGCGCCCTGCGCGCTCGACGCGAGACCGACCCCCTCGTCACCGTTGGAGGGTTCACCCAGGCGATGGCCGTGCTGCGAGGACGCCCCGACGGGCGCGAGATCATGGTGCCCGGCCAGGCCGAACGCATCGTGAGCCATGGCCAGTCCGCGCGTCCGCGGACGCGCCCGGCTCCGGCGCCGGCTCCTGGTGGGGGCCGACGTGCCGAGCTGCTGGCACGCCGGCGGGCGTTGTTCGTCCGCCTCCTCGGCGCGACCGGCGTGACGTTCGCCCTGGCCGCGGTGGTCGGTGGACTGCTGTGGCCCGTGTTCGTCGTCACCGCCCTGGCGCTGGGCGTCTACGTCGCCCTGCTGCGCCACTTCAAGCTCGAGGCCGACCAGGCCCGCGAGGTCGTCCGCACGATCGACGTGACCGACGACCGTCCGACCGGCTGGGCCCGCGAGGACGAACGCGTGCCGGTCGCCGTCGGCGCCGAGTCCGTCCAGGTCGTCACGCGCCCCGACGAACCCTGGGCCCCGCAGTCCAGCGTGCGCATCCGCCGCTGGGAGTCCTGAGCCCGACGTGCCGGCCGGGGACCAGGACGTCGACGACCTGCTGGCACGCACCGACCCGATTCGCCAGCGTGTCGCCGCCCGCCACGCCGCCCGCGAGGTCGGGATCCAGGAGTCACGCGACGCGGTGCGCAACGCCGCCAACGCCATCCGGGCGGTGCATCGGGGCGAGTTCCAACGAGCTGACGGGCTGATCGCCGACGCTCGTGCTGCGCTGCGGGCGGCCAACGACGCCCTGGTCGACGAACCCGACCTCCTGCACGCCGGGTTCGTGCACGACGGGGCCAAGGAGGTCGCCGAGGCGGTGCTGACCCGTGCGGCAGTGGCGGGAGACCGCCTGCCGGACCCGGCCGAGGTCGGCGTGGACGACACCGCGTGGCTGCACGGCCTGGCCGAGACCGTCGGCGAGCTGCGCCGCGCGTGCCTCGACCACGTGCGGGCGGGGCGCCTGGCCGAGGGCGAGGCGCTGCTCGACCAGATGCAGGAGATCCTGTCGGTGCTGGTCACCATCGACGCGCCCGACGGGGTGACCAAGGGGCTGCGGCGGGCGACCGACGGGGCGCGGGCCATCACCGAGCGCACCCGGGGGGACCTGACCACGGCGGTCGGCCAGCAGGCGCTGCGTGATGCCCTGGATGCCCACCGTGAGGCCATGGAGCGAGACGGGCGCGCGTGACGGGTGTGGTCGCTCACAGGGCCGGTCCGATGGGGCGAGGGCGTGGACATGGCCCCTGCGAGCGACGAGGGTGGGGCCTCGGATCGGTGCGTCGCAAGGGGCGGTGCCACGACCCATCCGGAGTGCACGACGCCATCACGCACCCAGGGACGGGGATCCAACGTGGACGAGCGAGACATCGACACTGTTCGCGACCGGTTGGCACGCCGGGCCTGCTGGTACCCGGATGCTGGCTCGTACACGGCCGGGGTCGACGAGGCGATCGAACAGCTCCGGGACGTGCTGCGCCGCGACACCGCCGTGGCGCCGCCCCGTCACGGGCGTACGCCGCACCAGCCGAGCCGTCGCAGGGTGCGCCCGGCCTGACGCCGGCCCGCCTCGTCCCGGCCGGTGCGGTCGCCCGGTCACCGGTGGCCGCTCGTGGGGCAAGGTGGTGGCGCACGAGGTCACCAGTCGGGTACGGTGGCTCCTACGCCTCGGCCACTGCGCCGGGGCGCGAACACGTGCACCGGCCTCGCTGGCCCCGCCCGATGCGGACGCCGCGCCCCGGTGCGAGTCTCCCCGGCACCCCGCCGTGCAGCCTTTCCGTGCGTGTTCACGCACGTGCGCGCCGTCCGGCGCGCGCAGCCGCTGGCGGGCAGACCGCCGCGGCGCCTTCCTCGCCGCCCCCGTGCGGGTGGCCACGAGAGCCTCACCACATGACCTCCACCCCGTCCTTCACCGATCTCGGCGTGCCCGCTGACCTGGCCGACGAGCTCGACCGTCAGGGCATCACCGCCCCGTTCCCGATCCAGGCCGCCACCATCGCCGACGCCCTCGCGGGGCGCGACGTCAGCGGCCGCGCCCCGACCGGGTCCGGCAAGACGCTGGCGTTCTCGCTGCCGACCGTCGTCCGCGTCGCGCGTGCCGAGCCCAAGCGCCCCCAGGCGCTGATCCTCACCCCGACCCGCGAGCTGGCCGCCCAGGTGCGCGACACGATCCTGCCGCTGGCCAAGCGCAAGCGGCGCTGGGTCGCCACCGTCTACGGCGGCACCAACGTCAACACCGACATCAAGATGCTGCGCAAGGGCGTGGACATCCTCGTCGCCACCCCCGGCCGCCTCAAGGACCTCATCCAGCAGGGCGCGTGCGACCTCTCCGACGTGCGCATCGCCGTGCTCGACGAGGCCGACCGCATGGCCGACATGGGCTTCCTGCCCGAGGTGCGGCGCCTGCTCGACCAGACCCACCGCGACCGCCAGACCCTGCTGTTCTCCGCCACCCTCGACGGTGACGTGGACGTGCTGGTGCGCAACTACCAGACCGACCCGGTCCGCCACGAGATGGCCGAGCCCGTCGAGGAGGCCGGCGACGTCGACCACCACTTCTGGTCGGCGATGCGCGAGACCCGGCGCAAGCAGACCGCCGACATCGTCTCGCGCGTGTCCCCGGCGATCGTGTTCACCCGCACGAAGCGGGGCGCCGACCGACTGGCCCGCCAGCTGTCCAAGGACGGCATCTCCACCGCCGCCATCCACGGTGACCGCAACCAGAACCAGCGCGAGCGCGCCCTGGCCCGGTTCGCCTCCGGCGAGGTGACCACGCTGGTCGCCACCGACGTCGCCGCGCGCGGCATCCACGTCGACGACGTCGCCGCGGTCGTGCACTACGACCTGGCCGGGTCCGACAAGGACTACGTGCACCGCTCGGGACGCACCGGTCGCGCCGGCGCCACCGGCGTCGTCGTCACCCTCGTGCTCGACGACCAGACCAAGGACGCCCGCGCGATCCAGAAGGCGCTGGACATGCCATCCGGGACCACGAAGATGGATCTCGGGGCGCTCGACGGCCACGGGGCGGGGCGTTCCTCGTCCTCGTCCTCGTCCTCGTCCGAGCGTCCGGCGGGCAGCGGGCGTCCGGCTCGCGACACGCGTCCGGCCCGGGAGACGCCTCGGGGCGGGGCGCGGGACAGCAGCCGCCGCAACCGGAACCGGAACCGCAACCGGAACCGGAACCGGTCACAGGGCCGGGCGGCCTGAGGCGGGGCGGGGTCGCATCTCGTCCCCGGCCCGGCAGGGGAGGGTCGATCGGCTCTGCCCGCTGACCCCCTCGAGGCGTTCCCTGAGATGCGGGGACGCCTCGAGGAGGTACTGCCATGGTTCGTGCCAGCACCGTCGGGGCGCCGAACTGGGTCGACCTGTCCACGCCCGACCCGGACGGCGCCGCACGGTTCTACGGTGAACTGTTCGGCTGGACCATCGACGTCACGCCCAGCCCGATGGGTCCGTACCTCATCGCGCACGTCGGTGACCGCCAGGTCGGCGGGATGATGGCGCCGTCACCCGGCGAGGCCGAGCTGCCGTCGATGTGGACGGTGTTCGTGTACGTGGCCGACCTCGACGACGTGCTCGGCCGCGTCGCGACGGCAGGGGGCGCCATCCTCGAGTCCCCGATCGACCTGCCCGACGGTCGCGTCGCGGTCGTCGCCGACCCGGTCGGGGCGATGTTCGGGCTGATCACCGGTCCGGCGCCGGACGGTGTGTGGGTGTCGCCCGCGCACGGGTCCGTGTGTTGGGTGGAGCTGCTGAGCCGGGATCCGGCGGCCGCCGAGCCCTTCTACACCCAGGTGTTCGGGTGGACGCCCGAGGCCCAGGGTGGCGCGAATCCCTACACCACCTTCGTGCTGGACGGCGAGGCCGTGGACGGGATGATGCAGATGCCCGCCACCGTCCCGGCCGAGGCGCCGTCCTACTGGGGCATCTACGTCGCCGTGGGCGACTGCGACGCCACGGCGGGGCGCGCGACCGAGCTCGGCGGGACCGTCCTCGTCCCACCCACGACGGTCGGCACGCAGCGGTTCGCGGTGCTGGCGGACCCCTACGGGGCGACCTTCAGCATCATGCGCACCGACCCCGGGGCGCCGGCGGGCTGACCGACGGCGAGCGAGTCGGAACGGAGCGGGCAGTACCCCCATGGACGGTGCACGGCCGCGGGGCGACGTGCCATCCTGCGCGCACCCGACCCGGAGCGTGCGGATGCCTGCCGCCGAGACCGCGCTGGAACGCCAGCGCCTGGTCGTGCGTGGTGATCGTGCCGAGCTGCGGCTCGAGGACGGCCACCTCACCGTGCACAAGGACGCGACGACCCAAGCACGCCCGACGGAGGTGACGGTGGCCGTCGACCAGGTGCGGGGCGCCGAGCTCGAGGCGCCGCCACGGGGCGGGCTGGGCTGGTTGCACCTCTCGGTCGTGGGCGGCTCGCCCCCGCCGCCGACGCGCCTCGCCGCGGCCGGTGATCCGTACACGCTGCCAGTGGACTCGCGGGGTGTGGGCGCGGCGAAGAAGCTGGTGCGGATGGTGGAACGCCATGTGCAGGCGCGCGGGCTGCCGCCCGACACGGCCGAGGTCGGGACCTCGTCCGGCGTGGTGCTGGAGCCGGCAAGGGTGCCCTCGCCGGAGGATCCCGATGGCCCTCCGCAGGCCGATGCGACATCGGCGCCGGGGATCGAGCCGGCGAAGGATGACCTGGTTGGCCACCTGCGCGATCTGGCCGACCTGCACGAGGCCGGCGCCCTGACCGATGACGAGTTCCGTCGGGCCAAGGAACGTCTGCTCGGGTGAGAGCGCACGGGGCGCGACCGCCCTTGGCGCCGTGCCCGGCGGGCGGTTACCATCCCGCCTCAGCCCGCGCGACGCTTGCCGTCAGCGGGCGCTCGTCTGACAACTTCAGACCCCGCAGTTGAAACATCTCGGGGGTGTAGCTCAGTTCGGCAGAGCACTTCGTTCGCAACGAAGGGGCCGTCGGTTCAAATCCGATCACCTCCACCTCGAGAACCGCGTCGTATGGCGCGGTTCTCTGCTGTCCGGGTGGGGACCTTTCGTTCCGGTGCGTACTAAGTACGCAAAAAGTACGCACGAGGCGCCCCTTCGCGGCCGATTCCAGGCGCCAGTTCTGGCCTCGATCCACAGCGTCGAGATCGATGTCACAGCCGGGCCTCGCGGCATCGGAACTCCCTCTGCATGACCGTGTGGAGGGGAGGCGTCGCCGTGGCGATCGAGCTGCTTCGGGCTGACGAGGTCGGCGCCCTGTTCGGGGTGGACGCCAGCACGGTGCACCGCTGGGAGCGTGCCGGGAGGCTGCGTCGCGCTCGCCGGGACCCGGGCGGCACCAAGTACTGGCTGGCCGACGAGCTGCGCCAGGACCTGGCGGCGAGCGGCGACGACGGACCCGGTGCGAGTGTGCGCCCCGGTCGTGGCCGTCCGGACGCCGTCGTGGCCGCCACGCGTCGTCCTCGGCGCCGGAGGGTCGGCTGATGGCCAAGCGCCAGACCTCCGAGGTCCCCAAGCTCGTCCGCGACAGCCTCACCCGCGAAGGTGCCTACGACTTCGGCCTCGGGGTCGTGCTGCGTGCCCCGACCGAACCCGAGGGGCGACGGAGGGTCGGCGAGCTACCGGGTGGAGTTCCGGACCTCGCCCGTGATCCCGGGCAAGCCGTTGGCCACGCGCAAGTATCGCTACGCGCGCAAGCTCGAGGCGGCCTACGAGCTCGGCGCAGCAGCGGTTCGCGGAGATGGAGCAGCGTGCCAGCGGCACGTACATCGAGTACCACACCGACGTGCCGTTCGGCCAGGTCGTCGAGCGGCCTGGTTCGACTCGCCGCATCCTCGCTGGGGCGACCACTACCCGGACAAGGTGCGCAGCCTCCTGCGCAACTGGGTGACGGCGCCGGACATCCGCGTCCACTGGCGATCAGGAGCCGCCGCAGCTCCGATCGCGGACATTCCCATCGGCGGGCTGGTGGCCGACCACTTCAACCAGGCGCTCGAGCACGTCCGCCGCGAGCGAGCCCATCGCACCTACACCGAGGTCCACGGGCTGGTCGTCCAGATCCTCAAGTGGGCGCTGGCCAACCGGTACCTGCGGCCCAGCGACGGCAACATCGTCGACCAGCTGCCGCTGGCCCGGGATGACCAGGGCGACGACAGCGTCGGCGGCACGCGCGCCGTTCCCCCCGAGGAGATCCCGCCGATGGAGGCGCTCGAACGGCTCGTGGCGACCGCTCGACGGCTGCGAGGGCGACCGTGTCGCGACGATGGTCTACATCCTCGCCTTCGGCGGCTTGCGCATCAGCGAGTGCCTGGCCCTGCGCAATGACGACCGGTTCCAGCTACGTGATGACGACTGCTGGCGCGTCGAGGTCCGCGAGCAGATCCACAAGACCTACCGCAAGCTCATCGCGCCGAAGTGGAGGAAGCGGCGCTGGGCATTCCTTCCGCACTGGCTGACGGACGACGTCCGTGCTCTTGCTGGCCGACACGCCGCCCGGCGCCCTGCTCTTCCCCTCGCCGGGCAGACGCGTCCGCAAGGCGAAGGGAAACATCGAGCGGGTCGGGGCCGGCCTCTACCCGTACAGCAACTGGCACGAGCGAGTGTGGACGCCGATCGCCGAGCACACCCCCGGATGGCCCGAGCGCGACGACTGGTCGCCGGTCGAAGCAGGAGACCCGCCGCCCGGCAAGCAGAGCGAACGCCGGTGGGTCTGGTCGGTCCACACACTGCGGCACGTCTGCGCGACCTACCAGCTGAACGTGTTGCGTCTCGACCCCGATGACGTGGCCAAGTTCCTGGGTCATCGCTCCGGAGTGCAGGTATGGGAGATGTATGTCCGCGTTCGACCTGACCTCTTCGGCCGCGCAGGCGAAGCAAGCAAGGCCGCTGGTGATCCGAGGAAGTAGTCGAAAGCCGCAGCCCTGTTTGTGACGATGCCTGCGAGAGTCTTGGGGTACGTTTCGCCACTCGTCGTCCGAACTTGAGGTACTCATGCCGAAGAAGAAGAGCGGAATGTCCGCCGAGCACAAGGCGGCGCTCGCCAAGGGCCGTGCCCAGTCAAAGGCGGTCCGCGACTACCTCAACATGCTGGAGCAGGATGGCCGGCGTTCATCGAACATGTCGGCTGATCAGCTCAATGCGAAGATCCATGAGACGCAGACCCGGATCGACGAGACGGACGACCCGGCACGCCGCCTCGAATTGATCCAGCGCCGCATGGACCTCGAGGAGCAGTTGAGTTCGGTCGAGGATGCTCCCGACGAGGACGCCCTCGAGAAGGGCTTCATCGAGGCCGCCAAGGAGTACTCGGAGCGCAAGGGCATCTCCTACCCCGCTTGGCGCGAGATCGGCGTGCCCGCGGCGACGCTGAAGGCAGCCGGCGTGCCGCGCACGCGGCGCGCGTCGAGCTGACGCCGGCAATCGCGCGCTAGCGGGCGCGGCAATGGCCCCATCTACTCGTAGGGCTTACCCGAGGGGACGAAGGGTCCTGGCATGACTCAGTCGGTAACGACGAAGACGATCGTGTCAGTGGGGTACGAACGTCGCGCGTTAGCCGACCTAATCGATCTACTCAAGCGGCAGCGCGTCGACTTACTCATTGACGTCCGTCTAAACGCTATATCGCGAAAGCGTGGTTTCTCGAAGAGCGCGCTTGCCAGCGCCCTCCGGGATGCCGGCATCGGCTACCGCCATGAGCGTGAACTGGGTAATCCTAAATCGAATCGTGAACCGTTCCGCCGTGGAGATCGGGCGGCACGTAAGCGATACGAGGACCACCTTCGACGTCACGCAAGCAGCGCCTACTCCGAGGTGATGCGAAGCGCTGGCCAAGGGCGCGTCGCCCTCCTCTGCTATGAGCGTAAGCACGACACATGCCATCGATCGTGCATCACCGACGCCGTGGTGGCGGAGGACCCAAGCATCGTCGTGTTGGAAATCTGACCCACCTTATGACTGCATACACCAGCCTTTCGATGATGATCCTCGTTAAGGCTGCCCCGGTGCTTACGGCCGCCCTGCAAGAGTCGATGTGTATCGCCGCGGTGTCACTTGACCACGACGCACGCTGGATTCGGCTACACCCGGTTCCGTTCCGTGATCTTGCCGACGAATCGAAGTTCCGGAAGTACCAAGAGGTGACGGTCGAAGCCATTCGCTCCAAGAGCGATCGGCGACCCGAGTCGTGGACCCCTGTGGAGGGCACGATCGTCCCTGGGGAGACGATTGGGACCCAGCATGGTTGGTCAACGCGCCGCCAGCGCGTCAGCAGGCTCGGCAGCGACCGGACGATGTGCGACTTGGTCGAGTTGAACCGTTCGGGATCCGGACCCGGCACTCCATCGCTGGCCGTCGTCCGCACCCGCGAAGCTCCTTCGTTCGTCATCGAAGGACGGGATGAGGAGCAGCTCGCGAAGTGGCGCTCAAGGGCCGAGGCGCTCGGAAGCCAGCCGTCGCTGTTCGAGGACGTCACACAGCCAAAGTCGCCCTTTGAGGTGGTCCCATGGCGGTTTAG
>CAWCLK010000023.1:0-71561 GCA_963796225.1 uncultured bacterium
CACGTCGGTGGGGCGGTGCTCGTGGCCGAGGGTGACGCGCGCGGGGCGTTGGCACGCCTGCGCCGGGCCGCCGAGGGATGGCGCGGGGTCGACGCCCCGTACGAGTCCGCCCGCGTGCGGGTGCTCATCGGGCTGGCCTGCCGCGAGCTCGGTGACCGGGACGGGGCGGAGCTCGAGCTCGACGCCGCCGCGGAGGTCTTCACCGCGCTCGGGGCGGGCCCGGACCTCGCACGCCTCGACCAGCTGCGGGGACGGGGCGGCCGAGGTGCCCGGGCTCGTGACGACGGCGGCCTGTCGCCCCGCGAGCTCGAGGTGCTGCGGCTGGTCGCGGCGGGGCGGTCCAACCGCGCCATCGCCGAGGAGCTGGTGATCAGCGAACACACCGTCGCGCGGCACGTGCAGAACATCTTCGTCAAGCTCGACGTGGGCTCACGCACGGCCGCCGCGGCGTGGGCCTTCGAGCACGACCGTGCGTGACGGCGCGCCGTCGCGATGGTGAGGATTGACCATCGCCCGATCTCGCTCAAGATGGCGATTTCCCGCGACGTCGGCAGCCCCGGGCGTCCGTAGCGTCGATCTCGCGCTGCCCACCGGGGCGGCGAGGGAGCGGGAGACGCCATGGACACGCACACCACCGAACGGGTCGAGACGCTGGTCATCGGCGGGGGCCAGGCGGGACTGTCGGTCGGCCACCACCTCGCCCGCCACGACCTGCCGCACCTCATCGTCGACGGCAGCGACCGGGTCGGCGATGCATGGCGCCGCCGGTGGGACTCCCTGCGCCTGTTCTCGCCGGCGATGTACGACGGACTCGACGGGATGCCGTACCCCGCGGCCCCGAACGACTACCCGACCAAGGACGAGTACGCGGACTACCTCGAGCACTACGCGTCGACCTTCGAGCTGCCGGTGCGGAGCGGTACGCGGGTTCGACGGCTGGGCCGGGACGGCGACCGGTACGTCGCCGAGACCGACGACAGCCGCATCCTCGCCGAGCAGGTCGTCGTGGCCATGGGCGGGTACCAGCGCCCCCGCACGCCCGACTTCGCCGAGGACCTCGACCCGGGGATCGTCCAGGTCCACGCGGGGCACTACCACCGCCCGTCACAGCTGCAGCCCGGGGCGACGCTGGTCGTCGGCGCCGGGAACTCCGGGGCCGAGATCGCCATGGACCTGCTGCGGGCCGACCCCGGACGGGAGGTCGTCGTCGCCGGTCGGAACGTCGGGGCGATCCCGTTCCGCATCACTGGCCTGTTCGGGCGCGCCGTCGGGGTGCGGCTGGTCGTCGGTGGGCTCTTCCACCACGTGCTGACGATCAACACGCCGCCGGGGCGCAAGGCCCGGGACAAGGTGTTGACGGGCAGCGGACCCCTCATCCGCACCAAGCGCCCCGACCTCGCCGCGGCCGGCGTGAGGTTCGCCGGGCACGTCGACGGGGTGCAGGACGGCCTGCCCGTGCTGGACGACGGACGGACCCTCGAGGTCGCCAACGTGGTGTGGTGCACCGGCTTCGACGCCGGCTTCGACTGGATCGACCTGCCGGTTCACGACGCACACGCGGGCGCGACCCACGAGGCCGGCCTGGTGCCGTCCCACCCGGGCCTGTACTTCGTGGGCCTGCCGTTCCTGTACTCGCTGTCGTCCGGGATGATCCGGGGCGTGGGCCGGGACGCACGCCGCATCGTGGACCACCTGGCCGCCCGCACCGGGGCGCGCCCCGCCCCGATCTCGACCTCGACCGCCGACTGGCTCCCCACCGCCGGCTGAACTCGATGGGAGCTACGGGGCGAGGAGATCGACGAGGGCGTCGACGAAGCGGTCGCGACCGACGCCGACGGGCGCGCCGAAGAACGCCTGGGCCAGGTGGAAGCCGACCAGCGCGTACACCACGACGGTGGCCATGGCGGAGGCGTCGCCGGCTCGGATCTCGCCCCGCTCCATCCGCACCTGCAGGCGCCCCGCCTCGATGCGGGCGCCCTCCTCGGCCAGGACGGTCCGCACGGGGTCGAACAGCTCGGTGCGGCTCGTGCCCTCGCGCGCGAGCAGCTGGATGAGGCCACTCATGTCGTCCAGGCCCTGCAGCGCGCCGTGAAGGTCGTCCGCCAGCCCCTGCTCCGACGTGACGCGGCGCTCGCGCTCGCTGGCCACCCGGTCGAGCTCGTGCTCGATGATGGCCCGGAGCACCGCCTCCTTGTCGGGGAAGTGCCGGTAGAAGCTCCCGCTGCCGGGCGACAGGCCGCTGGCCTCCTCGATCATCACCACGGTCGTGCCGGCGACCCCGTGCGTGATGAAGAGCTCGAGCGCTCGCTCGAGGATCCGGTTCCGGGTGTCGGTCGCCACGAATGCAAGATAGCTCTTGCATCTGCAAGACGAGTCTTGCATACTCGGGACCATGATGACTCCCACGACCGCCACCGCCACCCACGTCACGGCTCCGCTCGGGTTCGCGCGGCCCGAGAACGTCCTCGACCCTCGCGACGGACGTCTGGGCCAGTGGGCTCGGACCGTGTCCGAGCCGGTCGAGCCCGAGGACCTCGCCCCGCACGCCTGCGAAATCGAGGACCTCGACGAGTCCGGCCGCGTCGCCACGCTCAGCGAGGACGGCTTCGAGTCGATGCGACTGCCCGACCGACGTGGACTGCACCACCGGCTGCGGGCCATCCGCGAGGTCGCTCGCATGGACGACGCGGACGTCGGCGCCATCCGCCGGTCGCTCACGGCCGCGCGGCTGCGCAGTACCGACGGCTCGAGGTTGCTCATCGTGCACGTCGCCGGCGAGGGCGTGATCTTCCGCTGTGCCGGCCCGGACGGCATCGACCTCGGGGGCCGCGGACTGATGGCTGATCACGGCGGCGCCGCGGTGGTCCACGCCGACCAGGACGCGCTCGGACGACCGTTCCACCACCTCACCCGGGGATGGGGGCACCGGCTGTTCCGTCACGAGAGCATCGACTCCGCGAACCGTCGGTCACCACTGCTGCTGGTGAACCTCTGGATGCCGCTGCAGCAGGTCACCCAACCGCTGGCGTTGATGGACACCCGAACCCTGGACCGCTCGCGCGACCAGCTGCACTACGAGCTGCCGACGGCGGGAATCCTCGACCGCGATGCCGAACACGCCCAGAACGACATCTGGTGGTTCCGTCACGATCCCGCCCAGCGGTGGTCGTTCCGCTCGGGGATCGGTCTCGGCGAGGCGTGGATCTTCGACACGCTCAGTACCCCGCACGGGGCGTTCGTCGTCCCGGGCGAGGCGGTCGCGGCGGAGGGGTTCCACCTCCTCGATCGCGCCATCGCCGCTCTCGAAGCCGGCCGGCCGGTGGAGGCCTCGTCGCGCCTGGCGGTCCACGCAGCCGGCACCGCCAGGCTGCGCACCGCGATCGGTGAGATGCAGGTCGTGCTCGACGACGCGCCGCTGCCCGACAGCGGGACGGTCAGCGCGTGGCTGCAGCGTGCCCGGCGTGCCCAGGACGCGGTCCTCCGGAAGTCGATCGAAGTCCGAGCCGTCGCGGTGAGGGTTCCGAGTCGTTGACGTCGTCGGTCGACTCGACCGCGTCGCCGCAGTCTGTGAGGGTGGGAGACCGATGCGCCACACGTCCGTGCGTCGTCGCCGGGACCGAACGTCCCGGCTGGTGGTCCTGGCCGCCACCGGGGCGCTGCTGCTGACCGCGTGCGGGTCCCGACTGACCGAGGACGAGGTCGCCGCGTACGCCGGGACGTCCGCCCAGGGGGCCGTCGCCGGCACGGCCGCGGGCGCCACCGCCGACGGTGGGGACGCCGACTCGGGGGACGTGGCAGCTCCGCGTGTCGGTGCCGCCGACGGTGCCGACGGTGCCGATGGAGGCGCGGGTGCCGGGGACGGCGGTGGGGGAGGCGCCACGGGCGGCGGTGATGACGGCTCCGGCGCTGGACGGGTCAGCGCAGGCGACGCGGGTGGCGACACCGGCGCCGAGCAGGGAGGCGCTGGGGGCGACGGCCGCGCCCCGGACGGCGGCTCGGGCGGCAGGAGCGGCAGCCCGTCCGCGGACACCCGCGCCGCCCCGCCCGGTGGCAACGGTGGGGCCACCGACGTCGGGGTGACCGGGGACCGCATCCTGATCTACAACGTCGCGGACCTCACCGGTGCGGTGCCGGGGCTGTTCCGGGACGCCTACGAGGCCACGCTGGCCTACATCCAGTACTTCACCGCGACCGAGGGCACCGTCTACGGGCGCCAGATCGTCCTCGAGTCCCGCGACACCCAGCTGTCCGCCCAGGGCAACCGCGCCGCCTACCTCGACGCGTGCGAGAACGCGTTCACGGCGGTCGGGTCGATGTCGGCGTTCGAGGAGGGCGCGGCCGAGCCCCTGCGAGCCTGCGGCATGCCCGACCTGCGCAACGTGCGCACCAGCAAGCCCGTGCAGCAGCTCGACAACGTCTTCGGCCTCCAGGCCGTCCGCACCGGCGAGTACTCGAGGGCCGAGTGGGAGTACTACAAGCAGCAGTACCCCGACGCCATAAAGAACGCCGGGTTCGTGTGGCTGGAGAACCAGACCACCAACTACCAGGTCGGCATCTACATCAAGGGCACGACCCGGGACCTCGGCTACCAGTGGAAGAAGCAGATCCAGGTCGCGGTCGCCGAGACCAACTACGCCCGCATCGTGACCGAGCTCAAGGACGCCGGCATCGAGCTGGTCGGGTTCCAGGGTGCCTACCAGCAGGCAGCGCGGCTGGCCCAGTCGATGCAGCAGCAGAACTACGCGCCCAAGGTCTTCGCCCTGCAGCAGAACAACTACAGCCCCGATCTGATCGAGACCTGCGGCGACGCATGTGAGCCCTTCGTGATGGTCGCCCAGAACGCGGCCCTGTTCGAGGAGATCGAGTCGAACCCCGAGCTGCAGGTGTACGCCGAGTGGCTGGCGCGGGTGAACCCGCGTGCCCGCCCGACCGGCCTCGGCATGTACTCGTGGTCGGCGGCGAAGCTGTTCGTGCAGGCGCTCAAGGACATCGGACCCGAGCTGACCCGGGCGAAGCTGCTCGAGTACCTGAAGGGCGTCGACGGCTACGACGCCGACGGGTTGATCCCGACCCAGCACGTCGGGACGCAGGAGGGGGCCGGCTGCGTCGTCATGCTCGACATCGACGGCGGCCAGTTCAAGCGAATCGCGCCCGACCAGGGCTACCGCTGCGCCATGGGGCGCGTGGACGTGTGACCGACCCGGATCGAGTGTGCTTCTGACTCAAGCATTCCGAGTCAGCGGCACACTCGATGTCAGCGGGCGTTGAAGTACTTGGCCTCGGGGTGGTGGATGACGATGGCCGAGGTGGACTGCTCGGGGTTGAGCATGAACTCCTCGGTCACCTCCACGCCGATCGCGTTGACGTCGAGCAGCTCGGCCAGCTTGGCCTGGTCCTCGAGGTCGGGGCAGGCGGCGTAGCCGAAGGAGTAGCGCGACCCGCGGTAGCCCTGGCGGAACCAGTCCTTGACCGTCGGGCCGTCGTCGTCGGCGATGCCGAGCTCCTCGCGGATGCGGCGGTGCCACAGCTCGGCCAGGGCCTCGGCCATCTCGACGCCGAACCCGTGGGCGTAGAGGTAGTCCTGGTAGTGGTCGTCGTGGAAGAGGACCTGGGCGACCTCGGAGATGCGGTGGCCCATGGTCACGCACTGGACCGGCAGGACGTCGGGCTGGTCGGTAGTGACGTCGCGGAGGAAGTCCGCGATGGCGAGGAACCGACCGCGGGTCTGGCGCGGGAAGGTGAACCGCACCAGCTCAGTGCCGAGCGGGTCGTCGGGGTCCCACACGATCACGTCGTCGCCGTCGGAGTTCGCGGGGTAGTAGCCGTAGACCACCTCGGGCACGAGGATCCGGTCCCGCTTGGCGCGGTCGATCCAGTCACGCAGCGCGGGGCGTGCGAGCTCGTCGAGGGACGCCTCGTACTCCTCGGGCGTGCGTTCACCCTTGGTGAAACCCCACTGGTTGCGGAACAGCGCGATCTCGTTGAGCAGCGGGTGGATCTCGTCGACGGTGATGCCGCGCACGACGCGCTGGCCCCAGAAGGGAGGCTCGGGCACGTCGACGTCGGTGGCGACCTCGGACTTGGGCCGACCCTGCGCGTCCACGCGCGGGGGCGCCTCGACCTTCGGGGTCTTCGTCGGCTTCCGGCGCTCGCGCACGCCGACCAGCTCCTCGGGCAGCTCGACGCCGGCGCGGCGTGCCTGCATGACGGTGTCGAGGACGGTCAGCCCCTCGAAGGCGTCCTTGCAGTAGAAGACGTCGCCCTCGTACAGCGAGCGCAGGTCCTCCTCGACGTAGCCGCGGGTCAGCGCCGCCCCGCCCAGCAGCACCGGCAGCTCGGCCAGGCCGCGGGCGTTCATCTCGGCGAGGTTGTCCTTCATGATCACGGTGGACTTCACCAGCAGCCCGGACATCCCGATGGCGTCGGCCTGCTTGTCCTCGGCGGCCTGCAGGATCGCGTCGATCGGCTGCTTGATGCCCAGGTTGATCGTGTCGTAGCCGTTGTTGCGCAGGATGATGTCGACGAGGTTCTTGCCGATGTCGTGGACGTCGCCCTTGACCGTCGCGAGGATCACGCGGCCCTTGCCGGACGCCTCGCCGGCCTCCATGTGCGGTTCGAGGTGGGCCACGGCGGTCTTCATCGCCTCGGCCGACTGCAGCACGAACGGCAGCTGCATCTGGCCGGAGCCGAACAGCTCGCCGACGACCTTCATCCCGTCGAGCAGGAACTCGTTGACCAGGTGCAGCGGCTCGTAGGACTCCATGCCCTCGTCGAGGTCGGCCTCGATGCCGTCCCGGTCACCGTCGATGATGCGCTGCTTCAGCCGCTCCTCGATGGGCAGCGACGCGAGCTTCTCGTGGGCGTCGCCGGCGCGTTCCGAGGCGCCCTCGAACAGCTCCATCAGCCGGTGCAGCGGGTCGTAGTCCTTGCTGGCGGTGCCGTCCGAGGCCGGCCGTGCCCGCGGTTGTCGAGGATCAGGTCGGTGGCGACCTGGACCTGCTCGTCGTCGATGCGGTGCAGCGGCAGGATCTTGCCCGGGTGCACGATCGCGGAGTCCAGCCCGGCGTCGATCGCCATCTGCAGGAACACCGAGTTCAGCACCTGGCGGGCGGCCGGCGACAGGCCGAAGGAGACGTTGGAGACGCCCAGCGTCGTGTAGCAGCCGGGGATCTCGGCCTTCACGCGACGGATGGCCTCGAGCGTCTCCTTCGCGTCGGCGCGCAGGTCCTCCTGGCCGGACCCGAGCGGGAAGGTCAGGCAGTCGAAGATGAGGTCCTGCGGTTCGAGCCCGTACTCGTCGATCGCGATGTCGGCGACCTGCTTGCAGACGCGCACCTTCCAGTCGGCGGTGCGGGCCTGGCCCTCCTCGTCGATGGCCAGCACGACCACGGCCGCCCCGTACCGCTTGGCGGCGGGCAGCAGCACGTCGGCCTTGCGACGGCCGTCCTCGAGGTTGACCGAGTTGATGACCGCGCGTCCGCCGAGGCGCACCAGCCCCGCCTGGACCACGTCGATCTCGGTGGAGTCGAGCACCAGCGGGAGGGTGGACTGGGTCGCGTACCGGTCGACCACCTCGACCATGTCCGGCACCCCGTCGCGGCCCACATAGTCCACGCACACGTCCAGCACGTGGGCGCCCTCGCGGGTCTGGGACTTGGCCAGCGCGACCATCGCCTCCCAGTCCTCGTCGAGCAGCAGCTCGCGGAAGGCCTTCGACCCGTTGGCGTTCGCGCGCTCGCCGATGACGAGGAACGAGGTGTCCTGCTCGATCGGGGCGGCGGCGTAGAGGCTGGCCAGGGCGGGGCGATACTCGACTGTCAGGGCATCGTGCGTGCTCGGCTTCGCCTCCGCGCCTCCGATGCTCGTGCTGTCCGGAAGCACGTGGCGCCCTGCCGCCCCGGGCTTGGCGAAGCTCGGCCGGTCGAGGACGCGGCGGCGGGGCGTGAGCCCCTCGACGGCCTCGACCACGGCGCGCAGGTGCTCGGGGGTGGTGCCGCAGCAGCCGCCGACGATGGACACGCCGAGCTCGGACACGAACTCGCGCTGCGCGTCGGCCAGGCCCTGCGGGTCGAGCGGGTAGCAGGTCTGCCCGTCGACCATCTCGGGGATGCCGGCGTTGGGCACGATCGAGATCGGCAGGCGCGACGACCGGGCCAGGGTCCGGACGTGCTCGCGCATGTCGGTCGGCCCGGTGGCGCAGTTCATCCCGAGCACGTCGATGTCGAGCGGGTCGAGCGCGGCGATCGCTGCCAGGGGCTCGGTGCCCAGCAGCATCGTGTTGATGTCCTTCTCGACCGTGAACTGGACGACCAGCGGGACGCGCGCCCCGCGTTCGGCGAACACGTCGTTGGCCGCGGCGACGGCGGCCTTGATCTGCAGGAGGTCGAAGGAGGTCTCGACGAGCAGCGCGTCGCAGCCGCCGTCGAGCAGCCCGCGGACCTGGCGCCGGTAGCCGTCCTCCATCGTGGCGACGTCGATGAAGTCCTTGACGGTCGGGTCGTCGGGGTCCTTGCCGAGGCTGAGCGTGGGGGACCGGGTCCCGGGCCCGATCGACCCGACAACGAACCGCGGCTTCTCGGGGGTGGAGAACTCGTCGCACACGCGGCGGGCGATGGCGGCGGCCTTGCGGTTGAGCTCCTCGGTGCGCTCGCCCAGCCCGTACTCGTCGAGCACCCAGGGCGCCCCGCCGAAGGAGTTGGTCTCGATCGCGTCGCAGCCGACCTCGAGGAAGTCGCGGTGGATCTGCTCGAGGACGTCGGGGCGGGTGTCGTTCAGGATCTCGGGGCAGCCCTCGAGGTGCTCGCCACCGTGGTCGCCGGCGGTCAGCTCGATCGCCTGCAGCGACGTCCCCATCGCCCCGTCGAACACGAGCACACGCTCGGAGAGGGCATCGAGGAACGGGTGCGCCTCGAGCGGCGGCAGGCGTCGGGTGGTGGCGTCAGGCATGGGTCACTCGCGGACGGTGGCGGGCACGGCCAGGGGAGAACGGCGTGCGGTGTGGGTGCCACGGTGTCGTCGAGCGCGGGGACCAGGACTCCGGGCCGCGGGGTGGTGAACGACTGTACCGGTGGGTTCGCCACCCCAGCCAGCCCGGTCGGGTGCGAACGGGGCGAACCGGACAACTCGGCACGGCACTCGGACCCCGGTGGCCCGAGGCCTCAGCCGCGCCGGGAGCGAGTGTGGCGGTTGGGGGCCGCGTGGTTGACCGCGCCCCGCGCGACCTCGCTCGGCGGCAGCTGGACGAGGAAGGTCGCGTCCTCGTGATCGCGACGCGTGTCGCGCCACACCACCCACGCGACGAGCGGCAGCATGGCCAGTCCGAACCCGATCGGCAACCACAACCACGTGTCCACGTCGAGCCTCCCGTCCGGGCCCAGCACGTCCACGGTACGTCGCCGCCGGCCGGGAGGGGTCCCGGGCGGCGCGCGGGGAACATCGCGCGCCGACGGGGCGCTGCACGAGATGACGCTCCCCGCTCGCTCCCGCCACCCCCGAGGCCAGCTGCATGACCTCTGCCGTCCCCGCCCCGCCCCGCCTGGCCTCCGAGCTGGGGGTGCCGTTGAGCGTGCTCGACCTCGCCAGCATCGTCGACGGGGCGACCGACGCGCAGGCGCTGCACCGGTCCGTGGACCTGGCCCGGCACGCCGAGCGCCTCGGCTACCACCGCTTCTGGGTCGCCGAGCACCACAACATGCCCGCGGTCGCCAGCTCCGCCCCGGACCTGCTCATGGCCCACGTCGCCCAGCAGACCTCGACCATCCGGGTCGGGTCGGGTGGCGTGATGCTTCCCAACCACGCCCCGCTGGTCGTGGCCGAGCGCTTCGGGATGCTCGAGGCCTTCCACCCGGGGCGCATCGACCTCGGCATCGGTCGGGCGCCGGGCACCGACCAGCGCACCGCGCGGGCGCTGCGCCGCGCCCCGGACACCATCCACGGCGAGGCGTTCCTGGCCCAGCTCGCCGAGCTCGAGGGCTTCGCGCTGGACACCCTGCCGGCCGACCACCCCTTCGCCGACATCCGTGCGGTGCCCGGTGGCGTGCTGCCGCCAATGTGGCTGCTCGGGTCCAGCGGCTTCAGCGCGCAGGTCGCCGCCCTGACCTCACGCCCGTTCAGCTTCGCCTACCACTTCGCCCCGCAGGGCCTGGAGGAGGCGTTGCGCCTGTACCGCGAGCGGTTCCGTCCCTCCGACGACCTGCCCGAGCCCTACGTCATGCTCGGGGTCAGCGTGGTCTGCGCCCCGACCGACGACGAGGCGCAGTTCCTGGCCGGGTCGGGGCGGCTCATGCGGCGATGGCTGCGGCAGGGACGGCTGCAGCCGGTCCCCACGCCGGAGACCGCGCGTGAGGTGCTGGGCCCGCCGGACCCGACGCGGCCGGCGACCAGCGTGGTCGGTTCGCCGGACACCGTGCGTGCCGGGCTGCAGGACCTGCTCGACCGGACAGGCGTGCAGGAGCTCATGGTCAGCGGGGTCGTGCACGACGCCGGGGCACAGGTGCGCAGCCTCGAGCTGGTCGCGCAGGCCACCGGGCTGGCCTGACCGGTCCGGGAGGATCAGGCGACGAGCAGTGCGCGCCGCGCCCTCCGGCAGGATCAGGCGACGAGGAGTGCGCGGTCGCGCCCTCCGGGAGGATCAGGCGACGAGCAGTGCGCGGGAGTCGCCGTCACCCAGTCGGCGTTCGAGCCGACGCAGGACGGCGAGGCGACGGGCCCGGGCGTCCGCGTCCGCGGCGACGTCGCTGCAGAGCTCGCGGAGCTCGCGGAACAGGTCGTCGGGGGTCAGGCGGTCGGCGTCGGTGGGCATCGTGCACCTCCTTTCGCGCTCGACACTCCTATCGGCAGGGGAGGCGGTCCGCCAAAGGAGTCCGTGCGGTGTCAGCGCGTCCACATGGCCGCATCGGTCGCGGGCGGCACGTCCCGGACCCGGCTCGTCCGGGCCATGCCGGTGACCACGTCGAGGCCGCTGTCCGGCCCCAGGTGGGCCACCCACGCGTCGCCGTTGGACCGGAAGAACAGCCCGACGCCGGGGTCGTCCCACGGCTCGATCGTCCCCTGGGCCAGCGACCCGGCCCACACCGCGGGGTGGCCGTCGGCGGTGACCGTGGCCAGCACCTCGTCGCCGGTGGTGCCGACCGTCACCCAGCCCGCGGGCGTGTCGTCCGGCAGCGTCACCGCGGTGTCGCCACCCACGAGGCGGTGGCCGTCGTCGCAGACCAGCAACGGGTCGTCGGCCGTGTGGCGGTCCGTGGTGCGGCAGCCCGCGGGGACCTCCAGCGGGGCGCCCGCCTCGACGTCCCAGTGCTCGCCGTCGACCACCCCGACCACGCTGCCGGTGGCCGACACCCACACCGCCCCGACGTCGGGTGCGTCGAGCTGGGTGACGACCGCACCGTCCCGCCCGCGCACCTCGGCGCGTCCGTCGGCGAGGACGAGGGTGTGCCCGTCGGCGAGGGGGAGGGCCTGATCGAGCGGCACCAGCCCGTCGACGGTCACCGCGACCGTCCCCATCGAACCGCCCTGCAGGACGGGGGCGGCCAGCCGATCGGAGGCCTCACGGTCGAGCTGCCAGCCCGGCATGTGCCCCAGCGGGGTCCCGGAGGTCGAGGTGAGCAGCACGGCATCCTGGACCTGCCAGGCGATGCCGGCCGTGCGCGGCACCACGTCCGCCGGGACCAGCACCGGGCCGAGGTCGGCCGACGCCGTGTCGGCGGGCGTCGTCGGACCGTCGGTGGCCGAGGCGTCGGGGGACGTGGAGGAGGACGTGGCGGAGGAGGGGGACGCCTCGGGTCCGCCGGTCCCACCGCCGCTGCACGCCGCCGTGAGCAGGACGAACCCTGTCGCCAAGGTCAGGCGGTGGTCATGCGCTCCCATCGAAGGTTCCTCGGTCCCCGAACGCCGCGCGTCGTGACGCGCGCCGCAGCGCGGACAGTACGGGCGGGCCGACGAGCACGATGGCGATCACGTTGGTGATGGCCCGGCCGGTGTCCCACCCGAGGGAGGTCGTCGACAGCGTGTAGAGCACGAAGCGGTGCAGGTTGTCGAGGACCCCGGCGCCGGGGACGTGGCTGAGCTCGGTGCCGCTGCCCAGCGCGAAGGGCCACGACCACAGGTTCATCAGGAACCCGTACGCGTACGCGGCGACCGCCCCGTAGGTGGCGAGCATCGCGATCTCCCCGCGACCCCGCAGGCGCGAGAAGGGCAGCAGGCCCGCACCCATCCCCACCCACGACGACGCGAGCATCTGGAACGGCAGCCACGGGCCCACGCCGGCGGTCAGCAGCGCGGAGGCGAACAGGGTCGTCGCCCCGAGCACGAACCCGAACCCCGGGCCCAGCACGCGACCGGCGAGCACGAGGGTGAAGAACACGAGCTCCACGCCGGCGGTCCCGGCCCCGAGCGGGCGCAGGGCCGCCCCGATGGCCGACAGCACGCCGAGCATCGCCAGGGCCTTGGTGTCCATGCCGCCGTCGGCCAGCTCGGCGAGGACGACGGCGACGACCACCGGGAGGACGAGCACGAACACGAACGGTGCGTCGCTGGTGTGCGCCCCGGCACCGGGGGCCGGTGTGATCAGCAGCGGCCAGAGGAACATGCCCGCCCCTGCGACCGAGGCGAGCGTCAGCGCGAGCGCGGCCCGCGGCCGGATCCCGATCGCCGGCGGGCGCAGGCCCAGCGGCGGGGCGGTGCGGGGCGGGGCGGTGCTGCTCATGCCGGGTCCACCGGGACGGCCGTGGCCAGCGCCGTCAGCACCTCGCCGACGGTCAGCCACGGTTCGGGGGCCAGCACCTTGGCCACCTGCGGGGCGAAGGCCGGCGAGGCTGCCAGCACGTCGGCCGCGGTGCCGTCGGCGACGACCTCACCCTCGCCCATCACGACGACGCGGTCGGCGACGGTGGCGACGAACTCGACGTCGTGGGTGGACAGGACCACGGCACGCCCCGCCCGCGACAGCTCGGTGACGACCTCGGCGAGGTGGGTCTTGGCGTGCTCGTCCAGCCCGCGGGTCGGTTCGTCGAGCAGGACCACGTCGGGTCGGGCGACCAGCTGGACCGCCAGGACGAGCGCGAGGCGCTGGCCCTCGGACAGGTCGCGGGGATGGCTGTCGGCCGGGACGCCGGGGACCAGCCGGTCCAGCAGGGCGCGGGTGGCACCGGGGGCGGCGCCGGACTCGCGGTCGGCCTGGGCGCACTCGTCGGCCACGGAGGTGAGGTAGAGCAGGTCGGCGGGGGACTGGGGGACGAGCCCGACGTGGCGCCGGGCGTCCTCGGGGCGCAGGTCGTGCGGGTCGAGCTGCCCGTCGTCGCCGGGCACGGCCACCGCCCCGCCGTCGCGTCGCCCCGCCCCCTGCAGCGTCCACAGCAGCGACGACTTGCCCGCCCCGTTGCGGCCCATCAGCGCGGTGACCTCGCCGGGGCGCAGGTCGAGGTCGACGCCGCGGACCGCCACGGTGTCGCCGTAGCGGACGACCAGGCCACGCGCGGACAGCCGGGGCGGCGTGGCGGGGTCGGGCAGGTCGCGGGCGGGCGGGTCGAGCTCGGCCAGGGTGGCGCGCAGGTCACCGGCACGGCGGCGGGCGTCGCGGACCGACAGCGGGAGCGGTTCCCAGCCGGCAGCCCGCGCCAGCCGCACCACCGGTGGGGCCACGTCGGTGGCGGCCATCATGGCCTGCGGCGTCCCGGCGGTGACGGTCCCGTCGCCGGGCACGTGCACGACGAGGTCGGCGTACTGCACGATCCGCTCGAGCCGGTGCTCGGCGACCACCGCGGTCATCCCGAGGTCGTGCACCAGCCGTGTGATCGTGGCCAGCACCTCCTCGGCGGCGGTGGGGTCGAGCGCGGAGGTGGGCTCGTCCAGCACGAGCACGCGTGGATGGGTGGTCAGCACCGAGCCGATCGCCACGCGCTGCTGCTGGCCGCCCGACAGCTCGACGAGCGGGCGGTGGCGCAGGTCGGCGATGCCCAGCAGGTCGAGCGTCTCCTCGACGCGCTTGCGCATCACGTCACGGGGCAGGCCGAGCTGCTCCATGCCGAACGCGAGCTCGTCCTCGACGACGTCGGTGACGAAGCCGGCCAGCGGGTCCTGCCCGACCACGCCGACGACGTCGGCGAGCTCCCGAGGTGGATGTACGCGGGTGTCGCGCCCGTCGACGACGACCCGCCCGGCGAGGTGCCCGCCGGTGAAGTGCGGGACCAGGCCGTTGATGGTGCCGAGCAGGGTGGACTTGCCCGCGCCCGTGGGGCCCACCACCAGCGCGAGGTCGCCCTCGGGGACGGTCAGGTCCACGTCGCGCAGCACGGGCGCGTCGGCGTCGGCGTGGGTGACGGTGACGTGCTCGAAGCGGATCACGCGACCACCTCCGGGGCGCGGGCCGGGGCGGTGGGGACGGGTGCGGCGACCGAGTCGGTGGCGGTGGGCTGCGTCCGGCGGGGCGCGTCGGGCGGCGGCGGGGCGGCCCACGCGGCGATCGTCCCGGCCAGCACGCCGAGCGCCGGCACCAGGGTGAGGGTGGGCCACTGCACCGGGGTGGTGGACGGGTGCAGCGCCGTCGGGTCGACCGCGGAGGTCCACACCAGCGCCCCGGCGGCGGCCAGCCCGCTGGCCAGCACGACCCACTCGGCGCCCCGCCACGGGTCGGGGCGGTGCACGGTGCGGGTCACGGTCCGGCCCCCGGCACGCAGGCCGAGCGCGGCGACGACCACGCCGGCGGCCAGGACCGGCAGGCCCAGGGCACGGGGCGAGGTGCCGTCCAGCAGCCCGTAGAGCCCGACGCACACCCCCAGCAGGCCGCCGAGCAGCAGCGCCCCGCTGGTCGCGCGTGCGCGTCCGGGCGTGGCGGGACCGGTGCGGCCGTACCCGCGCGCGTCCATCGCCGCGGCCAGGGCCAGCGAGCGGTCCAGCGCGTCCTCCATCACCGGCACGACCAGCGAGGTGAGGCCGGCCAGGCCGCGGGGCGGGGTCCCGCGCAGCCGCCGGGCGCGACGGACGCGGTGGACGGACTCGACCAGCTGGGCGGCGACCGACAGGGCGACCACCACCGCGGAGCCGGCCTCGTACAGCGCGCCCGGGACCGCCCGCAGGAGTCGCTTGGGGTTGGCCAGGGCGTTGGCCGCCCCGATGCAGGCCAGCATCGTGGCCAGCCGCATCCCGTCGTAGACGGCCGCGAGCACGCCCTCGAGGCTGACCGGGCCGCCGATGCGGATCCCGGCGGCGACGTCGGGCAGCGGCAGCTCGGGCAGCGTGAACAGCACCGTCGCCCCCGACTGCCCGTCGAGCAGCATCCGGAACAGCACCCGGATGCCCACGACCACGACCCCGACGACGAGGTAGGCACGGAAGCCGCGGGCCCAGGGGGCGGCCGACCGGCGGCGGCTGACGACCAGGCCGACCACGGCCAGGACCAGGGCGAGCAGCAGCGGGTCGGTGGTGCGGCTGGCGGCCGTGGCCATGCCGATCGCCCACAGCCACCACGCCCCCGGGTGCAGGGAGCGAGGCAGGCGGGGCGTCGTCGTGGTCGAGGTCATGGCCGGCGTCCGTTCGCGCGGTGCCGGCGGTCGGCCCACAGTGCCCCGCCGCCCACCAGGGCGACCAGGGCCACGCCCAGCAGCGTGCCGACCGGCGGGCCGTCGTCGTTCGCCGGGGACGCGGCCGCCGCGGTGTCCAGCGTCGGGTCCTCGGCGGGGTGGTGGCCGTCGGGGCGGGGTCCGTGGTCGCGTCGGTCGTGGTCGCGTCGGGCGCGGCCGTCGCGTCGTCGGTGGGGTCGTCGTCGGCCGTGGGAGAGGCAGATGCGTCGGTCTGGTCGTCGGTCGGGTCGTCGGTCGGGTCGTCGGGCGTCGGGGCGCTGGCGGTGGCCGCCGGGGTCGGCGAGGCCGGGGCAGCCGCCGCGGTCGGCGAGGGGCTCGGCGAGGTCGAGGGGCGGGGCGCCGCCGTGGCCGTGGCGGAGGGGGACGGCGACGGGGCGGGCGCCGGCTGGTGGCGGCGGCGGGGCGACGCGGGGCGGCTGGTCGTCGCCGGTGGAGAAGGCCCAGCCCTCGACGGGGCCGGGGGCGGGGGAGGTCGTCGCCGGGCCGTACTGGCTGTAGCGCCAGGAGCCGCCGTACTCGGCCCGCCAGTAGCCCCAGTAGGCGTCGGGGGGTGGGGTGGTCACGCACGGGTCGTCGGCGGGGAAGCCCTCGATGCGGCAGAGGAAGCCGGGGTGGCGCTGGGTGGGGGTCCAGTCGACGCCGACCGTCGTCAGCGCGTCGTAGCCGGACTCGACCGGTGCCGGGGCGCAGCGCACCAGCACCTCGTCGCGCAGACCCTCGAGGTCGACGACCACCGTGATGCCGCTGCGATCCGGGCAGGCGCCCTCGGTCCAGGACGCGGCCGTCGCGTCCGGCGCGGGCGTGGCCAGCGCCAGCACCAGACCGAGGAGCGCCAGCACGCACGCCGCTGCCACCCGGCGGACCGGGGGCAGCGGCGTGCGCGTGGCGTGGGTCATGCTCAGCACCCGGTCCCGTCGACGCGCTCGCGCAGCGTGGCGACCACGCCGTCGTCGACCGCCACCGGACCGCCGAACACGGTGACGCGCGTCAGCCCTGCGGCGATGCCGCACACGTACTGCGCGGTCACGTCCGGCAGCGACGTGGTGGCGGTCAGGAGCAGCGGACCGCCCCGGCGTGCCACGAACGGACCGGCGGCCAGCGCGTCGGCGAACAGGTCGAGCCGGGCGATGCCGGCGTGCGTCGGGCCGTCGAAGAACCGGTCGGCGACCAGCGTGGCGGTCTCCTCGCGGTTGGCGCCGACCAGCGGTTCCGCGGCCGGGTACGCGGCTGCCGCCGGACCACCGATCGCGACCTGCTCACCCGCCGTGGCGTCGAGGTAGGCGCTGACGGCCGCGTCGGGCGTGTCGCCCTCGGTCAGCAGGACCGCCCCGCCGGCGGTCGCGGCCGCCGTCCCCGCGGTGAGCGCGTCGGGGAAGGCCAGGCCGGTGGTCAGCAGCTGCAGGTCAGGGTCACCGAGCTCCTCGGCGATCGCGACCGAGGTCTCGTACCGCGTGTCACCGGCGATGCGGCGGGGCGCGAAGCCCGCGTCGGTCAGCGCGTCGTCGACCGAGGGGGCAGCGCGTCCGGACCGCCGAGGACCAGCACCTCGCTGCCCTCGGGGAGCACCCGCTGGATCTCGGCCAGGACGTCGTCGGCGAGCCCGTCGGGGGTCGTGGTCAGCAGCGGCCCGTCCTGCGCCACCGCCAGCGGCGTCCCGGCGAGCGCGTCGGCGAACAGGTCGTCACGGGTCAGCACGACGGTCGCGGCGGCGCCGTCGGCGAAGTCCGCCCGGCTGGCCTCGATGGCGGTCAGCTGGCGGTCGTCGCCGGCCACCCGACCGACCGTGGTCGGCGGCGTGGCGAGCAGCGTGGTGCCGGCCAGCAGCGGCAGCGCCTGGGCGGTGGCGATGGGGTCGCTGTCGCCCCCGGGGCTGATCGGCAGGCCGCCGTCGTCGTTCTGGGTGTCGGTCAGGAACGCGCGGGTCGTGGCCACGCTGCGGCCCTGCGCCAGCAGCCCCATCCCCGCGTACGCGGTCGTGTTGACGTTCGCCGGGTCGCCCCACGCCCCGTCCGCGTCCCGCTCCGCCGACAGGTACGCCGCGGCGTCCGCGCGCACCTGCGGGGTCGCGTCGACGGCGACCAGCGCCTGCAGCGCCATGCCGGTGGCGTCGATGCTCGACTCGCAGACCGGCGTCCCGAAGTCCTGCGGGAAGCCCCCGTCGTCGCACTGGGCGTCGGCGAGGAACTGGACCGCGGCGTCCGACGGGTCCACGCCCGGGGCGGCCTCGAGGAACAGCAGGCCGAACGACTGGCCGAGGATGTTCGAGAAGTCGCCGTAGGCCGACTGGTCGCGGTAGCGGCCGGTGTCGGCCTCGAGTCCCTCGAGGGTGGCGACCAGGTCCGTGCCGCCAATGGCGTACGGGTCCAGGCCGGCCAGTGTGGTCGTCAGGCCCAGCTTGGCGACCGCGCCGGCGTAGGCCTCGTCCCCCGAGCCCGTGTAGCCGTCCACCGACGCGGGATCGGTGAGGAACGCGAGCACGTCCTCGAGGGTCGCCGGTGCCGTCCCGGTGGCGAGCAGGCCGAGCGCCACGTCGGCCGTCGGCCCGTAGTTGACGTAGGTCTGGCCACCGACCTCGGAGGCGAGGTGGTCGCCGTCGACGAGCTGCCCGGCGAGCCAGGACCCGGCCGCCTCGGTCGGGGCGGAGGCCGCCGTGGCCGCGGCAGGTGGCAGCAGGACGGCGAACGCGGTGGCGCCCGCCAGCAGGCCGGCGATCGGCCCGGTGGAGCGTGTCATGAGGTGCCCTTCATCGTGGGAGCGGGCCCCGTGACGAAGGACCCGGGCTCCTCACGACGACGCCCCTGCGACGTGGTGTCCGCGATCGGGGCGATCGGTGGGCACGACGTGCAGGGGCGGATGCGATGGCTGATCCGGGCTCCGCCCCGTAGACCTCGACGGTGAAACGTGGAGCCGCTCGTGCGAGGACAGGCGTTCCGGCTCGCGGCGACCGCTGAAGGTCGTCCGCCTACGGTTGCGGGTCAGCGCCGGACTTGGACCGGCTTCCCCCACCCTCGAACGTGTGGTGTGCTGCAGTTGTCAGGTCCGGCACGCTGGCCGGACCGAACCCACGGTAGCAGCGCGCTCACCCGCGCCACCGCCCGCAGGCCGTCCCACGAGGAGCCGATGGCCACCGACACCCTCGACCGCGTCTCACGGTGGATCGCCGACGCCAACCGGGTCGTGGCGCTGACCGGAGCGGGGGTCTCGACCGACTCGGGGATCCCCGACTTCCGTGGCCCGCAGGGCCTGTGGACGAAGGACCCGACCGCCGAACGTCGCGCCACCATCGACGCCTGGCGGCAGGAGCCCGACCTGCGCCGCGACGCGTGGCGCTTCCGGCTGGCCAGCCGTGACGTGCGGTTCGAGCCCAACGCGGCCCACCGGGCGCTGGCCGACCTGCAGCGGCTGAACCGGCTCGACCTGCTGGTCACCCAGAACATCGACGGCCTGCACCAGCAGGCGGGCGCCAACCCGGCGCGGCTCGTCGAGATGCACGGCAACGCCCGCGAGGTCGTCTGCCTCGGGTGCGCGCACCGCCAGCCGCTCGAGGACGTGCTCGACCGGGTCGCGGCAGGGCGAGACCGACCCGCACTGCCTCGACTGCGGCGGCGTGCTCAAGTCGGCCACCATCTCCTTCGGGCAGGCGCTGGTCGACGCCGACCTGGTCCGGGCGCGTGCCGCCAGCGAGACCGCCGACGTGTTCCTCGCCGTCGGGACCTCCCTCGCGGTCTACCCCGTGGCGTGGCTGCCGATGATGGCCAAGCGGCGGGGCGCGCGGGTGGTGATCCTCAACGGCCAGCCCACCGAGCAGGACGACGTCGCCGACGCGCGGCTCATGGGCGAGCTCGCGAACCTGCTGCCGCCGCTGGTCGACCGGGTCCGGCAGCACCTCGGCGCCGGGTGACCTGATGCGATGTCTACGCTGCGCGGCCTCATGCCGCTGTTCCAACGCCGCCCCGAGCTGCCCGACGACCTCCACGGTGCGTGGTGGTCGTTCCTCGACTGCGCCCAGGCCATCGAGGCGGGGCGCCGGGTGCTGCTCGGGACGCTGCCGACGGGGCGGGTCGAACCCGCCCCGGTCGGGGTCGGCGTCGACGCGCTGCGTCGGGCGCTGGAGGACGTGCGCGCCTGGATGCCCGACTGGCGCCTGCCCGAGATCGAGCAGGACTGGGCCGACTGCGTGGCGGCGCTGGACGAGGCCGACGCCAACCTCGACGCGCTGCTGCAGGTCGCGGCGGACACCTCCGAGCTCGAGGAGCTGCTGGAGGCCGTCGGCGAGGTGGTCGCCCCGCTCGACGCCTTCGCCGACGCCGAGCAGGCCTTCCGTCGCCAGTGGCGCGTCCCGCGGGACCGCCCGACCTGATCCCTCGCGTCGCTACTTCTTGCCGTTGCCCCTGGCCGGGTGGGTCGGTTCGGGTGAGGGGTCGGGCTGCGGCTCGGCCGGTGCGGTCCAGCCCGCGTCCGGTCCCCAGCGCAGCACGAGGTGGTCGACCGTCACGGTGTCGAGGACGAGGTTGCCCGCGCCCCGATCGGTGTCGGTGACCCGCACGAGCACGGTGCCGGTCACGCGTGGCGGGCAGGCTGACCGACTGGGTCCCGGAGAAGCCGGCGGGCAGCTCGACCGCGGTCGTCCAGGTCGCCCCGCCGTCGCTGGAGACGGCGAACGCGAACCCGTCCCTGTCGCTCGAGCTGGACGCGGTGGCGGTCACCTCGAGCACGGCCTCCTCGGCCACGCCCGGGACGGTCCAGGTGTGCTCGAGCTCGGACGTGCGGCGCGACGGCTTGCCGCCGGACTCGACCTCGGTCAGCCGCTTCGACGGCACCGCCGGCTTCCGTCGTCGCGGTCCAGGACCCGTCGACCGTGCCGGCGACCGTGGTCTCGCCGGTCGCCACGGCCGCGGTCGGGGCGGGGGCGGGTTCGTCCGTGGGCGGAGGCGTGGTCGGGTCGGGGTCCGTGGGCGTGGCGAGTGCCGCCGCGACGTCCTGGCGGATCGCCGGGAGGTCGGCGTACAGGACACCGCCGGGGCACTCGGTGCTGGTCACGTCGCGGTGGCCGAGCACGGCGGGCAGGGTCTCGCGGTTGGTGCCGTTGTCGTAGGCGACGGTGCCGAGCGGGTCGAGGCCGTGGCGCCCCGCCACCTCGGCCACGTGGGCGACCAGCGCCGTGCGAGCGGCGGCCGGCGGGGCGACGTCGGTGTAGGTCCCGAGCATCGCGACGCCGTAGTTGCCGGTGTTCCAGCCCCCCGCGTGGGCCCCGGTCACGACCGGGGCGTCGTCGGCCGTGGTCTCGTGCCCGAAGTCGCGGCCGTCCCCGCCCGCGGTGACGCAGGAGACGCTGTCGCTGCCGGACCAGCGGCCCTCGTACACGACCCCGTCGGGGCCGACCAGCGCCTGGTAGCCGATGTCGTCCCAGCCGTTGTGGGTCGTGTGCCAGTCCTGGATGGCGCGGATCGTCGCCGCCGGGTCCGGGTCGTCGTTCTGGGTGGCCGTGTGGTGCACCGTGACCACCTGCAGGTCCGCGTAGGCCCGGCCGGCGTGGGTGCCCAGCGACTCGTCGGCGCCCCAGTCGGCCCGGGACCGGCACGGTGCGCTGGCCTCGGCGGCTCCGCGCGCGCGGTACCCGACCACCTCGGCCGGGCCGTCGGTCGTGTTGATCGCGGCGACGCGGGCGTCACGCGCCCACGCCGGGATGCCGCGCACCTGGTAGGCCTCGGCGTCGCCGCCGGGCACGAGCGCCCCGGTCCACTGGCCCTCGGCCTGCGCCCCGTCCTCGCCGACGGGCTGCCACGGACCCCAGGTGCCGTCGGTGCGGAACCGGACCGCGACCCCGTGCACGCCCGGGTGGGACGTGCCGACGTGGCCGTGGTCCGTCGCGGCGCCCTCGGGCAGCTCGAAGAGCACGCCGAGGTGGTCGATCGGGAACCCCGGCTCGACCACGCCGACCGTGGCCGGGCGATCGTCGGACATCGTCCGTGGCCGGGTCATGGCGTCGGCCCCCGCGGTCGGGGCGAGCGCGGCGACGGTCACGGCCGCGACGACCAGCAGACGACGGCCCCGGCGGAATGATGCACCCACGGTGATTCCCCTCGCGTCGGCGGCGGCCGGGAAGGCCGTGGAGACGCCGACGAACGAGCGGGGACGGTACCCACGGCCGCACGGAGCGATCCGGGACACGAGTCCCAGTCGCCCTGCGTGACCGGCCCCTGACGGGCCGTGCCGGTCAGGTCCCGAAGGTGGCGACCACCTCGACGTGGTGGGTCATGGGGAACAGGTCCAGCGGGACCGCGCGACGCAGCGTGTAGCCGTGCTGCGCCAGGGCCTTCGCGTCCCGGGCCAGCGCCGCCGGGTCGCAGGCGACGTAGACGATCGTGTCGGGGCGCAGCTCGGCCAGGCGCGCGACGACGTCGGGGCCGGCGCCCACGCGGGGCGGGTCGAGCACCACCAGGTCCGGTTGCTCGTCGTGGTCGTCCAGGACGAAGCCGGCCACGTCCTCGCGGACCGCCCGGACGCGGTCGTCGAGCCCGGCCTCCTCGGCGTTGGCGGCCAACCAGCTGACCGAGTCCGCGTGCCCCTCGACCGCGACCACCTGCGCCCCGCCGGCCGCCAGCGGCAGGCTCAGCAGGCCGACCCCCGCGAACAGGTCCCAGGCGATCGCGCCGGTGAGGTCGCCGGCGGCGGCCAGCACCTCCTCGACGATGGCCTGCGCGCCGCCGGTGTTGACCTGGAAGAACGACGCGGCGTCGAAGCGGAAGGTGTGGTCCGCCACCTGCTCGGTCAGGACGCCGTCGCCCCGGAAGGCGACCGTCGACCCGTCGGGCTGGGCCAGCACGACGTCGAGCCCGTCGGCCTCGGGGGGCATGTCGAGCGGGGCGTCGGGGGCCGGGTGCAGGACGGCGGTCGCGGTGCCGCCGGACGCGTGGGCACGCAGCTGGACCTCGGCCGCGTGGGTGTCGTCGCCGACCACGTCGCGGACCCGCTGGGTCGCCGGCGTCAGGATCAGGCAGTGGTCGACCGGCACGACGTCGTGGCTGCCGGCCCGGTGGAACCCGAGTCGGCCGTCGTCGGCCGCGTGCATCTGCGCGTGGGTGCGGTACCCGGTGTCGGGGCCGACGGCGCGGCACGGTTCGACGGGCGGGTCGACGAGGCCACCGAGGCGTTCCAGCTGCTCGACGACAACCCGGTGCTTGAGGCGGCGCTGGGCGTCGGGGCCCACGTGCTGCAGGTCGCAGCCGCCGCACTCGGGCACGTAGGGGCACGGCGGCTCGACCCGGTCCGGCGAGGGCTCGAGGACCTCGACCAGCTCGGCGCGGGCCCAGTTCTTCCGGTCGTCCACCACCCGGACGCGGACGCGCTCGCCGGGGATCGTGCCCGGGACGAACACGGCCTTGCCCTCGATGCGCACCACGCCCTCACCGCCATGGGTGAAGCCGTCGACGAGGGCGTCGGTGGGGTCGGGGGACAGTCGTGTGCGCGCCATGGGTCGCATGGTTCCACCCCACCCCGCCCCGTGGCCAACCAGACCCGACCGTCCGCGCACCGTCGGGACCGACGCCACCCACCTAGGATCGGGGCAGACCTCGTCAGCCGACCGCCCCCGGATCCAGAGAGGATCGACGTGGACACCGAGAAGATGCACGAGAAGATGGCCCAGGGCCGCGGCTTCATCGCGGCCCTCGACCAGAGCGGCGGCTCCACCCCCGGGGCGCTGAAGGCCTACGGCGTCCTCGAGGACGCCTACAGCAACGACGAGGAGATGTTCGACCGCATCCACGAGATGCGCACCCGGATCATCACCTCGCCGTCGTTCACCGGTGACCGCATCCTCGGCGCGATCCTGTTCGTAGGCACGATGGACCGCGAGATCGAGGGCGTGCCCTCGCCGCGCTACCTGTGGGAGACCAAGAACATCGTCCCGTTCGTCAAGGTCGACGAGGGCAAGGAGCCCGAGCAGAACGACGTCGAGCTGATGAGCCCCATGCCCAACCTCGACGACGTGCTGGCACGCGCGGTCGACAAGGGCGTCTACGGCACGAAGATGCGCTCGGTGGTCAACATGGCCAACGCCGAGGGCATCAAGGCCATCGTCGACCAGCAGTTCGAGGTGGCCGACCGGATCATCGACGCCGGCCTCATGCCGATCCTCGAGCCCGAGGTCAGCATCAAGTCGCCCGAGAAGGAACAGGCCGAGGAGCTGCTGCGCCAGAACATCGCCACGCACCTCGACGCGATGCCGGGCGACCGCCGGGTGATGCTGAAGCTGACGATCCCGTCGCAGGACGGCCTCTACACCCCGATCATCGACCACCCGAACGTGGTGCGGGTCGTGGCGCTGTCCGGCGGCTACAGCCGTGACGAGGCCAACGAGCGCCTGGCCCGCAACCCCAACCTGATCGCCTCGTTCTCCCGCGCGCTGATCGGCGAGCTGTCGGCCAACCAGTCCGAGGACGAGTTCGACCAGGTCCTGAAGACCGCGGTGGACTCGATCTACGAGGCCTCCACCACCTGACCCCGCCGGCCGGCCACGACGGCCCACTCGCCGTGGACCTGCACGGTGACGTCGTCGAGGCCGGCCGCCGCCAGCGCGTCCACCACGGTGTGGGCGCGCCCCGCCCCGATGCCGCTGGTGACCAGGTGCCCGCCCGGGGCGGTGGCCGCGACCAGCGCGTCGGCGAGCTCGAGGATGGTGTGGGTCAGCACGTTGGCCACCACGACGTCGTGGGTCCCGTCGACCGCGTCGACCGACCCGACGGCGAGCTCGACGTCCACGTCGTTGGCCGCGGCGTTGGCCCGCGCGACCTCGACCGCGTCCGGGTCGACGTCCACACCGACGACGGGGTGCGCCCCGCGACGGGCCGCCGCGATCGCCAGCACGCCCGTGCCCGTCCCGACGTCGAGGACCGACCGTCCCGCGAGGTCCAGCGCCGCCAGCGCCTCGAGGCAGCCGATGGTGGTGTCGTGGTGACCGGACCCGAACGCCCGCCCCGGGTCCAGCACGATCCGCACCCGCCCCGGCTGCTCCGGGTGGTCCTCGGCCATCCAGGTGGGGACCACGTCGAAGGGACCGGCCGCGACCGGCTCGATCCCCTCCATCCACCGGGCGGCCCAGTCGACCTCCTCGACCTCCTCCCAGTGCCCCTCCGACGGGACTGGCGCATCCCTCGTGACGAAGTACCCGACGACGTCGTCGGGGCGCACCCACACACCCATCGCCCCGGCCAGCCACAGCCGACCGGCCAGGACGTCGGGGTCGTCGCCGAGCCCGCGGGGCACCACGTACTGCAGGGTGGTCATGGGTCGCTCCGTCGTCGGGCGCGTTCGCGCAGGTTCGCCAGGGCGGGGCGCGCCACCTCGTAGCCGGGCTGGTCGGGCCAGGGCACGCGCAGCCACTCGGCCGTCGCCAGCGCGGCGACCAGGAGGACCCCGCACCCGGCCGCCCACCACCACGACCCGGTCAGGGTCGTGGCCAGCAGGCCCTGGGCGACGATCGAGACCAGCCCCACGCCCTCCCACACGATGTCGCGCGCGGCCAGCCCGTACAGGCCGGCCACGACGCCGACGACCACGCCCACGACCAGCCATCCCTCGTCGAGGGCGTCGCCGGACCCGCACAGCAGGCGGTGCCCGGGCAGCTCGGCGGCGCGTGCCAGCAGCACGGCGGCCAGCCCGATCGCGCCGGTCATCTCGATGCCGCGGGCGACCGAGCCGCGGCCCACCCGCTCGGCCCAGCCCGTCCACCGCAACAGCGTCCCGACCAGCGTCGCCGCCACCGCGAGCCACAGCGGGCCGGCCAGCCGGGGGACGGGCACGGCCAGGTCGGTGGCGACCAGGCAGTGGGTGAAGGTGGGGCCGCCGGGCAACGGCCGCCCGAGCAGCGCCCCGAAGGACAGCAACCCCGACACGGCCAGACGGCGTTCGCGCAGCACGACGGCAGCGACCAGCGCGATCGTGCCGCTGACGGCCAGGACGAGGGCGACGTCGTCGGTGGCCTGCTCGAGCAGCAGGAGCGCGACCAGCACGCTGGCCACGGCGGCCGAGGTGGACAGCCCGGTGCGCCCCGCCACCCGCCAGCGCCACGCGGCCACCCCGGCAAGTGCCAGTGCCACCACGGCCAACGCCGGGACCGCGGGCCCCGCCCGTCACCGCCCCGGCGGCCGTCACGACGAGCGCGACGGCTCCGAGCGCCAGGGCCCGGACCCGTGGCAGGTCGTGATCGGTCGTCACGACGTCTCGGAGCTGCCGGGGGAGCGGGGCGGGGTGGTGGGCCGGTTCGAGGACTTCTCGCGTGGTCAGCCCGTGCTCGACCACCTCGTGGCGTTCGCCGGCGGCGCTGGCCAGGGCCGCCCCGATCGCCGTGGCCGGCAGCGCCAGCAGGGCGCCGGCGGGTCCCATCAGGGCGCCGCCCACCAGCACGGACACGAACGCGATCGCCGGGTGCAGCGACAGGGTGTGGGCGGTGATCCGCGGGGCGATGAGGTAGTTCTCGACCTGCTGGTAGACGACGATCGCCGCGACGACCCAGATCGCGTCGCGGGGCGAGCCCGACAGGGCGATGATGATGGGCAGGGCCCCGGCGAGGTAGGTGCCGATCACGGGGATGATCGACGAGATCAGCCCCACCCAGACGCCCAGGGCCACCGCGTAGGGCAGCCCCAGCACGCTGAAGACCGTGATGTGGAAGATCGGCGGAGGCGATCGCCGTCAGCACCCGCGAGTACAGGTAGCCGCCGGTCTTGGCGACGGCCAGCTCCCACCAGTCGAGGAAGTCGCGCTGGTTGTCCGGGTGCATCCGCGACGACAGCACGCGCCGCAGTCGCGGCCCGTCGGCCACGAGGTAGAAGCTGACCAGGGTGGCCGTGAGGAACTGCAGCGTCGTGCCGAGCAGCGTCTGGCCGAAGCCCAGGGCGCCGCCGACGACGCGGGGCGCCAGCTCGGGCAGCCGGCGGGGCAGCGCCGTGCGTTGTTCCTCGAGCCAGGCCGCGATGGAGTCGCCGACGTCCCCGGGCAGGTTGCGGGCCTGGTTCGCGAGGTCGCCCAGCACGCTCGGGCCCTGCTGCACCAGCGCGGTGGCCTGGTCGATCACCAGCGGTGCCATCGCCGCGACGAAGCCGGCGAACAGCAGCAGCCCGGCCAGGAACACCATGGCGGTGCCCAGGCCCCGGCGCACCCCGCGGTCGTCCAGCCACTTCACGGCCGGCTCGACGGCGAAGGACACGAACAGGGCGACCACCAGCGTCACGATGAGGTCGTACAGCCGCACCAGCACGCCCTGGACGACCGAGACCAGCAGCAGGCCGCCCCCGACCCCGACCGCGAGCGTGACGGCCAGGCGCCAGTCGGGGCGGCGCCGGCCGAGCAGGGGGTCGTTGCGGCGTGGGTCGGTCACGTGCCGGAGCCTACGGACGCGGCGGGTGGGGAGGGGGCAATCGGGCACCGGGGACACGCCGATACCCTCGGGCTGCTCCCGTCCGTCGTCCATCCCCGAGGTCGTGCCGTGTCCGCACCCGCCCCGGCCGCGGCCATCGAGGTCCGCGGGCTGGTCAAGCGCTACGGCCACGTGACCGCCGTCGACGGGCTGGACCTGGTCGTCGAGCAGGGGCAGACGCTCGCGCTGCTCGGGCCCAACGGGGCGGGCAAGACCTCCACGATCGAGTGCTGCGAGGGCTACCGGCGCCCCGACGCCGGCACCGTGCGGGTGCTCGGGCTCGACCCGGTCGCCGACGCCACGCGGCTGCGTCCGCGGGTCGGTGTCATGCTGCAGGAGGGCGGCGTCTACCCGCAGGCCTACCCGCACGAGGTCCTGGCCCTGTTCGCGCGCTTCTACGCCGACCCGGTCGACCCCGAGGCCCTGCTCGGCCACGTGGGGCTCCAGGACGCCCGTCGGACCCGATACCGGGACCTGTCGGGCGGGCAGAAGCAGCGGCTCGCGCTGGCACTGGCGCTGGTCGGCCGTCCCGAGGTCGTCTTCCTCGACGAACCCACCGCGGGGCTGGACCCGGCCGCCCGCCGTGCCACCTGGGACCACGTCCGCCACCTGCAGGGGCTCGGCACGACGATCGTGCTGACCACCCACCTGCTCGACGAGGCCGAGGAGCTCGCCGACCGGGTCGCGATCGTCGACCACGGCCGGCTCGTCGCCGAGGGCACGCCCGACGAGCTGACCCAGGACGCCGCCTCGGCGTTGACCTTCTCCGCCCCGCCCGGGATGGACGCCGCCGGACTGTCCGCCGCCGTGGGCCACGACGTCGTCGAGGAACGCGACGGCCGCTACCGGGTCGACGCCGCCGGGTCGCCCGCACTCGTCGCCGCGGTGACCGCGTGGATGGCCGAGCACGACGTGTCGGTCGGCCAGCTCAACGCGGGCAAGGCCAGCCTCGAGGACGTCTTCCTGCGCCTGACCGCCGAGTCGTCGGCCGCCGCGGCCGCCCGCGACGGCGACGGCGGTCGCCGACGACCGGCCCGGGCCGCCTCATGAGCGAGCCCCGCCCCACGCCGGCGACACCGTCGGCCGCCCCGACGGGCCAGCAGGTGCTGGCCCAGACCGGCATGGAGCTGCGCCTGCTGCTGCGCAACGGCGAGAGCCTGCTCGTCTCCTTCGGCATCCCGCTCGGCATCCTCGTGTTCGCCTCCGTCGTCGTGCCGGTCTCCCTGGGCGACGGCGAACCGCTCGACACGCTGGTCCCGGCGATCCTCGCACTGTCGGTGATGTCGACCGCCTTCACCGCCCAGGCCATCCAGACCGGCTTCCAGCGCAAGTACGCGGTGCTCAAGCGCCTCGGGGCCACCCCGCTGTCCCGCACCTCGTACCTCGTCAGCAAGGCACTGGCCGTGTCGGCCATCGTCGTGCTGCAGTCGATCGCCGTGATCGCCGTGGGCCTGCTGCTCGGCTGGTCGTGGCCCGCCGACGCCCACCCCCTGCTGCTCGTCGGCGGCCTCGTGCTCGGCACGGCCGTGTTCACCGCGCTCGGCCTGCTGCTGGCCGGGGCGCTGAAGGCCGAGCTCACCCTCGCCCTGGCCAACGCGATCTACCTCGTCCTCGCCGCCATCGGCGGTCTGGCCCTGCGCACCAGCGACAGCATCGGCACGATCGTCGCCCTGGCCACCCCCTCGGGGGCGCTGGCCCTGCTGTTCGGCGAAGCCCTGCCACTGCCCATGGACGTCGTAGCCACTGCGGAGCGATGGGGTGGGGGGCTCGCGGGCTTCGCCGGTCTCGTCCTGCTCGGCTGGCTCGTCGTCGGCACGCTCGCCGCCGTCCGCCTCTTCCGCTGGGAGCCGTGAGGGCCATTTGCCCTGACATTTCGGGGCCACTGGTCCGGTGACCGGGACGCGCGACGTGCCCTCGGTTCTCGGCGAGCCCGAGGACCGCGATACATTGCGCACCCCTGAGGGCCGTGAGGCCCGCAGTGGCATGCACGCCGCCCCCACCACCCACTCCCGGCACGAACCACGGGCACGGGTCGTTGGTGGCGGCCGGGACCCGGCCGCACGCGGACAGCCCGCGATCGGCTCGCGGACCGGACCCGGCACCCCGCGTCCGGTTCCCCGCCCGACAACGAGGAGACGTCACGGTGCGCAGCACCACCCGTCGCGCCCGCCCTTCGGCCCGGCCGACGCACCGCAAGCTCGTCCGGACCGCCCTGCTGACCGGACTGGCCATCCTGCTCACCGGCTGTGCCGGCGACCAGAGCATGCTGGACCCCAAGGGTCCCTTCGCCGCGAAGCCCGACGACCTGTTCATGCTCGTCTTCTGGATCGCGGTCGTCGTCTTCGTGCTCGTCCAGGGACTGATCATCTTCACGGCGATCAAGTACCGGGCGAAGGACGGGGACGACAGCCTGCCGGTCCAGACCCACGGCAACACGCGGCTCGAGATCTTCTGGACCGTCGTGCCGGCCCTGATCCTCGCGGGGATCGCGGTGCCGACCGTGCAGCAGGTGTTCGACCTGGCCGAGGAGCCCGCCGGCGCCCTGCAGGTCGAGGTCATCGGGCACCGCTGGTGGTGGGAGTACCGCTACCCGGACAGCGGCGTCTCCACGGCCAACGAGCTGGTCATCCCCGACGGCCGCCCGTGCGCCTGTCGATGACCGCCGACGACCCGGCGGCGGACACGGGCGTGATCCACAGCTACTGGGTCCCCGCCCTGGCCGGCAAGCAGGACGTCGTGCCCGGCCGCGTCGTGCACCTCAACCTGCAGGCCGACGAGACCGGCCGCTTCCCCGGCCAGTGCACCGAGTACTGCGGCCTGTCGCACGCCAACATGCGCAACCGGGCCGTGGTCCTCGAGCAGGGCGAGTTCGACCAGTGGGTCAAGGACCAGCAGCAGCCCGCCGCCCAGCCGGCGTCCGGGTCGCCCGCGGCCGAGGGCTACGAGCTGATCTTCCCCGGTGAGGACGGCAACCAGCTGTCCTGCGTCGGTTGCCACAACCTGCGCACCGACGACGTCGCCGCCGCCGGCACGACGCCCAAGGCGAACACCGGCCCGGACCTCACGCACCTGATGAGCCGCAAGGAGTTCGCCGGGGCGATCTTCGACCTCTACAAGCGCGAGGACCCGAACGACCCGAACTCGGCCTTCACGGACGAGCCGAACGTCGAGCAGCTGAAGGCCTGGGTGAACAACGCCCCCAGCCAGAAGGCGATGCGCCCCGAGCAGGGCTACAGCATGCCGGCCTTCACCAACCTCACCGATGACCAGCTCGACGCCATCATCGCCTACCTGACCTCCCTGGAGTGACCATGGCGAGCGCCACCGCCTCCCCCGCCAGGACCAGCGTCTTCTCTCGCCCCATGCGCGAGACGGGCCTGTCGTCGTGGTTGACGACGACCGACCACAAGAAGATCGGGATCCTGTACTTCTGGACCGTCCTGGTCTTCTTCACGTTCGGCGGCCTCGAGGCCTGGATCGTGCGGACCCAGCTGGCCCAGGCCGAGCTCGGCGTGGTCAGCGAAGAGGTCTACAACCAGATGTTCACGACCCACGGCCTGACGATGGTCTTCCTCGTCGTCATGCCGTTGGGCGCGGCGTTCTTCAACTACATGATCCCGCTGCAGATCGGCGCGCGTGACGTCGCGTTCCCGCGCCTGAACGCCTTCAGCTACTGGACCTACCTGTTCGGCGGGATCTTCCTGTACTCGTCGTTCCTCTTCGACGCGCTGCCCAACGGCGGCTGGTTCGGGTACGCCCCGCTGTCCACCCAGATCCCGGGCAACCACATGGCCTTCTACGCCATGGGCCTGCAGATCGTGGGCCTGTCGTCGCTGGCGGCGGCGGTCAACTTCATCACCACCATCCTGAACATGCGCGCCCCGGGCATGACCTTCATGCGCATGCCGGTGTTCATCTGGATGTCGCTGGTGACCAACTTCCTGCTGCTGTTCGCCCTGCCGATCATCGCCGTCGCGCTGTTCATGCTGCAGTTCGACGTGACCTTCGGGACCCAGTTCTTCCAGCCCGCCACCGGCGGTGACCCGATCCTGTGGCAGCACCTGTTCTGGCTCTTCGGGCATCCCGAGGTCTACATCATGATCCTCCCCGCCATGGGGATCGTGTCCGAGATCCTGCCGACGTTCTCGAAGAAGCCGCTGTTCGGGTACGCCGCGGTCGTCTTCGCCGGCGCCGCCATCGCGTTCATCGGCTTCGGCGTGTGGGCCCACCACATGTTCACCTCGGCCACCGGGCCCGTCGCTCGCTCGGCCTTCGGCCTGGCGACGATGTTCATCGCGGTCCCGACCGGCATCAAGATCTTCAACTGGGTCTTCACGATGTGGGGAGGGAAGATCAAGTTCACCACCCCCATGCTGTTCGCCGTCGGGTTCGTGTCGATGTTCACCATCGGTGGGCTGAGTGGCGTCACCCACGCCATCGTCCCCCACGACGCCCAGCAGACCGACACCTACTGGGTCGTGGCGCACTTCCACTACGTGCTGTTCGGCGGGGCGCTGTTCGGCCTGGTCGCCGGGATCTACTACTGGTTCCCCAAGGTCACCGGCAAGCTGCTCAGCGAGAAGCTGGGCAAGGCCCACTTCTGGACCTGGTTCCTCGGCTTCAACCTGACCTTCGGCCCGATGCACATGTCGGGGCTGCTGGGCCAGCCGCGCCGCACCGCGGTGCTGCCGGCCGAGCTCGGCGGCACGGTCGAGATGTACAACCTGCTCTCCACCATCGGTGTGGCGGTCCTGACCGTCTCGGCGCTGATCTTCCTCGTGAACCTGATCACCTCGCTGCGCAACGGCCAGGCCTCGGGCAACGACCCGTGGGACGCCCGCACGCTCGAGTGGCTCTCGCCGTCGCCGACCCCGGTCGTCAACTTCTGGCGCATCCCCGAGGTCCACGAGCGTGACGAGTTCTGGGAGCGCAAGTACGCGCTGACCGAGGACGAGCGCGCCGTGCCGATCCCGGCCGGCGGCGCCGACGACGGCCTCGGGTACCACGGCGAGGTCGGCCACCACGACGAGCACGGCTTCCACGACCCGGACGGCAACCACATCCACATGCCGCACCCGTCGTACTGGCCGATGCTGATGACCCTGGGCTTCTTCCCCTTCGGCTACGGGATCATCTTCCGCAACGTGTTCCTGATCGCGCTGGCCGGCGTCGTGATGCTCGTCAGCTACTTCGGCTGGATCATCGAACCGGTCGCCGAGGGCGACGACGACTACACGCCCGACCTGACCCCGGCCACACACTGACGCCCACGCGTCACGCACCACCACTGCTCGAGAAGAGACGAAGGCTGACACGTGTCCGCAGCTGCTGAGGAGACCACGCTCGGTCTCGACCACCGCAAGCTGGCGATGTGGGTGTTCCTGGGCTCCGAGTTCATGTTCTTCGGCGCCTTCATCACCTCGTACCTGCTGTACCTGAACGAGACCAACGGGGCGCCGGGGTCGGAGCTGTTCGACATCCCCTTCACCTCGATCAGCTCGTTCGTGCTGCTGATGAGCTCGCTGACGATGGTGCTGGCCCACCACGCCCACACCCAGCGCGACATGCGCCGCATGCGGCTGTGGATCCTCGCCACGGCGCTGCAGGGCATGGTGTTCATCGCCGGCCAGGTCTACGAGTTCACCAAGTTCGTCAACGAGGGCCTGTCGATCCACTCCAGCCCGTTCGGGTCGTCGTTCTTCGTGCTGACCGGGTTCCACGGCCTGCACGTGACGATCGGCATCATCATGCTGCTCGGGCTGTACAGCATGACGCTGTCCGGCAAGGTGAAGGCGGACCAGGACGTCAAGACCGAGATCGTCGGTCTGTACTGGCACTTCGTCGACATCATCTGGGTGCTGATCTTCGTGATCGTCTACCTCATCCCGGCCGGCTGACCGGCACCACCCCACTCTCGAGGAGCCCGACATGGCCCAGCAGACCATGGACCGCCCGGACGTGACGCCGGGGGGTGGCCATCCCGTCGAGGACCACCCCACGCCCAAGCTGTACGTGCAGGTGGCCGGGGCCCTGTTCATCCTGACGATGATGGAGTTCTCGACCTACTTCATCGACTTCGGCGGGGCCCACACGCCGCTGCTGATCGCGCTGATGTCGATCAAGTTCGTGATGGTCGCCGGCTTCTTCATGCACCTGAAGTACGACACACGCCTGTTCACCCGCCTCATGGGCACGGGCCTGGTCGGGGCGGTGGTGCTGTACCTGATCGCGTTCCTCGCGCTGTCGGAGATCACCCGGAACGTGGGCCTGTAGGCGCATGGACTTCCAGCTCGGCGGTGTGACGATCCAGGCGGGGTTCCCCCTGGACGTGACCCTGCTGTGCGTCGGGCTGATCGCCGCGTACGTCGGGCTGGTGCGCAAGCACGGCGAGCTGATGGAGCCCCGCCCGGGCGAGCGTGCGGTGACCCGCAAGCAGGCGGTCGCCTTCACGGCCGGGGTGGTGCTGTTCTGGACCGCCGACGGCTGGCCGCTGCAGGCGCTGTCCGAGCACCTGTTCAGCGTGCACATGGTCCAGCACCTGCTGCAGGCCTTCGTCATCCCGCCCCTGCTGCTGCTCGGCACCCCCCGGTGGATGGGTGACGTGCTGGTCCGGCGCGCGGGCGTGCGCCGGGTCGTCCGCCGCCTGGGCAACCCCGTCACCGCCGGCCTGCTGTTCAACCTGGTCCTCGTGGCGACCCACGCCCCGATCGTGATCTCCTGGCAGCTGGACTCCAACCTGTTCCACGCCGCGGACCACCTGCTGCTCATCGGCACGGGCGTGTTCATGTGGATGAACCTGTTCAGCCCCGTGCCCGACGTCGTCCGGCCGCTCAAGCCGCTGCCGTCGATGTTCTACCTGTTCCTCATGACGCTCCTGCCGACCATCCCGGCGTCGTTCCTCGTGTTCGGGGACACCAACCTGTTCCCCGCCTACACGTCCGTGACCCGGCCGTGGGGCATCCCGCTGCTCGACGACATGCAGATGGCCGGCCTCATCATGAAGCTCGGTGGCGGCTTCTACCTCTGGATCATCATCGCCGTGAAGTACTTCCGGTGGGCCGGCGAGCAGGAACGGGCGGACCGTGCCCGACGGCTGGAACGCTCCGGCCACCACCCGGTCGCCCCCTGACCGCCGCCGACCGCCTCTGCTGAGAAGGTGTACGACCCATGAAGACGGAGTTCCGCAACCGGGCGTTCCTGCCCCTGGTGATGCCGCTGGCGATCCTCGGGAGCATCGGCGTCGTGGTCGGCCTCATCGCGCTGATCCTGCTCTTCGTCGACCGCCAGGGCGCCATCGCGATCGCCTTCATGGCCGCGGCCGGGGTCCTGGTGGCGATCTCGCTGTCGGCGTCGAAGGACCGGCTGGACCTGCCCCGGCGGAGCGTGGTCGCCCTGGCCGGCATCACGCCGATCGTCGTCGGTGGCCTGGTCGCCGCGGGCGCCCTCGGGGGCCTGGCGGACGAGGACCGCAACATCAACGTCGAACCGCACGGACCGCAGTTCGTGATGGCGGGCCTGCCCAGCGACGACACCGTGCCGGTCATGGCCGCCGAGAGCCTGCAGAGCTTCTGCCTGCCCAGCGGCGGCGGGTGCGAGGACACCAACTCCTGGGAGATGACCCAGTCCGAGGCCGAGCAGTTCGCCTACGCCTTCGACAACCGGGACCCGTCCACCGAGCACAACCTCATGATCTACAACGTGGACCCGGCCGAGCTGGACGGCCTCGACGGGGCGCTCCCGCTCGCCGACGTCCAGGCCAACTACTCGGTGATCACCCCCGCCGAGCCGCCGAACACGCCGCCGGGCTCCGCCGAGACCTACCAGTGGGAGGTCCCGGTCACGGCCGAGGACGGCACCGAGGTCCCGCTGCCCGAGACCGCCTACTTCGTGTGCACCATCCACCCCTCCACCATGTGGGGCGTCGCCACGATCACGCCGGCCGGCTGACCGCACCCCGTCGCGGACGTGGGTCTGTCCTTCCTCCTGCTGTTGCCGCCCTCGCGGGGTGTCCGCGAGGGCGGTGACGCGTCACGGACCTGGGCGGACACGAACCTGGCCGACGGTGACGCCGGCGCCGCCCGTCGCCGGGTCATCGCTGCCGCCCGCAAGCTGCGGGGCGACGCGCTGGCCGACGCGATCGGCGGGGCGTCGGCCGCGCCGGACGCCCGTCGCATGCTGGCCGAGGTGCACCAGGCGCCGACCCTGCCGGCGGTCGAGCGGTACGCCGGCGTCGTCTACGACCACCTCGACGTGGGCTCCCTGTCCGCCGCGGCCCGCCGGCGCGCCCACGAGCACGTCCTGATCCCCTCCGCGCTGTTCGGGCCGGCGCGGGGCGGGGACCCCATCCCCGCCTACCGGCTGCTCATGCTGGCGCGCCTGCCCGAGCCCGTGGGACGGCTGGCGGCCTGGTGGCGGCCCCACGTCGCCGCCCGGCTCGACGCCCTCGTCGACGACACCACGACCGTCGTCGACCTGCTGTCGTCCGAGTACGCCGCGGCCGTGCCGGCGGCCGCCCGGCAGGACCGGCACTGGGTCACCGTGGACTTCGTCACCGCCGACGGGGCGAAGGTGCCCGGGACGATCGGCAAGCAACGCAAGGGCGCGCTCGCCCGCCGGCTGCTCGCGGCGGGGCGTGCCACGCCCGAGGCCGCGGGCGGCCTCGAGGGTGCGCAGCTGCGGGAGGCCACCGACGACCACTGGGTCCTGCAGGTCCGGTGACCTCGACCCGTCCCGCGCTCGTCGCGTCCCAGGCTCGACGTGCGCCGGTGGAGATGCGACGGGCCGCCCCGGGGGCGAAGGGGCGGCCCGTCGTAGGACGCCAGTCGGCGTCGCCGACTACGGCGTCGGACTGTGGATGATGGTCGCCGTCCGTGAGCGCAGCCTGTGGCCAAGGTGAGAGACTCCTCATGGACGGGTGTGGGCGACGGCCCGCCGCGCCACCTCCGCTGCGGTGGGCCGCTCCGACGGGGCGGTGGCCAGGCACGCCAGCAGCAGATCGCGCAGCGGATGGGGGACCTGCTCGGCCGCGGCCCGGCAGGCGCGGGCCAGGACCACCTCGTCGGGGCGGGGCGACGTGCGGCGGGCGGCCAGCGGGTTCGTGCCGGTGACCGACCGCACCAGGGTGATCCCGAGGCCCCACACGTCCGAGGGTGGGCCGGGGGCCCCGAGGGACCCCGGCGCAGCCTGTTCGGGGGACAGGAAGGTCAGCGTGCCCACCCCGGGGCGGAGCGACGCCGCACGGTCGGTGCGACGGGACGCCCCGAGGTCGAGCAGGACCGCGCGCGTGCCGAGCACCACGTTCGAGGGCTTGACGTCGAGGTGAACGCGCCCGCGGGCATGCAGGTGTGCCAGCGCGTCGCCCACCTCGGCGGCCACCGCCATCGCCGTGCCCACGACGAGCGGGCCGTGGTCGCGCACGAGGTCCGACAGGTGCGGGCCGGCGACGTCCTGCATCACGATCCAGGCCGGATCGGCCGCGAGGTCCTGACCGAGCAGGGTCGGGAAGCCCGGGTGGTCGAGGGCCGCCAGCGTGGTCGCCTCGCGTCGAAGCATCCGCACGTCCCGCTCGCCGGTGCGTCCCGGCCGCAGGACCTTGACCACCACGCTCGCCCCGCTGCCGACGTCCTCGCAGCGGTACACCTCGGTCCGCCGTCCGCCCCCGAGGCGTTCGACGACCCGCCGGCCGGGGACCAGCTCGGCGCCGGGCCGGGCCCGCCACGAGCGCTTGCGGGGCGGCTTCACCCGGCGGGCACCTCGGTGCTGAGCCGGTAGCCGACGCCGCGGACCGTCTCGATGGCCCGGGGGCCCAGCTTCTTGCGCAGGTAGCCGACGTACACGTCCACGACGTTCGACCCCGGGTCGTGGTCGAAGCCCCAGACCGTCGACAGCAGCTGTTCGCGGGACAGCACCTGTCCCGGGTGGCGGAACAGCACCTCGGCGAGGGCGAACTCGCGGGTCGTGAGGTCCTCGGCCTGCCCCTCGACGGTCACCCGTCGGGTCCGCAGGTCCAACGACGCCCCGGCCGCCTCCAGCACGGTCGGTTCGACCGTGCCCGCGTCCCGCAGTCGGGCACGGATGCGCGCGAGCAGCTCGGCGAACCGGAACGGCTTGGTGATGTAGTCGTCGGCTCCGTGCTCGAGCCCACGCACCGTGTCCTCGACCCCGTCGCGGGCGGTGAGGATCACCACGGGCGTGCGCGCCCCGGCCTCGCGCATCCCACGCAGCACAGTGAAGCCGTCGATGCTGGGCAGGCCCACGTCGAGCAGCACGAGGTCGAACAGCCCCGACCGCCCCATCCGCAGGGCCTCGTCCCCGTCGGCGACGACCGTGGTCGTGTAGCCCTGGGCGCGCAGCCCCTTCTCGATGAACGAGGCGATGCGGTCCTCGTCCTCGGCGATCAGGATGGCGGTCATGGATCGGACCTCACGGGACGGGAAGCGGAGCCGGGGTCGGCGACGCCGGGGCCGTGGTCGGCGCCGGGGCGACCGGCAGGTGCAGGGTGAAGGTGGCGCCCCGCCCGGGGCCGCCGCCGAGCTCGACCTCGCCGCCGTGGGCGCGTGCGATGGCACGCACGATCGCCAGGCCCAGCCCGGCACCGTCGGACCGGCGCGGCCCGTCGGCGCCCCGCGCGAACCGGTCGAACACTCGGTCGCGATCTTCGGGGGCGATGCCGGGGCCGTCGTCGCGGACCCACAGTCGGACCATGGCGGGGCGACCGTCCCGGGCCGGGTCGAGCGCCGACCCGATGCCGACGACGGTGCCCGGCGGCGTGTGCTGGACGGCGTTGTCGGCGAGCTGGACCAGCGCCTGCGTGAGTCGCTGCTCGTCGCCCACCACCCGACCCAGCCCGACGCCGTCGAGCTGCCAGGTGTGGTCGGTGGACAGGGCCCGGACCCGGCGGTGCACGCCGGTGGTGAGCTCGTCGAGGTCGAACGGGGCGGGGCGGACGAAGTCGGGCTGCTCGGCGCGGGCCAGGGTGAGCAGGTCCTCGACGATCCGGTGCATGCGGTCGAGCTCGTCCAGCAGGAGGGCCTGGGTCTCGGCGCGTTCCACGGGGTCGGCCCCGTCGAGCAGCTCGAGGTGGCCGCGCACCACGGTGATGGGGGTGCGCAGCTCGTGACCGGCATCGTCCACGAACGCCCGCTGCGCCGCGAAGGCCGCCTGCAGGCGGTCGAGCATCGCGTTGACCGTCCGGGACAGCTCGGCGAGCTCGTCGTCGCCCCGCACCTCCAGGCGTCGCGACAGGTCGGACTCGGTGATCTCGCGCGCGGTCCGCGTCACCTCGTCCAGCGGCGTGAGGATGCGGCGGGCCAGTCCGGCGGCCAGCGCCAGGGCGGCCACCAGCGCTGCCACGCCGACGATCCCCGTGACCCGGACGGCCTGGTCGATCTCGGCCGCGACCACGTCGCGGAAGACCCCCACGAGGAACACCGCGGACGGGTCGTCCTCCGGACCGACCGGGACCGCGAGGTACTCCAGCCGCCCCCCGGGGGTGTCGACCGCGCCGCGCTCGGTGGTGGTCAGGTCGGCCCACCGGGCGGTCAGCTCGGAGTCGGTGTCGACCCGGTAGGGCACGCGCTGGGCGCTGCGCCGGAACGGCTCGCCGTCGACGTAGGTGACGAACACCTCGCCGGTCGAGGGGACCGTGCGCTGCAGGTACACGGTGAGCAGGCGTTCCGCGTCGGTGCCGAAGTGCTCGCCGGTCTCGGGGTCCAGGCCCTCGTCGGCCAGCACGCGCAGCTCCTCGGTCTGCTGCACGAGCTGCTCGTCGATGCGCTCGTCGACACGGGCCAGCAGCACCAGCCGGGTCCCGAGCGCCGTGCCGACGATGGCGACGAGCAGGACGACCACCACCGTGACGAGCAGGCGGGTCCGGATGCTCGACGCCCAGCGACGCAGGGCGGGCAGGGACGACATGGCGGTGAGCATGGCACTCCGCGGTGGCGTACGCATGAGAGCAGGATGAGCGGTCTCTCATCCAACTGCCATCGTGCCGGTCGGGCGCCTCGGCGGCGAATTGACGGTTGACGACATATCTAGGGTTCCCTATATTTCTTGCCGGGAGAGCACACGTGGCGAGAACACAGCAACAGCGCAAGGCCGAGACCCGCCGGCGGCTGCTGGCGGCGGCGGCCGAGCTGTTCGCCCGCGAGGGCTACGACGCGGTCTCGGTCGACGCCGTCGCCGACGCGGCCGACCGCACCTCCGGGTCCGTGTACGCCCACTTCGGCGGCAAACAGGGCCTGCTCGCCGCGCTGTTGGACGGGTTCCAGGACGACATGGCGGCCGTCGTGCAGGCCGAGTTCGCCGTCCATGCCGACCTCCATGGCCGCGTGCTGGCGCTGTGGCGCAACGTCGCGGCCCACGTCGAGGGCGACGTCTGGTTCCTCCTCGAGATCGAGCTGTGGCTGCACGCCGCCCGCGACCCCGCCATCGGCCAGACGCTGGCCTCCCGCTATCGCACGGTCCACCGGCTGATGGGCGACGAGTTCGCCGCCTGGGTGGACGAGTTCGGCCTCACCCCGACGGTCCCACGCGACCGGCTCGGGCCGGCGGTGATGGGTGCGCTGCTGGGGCTGCAGATGCAGCACCGCCTCGACCCCGACGCCGTCCCCGACGAGCTCGCGCTCGCGACGCTGCTCGGCATCTTCGGGGCCGACCCGACCGACTGACCTCCCACCCGACCGCCCACGAGATCGTGTCCACCACCCCGGCAGGAGCCACCCCATGCCCCGACTCGACCCCGACGCCATCATGCGCCAGGCCGACCAGCTCGACATCGACCGGATCGACCTGCTGGCCGACACGTGGGCCGATCGCGTGCCCCATGCCGAGTTCGCCCGGCTGCGGCGTGACCGCCCCGTCTACTGGCACCCGGAGGCCGACGACACGGGGTTCTGGGCGATCACGAAGCACGACGACATCGTCGCCATCAGCAAGGACCACGAGACCTGGTCCAACGAGATCGGCGGCACCTTCATCTCGACGCAGGCCGAGACCGACCTCGAGATGATGCGACTGTCCATCCTCAACATGGACCCGCCCCGCCACGACCGCTTCCGGCGCCTGGTGTCGGCCGGCTTCACCCCGCGCAAGATCCGCCGCCTGGTCGAGAAGATCGACCACCACGCCACCGAGATCGTGGACGACGTCGCCGGGCGGGGCGAGGTCGACTTCGTCACGGACGTCGCCTCCATCCTGCCCCTCCAGATGATCTGCGAGATGATGGGCGTGCCCGAGGAGGACTGGGACAGCATGCGGACCTGGTCCGACCAGATGGTCGGCTGGGACGACCCGAACCTGCAGGCCACGCCCGAGATCGGCCAACAGGCCGCCATGGCCATGTTCGGGTACTGCGACGACCTCGTGAAGCGTCGCCAGGACGACCCGGGCGACGACATCCTGTCCGCGCTCGTGCACGCCGAGGTCGACGGCGACCAGCTCACCCCGATGGAGCTCGACCTGTTCTTCGTGACGCTGGTGATCGCCGGCAACGAGACCACCCGCAACCTGATCAACCACGGGATGCTGGCCCTGATCGACCACCCCGAGCAGCGCGAGAAGCTGGCCGCCAACCCGGACCTGATGCCGACCGCCGTGGACGAGATGCTCCGCTGGGGCAGCTCCATCCAGAACTTCCGCCGCACCGCGACCCGCGACACCGAGATCCGTGGTGTGCCGATCCGCGAGGGCGAGAAGGTCGTCACCTTCTACCTGTCAGGCAACTTCGACGAGGAGGAGTACGGGGACCCGTTCGCCTTCCGCGTCGACCGCGAGCCCAACCACCACGTGGCCTTCGGTGGGGGCGGGATCCACTTCTGCCTCGGATCGCACCTGGCCAAGGCCGAGATCGGGGCGATGATCGGCCAGGTCCTGCGGCGCCTGCCCGACATCGAGCTCGCGGGCGACCCGGTCCGCATGCGCTCGGACTTCATCAACGGGTTCACGTCGATGCCCGTGCGCTTCACCCCCGTGGGCGCCCAGGCCCCGGCCTGACCGAGGGCGAGCGACCCCAGCCGTCAGGGGCATCCCGGAGGACGCGAGGCCCCTCCGGGGCGGACGATGGCGGGACGCCGACCGAGGGGCCCGACCATGCGCCGCACCGCCACGACCGTCCTGCTCGCCGTCACGCTGCTGGCCAGCGCATGCACCGGGCAGGCCACCGGCCCCGAGGACGTCGCGGCCGGTGCCGTCGTCGTGGCCGACGAACCGGGGGCGCTCGAGGCCATGGCCGACACCCTTGCGGGGTCGCTGCGATGGACCGGGCGTCTGGAGCTGACCCTGGACCGCGACGAGGTCGACGCGGTGATGCGCGAGCTGGACGCGCAGCTGGACGAACCGCTCCTCCCCGCGGCCGAGCAGGACTGGCAGGCCGAGCTCGACCGGTTGGACGAGATGGCCCGGGACCTGTCGACCCACGGGGCGCTGGCCGACGACGGGTCGTGGCAGGTGGCCGTCGACCACACGGGTGACACGATCCTGGACATGCGCTTCGGCCTGGGCGAGCTCCTGGAGGCTCGGACCACCACCCCGCGCGCGACCATCCTGGCCCGCATCGGGTGGGACGCCCTGCTCGCGTCCTCCGACGAGGCCGCCGACTGGGACCTGCGCGGCGCGATGCGGACCATGGCCGACGACACCGACGCGACCGATCCCTTCGGCGACGTCCTGCGGGCCCTGGCCGACGGGCACTGGGGTGGCCTGGCCGGCCCCGTCGACCTCGGCGAGCTCGGTGTGGCCGCCGAGGACCTGGACACCTACGCGGAGCAGTTCCGCCGGGAGGTCGCCGGCGTCGCCGACCGGGACACGATGCTCGAGCTCGCGGACCGGGCCATGACCGTCCGCGACCACACCCGCACCGACGACGGTCTGACCGTCGCCACCGTCGACCTCCACCCGCGCGCTGCGACCTTCGCGATCTACGACCTGTTCGACGACGCGACCGCGCTGGCCGACGCCGACCCCGAGACGCTGCCCGAGACCGTCGAGGGTGCCGCCACGATCACCTTCGACGACCAGGGGCACCTCGTGGAGGTCCGCACGGACGTGCTCGTGCTGGCCGCCGCCGCGCTCGACGCCGACGCGGCCCGCCTTGAACGGATCTCCGACCCGACGTACGAGCCCGCCCCCGGCGAGTGGGTGCCCGACGACGTCAGCGCCGCCGTGACCCAGGATCGTGCGACGGCCGCCGCCCTTCGCCGTCTCGAGACCACCTCCGCGGCCGTGGTGTTCGCCATGTCCGACCACGGCCAGGTCGCCACGGTCGTCGACGAGGACGCCGTCACCATGCCGTGGGGCGACCTCGTCGAGGTCTTCTTCGGTGGCCTGTACGACCGGGGTGACTACACCAGCGCGTCGACGGCGGCGAACACGAACACCAGCGCGAGGTAGCTGGTGGAGTAGTGGAACAGGCGCATGGCGGCCTGGACCGTCTGCTCGCGTCGCAGGCGGTGGGCGATGACGATCCAGCCCACCGTCAGGGCGACGCCCGGGACCCAGAACCACGGCCCGGCCTGCGCCCCGGCGACGTACAGCAGCACCATGCTGAGCAGCAGGTAGCTGTAGAGCAGGATCTGTCGGGCGGCCTCGGCGTGCCCGTGGGTGACCGGCAGCATGGGCAGCCCGGCGGCCTCGTAGTCCTCGCGGTACTTGAACGCCAGGGCCCAGAAGTGCGGCGGCTGCCACCAGAGCATGATGGCGAACAGCAGCCACGGGCGCGGGTCCGTGAGCGTGGCCCCGGGCACGGCGGCCCAGCCGGTCAGCACGGGCATGCAGCCCGCCACGCCGCCGATGACCACCGCCTGGGGTGACCGGCGCTTCAGGCCCAGCGTGTACACGAACACGTAGAGGAAGATCGCGGAGGTCGCCAGCGCCGCGGCGAGCAGGTTGACGAACACCCACAGCCACACGAACCCGGCCACGCCGAGCACCACACCCAGCCGCAGGGCGTGGCCCTCCGGCAGCTCGCCGGTGGCGGTGGGTCGCTTCGACGTCCGCCGCATGATGCGGTCGATGTCGCGGTCGAGCTCGTTGTTGATGGCGTTGGCCGACGCGGCCGACAGCGTCCCGCCGATCAGGGTCGCGAGGACCAGCAGCGTCGGTGGCCACGCCTCGGCGGCCACGACCATGGACGGCACGGTCGTGACCAGCAGCAGCTCGATGATGCGCGGCTTGGTCGCCAGCACGTAGGGCCGGATCCGACCCCAGACGCTGGCCGAGCCCGCCGACTCGTACCGCCCCGCGTCGTGCATCGGCCCGACCTCGGCAGCGCCCCGCCCCGCCCCCTCGGAGGCGGTGGAGGCCGTCGCGCGGGCCTCGGAGCTCATGCGTCCGGCGACGTGGTGGCGGAGCGCGCCTCGCGCCGCATCCGCCAGCCGATCGTGCCCAGCACGACCGCGCCGCCGAAGCCCCCGGCGAACAGCACCAGGTGCACCACCACGAACCCCACCGACCACTCCTGGCGGTCCCCGACCATGTTGATCGCCCGGGTCGTCCACACCCACACGTTGTAGGCCGCGAAGGCGAGCAGGACCCAGCTGCGCACGCGGTGGGTGCGGGCGGGGACCGCGACCCGGCCACCGTCGGTGGCAGGGGTCACGGGGGAGGAGATGTCGGCGGCCACGCGAGACCTCGCTGGCGACGAAGGCGGAGGGCCAAGGGTACGGGGCGTGTCCACCGGGGCGCGAGGCGGGCCCGGGCTACCGTGCGCACGCGCCGCAGGTGTCACAGGCGTTCGAGGAGGTGCTGGCCGTGGCCGCCCCGCTGCCCGACCGGCTCGACCGGGCCTGGCGCGCCCTGGCCAAGGCCGACGAGCTCGTGCAGGGCTTCGGCGAGCGGGGCTGGATCGCGTCCGCCACCCTCACCGTCGTCGGCCAGCGGACCCACGAGCTCGCCCGTCGCGTCGGACGCCAGCAGGAACGGGGCGAGCAGGCCACCGGTGAGTCCTCGGCGGACCTGGCCCGCGCGGTCGACGAGCTCACCGCGCTGCTCGTCGCCCTGTCCGACGAGGCCGTCGCCCGCCAGCCGTCCCTGGCGCCCGAGGTCCCCGTCGAGGTGTCCCTGGCGGACGCCCAGCGCCGGCTCGGCGTGACCCACGAGCTGTACGGTTCCCTCGACGACCCGGGGTGAGGGACGGGATGGGCAGGGGAGGACCGTCGCGGTGGCGTCACTGGCGCATGGCCGGGGCGCTGCTGTGGGCCGGCGTCTGGACGGCTGGCGGGGTCGCCTCGGCGATCGACCCCACGGACGCGACGGGTCCCGTGCCGGCCATCCTCTTCGGCCTGGCCTTCGGTGTCCTGCCCGTCCTGCCCCTGGTGACCCGGTGGATCCGGGAGGAACGCGAGGTCCGGGCCGCACGGCGGGCCGACCAGGGCCAGCGGCGGGCCCTCGCCGACCACCGACGGGCGCAGGCGCGCCTCGATCGCCTGCCTGAACGCCAGCGCGAGGACTGGCAGCGGCTCGACCGGGCCCACGAGCTCGTCGGTCGCTTCGCCGAGGACGGCTGGATCGCCTCCGCCTCGCTGTCCGAGGTCGGGGCCCTCGTGGAGCAGCTCGAGGCCCTGGCGGCCGCCGACCTCGAGACCGACCAGCTCGGCGGCAGGCCGTCGAGCCGCCTCGACGTGCAGGTTCGCGAGGTCGCCGACCTGCTGGTGGCGCTGGCCGACGAGGCTGTCGAGCACCAGGCGGCCCTGGCGTCCGACGATCCCGTGCCCGCGACGCTGGCGGAGGCGCGGGACCGCCTCGCGGCGTCGCGTGTGGCCTACGACGAGCTCTCGACGCAGCATGACCGGCGACGCTCCGCCTCCGGCGAGGCGACCTGAGCCGGCACGCGGCCGAGTACCCTGCCCCGCGATGGCCACCTCCCCCGCTGCGTTCCCGCGGCTGCGCCCCGCCGCGCTGTCCGCGCTGGTCGCCAACGTCGGCATCGTGCTGACCGGCGGCGTGGTGCGGATCACCGGCTCGGGCCTCGGGTGCGAGCACTGGCCCACCTGCGACGGGTCCTCGGTCGTCCCGCGGGGCGGGGCGGAGGCCGGCTGGCACCAGTTCGTCGAGTTCGGCAACCGGACCCTGACCTTCGTCGTGCTGGCCACGGCGATCTGGGCGGTCTGGGCCGCCCGGCAGGACGCCCCGCACCGCCGGGACCTGCGTGGCCTGGCGTGGGGCCTGGTCGGCGGGATCCTCGGGCAGGCGGTGCTCGGCGGCATCACCGTGCTGACCGACCTCAACCCGCTGGTGGTCGCCGGGCACTTCCTGCTCTCGATGGCCCTGATCACCGTGGCGGTCGTGCTGGCGGACCGCGCCGGCGAGCCCGACCCGGCCGAGCCGGTCCCGGCCCTGCAGTGGCTCGCGCGCCTGGTGGTGCCGCTGGCCGCCGCGGTGCTGGTCCTCGGCACGCTGGTGACCGCCACCGGCCCGCACGCCGGCGACCCGGGCACGCCCCGCCTCGGGCTCGACATCCGCACCATGGCGGTCGCGCACGCCGACGCCGTCTGGGCGCTGGTGGCCCTGACGATCGCGATGCTGGTCGTGGCGCGCGCCCTGGGCGCCCGCCGGACCGCCCGCGCCGCGACGGTGCTCCTCGGGGTCGAGCTCGCCCAGGGCGGCATCGGCTACCTGCAGTACGCGCTGGGCATCCCCGCCACGCTGGTGTCGTTGCACCTGCTCGGCGCCTGCCTGGTCTGGGTGGCCGCCCTGCGGGTCGGGCTGGCCACGGTGCCCGAGCCGATGGTGGGACCGGTCGGCGAGTCCGACGCGGCCCCGGCGCCGGCCACCGCCGATCTCCGCTGACGGGGCGCGCGATGGTGTCGCAGGACGAGCTCGCCGCCATGACCTGGACCGCCCCGGCCCCGGACGGGCCGCTGCGGCTGGTGGTGCTCGGCGACTCGACGTCGTTCATCGACGGCACCGGGCCACAGCTGCCCACCGCCCCGCACCTGTACCCCAACGTGGCCGCCCGCCGACTGCGGGAGGTGTTGCACCGCGACGTCGAGGTGACCGTCGTCGCCCGCGCCGGCACGACCATCCGTGACGTGCACCGCACCGTCACCAAGGACCGCCACGTCATGTTCGACGTGCTGCTCGGCGCCGACGCCGTGGTCGTCGGCTTCGGCGGGTTCGACCACGCCCCGGGCGGGGTCCCCCCGATGCTCGACGCGATGGTGCCCTACCTGCGCCCCGCCCCGGTCCGCCGCCGCGTCCGCCGGGCACTGTCGGCGGCCTACCCGTGGGTGGTCCGCGCCAGCGGCTACCGGATGACCCGCACCCACGCGGCCACCTTCGACCACCTCTACGACGACCTGTTCACCCACGTCCGCGGGCTGACGCGCGGGGCGCCGGGTGTCGCGCTGGGCCCGACGAGCCACCACCAGGCGGCGTGGTACGGCAACCGCCATCCCCGCCACCCGCAGCGCGAGGCCCAGCAGCTGGCCATCGCCGCCCACCACGGCTACGCGACCCGCCCCGTCTGGGACCTCGTGTCGCCCTTCGCCGCGGACTTCAACGTCGACGGGATCCACTGGCCGGCGCCGGCCCACGCCGCCGTCGGGGCTGCCGTGGCCGACCTCCTGCTGCCCCAGCTGGCGGGCGACGCCCCGCTGCCCGGCATCCCCGGGGTCGAGGAGACCCGCTGGGCTGCGGTAGAGTCCTGACGGTCCGTCAGGTCTCGTCCCCGGGAGCCAGTTCCGTGAAGCGCAGGGTGTTCATCGTCGGCGTCGGCATGACGAAGTTCGAGAAGCCGGGGCGGCGCACCGTCACCGCCGAGGACGGCAGCGAGCGCGCCTGGGACTACCCGGACATGGCGCTCGAGTCGGGCACGAAGGCCCTCGAGGACGCCGGCATCCCGTACGAGACCGTCGAGCAGGCCTGCGTCGGCTACGTCTACGGCGACTCCACCGCCGGCCAGCGCGCCGTCTACGGCCTCGGCCTGACCGGCATCCCGGTCTACAACGTCAACAACAACTGCTCGACCGGGTCCACCGCTCTGATGATGGCCCGGCAGTTCGTCGAGGGTGGCCTCAACGAGTGCGTGCTCGCGCTCGGCTTCGAGAAGATGAAGCCCGGCTCGCTCGGGGGCATGGGCTTCGACGACCGCGCGATGCCGCTGGACAAGCACTACATGAAGATGGCCGAGCTGCGCGGCTACGAGCAGTCGCCCCCGGCACCCCAGATCTTCGGCAACGCCGGCCGCGAGCACATGGAGCGCTACGGGACCTCCGCCGAGGTGTTCGCCCGCATCGGCGAGAAGAACCACCGCCACTCGGTGAACAACCCCTACGCGCAGTTCCAGGACGCCTACACCCTCGAGCAGGTGCTCGAGGCCACGATGATCCACGACCCGCTGACCAAGCTGCAGTGCTCGCCGACCTCCGACGGCTCGGCCGCTGCGATCGTGTGCTCCGAGGACTTCGTGCGCGAGCACGACCTCGCCGACCAGGCGATCGAGATCGCCGCCCAGGCCATGGTCACCGACACCCCGGCCACGTTCAGCGGCTCGATGATCGACCTCGTCGGGGCGGACATGACCCGCCAGGCCACCCGCCAGATCTTCTCCAACGGCCACGGGCTGACCATCGACGACGTCGACGTGATCGAGCTGCACGACTGCTTCTCCGCCAACGAGCTCATCACCTACGAGGCCATGGGCCTGGCCGAGGAGGGCAAGGGCCCGCAGCTGGTCCTCGACGACCAGACCACCTACGGCGGCCGGGTCGTGGTGAACCCGTCGGGCGGGCTGATCTCCAAGGGCCACCCGCTGGGCGCCACCGGCATCGCCCAGGCCGCCGAGATCACCTGGCAGCTGCGCGGCACCGCCGACGCCCGCCAGGTCGACGGGGCCGAGGTGGGCCTGACCCACAACATCGGCCTCGGCGGCGCCGTGGTCATGGGCCTGTACCGCCCCGCCGCGCTCTGTAGCCCGCCCCGCCCGCGCGCCCCGGCCCCCGCCAAGCGGTGCGGATGTGCTCCCAGATCTCGGATCATCGGACCGCGTCGGGCGGTGCGCGCACGACGGTGCGGATGAGTCCGGTATCGGGCCTCATCCGAGGCGTTCGCCGGCCTCGACCGCGAACGGGAGGCGGTTGCCGGGCGGGGCGAGCGGGCACGACCAGCGCGGGTCGTGCACGCAGCTCGGGTGGTAGGCGAGGTTGAAGTCCAGCACCAGCGTGGTGGCGGTGCCGCCGAGGTCGGCGGACTTCGCCCCGTCGAGCAGGTAGCGGCCGCCGCCGTAGGTCGTGTCGCCGCTGGTGGCGTCGCGGAAGGGCAGGAACAGCCCGCCGCCGTACTGCTCGAGCCAGTAGAGCGTGAGCGTGCCGGTGGCGTCGCCCCGCTCGACGGTGACCTCGCCGACGGGGCGGGCCCAGGTGACGCCCTCGCCGGAGTGGTCGAGGCCGACGGGCTCGTCGGTCGTGGCGGGGCGCACCTCGACCTCCAGACGCCAGGACGGGTCGTGGTCGAACACGGCGATCGGGCCCGCGGGAGGCCCGGTCGGCGGCCGGCCACGGCGAGGACGGGTGCGTGGCGAACAGCTCGTCCCGCCCAGCGCACCAGTGCTCCCAGCCCGCGCAGCGGGTCCAGGGCCCGCACCTCGCGCGTACAGGGCGGCGACGCGCCGGCGGTAGTCGGCCAGCTCGAGGACGTCCCGGACCGGGTCCGGCAGGGGTGCGGCGGTCATCGGGGCGCTCCGTGCCGGGGAGCGCGCACCCTACGGGCATGGTCCACGGGCACGGCGGGAGGAACCCGGGGCGCCGGCATCGAAGGTGGAACGAGATGCGTCCGAGTGTCTCACCACGTACCGTTCGCCCACCGTCGTGGTCCATGAGCAGGGGAGAACCCACCGATGTCGTCCGGTCAGCCCGCCGCGCAGCAGCGCATCCTCGACCGGCTCGGGGACCGCACGTTCTGCCACATGTTCATGCAGACGTGCCAGGACAACCCCACCCGCACCGCCCTGGTGGACCGCGACGGCGGCACCGTGCGCAAGCGGACGTGGGCCGACTACCAGCGCCTGGCCAGCCAGGTCGCGATGGGCCTGCGGTCCCTCGGCATCGACCACGGCGACCGCGTCGCGATCATGGCCAACAACCGCCCCGAGCACGTCGTCGCCGACGTCGGCGCGATGCTGGCCGGCGCGACCCCGATCTCGATCTACAACACCTTCACCGGTGACCAGACCGCCTACATCGCCAACGACGCCGAGGTGAAGGTCGCCATCGTCGAGGAGGAGTTCCTCGACAAGTGGCGCGAGCTGCGCGAGCGCGACGTCATCGGCAGCCTCGAGAAGGTCGTGCTGATCGGCGCCGAGCCGCAGGACGACGTCGAGATGACCTTCGACGACCTGCTGGCGGCGGGGCGTGACGCGCTGGCCAGCGGCGAGGGCGAGTTCGAGAACAGCTGGCGGGCGGTGACCCCCGACGACGTCTGCACGGTCATCTACACGTCCGGCACGACCGGCCACCCCAAGGGCGTGCAGATCACCCACCGCAACCTGATGTACCAGATGGGTGCGCTGGACGACGCGATCGACCTGCCCGCCGACATGCGCGGCGTCAGCTACCTGCCGCTGGCCCACATCGCCGAGCGGATGGTGTCCCACTACGCCGGCATCAAGCAGGCCGCCACCGTCGAGTTCGTGCCCGACGTCAAGCAGATCCTCGACTCCCTGACCGGCACCCGGCCCAACATCATGATGGCCGTGCCCCGCGTGTGGGAGAAGATGCACGCCCAGATGATGGCCCGGCTCGAGGACGAGCCCGAGCGCCGCCGCAAGCTGGTGCTCGCCGCCATCGACAACGGCAAGGAGGTCCGGCGCCGCCAGTACGCCGGCCAGTCCGTGCCGGTGACCATGCGCCTCAAGCACGAGCTGTTCGAGCGGGTGATCTTCTCGAAGCTGCGCGAGCGCCTCGGGCTGGACCAGTGCGACTTCCGCCTGTCCGGCGCGGCCCCGATCTCGTTCGAGCTGCTGCTGTTCTTCTCGGCGATCGGCCTCGAGATCCTCGAGGTCTACGGCATGACCGAGTCCACGGCGGTGATCTCGTCCAACCGCCCCGGCCGGGTCAAGCTCGGCACGGTCGGCATGGCCACCGAGGGCACCGAGATGACCATCGCCGAGGACGGCGAGATCCTGTCGCGCGGCCCCCACGTCACGCCCGGCTACCTCAACCGCCCCGAGGCCACCGCCGAGGCCATCGACGAGGACGGCTGGCTGCACACCGGCGACCTCGGCCAGATCGACGAGGACGGCTTCCTGAAGATCATCGGCCGCAAGAAGGAGCTGATCATCACCGCCGGCGGCAAGAACCTCTCCCCGAACAACATCGAGGAGACGATCAAGGGCAAGTCCGACATCATCGGGCAGGTCTGCGCCGTCGGTGACGAACGGCCCTTCATCGGGGCGCTGATCGTGCTCGACGCCGAGGTGCTGCCGGGCTGGTGCGAGAGCCACGGCATCACGTTCGAATCGGTCGCCCAGGCCGCCGAGCACGAGCAGGTCAGGGCCGAGGTCGCCCGTGCGGTCGAGGCCGGCAACGCCGACCTCGCCCGGGTCGAGCAGGTCAAGCAGTGGACGATCCTGCCCACCGAGTGGACGCCCGAGACCGAGGAGATGACGCCGACGATGAAGCTCAAGCGCAACGTCATCCACTCGAAGTACAGCGACATGATCGACGGGCTGTACACGCGCCGGTGAGCCCGGACCGCGTCCGGCGGCGCCTGCCGCTGGCCTGGCGGCGCCGACTCGCCGTCTTCGCCGGCGGCGTGCTCGGCGGCGGGGCGCGCATCGCCGTGTCCGCGGTGGGCAACGGCGGCGACGGCATCCCGTGGGGCACCGCCGTGGCCAACGTCAGCGGGGCGCTGCTGCTCGGCTACCTCCTGACGCGGTTCCTGCAGGCCGGGTCGCGCACCACGCTGACCATCCCGTTGCTGTGCACCGGCGTGCTCGGCAGCTACACGACCTTCTCGACCTTCTCGCTGGAGGCGTGGGAGCTGCTCGACGCGGGGCGGGCCGGGCTGGCCGCCGGGTACGCGCTCGGCAGCGTCGTCGCTGGGGCTGGTCGCCGCGGCGGTGGGCATCCGGGTCGCGGAGCGGCACCGATGATCGTGCTGGCGGCCATGCTGGGCAGCGGCGTCGGGGCGCTGGCGCGCTACGGCGTCGCCGGCATGGTGCAGCGGCGCCACGGCGGCACGCGGCCGTGGGGCACCGCCACGGTCAACGTGGGCGGGGCGCTGCTGCTGGGCGTGCTGGCCGGCCTGCACGCGGCGGGTCGCCTCGACGGCGACCTGCTGACGATCGTCGGGACCGGGTTCTGCGGGGGGTTCACGACCTTCTCGACCTGGATGGTGGAATCGGTCCGGCTCGGGGAGGAGGGCGCCGCGGCGGGTCTGCTCGCCGCGGGGGTGAACCTCGGTGCCATGCTGGTGGTCGGGATCGCCGCGGCGGCCCTGGCCGTGACGCTGGTGGGATGAAGGAGCACACCATGGAACCGCTCGAGGACGGCCGCCTGCTGCGGATCTTCGTCGGCGAGGACGACGAGCACGCACGGCCGGCCGCTGTACGAGGCGATCGTGCTGGCCCTGCGCGAGCACGGGCTGGCCGGTGCCACCGTCATGCGCGGGATCATGGGGTTCGGGGCGTCCAGCGTCCTGCACTCGTCCCACGTGCTGCGGCTGTCCGAGGACCTGCCCGTCATCATCGAGTGCGTCGACCGCGCCGAGCGGATCGAGGCCGTGCTCGACGTGCTCGACGGCATGATCGACGAGGGGCTCGTGACCGTCGAGAAGGCCGACGTGCGCATCCGCCGGGGCCGCCGCCCCGACTGATCCGGCCGCCGCCCCGTCAGGACCCGGTCGCCACGATCCGGTAGCCGCAGTCCAGCGCCCCGCGGTCGAGCAGGTCGCCGAACCGCGCGTGCCAGGTGCCGTCGGTGAGGTCGGCGCGCAGGCGCTCGCAGCCGGCCTCGACCTCGGCCGGGGCGATCTGGCGGAACGCCGACATCCCGGCACGGACGGCCGGGTCGAGGTAGCGCCCCGGCCGTGCCCAGAAGGCGGCGAGGAACCCGTCGCGGCAGTCGGCCGGAACCGGCCATGGCGTGACCGTGACGCCCCGCGGGGCGCCCCCGAGCTCGGCGACGAGCTGGTCGACGTCCACCGCGCGGCCGTCGTCGAGCTCGCGGATCGCGGGCCAGTACGTGATCGGCCACGTCGCCATGGCCGTCGGCTGGTCCCAGGTGAACACCACCACCCGCCCCGCCACGCGCCGCAGCTCGGCCACGCCGGCGCGCCAGTCGGCCCAGTGGTGGATGGTCAGCACCGCCAGCGCCCCGTCGACCGCCCCGTCCCGCAGCGGCAGGGCCTCGGCGACCGCCTGCACCGCCGGCGCGGCCGTGGCGGGGCGCTGGTCGATCATGGCGCGGGACGGCTCGACGGCCAGGACGGTGGTCGGCGGCTCGTAGCTGCCCGGGCCCGCCCCGACGTTCACCACGCTCGTCGCGTCCCCGAGCGCGGTCCACAGGCTGCGCTCGAGGCGCGGGTCCGGACGCCGGGTGCGGGCGTAGCCGGTCCCGAGGTGGTCGTAGGCGGGCTCGGTCATCGGGACTCCCTCACCCGCCCCGGCGCACCGCCCCGGCCCGGTTGGCGAGCTCGTGGAAGAGGAACGCCTCGGCCAGGCACGCCCGGTGGAAGTCCTCGAGGTGCAGCGACTCGTCCTCGCCGTGGGCGTTGGTCGCCGGGTCCTCGACACCCACCAGCAGGCAGGCGGCCCCGCCGAGCCGCTCGGCGAACGGTCCCACGAACGGGATCGAGCCACCGACGCCGACGGCCGCGACCTCGTGGCCGTACGCCGCCCCGTAGGCGGACGTGCCCGCGTCCCATGCCGGCCCGGACGGGTCCATCACCCACGCCGGGGCGGCCTCGCCGAGCTCCCAGGTGACCTCGCACCCGAACGGGGCGTGGGCCTGCAGGTGGGCCTCCAGCGCCTCGGCGGCCCGTTCCGGGTCCTGGCCCGGGGCCAGCCGGCACGACAGCTTGGTGGTCACCTCGCTGAGCAGCGTGTTCGAGGCGTGCACGACGTCGGGGACGTCCATGCCGGTCGGGGTGATGGTCGGCTGCATCCACATGCGCTCCAGCGTCGACCGGTCCGGGTCGCCGACCAGCGCGATCCCGTCGACCACCCGGGCGTCCCGGCGCAGCACGTCCTCGTCGAGGTCCAGTGCCTCGATGCGGGCCCGTTCGCCGTCCGACAGCGGCCGCACGTCGTCCGCGAAGCCCTCGACCGCGATGCTGCCGTCGGCGTCGTGCAGCGTGGCCAGCAGCCGCGCCGTCGCCGTCAGGGCGTCCGGGCACCACCCCGCCCCACATGCCCGAGTGCACCGGCTGCTGCATCGTCCTGCACCGTCACCGTCCCGTCCATCAGCCCGCGCAGCGACCACGTCAGCGCCGGCCAGCCCACCTGCCAGTTCATGCAGTCGGCAAGCACGATCACGTCGGCATCGAGCTGCTCGGCGTACTGCTCGAGGAACGCGTGCAGGTGCGGCGAGCCGATCTCCTCCTCGCCCTCGATCACGACCTTGACGTTCACCGGCAGGCGTCCGCGCGCCTGCAGCCACCCACGGATCGCGGCGACGTGGGCCAGCACGCCGGCCTTGTCGTCGGCTGCGCCCCGCCCGTACAGCCGCCCGTCGCGGGTGACCGGGTCGAAGGGCTCCGACGACCACCGCGCGGGCGTGCCCACCGGCTGCACGTCGTGATGGGCGTAGAGCAGGACCGTCGGGGCCTCCTCGCCCGCGTGGAGCCAGTGGCCCGTGACGTAGGGGTGCGCGTCGGCGGAGTCGAGCTCGAGCAGCTCGACGCCCTCCAGGCCCGCGTCGGTGAGCAGCTGGGCGGTGTGCTCGGCGGAGCGGCGCACCTCGGCGGGGTCGTGGCCCGTCGCGCTGACCGACGGGATCCGGGTCAGCGCGACCAGCTCGTCCAGCGTCGTGTCGAAGCGGCCGGCGATCGACTCGGCGACGTCGTCGAGGCCGTCGGGCACGCGGGTGTCGGGGGGCAGGGGCACGATGGGAACCTCGGTCGGGGGTGCTCGCCGACGAGTCAACCATCGCAGGAGGGTGGCTCGCGGTGCCTCGGTGGACCCCGGGTTGAGCGCTCGGCCAACACGCGGCACACTCGATGCGGCACACTCGCGTCCGATACGGCATCCTTGTGTGCTGGGCCGCGCCCGCCGCCGCCCACTTCCGTGTTCCTTCTCAGTTCCCTGTCGCCCGCCCCTATTGGGAGTCTTTCGCGTGCCTCCAGTCGGTCAGGTCCTCGTCCACCCCAGCCACGGCACCGCCACCGTCACCGGTCACGAGGACCGGGACGTCGCGGGGGAGAGCCGCCGCTACGTCGTCCTCCAGCTCTCGGTCGGTGACCTCACCCTGAAGGTCCCCGAGGAGAACCTGCCCATGGTCGGCGTGCGCGAGCCGATGTCCAAGAAGCAGGCCAGCCAGGTCCTCAAGATGCTGGGCGAGGAGCCCACCGAGTCCGGCGGCAACGCCAACGGTGGCTGGGCCCGCCGCTTCAAGGCCAACACCGAGCTCGCCCGCACCGGCAACCCCGAGGACCTCGCCACGGTCGTGCGCAACATCCACGCGCGCCCCGAGCCCTCGACCGCCGAGAAGCGCCTGCTCGACAAGTCGCGGGCCCTGCTCGTCGCCGAGCTCGCCGCCGCGCTCAAGTGCGACCAGGACGCCGCCCTCGAGAAGCTCGAGCGCGCCCTGCCCTCGGCCGTCGACGCGTAGTCGAGGCACCCGCCGGCCCCATTGGGGTGCGGCGACCCCGGCGACTATCCTGCGCGGACCGTCACCTCGGGGCGCCCGGCAGGCGCACGTGCCACATGGCGCGGCGCCCTCGCCGTCGGGACGCCCCGACACACGTTCGTACAAGGAGCGCCGAGTGGGCCACGCTGCCGACGTCTGGGCGAAGATGTCCGGGATGCTCGAATCCGGGGACCTCGACGACCTGCCCGACCTGTACGCCATCGACGCGGTCTTCCTCGAGCCGTACAACCCGCCGCACAACGGCAACCTGCTGATCCACGCGTACGTCAAGGACTACCTCAGCGGCAAGGACGACGTCGTCATCGAGGAGAAGCGCGTCATCGAGGGCGTCGACGACCGCTCGCTGGCCGTGGAGTGGACGATCTCCTACACCGCCGGCGGTCGCCGCTGGAACGACCTGCCCCGGGCCACCTTCATCGAGTTCGACGACGACGGGCTGATCCTCCACCAGCGCGACTATTCGTAGCCCTGGCGATGACGGGTCGCCGGACGGTCGGTGGCCCAGCGGGACGTGGCGCAGCCGGCGATCCCGCATCGCTCGCTCCGCGTGCGGGGTGGGCGATCAGTCGCTGCGGCCGCTGAGGACGCGCCAGGCGACCAGGCCGGCCGCGGCCGCGGTCAGCGCCCCGACCAGCACCTCGTTGCGGGGGCGCCCGAAGTTCGGCAGCCGGTCGCGGACCGACACCGGTGACGCGAACACCTGGTAGGGCCAGTTCATGGCCTGGGCGGCGGCGCGCAGCTCGCGGTCGGGGTTGACCGCCATGGGGTTGCCCACGGCGCTGAGCATCGGCAGGTCGGTGATCGAGTCGCTGTAGGCGAAGCACTGCGACAGGTCGTACCCGCGGGCCTCGGCCACCTGTCGGATCGCCGTGGCCTTGTTGGCCGCGTAGGCGTAGAACTGCAGCGTCCCGTCGTAGCGACCGTCGTCGTCGACGCCGGAGATCGTCGCGATCACGTTGCCGATGCCGAGGTAGCCCGCGAAGGGCACCACGATCTCCTCGCCCGACGACGACACGACCCAGATGTCGCGCCCCGCCGCGCGGTGCTCCTCGAACAGGTCGAGTGCCTCCTGGAAGACCAGCGGGGCGACGACCTCCTCCATCGTCTCGCGCACCAACCGGCGGATCCGCTCGGCCTCCCAGCCGCGGGTGAGCTCGAGCATCGCGTGGCGCATCTGCTCCATGCGGTCGTGGTCGGCCCCGACCAGCTGGTAGACGGCCTGGGCGTACATGCCGCGCAGCACGGTGGTCGGCGACAGCAACCCGTCGCGCATGAACGTGCGCCCGAAGGCGAAGGTCGACGACCGGGCGATGATGGTCTTGTCGAGGTCGAAGAACGCGGCGGCGGTGGCGCCGGTGCGTCGGCGGCCGTGGCGCGCGACCACGTCGTCGGGCAGCCGTTCCGCGTCCGGTCGCGCGTAGCGCGCGGCGGTCTCGTCGCGTGCCGGGTCCGGCGGCACGTCCAGCGGTGGCCCCTCGTCGCTCACCTCGACCTCCCGGTGGTGGTGCCTGCCGAGGCTAGTGCCGGTGGCTCGCGGTCCGCCTGCGCCGTCTCCGGCGACGGCGGCCCTCCGGCCACCTCCCGATCGTCGGCGATGCCAACGTGCGTCGGGCACGAACCCCGGGGGAGGTCCTTCGTCCGCGACGTGCAGAGGTCCCATGTCCACCGACAGCATGCGCACCGGCACGGCGCCCCGCTCCGGCCGCCCCGGGGGCCGCGCCACCCGGCCCACCGACATCCCCGCGGGCGGCTGGAAGCAGGTCCTGATCCGGACCAAGGACGAGATCAAGGGCGACCGCGTCGGCCTCATGGCCGCAGGCGTGGCGTTCTACGCCGTGCTGGCCCTCGTACCGGCACTGATCGCGGCGGTGACCGTGTGGGGGCTGGTCGCCGAGCCCGGCCAGGTCCAGCAGCAGGTCGCCTCCTACGCATCCCAGCTCCCCGGCGGGGCCGCCGGCCTCGTCAGTGCGCAGGTCGGTCGCATCGCCGACACGTCGTCGACCACCCTGGGCTGGACCCTGGTGGTGTCGCTGCTGGCCGCCCTGTGGTCCGCGTCCAGCGGGACCAAGGGCCTGATGAACGCCATCAACGCCGCCTACGACGAACCGGAGACCCGCGGCTTCCTCAAGGAGCGCGGGATCGCCCTGGCCCTGACGATCGGCGGCATCTTCTTCGGCCTGATCCTGATCGCGCTGATCGCCGTGGTGCCCGCCGTGCTCGGGGCCGTCGGCCTCGGCGTCGCCGCCGAGTACGCCATCACGTGGGGCCGGTGGCCGCTGCTGGCCCTCGCCCTCATGGGCGGCCTGGCCATCATCTACCGGTACGCGCCCGACCGCGACCAGGCACGCTGGCGCTGGCTCGGGCCCGGCGCGATCGTCGCCGTCGTCCTCTGGCTGGCCGCCTCCGCCGGGTTCGCCGTCTACGTCAACTCGTTCGGCTCGTACAACGAGACCTACGGGACGATGGGCGGGGTGATCGTGCTGATGCTGTGGCTGTTCCTGTCGTCGTTCGCGATCCTCGTCGGTGCCGAGCTCAACGCCGAGGCCGAGCGACAGACCCGCCACGACACGACCGTCGGCCCGCCCGAGCCGATGGGGGAGCGGGGCGCCAACGCCGCCGACGTCGGGCCGGAGGAGCACCGCCCGACCTGACGCGCCGGTCGTCCACACCCCGGCGATCCCCCGACCGCCCCGACCCGCCCCGCCCGTAGCGTCGTCCCGACCTCGACCCGGGAGACGCCATCGTGGACACCGCCACCGCGGGCGCCCTGCCGGTGCGCGCGTGCGTCGACGACCACCTGCGCAGCCAGCTGGTGCCCTTCCTCGAGGGCACGCTCGGGTGGCAGGTCACCGAGGGCGAGGAGCTGCCCGCCGCCCTCGCGCTGGTCGGGGTCGACCACTCGCCGGCGACCGACGTCCCGGCCGTGCTGCTGGTCCGGGACCACGACCCACCGGATCGCGCGGCGCGGGCGGCGACCCATGCCGCGGCCGTGCTGCGCTGGCCCGACGAGCGCGACACGCTGGACGGGCTCGCCGCCGACCTGCTCGCGCGCCACGACCGTCGCGCCGTCGTGGCGCCCACGATCCGGCTCGGAGGTGCCGCCGGCGGGGTCGGCACGACCACGGTGACGCTCGCCCTGGCCGGGCTGCTGGCCTGGGACGGGCAGCCGACCCTCGCCGTCGCATCGGGTGACGTCCCCCTGCCCGACGTCCCCGTCGTCGACCCCGCCGCGCTGGCCGCCCATCGCACCTGGGACGCCGCCGGCCCCGTGGCCGGCGTGCCCGGCCTGCGCGTGGTCGCCACGGGCCTGGGCCCGCGCGCCCCCGTGGCCGTGCCCGACGACGTCCTCGTGCTGCGCGACGACGGTGTCGCGTCCGAGGTGGACGTGCTGGTGTGCACCAGGGACCGGGCCGGCCTCGCGGCGGTCGACGGCACCGCGGCCGCCGCCGTCGTGGTCGTGGGGCGCGGGGCGCTGACGCGTGCGGCCTGGGACCGGGCCACGCCGGGGCGCACCCGCCAGGTCCACCTGCCGTGGTCGGCCCGCGTGGCCCATGCCGGGCTGGTCGAGCGCGTTCCCTCGTCGCTGCCGGGGCGGTGGCTGGCGTCCCTGGTCCCCCTGGCCCGCAGCCTGCGCACCTGACCTGGTCGTCCACACCGTCCGGATCGACCCGCCGGACCGGTGCCCACCGCTCGTAGGGTCCCCCACCACCAGGAGCTGCACCCAGTCGGGTGGCGCGCGGACCGCGGCCATCCCGCCGACGGCGTCAGGTGCCCGGACGGTCACCCGGAAGGCAGAAGTCGTCCAGGAGGACCACGTCTCGGCCCTCGCGCGCGAGCAGCGACGACGCCACGGCGGCCCGGTTGCCGGTCGCGCAGTAGACCCACACCTGGCCGTCGAGGATCTCGGTGGACCGGTCCAGCACCTCGTGGAACGGGACGTGCACGGCGCGCGGGTGGTGGCCCGTCGCGAACTCCCAGGCGTCCCGGACGTCGAGCACGACCATCGTCGGTGTCCAGCGCCTGGCCGGTCCCCAGGACGCCGCCGGCCAGGAGGTGCGCTGGGTCGTGGCCGAGTCCCGGGCGCCGGTGGCCGCGCCGACGGGCCGGTCGATGCGACCGTGCGAGCATGCGCTGGGCCCTCGACGGCCTCGGGGTCGTCCCCGAGCAGTATCAGCGGGGCGTCGATCGGCATGACCCACCCGAGGTAGGTGGGCAGGTCGTTGCGCAGCTCGACGTTCACCGTGCCGAGCACGTGGTCGGCCGCGAACAGGCGCCTCGAGCGCAGGTCCACCACCCAGTGGCCGGCCGTGAGGTGCTCGCGGAGCATCTCGGGGTCGACGGGGGCCGGGGCGGACAGATCGGGTTGCTCGGCGCCGGACCTGTTGCGCGGGCCCATGTGGACGTAGTAGCTCGGCCACGGGTGCAGGCCGGCGAGCAGGGATTCGACGAAGGCGTCCTCGTCGTCGGCGGTCAGAGCGGAACTGGGCCCGGGCGAGCTCGTCGGTGGCGTCCTCGGAGATGAGGTCGGGGCGGCCCACCGCCCCGTAGAGCAGTGAGCCCCCGCCGACGGCCGGGCGGGATCTGGGGTCTGGGCGGCTCGATCAGGCGCCCCCGAGGAGGGCACCGATGGCGAGCATGACGATGACGGCGGCTGCGACGGCGGCGTACCGGTAGTCGCGGATGCGCAGCCAGTCGACGAGCAGCACGAGGATCTGGATCGCCGGCGTCACCGCGAGGACGAGCGCACCGGCCATGAGGATCTTGTCCCCGAGGCGGGGGGCCGACAGCACCTGGCGGAAGGTGACGGCGCGGGCGTCACCGCCGTTGGCGAGGTGCACGACGAGGCCGATGGCCATGAGGACGAACGCGATGGCCAGGCCGACGCGCATGACGGTCTGGGCCGCGCGGAACGTCGTGGTGGACGACGTGCTCGTGTCGGAGCCGGTCGCTGTCACGTCAGCCTCCGGCGGTGTCGAGGAGGAGCTGGACCGCGACACCGACGAGGACGAGGGCCAGCACCCAACGCAGCAGCCGTGGTGACGAGGTGTCCTGGAGCTTCGTGCCCGACAGCGCGCCGAGCATGACGCCGAGGGCGACGGGAGCGGCCGCGTAGGGGTAGAAGTAGCCCCGGGCGATGTAGATGAACAGGCTGGCCAGCGCGGTGATGCCGACCATGAAGTTCGACGTGGCGGCGGAGACCTTCAGGGGGACCCCCATGACCAGGTTCATGGCCGGGACCTTGAGGAAGCCTCCGCCGACACCGAGCATCCCCGACAGGGTGCCGGCGCTGAACGCCACGGCGGAGCCCGCCGGGACGCGCTTGGCCTCGTAGCTGATCAGCTGTCCGCTGTGGCCGTCGAGGTAGGTCCCGGCGAGCCGCCCCACGGCCTGGTGGGCCTCGGCCGTGTCCGACTCGGGGTCGTCGCCGTCGACGCTGGGATGTTCGTCGCGGCCCCGCAGGAGCAGGACCGCCGTGATCCCCAGCACGATGCCGAGCAGGATCGACAGCGCATGGGGGGAGATGGCGGTGGCGATCAGGCCGCCGGCGATCCCGCCCCCCGTGGTGACGACCTCCAGGCTCAGCCCGATGCGCAGGTTGGCCAGGCCGGAGCCCAGGTGGACGCTGCCCGCCGCGACCGACGTCGCGATCACGGCGAGCAGTGAGGTGGCGACCGCGATGCGCACGTCGAAGTCGAAGAGCACGATCAGGGCCGGCACGATCACCACTCCGCCACCGATCCCGACCAGGGCCCCCAGAACGCCGGCGCCGAGGCCCAGGACCAGCAGGCCCAGCAGCTCGGGGCTGGAGACGGCCATGGCGTTCCTCGCTGCGGTGGGACCGCGGAGCCGGAGCATCGACGGAGCCCATGGAACGGCATCGCGTCCGATCGATCCAACAGACTGTTTGTATTAGATCGATAGAGGAGGTCGATCGAGAAGGCGCCGACCCCCGCGGGCCCGGTGCTCAGCCGTCGCGGGGCCCCTGGCCGCAGCCATCCGTGAAACGACTCCCGGTGCCGCCCCCGCGCGCGCCGCGGCGAGCAGTGCCGCGGTCGATCCCAGTACCAGCTGTGGCTCGCCAAGACCCGCTCCGTCGTCGACCCTCTCGTTCGTGCTCCACCTGTACCCCTACGCCAGTGTCCACCTCGGCGCCGAGGGCAAGCTCGGCGGCGACGCCCGCGACCGGGTCGCCGGGTTCTTCCGTGCGCTCGAGGCCGTCCCCCCGCCGAGCCGGATCACCTGCCCACGCTCCTGCCGGCCCACCTGCGCGCGGCCCCATCACTCGACGATCCGCGGGGCGACGCCGAGCTGTCCCTGCAGGAGCAGCTGCTGGTCCCGTCGTCCACATCCTCCGGATCGACCCGCCGGACCGGCGCACCGCGGTCGTAGGGTCCCCCACATCGGAACTGCACCCGCCGGGGCGGCGGAACAGGACCACCCGTGACGCCGACCGCGTCCGCCTCTCCGCACGCCGACCTGCACCCCGACCTCGACGACCGCCTGCGCCGGGCCGTCCTCGACCGCGTCGCCGTCGACGACGACGTCGCCACCGGTCCTGCCGACCGCCCCGCGCTGCGTCGGGCCGTGGCCCGGGCGCTGGCCGCGGAGGGCGTGGTGCTCGCCCCGCAGGCCTGGGCCCGCCTCGTCCGCGACCTCGTGGACGAGGTCGCCGGCCTCGGCCCCGTCGAGGCACTGCTGCGCGACCCGCAGGTCACCGACGTGTGCGTCAACGGACCGGACGAGGTCTGGGTCGACCGGGGCGGCCGGCTGGAACGAGCCGAAGTCGCCTTCCGCGACGACGCCGCGATGCTCGACGTGGTCCGGCGCGTGCTGGGCCCGACGGGACGCCGGCTCGACCGCGGCCACCCGACCGCCGACGCCGTGCTGCCCGGCGGCGTGCGGCTGCACGCGCTCTTGCCGCCGTTGGTGGACCGACCCGTCCTGACGCTGCGGCGCATCCCCGCGGTGGTGCCCGGCTGGGACGACCTCGAGGCCGTCGGGACGGTGCCGGCCGACCTGCGCGACGTGCTGCTCGGCGTGGTGGCCGACCGCCACAACCTGGTCGTGGCCGGCCGTGCGGGGGCCGGCAAGACCACGCTGCTCAAGCGGCTGCTCGGCGAGGTCGGCGGCGACCGGGTCGTGGTGCTCGAGGACACGCCCGAGCTCGGCCGACCGTGCCGGCACGCCGTCAACCTCCAGACCGTCGAGGCCGGCCCGGACGGCACCGGCGGGGCGGACCTCGACGAGCTGCTCCGCAACGCCCTGCGCATGCGCCCCGACCGCCTCGTCGTGGGCGAGGTGCGCGGACGCGAGGTCGCGGGCCTCCTGCAGGCCATGAACACCGGCCACGCCGGCAGCGCGACCACCGTCCATGCCAACGGGGCAGCGGACGCGCTGGTCCGGCTCGAGGGCATGGCCCTGCTGTCCGGCACGCCGCTGGCGGCCGCCCGGGCCCAGGTCGACACCGCCGTCGACGTCGTCGTGGCCGTCGGGCGCCGGGGCCACCAGCGCCGGGTGACCGAGGTCGTCGCCGTGGAACGCGATGCCGCCGGGGCGCGCCAGCTCGCCGACGTGTGGCGGGGCTGACACGATGTCGCGCCCCGACCCCCGCACCCACGAGCGCGAGGACGCCGCCCTCGCCCGGCTGCGCCTGCGCGTCGCCGCCGGTGCCCGACCGGACCGGCTCGACGGACTGCCCGCCGACGTGCGCCCAGCCGTCGAGGTCGCCGATCACGTCGGCGCCGCCCTGCTGCCGGCCCTCGACGCTGCCACCGAGGCGCACCGGCACCGCCGCGCCGTCACCCGACAGGTCCACACCGCCACCGCCCCGGCCCGCACGGTCGGCGCCGGACTGGTGCTGCTGCCGGTCCTGGCCGTCCCTGCCCTCGCCGGCCTGCTCGACGTGGACCTGGTCGGCTTCTACACGACCGGCGCCGGCACGGTCGTCGGGGCCATCGCGCTGGTCCTGTGGGCGGCCGGGGCGCTCGGCATCGCCGGCCTGGTGGCTCGCGCCGGGGCCGACCCCGCCCCGCCCGGCCCCACCCCGCGCGTGGTGATCGCGGGGACCATCGGCTGGCTGCTCGTCGGCCCGTGGCTGGCCGTGCTGGCCGCCGTCGTGGCACGGGCCACCTTCCGCGCCCCGCCGCCCGCCCCACACGCCCGGCTGGCCGACGCCTGCGACCTCACCGCCGCCGCCCTGTCGGCCGGGGTGGCCGTCCCCACGGCCCTGCGCGAAGCCGCCCCGCACGTGCCCGAGCTCGCCGACGACCTGCGCCGGCTCGCCTGGCAGGTCGAGCTCGGCCGCCTGTCGCCCGGCGCCTCCCGCGGCACGGTCCCCGGCTCCTGCACCCGGCTGGCCGAGGTGCTGGCCGACGGCCTGGACGCCGGTGGCCCGCTCGTCCCGGCCCTGCGCGCCCTCGGCCGCGAGGTGCGAGCCGACCGGGGCGCGGCCGCCGAGTCCGCCGCCCTGCGACTCCCCGCCCGCCTGACCTTCCCCACGGCCCTGCTGTTGCTGCCGGCCACGGTGCTCGCGATCGGTGCGCCGATCGTGCTCACCGGGCTGGCGGACCTCAGCGGGCCATGACCGCACGACACGACGACAAACGAGGTGCCCCATGGCTCCCACCCCTGTCCGCCACCCGCTCCGCGACACCGAGGCACGCCGACGTGCCCTCGCCGCCCATCCCGCTGGGCGGGGCCGCATCGCGCCCCGCGCCGCCTCCGACGCGCCGCTGCTGCCGTCCGACACCACCCCGCCCCGCGCGCTGGCCGCCGTCCACGACGAGGACGGCTCCATGACCACCGAGTACGGGCTGATCGTGGTCGTCGGGGCGACCGCCGTCTCCCTGGTCATCAAGTGGGCCAGCGGCGGCGCGATCTTCGAGCTGCTCGGCGGCGTGCTCGACGCCGCCCGGGGCCTGGTCGGGTTCTGATGCCCGTCCCGGACCCCTCCGCCCCGCCCCCGCGCCGCCCCCCACGGCGCGGGGGCCGGGGCGGCTCCTCCGGCTCGCTGGCCCTCGAGGCGGCGATGGCCCTGCCGCTCGTCGCGCTCTGCGCGCTGGCGCTGCTGCAGGTCGTCGGCGTCGCCCGGGACGCCCTGCTCGCCGAGGACCTCGCCCGGATCGGGGCGCGGGTCGCCGCCACCGACGCCTCCAACGCCGCCGTGGCCGACGCCGTCACGGCCGCCGCCGGCGACGGGGTCACCACGCAGGTCGAGGTCCGCCCGCCACTGCGCCGGCCGGGGGACACCGTCACGGTCACCGTCCGCCTCCGACGCCCCGGCCGCTGGGTCGACGTGGACCTGACCGGCCGAGCCGCCGTCTTCGGCGAACCCATCCTGGACGGCTCCCCGTGAGGCCGGCCCGTACGTGTTCTCGTCCCTCCCGCCGGTGCGGCTCCCACGCCGACGTGCGTGGTCAGGCCGGCAGCCTCGCCGTGGTCCAGGCCGCCTGGCTGGTGGTGTTGGTCGTCCTCGTCGGCCTGGCCACGCTCGACGTCGGGGCGCTGTTGCGAGCGGCGCGGGTGGCCACGGCCGCTGCCGACGGCGCGGCGCTGGCTGCCGCGACCGCGTCCCGCAGCTCGTCCCCGGTCCCGCCCCGCACCGCGGCCGACCGCATCGCCCGGGCCCACGGCGCAACCCTCGAGCACTGCGACTGCGGCACGGGGCGCCCCGCCACCGTCGACGTGATGCTGCCCGTCGACACCCGCCTGCTGGTCCACCTCGGCATCACCCGGGTCCGCGGACGGGCCACGGCTCGGCTGGTCCCGCGGCCCGATCCGTGACCGCGCTGGGCGGGGTGCGGGACGCGGCCGAGCGCCGGGCGCGGGGCGGGCGCACGGGTGTGCGCTGACGCAACAGTCGGGCTGTCCGCACCGGAACTCCTGTCTGGTTCACTCGTTGGGTCGACGGAGAGGGTGGCGACCGCCGGGCACGCGCGCGTGTCCCTGGCACCGAACCGTCGCCGACCCACCGTTCCCGTGCCGTCCCCGCGCCCCGTGCGCCGACACGACAGGGCCTGTCACCGATGTCGACCCACGACGACCAGTACGACGACCAGCACCCCGGGTCGTCCCCGGCCGCCCCGGCCCCCACCGGCCTGGCCTACGACCCGGCCGGGGCGACCCGCTCGCCGTCCGCGGGCGGCTACCTGCTCGACGCCCTGCGCCGCCGACCGCTCGGCCGTCGAATCCTGTCGCTGCTCACCGGCCTGCTGTTCGTCGGTGGGCTGGGGCTGTTCGCCTACCCGTTCTTCACCGACGTCTACACCGAGCAGGTCCTGCAGTCCCGGCTCGAGGACCAGTTCCAGACCATCCAGGTCGAGAGCGTCGAGGAGTGGCAGGCCCAGGTCGACGCCAACTCCGGCTCGGCGCTGACCCGGATCGCCATCCCGGCCATCGACGTCGAGACCCTCGTGGTCGAGGGGACCTCCGCCGCCGCGCTGCGCGCCGGTGCCGGTCACTACCCCAACACGCCGCTGCCGGGCCAGGTCGGCAACGTGGCCATCGCCGGCCACCGCACCACCTACGGCAAGCCGTTCAACCGCGTCGACGAGCTCCAGGTCGGCGAGAGCATCTGGCTGTCGACCCCCATCGGCGACTTCGAGTACGTGATCACCAACCCGCCCACCGACGGGGAGTGCCAGCGCGCCACCGCCGACCGGGCCGCCTGTGTCACCAACCCCCGGGACTGGTCGATCATCAACCAGTCGCCCGACTCGGTCCTGACGCTGACCAGCTGCCACCCCAAGGGCTCGGCCGCCCAGCGCATCGTGATCCGCGCCGAGCTCGCCGAGCGCCACCCCGCGGGCACCTACGAGCAGATGCGTGACGGCGGGAACTCGAGACGCGGCTGAGAGCGGCGGGGACCTCGGCGCTGCGGCCTGACGGTGTCCCGCCCCACCTACGCTCGGCGGTGTGACACGCCGACGCCGCCTCGTTCCGCTCATCGTGCTGTTGGCGGTGGCGGCCACGGCCTGTGGGACCGGGACGCCCGACAACGTCCGGATCGGGGTCGTCGCCCCGCTGTCGGGGACGCGCGCCTGGCTCGGTGAGGAGATCGCCGCGGGTGCCCGCATGGCGGTCGAGGACCTCAACGAGGACGGGGGACTGCTCGGGGCGCCGGTCGAGCTGGTCGTGGTCGACGACGCCGACCTGACCTCGATGCCGGGGCAGCTGGCCGACCTCGCCGAACGGGCCCGCGTGTCCGCGGTCGTCGGACCCGAGGCACCCGGTGTGCTCGTGGGGCCGCGCTCGCCGCTGACCCGTCGCGAGGTCCCGAGCCTGCTGCCGTCCGCGTTCGGTGGCGAGCTCGACGACGCCTCCACCTTCGTGGCCCGCACGGTCCCGTCGGCCCGCGCCCAGGCCGAGCGGCTCGGACGGTGGCTGTCGGAGGTGCGACAGATCGACGACGTGGCACTGCTGCTGGCCGACCCCATCGAGGGCGCCCTGGCCCGACCGGACCTGCAGGCCGGGCTGGCCGCCGGCGGCGTCGAGCTCGCCGGCGTGGTCGAGGCCGACGGTGACGCCGCCGACCTGCGTCCCTCCGTGGCCGCACTGCGCCGGGCCGCCCCGGACACCCGCGCCGTGCTGCTGTGGGGTCCGCCGTCGGCGGCGGCCCGCGCAACGACCGCGGTCCGTGACCTCGACTGGGACGTGCAGGTCGCGGTTCCCGCCAGCGCCTTCGTCGCCGAGTACCGCACGCTGGCCGGACGGTCCATCGAGGGGGTCGTCGCGGCCTTCCCGTTCGACCCCGCCTGGTTCCGCGGGGACCTGGTGCCGTGGATGATCCGGTACCAGGTCCGGCACGGGCTCGGGCTGCTGCCGCAGCTCGACACGCTCGTGATCGACCTGCCCGTCGCGGCCGTCGCCGCCTACGACGCCGTGGGCATCGTCGGCCAGGCCGTGGCCGACGCGGACAGCCGCGTGCCTGCCGAGGTCGCCACCGCCATGGCCACCACCACCCACGACGGGCTGCTGCGCACCTACCACCTCGACGACCGGGAGGCCTGGACCGCGGCGGACCTCTACGTCGCACGCTTCCACGAGCTCGCGCTGACCTTCGACGTGGACCCCCGGCTCGACGCGGAGGCGCAGCGCGAGCTCTGGCGGGCACAGGTCACCCTCGACCTGTTCGAGGGCGAGGCGCCACCGGCCATCCAGGCCCTGCTCGACCGTGTGCTCGGCGAGGCCGACGTCGACCCGCCGACCTACCAGCCGCCGCTGCCGCCGCCCGCCCCGGTGGGCCGACCGTGAGCGGCCTCCTGGACGGTGTGGTCGGGACGGCCGTGGCGCTGGGCGTCGCGTACGGCGTGATCGGCGTCGCGGTGGCGGTGGTGGCCGCCGCCACCCGCAGCCTGTTCCTCGCCGTCGGGGCGGTGGCGACGGCGGGACTGACCGGCGCGCTGCTGCTCGGCGTCACCGACCTGACAGGGGTCCCCGGCCCCGTGGCCCTGCTGGCCGGGCTGGCCGCCGGCGCGGTCCTGGGCGCCGTGCTCGGGCCGGCCGTGCTCGCCCGCCGCCCCGCGGGCGTGGCCTGGCCGGTCGGGTTCGTGGTGGCCGCCGGTGCCATCGAGGCCCTGCTGCTGCGCACCGTCGGCGGGCGGGCCGTGCGCCCCGACCCGTTGCTCGACCTGGCTGGCCTCGGGGCGGTCGGCACGGCCGTGCTGGTCGGGCTGCCCGTCGCGGCCGCGTGCACGTGGCTGGTGAGCCGCTCGCGCTGGGGCCACCGCGTCCGGATCGCGGGGTCCTCGCCCGCCGCCGCCGAGCGTGCCGGGATCCGCGTGCTCGGCATCCGCAGCGCGGCCCTGGCGCTGGCCGGGGCGGCGGCCGTGCTCGCCGCCGCGCTGGCGGCTCCGGTGGTCCCGCTCGGTCCCGCGCAGGCCGCGTCGTTGACCGTACGGGGCATCGCCGCCGCGGCGTTGCTCGGCCGCGCCGGACCGGCCTGGGCCATCCCCGGCGGCCTGGCGCTCGGGGTCGCCGAGGCCCTCGGGCAGCGCGCGTGGCCCGCGGCCGGGGGCGAGGTCGCCGTCGCCCTGGTCGTCGTCGTGGTGCTGGCCGTGCGGGGCGCCGACGGGGCGCGGGCCTGGGGACGTGCGTGGTGAGCGCCCCGATCGCCGCCCCCGCCCCGCCGCGGTCCCGCGGCGTCCCCGACTGGGTGCCGACGGCGTCGGTCGTCACCGTGCTGCTCGCTGCCGCCGTCGCCGCCGCCCTCGGACCGTTCCCGGTGACCGCTGGCGTGGCGCGGCTCGCGGGGTGGGTGCTGCTGGCGACCGGCGCGAGCGTGCTCGTGGCCCGCGCCGGCACGGTCGACCTCTCCCTGGCAGCCACCGCCGCGATCGGCGCGTACGTCGGGGCGGTCACCCTGCCCCTGCTCGGGGCCCCCGCGCTGCTCGGGCTGCTGGTCGGGACCCTGGCCGGGGCCGCCAGCGGCGGGTTGGCCGGAGCGCTCGCCGGCCGGGTCGGCGGTCGGCTGGCCGCGTTGCCGACGCTCTCCCTGGGGCTGGCGGTCGTCGCCGTGATCCGCGCCTGGCCCGGGTCGGGCGGTGCCGCCGGGTACCACGCGGCCCCGTTCCTCACGGGTGGGGAGACCACCGACGCCGTCGCCACCGTGGTGCTGGCCGCTGCCGCGCTTGCCGTCGCCACCACCTGGTGGCCGACCCGCGGCGCGGCCCGGGCGTCGGTCGGGGCACGCAGTCCCGCCGCGCTCGCGGCCCTCGGCCACCGCCCCGCCCTGGCGACCGCCGTGGCCGGGGCCATCGGCGGGGCGATGCTGGGGGCCGGCGGCGCGACCCAGGCCATGGTGTCCGGGTCGGTGACGCCCGCGGCCTTCGGGCTGCCGCTGGCCGCGGCGCTCGCACTGGCGGCGACGCTGGGTGGGGCACCGCCGCTCGGTCCGCTCGTCGGGGCGCTGTGGCTGTGGGGGCCGGCGGTCGTGGTCCCGCTCGCTCCGGTGATCGGTGATGCCCCGCCGCTGCTGACCACGGGCGTGCTCGGGCTGGCCCTGCTCGCGGCGCGCCGCGGCCGGTCGCTGGCCGGTCCGGGCCCGATGCCCACGGCCGCCCGTGACCTCGCCCCGCCGGCCGGGACACACGCACCGGCGGAGACCCACCCGCCGGCCGAGCCCCACGCGCGGGACCGGGCCGGCCGGCGTGTCCACCGCAGTGTCGGGCGGCCGGTCCTCGAGGTCCCCGCCACCGCCGGGCACGACGCCCTCGTCGTGCGCCCCGGCGAGGTCGTTGCCGTCGTGGGGCCGAACGGGGCGGGCAAGTCCACCCTGCTCGCCCGGATCGGTGGGCAGCTGCCCGACCCCGCCGGGACCCGGGTCCACGGGGACCCTGCGCCGCGGGGCGCGGTGGCCCGTGCCCGCGCGGGGGTGGCGCGCGCCTGGCAGCGCCCGCCCGGCGCCCCGCCCGCCGACGTGCTGGCCGCGGCCGTGCGCCCCGCCGGGGCCGGACCGGCCGTAGCCGACCTCGCCCGTCGCGTCGCGGCGTGCCTGCCCGACGCCCCCACCGACGCTCCCGCCGCGGCGCAGCTGGTCGCGGCCGCCCGGGCCCGCCCCGCCGTGGTCCTGCTCGACGAACCCGCCACGACCCTGCCCGAGCAGGTCGTGGCCGACGTCGTCGTCACCCTCGCCGACGCCGGGGTGGCCGTCGTGCTGGTCGACCACCGCCCCGCCGTGCTGGCCGTGGCCGACCGCCGGTGTGCGGTGGTCTCCACCTCCACGGCGCCACCGCCGGTGGACGAGGCGGGTGCCCCGTGACCTCCCCCGCAGCCGACACCACGCCCCGCCTCGAGGTCCGCCACCCGGACCTGCCCACCCCGGTCCACGTCGAGGCCGGGCAGGTGCGCCTGCTCGACGATGCCGAGGCCGCCCTGGCCGTCGACGTCGTGCTGCACCCGACCCGGCGGGGCGTGGTGGCCCTCGACGGGCGCCGCCTGCGTGAGCGGAGCCTGGCGGGGCGGGTCCGCCGCGGGCTCGCGGTGGTCGCCGGCGCCCCGGTCGCCGCGGACGTGACCGTCCACGACCACCTCGCGGCCGTGCTGGGCGACGCCGGGGCGACGCGCGTGCTGGCCGACGCCCCGCTGCTGGCGGGGCGGGGCGCCGACCCCGCCGGCGTGCTGTCGGGGGGCGAGCGCCGGGTGCTGGCGTGGCTGCGGGCGCGTGCCGTGGACCCGCGGGCCGTGGTGCTCGACCGTGCGGGGGAGGGGCTGGACCGAGCCACCCTGGACTGGGCGGGGCGCGTCGTGGCGACGTGGGCCGCCGACGGGGTGGCGGTGCTGGTCCGGGCGGGGCGCGAGGAGGAGCGCGGCTGGGCCGCCGCCACGGCGCATGGACACCCGTCACCGAGGCACTAGTCCCTCGTTAGGATGGATGCTGCGGACCGTGACACGCACGGTCCGCGGCGTCCCGACCGGACGCACCAGGGGGTCGTTGAAGTGGGTGACTTGTGATCGCACGTCGCGCGCGGCTCGTCGCGGCGCTCGTGCTGCTGTTGTCGATGCTGTCGATGGGCACCGCGCACGCCGCCGGCACCGGCCGGATCACCTCGCCGTCCAGCGGTGCCTCCGTCACCTCGCCCGTGGCCATCACCATCGAGGTCACCGGCGACGCGGGCAGCGTCTTCAACCCGCGCGACCACGACGTGCAGGTCCGCCTCGCCGACCACACCGGCGCGGCCGCCTACAGCGGCACCCGCGCCGTCACCGCCACGTGCAGCGCCAACTGCGACAGCGACAGCACCTGGACGACCTCGACCTTCGACCCGGCGACGCTGGCGCCCTTCGCCTCCGCCCCGTCCTGCAACGGTGGCTACACCGTGCAGGTCCAGGTCGACGGAGGTCCCTGGACCGGCAACGCCATCCGCATCAGCCGTCCCCCGGCCGCCCCGTCCGGTGTCGCCGTGTCGGTCGAGGACGGGGACGCCACCGTCACCTGGAACGGCGCCGCGACCCCCGACACCGTCGGCTACGCCGTGGAACGCCGCACGGACGGCGGCAGCTGGCAGGAGGTCGCCCGCGTCGGCAACGGGGCGCGGTCGGCCACCGACACCAGCGTCGCCCCCGGCGAGGTCGAGTACCGGGTCGCCACGCTGCGCGGTGACGGCCTCGTCGCCAGCCGCGCCGTCGCCCCCTGCAGCGACACCGAGCCCGACCTGGCCACCCCGTCGGCCCCCGTCGGCGCCACCGTCCGGGACACCTCGTCGGCACCGGCGGCACCCGCCCGTCCGTCGCCCTCGAGCTCCCCGTCGCCCGACGACACCGCCAGCGGCGACCCCTCCACCGGTGGGACGAGCGGTGACGGCTCCGGTGGGGACGGCACCGCCGCCGGCGACGGCAGCACGACCGACGGCAGCGGGGCGCCCGCCGACGGCGACGGCACCTCGACCGACGGCACCTCCGCCGACGGCACCGACGGCGACGGCTCGTCCACGCCGACGCGTCGTCCCGGCAACCGCGTGGCGCCGCCCTCCCGCGTCGAGACCATGAACGCCCCGACCGTCGACGACTTCTCCACCCCCGCCGCGGACGGCCCCCAGGTCGCCACCGACGAGGAGCACTACTACGGCGAAGGCGAGGGCTACTCCGAGGCGCTGGACTTCAGCGACGTCGACGACGGCCTCGGCGAGGTCGACGCCCTCGGCCCCGGGCCAGCCCGCACGCGGATCATCCGCGTGCCCGGGGCGCTGCAGGCCGTGCTCGGCGAGGAGCTCGCCCTCGACCGGATCCTCGCTCCCGTCGCCGCCGGCCTGATCCTGCTCGCGT
>CAWCLK010000024.1:0-63607 GCA_963796225.1 uncultured bacterium
CGTTGGCGATGGCGTTACGCAGCGTGTTGTCCCCGCCGCCGCTCCACGACGCGTTGACCACCCGCGCCCCGTGGGCCACGGCGTAGGCGAGGGCGTCCACTGCGTCGAGCGTGGACCCGGTGCCGTCCGGACCGCCGAGGAACTTCAGCGGCATGATCCGGACACCCGGCGCGACGCCGACGACCCCGATGCCGTTGTCCGCGACGGCGGCGATGGTGCCGGACACGTGGGTGCCGTGGTCGTCCTCGCTTCGCGGTGGTCGAAGACGCTGTCGTCGCCGTTGTAGAAGTCCCAGCCGTGCACGTCGTCGACATACCCGTCGCGGTCGTCGTCGATCCCGTTGCCCGCGATCTCACCCGGGTTGGTCCAGATGTTGGCGGCGAGGTCGGGATGACTGATGTCGATGCCCGTGTCGATCACGGCAACGATCACGTCCGACGACCCGGTGGTGTGGGCCCACGCCTCGGGGGCGTCGACGTCGACGTCGGTGAGCCCGCCGGTCTGCCCGCGGTTGTCGAGGCCCCACAGCTCGTCGTACCCGGGGTCGTTCGTGGCATCGACCTCGAGCACGTAGTCCGGTTCGGCGATCTTCACGGCCGGGTTGTGTGCCAGGGCCGCGGCGACCTGCTGCGGGGCGCTGCCCGGGATGTGCAGGGCCTCGACGCCGAGACTGGGGACCACGCGTTCGGTCGTCAGGCCATGCTGCTCACGGACGGTGCGCCGCTCGGCGGCACTGGCCCCGGGGCCCAGGTGACCAGCACGCGGCCGGTGACGATGTCCGGGCCGACCTGCTGCGGGGCGGGCGCCGCGACGGCCGCGGGCCCGAGCAGGCCGAGCACGAGGGCGCCGCCAACCAGGGCAGCACCGGGACGGAGGAAGCGAGTCATCGGGGACAGGCTCTCGGAGGGGACGGGGCGGCGACGGGGCGGGGGCGACGGCCCGGTCACTCATCCTCATGCGTCGACGACGGCCGAGACCGTCCTTTACCCCCTCCGAACACCTGTGCGCCCCGCGGATTGCCCTGGCGCACCGGGAACACGCCCCGGCAGACGGGTCGGGCGCGACACCGTCCATCACCTGTGGCGGGCGCTCACCGGCCTCCGGGTCCCGAGCCTCCCGCCCAACGGCGAACGATCACCGAACCGCCGCCCAGCGCGAGCAGAGCCATGAGGCCCAGCAGCAGACGGACGTCAGCAGGACGGGAGGGATCGCCGCTGGCTGCGGCCAGGGTCTGGTTCGGAGCCGTCGCCGCGTCGGCGGTCGAGGACGCCGCAGAGGCGTCGACGCTGCCCACATGCGCGCCACGTCCCCCGCCGCCTCGGTTCGGCGGCGGTCCCGGAGCTGACGACGACCGCGTTCGATGGCTGCGCCGTTGACGTTGCCGCCGTCGTCGCGGACGCCGCCGGCGGCCACCTGGACGGTGTCGCCGGGGCGCAGCCGCAGCCCGTCGGCGACCCACCGGCCGTCGCCGTCGGCCGCCATGGCGACCTGGTCGGTGCGGCCGTTGCGGTGCGTGATGGTCAGGGTCACGTCGGTGACCTCGCCCTCGAACGCCCACGCCCGGAACGAGCACGTGTGGCAGACCGTGAGGTCGTCGGCCACCGGGTCGCCGTTCTCGTCGACCAGCCGCCCGCGGCCGTCGTCGCCGACGTAGGGGAACGGCGACTCGTAGGTGCGCGGGTAGCGGTGCGTCGGGGCGAGCGTGGCGACCGCCCGGTCGCCGTCGAGCGTCCAGCTGCGGGGCGGCGATGCCGTCCCACGGCGACACGGTGAAGGGCTCGCTGGTCAGCGCGTAGGGCTCGGTCGCCCCGCCGGTGCGGATGTGGCCGTCGACGACGAACCGGTAGGTGCCGGCCGGGCGTGGTGGCCAGCTCGGGGTTGGGGCCGCCGGTGAACGCCTCGAACCCGGCGGTCCAGATCCACTCCTGCCCGCCGCTGTAGGTGTCGAGCACGGCGTTGGCGCCGTTGGGCAGGTCGACCATGGTCTGGACCTCGCCGCTCATGTCGGCGTAGGGCTGCCAGGCACCGTCGACCTGGCGCTCGACCGTGACGACCGGGTTGTCGACGGCGTTGGAGCCGCCCCGCCACGTCACGAACGCCCCGTCGAAGCGGGTGATGTCCTCGGGCTCGGTGAGCACGGCGGCCGGGCCGACGTCGTCGGGCAGGGCCGCCTGCCAGGCGTCGTAGGCCGCTCCGGCCGCGCGCCCGAGCGCCTGGCTGGTCGCGAGCTGGCGGGCCTCGTCGGCCTCGCCCCGCGCCAGGGTCGTCGGGTCGCCGGCGAGCAGCTGGTCCTCCCACGAGTAGTCGGGGTCGGTCAGCGAGCGGGCCATCCGCACCATCCACGTGACCATGTAGTCGGCGGTGTGCGGGCCGTAGCTGGTCAGGGCCTTGCGGTAGTGGTCGTAGGCCTGGTACTCGCGGTAGCTGACGGTGTAGCCGTTGTAGTCCCCGGCGTGGCCGACGCCGACGACCAGCGGGAAGCCGGTGTCCTCGTCGAGCTCCTCGTCGGTGAAGTTGCCCTTGACGGCCGCCGGGTCGGTCGGCTCGGCGTTGGCCCAGGGCAGGTAGTCGAGCGCGTCCCACCCGTCGGCCGGGTTGTGGACCTGGGCCTGCCAGCGCCGGTAGGCGGCGTCGTCGAACGTCCACTCGCGATGGCCGTGGGCGTCGGGGTCGTCGTAGACGCAGTGCCAGTCGCCGGCCTCCTGCTGCGTCGCAGGTGGTGTGCTCGTCGTCGGCCCAGTCGAACCCGTCGTGGATGTCGCCGACCACGTCGTTGGCGCGGCTCTTGAAGTTGCGGATGAGGTCGACCTGGGCCTCGCAGGCGCACGAGCCGATCAGCACGTCGCCGAGCCGCAGGACCTGCAGCCGCAGCCGGACGTTCTCCTCGACGGCGGTGAAGGCCGGGGCGTCGTACTGGTCGGGCACGGGGATGCCGTGGGCCTGCAGGTTGTCGTACAGCGGCGAGAGCTGGTCGGCGTCGGTGGTGCGCTGGCAGTCGGGCAGCCCGGCGACCGGGATGCCCGGGTCGCCGTCCAGCGTGGTCTCGGTGCGGCAGTTGGACACGCTCGGGTACGGGTGGCTGGCCGGGCCGGGGACCCAGCCGTTGATCGCCTCGACCGGCACGTCGGTGGCGTAGGGCACGGTGCCCTCGCCCCGGCCGATCTCCTCGAAGCCCTCGACGACGGCGTCGGCGAGCAGCCGGGCGCCCCGCTCCATCTGCGCGTGGCCGACGTGGGCCCAGGCGACCAGCGTGCCGTCGTCCATGCGCCCGCGGTTCCAGCCCTCGTAGGGCCCCTCGGCGGAGCCGACGTCGCCCTGGCTGAACACCAGCGTGGCGCCGGTGTCGCGTTCGACGAAGCGCTCGAGCGGGCCGAGGTAGTCGGCGGTGATCAGGTCGTAGGAGTCGAGGCTCTCGGGGTGCTGGCCCCAGTTCATCCACACGGCCATGGGCTCGTAGCCGGCGTCGGTGCGCCGGTCGAACCGCAGCAGGGTGAGGTCCTTGTCGCCGTAGTCGTTGGGGAACCCGGCGGGCGAGCCGTCGTCGGCGGTCTGCGGCCGCATGATGTTGCCCTTGAACAGCGAGTGCTTGACGGTGGTCGCCCCCATGCGGGCCGGGGCGAGGTCGGCCTCGGCCTGCAGGATCGCGTCGGCCATGGCGCGGGCCTGGTACTCGAACATGCGCAGGTCGACGACGTCCTCGAACACCCACACGCCCCACGACGGGGTGGCGTAGTAGGGCGAGGAGTGGTTGTGCGTCGCGGCGTGCAGGATGTTGTCGTAGGTGACCCGCGAGCCGGCCTCGTCGAGCAGCTGCCCGACCCGGCGCAGCAGGTGGTCCTGCGCGAGGTAGTTGTCGGACTTGACCAGCGCCACCCGCTGCCCGTTGGAGCCCTCGACCACGATCGCCCGGATCGTCAGCCGCGACGCCACCCCGTAGGAGTTCTCCTTGGAGGTGGCGTGGAAGGACGGGTCGATGTCCCCGCCGGACACCTCGTCGGCCGGGTTCCGGTAGTCGGTGTACTGCCCGGCCGCCGCCCCGACGTGCCAGGTGGCATCGGCCACCCCGACCCCGGCGCGCAGGCCGTCCCAGGGCTCGTCGGCGCTGGCGGCCGCGGCCGCCGGGACCAACCCGATGACGGTGGCGAGGATGAGCAGGGCAGGCAGCAGGCGTCGCATGGTCGCTCCCGGGGGTGACGCACGGCCGTTCGACGCCGCGCAGATACTCACTGGGATCTTCGACTGGGCGGGGCGGGTCCCTTCCCGCTCCTCCTCGCTCGGCGCGGCCCAGGGGCAGGAGCGCCGTACCAGGACGTCGAACTCCCTGCCGAGACGGCCAGACGAGGGAGTGTCGGGTCGCGTTCCCGGGTCTGCTGACAGCAATGAGGTTGTCTGCAAATCCATCACACGAAGGTAGATGTGTGGTGGATTTGGAGGCCACCGTGTCCAACGTCTCGCTGCCGGCCAGCTTCACCACCTCGCAGGCTGCCGAGCGTGGTGTGCCGCGGTGGCGGCTGTACGAGCTGCGTGACGAGGGCGAGGTGGCCTCGCTGTCCCGCGGGGTGTGGCGGCTGGCGGACGCGCCCCCGACCGCGCACGAGAGCCTGCTGGCGGTCTCGCTGCGTGCCCCGCATGCGACGGTGTGCCTGATCTCGGCGCTGAACTTCCACGGCCTGACCGATGAGATCCCCGCGGCGGTCGACCTGGCGGTGGCGCGGGGACGCAACCGTCCCCACATCGAGTACCCACCGGTCCAGGTGCACGTGTTCGACGCCGACACCTACGAACTCGGTCGCGAGCGGGTGGAGGTGGCCCCGGGCGAGGCGGTGGCGGTCTACGACGAGGTCCGGTCGGTCGTGGACGCGGTCCGGCTGCGCGGCCAGGTCGGCTCGGATGTCGCCTACAGCGCCGCCAAGGCGCTGGTGGGGCGTCGCCGCGGCGCGGTGGGGCAGCTGGTGGAGGTGGCGGACGCGTTGCGGTGTTCGGGGCCGGTGCGTGAGCTGCTGGAGGTGGTGCTGGCATGAGTCCGCAGCCGCGACGCGACACCACAGCCGGGCGGGTCTACAACGACCTGCGCAACCTGGCGCGCCGGCAGGGCCAACCGACCGACCAGCTGTTCCAGCTGTACCTGCTCGAGCGGTTCCTGTTCCGGCTGGCTCACAGCCCGTTGGACGGCCAGCTGGTCCTCAAGGGCGGCACGCTGCTGGCCGCCTACCAGTTTCGTCGACCGACCCAGGACATCGACGTGCAGGCCCTGGGGCTGTCCGGTGACGTCGACACGATCCAGCGGCTGGTCCGACAGGTCTGCACGGTCGAGGCCGACGACGGGGTGAGCTTCCAACTCGACGAGCTCGACGTGCGGAGCATCCGCGAGGGTGCGGCCTACGAGGGGCTGCGGGTGCGGGTCCCGGCGGCACTCGGGCAGGCGCAGCTGGTCCTGCGGCTGGACATCAACATCGGCGACCCGATCACCCCGGCCCCGACCGAGGTCGCCTACCCGCAGCTGCTCGGTGGCAGCTTCGCCGTGACCGGCTACCCGCTGCCCGCCGTGTTGGCCGAGAAGCTGGTCACCATGGTCGAGCTCGGCGAGGGCAACACCCGCGACCGTGACGTCGGCGATGTCGTACGGATCATCGCGACCCATCCGATCGATGCCGGGGAGTTGCGCGCCGCCTGCGAGGCCACAGCGGCCTACCGCGGGGTGCAGCTGCAACCGCTGGCGGCCATCACCGTGTCGCTGGCGCAACGTCGCCAGGACGCCTGGCGTCGCTGGCTGCGTCGCGCCCATCTGGAAGACGAGCTGCCCGAGCGGTTCAGTCAGGCCCTCGAGGACTCGTCGGGTTCGCCGACCCGGTCCTGGAGGGCGCCGTCACGTCGGCAACCTGGCACCCGGAGAACCGCGCCTGGCGGCCGTGACGGCGTCGGCCCGGGGTCCCGTCTTCCGGCGGGGGTTCCCGGGCCTTCCTTCCGGCCGCTTACCACGACCGGCACTCTCATCGTCGGGCACGGGCATCGTGCTGTCAACCCGCTGTGGCCTGCGTGGCGCCGGGGCAGCCCCGCGCACGCGCCGGCCCCCTGGCTCGAAGCGGTGCAGGCGAACGACGCGACCATCCGTGGTCGTCGAGCAGGCCCCGGGCTGCGGCGAAGCAGCCCCCTCGCCTGGACGTCGTTGACCCCGCGAGCGAATCGTTGACCAGGGGGTTAGTCGGCCGCGGCGCCGTACGCGAACCGCATCACCTCGTTGCCGCCGCTGTCGAGCAGCCTGACCACGTCGCCGTCGTCGTCGAGCACCGGCTCGTCCAGGCACGCGAACACGGCCGCGTCGGTGTCCTCGCCGCACGAGGAGTACACGCGCAGCTCGGCGTCCGGGTCGAGCTGCCGTCCGATGCCCAGCGGCAGACGGTTGCCGTCGGCGTCCTCGATCGCCCATCCGCCCATGTCGGTGCGGTGGTCGAAGTTGGAGCGGATGACCACGTGCTCGCCGGCGCCGGGTTCGAGGTCGTCGCCGGCTGGGTCGGCGACGACCGTGGCGATGTAGGCGGTGGCGTGCTCGCCGACCTGCCCGCCGGGCAGGGTGAACGTCCCCGGCTCGGCGCCGGCGCTGCACCCGGTGGCGAGCACGGCGATGATGAGGAGCAGCCTGCGGGCCCGCACGGGCAGTTCCTTCGACACGTCGGCCAGGCGACCGTAGTCCGACAGCTCGGTGAGCCTGGAGCGGGCCTGGGGCGCGCCGGCCACACGCGGTCGGTCTCATGGCGACGACCGAGGCGTGTCGGGCCGGCTGCGGACGGTCAGCCCCACACGGCCGTGACCGTGGCCCGCAGGTCGTCGACGGCCAGGTGGGTGTAGCCGACGGTGGAGCGGATGGAGCGGTGGCCGAGCAGCCGCTGGACGACGTGGATGTCCACCCCGGCACGGACCAGCTCGGTGGCGTAGGTGTGCCGCCACTTGTGCGGGTAGTGCCGGCCCGGCACGTCGGCCCCGATGCCGGCGAGCTCGACCTCGCGGCCGAGCGCCGCCTGTTCGAACCGGTAGGGCTGGTGGCGCCCGAAGGCGCGCGGGTTGACGAACAGCAGGTCGCTGTCGGGCAGCCACGGACGGATCTCCGCCAGGTAGGCGTCGAGCACGGCCACCAGCGGGGCCGGCAGCAGCACCGCCCGGGGGCGCGAGCCCTTGCCCACGACCTTGGCACGCCCGGCGGGCAGGTCGAGCTCGGCCAGCGGCAGGGTCCGCAGCTCCCGGGAGCGCACGCCGGTGTAGCGCAGGAAGCTGACGATGGCGTGGCGTTGCCGGCCCCGCCAGTCGGTCAGCCCGGCGGTGTGCTCGAGGATGGCGGCCACCTGCTCGGGCCGGTACAGCTCCGGGTCGCGCGGTGGGGTGCGGGGCGCCCCGAGCGCCGCGGCTGGGGTGGCCGTGATCGCCCCGGTCAGCACCAGCCAGGCGTAGAACCGGCGCAGCATCGCCGCCTGGGCTCCGCGGGTGGCGGGGCTGATGCCGCGGTCGGCCTCGTGGACCAGGAAGTCGGCCAGGTCGGCCGGCCTGGCCGAGAGCGGATCACCGCCCGGGCGGGCGTCGCGCCACCAGGCGAGGAAGTGGCACAGGTACAGCCGATGGTTGGCGCAGGTCGTGGGCGCGAGGCCGGCCACGGCGGCCAGATGGGCCAGGTAGGCCTCGACGAGCGCGTCGTGGCCACCGCCCGGGACACGCGGTGGGGCGGCCGGCGGTGGGGCGTCGGGGTCGAACAGGCGCATGCGGACCAGCATGGCGCGACCCGGCCGCCATCAGGCGGCCGGGTCGCGGTGCTGTGGACAGACCGGAGCCCCGGCCACGAGGGCCGGGGCTCCAGCACAGACTCCCGAAGGTGAAGCCGTTAGGCTTGCGTCACGCTGATCGTCGCGGTGGCGTCCGTCGCCGCTGGCGCCGATCGCTGTCACGATCAGGTCCGAGACGTCGACGTTAGCCGAGCCGTCGGACCGCCGTCGCACCAGCGCGTCCTCGTGGCGGTGCCGACGTCGTCCAGCGTCCATGCCCATCGCGGTCGAGTACGTCGCCAGCGTCAGCTGTCGCAGCATCGCCGTTGACGTCGATCGACCGTGACACGGCCGGTGCTGTCGTCATCGCTGACGTCGTCCGCGAACGTGCACCGTCAGATGTCGGCAGCACGTGCACCGGTCGCCAGCGGTGACCGTCCGAGATGCGCGGTGTCGCCAGGTCCGGTAGCGGTCGTGCCTGTCGCACGGTGTTGCCGACGTCCTTGTCGTCCAGCGTCGACGTCGCCGGTGAGGTCCCAGCCGTTGCCAGCGCGCGTCGGTGGTACCCGACTGAGTCGGTGATGGTCGCAGGGATCGTGCAAGACCACGCACGTCGTGCCGGCGCGTGACCGCGGTCGGCGCGGCCGTCAGCGTCACCGTGCAGGACCGTGTTCGCCGCACGCGACTGACCGTTGACGGTCTCGGCGGCCGCGTTCAGGGTGAACGTGGCGTTGGTGCCGTTGACGAAGTCCGCCGACGGTCTCTGGTGTCGTCGTCGTCCTGAGCGCGGATGGTGTCACCCGCGTCGGAGCAGCCGATCAGCCTCGCTGAAGACGACCTTGAAGACGTCACCGGTGTCGAACGTGTTCGGCGACCCCGAGTTCGTGGTCACGACCGCGTCGATGGACAGCGGTCGCGGCGTTGGCGTCGCAGCGGCCGGCCGTCGTCACCGTCGGTCACCCAGTCGACGACGTCGCCGCGTGCCGCCGCTGAGCGCCAGCGTAGCGTACGTGCCGGTCAGCGTCGGTGCACGGTGTAGCGACGTACCCGAGCACCGTGCTCGACCAGGTGTCGTCGGTCCGCGGTCGTACGGCGTCCGCGCGTACCGTCGTCACGTCGGTAGACGTTGTACGTCGAGCGTCAGCCTGGTCGACGCGGTCCACGTCGAGCGTGGCGTCGTCGGCGTGCCGTCGCCGTCCAGGTCGACGAGCGTGGTCCGTCGTCAGGTCGTGACCGTCGGAACGACGTCGGTCGTCACGTTGAACTGGACGAGCGCCGCGTCGTTCGGGTGTCGGTGACGCGATGTGTCACCGTCGTCCGACGCGTGGTCGAGACGCGGCGCCTCGAACTCGGCCATCGTGATCGGCGACGCCGCCGACTGGAACGTGTCGTTCGAGTCGTAGATGAACGTACGGTCGTCGTCGCCAGCGTCGCTCACCGTAGTCGCCAGCCGTGTCGGCGTGAAGTAGTCGCCGTCGATGTTGACGACCTGACGCCAGTCGCCGCGTCAGCGGTCGAGGTCGACCGGTCGCGGCCTCGGCCGCGATCCAGTTCTTCTGACCACCGATGCCGAAGGCCTCGGTCGGCTGGTTGTCGGCGTCCAGGTCGAGGTCCGGTTGCCGTCGTCCGCTGTCTGTCGCAGCGATGACGACCGGGATGACCTCGTCGGCCGTCGTCCGAGTCGATCGTGAACTGATGGAGCCGTTGACCGGCGAGACGTCGATCGACGTCGACCGTTGCCAGTGCCAGCGTCATCGGACGGCGCCGTTGACGACCTCGATGATCGCCTGCGGTCGCGGCCCAGTCGGCAACGTCGTCGTCGGCCGTGCGTGTGCTCGTCGTCGTCATTGAAGGTGACGACACCGTTGGTGTCGGTGACGTTCTCGGCCGGGAACAGGACGATGTCGTACGTGGCCGTGTCGTCGAGACCGGACGACCGAGTACTGACGCGCGACCACGGTCGGCGTCGTCGGCGGCGCCGTCGGAGACGGTCGTTGGTCGCCTCGTCAGCCGGCGTCACCGTGAACGTCTGGTTCGCGCGGGACCGGAGCCCAGCGCCGTTGTTCTCGAGGTACTCGGCGGCACGCATGATGAACACGGCCATCGTCGCCGCGGTCGACGTTGCCGCCCGGGTTGTAGGTCGTCGCGGTCTCGCCCTCGACGATGTCCGCCTGGTACAGCGTCGCGATGAAGTCCTGGAGCGGGCCGTCGTCGGCGACGTCGGTGAAGGGCTCGGTGTCGTCCGGCGTCGACGAAGTCGGTGCCCGGTGACGGCCTCGATGGCGTTGGCGATGAACTTGGCCATCTCACCGCGGGTCACGTCGCCGCCGGGCGCGTAGGTGGTGTCGGAGACGCCATCGACGATGCCGGCGTCGGCCAGCGCCGAGATGAAGGCCTCGAACACGCCGTCCTCGGCGACGTCCGTGAACGGGTTCGGCGGCGTTCGGGTCGAGCGTGCCGGGGGCCGCGGTCTCGACCAGGTTGTAGATGAACTTCGCCATCTCACCACGGTTGATGTCGACCCGGGCTTGTACTCGCCGTCGGTGAAGCCGTCGGCGATGCCGTAGCCGCCGAGTGCACTCGACCGCGGCGGCGAACTGGTCGCGTCGCGGTCGACGTCGGGGAAGTCTGTCGTTCCCGGACGGCGCCGGGCACACGTCTTCTGGCGCAATGGCTGCGAAGGCCGAGACGGCGCTGCCGAGCAGCAGCGCCCCCGTCGCGCCGAACGCGACGACCTTGCGCATCCCACTGCGTGGGTGCTTTCGGGCTGATGTCACTGAGTTGCTCCTCAATCGAAGGTCGACCGTTGTCGCGGCCCCGTGGGACCCGTCACGTGTCGTGAAGGCCCCGAAGGGCTTCTGGTCTGTCGGTCACGGCCAGTCGTCTGGTCGTGTCCGTTGGTGTAAGCGTCACGACCTGCTCACAGGGGTACTCGCCATCTGCTTGCACTCGGCGAGTGGTCCCCTCAGGCCGCTCGTCTGCACCAGGAGTGCTCCTACTACAGACGTACGCAGGTCCCGACCCTAGTGCTCATGGGCCACACACGCCAGCAACTCTGCGCTACAGACCTGACCGGTCGGACAGTTGGAGCACCGCGTCCTGACCGGTATCAGGGCGCCTCGGTCGAATCGCCGTACGTCGGCTCGGACGGGCTTTCCGCAGGGGATTCGGACGGTTGCGGCTCGGTCGAGGTCGTCTGATCGGCCGTGCGGTCAGCGCTCGCGTCGGTCGTGGTCTCGCCGCAGGTCGGTGACGCAGTGTCACTGTCGGGCGACGGAGAGACAGTCTCCGTGGAGGTCGGCGGTCGCGGTCGGCGACGGGGAGGCGGTGGGCTCCTCGGTGGCCGTGTCCTTGGGCTTGGGGCCCTTGCCGGGGTTGCCCTTGCCGGACAGGCTCTCCGAGGTGGTCGAGCTCGTCGGCGAGGGGCTGGGGCTCGGCGACTCCGCCGCGGTCGAGGTCTCGCGTGGGAGTGGGCGACGAGGTCGTGGTCTCGGTCCCGGTGGGACTCGGCGACTCGGTGGTCGTCGTGGTCTCCGTCGGCGACGGCGAGGGCTCCGAGGCCAGGCACGCGTCGGCCGTGGTGGCGGACTCGGTGCTGGTCGCGGTGGGCGTGGACGACGTGGAGGCGACCGGGGCGACGGAGGTCACCGAGGTCGTGCTGGCCGACGGCGAGGGCGTCGGTGAGGCCGACAGCGTCGGCCTGGTGTCGTCGACGGCCACGGTCGGCGTGGGCGAGGGCGCTGCCGCGGTCACGGCCGCGTCCTCGCTGGTCGACTCGGTGGTCGGGGCCGGGGTCGGGCTGGGTTCGACCGTCTCGCTCGACAGGTTGATGCCCAGCGCCGAGGCGGCCGTGCGCACGGCGTCGCGGGCCGGACCGGGACTGGCGACCAGCCCGCCCGTGGCGGCGGCGGCCGCGGTGGCGCCCACGAGGACCTTGACCATCGAGGCGGCGGCCAGCCGCGAGGTCCAGCGCAACCGCGCCCCGATGGCGGGGGCGCGGTCCTCGCCCCGTGTGCGCACGGCGCGGTGGATCATCGCCAGGTGCTGGGCGCGGGTGTCGTCGTCGACGTCCCGCAGGCGCGCCCCGGCCTCGCGAAGCCGCTCGCGGGCCTCGCGATCCATCGGGTCGCGTGGGTTGGTCATGGTGATGTCGTAAGCGTCCAGGACGGCGCGAGGGGGTACACACCCTCGTCGACCGCCTCGCGCACCGCCTCGAGGCCGCGGCGCTGCAGGGCCTTGACCGCACCGAGCTTCTTGTCGAGCACCTCGGCGATCTCGCCCATCGTCAGCCCGACCACGAACCGCAGGACCAGCACCTCCTGCTGGTCCGGGGTGGCGCGCACGAACAGGCGCTGCAGCTCCCAGGTGGCCAGGTTGTCGGTGGCCTCCCACTCCCAGGTGTCGCTGGGGCAGAGCTCGCGCAGGACGTCGTCGTCGGTGGGCACGGCCGGGCGGCGCCTGGCCTTGCGCGCCTGGTCGATCATGCGGTGGTGGGCGATCGAGAACACCCAGCTGCGGAACCCGCTGGCCGAGCCCGAGAAGCTGTCGATGTCGCGCACGACCTGCAGGAACACCTCGCTGGCGGCGTCCTCGGGGTCCGGCGCCCCCTTGGCACGCAGGTACCCGACCACGACCGGCGCCAGCCAGTCGTAGATCTGGGTCCACGCCCGCTCGTCGCCGGCCACGGCCGCGTCCAGCATCCGATGGAACTCGCGGTCCCGCACGCCCTACCCCTGACCCTGCACCGTGATTGCACCTTCTCGGCGGGAGACCCCGCTGGTGTCGTCACCCCCGCGGTCGTCGCCCGTGGGTCAGGGGGCGACCGCCCTTGCACGCGCGAGCCAACCACACGCCCTGCGATCCTGCACGGAATTGTCGCCGTCGCGACCCGCGGGGTGCGACGTGCGCCCCGCGTCGAGCCGACCCTCAAGGTCGTGCACCGGGCGCCCGATGCGGGGCGGCGAGGTCCGCCGGGTGTGCGCGAACGCGCTGACGGGTCAGTACGGTCCCGCCGCCACATCCACGGGGGACGTCGGAGGCACGCGTGGTCGGTCCTGCTCGTTCGATGCTGCCGCCGGCGCACCGGGGCCGTCGCGCCCTGGTCGCGGCGCTGCTCACCGGGGCGCTGGCCCTGCCGGCCGTGCTCGGCGGCGACGGCGCCGAGGCCGCCAGCGGGCCCGCCTGCGCCGCCGCACCGATGAGCATCACCTTCGGCGACGTGCCGGCCAACGGCACCTTCGCCGACGCCATCGCGTGCGTGACCGGCTACGGGCTGGTCAGCGGCTACGACGACGGCAAGTTCCGCCCCGACGCCCAGGTGACCCGCGGCCAGGCCGCGTCCTTCCTCGTCAACACGATCGAGACCGCCACCGGCGTCCAGCTGCCCGACGCCGGCAGCAACCGCGTTCCAGGACGTGGACGCCGGCGGCGTGTTCGGCCAGGCGATCCTGCGCCTCGAGCAGGCCGGCGTCATGGCGGGGCGCAGCTCGACCCGGTTCCGCCCCGAGGACCCGCTGACCCGCGGCGAGATGAGCAAGGCCGTCACGAAGGCGCTGCAGACGATCGCCGTCGTGTTCGACGCGACCGACGTCGACTACCCGGACGTGCCCGACGACGGCCTGTTCGCCGACCCGATCAACAAGCTGACCAACGCCCGCATCGTGCAGGGGCTGACCGACGGCACCTTCCGCCCCGGCACCACGGTCACCCGTGGCCAGCTGGCGCAGTTCGTCGCCAAGGGCATCGAGGAGACCCACCGCCAGGCCCACTGGCTGCCCACGCTCACCGACCCCGACTGGACGACGCTGCGGGGCACGCTCGAGCACCGCCGGGTCTCGCTGCCCGGGCCCCGGGTGGTCAACGTGCTGCGGTGGAGGCTCGACGACCCCCAGGTGAAGCTCGACGCCGACTACGCCGGTGGGGTGACCTACCGCGACACCGTCCTCAACGCCGCGAAGCGCGAGAACGCCCTGGCGGCCGTCAACGGCGGGTTCTGGGTCAACTCCATCGACCCGGACGGGCTGCTGGTGCGGGGCGGGCGGCTCGACAGCGACACGTCCGTGCTGACCGACGGCACCCGCAACATCCGGTCGGGCTTCGCGCTGCACCGCGACGACACCCCCGTCGTGGGCGTGCCGTTCTGGTACGCCAGCCTGAACATGGAGGGTCCCGACGGCACCGTCTCGGTCCGCGTCGACGGGATCAACCGCCCGCCGTTCGCCGGGGACAAGGTCGTGATCTTCGCCCCGGGCACCTACGGGCAGCTGACCTCCCGCCCCGGCCGCTACTACGTGGTCCAGGGCGTCCCGAACCTCAACCGGGCCGGCACGACCGAGCTCACGCTGGCCCGCATGCACGTCGGCGACGGCCCGGTCGCGGCCGGCGCCGACGAGGCGATCATCTGGGTGTCGGCCGAGACCACCCTGCGCGAGGTCCCCGACGACCGCACGCCGACCCTGCGGGTGCAGATGGACCCCGCCTGGGAGCGGTCGCGGACCGCGCTGGTCGCCGGTCCGTGGCTGCTCGAGGACGGCGAGGTGACCCCCGAGGCCCAGTGGCGCCGGGAGGGCTTCACCGGCGCCCACACCGACATCCGCCACCCCCGCACCGCCATCGGCTTCACGCCCGACGGCTGGGGCGTGATCGTGACCGTCGACGGACGCCGCGCCGGCGCCACGATCGGGGCCACCCACGTCGAGGTCGCCGAGATGATGCGCCGCTGGGGCGTCACCGACGCCGTGATGCTGGACGGCGGCGGGTCGACCCAGCTGGCCGTGAAGGGCCAGCTCGCCAACCGGCCCTGCTGCGACCGGTCCGAGCGGCGCGTCGACACCGTCCTCACCCTCGAGCCGAGGTAGAGGGCCGACTTGTCCGTTCACATAGTGGACGCTAGCGTTCAGAATGTGAACACGTCTTCGGCGCAGCCCACCATCCTCCCCCTCTTCCGGTCGGAGGCGCAGTTCCGCATCCTGGGTGAGCTGTTCACCAATCCCGGGCTGGAGCTGCCCATCAGCGAGCTGGCCGACCGAGTCGACGTGAGCCGACCCACGACGTCGCGTGAGGTGGCACGGCTGGCCGAAGCGGGCCTGGTCGCGACCCGCCATGAGGGCAACCGCACCCTCGTCCGCGCCCCGACCACGAGCCCCATCCTCGCCGACCTGCGATCCCTGCTGGCGAAGGTGTACGGACCCGTGGCCGCCCTGCGCGAGGCGTTCAGGGACCTGCCGGTCGAGCAGGTGGTCATCTTCGGGTCGTGGGCAGCCCGCTGGACCGGCGAGCCGGGGCCCCCGCCCAACGACGTCGACGTGCTCGTCGTCGGCGATGCGGCCTACGAGGAGGTCTGGGACGCCGCCGCCCGCCTGTCGTCTGCACTGGGCATCGAGGTCACGCCCGTGCTGCGCACACCCGACGAATGGGCTGCGGACGACTCGCCCTTCGCCGCCCAGGTGCGGACACGGCCGTCCGTGACGGTGATCGACCGCCGCCCCGTTACGAACGCTGACCAGTGACGCCAGCACCCGAGCCCTCGCTGTGACACCGCGTCACCGTCTCCGGCTGGACCGGGTCGTCGAACCTGGGTGACGAGCTCGTGCACCGGGCCCTCGTCGGCATCCTGCGCGACCTCGGGGCGCACGTCACCACGCTGTCGGTCGACCCGGCCGGCACCCGCGCCGACCACGGCGTCGAGGCCGTGCCGCTGCGCCCCGCCGCCGTCTGGCGCCAGGCCGGCGCCACCGACCTCGGGATCCTCGGCGGGGGTGGGCTGATCCAGGACGAGTCGAGCCTGCTCAACCTCCCCTACCACCTGTCCCGCCCCGCCACCTGGTCCGCCCGTGGCGTGCCGTGGGTGGGGATCGGGCTCGGCGCCGGACCGCTGCACAGCCGCGCCAGCCGGGCCCTGGCGGCGGCCGTGCTCCGCCGCGCCGAGGCGATCACCGTCCGGGACGCGGATTCCGCAGCCGTTCTGCGCTCGTTGGGCGGTCTCGAGCCGGTCGAGGGGTCGGACCTCACCTTCAACCTGAGGTCGAGACCTCCCACCCTCGAGGACATCACGACCGTGAGCCTTCGGGGCTGGACGGGGCGTCGGCGCCTCCCCGCGGCGCAGGAGCGGCTGCGCGCCACCTCACCCGGGTTCGACCGGGCGGTCGCGGCCGCCCTGGACCGCCTGGCGGAGCAGACGGGGCGCACGACGCGGTTCGTGGCCCTCGACGGCGCCGACGACGACGCCGTCCACGCCCGCGTGGCGGCCCTGATGGCCACGCCGAGCGAACGGCGGGTCCCCACCGTGGACGACGTGATCGCCGAGGTCGGCCGGGGCACCGTGGTGGTGGCCATGCGCTACCACGCGCTCGTGGCCGCCACCCTGTCGCTGCGCCCCGCCGTGGCCCTCACCTACTCCTCGAAGGTTGCGTCGCTGGCCACCGACCTCGGGCCGGCCGGGGCGTCGCTGGGCCTGGACCCGGCCGAGATCGCGGGGTTGCCCGCCGCCGCGGCACGGGTCCTCGAGGCCGCCGACCACCTCCCCGCCGCCCTGGCTGACCTGCGGAAACGCGCCTCGGTCCACCGTGAGGTCCTGGCCCGCCAGCTCGGCGTCGCCGACGGTGCCGGCCCGGAGCGGCCGGCATGACCCGCCAGCGCGTGATGGCCGTGCTCCGGCGCCTGTACGTCGTCGTGCTGGTCGTGCTGGCGGTCGCGCTGGTGTGGGCCCGCCGCGACGACCTCGCCCGGCTGCTCGAGACCGCCCAGTGGGGCTGGCTGGCCGTGGCGCTGGTGCTGTCGATCGGGCAGCTGCTGCCGTCGACCGTCCTCTGGCAGCGGGCGGTGGCCGTGCTCGGCCACCCGGTGACCCTGGCCGACTCCGCCGCCGCCACGGGGCGGTCGGTCATGGCCCGCTACCTGCCCGGCGGGGTCTGGTACGCCGTGGGGCGGGGCGCCAGCCTGCGCGCGGCCACCGGCGTGCCGGGGCGGGTGGTCGGCGCGGTGGCCCTGCTCGAGATGGCCCTGTCGCTGGTCGTGGCCACCGCGCTGGTCGGCGTGCTGCTGCCGTTCACCGACGCCAACGTGCCCGTCGGGCTGCTGGTCGTCGGCGTGGTCGGGGCGCTGGCGGTGGCCTCTCCCCCGAGCCTCAACGCCGCGATGGCGTGGGTGGCCCGGCGGCGGGGCGGGCTCGCGCCCCGCCTGACCTGGGCGAGCTGGGGCGGGCTGGCGGGCATCACCGTCGTCCACTGGGTGTGGTCGGTGGTGTCCTTCGGCGTCTACCTGCGGGCGTTCCCCGGCCTCGGCCTCGACGTCGGCCCGGTCGAGCTGGCCGCCACGTTCCTCACCGCCTGGATCGTCGGGTTCCTCACGCTGCTCGCCCCGCAGGGCGCCGGCGTGTTCGAGACCGTGCTGGCCACGCTGCTGGTCGACCAGGGCCGCGTGGTGGTGGCGGTGGCCGCCGGCGGCTACCGGGCGGTGCTGCTGGTCCGCGACCTCGTGGTCGGCGGGGGGACGTGGGCGCTCACGCGTCCTCGTCCACAACCGGCCGATCCGGGGCCCCACTGAGGCCGGCACCGTCCAGACTGCGTGCGAACCCGACGGAGCGCTGGCACCATGATCGACGAGGCAGCACGACATCGCCTGTACACGGACCTCGAGTCCGCCCTCGGGCCCGACTCCACGAGCACCCTGATGAGCCTGCTTCCCCCGGTCGGCTGGGCCGACGTCGCGACGAAGCAGGACCTGCGCACACTCGAGTCGGGCCTGCGCGCGGAGATGGCCGACCTGCGTTCTGAGATGCACCGCGAGATCGGCACGCTCCGGACCGAGCTGCACACCTCGATCCGCATGGCGGTGTTCAGCATGATCGGTGCGATGTTCACCCTGGCCGGGCTCACCTGGGCCGCGACGACCCTGACGACCTGACGGCGCCAGCGCCGTCGAGGGCGACGAGCAGCCGGTCGAGGATCACGGCCGAGGGTGAGATCGGCCAGGTCCGCCGGCGGGGTCGCGTAGCGGGCCGGGTCGGCGAGGAACGCGGCGATGACCGCCTCGTCGTACTGGGACACGACGACGTTGGACCCGATGCCGTCGGGGCGCTCGGAGACCTTGCGCCACAGCAGCGTCGGCACGCCCAGCAGTGCGCACTCCTCCTGGATGGACCCGCCGTCGGTGATGACGTAGGGCGCCCCGGCGATCATGCCGAGGAACTCGCGGTGGGACGCCAGCCCGCGGATCTCGACCCCGGCGGCCCGCAGCGACGCCTCCATGCCGTTGGGTCGCATCACGGCGATGGTCGGGCCGTGCATGCAGAAGGTGACGGGGCGCTCGCGGGCGATGCGCACCAGCGTGTCGTGGAACAGCCGCACGCGGTCGCCCCGCTTGAGGTTCTCGACCCGGTGCAGGGTGGCCACGACCGGACCGTCGACGTCCGCCCGGGTGTGGTCGGGCGCGATCCCGGTCACGTCGGTGACGTCGGCGTCCACGTCGGCCTGCTCGAGGTCGTGGGCCAGCGCCTCGACGACGGTGTTGGCCGGCAACGGGACGACCTCGCCCTTGGCGCGCATGCGGTGCAGGTTGCCGACGGCCACCGCGTCCGGGGCGAACAGCAGCTCCGCCAGCCGCATGACGACGCGGCGGACCATCTCCTCCGGGAAGGGGTTGAGCACGCTGCCGGACCGCAGCCCGGCCTCGATGTGCGCGACCGACACGCCGGCGCGGTGGGCCATCAGCGAGGCCAGCAGCGTCGAGGGCGTGTCGCCGTGGACGACGCACACGCCGGTGTGCCCGCCGAAGACGTGGTCGCGCAGCCAGCGCCGGTCCCCCAGCCGCCGGGCCAGGCCGGCCGACCACTTGATGACCTCGCCGATGGTCTCCATGTCCCGGTCGTCGCCCAGGCACACGTCGGGCTCACGAACCTCGAGGCGACGACGGATCTCGGCGTTGAGCAGGCCGTGCTGACCCGCGTCGATCAGCCGGTACTCGATGCCCTTGGCGTCCATCAGCCGCAGCAGCGGGGCGGTCTTGATGTACTCGGCCATCGTCCCCATGAACACGTGGATCATGGGGGTCGGGGCGCCGGCGGTCACGATGCGTTGGGCTGGGCTCGCCCGACGGCGTGGTAGTGCAGACCTGCCTCGACCATCGCGGTGGGGTCGAACACGTTGCGACCGTCGATCACGATCGGGTAGGCGAGCAGCTCCATCAACCGTTCGGGGGTCAACGCGGTGATCTGGTCCCACTCGGTGGCCACGACCACGGCATGGGCGTCGCTGATCGCGGTCTCGATGTCCTCGACGACCTCGTACTCGGGGTGGGCCTCCTTGACGCGCCCGAGCGCGACCGGGTCCCAGATGCGCACGTGGGCGCCCTCGGCGGCCAGCTCGCGGGCCAGGTGCAGGGCGGGAGCCTCGCGCAGGTCGTCGGTGCCGGGCTTGAAGGCGGCGCCGAGGACGGCGATGACCTTCTCCTCGAGGTGCCACAGCTCGCCGCGGAGCTTGCCCAGCACCAGGTCCCGCATCCTCGCGTTGACCGCACGGACCTCCTCGAGGATCTTGAAGTCCTCACCGACCTCGCGGGCGAGGTGGATGAACGCGTCGACGTCCTTGGGGAAGCACGACCCGCCGTAGCCCAGGCCGGCGCGCAGGAAGTGGGGGCCGATGCGGACGTCGTGGCCCATGCCGGCGGCGACGGTCTCGACGTCGGCGCCGACGCGCTCGCAGATGCGCGCGACCTGGTTGATGAACGAGATGCGCGTGGCGAGGAAGGCGTTGGAGGCGTGCTTGATCAGCTCGGCCGTGGCCACGTCGGTCTCGACGACGGCGCACTGGTCCTCGGCCACGACCGTGGCGTAGACCTCGCGCAGCCGGTCCCGGGCCCAGTCCGAGGCCGTCCCGTACACGATCCGGTCCGGGTGCAGGGTGTCGTCGACGGCCGTGCCCTCGCGCAGGAACTCGGGGTTGCTGGCGACGTCGATGCGCACCCGCTGGCCGTGGCGGTGCTGTTCGCGTTCGATGACCTGCGACAGGCGCGTGCCGGTGTTCGCGGGCACCGTCGACTTCTCCACGAGCACGAGGTCCTGCGGGGCGTAGGCGGCGACGTTGCGGCCGACGGCCTCGACGTAGGAGAGGTTCGGGCCACCGCCCGGCAGCGACGGCGTGCCCACGCAGACGAACACGACCTCGGTGCCGTCCAGGGCGTGCTTCACGTCGGAGGTGAAGGTCAACCGGCCCGACGACACGCCCTCGTCGACCAGCTCCTGCAGGCCCGCCTCGAAGAACGGGACCTGCCCGGCCTCGAGCGAGGAGATCTTGCGGCTGTCGTCGTCCATCCCGACGACGTCGTGGCCCCAGCGCGCCAGGCACGCCGCGGTGACCAGGCCCACGTGGCCCACGCCGATGACGGCAGTCTTCATGGTGGTTCGGCCCTCCTCAGGGACCCGCGCACCGTACCGCCAGCGGGTACGGCCTCAGCGGTCCAGGTAGTCCTCGGGGCCCCGAGGGGACCAGGTGGGTCAGCGGTCCAGGTAGTCCTCGGGGGCTCCGAAGCTGATCCCGTCGAGCAGGGCGTCGAACTCGTCGAGGTGCTCGTCGAACCAGTCCGGCGCCTCGGTGTCGCCCTGCATGGGAACCGGCTGCTGCAGCAGGACCAGGTCGCGGGACGGGACGATCACGATCCGCTCGCGCGTCGGGATGCCGTTGGTCGTGAAGGAGTACTGGATCACCGTCGCGGGCAGCGACCCGACGGTGGTCGTGGTGTCGCGCTCGAGGGTGGCGTCCTGCTCCTCGACGAACTGGCGCCAGTCGTCCGCGGTCGTGTCCGGCTCGACGGTGAACTGGGTGAACACGTACAGGTCGCCCCGTTCGCCCGGCGTGGTCGAGCCCATGCCGTCGCCCACGGACAGGCTGGTGTCGGTGCGGTCGAGCTCGACCCAGTCCGCGGGCAGGTTGACCGTCAGCTCGCGCCACTGCAACGTCCCACCGGGACCGACCTCGGACGAGCACGCGGGCAGCAGCAGGAGCAGGGCGGCCACCGCGACCGCCAGGAGGCGGGAGGTCACGCGTCGTCCCGGTCCCAGAGCTGCTGGGCGAGCTGGTGCAGGGCGGCGCTGGTCCGGGCCACCTCGAGGGCGGCCGGGTCGAGCAGCCCCGGGACGTCGGGCGACGGGGCGGCGGGCGGCGCGGGGGTGGTCACGGGCTCGGGCTCGGGTTCGGGCGCGGGGGCCGGGGCGGGGGTCACCTCCGGTTCGTCCTCGGTGTCGGTGGCGGATGCGGCAGCCGGCGTCGGGTCCCACACGGGCGTGGCGACGGGCTCGGAGGTCGACACCGGGTCGGGGGTCGGCTCCGGCTCGGGGGTCGGCTCCGGCTCGGGCTCGCGCTCGGGCGCCACGGGGGTCGGGGTGGGGCCGGGCTCGGTCGGGGCCGGTGGCGCGCCCGTCGCGCGCGGCGAACCCGTCGAGGTCCTCGAGGAACGGGGCGATCTCGGCCGTCGCGTCGGCGTCGTCCGGCTCGTCGTCGGACGACGGCTCGTCAGCAGACGGCTCGTCAGCAGGCGGTTCGTCGGCGGGCGGTTCGTCGAGGGCGGGCTCGGCGACCGCTCGGCGGCGCGGGCTCGTCGGCCACCGGCGCCCCGTAGACGGGCTCGTCGTCCCCGGGGACCTCGGTCTGGGCCTCGGTCTGGGCCTCGGGGGCGGCCGGCTCGTCCGCCACCTCGTACTCGTAGGGCGGGACGGCGTCGGGAAGGTCCTCGTCGGCGTCGGCGAGGTCCTCGGCGGGCGCGGCGGCTTCGTCGTCGACGACGGGCTCGTCGGCGCCCCGCAACGTCTCGGCCATGAGGGGCTCGTCGGCCGGCTCGTGCTCCTCGACGGCCTCGGGCTCGTAGTCGACCTCAGGCTCGTTGTCGGCTTCGGGCTCGTGCTCGGCGTCGGGCTCCTCGGCGTGCTCGTCCGCGGTGGCCGCGGCCGGGGCGGCGGACCGGGCCGGGTCGACGAGCACGAGCTCGCTGGTGACACCGGAGGCGTCGACGGCGTCGAGGCTGGCGATGAGGTCGACCCGTTCGGTGCGGTCGACCTCGACGAGCACGAGCGTGAGGTCCAGCGCCCCGGCGGCGGGCAGCACGCCGGTGTCGGCCAGCGGCGGCAGGGCCGCGACCAGCACCTCGAGGTCGGAGGGCAGGGACTCGACCCACGCCGGGAACCCGCGCAGGGCCGCGTCGGGGTCGGAGCCCACCGCGAGCCGGGCGAGGTAGAGCTCGTGCTCGAACCGGACGACCTCGGCAAGCGTGCGCGTCCCGGCGATGACGTCGGACAGACCGGCTGCCGGCGTGCCGCCGCGCGTGAGGTCGGTCAGCAGCACCTTGCGGCCGGTGCGCGCCAGGGCCTCGGCCAGGGCGGCCGCACGCACGCCGGGGACGCCGGCCGAACGCGACGCGGGGGCGAGGGCCACCCGCACCCGGCGGTCGGTCGCGTGGCGGGCGACGGCAGCGAGCAGCGGGCCCACGTCGTCGTGCTGGCGACCGACCCGGACGTCGATGCTGCCACCGGCCGCACGCACGTGCCGGGACCCGCGCACGACGAGGTCCGAGGCGTCCATGGCCAGGGCCACGGCCGTGGCCAGCAGCGCGGCCGCGATGCCCACGGCCGCCCCGACGATGGCGCGGGCCGGCAGGATCGACGGCGCCAGCACCGCGACGATGCCGCCGAGCAGGACGATGCCCACGGCGGTGGCGACCACGATGCGGCGCCGTGCGGCCAGCACGTCCAGGGCCTCGGCGAGCCAGTCGGGCAGCCGTGCGGTGGAGGGGGAGGAATCGGTCGACGTGTCCATCGGCGCGAGGCTATCGACGACCCTGCTCGAGCCCCGGGAACCCCCGCTGTCCGAGCGGTCGGGCCACCCGTCCGGTCGCGTCAGGACTCGAGGTCGGACGGGTTGAGGGCCTGCTGGAGCTCGCGCAGGGCGGCGGCCACGTCGCCGGCGGCGGACCGGGCCTCCTCGACGGCCGGGCAGGCCTCGGTGTCGATGGCCGTCCCCGGGGCGCGCGGGTCGCCGGCGTCGGTCGTCCCGTACGGGGCGTCGTGCAGCTCCTCGCGGCGATCGTCGAACGCGTTCCCGTCGTACTGCGCCACGAGCTCGCGCAGCTCGCGGGTGGTCTCGGCGACGAACTCGGCGGCGTCCACGGCCTCCTCGACCGGGCCCGGGCAGGCCTGGGACGGGGCGCGTCCGGTCAGCCCGTCGGCCTGGGCCGCCAGCTCGTCGAACCGGGCCAGCAGCTGCGAGCGCGACCCGGGTTCGTCCCAGGCCGTGACGATCTCGTCGAGCGCCTCGGCCACGGCGATCGCCTCGTCGGCGGCCGCGGCGACCTCCTCGGCGGCCCGGTCGAGCTGATCGGCGCCGGCCGAGGCGTCCTCCAGCGCGCCCGCGGCCGCCTGCACGTCCGAGGTCTGGGTGTCGAGCTCGAGGTCGCCCACCGCCGTGCGGGCGGCGACCAGGTCCTCGTCGGCTGCCCGCACCGCTGCCACGGCGGGCTCCGCGGGGTCCTGCACCAGCGTGTCGAGCCGGGCCGCGACCTCGGCGGCGGCGGTCCCGAGGGCCTGGGCGGGTTCGACGACGAGCTCGCGGGCGCTCCGCACGGCCTCGATGCGTCCCGCCTCCGTCGACGGGCCGGCGGACGGATCGCCGGAGGTGCAGGCGCCGAGCAGCACCGACAGGACCGTGGCGAGGGCCACGATCGGAACGGGGCGACGGCGGGACGGGGCGGACATGGCGTGCGAGCCTACGCGGGGCCCCGCCGTAGCCTTGCCGCCGCCGACCATGGAAAGGCCGCCTCACGGTCCCGCGTGCCGCAGCCTCGCCCCGCGTGCCCCGGCCGTCGGGACGTCGGGACTGCGTCGCGGCGGGGCGCTGCTGGGGTTGGTCCTGCTGGCGACGGGGCTGCTGGGCCCGGCCGCGGTGGGCCGAGCGGATGCGCTCCCGCTGCCCCCGCTGGTGGTGGAAGGGGCCCCGCAGGACGGGCAGGTGCGCCTGTCCCCCGCCACGCAGGCCGTGGACGGCAGGCAGGCCACCTGGGTGCTGGCCAACGGCGGGGACGGGACGCTGACCTTCGCCCTGGAGGTCCACGACGTGACCGCCGACGGGGACGGGGCGGACATCGGCGAGGTCGCCGACCTGCCCCTGGGCGCGGACGAGGTGACGCTGGCCCCCGGCGAGGCCGCGCGGATCCCCCTCGCCCTGCCGGCCGAGACCGCGCCCCGTGCGCTGGCCCTGGTCGCCACCACCGTCGACGCCGAGCCCCCCACCACGCTGTCCGGGATCGCCCTGGTCGGCGGTGGCGGGGCGGTCACCCCGTCGGTGACGGCCGCGAGCGCCGCCGACGGGACCTTCACCGTGCACCTCGACGCCGACGGGCCGACGCTGGTGGACGTGGCCCTGCGCGCCACCGCCTGGCCCGGGATCGTGCACGCCGACGCGCAGGTCGACGGGGTCTACGTGCCGGCCGGTGGCCGTGACCTGGAGGTGGCGCTCGACGGGGCGGTGGCGGGGCGGGTCACGGTCGACGTCGCCGTCGGCGGTCGAGACCCCGACCCGCGCCAGCCGCACCGTCTGGTGGTGGCCGCCGATCGCGCTGGTGACCCTGGTCGTCGTGCTGCTCGTCGTGGCCGCAGCGGCGGCGTGGCTGGTCACGCGGCGACGCCGGGGGCGGGGCGTGGTCACGGGGCGGTGAGTCGCTGCGCCGTCGGCGTCGCGCGGACCGCGGCGGCATGGGGCGGGGGCGGGACGATCGCGGCCCAGTGCCGTCGCGCCCGGTCGAGGCCGTCGGGCGCCCCGTGGTCGGCCCGCGCGAGCTGCACCGCCCAGGCCAGCACCGGGGGCGCCTCGGCCGCGGCGAGGTCGAGCAGGCGCAGGTCGTGGGCCACCAGCCCGCCGAACAGCAGGGCCTTGGCGCGGTGGAAGCTGGACCCGTGTGCGAGGTCGGCCGGCAGCGCGACGGTGCCCTCCGGCCGTGAGGTGCGGCAGCCCGACGGCGGACGGCTCGGTCCCGGTCACCCACGCCACCTCCACCGACACCCACGTGAGCCGCAGCCGCTGACGTGCGGCGCGGGGCGAGTCGGCCAGGTCGGCGACGGCCTCGCGCGCCGCATCGAGACGCCGGACCGCCCCGTCGACGTCGCCCCGCCCCACCGCGTCCGCCACCAACGAGACGCGCAGCATCGCCCGGTCGACCGGGTCCTCGGCCGCGGCAAGCGCCGGCCACTCGAGCCGCTCGGCCTCCTCGTGCAGGCCGAGCTCGCGCAGCACGCGACCGCGTTCGGCGGCGAGCCACGGCTGCACCCCCCGCGCCTTCACCCGATCCCAGAACTGCCAGGCGAGGTCGCCCCGCCCCAGCCGCGACCACACCATCCCCAGCCAGACGGGGCGGGCCGAGGCGTGCCGTGCCGGCCGGGCCAGGTCGACCTCCGGCGGCAGCAACCGCGCGAGGTCGTCCGGCGACGGGGCGGGAAGGCTCATCGGCGCAGCCACACGTCGAGGCGGTCGACGCGGCACGTACCGCCAGGTCCGGTCCTCGAGTCGCTCCCGCAGGGCCGGTTGCGGGTCGCAGGTCGGTCATCTTGGGGTCGAACACGACCGCGTCGGCCTCGCGCGAGGCGGTCGACCACCATCGAGGTCGTCGGCGTAGGCGGTCAGCAGCACCGGGAAGCCCCTGACGAGCACGGCGGCGTCCGCGCCAGCGGCGTCGACGACGAGCTGGGCGGCGACCGGGTAGTCGGCCGGCTCACGCGTCACCACGAAGGCGACCGACCGGACGCCGGTCGGCGCGAGCACCAGGGCGGCCACGATCACCAGCCGCGACGGCTCCAGCGGCGTCCACCGCGCGCGGACCAGTCGCGGCCAGTCCCAGAACGTTGCCAGCGACGACGAGGACCGGCAGCCAGAGCAGGCGGTAGTGCGGCAACAGCACCGGCGAGAGGGCGAAGCCCACGACCGGGACGCACGAGCGCGAGCCCGACGAGCGTGCGCCGCGACGGCCGAGCCCGGGGCCAGCCGCGAGACCGCATCGTCGGCCGCCGACCCACGACGCCAGCGGTCATCGCCGAGGCCCTCGTCACGCCACGCGTACCAGGCCTGCGCCCACCACGGCGCCGAACGCGTAGGCCCGCCCCGGCGACGACGACGGCATGACCGTTCGCGGCGTGTCCTCCCTGGAAGTCGACCATGAACCGCACGGCCTCGGGGGCGGCCCCGCCGAGGGGCGCGTAGGTCAGCGCAAAGGCCACGAGTGCCGACAGGATTCCCACCACGAGTCGACGCCGTCGGGGTCCGCCATGACCAGGTTCGGGGTGCTCGCAGCCACGGCACCACCGCCACCGACTGGCAGCACCAGCGGCTCCGGACAGCTTGGCCCCGGCGGCAAGGCCGACCAGCGCACCAGCCGAGCAGGCCCCACCGCCAGCGGTCGTCACGATGCCAGGTCAGGGCGACGACGACCGCCCACATCGCCAGCGCCGTCGCGACGGGGTCGAGGATCGCGTACCGGTCGATGCGATCGAACCCGCCGAAGGCCAGTTCCTCCGACCGCAGGGCATGGGGCAGGACCAGCCAGAGTGCCGCGCCGACGAGCCCCCACCACCGCCCCGCGACGCTGCCGCACGAGCACGAACACGGCCGCCGGCGATGGCGAACCCCGCCAGGACCGCGACGAGGCGCCCGCCGAGCACCGGGTCCCCGACGACCCGGTCCGCAAGGCCGAACAGCAGCTTGGCCAGCGGTGGGTGCTCGCGGTTGAGGCTGCTGTCCCCCTCCAGCAGCGCCCGTCCCGCCCGGAGGTAGATGGGTTCGTCGACCAGCAGGGTCCCCGTGGTCAGGGTGGGCAGGTAGGCCAGCGCCCCGAGGACCATCACGCCGAGCACCGCGAGCGGGTAACGGCGATCTCGGCGATGGGCGAGGCCGGCGTCCGCCCCGGCGGTCGCCCCTCCAGCTCGCGGCGCGGTCCCTACGTCCACCCCACCAGCCTACGGCGCCCCGCGGCCACGCCCTCACGACCGTCCCCCGGCGCAAGGTGGGCACGGCACCTCCGCTGCCAGCGGGGGTGCGGTGCCCAGTTCGCCCGGCGGCGCGGCCCGGCTCCTTCTGGGCACCGTGAGGCGGGTTCCAGCTGGGCCGAGGTGCCCACTTCCGCGGCCGGGGCGAGTAGCGGGGCACGGGCACGGGCGCGGGCGGTGTCAGGCGGCGGGGCGAGCCGGGGCGGCCGAGGTGTCGGCGAGCTCGAGCGCGCGCTCGATGTCTGCGAGGACCGTGGGCCGCTCGTACGTCCAGCGCGACCAGGTGATCCAGACGGGGTGCCAGTGGCGCACGACCTGGGTCCAGCGGACCCGATCGGTCTCGAAGTCGTCGGGGCCCGTGTGGAAGGCGCGACCGTCACACTCCCCGTACACCCAGTGGTCGGGGAAGGCCACGTCGAGGTGCACGACCACCCCGTCCTCGCACCGGTACGGGAAGGGCTCGGGGTGGACCGGGTAGCCGAGCCGTGTCAGGTCCCGGCGGACCTCGTGCTCCCATCCGGAATCGGATCGCAGCGCCCCGAGGTCCTCGAGCACTCGGTCGATCGTCGCCAGGCCGGGGAACCCACGCCCGAAGCCCTCCCGCACCTCCGCCAGCCGTGCACGTGCCAGCGCCTTTCGGCGTTCGCCGTCGAGGACCAGGGACGTGAGCCGGCGCGGGTGCTCGCCGCCGGCCGCGAGGTCGAGGACCGCCCGCTCCCCTGTCGTCGTCGGGATGCCGTCGACCTCTGTGAGGTGCGCGTCGGGCAGGCGCCGGCTGCGGTGCTGGTCCACCTCGCGCCCCACCACGCCCCGCCGCCGGTGGGTCACCACGAGCTCGGGGCGCACCGGCGCGATGTCGATCACGCCGTGCAGCCACAACGCGGACTTTCGCGCCGCGTACCCGTCCACCGCGAGGCACGCGGCGGCCAGGCGCGCCCGTGCATCGTCCCGCGCCCCGGGCAGCAGGTAGACGCCGGGGTGCAGGCGCACCCATCCCTCACGAGCTGCCCGCGCCATCACGGTGTCCCGACGCAGTCCGACGACGTCCGCGTCGGCGAGCGCCACGACGCCGAAGCGCCCCGCGGCGATCAGGAACAGCTTTCCCCAGGCATCCATGGCCCCAGCGTGCCCGCCCCGCCCCGCACCCCGACCCCTCGGATCCCAACCTGTGGAGAGCCGTTCTGGGCACCGCAACCCCCGCGATCCAGGGGGCTGGCGTGCCCACCTCACGCGGCCGGGGTTCTGGGCACCGCAACCCCCGCGATCCGGGGGGCCACGGTGCCCACTTCGCTCGGCCGGGGGGCGGGGCGCCGGGCCTGGGGGCCGGGGCGCCCCGCACCACCGCCCCGCCCCGCGCCCGGCCACCGCCCCGCCCCGCGACGGGGCGAGGCCCCCGCGACGCGGCGAGGCCCCCGCGAACTCGCGGGGGCCTCGGCCGTGGTGCGTGGGTGGAGCGGCTTACATCATGCCGCCCATGTCGCCCATGCCGTGGTCGTGACCGCCGCCACCGGCGCCCTCGGGCTCCGGCTTGTCGGCGACCAGCGCCTCGGTGGTCAGGAGCAGGCCCGCGATGGACGCGGCGTTCTGCAGGGCCGACCGGGTGACCTTGGCCGGGTCGATGATGCCCGCGGCCACGAGGTCCTGGTACTCGCCGGTCAGGGCGTTGAGGCCCTGGCCCGGCTCCATGCCGCGGACCTTCTCGACGACGACGGAGCCCTCGAGGCCCGCGTTCGACGCGATCCAGTACAGCGGGGACGACAGGGCCTTGCGGACGATGTTGGCGCCCGTGGCCTCGTCACCGGTCAGGTCGAGCTTGTCGAGGCCGGCCTCGGCCTGCAGCAGCGCGGTGCCACCGCCGGCGACGATGCCCTCCTCGACGGCCGCACGGGTCGCGGACAGGGCGTCCTCGATCCGGTGCTTGACCTCCTTGAGCTCGGTCTCGGTGGCCGCACCGACCTTCACGACGGCGACGCCGCCGGACAGCTTGGCCAGACGCTCCTGGAGCTTCTCGCGGTCCCAGTCCGAGTCGGTGTTCTCGATCTCGGCCTTGATCTGCGAGATGCGGCCCTTGATGTCGTCATCGGACCCAGCACCCTCGACGATCGTGGTGTTGTCCTTGGTGATGACGACCTTGCGGGCACGGCCGAGCAGGTCCAGCGTGGCGCTGTCGAGCTTGAGCCCGACCTCCTCGCTGATGACCTGGCCACCGGACAGGATCGCGATGTCCTGCAGCATGGCCTTGCGGCGCTCACCGAAGCCCGGCGCCTTGACGGCGGCCGACTGGAAGGTGCCGCGGATCTTGTTCACGACCAGCGTGGCCAGGGCCTCGCCCTCGAGGTCCTCGGCGATGACGACCAGCGGACGCCCGGCCTGCATGACCTTCTCGAGGACCGGCAGCAGGTCCTGGACCGAGCCGATCTTGGAGTTGACGATCAGGATGAAGGGGTCCTCGAAGACCGCCTCCATGCGCTCGGTGTCGGTGACCATGTACGGCGACAGGAAGCCCTTGTCGAACTGCATGCCCTCGACGAAGTCGAGCTCCATGCCGAAGGTCTGGGACTCCTCGACGGTGATGACGCCGTCCTTGCCGACCTTGTCCATCGCGTCCGCGATGACCGAGCCGACGACCGGGTCGTTGTTGGCCGAGATGCCGGCGATCTGGGCGATCTCGTCCTGGGTCTCGATCTCGCGGGCCTGGTTCGAGATCTCCTCGACCACGCGCTCGACGGCCTTGTCGATGCCGCGCTTCAGGGCCATCGGCGAGGCGCCGGCGGCCACGTTGCGCAGGCCTTCCTTGACGATCGCCTGGGCCAGGACGGTCGCGGTGGTGGTGCCGTCACCCGCGACGTCGTTGGTCTTGGTGGCGACCTCCTTGGCCAGCTGGGCGCCCATGTTCTCGTAGGCGTCCTCGAGCTCGATCTCACGAGCGACGGTCACGCCGTCCTTCGTGATGGTGGGTGCGCCCCACTTCTTGTCGATGACCACGTTGCGGCCCTTGGGGCCGAGCGTGACCTTGACGGCGTCGGCGAGGGTGTTGACACCCTTCTCGAGCCGCTTGCGCGCGTCCTCGGAGAAACTGAGGATCTTCGCCATGTGTGTATCTCCTTGAAAGTTTGGGATGTGGTGGTCGGTGCGGGCGCATCAGCCGGCAGTTTCGCCCCTGGGGCGAAACTGCAAGCTGACGCTTCGCGTCAGCCGACGATGGCGAGGATGTCGCGGGCGGAGAGGATCAGGTACTCCTCGCCCTCGAGCTTGACCTCGGTGCCGCCGTACTTGGAGAACAGGACGGTGTCGCCCTCGGACACGTCGAGCTCGATGGGGTCACCGGTCTGCTCGGAGCGCTTGCCGGGGCCCACCGCGACGACGGTGCCCTGCTGCGGCTTCTCCTTGGCCGTGTCGGGGATGACGAGGCCGGAGGAGGTGGTCTGCTCGGCTTCGTTGATGGTGACGACGACCCGGTCCTCGAGCGGACGGATCTTGACCTTCGTGGCGGCCAACGTGGACCTCCTGGGCTGTGAGGTGTTCGGTGCGCCCCGCCCGGGAGCGGGCAGGGCACGATGGATGATGTGCGGGGTCGGAGCGAGCGAACGAGAGGGCCGCGTGAGGACGGGCCGGTTCGCACTCCCTTGCTCCGAGTGCCAACGAAATTAGCGCTCCCCGGGGGCGAGTGCAAGGCCACCGTCCCGAGGTTGCGTCGACCCCGCGCAGGGTCCCTGCCACGCCCTCACGCGACGTGATCGAACACTGACGCGCAGTAGACGCGCAGGAGGAGATCCCCGGACAGAAGGCCTGTGCCCCACGGTCACGACAGGCGTACGCTGCGTATGACCGGGGCGTACCGACACACACGACCCCGGCCGGGCCGTGATCGCCCTCGCCGACCGGCCCCCGGGGCAACCGTTCAGGACCAGCCATGACCGACCACCAGGAACGTCTCGGAGCCCGGCTGCGCTCCATCCGCCGCCAGCAGGGGCTCACCCTCCACGACGTCGAGGAGCGCTCCGCCGGCACGTGGAAGGCCGTCGTGGTCGGGTCCTACGAGCGGGGCGACCGCGCCATCTCCGTGGCCAAGCTCGCGCGTCTCGCCGAGTTCTACAACGTGCCGCTGCACGACCTGATCCCCTCGGACGAGGCCGACGCCGCGACGCCGGTCGACCCCGACTCGCTGCCGCGGGTGTGCCTGGACCTCACCCGGCTTCCCGAGGAGGACGGCGACCCGGCGCTGACCGCGATGGCCCGGTACGCCCGCCGCATCCAGATCGAGCGGGGCGACTACAACGGTCGCGTGCTCACGATCCGCCGCGAGGACCTGCACGCCATCTCGCTGGCCTTCGGCATGGACCCCGCCCAGCTCGTCGGCGAGCTCGACGGCGCCGAGGCCCTGGTCCGCTGACCCGCAGGCCCGCTGACCCGTCGGCCCGCTGACCCGTAGGCCTCGGGAGCCTCGCTGACCACGGCGGGTGCGCGGCGCCTGCTCACGTCGCGTGCCAGGCAACCACGTAGCGGCGCACGATCGAGCGCGGACCGCGCGTACAGGAGGAATCGCGGGTCTTCGTCGGCGCTCCAGCAGCGGACGGGGCGTTCGGCGACGAACCTCCCCCCACGCTCCGTCTGCGCCGACTCGTCTGGATCCCCGACATGGCCGTCTCCCCCGAGCCGCCCGGCGATGCCGTGCCGTCGGAGGTCATCGGCTCGCGACTGCGGACGGCACGCGAGGAACGCGGCCTGGCCCTGCGCGAGGTGGCCGCGGCGTCCGAGGGCAGCTTCCAGGTCGCCACGCTCAGCGCCTGGGAGCGGGGTGAACGGCGGATCGGCCTCGCGTCGCTGATGTGGCTGGCCGACCACTACGGCGTCCCGGTGGGAGAGCTGCTCAATCCGCGCAGCCTTCCCGACGGCCAGCCCGTCATCGTCGTCCACCGCGGCCCGCTCGCCGACGCCGCCCCGTACTGGGACCCGCTCAAGACCCTGGTGCAACGCACCGTGGCGACACGCCACGACGGGGCGGGCGACACCGTGCGCCTGCGTGCCGACGACGTCGAGTTCCTCGCCGCGGTGCTCGACCTCACCGTGCCGGCCCTCGTCCAACGGCTGGTCGCGACCGACCTCGCCTCGACCGCCGAGCGCGACTGAGCCGGCGCTCAGGGGGTTCGCACCTCGGCCTCGACGGCCAGGCCGGACTCGCGCAACTGCCACACGAGCGTGTCGAAGGACACGCCCCGCAGGGCCGCCAGCCGCTCCAGGTCGCTCTCGCGCAGCTCGATCTGGTTGCCCACCTGGCCACGTCGCATGCGCCGGACCCGGTCGCACAGCCGCGCCAGGTCCACCTCGTCGGAGACCTCGACCCGGGTCAGGTCGATGACGACGGACACCGCGGGCTGGTCCTCGACGCCGTCGAAGAGCGAATCGGGGTCGACGTCGTAGACCAGGCACAGCGCCACCAGCCGCTCGGCGGTGATCATCCGGGTCCCACGCTCGTACGCCCCGAGGCTGCCCACCGTGAACCGGCCCTCCGAGCGTTCCTCGACGTCACGCAGGGTCCACCCGCGTGTTCGCCGCAGGTCGCGCAGGCGTTCGCCCACCGGACCGGTCCCCGTGTCGGACATTCGCCTGCCTCCTTGAGGCGCGTCAGCATCGCCGTGTGCAGTTTCGCCACTCGCAGATGCGGTCCCTGCACGTGCCCGCCGCGCACACTGCTCGAACGCAGGGCGCACAGGGCGCTTCTCCGCTAGGGCCTCACCGCCAGCCGCCACTTGGCAGCTGCGTCGCTGCGCTCCGCCCATGCCAACATCTTCAAGGTCTGCCGGTTCGGCTAGGGCCTCACCGCCAGTCTCCATTCTTCGCGGTCCACGAAGCCGGCGGCGGTGTAGGCGCGGTGGGCGGCGGTGTTGGCGGCGCGGACGTGCAGGGAGATCGGGCGGGACTCGCCGCCCTCCTTGATGGCCGCGCGGACGGCGGCGGCGACGGCGCCCCGCCCGATGCCGGTGCCGCGGCGGGCCGGGTCCACGACGATGCCGGCGAGCTGGACGCCCCAGCGCACCGACGAGACCGACCGTTCCACCTTGCAGACCGGGGAGCCGACGGGGCCGACGACCCACACCAGCCCCTGCTGGACGGAGCGTTCCATGCGGTCGCGGTAGCCGCGCAGGCCCGAGCGTCCGGGGTCGGGGCCGAACTGGTCGTCGACGTGCAGCTGCACCGCGAGCTGCGCCAGCGTGTCGACGTCGGCCGGCTCGGCGGGCCGCAGCCCCGGGTCGGGCAGGTCGACCTCGTCGGGGACGCGCTCGGGGTCGACGGTGAAGAACCGTTGGTGGTGGACCAGCGCGTCGGTGGGCGCCGCCCCGCCGTCGGTGATCGGCGCGGCCGCCCCGACGTCCCCGACCAGCAGGCGCCACCGGCGGGTCGGGGTGCCCGCCTCGGCGATCACCTCGGGGTCGCCGCAGGGCACCAGCACGCGCCCCGGGTGCACGACCGCCAGCGCCCAGTGGGTGGCGCCGTCACCGGCGACGCGCACGATGTCGGTGCCCCGCGCGTCGAGGCACGACAGCGCGAACATGTGCCGGACGGCGCCCCCGACCTCGCACGGCCAGGTCGCCAGCCGCTGTTGGCAGGTGGCGAGCTCACCAGGGGCGGGGCGCCGCCAGCGCAGCGACCTCACCGCCCCGCGACCCCGGCCCCGGGCGTGGCGTGGGCGTCCAGCGGCAGGTTCGGGTCGGCGGCGAGGTCCAGCTCGGCGTGCATGCCGGCCGCGAGCAGGTTCGCCCCGCTGGCCGCCACCATCGCCCCGTTGTCCGTGCACAGCCGGATGTGGGGGGCCAGCAGCCGCAGCCCGGCCTGCTCGCACTCGGCGGCCATGCGCTCGCGCAGCCGCGAGTTGGCGGCGACGCCCCCAGCGATCACGACCGAGCCGACCCCCTCGTCGGCGGCCGCCGCCAGGGACTTGGACAGCTGCACGTCGACGATGGCCTCCTGGAAGGACGCCGCGACGTCGGCGATGTCGGGCTCCTCGCCGGCCGCCTCCATCTTGCGCAGCTGGCGGATGACCGCGGTCTTCAGCCCCGACAGCGAGAAGTCGTAGCCGCCGTCCCGCATCAGCGCACGCGGGAAGTGGAAGGCCTTCGGGTTGCCCTGTCGGGCGATCCTGTCGATCTCGGGACCGCCGGGGAAGCCGAGGCCGAGGAACCGGGCGATCTTGTCGAACGCCTCGCCGGCCGCGTCGTCGATCGTGGCGCCGAGCTGCCGGAAGCCGGGCAGCTGCCCGTCCGCGGTGGGCTCCTCCATGACCACGAGGCTGGTGTGCCCGCCGGACACGACCAGCGCGAGGACCGGGGGCTCGAGCTCGCCGTACTCGAGCTGGGCCGCCTCGACGTGGGCGCGCAGGTGGTTGACCCCGAGCAGCGGCAGGTCGTTGGCCAGCGCCAGGCCCTTGGCGCCGGCGACGCCGACCAGCAGCGCCCCGACCAGCCCCGGTCCGGAGGTCACGGCGATCGCGTCGATGTCGGACAGCCGGCAGCCGGCCTCGACCAGCGACCGTTCGATGGTGGGCTGCAGCAGCTCGAGGTGGGCGCGCGCCGCCACCTCGGGCACCACGCCGCCGTAGGGGGCGTGCAGCTCGACCTGCGAGGCGATCACGTTGGACCGGACCGTGAAGCGGTCCTCGACCACGCCGACGGCGGTCTCGTCGCAGGAGGTCTCGATGCCGAGCACGAGCATGGGGAGGGTCCTTCAGGCCGTCGTGCGGGTCATGAGCACGGCGTCGACGAGGCGGCCGCGCCCCGCGGCCGGGTCGGTGCCGGGGCCCGTTCCGGGGTCGACGTAGTAGTCGCGTCGGCGGCCGACCTCGACGAAGCCGAGCTGCTCGTACAGGGCGCGGGCGCCGGGTTCGTCCTCGCGGACCTCGAGGGTCCAGGAGGTGGCGCCCCGGGCCCGGGACCGCTCGATCAGCTCGGTCACCAGGCGTCGGGCCACGCCGCGGCGGCGGGCGTGCGCCACGACCGCCACCGTCATGACGTGGGTGATGTCGGGTGCGTCCCACGCCCCGGCGAAGCCGACGACCTCGCCGTCGAGCTCGGCCACGAGGTAGTCGCGGTCGTCGCCGGCGATCTCGCGGACGAACTGCTCGGCCGACCACGGACGCGAGAACACCTCGAACGACAGGGCGGCGGCCATCGGCGCGTCGTCGTCGCGGAAGGCACGCACCTGCACGGCGGGGCCGGCATCGGGCATGGCGGTCATGCCTCGCCACCGTGCAGCCGGCCGCGCTGCTGCCAGCCGATCTTCGCGTCGGCCTGGCGCAGGTACAGCGGCTGCAGCGTGCCGGGGCGGACGGTCTCCTCGCGTTCGAAGCGGGGCGCGGCCAACGTGCCGAGGTCGGCCGCGTCGGGCTGACCGCGGCCGTCGACGGCGACCTCGACGTGGTGGAGGTCGGCGAGCTCGCTGCGGTAGCGCACGGCCCCCTCCCCGATCACGAGGCACTCCTCGCCGAGGGACTGCAGCTCGGCCGACAGCTCGTCGGGCCGGCTGACCCGCAGGTCGCCCTCGCGCTGCACGCCGCCCGGGGCGGGGCGGTACAGCGCCCAGAACACCTCGCCGCGCCGCGCGTCGAGCGTCGCGATGACGGGGCGGGACACGTGGCGGGCCTGGAAGGCGAGCACGTCGAGGCCGGACAGGCCGACCATCGGCAGCGACCGGGCCATGGCGAAGGCCTGGGCCGTGGCGATGCCCACCCGCAGGCCCGTGTACAGGCCGGGGCCGAGCCCGACCGCCACGCCCGTGACGTCACGCACGCCCTGGCCGGCCTGGCGCAGGCAGAAGTCGATCGCGGGAGCGACGAACTCGCCGTGCCGGGCGGGCACGCCGAGGCCGGCGCTGGCCACGACGCCGTCGTGGGCCACCAGCGCCACCGAGGAGCGGGCCGTCGAGGTCTCGATCGCCAGCAGCAGCACGTCAGCTCCCTGCGGGGTCGGTGGGGTCGTCGACGACCAGGCCGCCGAGGTCGTCCCGCAGGTCGGCCAGGCGGCCCTCCCACGAGCCCCGCGGGGTCAGGTGCACGATCCGTCGGGTGGAGTCGAGGTCGTCGGGGTCGGCCAGCACCAGCTCGACGTCGAGCCGGTCGTCGGGGAGCACCGCGGCGACCGCGTCACCCCACTCGATGAAGGTCACGGCGTCGGGGGCCAGGACCTCGTCGCCGAGGTCGAGGACGTCCTGCAGCTGGTCGAGGCGGTAGACGTCGACGTGGACCAGGGGCAGCCGCCCCGGGTAGGACTTGACCAGCACGAAGGTGGGCGAGGTCACCCGCGCCTCGATGCCCAGCGCCCGGGCCACGCCCTGCACGAGGCAGGTCTTGCCCGCCCCGAGCTCGCCCGCGAGCGAGACCGCGTCCCCCGCCCGCAGGTGCGCCGCGATGGCGGCGCCGACCGTGCGGGTGGCGTCGGCGTCGGGGGTGGCCAGCGTCAGCCCGACCGAGCCGGTCACGCGGGCGCGTCCTCGGGGACCTCGCCCTCGTCGCGGCGGGCGCGCAGCTCGGCCATCGCCTCGGCCCCGGTGGACAGCCGCCCGTCGAGGACCGCGCGTGCCGTCATGAGGTCACGACGGATGTTGGCCACCACGGTCTGGTTGCCCTTGATCACGGTGGCCGGGTGGTGGGTGGGCACCAGCGTCACGCCGTCGAAGACGTCGAACCGGAACCCCGCCACCTTGTCCAGCGGCACGGGGCGGCGCAGCAGCAGGCCGGTGGCCACCGGGCCCAGGGTGATGATGACCTTGGGGCGCAGGTGGGCGAGCTGCTCGACCAGGTACGGCGAGCAGGCGTCCACGACCTCCTGGTCGGGGGCCTCGTCGCGCGGGTGGCACTTGACCACCGTCGTGACGTAGACGTTGTCGCGGTCGAAGCCCGCGTCGAGCAGCAGGTTGTCCAGCAGGTTGCCGGCAGCACCCACGAACGGGCGGCCCAGCAGGTCCTCGGTGCGGCCCGGGGCGTCCCCGATCACGACCACGTCGGCGTCCTGCGCCCCGTCGCCGAACACGACCTTGGTCCGCCCCTCGCACAGGCGGCAGAGCGTGCAGCCCGAGGCGGTGCGTTCGAGCTCGCGCCACGACCGCACGTCGGCGGGGCGCAGCGAGAACGGGTTGGTCTCGAGACCGTGCGTTGCGGGGGCAGCGTCGGTGTTGGACACGTGTGGACTCCTGGAGTGGCCGCGCAGCGGACGCCTCTGGGTCGGCCCCGGCCCCAGGGTCCCGGCAGCGCCCCGCAGGGTACCGGTCAGCACCTGAGCGTGGATGTGCGCCTGGTGCGCGCGGGCGGGGCGCGCCTGGGCTACGCCCCGACGGCCGGCAGGCCGTGGCCGGCCGTGGCGTGCAGCGGGCCGCGGCGGGCCGCCTCGGCGACGGCCTCGGTGGCGAGGTGGGCGACGTGGTCGAGGGTCGCGTCGACCTGCTGCGTGGCCACGGCGAACAGCGCGTCCCCGTCGAGCGAGGTGTGGGCGGGGCGCACCGCGCGGGCGATGCCGTCGTGGGCGAGGTCCGCCACCCGGTGCACGGCGAGCTTGTCCAGCCGGGCGTTGGTGACCACGCACCCGATCACGGTGTTGGCCGTGGGGCCGCCGGCCTCGGGCGGCGGGGCGGGCGACTCGGGCAGGCCGCGGTGCAGCGCCAGCGGGTCGGCGGGGAAGCGGGACAGCTCGGCCCCCGCGCGGGTACCGCCGACCAGCACGCGGCCGTCGTCGTCGACGACCTCGCCGACGGCGTTGTTGACCACCAGCGCCCCGACGACGAGGTCACCCACGCGGCGGACCGCCACGCCCTGGCCCGACCGCCACGCGAACCCGATGCCGCCGACCTTGGCGACCGTCACGCCGGCCCCCGCCCCGACCGAGCCCTCGGCGGGCTCGGCGTCGGTGGCGGCCTCGCACGCGGCCCAGCCGGCGGCGGCGTCGGGGCGCACCGCCGGGTCGGTCGCGGCCTGGTCCAGCACGATCGCCCCGCCGACGATGGGCACGATGCCCGTCGCCACCGGGTAGCCGATGCCGTGGGTCTCGAGCCAGCGCATCACGCCGTCGGCGGCGGCCAGCCCGAAGGCGGACCCGCCCGCGAGCACGATGCCGTGGACGACCTCGACCTTGCCCAGCGGTCCGAGCGCCGCGGCCTCGCGGGTGCCGGGCGCCTGGCCGCGGACGGCGATGGCGCCGACGCTGCCGTCGGGCGGCAGCACGACCGTGCAGCCGGACGGGCCGGCCGGTGAGGTCCAGACGCCGACCCGGAGCCCGTCCACTCCCAGCGCCATGGTCGACCCGATCCGTGTCAGCGGTACGTGCGGGGCACCCGCACGCTGATGCCGCAGGCGATCTCGTAGCTGATGGTGCCGACGGCGGCGGCCCACTCGTCGACGGAGACGAACCCGTCGCCCTGCGCCCCGAGCAGCACGACCTCGTCGCCGATCGCGGGCTGGTGGTCGCCGCACCACACCATCGACTGGTCCATGGTGACCCGCCCGACCAGCGGACGCCGGACGCCGTCGAGGAGCACGTCGACCTCGTTGCTGACCAGCCGCGGCACCCCGTCGGCGTAGCCGGCGGGGATGGTGGCGACCCAGCCGTCGGACGGCGTGGACCAGGTGTGGCCGTAGGACAGCGGCGTGCCCGCCGGGACGTGCTTGGCGTAGCTGACCTCGGTCACCAGGCGCAGGGCCTGGCGCAGCCCGTGGTCCTGCGCGGTCACGTCCGGGGCGGGCGACAGCCCGTACACCGCGATGCCGGGGCGGACGAGGTCGAACGCCGCGCCGGGGTGCAGCAGCGTGGCGGCCGAGTTGGCGGCGTGGACCAGCCGCGGCCCGAGCCCCACCTCACGCACCCGCCCCAGCAGGTCCGCGAAGCGCTGCAGCTGCTCGCCGGTGGTGGCGGCGTCGGGCTCGTCGGCGCGGGCCAGGTGGGTCCACACGCCCTCGACGTCGACGTGCCACTCGGCCACGGCCGCGAGCAGGCCGTCCCACTGGTCCGGCGGCGCCCCGACCCGGCCCATGCCCGTGTCGAAGCCGAGGTGGATCGTGACCGGGGCGTCCTCGTGCCGGGCGATCGCGTCCAGCGCCCCGCCCATGGCCTGCGTGTACACGGTCGGGGTCAGGCCGGCCGCGACCAGGCGCGAGGCCGCCGACACGGGCGGTTCGCTGAGCAGCAGGATCGGGGCGTCGATGCCGGCGTCGCGCAGCTCCTCGCCCTCCTCGACCAGCGCCACGGCCAGGTGGGTGGCCCCGGCCTCCAGCGCCGTGCGGGCCACCGGGACCGCCCCGTGCCCGTACCCGTCGGCCTTGACCACCGCACACACGGCGGCGTCCCCGGCGGCCTCGGCCAGCACGCCGCACGTTGTGGCGGATCGCCCCGAGGTCGACCTCGAGACGTGTGGGACGCAGGGGTGGGAGGCTCACAGCGGCCAGCTCGGGGCGTGGCGGGCCAGCTCGGACAGGACGCGGGCGGCGTCGGGCAGGGCCTCGGGCAGGGCCGAGGAGGGCCCGAACCCGACGGTGGTCGCCGTCCCCAGCCCGTTGCTGCGGAGGTTTCGCTCACCGGTGCGCGGAAGCTCCGCAGCAACGTGGTGGCGGCGGGGCGCCCCGCGGTCAGCCACGCCCCGGTGAAGGCGTGCAGCAGCACGGCGCGGGCCACGGCGTCGCCGAGGGCGCGCGGGTCGTCGGCGGGGATCGGGGCGACGGCCGCGGCGATCATGCCGGCGAGGACGTCGCCGGTGCCGCCGGTGCCGAGCTCGGCGCCGCCGACGGGCACCACGCGGCAGTGGCCGGACGGGTCGGCGACGATGGTGCCGGGGCCCTTGGCGACGATCACGGCGTCGTAGGTGGCGGCGAGCTCGGGGACGCGTTCGACCCGGCGGGCCCAGGCGTCGGGGCCGTCCTCGCCACCGCCGATGCGGGCGAGCTCGCGTTCGTGCGGGCGTCAGGACCAGCGCCCCGTGGTGCTCGCGCAGGGCCTCGGGGTCGTCGCGGTACACGTTGATGGCGTCGGCGTCGAGGACGAGCCGGTCGGCCGTGGCCCGCAGGTGGTCGACCACGGCGCGCGTGCCGTCGGTCGGGCCCAGCCCCGGACCGGCGGCCACGGCGTCGACCTCGGCGGCCATGTCGAGCTGGTCGACGGCGTCGGCGGACACGTGCTCCTGGGCGTGGCGCAGCGGCAGCGTCATCGCGGACGGCACCACCGGGGCGATCACGCGCTGGACGTGGGCGGGGGTGGCCAGCGTCGTCAGCCCCGCCCCGGACCACAGCGCCCCGCGCGTCATGAGGATCGCCGCACCCGCCGCCCCGACCGACCCGCCGACCAGCAGCACGGTGCCACGAGCGCGCTTGTCCGCGGCCGCGTCGAGCAGGGACGGGGCGCCGGCGGCCGCGTCCATGGCGGTCCAGGTCCGGCCCGCGTCGTCGGTGGCGGGCGGGGCGTAGCGGGGCCCGAGGTCGCCGACCATCACGCGGCCGGCGTGGACCGCGCCGGGGTGCAGCACCAGGCCGCGCTTCATCCCGCCCATGGTCACGGTGGCGTCGGCACGGACCGCGTCGCCCGGGGCGGTCCCGTCGTCCGAGGACACACCCGACGGCACGTCGCAGGCCACCACCAGCGTCCCGTGCTCGTCGCGGGCGTCGTTGATGGCGGCGCAGGCCTCGCCGACCTCGCCCCGCGGGGCGCCGGAGATCCCGGTGCCGAGCAGGCAGTCCACGAGGACGTCCACGTCCGGGTCGTCGACGGCCGCACGGACGGCGTCGAGCCCCACGACGGTGCGCCCGCCAGACGCCAGCCACCGGTCGCGGTGGTCGGTCGCCTCGGCGGACATCTCGACGTCCGTCGGGACCACGGAGGCCACGGTCACCCCGCAGCCGAGCTCGTGCAGCCGGTGGGCGGCCGCCCAGCCGTCCCCACCGTTGTTGCCCTTGCCGACCACCAGCACCACTCGCAGGCCCGCCTGCCGGCCGGCAGCGCGTACGACGCCCCGCGCCAGGTGCCCGGCGGCGCGGGCCATCAGGGCGGCCCAGGTGTCACCGGCCGCGACGGCGGCCTCGTCGCCCGCCCCGGCCTGCGATGCGTCGAGCAGCCGTGTCACTCGACCGTCACGGTCTTGGCGAGGTTGCGGGGCTGGTCGACGTCCTGACCGAGCGCCACGGCGATGTGGTACGCGAACAGCTGCAGCGGCAGCACGGCCAGGACCGGCGCCGCGAGCTCGTGCGGGGCCTCGGGCAGCGTCAGCACGTGGTCGGCGTGCTCCTTGAGGTCGGCGGTGGAGCCCTCCGTCCCGATGGCGAGCACGGCGGCACCGCGGGCCTTGACCTCCTGGATGTTGCTGACCATCTTCGAGAACACGTGCCCGGCCGGGGCGATCGCCACGACCAGCGAGCCCTCCTCGATCAGCGCGATCGGGCCGTGCTTCATCTCGCCCGCAGGGAACGCCTCGGCGTGCAGGTAGCTGATCTCCTTGAGCTTGAGCGCCCCCTCCATGGCGATCGGCAGGCCCACGTGGCGCCCGATGAACATCGCGTACGGGACCTGCGTGTAGCGCTCGGCGAGCTCGCGGATCTCGCCGTCCTGCTCGAGCACCTGCTCGATGGCGGCGGGCAGCTGCTGGAGGCGCCCGAGGATGTCGGAGCACTCGGAGGCGTACAGGGCGTTGCGCGACTGGGCCAGGTACAGGCCGAGCAGCAGGCAGCCCACGATCTGGGTGGTGAACGCCTTGGTGGAGGCGACCGCGACCTCGGGCCCGGCGTGGGTGTACAGGACGCCGTCGGCCTGCCGGGCCAGCGTCGAGCCCACCACGTTGACGAGCGCGATCACCGGGGCGCGCTGGTCGGCGGCGTGGCTGGCCGCGGCGATGGTGTCGGTGGTCTCGCCGGACTGGGAGATCGCGATCACCAGCGTGTGCGGGTTGAGGATCGGGTCGCGGTACCGGAACTCGCTGGCGACCTCGACCTCGACGGGGATGCCGGCCCAGTGCTCGATGGCCAGCTTGCCGGCCATGCCCGCGTACAGCGAGGTGCCGCACGCCACGATGAAGACCTTGTCGACGCGGCCGAGCTCGTGCTCGTCGACGCGCAGCTCGTCGAGGTGCAGCCGGGGCGCGGACTCGCCGTCGGGGGTGGTCAGGCGGTCGCGCAGCGTGTCGAGGACGGCCTGCGGCTGCTCGTGGATCTCCTTGAGCATGAAGTGCTCGTAGCCGCCCTTCTCGGCGGCGGCGAGGTCCCAGTTCACGGTGTAGTCGTGGGCCTCGGCGGGGTTGCCGTCGAGGTCGACGACCTCGATCCCGTCGGGCGTGATGCGGGCGAGCTGGTCGTCGCGCAGCGCGGCCACGTCGCGGGTGTGGGCGATCAGCGCCGCCACGTCGGAGGCGCAGTACCCGACGCCGTCGGCGTGCGCCACGATCAGCGGCGCCTCGCGCTTGGCGACCACGATCTCGCCCGGGGCGTCGACCGACAGGAAGCACAGCGAGAACGCCCCCTCGAGCCGGTTCACCACGCTGCGGACCGCCGCGAGCAGGTCGGGCTCGTCCGCGTCGGCCATCGCGGCCGCGACGAGGTGGGCGACGACCTCCGTGTCGGTCTCGGAGAGGTACTCGCGGTCCCCGAGCGAGGCCTTCAGCGCCTGGTAGTTCTCGATGATGCCGTTGTGCACGACGGTCACGCGACCGGTCGGGTCGGTGTGCGGGTGGGCGTTGACGTCGCTGGGGCCGCCGTGGGTCGCCCAGCGGGTGTGGCCGAGGCCCACCGAGCCCCGCAGCCGGTCCTCCTGGCCCTCGAGCTCGCCGAGCAGGTTGTCGAGCTTGCCGGCCTTCTTGACCACCTCGAGGGAGCCGTCGGCCATGGCGATCCCGGCCGAGTCGTACCCGCGGTACTCGAGGCGCGCGAGGCCGTCGAGGATGGTCGCCAGGGCGTCGTCGCGCCCCGTCACGCCGATGATCCCGCACATGGGCACGCCTGTCGAGGTCGGGGGTGGGTGCGCGTCCCGAGGCTAGCGCTCGGCCCTCACCGGGCGACGGCGCCCACCAGGTCCCGAAGGGGGGTGTCCGCGGTGCCCGTGCACGCCAGCACGCTGCGGGGACGGCCGTCGTGGCTGACCAGGCACAGCCCCACCGGCTGTCCGTCCGGGGCGGTCGCGACGTGCAACGCCGCCCCGAGGGCCGCGTCCTCGAGGTGCAGGGCCAGGCCCTCCTCGACCATGGGAAGCACGGTGGCGTCCTGCTCGCGCAGGATGCACTCGACCTGCAGGGCGACCTGCGCCCCGACCCGGTCCACCAGCGCCCGGTCCTCGGCGTCGCGGGCGGCGCACCACCGGGCCACGTCGTCGTCCGAGGCGGTGGCCTCGAACGTGGCGCGCAGGTGCTGGGCGAAGGCGAGGTCGTCGGCCACGACGTCGGGGTCCATCGGCACCTGTCCCCGGCGGTCGGCGAGCCAGCGGGCGCGCAGGTGCACCCGGGCACGGGCCAGGATCAGCTCGCTGCGCAGGTGCAGCGGCAGGGCGAAGTAGGTCCGCCAGGACAGGTCGGCGGGGCGTTCGGACAGCCGCTCCAGCGCCGGTTCGTCCGCGTACAGCAGCGGCAGCTGGGGCTGGTCGCGCCCCGCCGGCGTGGACGGGCCCACGTCGAGCAGGAACGGCAGGTCGCGGCGCAGCAGGTCGGCGACCAGGTCCGCCCGGTCGCGCAGGGACCGCATGCGGCGGGGGTCCTGGTGGACGGCCTCGAGGTGCACCCAGGCGGCGCACACCGACGCCACGTCCCACGCCAGCTCGTCGGCGACGTCGCGCCAGTCGGACGGGCGCGTGAACGTCAGCGGGGCCCAGGCGCCCGGCCAGTCGTCGGCGATCACCAGCGTGGCCGCACCGGCCGGGTCGCCGGCGGGACGCAGGTCGCTGGTGGTCACCGCCCTCACCTCTCGGCCTCGACGGGGAGGGCCGTGTCTACCACGCCCCCGCCGCGCCGCCGCGCAGGTGACGCGAGTCTCAGGCGGGCAGCGGCAGCGCGTCGCGGACCACGTCGGCGAGCCGGTCGGCGGCCTGCTGGGCCTGCTCGGTGGACGGGGCCTCGACCATGACGCGCACGACCGGCTCGGTGCCCGACGGACGGACCAGGACACGGCCCGACTCGGCGAGCTCGTTCTCGACCTCGGACACCGACAGCCAGACCTCGTCGGCGTCCATCAGGCGGCCCTTGTCCACGTCACGCACGTTGACCAGCACCTGCGGCAGGCGGGTCATCACGGACCGCAGCTCGGCCAGCGGCTGGCCGGTCGACCGCATCGTCGCGAGCAGCCGCACGGCGGACAGGATCCCGTCGCCGGTGGTGGCGTGGTCGAGGCAGATGAGGTGGCCGGACTGCTCGCCGCCGAGGTTGAGCCGGTCGGTGCGCATCGCCTCGAGCACGTACCGGTCCCCCACGGCCGTGGTGACCACGTCGATCCCGAGCCCGTCCATCGCCTGGCGGAACCCGAGGTTGGTCATGACCGTGGTGGCCACGCCCCCGCCGGCCAGCGTCCCGCGCTCGTGGGCGTCGCGGGCCAGGATGGCCAGGATGACGTCCCCGTCGACCTCGGCGCCGGTGTGGTCCGCGCAGATCAGGCGGTCGGCATCCCCGTCGTGGGCGATGCCGATGTCGGCGCCGTGCTCGAGCACGGCCTCGCGGACGACCTCGGGGTGGGTCGAACCGCACCCGGCGTTGATGTTCGCGCCGTCGGGCATGGCGTGCAGCGCGATCACCTCGGCGCCGAGGTGGCGGTAGACCTGCGGGGCGACCTGGCTGGCCGCGCCGTTGGCGGTGTCGACCACGAGCCGCAGGCCGCTGAGGTCGGTGCCGGCGGCGACGAGGTGCTCGACGTACCGGCCGATGCCGTCGGGCTGTTCGTAGACCCGGCCGAGGCCGGTGCCCGTCGGGCGGGGCGCGGTGCCGTCGGTGCCGCCGAGCAGCTCCTCGAGTCGGTCCTCCTCGGCGTCGGTCAGCTTGAAGCCGTCCCCGCCGAAGAACTTGATCCCGTTGTCCTCGACCGGGTTGTGCGACGCCGAGATGACCGCGCCCGCGTGCACGTCCGTGGTGGCGGCCAGGTGGGCCACGGCCGGGGTCGGCAGCACGCCGAGCCGGACGGCGTCCCCGCCCGCGGAGGTGATCCCGGCGACCAGCGCCGCCTCGAGCATCTGCCCCGACCAGCGCGGGTCGCGGCCGATGGCCACGGCGGGGCGCTCGACGCCCTCCTCGACCAGCACCGCGACCACCGCACGGCCGAGCCGGACGGCCAGCTCGGGGGACAGCAGGTCACCGTTGGCGAGCGCACGCACGCCGTCCGTGCCGAAGATCCGGGCCATGTCAGCTACCTCACTCGTCCCCCGCGCGGCGAGCCTAGGAGCCGCCGGGAGCCCGACACACGACGACGGCGCCGCCGGAAGACCGGGGCGCCGTCGTTCGTGGTCGACCTAGCGCTTGGAGAACTGCGGGGCGCGACGGGCCTTCTTGAGGCCGTACTTCTTGCGCTCGACCTTGCGGGCGTCACGCGTGAGCAGCCCGGCGGCCTTGAGCGGGGCGCGCAGCTCGGGGTCCTCCTCGAGCAGCGCACGGGCGATGGCCAGGCGCAGGGCGCCGGCCTGGCCGGTGGTGCCGCCGCCGTTGAGGCGGGCGCGGACGTCCCACTGGCCCAGCTGCTCGACGGTCTCGAAGGGCTCGACCACGTGGGCACGCAGCTTCTCGGTGGTGAAGTAGGTCTCGAGCGGCTTGCCGTTGAGCGTGAACTCGCCGGAGCCCCGGGTGATGCGGGCACGGGCGACCGCGCTCTTGCGGCGCCCGACGTGGATGGTGCTCATGTGCGTCTTCCTCGGTGAGTCAGATGTGGTCGGGCAGCGGCTGGGGCTGCTGGGCGGCGTGCGGGTGCTCGGACCCGGCGTACACCTTGAGCTTGAGGCCCATGGCACGCCCGAGCTTGTTCTTGGGCAGCATGCCCTTGACGGCCGACTCGACGATCGCCGTGGGCTTCTTCTCCATCATCTCGGCGAAGGGCACGGACGTGATGCCGCCCGGGAAGCCGGAGTGACGGTGGTAGAGCTTGTCCGCGGCCTTCTCGCCGGCGAGCTCGACCTTGTCGGCGTTGATGACCACGACGTAGTCACCCATGTCGAGGTGCGGGGCGAAGGTCGGCTTGTGCTTGCCGCGCAGGACCTTGGCGATCCGGGTGGCGAGTCGACCCAGGGTCTGCCCGGAGGCGTCGACGACGTACCAGTCGCGCGTGATGTCCTTCGCGCTGGGGCTGTAGGTGCGCATGGTCACAGGCCAGTTCACTGGTGGCTGGTGGGATGAGCGTGCCCGGCCACACCGTCGGGGCGGTGGACGGCACCGTGGTCCGCACGGGAGGGGCGCCTCCCGGGGCCCTCGAGCGTCGAGGTGGCGGGTGCGGCGGCTTCGAGCACACGAACGCGGCCCGTCGGGCCGCATCGACGGCCAAGGCTACCGCTGGCGGCCGAGGTCGGCAACCGGGGCGCCGCAGGAGCGCTCGCGGGACCGGGTCAGCGGGGCTCGAGCACGAACAGGGCGATCTCGCGGCCCTGCAGGGCGGCGCGTTCGCGGTACGACGGGAAGTCGCGGTACTCGCGGTCGAGCAGCGCCCACAGGTCGGGGCGCTCGGCGGCCGTGGCATGGCGGGCCCGCATCGGCTGGTCCTCGCGGCCGGCCTGGAAGCGCACGAGCGGGTTGGCGGTGACGTTGTAGTACCAGGCCGGGTGCCCGCTGAAGCCGCCCTTGGAGGCCGCGATGACGAGGTCGTTGCCCCGGCGCGCGTAGATCAGCGGCGTGCGGCGCAGCTCGCCCGTCCGGCGCCCCGTGTGCGTGAGGATCCCCACCGGCGCCCCGCGCAGGAAGCGACCGCCCACGCGGCCCCCGGTGGCGCGGAACACACCGGTCTGCACGCGGCTCATCACGCGGATGACCCCGTTGCCGACCCGCTCCTGCCGGGCCGTGTACGGCCGGACCTCACCCATCTGCTCGCTCCCACTCCCTCGCGCCCGAAGGGTAGCGAACCTGACGGGTCGTCAGGTGGCGGCCGTGGGAGGTGCCGCGGGAGGTGCCGCGGGCCACGCGTCGCCGTAGGACACGCCCTCGAGGGTGAGCCCCTCGGGCGGGGCGACGCGCGCCGCGACCGCACGATCCCGGGCCGCGAGGACCTGCCCCATCCAGTCGGGGTCGCGGCGCCCCGTCCCCACCTCCACCAGGCACCCCACCGTGGAGCGCACCTGCTGGTGGCAGAAGGCCGGCCCGCGCAGGCGCACGTGGACCTCGTCGGCGACCCGTTCGACCACGACCTCGTCGATCCGTCGACGGGTGTGGCCGCCCGGCGCCCGCCGGCACAGCGAGGCGAAGTCGTGCTCGCCGAGCAGGTGCTGACCCGCGGCGTGCATCGCGTCGACGTCCAGGGCCTCCCCCACGGTCCACCGCACGCCCCGCAGCCGCGGGTCGCTGGCCGGGGCGTCGACCAGGCGGTACCGGTACCGGCGCTCGGTGGCCGAGAACCGGGCGTCGAAGGTGACGTCGACGACCGTCACGCCCCAGATCGCGATCGCGGCACCGACCATGCGGTCCAGCCGTCGCCGCACCGACCCGGCGTGGTTGGCCAGCAGGTCCAGCCACCGCGCCACGCGGGGCACGGCCGGGTCGACGTCGAGGTGGACCACCTGCGCCAGCGCGTGGACCCCGGCGTCGGTCCGCCCCGCGCAGGTCGTGTCGACCTCGCACCCCAGCACACGCGACAGGGCACCCTCGAGGGTGCCCTGCACGGTGGTGCGATCCGGCTGACGTGCGAACCCATGAGAAGGGCGCGCCGTCGTACGCGAGATCGAGCCTGATCCGCGTCAACCGGTCACTCCTCCTCGGAGTCCGAGTCGTCGTCGGCCAGGACGTCCTCGGCGGTCTCCTGGACCTTCTCGGCGACCTCGCCGACGGTCTCGGCGGCGTCGGAGACGGTCTCGGCGACCGTCTCGACGATGCCGGAGCCGCTGTCGTCGGCGACGTCCTCGGCGCGGTCGGACACGGCCTCGGTGGCGTCCTCGACAGCGTCGGTCACCGCGGTGGCCAGGCCCTGCCCGACCTCCTCGACACGCTCGACGGTGTCGTCACCGCCGCGGCGGCGGCGGCCGAACAGCCCGCGCGAGCGGCGGCCCTTGGACTCCTCGATGGCTTCGTGCCCGGACTCGCCGGTGCCACGGTCGACCAGCTCGATGATCGCCATCCGGGCGTTGTCGCCGGGGCGCGGACCGAGCTTGAGGATGCGGGTGTACCCGCCGTTGCGGTCCGCGAACCGGGGACCGATCTCCTCGAACAGGTACGCGACGACGTCGCGGTCCCGCAGCTCGGACAGCACCTGCCGACGCTTGTGCAGGTCACCGGCCTTGGCCTTGGTGATCAGCTTCTCCGCGTACGGCCGGAGCAGCTTGGCGCGGGACTCGGTCGTGCGGATGCGCCCGTGGCGGAACAGCTCGGTGGCCTGGTTGCGCAGCATCGACTGCTGCTGGGCCGGGCCGCCGGCCAGGCGGGGGCCGCGCTTCGGCGTCGGCATGGTGGTTCCTTCTCAGCTACGTGGGTCGGATACCGGTGACAGGCGTCACCCGAAGGGGGGCGGGGGCGGGTCACTCGGCGAGGTTGATGCCGAGCTCCTCGAGCTTCTCCTTGACCTCGTCCACGCTCTTGGACCCGAAGTTGCGGATCTCGAGCAGCTGGGTCTCGGTCAGCACGCGCAGCTCGCCGACGGTGCCGACGCCCTCGCGCTTGAGGCAGTTGTAGGACCGGACCGACAGGTCGAGGTCCTCGATCGGCGTGGCGTCGATCTCGTCGAACGGCGACTCGGTGAGCTCGTCGGGCGACACGACGATGCCGCCGGGGCCGCCCTCCTCGAAGGCCGCGAACTGCTCGAACAGGCTGCGCAGGGTCTCGCCGGCCGAGGACAGCGCCTGGGCCGGGGTGACCGAGCCGTCGGTCTCGACGGTCAGGACCAGCCGGTCGTAGTTGGTCATCTGCTCGACGCGGGTGGCCTCGACGCGGTAGGCGACGCGGCGGATCGGCGAGAAGATCGAGTCGATCGGGATGACCCCGATCGGGTCCGAGTCCTTCTTGTTCTGGTCGGCGGTGCGGTAGCCGCGACCCCGCTCGACCGTCAGGTACATCTCGAGGTGGCCCTGCGCGTTCAGCGTGGCGATGTGCAGGTCCTCGTTGACGACCTCGACCTGGCTGGGCGCGAAGATGTTCTCCGCGGTCAGGACACCGGGGCCGTCACCGCCGAGGAAGATCTCGACCGGCTCGTCCGACTCGGAGCGGACCACCAGCTCCTTGATGTTGAGGATGATGTCGGTCACGTCCTCCTTCACGCCCTCGATGGACGCGAACTCGTGGAGGACCGAGCCACCCTCGGGACCGGCGGCCTGCGCCGAGGTGAACCGGATGCGCGTGACGGCGGCGCCGGGGATGGAGCTGAGCAGCGTGCGACGCAGGGCGTTGCCCAGCGTGTAGCCGAAGCCCGGCTCGAGCGGTTCGATGGTGAACCGCGACCGGCGCTCCTCCTCGAGGATCTCCTCCTCGAGGCGCGGCCGGTAGGCGATGAACGGCGAGCCCTGCTGGGTGGTCCCCAGCGAGATCGCGCCGTCCTCTTCGTAGAAGCCGTAGTCGGACATGGGGTCGTGCTCTTTCGTTGTGGGTTCGGCGGGAACCCTCCCGCCACGCGCCGCCCTCGATCCCGGGGCCATCGGCGGTCACGCTGTCAGCAACCCACGCACACCACCCGGGGTGGACGTGGGGTCGACGGACGGGTGCCCGCCGACGTGGACGTTGCGAGTGTGGTGCCGGTGCGGCCGGGGCAGGCGCGCCCCGACCGCCACGCGGTCACTTCGAGTACAGCTCGACGATCATCTGCTCCTGGCACGGGGCGTCGATCATCGACCGCTCCGGCAGGGACTGGACCGTGATCTGGTAGGACGACGGGTCGGCCGACAGCCAGGCGGGCATCTCGCGGGCGCCGAAGACCTCCAGCGCCCCGAGCACGGCCTGGATCTGCCGCGACTTCTGCTTGATCTCGATCACGTCGCCCGCCTTGACGCGGTACGACGGGATGTTGGTGATCTGGCCGTTGACCAGCACGTGCTTGTGCCCGACCATCTGGCGCGACTCGCGCCGGGTGCGGGCGAAGCCGCCGCGGTACACGACGTTGTCGAGCCGCAGCTCGAGCAGCTTGAGCAGGTTCTCGCCGGTGAGGCCGTCGTGGCGCGTGGCCTCCTCGTAGTACCGGCGGAACTGCTTCTCGAGCACGCCGTAGTAGTGGCGGGCCTTCTGCTTCTCGCGGAGCTGGAGCAGGTACTCCGACTCCTTGATGCGGCCGCGCCCGTGCTCACCCGGCGGGTAGGGGCGCTTCTCGAAGTTCTTGTCGTTGCCCTTGAGGTCGTAGCCCAGGCGACGTGACTTCTTGGTCAGGGGTCCGGTGTAGCGAGCCATGTGTCAGCCTCCTCAGCCGCGACGCTTCTTGGGCGGCCGGCAACCGTTGTGCGGCACCGGGGTGACGTCACGGATGGACAGCACCTCGACGCCCATGGCCGCGAGCGTCCGGATGGCGGTCTCGCGACCGGCGCCCGGGCCCTTGCACCACACGTCGACCTTGCGGACGCCGTTGTCGATGGCGGCCTTCGTGGCCTGTTCGGCAGCGACCTGCGACGCGAACGGCGTCGACTTGCGGCTGCCCTTGAAGCCCGCGTTGCCACCGGTGCTCCAGCAGATGACGTTGCCCTGCTGGTCGGTGAAGGTGATGGTCGTGTTGTTGAACGTCGCCTTGATGTGCACGTTGGCGTGCAGGACGTTCTTGCGCTCGCGCTTCTTGCGCGACTTCTTCTGCTGTGCCATGACCTACCTCACTTCCGGGTGGGCTTGCGGATGCCGCCCACCGTGCGCTTGGGCCCCTTGCGGGACCGCGCGTTGGTGTGGGTCCGCTGACCTCGAACGGGCAGGCCGAGACGGTGGCGCACGCCCTGGTACGACCCGATCTCGATCTTGCGCTTGATGTTGTTGGCCACCTCGCGGCGCAGGTCACCCTCGACGCGGTAGTTGGCCTCGATGAACTGGCGCAGGCGGACGACCTCCTCGTCCGACAGGTCACGCACGCGCGTGTCCTTGTCGACCTCGGCGGCCTCCAGCGTCTGCCGGGCCCGCGTGGGGCCAATGCCATAGATGTAGGTGAGGGACACCTCGACCCGCTTGTCACGGGGGATGTCGACACCAGCAATACGTGCCATCAGTCGAGCTCCCTTCAGCCCTGTCGCTGCTTGTGACGCGGGTTCTCGCAGATCACCATGACGCGACCCTTGCGCTTGATGATCTTGCACTTGTCACAGATCTTCTTGACGGAAGGATGGACCTTCACCGTCGTCTCCTTGCGTGTCGCGCCACACAGCACGGGCAGGGCCCGCCGGGCGGCGTCGTCGTGTCGGCTGCTCCCCCGGTCCGGGTGACCGGGAGCGGCGCGAAGGGCTGCATCCCCACGCGCTCGGGACCTTCGTTAGCCCCGCGTCCACGTCGTGGAAGAAGGTGGTGCGGGCTGGTCGGCCGAATGGAGTATGCGGTTGTGGCGGTGCGCGACCGGGGCCCGACCGCGTGAGTGCAGGTCGAGCGGCCGGCCGGGCGTTCCTACTTGTAGCGGTACGTGATGCGGCCCCGGGTCAGGTCGTAGGGCGAGAGCTCCACGACGACCTTGTCGGCCGGCAGGATGCGGATGTAGTGCTGGCGCATCTTGCCGGAGATGTGGGCGAGCACCTCGTGCCCGTTGTCGAGCTCGACACGGAAGGTGGTGTTGGGCAGGGCCTCGACGACCGTGCCTTCGACCTGGATGGCCTCTTCCTTGGCCACGTGACCTCCGTCGTGTCTTCGGTGCGTGCCACGGTCGGCTGGGGCGCCGAACGTGACGAAGCCCGCGCACGGGTGCGCGGACCGCCGACAGGCTATCCGTCGTCCGCCGCGGTGTCCAACGCAGGCCAGACCCGCGGATCCGCCGGTTCGTCGGCGCGCGCGGTCAGGACGCGGGGGCCGTCCTCGGTCAGTGCGACGGTGTGCTCCCAGTGCGCGCTGGGGCGGCCGTCGGTGGTCACCACGGTCCACCCGTCGCGCAGGGTGCGAGTGGCGGCCGTGCCGAGGTTGAACATCGGTTCGATGGCCAGGACCCAGCCGTCGAGCAGCCGCAGGCCACGACCGCGGGTGCCGTAGTTGGGCACCGACGGGTCCTCGTGCAGGGCCCGGCCGATGCCGTGGCCGACGTACTCGCGCACGACGCCGTAGCCGTGCTCGTGGGCCACGGACTCGATGGCGTGGCCGATGTCACCGAGGTGGCCATCGACCAGCGCCCGGGCCAGCCCTGCGTACATCGCACGCCGCGTCTCGCGCACGAGCCGCTGGCGATCCGGCGAGGTCGCCGACAGGCCTCCGACGACGACGGTGACGGCCGAGTCGCCGTGGTAGCCGTCGACGATCGCCCCGCAGTCGACCGACAGCAGGTCGCCCTCGTCCAGACGCGTGTCGTCGGAGGGGATGCCGTGCACGATCTGGTGGTTGCGCGAGGTGCACAGCGAGGCCGGGAAGCCCCGGTAGCCCTTGAAGGACGGCGTGGCACCCTCGCCGGTGATGACCTTCTCGGCGATCCGGTCGAGCTCGAGGGTGGTCATGCCGGGGCGCACGGCCTCGATGACGGCCTCGAGCGCGCGGGCCACCACCGCGCCGGCCGCGGCCATCTTCTCGATCTCGCGAGGGGACTTGCGAAGGATCATGGGTCAGGCCGAGGGCGCCTCGTACTCGCGCAGGACGTCCAGGGAGCGGGCGGTGACGTCGGAGACCTTCCCGGTCGCCGTGACCGCGCGCAGCAGGCCGCGCTCCCAGTAGAACTGCTCGAGCGGTTCGGTGTCCCGGCGGTAGACGTCCAGCCGGTTGCGCACGACGTCCTCGTGGTCGTCGTCGCGATGGACGAGCTCGGCCGGGTCGATCGAGTCCGGCGGCGGGTTGAAGGTCAGGTGGTAGATGGTCCCGGTGGGCCCGTGCACCCGCCGGCCGGTGAGGCGCTCGACCAGCTCGTCCTCGTCGACCTCGAACTTCAGCACCACGTCCAGTGGCGTCGACCGGTCGGCCAGCAGCTTCTCGAACCACTCGGCCTGGCCCACCGTGCGCGGGAAGCCGTCGAAGAGGAACCCGTTGCGGGTGTCGTCCTGCTCGAGCCGGTCGGCGACCATGTCGTTGACGACCTCGTCGGGCACCAGGTCGCCCGCGTCCATGTACTCGCGGGCCTTGAGCCCGATCGGCGTCTCGTCCCGCAGGTTCGCCCGGAAGATGTCCCCCGTGGAGATGTGGGGGATGCCGTAGGCGGCGGCCAGGTGCGTCGCCTGGGTGCCCTTGCCCGCACCGGGCGGACCGAGGAGGACGAGACGCATGGGATCTCCTTGGAGAAGGGGCCGGGCGGTCGCTCCCCGGACCGGCCCGGTCAGCTGAGGAAGCCTTCGTAGTTGCGCTGCATGAGCTGGCTCTCGATCTGCTTCATGGTCTCCAGCGCCACACCGACCATGATCAGCAGGGACGCACCCCCGAGGGGGAACTGCGTGATCCGGAAGACCTTGAAGGCGATGAACGGGATCACCGCGATCGCCGTCAGGTACAGCGAGCCCGGCAGGGTCAGCCGCGACAGCACCCGGTCGAGGTACTCGGCGGTCTGGCGTCCCGGGCGGATGCCCGGGATGAACCCGCCGTACTTCTTCATGTTGTCCGCCACGTCGATCGGGTCGAACGTGATGGCGGTGTAGAAGTACGCGAAGAAGATCGTCAGGGCCGCGAACAGGGCGATGTAGGCCCACGTGATCTCACCGCCGGGCGGGTTGATCCATCGGGAGATGAACGATTCGACCCAGGCCACGTCGGTGATCTGTTGGATCAGGCGCGGCAGGTACAGCAGCGACGACGCGAAGATGATCGGGATCACGCCGGACTGGTTGACCTTCAGGGGGATGTAGGTCGACTGGCCGCCGTAGCTGCGCCGGCCGACCTGGCGACGGGCGTACTGCACCGGGATGCGGCGCTGGCCCTGCTCGATGAAGACCACGGCGACGGTGATCAGCACGCCCACGATCAGGATCGCGCCGATGACGCCCCACCCGCCGAAGGTGCCGTTCACGTTGTTCTGCTTGATCAGGTACAGCTGCGACGGGAACTGGCTGATGATCGACACGTAGATCAGCAGCGACATCCCGTTGCCGACGCCCCGGTCGGTGATCAGCTCGCCCAGCCACATCACGAACGAGGTGCCGGCGGTCAGCGTCAGGACCATGAACAGGATCAGCCACGGCGAGTCGCTGACCAGGACGCTGGACTGGTTGCCGAACAGCGCCCCGGAGCGGGCCAGGCTGACCAGCCCGGTGGACTGCAGCAGTGCCAGCGCCACGGTCAGGTAGCGCGTGTACTGGGTGATCTTGCGGCGCCCCTGCTCGCCCTGGTCCTGCAGCTTCTCGAGCCGCGGGATCACCACGACCAGCAGCTGCAGGATGATGGACGCCGTGATGTACGGCATGATCCCGAGGGCGAAGATCGCCATCTGCTGCAGCGCCCCGCCCGCGAAGACGTTGAGGATGCCGACGATCTGGTTGGTGCCGCCGGCACCGACCGCGCGCCGCAGCACGTCCACGTCGATGCCCGGGACCGGGACCCACGACCCGAGGCGGTAGACCGCGATCATCAGGAACGTGAAGACCAGCTTCTTGCGCAGGTCCGGGATCTTGAACGCGTTCAGGAAGGCACTGAGCATCGTGGCGCCTGTGATGGGTGTGTCCGGAGGCGACGACCTCGCCGCCTCCGGGTGGGCTACGGCCGCCTCGGGACGACCGTACGGGCCGGCAGCCTAGGGGTCAGGCCGAGGTCTCGCGCTCGCCGACCGACCCCCCGGCCGCCTCGATCTTCTCGCGGGCGGCTCCGGAGACCTTGTCGACCTTGACGGTCAGGGCGACGTCGAGGTCGCCGTGGGCGAGCACCTTCACGGGGCGCTTCTTCTTGACCAGGCCCTTGGCCGCCAGCGTCTCGGGGGTGACCTCGTCACCCGCGGAGAAGGCCTCGCCGAGCCGGCCGACGTTGATGACGGCGAACACGACCTTGTTCGGGTTGTTGAACCCGGGCAGCTTGGGCTGGCGGCGCTGCAGCGGCAGCTGGCCACCCTCGAAGCCGGCGGGGACGTTCCCGCGGGCGCCCGTGCCCTTGGTCCCGCGCCCGGCGGTCTTGCCGCCGCGGCCGCGGTCACCGCGCGCGACGCGCTTCTTGTCGGACTTCGAGCCCTCGGCGGGCTTCAGGTCGTGGATTCGGATGGCCATGGTGGTGCTCCTGGGTCGCCTCGCGTGAACTTGCGGCGGGGCTGGCACGCCGCGAAGTGGCGCGGCCAGCCGATGGTGGACGGCTCAGCCCTCGACCTCCTCGAAGGTGACGAGGTGGGGGATCTTGCGCAGCATGCCCCGGATCTCGGGGCGGTCGGGCTGCTCGACGGTGTGGCGGATGCGCTTGAGGCCCAGCGAGCGCACGGTGGCGCGCTGGTCCTGGGTGCGACCGATGGTCGATCGCACCTGGGTGATGCGCAGCATCTTGTCGGCCATGATCAGGCACCTCCCCCGCGCATGGTCTCGAGCATCGCCTTCGGGGCGACGTCCTCGACGGGCTTGTCGCGCAGCTCGGCGATGGCGTGGGCCGAGCGCAGCTCCTTGAGGCCGGTCACCGTCGCGAACACGACGTTGATCGGGTTGGCGGTGCCGAGCGACTTGGCCAGCAGGTCCTTGATGCCGGCGGCCTCGACGACCGCACGCACCGGACCACCGGCGATGACCCCGGTACCGGGGGCGGCCGGCTTCAGCAGGACGTGGCCGGCACCCGCGCGCCCGTTGACCGGGTGCACGATGGTGTTGCCGACCATGGGGACCTTGAAGAAGTTCTTCTTGGCCTCCTCGACGCCCTTCTGGATCGCCGACTGGACCTCCTTGGCCTTGCCGTGGCCGACGCCCACCATCCCCTTGCCGTCACCGACGACGACGAGGGCGGTGAACTGGAAGCGACGACCACCCTTGACGACCTTGGAGACGCGGTTGATGGAGACGACGCGCTCGTCGTACTGCTCGCGGTCCTGATCGCGCCCGCGGCCACCGCGGCGGTCGTCACGACCGCCACGTCCGCGGCCACCGGGACCGCCCGAACGGTTGTTGGCTGCCATGATGACTCCTTAGAACTTCAGGCCGGCGTCGCGCGCGGCGTCGGCGAGGGCCTTGACGCGCCCCGCGTAGCGGTTGCCGCCACGGTCGAAGACGCACTCGGTCACGCCCGCCTCGGTCGCGCGCTGGCCGATGAGGGTGCCGACCTGGGCGGCGACGCCGGTCTTGCCCTCGTCGCCCTTGGTCACGCCGTCCTCGAGGGAGTTGGCGTTGGCCAGCGTGTGGCCGGCACGGTCGTCGATCAGCTGCGCGTAGATGTGGTCGTTGCTGCGGTAGATCGACAGGCGCGGCTTGGTGGCCGTGCCCGTGATCTTCTTGCGGATGCGACGCCGGCGGCGGTCGCGTCCCTGGCGCTTGCGCGTGGCAGCGTCCATGTCGTTCCTCCTCGTACGTGCTCCCCTGCGGGGGAGGTACTGCGGCGCGGCGTGGGTTCACGCACCGCTGGTGGATGGGTGGATGGTCGCTCAGCGCCCCGCGGCCTTGCCGGCCTTGCGACGGATGACCTCGCCCGCGTACTTGATGCCCTTGCCCTTGTAGGGCTCCGGCGGACGCAGGCGACGGATGTTGGCGGCGACCTGGCCGACCAGCTGCTTGTCGATCCCGGACACGATGATCTCGGTCTGGGTCGGGGCCTGCAGCGTGATGCCGTCGGGGGCCTCGACGTTGATCGGGTGGCTGTAGCCCACCTGGATCTCGAGGTCGGAGCCCTTCTGCTGGGCGCGGTAGCCGACGCCGACCAGCTCGAGACGCTTCTCGTAGCCGGCCGAGACGCCCTCGACCATGTTCCAGATCAGGGACCGGACCAGGCCGTGCAGGGACCGGTGCTCGCGGTCGTCGCCGAGCCGGGTGACGACGACGTTGTCGTCCTCGTCCCGGCCGATCTCGACGCCCTCGGGCATGGTCTGGGACAGCTCGCCCTTGGGGCCCTTCACGGTGACGTGCAGGCCGTCCAGCGAGATCTCGACGCCGTCGGGCGGCGAGATCGGAAGCTTGCCGATGCGTGACATGTTGTTCAGCTCCTCAGGCTCACCAGACGTACGCGAGCAGCTCGCCGCCGCGTCCGTCCTTGCGAGCCTGGCGGTCGGTCATCAGGCCGGCGTTCGTGGAGACGATCGCGACGCCGAGGCCACCGAGCACACGCGGGATCTCGTCACGCTTGACGTAGACCCGCAGGCCCGGCTTCGAGACGCGCTTGAGGCCGGTGATGACGCGCTCACGGTTCTGGCCGTACTTCATCTTGACCGTCAGCGTGGGCTGCGGCTTGGTGTCCTCGACGGACCAGCCGGTGATGTAGCCCTCCTGCTCGAGGATCTTGGCGATGTTCACCTTGATCTTCGAGGACGGCATCACGGCGTCGTCGAGGTAGGCCAGCGAGGCGTTGCGGACACGCGTGAGCATGTCGGCGACCGGGTCGGTCATGGTCATGGGTGATCAGCTCCTCGGGGTTGCGGGGACGCGGCCCCGCACTTCCCGTGGTGGTGGGTGTGGTGGCGTTACCAGGAGGCCTTGCGGATCCCGGGCAGCTCGCCGGCGTGCGCCATCTCGCGGAAGCAGACGCGGCAGAGCTTGAACTTGCGGTAGACGGCACGCGGGCGACCGCAGCGCTGGCAGCGCGTGTAGTCACGGACGCCGAACTTGTGGTCGCGCTGGGCGTCGACCTTCTTGGACGTCTTGGCCATGGGTCAGGCCTCCTTCGTGAAGGGGAAGCCGAAGGCCTCGAGCAGCGCCTTGCCCTGCTCGTCGGTCTCGGCGGAGGTGACGATCGTCACGTCCATGCCGCGCACGGCGTCGATGTCGTCGTAGTCGATCTCGGGGAACACCAGCTGCTCGGTGAGGCCGAAGGTGTAGTTGCCCCGACCGTCGAACGAGCGGGGGTTCAGGCCACGGAAGTCACGGATGCGGGGCAGCGCGACCGACAGCAGGCGGTCGAAGAACTCCCACATCCGGTCGCCGCGCAGGGTGACCTTGGCGCCGATGGCCATGCCCTCGCGCAGCTTGAAGCCGGCGATGGACTTGCGCGCACGGTTCACGCGGGGCTTCTGCCCGGTGATCGTGGACAGGTCCTGCATGGCGCCCTCGAGCGCCTTGGAGTCGTTGATGGCCTCGCCGAGCCCCACGTTGACCACGATCTTGGTCAGCGTCGGGATCTGCATGACGTTGGTCAGCCCCAGCTGCTCCTTGAGCTGCGGGGCGATCGTCTCGCGGTGCAGCGCCTTCTTGCGCGGCATCTCGCGGAGCGGGGTGGAGGTGTCGCTCATCGCGTCTCGTCCTTGGTCATCTCCCGGGGCGTCGCCACCGCGGTGCGCGGTGCGGGATCCCCCGGAACATGCTCGGGTGTGGGGTGGTGGTGGGGGTGGGCGATCAGAACGCGGCGCCGCACTTGCGGCACGTGCGGGTCTTGGACCGCTGGTCGCCCTCGTCGGTCAGCGTGAACCCGACGCGCACGGCCTGGTCACAGGACGGGCACACGGGCATGACGTTGCTGACGTGGACGGGGGCCTCGGTCTCGATGATGCCGCCCTGCGCGCCGGCAGCGGTCTGCTGCATGCGCTGGTGCTTCTTGACGTAGTTGACGCCCTCGACGAGCACCCGGTCACGGTCCGTGAAGACCTTGACCACGCGGCCGGTCTTGCCACGGTCCTTGCCGGCGATCACCTGGACCTGGTCGTCCTTGCGGATGCGGCGCATGGTTACAGCACCTCCGGGGCGAGCGAGACGATCTTCATGAACCTGCGGTCGCGCAGCTCGCGTGCGACCGGGCCGAAGATGCGGGTCCCGCGGGGGGAGTTGTCGGGGCGGATGATGACGCACGCGTTCTCGTCGAACCGGATGTAGGAGCCGTCGGGGCGACGGCTCTCCTTCACGGTCCGCACGACCACGCAGCGCACCACCTCGCCCTTCTTGACGTTGGACGAGGGGATCGCCTGCTTGACGGTGCCGACGAACACGTCACCGACGGAGGCATAGCGACGGCCGGACCCCCCGAGCACGCGGATGCACAGCACCTCGCGGGCTCCGGAGTTGTCCGCGACCTTGAGTCGCGATTCCTGCTGGATCATCGTTCAGCCTTCGGATGAATGAAAGTCACTTCGCGCGTTCGACGATCTCGGCGAGGCGCCAGCGCTTGAGCTTGCTCAGCGGGCGCGTCTCGGCGATCACGACCGTGTCACCGACACCGGCGTCGTTGTTCTCGTCGTGGACGTGGAAGCGCTTGTTGCGCTTGACGGTCTTGCCGTACAGGCCATGGGTCGTGCGCCGCTCGATGGCGACGATGATCGTCTTGTCCTGGGTGTCGGACACGACGACACCGCGACGCTCCTTGCGAGCGTTGCGCTCGATGGTCTCGCTCATGTCACTCACTCCTGAACCTCGGCCCGGGCAGCCGCCATCTCGCGCTCACGCTGGACGGTGAGGATGCGGGCGATCTCGCGCTTGACGGCCTTGATGCGGCGGGGGTCGTCGAGCTGGCCGGTCACGATCTGGAAGCGCAGGTTGAACAGCTCTTCCTTGTTGTCGGCCAGCTGCTGGTCGAGCTCGTCGTCGGCGAGCTCACGCAGCTCGGATGCGGTGTTCATTCGCCACCCTCCTCACGCGCCACGAACTTGGTCTTGACGGGGAGCTTGTGCGACGCGCGGCGCATGGCCTCGCGGGCGAGCTCCTCGGACACGCCGGAGATCTCGAACAGGACCCGGCCGGGCTTGACCGCCGCGACCCAGTGGTCGGGCGAGCCCTTGCCGGAGCCCATGCGGGTCTCGAGCGGCTTCCTGGTGATGGACCGGTCGGGGAAGATCGCGATGCGGACCTTGCCGCCACGCTTGACGGCGCGGGTGATCGCGATACGGGCCGACTCGATCTGGCGTGCCGTGATCCAGCCGGGGGTGATGGCCTTCAGGCCGTAGTCCCCGACGAAGATCTCGGTGCCACCGGTCGCCAGGCCCTTGAGGGGCCGCGGCCGGTGCTGCTTGCGGTACTTGACGCGCTTGGGGGCCAGCATGCGTCAGCCCTCCTGCTTCTCGTCGCCACCGTCCGAGGACTCGTCCGCAGGGGTCTCCTCCGCCACGGCCTCGGCCGGGGCGTCGGGGACCTCGCGGGCCTCGGGGGCGTCGCTCGGTTCGGGGGTGGCGTCGGCGCCCTTGGCCTCGTTGGCGTCCTCGCCCGCGACCTGCTCGGCGGGCATGGCGCCGGACTGCGGCGGGGCGGCCTCGGTGGTGGCCTCGGCGACGTCGTGGGCTGCGGTGTCGCCGGCTTCGGCGACCTTCGCGGGGGCGTCGGGACCGGCGTTGGACGTGTCCGCGGTCTCCTTGGTCGCCTCGGCAGGGGCCGCTTCGGCGGGCGATGCGGCAGCCTGCTGGGCGGGCTGCTGCTGCTTGCCGACGCCGGTGACCTGCTTGGCGACCTTGGCGGCCTTGCGGGCGGCCTTGCGACGCGGGCGGTCGTCGACGGGGCGACCCTCGGCCAGCGCACGGGCGCGGTCCATGGCGCGCTGGGCCTCGGCCTCCTCGCCGGAGCCGATGACGTCACCGGTGTAGATCCACACCTTCACGCCGAGGACGCCGTAGGTGGTCTTGGCCTCGTCGAGGCCGTAGTCCACCTTGGCGCGCAGCGTGTGCAGCGGGACCTGGCCCTCGCGGTACCACTCGGACCGGCTCATCTCGGAGCCGCCGAGGCGGCCACCGACCTGGATCCGGATGCCCTTGGCGCCGGCCTTCATGGCGTTCTGCACCGCGCGGCGCATGGCGCGGCGGAAGGCGACGCGGCCACGCAGCTGCTCGGCGACGTTGAAGGCGACGACCTGGGCGTCGAGCTCGGGCGTCTTGATCTCGATGATGTTGAGCTTGACCTTCTTGCCGGTCAGCTTCTCGAGGTCCGCGCGGATGGCGTCGGCCTCGGCACCACGACGACCGATGACGATGCCGGGGCGCGCCGCCTGGACGCTGACCTCGACGTTGTCACGGGTGCGGGTGATGTCGATGCGGCTGATGCCGGCGTGACGCACGCGCTTCCGGATGTACTTGCGGATCCGGTCGTCCTCGTGCAGGTAGACGCCGTACTGGGTCGGCTCGGCGATCCACTTGGACTTCCAGTCCGTGGTGATGCCGAGGCGGAACCCGTAGGGGTTGACCTTCTGGCCCATGTGATGAACTCCTTCGCCCGGCTCAGGCGTCGTCAGCCGTCGCGCACGACCACGGTGATGTGGCTGGTGCGCTTGCGGATTCGGTACGCCCGGCCCATGGCGCGGGGCTGGTAGCGCTTGAGCGTCGGTCCCTCGTCGGCGAACGCCCGGTCGACCACGAGGTCGTCGGGGTCCAGGCCGTCGTTGTTCTCGGCGTTGGCGATCGCCGAGTTCAGGACCTTGAGCAGCGGCTTGGCCGCGCCCTTCTCCGCGAACTCGAGGATGCGCTGCGCCTCGCCCACGGGCGCGCCGACGATCAGGCGCGTCAGCTGACGCACCTTCGTCGGGGACACCCGCACGTACTTGGCGGTGGCCCTCACCTTGGTTGCCATGTCGAGATCCTTGTTGGCTGTCGCCGTCACGGCGGTCAGCGGCGGGTTCGCTGCACCGCTCAACGCCGCTTCTTCGCGGCCGACTTCTCGCCGGCGCCCTGCCACTTGACGGCTCGCGTGGGAGCGAACTCGCCGAGCTTGTGGCCGACCATCGACTCGGAGATGTAGACGGGCACGTGCTTGCGCCCGTCGTGGACCGCGATCGTGTGGCCGACCATCTCGGGGAAGATGGTCGAGCGACGCGACCACGTCTTGATGACGCGCTTGTCGCCCGCTTCGTTCTGAGCGTCCACCTTCTTCATGAGGTGGTCGTCGACGAAGGGGCCCTTCTTCAGGCTGCGGGGCATAGGTCAGCGCCTCCGGTTCTTGCCGCGACGGCGGATGATGAGCTTGTCGGAGCTGGCGTTGCGCTTGCGGGTGCGGCGTTCGGGGTTGCCCCACGGGTCGACCGGGTGGCGACCGCCGGAGGTCTTGCCCTCACCACCACCGTGCGGGTGGTCGACGGGGTTCATGACGACACCGCGGGACTGCGGGCGCACGCCCTTCCAGCGGGTGCGACCGGCCTTGCCGAGGCTTGATCAGCTCGTGCTCCTCGTTGCCGACGGCGCCGATCGTCGCGCGACAGCGCGCCTCGACCAGGCGGATCTCGCCGGAGGGCAGCCGCAGCGCGGCCATCTTGCCCTCCTTGGCGAGCAGCTGGATCGAGGTGCCGGCCCCGCGGGCGAGCTTGGCGCCACCACCGGGGCGAAGCTCGACGGCGTGGACCGTCGAACCGACCGGGATGTTGGCCAGCGGCAGCGCGTTGCCGGTCTTGATGTCGGACTCGGGGCCCGACTCGACCAGCGCACCGACCTGGAGGTTCTTGGGCGCGAGGATGTAGCGCTTCTCGCCGTCGTGGTAGTGCAGCAGGGCGATGCGCGCCGACCGGTTGGGGTCGTACTCGACCGCCGCGACCGTCGCGGGCACGCCGTCCTTGTCCCGACGGAAGTCGATGACGCGGAACTTGCGCTTGTGCCCACCACCGCGGTGGCGGCTGGTGATGCGACCGTGGACGTTGCGGCCGGCCTTGTTGCGACCCGGCGTCAGCAGCGACTTCTCGGGCGTCGACCTGGTGACCGTGTCGAATGCGGACACGGAGGCACCACGACGCGCCGGCGTCGTCGGCTTGAACTTGCGAATGGCCATGTCAGCTTCCTCTACAGGCCGGCGTCGAACAGCTCGATCTCGTCGCCCTCGGCGAGGGTGACGATCGCCCGCTTGATGTCGGGGCGCTTGCCGGTGATCCAGCCGCGGCGCTTGCGCTTGCCGGGCCGGTTCTGGGTGTTCACGCGGGTGACCGTGACGTCGAAGATCCGCTCGATGGCGATCTTGATCTCGGTCTTGTTGGCCCGGGGGTCGACCACGAACGTGTACTTGTTCTCGTCGAGCATCCCGTAGGACTTCTCGGAGATCACCGGGCGGAGGATGATGTCGCGGGGGTCCTTCACGCCTCGACCTCCTTCTGCTCGGCATCGCCGACACGGCGGCCGGTGCCGATGAGGGCCAGGGCGGCCTCGTCGATCAGCAGGGCGTCGTGGCGGACGACGTCGTAGGTGTTGAGCTGGTCCACGACGATGGTGTGGACACGGGGCAGGTTGCGGAACGACTTGACCGTCGCGGCGTCCCAGGTCCCGAGCACGACCAGCGTCGAGCGCCCGTCCTGGCCGAGCGCGGTCAGCGCGGCCTTGGCCTCGCGGGTCTTCGGCGCCTCGAAGGCCAGGTCACGCACGACGCGGAGGTCGCCGCCCTGGGCGCGGTCGGTCAGCGCGGAGCGCAGGGCGGCCCGCTTGACCTTCTTGTTGACGCGCTTGGCCCACGAGCCGGGGGTGCGCCCGTGGGCGACACCACCGCCGACCCACTGCGGGGAGCGGATCGAGCCCTGGCGGGCGCGACCGGTGCCCTTCTGGCGCCACGGCTTGGCGCCACCACCGCGCACCTCGCCACGGGTCTTGGTCTTGTGGGTGCCCTGCCGGGCCGCCGCGAGCTGCGCGGTGACGACCTCGTGCATGACGGCGACGTTGACCGTGCCGTCGAACCACTCGGCCGGCAGGTCGACGGACCCG
>CAWCLK010000025.1:0-48980 GCA_963796225.1 uncultured bacterium
CCGTCCCGCCGGCCTACAAGACCGGCGAGACCGACATCCCGGTCACCGCCCCCGGCGGTGACCCGGGCGGCCACGGTGGCGAGCTCTTCGCCGAGGCCTTCGGCGCGCGAGGAGCGTCGGCGGCCATGGCCGGCCAGCCCGCGCCGACCGGCTCCGAGGTGAGCCCGCTGATGGCCGACGGCGAGCACCACCCCGACGCCACCGCCGAACCCGACACCTCCGGCGCCACCACCGACGTGACCGACACCAGCCTGCCGGCGACGGGGCGCGCCCCGGACGAGGCCGGCAACGCCACCCTGCCCCAACCCGGCGACGCGAACGTCCGTCCCCGCAGGGCACCACCGCTCCCGAATCGGGCGCCCCGGCGCCCGACCCGGACGAGGCCAACCCGGACCCCGACGACCAGTCGACCGCCAGCGGTGCCGCGGGTGCCCCGGCCAGTGGCTCGACGGTGGAGCAGCGCCACGCCGAGGAAGCCGACGTCGTCGACGCCGACGAAAACGATAGCGATGTCCCGAAGCGAGGATCAATTGCGGTTCCTGATAAGGGACAGACCGGACCGGTCTCGGTGCTCTCGGCCCGCTACGAGGTCGAGAACGTCCGCGACATCGACGTGTTCGAGCAGCACGGCGGCTACGCCGGCGCGCGCAGGGCACTGGAGATGTCGCCCGAGGACATGATCCAGGTGCTCAAGGACTCCGGCCTGCGCGGCCGTGGCGGCGCCGGCTTCCCGACCGGCCTGAAGTGGTCGTTCGTGGCGCAGGGACGGGCAAGCCCGTCTACCTCGTCGTCAACGCCGACGAGTCCGAACCGGGCACCTTCAAGGACCGCCCCCTGATGGAGCGGGACCCCCACAGCCTCATCGAGGGCATCATCGCCTCGTGCCTGGCGATCCAGTCCGAGATGGCCTTCGTCTACCTGCGGGGCGAGTTCGGCTGGTCGTCGCGCGTGCTGCGCCGGGCCATCGAGCAGGCCTACGCCAAGGGCTACCTCGGCGAGGACATCTTCGGGTCGGGCAAGCGCGTCGACATCGTGCTGCACCGCGGGGCGGCCGCCTACATCTGCGGCGAGGAGACCGCGCTGCTCGACTCGCTCGAGGGGCGCCGGGGCCAGCCGCGGCTGCGCCCGCCGTTCCCGGCGGCCCACGGCGTGTACGGCTGCCCGACGACGGTCAACAACGTCGAGAGCGTCACCTCCGTGGCCTACATCCTGCAGCACGGCGCCGACTGGTACCGCCAGTGGGGGACCGAGAAGTCCCCGGGCCCGAAGCTGATGTGCATCTCCGGTGAGGTCAAGCGCCCCGGCAACTACGAGTTCGCGCTGGGCACCCCGATCCGCGAGATGATCGAGGCCGCGGGCGGGATGCTCGAGGGCCGCGAGCTGAAGTTCTTCTTCCCCGGCGGGTCCTCGACGCCGATGCTGACCGCCGACCACGTCGACCTCGGCTACGACTTCGAGTCGATCTCCGAGGCCGGGTCGCTGCTCGGCACCGGCGCGCTGATGGTGCACTCCGACCGCACCTCGGCGGTCGAGACCGCCTACCGCTACGTGAAGTTCTACGAGCACGAGTCCTGCGGCAAGTGCACCCCCTGCCGCGAGGGCGGCTACTGGGCGGCGCAGGTCTACGAGCGCATCCTCGGCGGCCGCGGCCGCATGGAGGACCTCGACCTGCTCGAGGACATGATGGGCAACATCTTCGGGCGCTCCTTCTGCGCGCTCGGGGACGCCCTGACCAGCCCCGTGCTGTCCTCCCTGAAGTACTTCCGCGACGAGTACGAGCACCTGATCCGCAGCGGTGGTCGCCTGCCGGCCGGCCAGGTGAGCCTGCGCACGGCCAGTGCCACCGCCTACCACGCGGACACCGACCTCGCCACGGCAGGAGTCTGACTGTGAGCGACGCCCCTGACACCGTCACGCTGACGATCGACGGCAAGGAGGTGACCGTCCCCAAGGGGACGCTGATCATCCGCGCCGCCGAGCAGCTGGGCATCATCATCCCGCGCTTCTGCGACCACCCGTTGCTCGACCCGGTCGGCGCCTGCCGGCAGTGCCTGGTCGACATCGAGGGCGGTCCGCCCAAGCCGATGACCGCCTGCACCACCGAGGCGTCCGACGGCTGGGTGGTCCACACCCAGATGACCTCGGACGTGGCCGAGAAGGCCCAGAAGGGCCAGCTCGAGTTCCTGCTGATCAACCACCCACTCGACTGCCCGATGTGCGACAAGGGCGGCGAGTGCCCCCTGCAGGACCAGGCAATGAGCAACGGGAGCCACCACTCCCGGTTCATCGACGAGAAGCGCCGGTACGACAAGCCGGTGGCGGTCTCCGCGCAGGTGCTGCTCGACCGCGAGCGCTGCGTGCTGTGTGCCCGGTGCACCCGGTTCTCCGACCAGATCTCCGGCGACCCGTTCATCGAGCTGTTCGAACGCGGCGCGCTCGAACAGGTCGCCATCTACGAGGACGAGCCCTACGAGTCCTACTTCTCGGGCAACGTCATCCAGATCTGCCCGGTCGGGGCGCTGACCTCGACCGCCTACCGGTTCAAGTCGCGCCCGTTCGACCTGCGCAGCGCCCCGAGCGTCTGCGACCACTGCTCGGCCGGCTGCTCGCTGACCGTCCAGTCGCGGCGTGGCCACGTCGAACGGCAGCTCGCCCGCACGAACATGGCCACCAACGAGATGTGGAACTGCGACCGTGGCCGCTTCGGCTACGGCCACCTCACCGCACCCGGTCGGCTCACCACGCCGCTGGTCGGTGGCGAGCAGGCCACGTGGGCCGAGGCCCTGATGGCGGTCACCCGGGCCCTGCGCGACGACGAGGGCAACCTGAAGCCGTCCGCCCTGGTCGCCGGCTCGCGCCTGCCCGACGAGGACGCCTGGGCCGCCTCGAAGCTCGCCCGCGCGATCCTGCGCACCGACGACGTCGACTCGCGCACCCGGTTCGCGCCCGCCGACGAGGCGGAGGCGCTGTCGGCGCTGGTCGGCCGCGACACCGCCACCTACGCCGACGTCGAGCGCGCCCCGGTGATCCTCACCGTCGGGCTCGACCCGGAGGAGGAGGTGCCGATCCTCCACCTGCGCATCCGCAAGGCGTGGCGCAAGCACACGGCGAAGATCGTGCCCGTCGGCCCCCGGGCTGGCTCGCTCGAGGAGTACGCCTGGCGTCGCCTGCCGACCGAGCTCGGCGGCGAGACCGGTGCCCTGGCCGCGCTGGCCCGTGCCGCCGGTGTCTCCTCCCTGGCCGACCTGGCCGCGTCCTCCGGCTACGCCGCCCCGCACCTCGACGACGTCGTCGGCGCGCTGCGCGGCGACGGGGCGCCGGTCGTGCTCGTCGGCGAACGCGCCCCGGCCGGGGCCCTGGCCGCGGCCGGCCGCCTGGCCGACGCCGTCGGCGGGAAGGTCGCCTGGGTGCCGCGGGGATCCAACACCCGTGGCCACCTCGAGGCGGGCCTGCTCCCGGGCGCCCTGCCCGGTGGCCGCCGCCTGGACGACGACACCGACCGCGCCGCCGTCACCGAGGCCTGGGGCGAGCTGCCCGAGGCGGCGGGGCGGGACCTGCACGCCATCCTCACCGACGCCGCCGCCGGCAAGGTGAAGGTCCTCTACCTGCTCGACGTCGACCTGGTCCGGGATGCCGCGTCGCCCGAGCTCGTGACCAAGGCCCTGACCAAGGCCTTCGTGGTCTGCCACGAGACGGCCTCGACCGCCACCACCGAGCTGGCCGACGTCGTGCTGCCGGTGACCGCCTCGCAGGAGCGTGCGGGCACCCGCACCGACTGGGAGGGCCGGCACCAGCAGTTCAGCCTCGCCGTCGAGGGACCGCAGCTGGTCCAGGACGACTGGGAGATCCTGGTGCAGGTCGCCGGCCTGCTGGGCGGCGACCTCGGCTTCCACGACCTCGACGGCCTGCGCGCCGACATGGCCGGCCTCGCGCCGCGGGACACCGCCCGGGACTGGCCCGCGGTGACCGTGCCCGACGGTGACGACGCGGCCGAGGACGGCGACGACGCCGAGCAGCCCGAGGGCCTGGTGCTGACCACCTCGCCGCTGCTGCTCGAGCCCACCCCGCTGCTGGCCAACGCCCCGGACCTGATGGCCACGGCCCGGGACCCGTGGGTCGCCCTGCACCCCGAGGACGCCGACGCGGCCGACGTGTCGCCGGGTGACCTCGTCGAGGTCACCGGCCCGGCGGGCAGCGTGCGGCTGCCCGCGCGCGTGACCGCCGACCAGGCCCCGGGCACCGTGTGGGTGCCCAGCCACGCCGAGGGCGTGGCGGCAACCGAGCTCGGTGACCTCGCCGAGGCGGTGCGCGTCACCGTGGCCGTCGTCGAGGACGCGGAGGTGCCGGCATGACCCCCACCGACTCCCTGCCGATCTGGGTCGACATCTTCCGGGTCGTCGTGGCGTTCCTGGTGTTCCTGCTGACCACGGCCATCCTCATCTGGGCCGAGCGGCGCATCGTGGCCCTGATGCAGTCGCGACTGGGCCCGAACCGCATCGGGCCGCTGGGCATCGGCCAGACCCTGATCGACGGCGCCAAGATGTTCTTCAAGGAGGACATCACGCCGGGGATGGTCGAGAAGACCGTCTACACGCTCGCGCCGATCGTCGGGGTGATCGTGTCGTTCATGACCATCGCCGTCATCCCGGTGGGTGGCCAGTGGACGATGTTCGGCGAGACCTTCACCATGCAGGCCGCCGACCTCAACATCGGCGTGCTGTGGGTGCTGGCGATGGGGTCGCTGCACGTCTACGCGGTGTTCCTCGCCGGCTGGTCGTCGCAGTCGCCCTACCCGCTGATCGGTGGCGTGCGCTCGTCGGCGCAGATGATCAGCTACGAGATCTCGATGGGCCTGGCCGTGGCCAGCGTCCTCATCTACACCGGCAGCTTCCGTGTCTCCGACATCGTCGCCGCCCAGGCGGGCGAGGGCGTCTTCGCCGGCGCCCCGGGCTGGTACTTCCTGCCGCTGTTCCCGGCCTTCGCGGTGTTCCTGATCTCGATGATCGCCGAGGCGCAGCGTCCGCCCTTCGACCTGGCCGAGTCCGAGGGTGACCTCGTCGCCGGGTTCCACACCGAGTACTCGGGCATGCGGTTCGGCATGTTCATGCTCAGCGAGTTCATGGGCGTGGTCATCCAGTCGGCCGTCATGGTGACCCTGTTCTTCGGCGGCCCGGCCGGGCCGGTCTTCGGGCCGACGTGGCTGGCCAACCTGCTGCCGCTGGTCTGGTTCCTCGCCAAGACGTCCTTCTTCATCTTCTTCTTCGTCCTGCTGCGCGGGTCCCAGGCCCGCGCCCGCTACGACAAGCTCATGAACATGGGATGGAAGGTCCTCATCCCCATCGGCCTGGTCTGGGCCATGGCCACCGCCGCACTCGTGGTCGCCGGCGACGCCGGGACGCCCGGCAGCGGCTTCCCCGACCAGACGCTGGCCGGGATCGTCGGCTTCGCGCTGATGCTGGTGGCGCTGGTCGTCATGCCGCGGGTCGCGCGCGACGAGCGTGGCCGCGTGGACCTGGCCACCTCCGACGCCGTGGCCCTGCCCGACGCCGACCACGCCGTGCCCGTCACCAACGAGGTCCCGCCCTCCGGCCAGCTGGCGCTGACCGCGGAGCGGGCCGAGCGCACCGACCGGGAGGTCCTGCACTGATGCCGACCGCCCTTGGAACGTTCCTCTTCTTCCTGCTCCTGGTGGGGCTGGTGGCCATCGCGCTGCGCACCACCATCCTGGGGCGGGGCATGTCCGTGCCGTTGCGCAACATGACGCGCCGGCCCGAGACCGCCCAGTACCCCGAGAAGCCGCGCCCCGTGGCGCCCCGCTTCCACGGCAAGCACCAGCTCAACCGCTACGAGGACGGGCTGGAGCGCTGCATCGGCTGCGAGCTGTGCGCGTGGGCCTGCCCGGCCGACGCCATCTACGTGCAGGGCGCGGACAACACCGTCGAGGCCCGCTACTCGCCCGGCGAGCGCTACGCCGAGGACTACCAGATCAACTACAGCCGCTGCATCTTCTGCGGGCTGTGCATCGAGGCGTGCCCGACGCGGGCGCTGACGATGACCCACGACTACGAGATCTCGTCCGACACCCGCCTCGGCCTCATCCACACCAAGGACATGCTGCTGGCCCCGGTGTCCGTCGATGGCCGGGACACCCCGCACCTGGACCGCGAGGTCCGCGAGCGCGAGGTCAACTACTACGGCGGCCTGGCGGTCACGCCCCCCACGCTCAAGGGCGGCACCTACGAGCAGGCCACCAACGCGCGGCGGTACCGCGCCAGCGAGGTCGTGCCCGAGCGGTCGTTCGACGACGAGCCCGAGGGGGAGGCCTGATGGAGCTGCTCGCCCAGTCCGCCTCGGGCGGCGTGAACGTGGCCGAGGTGGTCCTGTTCGCGCTGTTCGGCACGATCGCCCTCGGTGCCGGCATCGCCATGGTCGTGATGCGCAACATCGTGCACGCGGCCCTGATGCTCGTGCTGAACTTCCTGTCGATCGCCGCCCTGTACCTGACGCTGCAGTCGTCGTTCCTGTCGATCATCCAGGTGATCGTCTACGCCGGCGCGATCATGGTGCTGTTCCTGTTCGTGATCATGCTGCTCGGCGTCGACCGCGACGACCTGCTGTTCGACGTCCGGCGCCGCCACCAGGTCGGCGCCGTCCTCGGCGCCGCGCTGGTCGCGGGCATGCTGCTGTTCGGGATCGTCGGCACCTACACCGGGTCGGCCTCCCGCTGCGGCGCGCAGGCACCGGGCGAGGTCGCCGCCACGTCCTCCGCCCAGCCCTGCATCGGCCTCGACGACGCGCTGGAGGGCAACGACGCCGGTGCCGTCGGCATCGTCGCGGACCGCCTGTTCGGGCGGTACACGTTCCCGTTCGAGCTCGCCGCCGTGCTGCTCACCGTGGCCACGATCGGGGCGATGCTCCTCGGCCGTCGCGACGACGTCGCGCAGGCCGACGACCCCGCGTGGGTCCCCTCGGTCGAACCACCCGACGAGGTCGATGTCGAGATGGCCATGGCATCGCTCGAGAGCGCGTCGATCGTGCGGGGCGAGCAGGAGCCGCGACCACTCGTCGCCGACGACCCCGAGGTCGCCGAGGCCCAGGACGCCCGCCGCCTCGATGACGAGGACTCGCAGGAGGGGGATGCCTGATGCCCATCGGCTACTACTTCGCGCTGTCTGCCCTGATGTTCAGCATCGGGCTGGCCGGGGTGCTGGTCCGGCGAAACATGATCGTGCTGTTCATGTGCGTCGAGCTGATGCTCAACTCGGTCAACCTCACCCTCGCGGCCGCCTCGCGGTTGTGGGGCAACGGGGACGGCCAGGTCTTCGTGTTCTTCGTCATCGTCGTGGCCGCCGCCGAGGTGGTCGTGGGGCTGGCGCTGATCGTCAACGTCTTCTTCCGGCGCGGCACGCTCGACGTGGACGCGTCCCGACTGCTGAAGGGCTGAGCGGTGCTGTCCAACATGCTCCTGCTCGCGACCGAGGCAGGCCACGGCGAGGCCGCCGTCAACGAGGTGGTGCGCACCACCACGGGGGCGATCGGCGTCGCGTGGCTGATCCCGGTGATCCCGCTGCTGGGCTTCGCCGCCGTGCTGCTGGCCACCCGGACGCTGCGCGAACGCGCCGCCTGGATCTCGGTCACCGCCGCGGCGCTGTCCTTCGTGCTCAGCGTCCTGGTGTTCCTGCAGGTCGCCGGTGACCCGGCGACCCACGTGCGCCCGCTGTTCACGTGGATCCAGGCGGGGCCGCTGGACGTGTCGTGGACGTTGCTGGTCGACCAGCTGACGGCCGTGATGCTGCTGGTGGTGACCGGCGTGGGCACCCTCGTGCACATCTACTCGTTCGGGTACATGCACGGGGACGAGCGCTACGAGCGCTTCTTCGCCTACCTGAACCTGTTCCTGTTCTCGATGCTCGTGCTGGTGCTCGGCTCCAGCCTGCTGACGCTGTTCGTCGGCTGGGAGCTCGTCGGGCTGTCCAGCTACCTGCTGATCGGGTTCTGGTTCGAGAACCGCGACTACGCCTCGGCGGCCAAGAAGGCCTTCATCACCAACCGCGTCGGCGACGTGTCGTTCATGGTGGCGATGTTCCTGGCCTTCGCGACCTTCGGGACCCTGGACTTCTTCACCGCCGACGGTGGCGGGGTCCTGCAGCAGGCCGACGGCATGTCGGCCGGCGTCGCGCTGGCACTCGGGCTGCTGCTGATGGGCGGCGCCGCCGCCAAGTCGGCGCAGATCCCGCTGTACGTGTGGCTGCCCGACGCCATGGCCGGCCCCACGCCGGTCTCGGCCCTCATCCACGCGGCCACCATGGTGACGGCCGGCGTCTACCTGACGGTGCGGTCGTCGGCGATCCTGGTCCAGTCGGTGGACGCCATGACGATCATCGCCTGGATCGGGGCAGGCACCGCCCTGCTCGCGGCGCTGATCGCCATCCGCCAGGACGACATCAAGAAGATCCTCGCGTACTCCACCGTCTCGCAGCTCGGCTACATGTTCATGGCCGTGGGCACCGGTGGGTTCAGCGACGGCATCTTCCACCTCGTCACCCACGCGTTCTTCAAGGGCCTGCTGTTCCTGGCGGCCGGGTCGGTCATGCACGCCATGGCCAACCGCACCGACGCCTGGAAGATGGGCGGCCTGGCCAAGGTGATGCCGGTGACGTTCTGGACGTCCGCGGTGGCCTGGCTGGCGATCTCCGGGGTGCCGCCCTTCGCCGGGTTCTTCTCCAAGGACCAGCTGCTCACGACCGCCTACGAGCACGGCTTCACCGGGATCTGGGCCGTGGGCATCCTCACCGCCGTGCTGACCGCCTTCTACATGTCGCGCTGGTTCTTCCTGATCTTCCTGGGCGACCGCCGCTGGGAGGCCGGGGAACGTGTCGTCGACCCCCACGCCGGTGGCGCGGGCGACCACGTCCCCGAGGAGGACCACACCGGGGCGACCCCGTCCGCGCAGGACGCCCACGTGTCGACGCTGCACCCCCACGAGTCGCCGTCCTCGATGACGGTGCCGCTGATCGTGCTGGGCGTGCTCTCCCTGGCCGGGGGCGCGGTGCTCAACTGGACCCACGGCGGGCCGTTCACCCAGTGGCTGGCGCCCGTCGTCGCCCCGACCGAGGGGCTGTTCGGCGAGGGCGGCGGCCTGTCCGAGCCCATGCTGATCGGCGATCTCGATCGTCGCGGCGCTGGTCGGCATCGGCCTGGCCTACGCCCTGTACGGCCCGCAGCGTGACCTGTCGAGCGGGCGCATGGCCGAACCGATCCGCGGCCCGATCGCCGAGCTGATGGAACGCAAGTTCTTCGTCGACGAGGCCTACGAGGCGGTGTTCGTCCGCTTCGGGGGGTGGGTCTCCAACGGCCTCGCGTGGTTCGACAAGCGGGGCATCGACGGGCTCGTGAACGGCGCCGGGAGCCTGGCATCGGCCAGCTCACGGGTCGGGCGTCGGGCCCAGACCGGGTTGGTCCGCGGCTACGTGGGCGGGTTCGTCCTCGGGGCCGTGGTACTGGCCGCCGTCGTCCTGGCGCAGGTGGTGTGAGCATGGACAACCTCGTCATGATCACCGTCCTGCTGCCCATCCTGGGCGCGATCCTCATCGGCCTGCTCGCCGAGGACGACCGCCTGGCCCGCTGGATCGCCCTCGGGGCGTCGCTGGCGACGCTGGCCGCCGCCGTCGTGATGGCGGTGCAGTTCGACCCCGCCGGGTCCGTGTTCCAGTTCGCCGCCACGTACGAGTGGATCCCCGCGATCGGGGCGAACATCGCCTTCGGGGTCGACGGCATCGCCCTGGTGCTGATCGTGCTGACGGCGTTCATCACGCCGCTGATCGTGATCTCGTCGTGGCACGTGACCGACCGCGTGAAGGGCTACATGTCCGCGTTCCTCGTGCTCGAGGGCGCGGTCATCGGCGTGTTCACCGCCACCGACCTGCTGCTGTTCTACGTCTTCTTCGAGTTCACGCTGATCCCGATGTACCTCATCATCGGGATGTGGGGTGGCGCCAACCGCCGCTACGCCGCCGTGAAGTTCTTCCTGTACACGCTGTTCGGCGGCCTGCTGATGCTGGTGGCCATCCTGTCGCTGTACGCCGCGGCCGGCGGCCAGTCGTTCAGCTACGACGCCATCGCCCAGGCCTCGCTGGACCTCGGCCAGCAGCGGTGGCTGTTCGGCGCCTTCTTCGCGGCCTTCGCCGTGAAGGTCCCGCTGTTCCCGGTCCACACGTGGCTGCCCGACGCCCACACCGAGGCGCCGACGGCCGGCAGTGTGTTCCTGGCGGCGATCCTGCTGAAGATGGGCGCCTTCGGGTTCCTGCGCTACTCGCTGCCGCTGTTCCCCGACGCCACCCGCGAGCTCGCGCTCGGCACCGGCACCGGGTTCTTCTCCGTGCCGTGGCTCCTGGTCCTCAGCGTGATCGGGATCCTGTACGGGGCGGTGGTCGCCCTGGTCCAGAAGGACGTCAAGAAGCTCGTCGCGTACTCGTCGGTCAGCCACATGGGCTTCGTGGTGCTGGGCATCTTCGCCCTCAACACCACGGCCACCTCGGCCGGCGTGGTGCAGATGGTCAACCACGGGCTGTCGACCGGGGCGCTGTTCCTGCTGATCGGCTTCCTGTACGAACGGCGCCACACCCGCGAGATCGCCGCGTTCGGCGGGCCTCGCCCGCCAGACCCCGGTGTTCGCCGGCTTCTTCCTGGTGGTCGCGCTGTCGTCGCTGGCCCTGCCGGGCCTCAACGGCTTCGTCGGCGAGTTCCCGATCCTGCTGGGCACGTTCCAGACGCACCGGGCCGCCGCGGTGCTCAGCGCCTTCGGGGCGGTGCTCGCGGCGCTGTACCTGCTGTGGGCCTACCAGCGGGTCTTCCACGGCCCGCTCGAGGGCGCCGACAACCACGCGACGACGGACCTGAACTGGACCGAGATCGGCGTGATGGTCCCCCTGGTCGCCCTGATCGTGGCGATCGGCATCTACCCCGCCCCGCTCTACGACGCGGTCGAGCCCGCCGTCGAGAACGTGCTCAGCAACGTCTCGGCGGTCACGCCGGCCGGTGACGTGCCGGCGCTCGCGCCGGACCCGGCCCCGGCGCCCGCGCCGACCCCGGAGGTGGCCCCGTGACGCTCGCCCCCCTCGCCCAGAGTGTGCCCGCCGTGCCCACCGACATCGCGTGGTCGACCTTCGCCCCCGAGCTGGTGATGGTCGGTGCCGCCCTGACCCTGCTGCTGTTCGCCGTGGCGGGGCGCCGCCGCATGTGGGTCGCCGTGCCCGTCGCGGTCGTCGGCCTGGCCATCGGCGTCGTGCTGGTCGCCGCCGGGCAGGCCCTGCCCGGCATCGTCGCCATCGCCTACGGGGCGGCGGCGCTGGCCCTGACCATCGGCCTGGCCACCTCACCGCCCGTCCTGCACAGCTGGTTGGCCGGCCTCGGCGCGGCCGGGGCACTGGCCATGACCGTCTGGCAGGCGATCGTGCCCATGCAGCTGTCGACCGACGGCCTGACCGCGGTCAGCGCGCTGGAGGGCTCGGTGGCCCTGGACGGCATCGCGCTGTTCACCCGGCTGACCGTGTACACCACCACGCTGCTGGTGCTGCCGCTCGGCCACGCCTACCTGCGTGAGCGCGAGGTGCACCGCCCCGAGTTCGAACCCCTCCTGCTGCTCAGTGCGACGGGCATGGCCGTGCTCGGCGCCGCCAACGACCTCATCACCTTCTTCGTCGCGCTCGAGGTGCTCTCGATCGCCCTGTACGTGATGTCCGGCATCGCCCGCCGGGACCGTCGCTCGCAGGAGTCGGCGATCAAGTACTTCGTCCTGGGCGCCGTCGCGTCGGCGATCCTGCTGTACGGCATGGCCCTGCTCTTCGTGGCCACCGGCACCCTCGACCTGCCCGCCATCGGCAGCGCGATCTCGGTGTTCACCACGCCCTACCGGGTCGTGGTGATCGGGATGGTCCTGGTCACCGTCGGGCTGGGCTTCAAGGTGGCCCTGGTCCCGTTCCACGCCTGGGTGCCCGACGTGTACGAGGGCGCCCCGACCAACGTCACCGCGTTCATGGCCGCGGCCACCAAGGCTGCCGCGTTCGCGGGCCTGCTGCGCCTGTACGTCACCGCGTTCGGTCCCCTGACCGACCTCTGGGTGCCCGTCCTGGCCGTGCTCGCCGCGATCACGATGCTCTACGGCGCCGTGGTGGCGCTGGTGCAGCAGGACGTCAAGCGCATCCTGGCCTACTCGGCGCTCTCGCACGCGGGCTATGCCGCGATCGGTGTCGCGGCCGCGTCGCCCGAGGGCGTGTCCGGCACGCTCTGGTACCTGCTGACCTACGCGCTGTCGACGCTGGCCGCGTTCGGGGCCGTCATCGCCGTCGAGCGGCGCAACCACAGCTCGGTGACGCTCGGGGACCTGCGCGGCCTCGGGCGCACGTCCCCGGCCCTGGCCGGGATCCTCACCGTGGCCCTGCTCAGCCTCGCGGGCCTGCCGCCGCTGGCCGGGTTCGTCGGCAAGCTGCAGGTCTTCAGCGCCGGCGTGGACGCCGGGCTGACCTGGCTGGTCGTGATCGGCGTCGTCTCGTCGGTCATCGCCGCGTTCTTCTACCTGCGGATCATGGGCATGATGTTCCTCGAGGAGCCCGTCGAGGGCATGCTCGAGCCGTCCTACTCCACCGGCTGGAGCCTCGGCGTGAACCTGGCCGCTGCCCTGGTCGTCTACCTCGGGCTGCAGCCGGCCATCCTGCTCGACCTGGCCGACAAGTCGGCCACCCTGGCGCGGTAGGCCACGGGCCCGCCCCGCTGCGAACCCCACGCACACCCGGATGTCCGCCACCCCAGGAAGATCCCCGTCGTGATCACCCACCGTTCGGCGAGCGTCGCCATCCCGGCGCCCGTGCTGGCCGAGCTCGAGGCGCACGGCCTCGAGGTCGGCCCGGTGCTCGACGAGGTCGAGCGGCTCCTGCACGCCCAGGTCCGCTCGTCCCACGCCTTCGTCGACCGGGTCGCCACCTACCTCATCGACGCCGGCGGCAAGCGCTTCCGCCCGATGCTGGTCGCCCTGACCAGCCACCTCGGTGACCCCGGGGCGCGCGGCGTCGCCGAGGCCGGGGTCATCGTCGAGCTCGTGCACCTGGCCACGCTCTACCACGACGACGTGATCGACGAGGCGCCGGCCCGTCGCGGGGCGCCGTCGGCCAACGCCCGCTGGGACAACACCGTCGCCATCCTCACCGGCGACTACCTGTTCGCCCGGGCCTCGGACCTGTCGGCCGACCTCGGCGTCGAGGTCACGCGGATCATGGCCCAGACGCTGGCCGACCTGTGCGAGGGCCAGATCCGGGAGGTGCAGGGCTCCGAGGGTGCGCTCCCGCCGGACGTGCCCCGGCTGGACCCGACGCTCGAGCACTACCTGAAGGTCATCGAGGGCAAGACCGCGTCCCTGATCGCCACGTCGTGCCGGTACGGGGCGCTGCTGTCGGGCTGCGACCGCGACGTCGTCGAGGACGTCACCACCTACGGCTGGAACGTCGGCATGGCCTTCCAGCTGTCCGACGACCTGCTCGACATCGCCTCCGAGCACGACACCTCGGGCAAGACCCCCGGCACCGACCTGCTCGAGGGCGTGCGCACGCTGCCGGTCCTGTACGCGCTCGAGGACGACCCCGACGGCGAGCTCGCCTCGCTGGTGCGTGGCCCGGTGGACCCGGCCGACCTGCCGCGGGCGCTCGAGCTGCTGCGCGGGTCGGACGCCATGGAGCGGGCCACCGCCACGGCCCAGACCTACGTGGACACCGCGCACGCGCACCTCGACGAGCTCGGCGACTCCACGGCCGTCAAGGCGCTGCGGCGCCTGGCCAGCTACGCCCTGGACCGGGTGGGCTGACGGCGCCGGCCGGCGTTCACCCGCGCAGCTCGCGTGGGCAGGGGACCAGGACGTCCCGGTCGCCGCAGGTGTTGCCGAACTGCTCGTACCGGGTGTCGAACGCGGAGTCGTAGTACAGCCGGTCGCAGGCCCGGCCGTCCCCGGCGGCGCAGGCCTCCCACAGCTCGTCGAGCCCGGGGTCGTCGCCCGGTTCGCAGGGGCCCTCGACGGCGTCGCAGTCGATCGTGGCGCCGGAGAGGTCGGGCACGTGGGGCTCGGCGGGCGTGCCGCCGTCGCTCGTCGCGACCGGAGCGTCGGGCGTGGTCGCAGACGCCGCCGGGGCCGGGGCCGAGGTGGCCTCGCCGGCCACCCCGCTCTCGGGTGGCGGGGAGCCGCTGCAGGCGGTCAGCAGGCTCGTGGCGAGGGCCAGGCCGGTCAGGAGACGTGCGGGAGCCATGTGCTGCTCGATCGGGTCGTGGTGCAGGTGTCGCGCGTCCGATCGGCCCCGTCGGTGCAGTGCGACGAGGGGAGGTGTACCAGCGGGGGTCCGATGTCGCTGGCAGGGTCCGGGACCTGACGACCCGTCCGGTCCCGGCGCAGCGGCGAACTGGACTGCGTACTCTTGCAAGCACCGACCCGGCCGCTTCGGCGCCCCGGCCGGACGTCTCCCTCGAAAGGTCTCCCATGCGTTCCGACGACGGCAAGGTCACGTGGCTGCGTGACACCCTGGGCCCGGCCCGCACCGACGACGACATCGACGCCTTCGCCTCCCTCGGCGACCGCTTCGACGTGCCGGCGGGGCGCACCCTGGCCCGCACCGGCGAGTACGGGCGCGAGGCGTTCCTCATCGTGCGTGGCCGGGTCGAGGTCCGGCGCGACGGCGAGGCCATCGCCATCCTCGGGGCCGGCGACGTCGCCGGCGAGCTCGCGGTGACCGGCTCGGTGCGGCGCAATGCCGACCTCGTGGCGATCACCGACGTCGAGCTGGTCGTGTTCGACCCCGCCTCGTTCCGCAGCGCCATGCGCCTGTCGCGCTCGCTGGCCCAGCAGGTCCACGGCGCCCGGTCCGTCCGGACCGAGGTCGCCTGACCTCAGGCGCTGCTCAGGGGTGCTCAGGCGCCGGGACCCCACCCGTCCGGATCGACGCCGCCCGGCACCGGGGCCGCGGGGTCGTACGGGGCGCGCGTGAAGACGAAGGTCGCCAGCTCGAGGTGCGACACCGCCCCGTCGTCGTCCCGCACGATCCGCAGCGTCTCGCCGCGGTAGTACCCGTCGAGGCCGGTGAAGGTGCCGTCGTCGCCGCGCTCGAAGCGCGACGCGCGCGTGCGGCCCTCCAGCGCCACGATCCGCAGCATCCCGTCCGTCCACCGCAGGGACAGCGGGGCGGGGCCCCAGTACCACGGGCCCAGCGCGTCGGCGACGTCGGCGGGCACCTCGGCCGGCGTCCACGGGGCAGGGTGGCGCGGCTCGGCGGTCACCACCAGGTCGAGCATGTCGGCGGCCACGCCGTCGATCCCGGACGTCGCGTTCGCCGCGACGGCCGAGACGGTGTGCTGGTCGCGGTCGACCAGCAGGAGCGCGAGGAACCCGGGCATCGAGCCGCCGTGCCCGACCCAGCGCCGCTCCCCGGAACGGAACACCTGCACGCCGAGGCCGTGCCCGACGGTCCAGGCGTCGTCGTGCACGATGATCGGCTGGCACATCTCCTCGAGGGTGTCCGCGGCCAGCACGTCCGCGGTGTCGCCGGCGAGGAACCGCCCCCACCGCGCGAGGTCGGTGATCGATGCCCACAGCTGGCCCGCAGGGGCCATGGCCCCGGCGTCGTGGATCGCGGCGGGTTCGGGCAGCACGGCGTCCGCCCACGGGTGCACGGCCCAGCCGTCGGCGTGCGGCTCGACGGGGCCGTAGGAGGTCCGGCGCATCTCCAGCGGGGCCAGCAGCTCGTCCTGGACGGCGTCCATCCACGAGCACCCGCGATGGCGCTCGACGACCGCCCCGAGCAGCCCGTAGCCGAGGTTGGAGTAGTGGTGGACCCGGTCGGCCGGGTGGAGCACGACCTCGTCCCCGAGCCCGTCGGTGAGCTCCTCGACGCTCCCGCCCGGCGTGCGTTCCCACCAGTCCCCGGTGGTCTCGGCCTGCAGGCCCGAGGTGTGCGACAGCAGCGAGGCGAGCGTCCGGTCGCCGAGCGGCGTGCCCGGCAGGTGCTGCTCGAGGGTGTCCTCCAGCGTGAGCCGCCCCTCGTCGCGCAGGCGCATCACCAGGACCGCGGTCAGGGTCTTGGTGATCGACCCGATGCGGTAGCGGGTCTCGCGCGTGGGCGGCTGCCCGCCGACCAGTCCCGCCGCACCGGTCCACACCAGCTGGCCCTCGCGGGCGATCGCGGCGACCAGCGACGGCAGGCGGGCCTCGGTCTGGGACCGGGCGATGCGGTGGGCCAGCGCCCGCCGGGTCGAGTCGAGCAGCGGGGTGTCGGGCGACGGCCCCGTCACCACGTCGTGGGGGGCGGAGACGGGCTCGGGCGGTGGTATCGGGGCTCCAGCGCTCATCTACAGACCCAGGTCCTTGGCGACGATGGTCTTCATGATCTCGGTGGTGCCCCCGTAGATCGTGGTGATGCGGGCGTCGGCGTAGGCCCGGGCGATGGGGTACTCGCGCATGTAGCCGTACCCGCCGAACAGCTGCAGGCACCGGTCGATGACCCGCTTCTGCAGCTCGGTGCACCACCACTTGGCCCGGGCGGCGTCGGGCACCGACAGCGCCCCGTCGTTGAGCGCGAGGATGCAGCGGTCCACGAACTGCTCGGCGATGGTCACCTCGGTGTCGCACTCGGCCAGCACGAACTTGGTGTTCTGGAAGTCGCCGATCGGGCCTGCCCGAAGGCGGTCCGTTCGCGGACGTAGTCCAGGGTCCAGTCCACCGCCGCGCGGGCCGCGGCGACGCCCGCGATGGCGATCGACAGCCGCTCCTGGGCCAGGTTGGTGGTCAGGATCGTGAACCCGGACCCCTCCTCGCCCAGCAGGTTCTCCACGGGGACGTGGACGTCGTCGAAGGCCAGCTCGGCGGTGTCCTGGGCCTTCAGGCCGATCTTGTCGAGGTTGCGACCGCGGGTGAACCCCTCCATGCCGCGCTCGACCACCAGCAGGCCATGCCGGCGTGGCGCTGCGAGGGGTCGGTCTTGACCGCCACCACCACGAGGTCGGCGTTGATGCCGTTGGTGATGAAGGTCTTGGCGCCGTTGACCACGTAGTGGTCGCCGTCGCGCTCGGCCGTGGTCCGGATCCCGGCCAGGTCCGACCCGGCCCCCGGCTCGGTCATCGCCACCGCGGTCACCAGCTCACCCGACACGATCCCGGGCAGCCACCGCTGCTTCTGGGCGTCGGTGGTGAAGTCGGTGAAGTACGGCAGCACGATGTCGTTGTGCAGGGTGATCGACAGGCCGGCCGAGGCCACGCCCGGCGTAGCAGGCCTCCTCGCCCACGATCGCGTTGAACCGGAAGTCGTCGACGCCACCGCCCCCGAACCGCTCGTCCACCTGCATGCCCAGCAGCCCGTTGGCCCCGGCCGTGGTGAACAGCTCGTGGGGGACCAGCCCCTGCGCCTCCCAGTCCTCGTGGTGTGGCACGACCTCCCGTTCGAAGAACGCCCGCACCGACTCGCGGAACAGGTCGTGCTCCTCCCCGTACAGCGTGCGTTCCATGGCGCGTGCTCCTTGCGGCGATCGTGGGCTCAGCGGGTGACCTCGAGGTCCTCGAGGTGGCCGACGCCGCTGAACCGGTCGAGGGCGAAGATCCAGCCGGGGCCGATCTCGGTGGTGCTGAGCAGCGTGACCGAGGCGTGCCGGGAGGCGAAGCGCTCCCACTCCCACGGACGCGGCTCGAGCCCGAGCAGGCGGCCCAGGACGGCGGAGTTGGTGCCGGCATGGGCGACGACCACGATCCGGCCGGGGTCCTCGCGCAGGTCCCAGACCGCCTCGGGGTCGCGCGGGTGCGGGACCAGGCCGACCTCCTCCAGGGCGAGCTCGGTGCCCCGGGTGACGCGGTGGTGGAAGGTGCGGAAGGATTCGGCGCCCGGGGCGACGGGTTCCCACCACTGCTCGCGGTCCCGGCCGCGCTGTTCCCGGAACACCGTGGCGATCCGGTCGATCGGGGCGCCGTCCCAGTCGGGCGGCAGGCCGATCTCACGCAGCCACGACAGCACGCGGGGTTGCCGCCCCAGGCGCTCGGCCAGCGGCGCCGCCGTCTCCCGGGCGCGGACCATGGGCGAGACCAGGAAGTGGTCGATCTGGCCCATCGCGGCGATGCGGTCGGCCAGGCGCCGGGCCTGCTCGTGCCCGAGCTCGGTCAGGCCGGGGTCGTTGAAGGCCACGCCGTCGGCCGTCCAGGCGGGCTGTCCGTGGCGGACGAGGACGATCTCCATGGGCGCCACGCTAGGCCCGCGCTCGCCGCCCTGCCCGCTGCCTAGCCTGCCGTCGACGGTCGTCTCGCGAGCGCCAGGAGGCCGAGCAGTCGTGGCACACCCGCTGGAGGAGGTCGTGGGACCGGGCTGGGCGCAGGCGCTGGGCCCGGTGCGGGACCGGGTCGCGACGATGGGGGAGTTCCTGCGGGCCGAGCAGGCCGCCGGCCGACGCTTCCTGCCGGCCGGCGACCGGGTCTTCGCCGCGTTCCAGACGCCCTTCGAGCAGGTGCGCGTGCTCGTGGTCGGCCAGGACCCGTACCCGACCCCGGGCCACCCGATCGGGTTCTGCTTCTCGGTCGCGCCGGACGTGCACCCGTTCCCGAAGAGCCTGCAGAACATCTTCCGCGAGTACGTCGACGACCTCGGCCACCCCATGCCGGCCACCGGGGACCTCACGCCGTGGGCGCGATCAGGGCGTCTGCTGCTCAACCGCGTCCTGACGGTGCGCCCCGGCGCCCCGGCCTCGCACCGCGGCCAGGGCTGGGAGCACGTCACCGCGCAGGCGATCCGTGCGCTGGTCGACCGCGGCGGGCCGCTCGTGGCGATCCTGTGGGGCCGCGACGCCCGCCAGCTGCGCCCCCACCTCGGCGACGTGCCGACCGTGGAATCGGCCCATCCGAGCCCCCTGTCGGCCCACCGGGGGTTCTTCGGCAGCCGCCCGTTCTCCCGTGCCAACGCGCTGCTGGAGCAGCAGGGGGCGGACCCGCTCGACTGGCGGTTGCCCGGATGACCGTGGAGAACCTGCGTTGGGGTGGCCGAAGGTCGGATTGCTACCCTCCGCACCCCGGCCTGTCAGGCGCGTGCTGCCGACGGGCCGGTGAAGTTCCACACCGTCAGCTTCCACCCCCCGGGGTGAGGCGGCGGTCACCACTGACGCGCGCTGCCGTGGCCGACGGCATCGCGTCGACGCGAGACGAGCCCGCACGCCCCGCGTGCGCGCCACGACACTGACGTGACGCCGCTGGAGAAGTCGTGAGCACGTTCTACGAGCAGTACGGGACGCTGGCCGTCCTCGTGGTGGTCGCGAGCCTCCTGTACGCGGTGATCATGCTCGCGAACCGGATCTTCCGGCCCCACTACCCGTCGCCGGAGAAGCTCACGACCTACGAGTGCGGCGTGGACGCGGTGGGGACCGACTGGTCCCAGATGAACATCCGCTACTACGTCTTCGCGTTCCTGTTCGTGATCTTCGACGTCGAGTCGGTGTTCCTGTTCCCGTGGGCCGTGATCCTCGGCAAGGTCGACGCCAGCTCGCCCGTCTCGCAGATGTTCGTGCTCGTCGAGATGTTCGTCTTCATCGCGATCCTCGCGATCGGCCTCGTGTACGCCTGGCGCAAGAAGGTGCTCGTATGGGAGTGATGGACCAGGTCGACCTGCCGAAGCCGCTGAAGTTCGTCTTCAACTGGGGTCGCAAGTACTCGCTGTGGTGCTTCAACTTCGGTCTCGCCTGCTGCGCGATCGAGTTCATCGCGGCGTCCACGGCGCGACACGACTTCATCCGCCACGGCGTGATCCCGTTCGCCCACGGGCCGCGGCAGGCGGACCTGATGGTCATCTCCGGGACGCTGACCGACAAGATGGCGCCCGCGGTCAAGCGGCTGTACGACGAGATGCCGGAACCCAAGTACGTGATCTCGTTCGGCTCGTGCGCCAACTGCGGCGGCCCGTACTGGGACAGCTACTCGGTGACCAAGGGTGTGGACCAGATCCTGCCGGTCGACGTGTACGTGCCCGGCTGCCCGCCCCGCCCCGAAGCGCTGCTCGACGGCATCATCGCGCTGCAGGACATGATCCAGCAGGAGTCGCTGCCCGAGCGGTTCCGGACCCGCCGTCCCATCATCCTGGGCGAGGACGGCAAGGCCGTTCCCGCCGACGACCACACCGAGGGCGTCGACACCCCGTCGCTCGCCGCGTCGGAGGGCTGATCGATGGCGTATCCGGTCCTGGGCCGGTCCGAGGACGCACTCGACGCGGCGGAGACGACGACCTTCCTGCGTCGGCGCCTCGGTGACGGCCTGCTCGGCACCACCGAGGAGTACGGCTCGTTCACCGTCGACGTCGCGGCGGGGTCCTGGGTCGAGGCACTGATGCTGTGCCGCGACGAGGAGCTGCTCGCCTACGACATGTTCGACTGCCTCTTCGGTGTCGACGCGGGCGAGGACGGCTTCGACGTCGTCGCGATCCTGTACTCGACCTCCCGCGGCCGCCGCATCCTGCTGCGCGGCCGGACCGACGGGGGTCGCGAGGAGCCGACCTTCCCCTCCGCGGTCGCCGTGTTCCCGGGTGCGAACTGGCACGAGCGCGAGGCCTGGGACATGTTCGGCATCGAGTTCGCCGACCACCCCGGCCTGTCGCCGCGGATCCTGTGCATCGAGAACTTCGAGGGCTGGCCGCTGCGCAAGGACTTCTTCCTGGCCTCGCGTGCCGCCAAGCCGTGGCCCGGCGTGAAGGAACCGGCCGAGACCGACGAGGACGGCAACGTCATCGTCAAGGTCCCCGGTCCCGGCGAGGCCCCCGGCCCGTCGGTGCTCGACGAGCTCATGGCCAGCCAGTCCAAGGCCGCCAACCCGGCCCCGGAACCCGAGGTCGACGCGGGCGCGGCCGCCGACATGAAGAGCCAGCCGGTCGAGCACGGCGACGAGGCCCACGTCGAGGTCGAGATCGACCAGGAGACCTACGACCGGCTCATCGCCGAGGGCAAGTCCGAACGCATCGCCCGGTCCAAGGCCAAGGCCGCGTTCGTCAAGAAGCAGCGTGCCGCTGCCGGCGCCGGCACCGGCGAGGCCGCCGTCGACGCCACCGGCACCGACACCCAGCCGACCGCCGAGCCGACCGCGGACGCCGCCCAGGCCCAGGCCGACGGCGCCGTGGGCCCGACCGACGCCGACAGGGTCGCCGCGGACATGGAGGAGAACGCCGAGGCGGCCGCCGTGAAGGCCGAGGAACGGCGCAAGGCCCAGGCCGAGGAGCGCGCCGCGCGGGCCGCCGAGCAGGGCGACGCGGGCGCCGACGACGACGCCCCGTCCGTGCCCGAGGGCACGCCTCCGGCCGGGGATGTCGAGCGGGGGAGCGAGCCGGGCGATCCGGAGGACCAGGCATGAGCGACCTCGACGTCCGCGAGCAGATCTCGCCGTCCACCGCCCCGGGCGAGGACCTGATCCTCGAGCTGCGTGGCGACACGGACTTCGAGACCGCCGAGATGAGCCTGTCCATCGGACCGGCGCACCCGGCCACCCACGGCGTGCTGCGCATCGTCCTGGACATGGACGGCGAACGGATCCGCGGGGCCCGGCCGGTCATCGGGTACATGCACCGCGGGTTCGAGAAGCTGGCCGAGTACCGCGACTACCGCCAGATCATGGCGCTGACCAACCGCCACGACTGGCTGTCGGGCTTCTGCAACGAGCTGGGCGTGGCCCTGACCGTCGAGAAGATGCTCGAGATGGAGGTCCCCGAGCGGGCCCAGTGGATCCGGATGCTGCTCGCCGAGTGGAACCGGATCCTCAACCACCTGATGTTCGTCGGGTCGTACGCGATCGAGCTCGGCGGGATCACGCCGATGTTCTACGCCTTCCGCGAACGTGAGGACATCCAGTACCTGCTCGAGTCCGCCACCGGTGGCCGGCTGCACTTCACCTACAACCAGGCCGGCGGGCTCAAGAACGACCTGCCCAAGGGCTTCCTGCAGCAGTCCGCCGACCTCTCCACGCGCATCCGGACGCGGCTGAAGGACTTCGTCGACCTCGTCCTCGGCAACGAGATCTTCCAGGGCCGCACCAAGGGCGTCGGCCCGCTGCCGCCCGAGGTCGCGCTGGCCTACGGCGTGACGGGGCCCACCCTGCACGCCGCCGGCGTGCCGGAGGACTCGCGCGTGACCGAGCCGTACCTCAAGTACGGCGAGATCGACGTGCACGTGCCGACCGGCGACAACGGCGACAGCTACGACCGCTTCGCCGTGCTGCTGGGTCGCATCGAGGCCAGCCTCGACATCATCGACCAGGTCCACGACCACATGCCGGCGGGCCCGGTCAACCAGAAGCTGCCCAAGATCCTCAAGGCGCCCGAGGGCTTCACCTACGTGCGCACCGAGAACCCGCTGGGGCAGCTCGGCTACTTCCTGCAGTCGGACGGCTCCAAGAACCCGTGGCGCATGAAGATGCGCACGCCGTCGTTCTCCAACGTCCAGGTGCTGCCCTACCTGCTGCGGGGCGCGCTCATGCCCGACGCCATCTCGATCCTCGGGTCCGTCTTCTTCGTCGTCGGCGACGTCGACCGCTGAGGTAGGGGAGAAGTCTTGCTCACCGCTCTTGCTTCGCTGCCGACGACGTTCGGCCAGACGGCGTCGATCCTGACCCTGGACAACTTCTGGGTGTCGGTGGTCCTGAAGGTCCTGGTGACGATCGCCCTGGCCTTCACGCTGCCGCTGGTCGGCGGGTACCTCGAGCACAAGGCCATGGGGCGCCTGCAGGACCGGCGCGGCCCCGTCGCCGCGGGTCCCTTCGGGTCGTTGCAGCTGGTCGCGGACGGCATCAAGTTCGTCCAGAAGGAGGAGATCGTCCCGCGGGCGGCCGACCGCTGGGCGTTCGCGCTGGCCCCGGGTGTGGCCCTGGTCCCGGCGATCCTGGTGTTCTTCGTCCTGCCGCTCGGGCCCTCCGTGTGGGTCGAGGACCTCGAGCTCGGCCTGTTCTACGCCCTGGCGATCTCGTCGGTGTCCGTCATCGGCGTGCTGATGGCCGGCTGGTCCTCGGCCAACAAGTTCTCGCTGTTCGGTGGCATCCGCGCCGCGGCCCAGCTGATCGCCTACGAGCTGCCGCTGATCGTGGCCGCCGCCGCCGTCGCCCTGCAGGCGGGGTCGCTGTCGCTGGTCGACATCGTCCACGCGCAGGCCGGGTTCATGATCCCGGGCACCGAGATCAACCTCTGGTACGCCGTGCCGCAGTTCCTCGGTTTCGGCCTGTTCTTCGTGGCCGCGCTCGCCGAGCTGTCGCGCCCGCCCTTCGACATGCCGATCGCCGACTCCGAGCTCGTGTTCGGCTACATGACCGAGTACTCGGGCATCAAGTTCGCCATGTTCCTGCTCACCGAGTACGCGGGCATGATCTCGATGGCCGGGCTCATGACGGTCCTGTACCTCGGCGGCTGGCAGATCTTCCCCGGCGTGCCGCTGCCCGGCTGCACCGAGCTCGGGCTGTTCGACTGTGGCTTCTGGGGCGGGCTGATCGGCGTCGGCGTGACCGTCGGCAAGATCATGGCGCTGGTGTTCGTCATCGTCTGGATCCGCGTCGCCTACCCGCGCCTGCGCGAGGACCAGCTGCAGCGCATGTCCTGGCTGGTCTTCATCCCCCTCTCACTCGTCAACATCGCGATCGTCGCGATCGGGAAGGTGGCCTAAGTGAGCCAGACCACCGCTCCGCACACCGACCGGGACCGCCTGGTCGACCCCGACGCGCGGGCACCCTTCGGCGTCGGTCTGCTCAAGGGCCTGGCGGTCACCGTCAAGCACCTGTTCAAGACGCCGTCGACCCAGATGTACCCCAAGGTCAGGCCGGTCCTGCCGCCGCGCACCCGCGGTGTGATCGCCCTCATGGACGAGAACTGCACCGTGTGCATGTTGTGCGCCCGTGAGTGCCCGGACTGGTGCATCTACATCGACTCCCACAAGGAGACGGTGCCCCCGGCCAAGGAGGGCGGGCGCGCCCGCACCCGCAACGTGCTGGACCGCTTCGCCATCGACTTCGCGCTGTGCATGTACTGCGGCATCTGCGTCGAGGTCTGCCCCTTCGACGCGCTGTTCTGGAGCCCCGAGTTCGAGTACTGCGAGTACTCGATGGACGGCCTGCTCCACGAGATGGACAAGCTGCGCGAGTGGGCCGACACCGTGCCGCCGCCCCCGCCCCTCGAGGACGGGGCCGACACGCCGGCCGAGGTCGCCGACGCCATCGGCAAGAAGAACGCCGAGCTCGACGCCGCCGCGGCGGCCGCCGAGCAGCAGGCGATCGAGCAGCAGCAGGCCGAGACGCAGGCGGCCGCCCCCGCCGCGAAGGCCGGCGGTGCCGGCGGCGGTCCGTCCCGACCGAAGCCGACGCTGGCCGACATGGAGGTCGAGGGCGAACCCCAGATCGACCAGGCCACCTTCGACGAGCTCATCGAGCAGGGCAAGTCGGAACGCATGGCCCGGTCGAAGGCCAAGTCCGCGTGGGTGAAGGCCGAGAAGCAGAAGCTGCTCGACGCGGCCATCGCCGAGTGGGAGGCCGAGCAGGCCTCCGCAGCCGCCGCCCCGGCCGATGCGCCGGCGCCCGGCGCCGCCCCGTCGCGGCCCAAGCCGACGCTGGCCGAGATGGAGGTCGAGGGCGAGCCCCAGATCGACCAGGAGGTCTTCGACTCGCTGGTGGCCGACGGCAAGTCGGAACGCATGGCCCGGTCGAAGGCCAAGTCCGCGTGGGTGAAGGCCGAGAAGCAGAAGCTGCTCGACGCCGCCATCGCCGAGTGGGAGGCCGAGACAGGCCGCCGCCGGCGGTGGGGCGGAGGCCTCCACGGCCGCCCCGGCCGCCGCCGACGCCGAGGCTCCGGCCGAACCCGCCGCGCCCAAGCTGGCCGACGTCCACGTCGAGGGCGCGGGCGAGATCGACCAGGAGACCTACGACGCGCTGATCGCCGAGGGCAAGAGCGAACGCATCGCCCGTGCCAAGGCCAAGGCCGCCTGGGTCAAGAAGCGCAAGCAGGAGCAGCTCGACGAAGGGGGTGGAGCATGACCGGCCAGGATGTCGTCTTCATCCTCATCGCCATCGCCACCGGGATCTCGGCGCTGGCCACGGTGACCTCGAGGAACCTCGTCCACGCGGCGTTGTTCCTCGCCGCGACCCTGACGGGGATCGGTGGCGTGTTCTTCGTGCTGGCCGCCGACTTCGTCGCGCTGGTCCAGCTGGTCGTGTACGTCGGTGCCATCGCCGTGCTGTTCCTGTTCGGTCTCATGCTGACCCGCGCCCCGATCGGACGCGAGGCACTGGACTCCCAGAACCGTGCGATGGGCCTGGCGATCGCCGGCACCCTGTTCGCGGTGCTGGTGGCGCTCATCGTCCAGTCCAGCGGCGAGTTCGTCGCCGAGGCCGGCACGAGCGTCGCCGGTGCCTCGATCGACGACATCGGGCTGTCGATCTTCTCGGCCTGGGTGTTCCCCTTCGAGGTGGCGTCGATGCTGCTGCTGGGTGCGCTGGTCGGGGCGATCCTGATGTCCCGGCGCCAGTCGGGCGAGTCCGGCGAGGAGACCGCCATCACCGCGATCGACGTGGGTGATCCCGGCTTCGAGGACCAGCCCGAGCTGCGGACCACGCCCCGCACCTCCGAGGCCATCCCCGCCAGCACGGGGGGTGACCAGTGAGCCCGCTCGGTCCCCTGGTCCTCGCGGCCTTCCTGTTCTGCGTCGGCGTGTACGGCCTCATCGCCCGCCGCAACGCGGTGCTGGTGCTGATGAGCGTCGAGCTCATGCTCAACGCGGTCAACATCAACCTGGTCGCGTTCAACAACATCACCCACCAGGGCGACCCCCTGGTGACCGGGCAGGTGTTCGCCCTGTTCGTGATCGCGATCGCCGCCGCCGAGGTCGGCGTCGGCCTGGCCATCGTCCTCAACATGTTCCGCAACCGTGCCTCGATCGACGTCGACGACGCCGATCTGATGCGCTGGTGACCCGGGGGAGCTGACTGACCGTGGAGCAACTCCTCGACTACGCGTGGGTGATCGCCGCCCTGCCGTTCGCCGCTGCCATCCTGATCTCGGCGTTCGGCAAGCTGATGCCCCTCAAGGGGTCCGAGATCGGCCTCGCCGCCATCGTCGTGGCCTGGCTCATGGCGCTCGGCATCGGGTGGTACACCTTCGCCAACGGCCCGATCGAGGCCGTGCAGTCCTCGATGTCGTGGGCCCCCATGGGCAGCGGGTTCGAGATCCAGCTCGGCCAGTACGTCGACGGGCTGACCGCGATGATGCTGGTGCTGGTCACCACCGTGTCGATGGGCGTGCAGCTGTACTCGCGCGAGTACATGCACGGCGAGGAACGCTTCACCTACTTCTTCGCGATGCTCAGCCTGTTCACGTTCTCGATGCTGTTCCTGGTGATCGCGAACAACACCCTGCAGGCCGTGGTCGGCTGGGAGCTCGTCGGCCTGTGCTCGTTCCTGCTGATCGGCTTCTACTGGCACGAGAAGCCCAACCAGGACGCGGCCAACAAGGCGTTCCTGACCACCAAGTTCGCCGACATCGGCCTGATCGTCGGCGTCATCGTGCTGTCCGCGGGCGTCGCCCAGACCGGTACGACCACCCCGTTCGACATCGACACCACCATCCATGCGGCGACCAGCGGTGACCTGTCGACCGCGACCATCGTGCTCGGCTGCCTGATGATCTTCCTGGGCTGCGTGGGCAAGTCCGGCCAGATGCCGCTGCACGTCTGGCTGCCCGACGCCATGGCCGGCCCGACCCCGGTGTCCGCGCTGATCCACGCCGCCACCATGGTCACCGCCGGCGTGTTCCTCGTCGCCCGCCTCTACCCGGTGTTCGCCCAGTCGCTGGTGGTCATGAACGTCGTCGCGATCGTCGGCGTGATCACGCTGTTCTTCGCCGGGTTCGTGGCGCTGGTGCAGGACGACATCAAGAAGGTGCTGGCCTACTCCACCGTCTCGCAGCTCGGCTACATGATGGCCGCGCTGGGCGTCGGCGGGTACACCGCGGGCATCTTCCACCTGTTCACGCACGGCTTCTTCAAGGCGCTGCTGTTCCTCGGCTCCGGGTCCCTGATCCACGCCGTGCACAGCAACAACATGTCCGACATGGGTGGCATGCGGAAGCACATGCCGGTCACGTTCTGGACCTTCATCATCGGCTCGCTCGCCCTGGCCGGGTTCCCGCTCACCGCCGGGTTCTTCTCCAAGGACGAGATCCTCGTCTCGGCCCAGATCTGGGCCAGCGAGGGCAACCCGACCGGCACCTTCGTGTTCTGGCTCGGCCTGGCCGGTGCGGCGATCACGACCTTCTACATGGCCCGCGCCTGCTTCCTGATCTTCTTCGGCGAGCACCGGGGCGTGCACCACCCCGAGGTCACCACCCACGACGAGCACGCCGACCAGTCCGCCGTCATCGAGCACGCCCTCGAGGCCGAGGAGGCCGAGGCGGCGGCAGCCCACGACCTCGGGCACGAGGACGTGCACCACGGCGTCCCGCACGAGTCCGGCTGGCAGATCCTGGTCCCGCTCGTGATGCTCGCGGTGCTGTCCTTCCCGGTCGGCTTCGCCGGCGGGTTCCTGTGGGACGAGGTCGGGGGCGCGCCCGAACGCAACTTCGAGACCTGGACCGCCACCCACGCCATCGAGGAGGCGACCTACCCGTTCCTCGCGGCCGAGGAGGGCCACGGCGGCGAGGGCGAGGAGGCCGCCGCGGAGGGCGAGGGGGGCCAGGCCCTGGCGAGTGGCGACGGGACCGTGCTGGCGGCCGGCGCGCTGGCCGCCGAGGAGGCCGAGGGCGAGCACACCCCCGGCAGCATCCTGCACGGCGCCCCCGAGTTCCACCTCGACGTGTTCATCCTGGCGCTGATCGCCTTCGGTGCCGCCGTCGCGGGTGCCTGGGTGATCTACGGCCGCGGCAAGCCCGACCGTGACCCCATGCTGCACATGGGGGCGGCGACCACGCTGCTGGTGAACAAGTACTACTTCGACGACATCGGCTACCGGGGCGTCGTCGTGCCGGTGCGGGACAAGCTCTCGCCGGCCGCGTCCTGGACCAGCAACGTCGTGATCGACGGCATCGTCAGGAACGTCGGTGGTGCCGCCAAGCGGCTGGCCGGCGCGACCTACACCACCCTGGACCAGAAGGTGATCGACGGCGGCATCAACGGTGCCGCGTTCTCGGCCGCCTGGTGGTCCGACAAGCTGCGCCGGATCCAGTCCGGCGACGTCCAGCGCTACGCCGGGGCCCTGCTCGCCGGGACCATCGTGCTGGTGCTGGTCTTCGCCGCCGCCCGATGACTCGCACGACCCCTGAACCCGACCTGACCACCCACCGCTTTCGGCCGGACCTCGGTCGTCGGCCGCACCCCGCGGGGCGCGACCTGCAAGGAGCACCACAATGCTGAACGAACAGGGCTGGCTGCTGAGTGTGGCGCTGTTCCTGCCGCTGGCCGGGGCCGCGCTGCTGACGGTGATGCCGTCGGGTCGCGACGCGCTGGTGAAGCGGACCGCCGTCGTGTGGACCGGGCTGTCGTTCGCCGTCGTGGCGGTCATCACCGCCGGGTTCAACTTCCACGACGCGGGGACGCTGCAGTACGAGACCACGGTCGGGTGGATCGACGCGATCGGGTCGCGGTACCACCTGGGGATCGACGGCATCTCGCTGCCGCTGTTCTTCCTGACGTACCTGCTGACCTTCCTCTGCGCGATCTACACGACCAAGCACATCCCGAACCCGGGCAAGCCCAAGGGCTTCCTGGCGCTGATGATGCTGCTGCAGACGGGCATGGCCGGCACCTTCGTCGCCTTCGACCTGGTGCTGTTCTTCGTCTTCTGGGAGCTGGTCCTGGTCCCGATGTACTTCATGATCGGGATCTGGGGTGGTCCGCGGCGCGAGTACGCCAGCGTGAAGTTCTTCCTCTACACGCTGTTCGGCTCGGTGTTCATGCTCGTGGGCTTCCTGTCGATCTACTTCGCCGCGCGTGACTCGGTCGCCAACCCGTGGGACATCATCGAGCTGTCGCAGGCCGGCGGCTTCGGGTCGTCGACCTTCCAGACCTGGGCGTTCCTGGGCGTCTTCCTCGGGTTCGCCATCAAGGTCCCGATGTGGCCGTTCCACACCTGGCTGCCCGACGCCCACACCGAGGCGCCGACGGTGGGCTCGGTGCTCCTGGCCGGCGTCCTGCTGAAGATGGGGACCTACGGCTTCATCCGCATCGCCCTGCCGATCCTGCCGGACGGCGCCATGCGGTTCGCCCCGCTCATCGGGGTGCTGGCGGTGATCGGCATCATCTACGGGTCGCTGTGCTGCATCGCCCAGACCGACGTCAAGCGCCTCATCGCGTTCTCGTCGGTCGGGCACATGGGCTTCGTGATGCTCGGCATCGCCTCCATGACCGAGACCGGCATCCAGGCCGCCCTGTACGGCAACATCGCCCACGGCGTGGTCACCGGCATGCTGTTCTTCCTCGCCGGGTCGCTGCACGAGCGCTACCACACGCGCGACATCGCCACCATCGGTGGCGGGATGCTCGTGAAGATGCCGCGGTACGGGGCGCTGCTCGTCTACGTGTCGATGGCCTCCCTCGGCCTGCCCGGCCTCGCCGGCTTCTGGGGCGAGTTCACGGCGCTGTGGGCGGCCCGGTCGCCCGCCGAGGCGCTGGTCAACAACGGCTACTCGGGGCTGTACCTGGCCCTGGTGATCGGCGGGGCGGTGGGCACCGTGCTGACCGCCGGCTACTTCCTGTGGCTGCTCCAGCGCGTCGGGCTCGGACGGCCGACCGGCAAGTGGGTCGACGCGAAGCTCGCCGACGTGATGTCGATCGAGTGGGTGTCGTGGACGCCGCTGCTGGTGCTCATCCTCGCCATGGGTGTGGCCCCGGTGATCATCTTCGGCGTCCAGGACGCGGCGGTGTCCAGCCTCGTGGGCTCCTTCACACCCTGACCTGACCTGACACGCGAGACCCCGCGAGACCTCCCGAAGGCGCGAGACCATGTCCATCGACTTCGCCGCGATCGCACCCGAGCTGGTGCTGACGATCACCGCGCTCGTCGTGCTGCTCGTCGACCTCGTGCTCAAGGGCGACGCCAAGCAGCTGGCCAACCCGCTGGCCGCCATCGGCACGACCACCTCGATCGTGTTCACGGCGCTGCTGTGGAACAACGACCGCAGCGTGTTCAACGACACCTTCGTCGTCTCGAACTACGCGGTCGTGTTCAAGATCGTGTTCCTCGGGGCGCTGCTGGCGATCCTCGGGATCTCGTGGCGCTACTTCGCCGAGGCCCGGTTCTTCCAGGGCGAGTACTACTTCCTGCTGCTGGTCAGCTTCCTCGGCATGATCATCATGCCGAGCGCCCGTGACCTGCTGCTGCTGTTCGTCGCGCTCGAGACGGTCTCGGTCCCGGCCTTCGTGATGGCCGGCATGCGCAAGCGGGACCTGTACTCCTCCGAGGCCGCGCTCAAGTTCTTCCTGATCGGCGTGCTGTCGGTCGCGCTCATGCTGTTCGGCATGTCGATGATCTACGGGTTCACCGGCACGACGAACCTGACCGGCATCGCCCAGTGGATCGGCGCCAACGACACCCCGCCGCTGCTGCTGGCCAGCGTCCTGCTGGTGATCGTCGGCTTCGGGTTCAAGGTCTCGGCCGTCCCGTTCCACTTCTGGGCCCCGGACACCTACGCCGGCTCGCCCATGCCCGTGGCCGCCATGCTCGCCGTGGCCTCCAAGGCCGCCGGGTTCGCCGGGCTGATGGCCGTCACCTTCGTGGCGTTCGAGCCCGTCGCCGACGTGTGGGCCCCCGCGATGGGCGTGCTGGCCATCCTCACCATGACGCTGGGCAACCTGATCGCCCTGCAGCAGCAGGACGTCATCCGCCTGCTCGCCTACTCCTCGGTCGCCCAGGCCGGCTACATGCTGATCCCGTTCGGCCTGGCCCAGTCCGGCAACACGGCCGTCAACGACGCCGCCGTGCAGGCCGATCGTCTTCTACCTCGCGTCCTACGCCGTGATGAACATCGGGGCGTTCGCCGTCGCGATCGCGGTCAACCGCCGCACCGGCCAGCGCGCCATCGCCAACTTCGCCGGACTCGGGCAGCGCTCGCCCCTGCTCGCCGGGGCGATGACCGTCTTCCTCGATCTCGCTCGGTGGGCTGCCCCCGACGGTCGGCCTGTGGGCCAAGTTCGCGATCATCCAGGCCGCCGCCGAGGCCAGCACGCCCTTCGGGTTCGTGATGATCGGCTTCCTGGCGCTCAACTCGGTGATCGCCTTCTTCTACTACCTGCGCCTGGTCTGGCTGATGTGGATGGGTGACGCCCCCGCCGGCGTCCCCGCCGTCCAGCCCAGCGTCCAGCTGGCCGGCGTCGTGGTCGTGCTGGTGCTCGGGACCGTGGTGCTCGGCGTCCTGCCCGGCCTGATCTCCACCGCGACCTCGCAGGCGGTCCTCGCCACGCCGTGATCGGGACGGGGCGCAGGACACCTGCGCCCGGGGCGCGCACCCCGGGCACCCGTCCGTGGGCCCGGCGTCGTACCCTCGATGCACCCCGCGACGCCCCGTGCAGGACGTGGCCGGTCGGACCGAGTGACCGGGAACGCCGCGCCCCGCACGGACGTTGTCGAGGGTGATGCGGACCGGCGGTACGCCGGCCGCGTGCAGACCCGCACGCGGGTGCCCGCGACGAGGACCCAACCATGTTTGGCAAGTGGGCGAAGACGTTCGTCCTGATGGCCGCGCTGTCGGGCATCCTGCTGTTCATCGGCAGCTTCTGGAACCAGACCGGCCTGACCATCGCGCTGATCATCGCGCTCGGCGATGAACGGGTTCAGCTACTTCTTCTCGGACAAGCTGGCCATCAAGATGGCGCAGGCGGAACCGATCACCGAGGAGCAGTACCCGGAGATCTACGCGATCGTGCGCGGCCTGGCCCAGAAGGCCGACCAGCCGATGCCGCGGATGTACATGAGCCCCAGCCCGCAGCTCAACGCGTTCGCCACCGGCCGCAGCCCGGACCACGCCGCCGTGTGCGTCAACCAGGGCCTGTACCAGGCGCTGGACCGCGAGGAGCTCGAGGGCGTGCTCGGCCACGAGCTGCAGCACGTCTACAACCGCGACATCCTGATCGGCTCGATCGCCGCCACCATCGCCACGGCCATCACCTACATCGCCATGATGGCCCGCTTCGCCGCGATCTTCGGCGGCGGGGGCGGTCGCGACAACGAGGGTGGCAACCCGCTGGCGCTGCTGGCCATGGCCATCGTCGCCCCGATCGCCGCGACGATCATCCAGCTCGCGGTCACCCGCTCGCGCGAGTCGATGGCCGACCACACCGGCGCCGAGCTGACCGGCAAGCCGCTGGCCCTCGCGTCGGCCCTGGCCAAGCTCGAGAAGGGCAACAGCGACCCGCGCCGCATCCGCATGGGCGGCACCCGCGCCGAGACCAACGGGGCGATGCAGCACATGTACATCTCCGCCCCGTTCGGCGGCCGCGCGGCCAGCAAGCTGTTCCGCAGCCACCCGCCGACCGAGGAACGCATCGCGGCCCTCGAGCAGCAGGCCCGCGAGATGGGCCAGCTCGGCCCCGGCGAATCGGTCTACGGCCGCATGTGACCTCGCGGCCCCACCCCGTGACGCACGACGGTTCCGGTACCCACGTACCGGAACCGTCGTCGTTCATGGGCCGGGGTCGTCCTGCCGTGACAGTTCCGGTGGCCCGGCACCGGAAGCGTCACGCGGCCTGCGGTCAGGCCGCCGCCAGCGCCTGGTCGAGGTCGGCGATCAGGTCGTCGATGTGCTCGATGCCGACGCACAGCCGGATCATGTCCGGGGTCACGCCGGCGGTCTCGAGCTCGGCCTCGGCGAGCTGGCGGTGGGTCGTGGAGGCCGGGTGGGCGGCGAGTGACTTGGTGTCGCCGATGTTCACCAGCCGCGTGAACAGCTGCAGCGCGTCGTAGAAGCGCTCGCCGGCCTCGAAGCCGCCCTCGATCCCGAAGCTGAGCAGCCCGGACGCCTTCCCGCCGAGGTAGCGGTTCGCGAGCTCGTGGTAGGGCGAGCTCGGGAGCCCGGCGTACTCGACCCAGGTGACCTTCGGGTGGTCCTGCAGGTACTCCGCGACGGCCTGCGCGTTGCTGCAGTGCCGCTCCATGCGCAGCGGCAGGGTCTCGAGGCCCTGCATCAGCAGCCAGGCGTTCATCGGGGAGATCGCGGAGCCCGTGTTGCGCAGCGCCACGGTGCGGGCGCGACCGATGAAGGCCGCCTCGCCGAGCGCCTCGGTGTAGACGACGCCGTGGTAGGCCGGCTCCGGCTCGCTGAGCATGGGGAAGCGGTCGGCGTGCTCCGCCCACGGGAACCGGCCGCTGTCGACGATCACGCCGCCGACCGTCGTGCCGTGCCCGCCGACGTACTTGGTGAGCGAGTGCACCACGATGTCGACGCCGTGCTCGATGGGCTTCAGCAGGGCCGGGCTCGGGACGGTGTTGTCCACGATCACCGGGACCCCGTGGCGGTGGGCCATCTCGCAGATCGGGGCGAGGTCGGGGATGTTGCCGGCGGGGTTGCCGAGCGTCTCGAGGTAGACCGCGGTGGTCTTCTCGTCGATCAGCGCCTCGATGTCGTCGGGCGCGTCGGAATCGGCGAAGCGCACGTCGATGCCCTGGTCGGGCAGCATGTGTGCGAACAGCGTGTAGGTCCCCCCGTACAGCTGGGGCACCGAGACGACGTTGTTGCCGCTCTTCGAGATCGTCAGGATCGCGTAGTTGATCGCCGCCATCCCGGCGCTGGTGGCCAGCGCCGCGACCCCGCCCTCGAGCGCGGCCATGCGCTGCTCGAGCACGTCCTGGGTCGGGTTCATGATCCGCGTGTAGATGTTGCCGGGCACGGCGAGGTTGAACAGGTCGGCGCCGTGCTGGGCGTCGTCGAACGCGTACGCCACCGTCTGGTGGATGGGCACGGCCACGGCCTTGGTCTCGTCGGGCTCGTAGCCGGCGTGGATGGCCAGGGTCTCGTCTCGCACGTGCGGTCCTCTCGTCGGTCGTGCAGGCAGTTCGGGCAGCCTCGGGCCGTCAGCGCAGCGTCGCGAGGGGATCGTCGGGGTCGACCCCGTCCATGAAGGGCACGCCCCGCTGCATGTTCGTCAGCCGGTAGACCAGCCCGAGCCAGTTGTTGAAGATCGCCTTGCCGGTGTCGGTCCAGGTGTTGTCGAGCAGCGGGGCGAGCTCGTCCTCGGGGAACTCGGGCAGCGGGTCCCCGGCGTCGCGGGCGGCCAGCGACGCGTCGAGGTGCTCGTGGAGCCGGTGCGCCCCGTGCGGTGGCAGGTAGTGCGACGGGTGGGGCGGGATGGCGTCGAGCTCGCCGTCGAGGAAGCGCTGCAGCTCGCGCTTGTACTCCTTGAGCAGGCTGATGGCGTCGTACTCGGGGTGGCCCTGCAGGTAGACGGTGCGGAACCCGTCGGCGCTGGTGCCGAGGTGGAAGTCACCCTCGATGGACTCGATCAGCACCTGCAGGCCCGCGCCGGCGACCTGGCGGGAGGTGATCTCGTTCCAGCGCGAGTGCGGCACGTCGAAGCGCGTGTTGGTGCCGTGCAGCAGGGCATGGTCGGGGACCACCGCCCGGTGCGGGAAGACCCCCCACCGCTTGGTCTGCAGCGGGCGGCGCTCGATCCCGTGGAAGTGCTGGACCAGCGCGTGGGTGGCCAGGCACGAGCACAGCGTGGAGGTGACGTGCTCGGAGGCCCACCCGACGACCTCGGCCAGCGGCTCCCAGAACGGTTCGTCCTCGAGCCGGGGGTTGGAGACGTTGGCGCCGGTCACGATCAGGGCGTCGAGGCCCTCCTCGCGCAGGTCGGCGAAGGACTCGTAGTGCTCGTCGATGTAGGCCTGGGTCTCGGGGCTGCGGGGCAGGCCCGGGACGGTGAAGGGGTGCACGTAGAGCTGCACGATCGTGTTCGCCCCACCCACCAGGCGGATGAACTGCCGCTCGGTCAGCTGCAGGGCCGTGTCGGGCATCATGTTGAGCAGCCCGATGTGCAGCTCGCGGATGTCCTGGGCCAGGGCCTCCTCGACCCCCAGCACCTGTTCACCGGACGCCGCGAGCGCGCGGAAGCTCGGCAGCGACGAGTGCGCGACGATGGCCACGGTCGGGTGTTCCTCGTGAGACGGGGCGGTCCCCGCACGCTAGCGGTGGGCCACGTGGGGGCGAATCGCGTCAGGCGCGCTCGGCCTCCGCCTGCAACCAGCGGCTGACCAGCACGACGGCGGCCACCACCAGCACGAGGCCCGCGCCGGTCAGCCAGGGGCCGCCCTGTTCGTAGGCCGTCCCGAGCGCCAGCCCCACGCCGAACACCATGGCGAACGACACCACCGCCCCGACCAGGTCCGCCATCAGGAAGGTCCAGGTCCGCACGTCGGACACCCCCGCGGCTGCGGCGATCACCGTCGGGGGCAGGGCCGCGACGCGGCCGATCACGGCGACGGCCGGCCCGCGGCGGGCCAGGACACGCTGGGCCACCTCGAGGCGGTCGGGCGGCACGGCCCGCGACAGCCAGGCTGGCCCGGTCCCGTCACGCAGGTCCTCGGCGTAGGCACGCCCGAGCCCGAAGAACGCCCAGACGCCCCCGACCATCAGCGGCAGGTAGGCGAGGAAGGTCACCAGCACGCCGGGCGTGGCCCGGGTCCGGGTCAGGCCGCCGGCCAGCAGCAGGATCTCCTTGCCGGGGCGCAGCAGGGTGAGCAGCCCGACGTCGTCGGGCGTGAGCACCGGGACCAGCGGCAGCGCGAGGATGGGGATCGCGTAGCGCAGGCCGGACAGCGCCAGCAGTGCGCCCCGCCACCGGCGGGCGCGGTCGAACCCGTCCGGCGACGCGGCCGGAGGGACGGGGGGATCGGCGGAGGCGGTCATGGTCGGACGCTCGATGCTACGGCCGTGGGGGCGGCTGGCAGGTCTCGCAGGCGTAGGCCCAGCGCCCCGCCAGGTCCCACCGGCGGACCGGCGTGCCACACCGGGGGCAGTGCTCGCGTCGGTACACGTGGACGCGTTCGTCCCGGCGCATGCGGGAGCGGGGGCGGCCGACCTCGGCGGGGTCGGTGGTGACGATGCGGCGGTACCGGACGCCGTACCGCATCCAGTCGACCAGCGTGTCCCACATCGACTGCCACTGCGCGTGGGTGACGGCGGGGGAGGGGACCTCGGGGTGCAGGCCGTGCACGAACAGCACCTCGGCGCGGTAGACGTTGCCGACGCCGGCCAGCACGCCCTGGTCCATCAGGGCTCGCCCGATGCCGACGCGCCGACGCTGCAGCGCGGCCCATCCGCGCTCCGGGTCCGCGTCGGGGCGCAGCGGGTCGGGGCCGAGGCGGTCGACGATGGCGTCGACCTCGTCGGGACCCAGCAGCTCGCACGCCGTCGCGCCGGTCAGGTCCACGCACCGCTGGCCGTTCTGCACGCGCATGCGGACGGTGTCGCGAGGCTGCGGCGGGGGGACCGGGTGGGTTCGGAACTTCCCGAACAGGCCCAGGTGGACGTGCACGAACGCCCCGCCCTCGTAGCGGTGGAACAGGTGCTTGCCCCAGGCGTCGGTGTCCTCGAGGACGCGGCCGTCGACCTGCGCGGCACCCGGGAACCGTCCCTGCGGGGAGGACACGGCGACCGGCCCGCCGGCGAACCACGCGGCGTGGTCCCGGGCGAGCCGGTGGATGGTGTGGCCCTCGGGCACGGGGAGGTCCGGGAGACGGGGACGGGCGTGGTCGGGAGGTGTTCGGCGCCGGCAGCGTCGGCGGCCGGCGTCGTTATCCTCGCGAGGACTCGCCGTCGAGGTCCGCTGGATGCCCCTCACCATCGCTGGTGCCTGGATCGGTGCCGGCCTGCTGCTGCTCGCCGGCGTCGCCAAGGTCACCCGCCCCGCCGCGCCCGGTCGCGCCCTGGTGCTCGCGGGCCTGCCCGGCGGCGCCGTCGCGGCCCGGGGGCTCGGCGTGCTCGAGGTCGCGGCCGCGGTGGTCGCCCTGGCGGTCGGCGGCTGGGCGTGGACCGGGACGGCGCTGCTGTACCTGGGCTTCACCGCCTTCGTGGTGCGCGAACGCCGCCGCCCCGCGGCCAGCTGCGGGTGCTTCGGCGAGGACGACGTCCCCCTGACCGCGGTGCACGTGGTGGTCGACGCCCTGCTGGCACTGGCCGCGGTCGCGGCCGTGGTCGGCGGGGCGCCCGGCGTGGTCGGTCTCGGACTGGCGGGCGGGGCGTGGCTGGCGCTGCCGCTGGCGGTGGTGGCCACCTTCGTGGTGCGGATGCTGCTGGTCGACCTGCCGGTGCTGGCCGACGCGGTCCGCGTGGCCGAGGTGGGCCCGTGACCGTCGCCGTCGTGGTCCTCGGCATCGTCGTCGCGATCCTCGCGGTGCTCGTCGCCGGCCTGCTGCGCAGCCACGCCCTGGTCCTGCGCCGGCTGCACGAGGCCGGCCTCGGGCTCGACCAGCTCGACGTCCCCGGCTCGACGCTGCCGATGGCGCGGGGCGAGACGACCTCCGCCCGCCCCGCCGAGCCCCGCGACCACCTGCGGACCCCGCGACCGACCGACGCCCCGTCCGGCCGCCCCGCTGCCGACGTCGCCGGCGCCACCCCCGCGGGCGGCAGCCTCGGCGTCGCCGTGTGCGGGGTGGAGCACGACACGGTCCTGCTGTTCCTCTCGTCGGACTGCGCCACCTGCCAGCGCTTCTGGACGGTGCTGGCGACCGGTGCCCCCGAACGCCCCGTCCTGCCCGACGGCGTGCGGCTGGTGGTGGTCACGCACGGGCCGGACCACGAGTCCCCCGCGGCGATCGCCACCCACGACGCCGTCGTGCCCGTGGTGATGTCGGACCGCGCGTGGACCGACTACGAGGTGCCGGGCTCGCCGTACGCCGTCCACGTCGACGGCCCGTCGGGGCGGGTGCGGGGCGAGGGCACCGGCGGGGACTGGGGCCAGGTGGCCCAGCTGCTGGCCCGGGCCACCGGCGACCTCGCCTACGTGGGCGAGACCGCCCCGCGGTCGCGCAAGGCGCGCCGTGACGCGGTGGCCGAGCAGGACACCGACGCGGCGCTGCTCGCCGCCGGGATCCTGCCCGGGGACGACAGCCTGTACCGCCGCGCCGACGGGTCCTGGGCGGGCCCTCCGGCCGACGCCCCGTGATCGCCCTGTTCGGCCTGGTGCTCGCCCCGCTGGCGGCGCTGCGTGCGTCCTGGTCCCCCTGAGGCGAATCCATGATGACGAGCATCACCCCGGTCGGGGAGATGGCGAGGCAGCAGCGGTGGTGGCTGACCACGGCGGCCTACCTCGTGGGGTCGCTGGCAGGTGGGGCGGTCGTCGGGGCGGCCCTCGGGGCCGTGTCGGTGCCGGTTCGCGCCGTGCTCGACCCGGGCGTGGCACTGGCGCTGCTCGCCACCGTGGCCCTCCTCGGACTCCTGGTGGACGTGGGGCCGCTGCCCCTGCCGAGCTGGCACCGGCAGGTCGACGAGCGCTGGCTGTCCACCTACCGCGGGTGGGTGTACGGCGCCGGCTTCGGGCTCCAGCTGGGCGCCGGGCTGGCGACGATCGTCACCGCCTCGGCCACCTACGTGGTCCTGGCGGCCGCCGTCCTGTCGGGCAGCGTGGTGGCCGGGACCGCCATCGGCGCCACCTATGGTCTGGCCCGCGCGCTGCCCGTGCTGGGGTTCGCCCGGGTGCGGACCCCCGGTCGGCTGCGCGCCGCGATGCAGCGCGTCGAGGCGTGGCGCGACCCGGCTGCGCGCGTGACGACGGCGGCGCAGGCGGTGCTCGTCGTCGTCGCCGTCGGGCTGCTGGTCACGGGGAGCACACCATGGCGATGACGTTGGACGGACCGGGACTGCGCGTCCGCCTGCCGGACCGCTGGGAGGGGGAGGTCCGCACCGCCCGCGGCCTCGACGCCGACGCCGTGGCCCGCCGCCGGGCCGCGGTCGGCACCGCCCCGACGATGGCGCCGACCGCCCACCTGGCCAACTTCGCGCTGCCGCCCGACCGCGGGGACTTCGGAAGCGGGGCGGTCGAGACGATGACCGCCAGCGGCGCGTTCGTTGCCCTGGTCGAGTACGGGGCGCGCGAGGCCGGCACCGCGCTGTTCGCCCGCGAGGGACTGCCCCGCCGCCTCGCGCCCCGCGACTTCCACCCGCGCGCGCTGCAGCGCACCGTCCCCGGCCAGTGCGGCCTCCAGGTCTTCGCCACCGAGGGCGGCCGTGCCTTCAGCCTCTACGTGGTCCTCGGGCGGCAGGACCGCCTCGCCGCCCTGGTCGACGAGGTCAACGCCGTGCTCGCCACCATCGAGGTGTCGCCCCGATGACCACGACCGTCCCCGCCCCCGACGCGACCACGCGCAGCCTGGCCGAGCGGGCCGTCGACGCGATCACCGCCCGGCTGTCGCGCCGCCCCGTGTCCCGCCGTCGGTTCCTGCAGCGCGCCACCGTGGCCGCCTCGGCGCTGGCGGTCGACCCGGTCCGGTACGTGCTGCGCCCGCAGTCGGCCTACGCCACCGTCTGTGGCAGCGGCAACACCTGCGGGGGCGGGTGGACCGCCTTCTGCTGCACCATCAACGACGGGGCGAACACGTGCCCGCCGGGCAGCTACGCCGCCGGCTGGTGGAAGGTCGACACCTCGAGCTTCTGCAAGGGCGCGCCCCGGTACTACATCGACTGCAACCGGCTCCCCGATGCCTCCTGCACGTGCACCTGCGCCGACGGGGCCTGCGACCAGCGCAAGGTCTGCTGCAACGTCTTCCGGTACGGGCAGTGCCACCTCGAGGTGCCCGGCGTCACCGAGGTCGTGTGCCGCGTGATCACCTGCACCGTGCCGTGGGAGTGGGACGAGGCGTGCTCCGACACCGTGCGCACCGACAACCGCACGGCGACCCACTCCGCCACCTGCCTGCCCGGGACCGATGCCTCCTGGATCGAGATCAAGTACCAGGACCTCGGGCTGGTCGGGTCGGTCCTCGGCGCCCAGACCCGGCGCGAGCGAGACGTCCCGGGCGGGCGTCGCGCCGACTACGAGCACGGCCTGATCGCGTGGTCCGACGCCACCGGGGCGCACGCCCTCGACCACGGCATCGCCGCCCGCTTCGACGCGCTCGACGGGGTCGCGGGGAGGCTCGGGTTCCCCACGACCGACGCGGCGCCGCTGCCCGACGGGCGCGGCCGTGCTGCCACGTTCCAGCACGGGGTCGTCGTCTGGTCGCAGGCCACCGGCGCCCACGCCCTGTGGGGCCCCATCCTCGACCGGTACCAGCTCGACGGCGGGCCGACTGGCTGGCTCGGCTACCCGACCACCGAGATCACCTCCCGCCCCGGCCCGTGGCGCGTGGTCACCACCGACGAGCAGTGGATGGTCGTGCGACAGACCGAGCGCGACGAGGTCCGGGTGCTGCCCGCCGACGTCGAGCTGCCCGAGGACGGGTCGTGGCCGCCGATGGTCCGGGTGGAACGCTGGGCCGGCCCCGACCGCTTCGCCACGGCCGTCGCCGTCGCCGAGCAGGCCTGGCCCGACGGGGCCACGGTCGCGTTCCTCGCGTCGGGGCGCGAGTTCGCCGACGCCCTCGCCGGTGGGGTGGCCGCGGCCCGTCGGGGCGGCCCGTTGCTGCTGACCGAGCCCGACCACCTGCCCGACGTCGTCGCCGACGCCCTCGGTCGCCTCGGCGTCCGCCGCGTCGTCGTGCTCGGCGGACCCGTGGCGGTCGCCGACGAGGTCCTCGACGCCCTGCGCGCGCAGGTCCGTGACGTCGACCGCTGGTCGGGTCCCGACCGCTACGCGACGGCGGTGCGCATCAGCCGGCAGGTGTTCCGCGACGGGGCGCCGGTGGTCCACGTCGCCACCGGCGAGGCCTTCGCCGACGCCCTGGCCGCCGCCCCCGCCGCGGCCGCCGCCGGGGGACCGGTCCTGCTGGTCGAACCCGACCGCGTGCCCGACGTGGTCGTCGACGAGATCACCCGCCTCGCCCCGCAGCGCATCGTCGTCCTCGGCGGTCCCGCGGCCATCCGTCGCGCCGTCGAGGACCGGCTGGGCGAGCTGGCCCCCGAGGTCGTCCGCCGCGCCGGCGACGACCGCTACGCCACGGCCGCCGAGCTCGCCCGCGCATGGGTCGGCGACGACGCGGTCGGGACGGTGCTGGTCGCCAGCGGCGAGGACTTCCCGGACGGGCTCGGGGCGGGCGCGGCCGCGGGCCTGCTCGGCGCGCCCGTGCTGCTGGCCACCGCCGACGGGATCCCCGACGCCACGTGGGACGCGTACGCGCAGCTCGGGCCCCGCCGGGTCGTGGTCGTCGGCGGCACCACCGCGCTGTCCGGCCGCGTCCAGCGGCACCTGGCCGCCCTGCCGGCCGGCGACACCGCTCCCACGACCAGCGCGACCACGGGGTGACCACCCGTCGGTCCGCGCCCGAGGTGGCCACCGGCCGCCTGCGGCCGGTGCACGCCGTCGGCCTGCTGTTCGTGGCCAACGGGTTGTCGCTGCCGCCGCTGCTCCCACGCTTCCCGCAGGTCAAGGACGCGGTCGGGGCAGACGCCGCCGCCTTCGGCCTGGCCCTGCTCGGCACCGGGATCGGCGGCATCCTCGGCTCGGCGGCCGCGCCCCGGCTGGTCCGGCTGGCCGGCGGGAGGCGTGCGGCGGTGCTGTCGGCCGTCCTCCTCGCCGTGGCGACCCTGGCGGTGGCCACGGCCGGGTCGATCGTCGCCCTGTTCGTCGGCTTCGGGGCGATGGGCCTGTGCGACGGCGTCGCCGACACCACGCAGAACCACCTGCTGTTCGAGGAGCAGCGCCGGTCGACGGTGTCGCTGACCAGCCGGATGCATGCCCTGTGGAGCACCGGGGCGCTGCTCGGCGCCGCCGGCGGGACCTTCGCGGCGGCCCGGGGCGTCGCCGTCGGGACCCAGACCGTGGTCGTCGCCATCGTCGCGGTGGCGCTGGTCGGGCTCGCCGGGCTCGCGCTGCGCCGCACCGCCCCGCGACCGACCGTCGACGCCTCGGCTCCCGGGACGTCCTCGACGGATCCCACCCCGCCGGTGCCGGATCCGGCGACCCCGCCGGTGCGCCGGACCGGCCGCGCGGTCGTCCGGCAGTGGCGGCTGACCTGGGGCCGCGTGGCCGCCGCGGCCGTGGCCGTGGCGGCCGTCGAGGGCGTGGGCAACGAGTGGTCGGCGCTGACCCTGCGCGACGGGCTCGGCGCCACGGCCGCGCTGGCGGGCGGCGGGGCCGACCGTGTTCGCCGGCGCCATGCTCCTCGGCCGGGTCCTCGGCGACCGCGTGATCGACGCGGTGGGCGTGGAGGCGGCGTCCCGTGGCGGGGCGCTGCTCGTCGCCGGCGGGGCGGGCACCGGGCTGGTCGCATCGGTGGTCCTGGACGTGCCCGCGCTGCTGCTGGCCGGGCTGGTCGCCGCCGGCATCGGGGCGGCCGTGCTGTTCCCGTCGATGCTGGCGGCGGGGGACCGGGTCGAGGCGACCGGCACCGGGGTCGCCGTCGCGTCGTCGGCCGCACGCGTGGGGTTCCTGGTCGTGCCGGTGCTCGTGGGCACGCTCGCCGACGCCCTGGGCCTGCCCGTGGCCTTCGCGCTGATGCCGGTGGCCGGCGCAGCGGTCGCGCTGCTGCTGCCCGCCGCGTTGCGGGGCGGCGGGCGCGCCTACTTGTAGTTGGTGAACCGCAGCGGGGCCTCGTAGTCCTGGGCGGTGACCATCTTCTGGATCTCCTGCAGGTCGTCCCGGGACTTGCCCGCGACGCGGACCTTGTCGCCCATGTTGGTCGGCGTGACCTTGAGCTTGGTCCCCTTGATCGCCTTGACGATCTGCTTGGCCAGGTCCTGGGACAGCTCGGTGGTCAGCGCCACGTCGATGCGCGACCGGCCGCCACCGACCTGGCGCGGCTCGCCGACGTCGAGGGCCTTCAGCGACACCTTGCGCTTGACGCACTTGTCGCGCAGGACCTCCAGCGCGGCGGTGGCCCGGTCCTCGGACACCGACTCGACCTGGATCGACTCGTCACCCGACCACGCGATGACCGTCTCGGTGTCCTTGAAGTCCCACCGCTGGCCGACCTCCTTGGCCGCCTGGTTGATGGCGTTGTCCACCTCCTGGCGGTCGACGCCGGCCTCGATGTCGAAGCTGGATTCGGCCATGGCATCCCCTGTTCGTGCGTCGTCCACAGGTCGCGAGAGGCTACTCCCGGTCGGCCCGCCCCGATGGCACGGTGCCGGTCCGCCGTCTGGTCGAGCCGCCCGTGCCCCTTCCTGCCCAGGACCCGCTGGTCGCGTTCGCCCCCGCGCCCCGCGTCCCGCCCGAGGTGCTCGCCACGCTCTGCCAGCGTGCGCCGCAGGTGCCCGACCCGCCGGGTCCCACCGACATCCGTCGCGACAACCCCCGCCACCAGGGCGAGATCGGCCTGTCCGACGCCATCGGCTGGTTCGGTCGCCGCGGGATGACCGTGTCCGTCCCACTGGCCGACAACCAGCCCTACGACCTCGTGGTCGACGTGGACGGGGCGCTTGCTCGGGTCCAGGTCAAGAGGCGACCACCGCTCGGTCCGCTACGGCCGGTTCGTGGCGTCGCTCGAAGACGGCCGGCGGCAACCAGAGCTTCCACACGCGCAAGCCGTTCGATCCCGAGCTGGTGGACATCCTCTTCGTGCTGACGGACGACGGCAATCGCTACGTGATCCCGAGCTGCCAGTCGTCGACGGCGCGGCGCGCCATCAACCTCGGCTCGACAAGTGGCAGGCGCTACCGGAGCCTGAGTCGTCGCGCGTCGGTTTGCCCGCTCTGAGACCGCGTGAGTACCCTGCGCACCTCCCGGAGGGATGCCCGAGTGGCCAAAGGGATTCGCGCTGTAAACGCGAACGGCTATGCCTTCGCAGGTTCAAATCCTGCTCCCTCCACCAACGCGCGCCTGCTGCGACCCGCCCCGCGGTGACCAGCAGGCGCACGTACGCGGCGCGAGGTCGCGGCCGACTCGCTCCCACCGCGGGCCGGTCGCTACCCTCCCGCACCCACGTCACACCACGCCCCTGTAGCTCAGTCGGTAGAGCGCATCCATGGTAAGGATGAGGTCCGCGGTTCGATTCCGCGCGGGGGCTCTGGCACCTCCTCCGGGAGGCGCCCTGCCTCACCCGGCGGCGTAGCTCAGAGGTAGAGCGAGCGACTCATAATCGCTGTGTCGGTGGTTCGAGTCCACCCGCCGCTACCACCCGGACGGCCCCCGCACCGCGGGTGCTCGAGGGCACAACGCAGACGAGTTCGACCGGCCGCTCGTGCGACGACGGCCGGTCTCACTGCGCCACGGTAGGACTATGCTCGTCCGCCGCACGACACGCAGCCGCCCGCCCGGGCGTCGCGTCCGACCGACCCCACCACAGACACGCAAGGGAGGCCGCCGATGGCCAAGGAGAAGTTCGAGCGGACCAAGCCGCACATGAACATCGGCACGATTGGTCACGTCGACCATGGCAAGACGACGTTGACGGCGGCGATCACCAACGTGTTGCACAAGGCGAATCCGAATGTGCAGTCGATGGCGTTCGATGCGATCGACAAGGCGCCGGAGGAGCGTGAGCGTGGGATCACGATCAACGTCTCCCACGTGGAGTACGAGACGGACAACCGTCACTATGCGCACGTGGATGCGCCGGGGCACGCGGACTATGTGAAGAACATGATCACGGGTGCGGCCCAGATGGATGGGGCGATCCTGGTCGTGAGTGCGACGGATGGTCCGATGCCGCAGACGCGTGAGCACGTGCTGTTGGCGCGTCAGGTGGGTGTCCCGAAGCTGGTGGTGGCGCTGAACAAGTGCGACATGGTCGATGACGAGGAGCTGCTGGAGCTGGTGGAGATGGAGGTCTCCGAGCTGCTGGAGTCCTACGAGTTCGATGCGGACACCCCGATCGTGCGTGTCTCGGCGCTCAAGGCGTTGGACGGGGACGAGGAGTGGGAGTCCAAGGTCCTCGAGCTGATGAGCACGGTGGACGAGTACTTCGAGGAGCCCTCGCGTGCTCTGGACAAGCCGTTCATCATGCCGATCGAGGACGTGTTCTCGATCACGGGTCGTGGCACGGTGGTCACGGGCCGGATCGAGGGTGGTCTGGTCAAGGTCGGTGACACGGTCGAGATCGTGGGGATCAAGGACACCACGTCGACGACGGTGACCGGTGTGGAGATGTTCCGCAAGCTGCTGGACGAGGGCCAGGCGGGCGACAACGTCGGGTGTGTTGCTGCGTGGCACGAAGGTGGACGAGGTCGAGCGTGGTCAGGTGTTGGCGGCGCCGGGCTCGATCACGCCGCACACGCAGTTCGAGGCGCAGGTGTATGTGCTGTCCAAGGACGAGGGTGGTCGGCACACGCCGTTCTTCAACAACTACCGGCCGCAGTTCTACTTCCGCACCACGGACGTGACCGGTGCGGTCACGCTGCCGGATGGTGTGGAGATGGTGATGCCGGGTGACAACACCGAGATGACGGTGGAGCTGATCGCCCCGATCGCGATGGACGAGGGCCTCAAGTTCGCCATCCGTGAGGGTGGACGGACCGTGGGCGCCGGCCGCGTCACCAACATCCTCAAGTGAGGCTCGCTCCCTCGCTCGACACGTAACACCAACCTCGCGCGCGGGAGGGGGCTTGACCCCCTCCCGTACGCTCGTCCCCAGCCACCTGGACCTCCTGCCCCCCGGGTGCGACCTCGAAAGGAGTGACCGTGCCGAAGAGCATCAACCGGCCCAAGGTCACGCTCGCTTGCCCGGAGTGCAAGGAGCGCAACTACATCACGACCAAGCACCGTGTGAACCAGCGCGAGCGCATCGAGCTCAAGAAGTACTGCCCGCGCTGCCGCCAGCACACGGCGCACAAGGAGACTCGCTGAGCTTCGCTCAGCGCCGACCTGCTCGCACGAGGGCCCGCCACTGGCGGGCCCTCGTCGCGTCTAGGCTCCCCGGCGCCGTGACCGGACAGCAGGAGACCGCGTGGCGCTGAACAGGGACAAGGTCGGGACCACCTACCCGGCGTACCGCTACGAGGTCTCGCGCGAGAAGATCCGCGAGTACGCCTCGGCACTGGGCGAGTCCGACCCCCGCTACTTCAGCGAGGGTGACGACTGCGTCGCCCCGCCCACGTTCGCCGCGTGCTTCACCGTGATCAAGGGCGGGCAGGCCGCGATGAGCGACCCCGACCTCGGGACCCACTTCGCCCTGGTCCACGGGTCGCAGAACTTCACCTACGGGGACCAGCCGATCCGGCCCGGTGACGTGCTCTCGTGCACGCCCCGGATCGACTCGATCAGCGCCCGGGGGAAGAACGAGTTCCTCACCGTGGCCATCGACTGCCGCCACGAGGGCTCCGGCGAGCTCGCCGTCACCGCGTCCCAGACCATCGTCTTCCTGGGCTCCGCACCCGCTTCGGACGATGGCAGCGCCCAGACCGAGGAGGCCTGACATGGCGGACCTGAGCACGGTCGAGGTCGGCCAGGAGCTGCCGACCATCACGCAGGAATCGACCCTCATCACGTCGGTGATGTACGCAGCGGCGTCGGGGGACTACAACCCGCTGCACTACGACGAGTCGGTGGCCAGCCAGATCAGCCCCACCGGCGGGATCATCGCGCACGGCATGTACTCGATGGGGCTGGCCTCGCGCCTGCTGACCGAGTTCGCCGGCGGCCCCGAGCACGTGGCCGAGGTCGACGTGCGTTTCACCCGCCCGTGGCCGCTCGGGACCTCCACCACGTTCGGCGGGGTCGTGAAGTCGGTCACCGAGGACGAGATCGTGGTGACGCTGACCGCGACCAACGAGAACGGCGACTCGGTGCTGAGGGGCTCGGGGCGCATTCGCCGCTGAGCCGGTCAGGACCTGCCGCCGCGGCGGCGGGGGTCACCTCCGGGGCACGAACGCGGCCACGGTGGCCACGGCCCGCTCCCCGGCGTCGCAGCACGGCCGGTTGCGGACCCGGCCGTCGACCACGAGCTGGGTCGAACCGCCGCCGTCGAGCATCGTCGCGTCCTCGGCCCCCAGCGCCTGCATGATCGCCTGGGTCTCGGCCTGGGTCGCCCCGTCGGACCATCCCGGCTGGCGCCCGTCGAGCACCAGCACCAGCAGCCCGCCGTAGGGGTCCACGCCCACGGCGGTCCGGGGATGGCGCCGGTGGGTGTGCGGGAGGTCGAAGCCCTCGCCGATCCACCAGCCGGGTGGGGTCGGACGCCCGTCCTCCAGCAGGCGCGGCCCGGCCGCCAGCCCGTCATCGAGCCCCTCCCACCCGGGGGTGGCGACCTCCTCGGTGCGCCACCACCCCGACAGGTCCTTCCCGGTGGCCACGACCAGCGTGTCCGGGCCGGGGATCGCCGGGCCGGGCAGCCGCACGGCGCGCCCCGACGCCCCCACATCGGGCACGAGCCACCAGGACGGGGCGCTGCCGGACGGTGCGGGACCGTCGTTGTTCCAGGCGATGGTCTGGCCGGGGCGTGCCGGTCGGTTGAGCGCGTCCACGGCGACCGTGCGGCCCTTGCGGCGCAGCTTCACCTGCCAGTCGGGCTTGCCGATCACCGCCCCGTCCTCGGTGACGCCGAGCGCGCCCCGCACCCCGCGCACCGTCCCGGTCCAGGCGGTGGCGTCGGAGCGCACGCGCCCGTCGGTCACGAGCAGGCCGTCGGGATCGGCGGTGTCCAGCCAGAAGCCGCCGTTGACCGCCGCGACGGCACCGAGCCGGGCGGCGGCGTCCCGCACGCTCGCGCGCGCCCCCCACCCGGCCGCGAGGTCGGTCGTGAGCTCGATCGCCGGGTCGTCGGGATGCCACACCAGCAGCTGTCCGCGTGCCATCGCCCCGCCGGGCAGGCTCGCGGTCACGGTGCGCTCCTGCAGCAGACCGGCGAGCGTGGTGGCGGGACCGAGGTCCAGCGTCACCCCGCCCGCGCGGGCCCCGTCGGCCCGGGCCACCGCGGATCGGGTCGACAGGCGCGACAGGTTGCGGGCGTTGACGCCCGTGGGCAGCCCCGCCCGCCGCTGTGCGCGTCGGAGCGCGGCGGTGACCTGCCCGACCCGGGAGGCGTCGTCCACCTGCACGCCCCACGTCCCGAGCGCACGGTCCAGCGACCCGGCGGCCGCCCCGGCCAGCAGTCCCACGTCGATGTCCCACAGGCTGTCGGCGGGCTGGCCGAGGCGCCGCGACGCCGTCAGCAGGCCCTTGCGGTCGAAGCTGGTGCGGGTGACCGTGCTGAGCACGGCCGCCTCGTCGCGTGCCGCGCTGACCAGCTCGTGCGCCTGGTCACGCGACAGCTCCCACGGCGTGGTCTGGCCGAGGATGGCCGAGGCGACGCGGACGATGCCCGCGTCGACCCCGCCGTACTCGGGCTCGGAGACGAACAGGTCGGGCGCCGGGGCGGGCTGGAACTCCCACTCCGGCGGTGCGTCGACGTCGAAGGCGCGCGCCCAGTCCGGCTTGTCGTAGGGGGTGTGGCGCAGGGTGCCGGCGGGCAGGTCGCCGGTCGGCGCCGTGAAGACCTGCTCGAGGTCCGGGTGGGCCGGGACGGGACGGCCCGCCGACGACGCCGGGTCCCCGCCGGTGCCCTCCCCGGTGGTCGGATCCCCGGCCGGGGCGGTGCTCGCGGGCGGGGCGGCACCGGAGATCGTCAGGCCGGCTGCGAGCAGCAGCGCGACGAGGGCCGGGGAGGGCGGGGCACGAACGGGTCCTCGCGGTCGAGGGCGGGAGGGGCGACGGCGATGTGTCGACGGTGTCCCTGTCGGCGCGCCGACAGGGACCACGGCGAAGTGTCGACGGTGTCCCTGTCGGCGCATCGACGCGATCGCTCGAGCGCGGCCTCGCCCACCGCACCGTCCGCGCGCGGCCCTCGCGCGGACGGGAGTGAGGACCCCCGTCGGGTCCACGCGCGATCAGCGCGTGGCAGCGTCGGCGACGGTAGCGTCCGGCCGAGGACTCGCCACGAGGACCCCGACGGTGGCCGTCGACATCGAGATGGCGGTTGTCGGGGATGCG
>CAWCLK010000026.1:0-71187 GCA_963796225.1 uncultured bacterium
CATCAGGCCTCACTCCCTTCCGGCAGCGCGCCCCGCTGGCCCTTGACGGCCGAGCGGATGAACACGACCGAGCCGTTGGCCCCGGGCACGGCGCCCTTGACCAGGATCAGGCCGTGCTCGGTGTCGATGTCGACGACCTCGAGGTTCTGCACCGTGACGCGCTCGCCGCCCATGCGGCCGGCCATGCGCATCCCCTTGAAGGTGCGGCCGGGCGTGGACGCCATGCCGACCGAGCCGGGGTGGCGGTTCTTCTTCTTGACGCCGTGGCCGTCGCCCATGCCGCGGAAGTTGTGCCGCTTCATGACGCCGGCGTAGCCCTTGCCCTTGCTCGTGCCGGTGACGTCGATGGTCTCGCCGGCGACGAAGGCGTCGCAGGTGACCGTGGCACCGAGCTCGGGCAGCTCGTCGTCGGTCTCGTAGCGCAGCTCGGCCAGGACCTTGGCCGACGCGACGTCGGACTTGGCCAGGTGGCCGGCGGCCGGCTTGGAGGTGTGCTTGCGCGAGCCGTAGGCCAGCTGGACCGCGGCGTAGCCGTCGGTCTCGGGCGTCTTGACCTGGGCGACCGTGCACGGGCCGGCCTCGACGACGGTGACCGGCACGATCCGGTTCTCGTCGTCGAACACCTGTGTCATCCCGAGCTTGGTGCCCAGGATTCCCTTGGCAGCCATGGTGGGTTCCTTGTCGAGCGGAGGAGCGAGCCCTCGGCTTGGGTCGACGTCATCGCGCGGGGCGAGCGGTTGAGCGAGGGAGCGAACCCTCTGACGTCTCGAAAACGTGCAGTGCTGTGAGCCGGTGGGCTACAGCTTGATCTCGATGTCGACACCCGCCGGCAGCGACAGGCCCATCAGCTTGTCGATGGTCTTCTGCGTCGGCTGGTGGATGTCGATGAGGCGCTTGTGCGTGCGCATCTCGAAGTGCTCGCGCGAGTCCTTGTACTTGTGGGGCGACTTGATGACGCACCACACGTTGCGTTCGGTCGGCAGCGGCACGGGGCCGGTGACGTGTGCACCGGTGGCCTCGACCGTGTCGACGATCTCGCGCGCGGAGCGGTCCAGGACCTCGTGGTCGTAGGCCTTGAGCCGGATCCGGATCTTCTGTTCAGCAGCCATCGGCGTGCCTTCTCACAGTTGGTGGTGCGGGCCCCGGCATGCGGCCGGGGCCCGGTGACTCACTTGAGGATGTTGGTGACGCGGCCGGCGCCCACGGTCCGTCCACCCTCACGGATGGCGAACTTGAGGCCCTCGTCCATCGCGATCGGGGCGATCAGCTCCACCGTCATCTCGGTGTTGTCACCCGGCATCACCATCTCCACACCATCCGGCAGCGTGACCGCACCGGTCACGTCCGTGGTGCGGAAGTAGAACTGCGGCCGGTAGTTGTTGAAGAACGGCGTGTGCCGACCACCCTCGTCCTTGGACAGCACATACACCTGCGCCTCGAACTGGGTGTGCGGCGTGATCGACCCCGGCGCCGCCAACACCTGACCACGCTCGACCTCGTCGACCTTGGTGCCACGCAGCAGCACACCCACGTTGTCGCCCGCCTGGCCCTCGTCCAGCAGCTTGCGGAACATCTCCACACCGGTCACCGTCGTCGACGTGGTGTCCTTGATCCCCACGATCTCGACCGTGTCACCGACCTTGACCAGACCACCCTCGATCCGGCCCGTGACCACCGTGCCACGACCCGTGATCGAGAACACGTCCTCGATCGGCATGATGAACGGCTTGTCCAGAGCACGCGAGGGCTCCTCGAAGTACTCGTCCACCGTGGCCATCAGCTCGAGGACCTTGGACTCCCACTCCTCGTCCCCGTCCAGCGCCTTGAGCGCACGACACACGCACGATCGGGGTGTCCGCATCGAACTCGTAGGACTCCAGCAGCTCGGAGACCTCCATCTCCACCAGCTCCAGCAGCTCCTCGTCATCGACCATGTCGCACTTGTTCAGCGCCACCACCAGCTTCGGGACACCCACCTGACGCGCCAACAGCACGTGCTCACGCGTCTGCGGCATCGGACCATCCGTCGCACTGACCACCAGGATCGCCCCATCCATCTGGGCCGCACCCGTGATCATGTTCTTCACATAGTCCGCGTGCCCCGGCGCATCCACGTGCGCATAGTGACGGTTGTCCGTCTCGTACTCCACGTGGGAGACGTTGATCGTGATCCCACGCTCACGCTCCTCCGGCGCCTTGTCGATCGCATCGAACGCCATCGACTGCACATTCGGATTCGCCTTGTGCAACACGTTGGTGATCGCCGCCGTCAACGTCGTCTTGCCATGGTCGACGTGACCAATCGTGCCGATGTTCATGTGCGGCTTGGTCCGCTCGAACTTTTCCTTGGCCATGTGCCTACAGCCTCCGTGGCGTGGTGCCGTGTGCGTGGGTGGGTGCTGTGCTAGGTGGGCGTCGGGTGCACGCTACTCGCCGCGAGCCTTCGCGACGACCTCTTCCTGGATCGACGAGGGCGCCGGCTCGTAGTCGCCGAAGACCATCGTGTAGTTGGCGCGGCCCTGGGTCATCGAGCGCAGGTCGGTCGCGTAGCCGAACATCTCGGACAGCGGGACGCGGGCGTTGATGACGGTGTTCTGACCGCGGGGCTCGGAGCCCTGGATCAGGCCGCGACGGCCGGACAGGTCGCCCATGACGTCACCGAGGTAGTCCTCGGGGGTGACGACCTCGACGTCCATGACGGGCTCGAGCAGCTGCATGCCCGCGATGCGGCAGGCCTCCTTGAAGGCCATGGCACCGGTGATCTTGAACGCCATCTCGGACGAGTCGACGTCGTGGTAGCTGCCGTCGACGAGCTCGACGAAGACGTCCACCATCGGGTAGCCGGCGAGGACACCTGCGTCCAGGGAGTCACGGATCCCGGCGTCGACCGACGGGATGTACTCCTTGGGGATCGAGCCACCGAAGATCTTGCTGACGAAGTGGTACCGAGCGTCCTCGTCGAGCTCGAACTCCTCGCGGTCCTCGGAGGTCAGCGGGCGGACGTTGATGGTCACGTCACCGAACTGGCCGGACCCACCGGTCTGCTTCTTGTGGGTGTAGCGGACCTTCTCGACCGGCTTCTTGAGCGCCTCGCGGTAGGCCACCTGCGGGCGACCCACGTTGGCCTCGACCTTGAACTCGCGCATGAGGCGGTCGACGATGATCTCGAGGTGCAGCTCGCCCATGCCGCCGACGATGGTCTGGCCGGTCTCCTCGTCGGTGCGGACGGTGAAGGTCGGGTCCTCCTCGGCCAGCTTCTGCAGGGCCGTGGAGAGCTTCTCCTGGTCCGACTTGGTCTTGGGCTCGATGGCGATGTGGATGACCGGGTCGGGGAACTCCATCGACTCGAGCAGGACCCGGTGGGCCGGGTCCGTGAGCGTGTCACCGGTGGTGGTCGACTTCAGCCCGACCAGGGCGACGATGTCGCCGGTCTGGCAGACGTCGCGCTCCTCGCGGGAGTTGGCGTGCATCTGGATGATGCGGCCGACGCGCAGCTTCTCGTCCTTGGTGACGTTGTGCACGTACGAGCCGGCCTCGAGGCGGCCCGAGTACACGCGCGTGAACACCAGGGTCCCGACGAAGGGGTCGGTCATGACCTTGAAGGCCAGGGCCGAGAACGGCTCGTCGTCGGAGGCGTGCCGCTCGAGCGGCTCCTCGGTCTTGACGTCGACGCCCTTGATCGGCGGGACGTCCAGCGGCGAGGGCAGGTAGTCGATGACGGCGTCGAGCAGCGGCTGCACGCCCTTGTTCTTGAAGGCCGAGCCGCACAGCACGGGCACCAGCTGGTTGGCGATGGTGGCGGCGCGCAGGCCCTGCTTGATCTCGTCGGGGGTCAGCTCGTCGTTCTCGAGGAAGGCCTCGAGGAGCGTCTCGTCGTTCTCGGCGACGCGCTCCATGAGCTCGTGGCGCGCCTCCTCGACGGCGTCCTTCATGTCGGCCGGGACCTCGACCTCCTCCCAGGTCGCACCGAGGTCCTCGCCCTTCCAGACGATGCCGATGTTGCGGACCAGGTCCACGACGCCCTCGAGCTGGTCCTCGAGGCCGATCGGCAGCTGGATGGCGACGGCGTTCTCGGTGAGGCGCTCGCGGATGGTCTTGAAGGAGTAGTCGAACGACGCACCGGTGCGGTCGAGCTTGTTGACGAAGCACATGCGCGGCACGCCGTACTTGTCGGCCTGCTGCCAGACCTTCTCGGACTGGGGCTCGACGCCGGCCACGCCGTCGAACACCGCGACGGAGCCGTCGAGCACGCGCAGCGACCGCTCGACCTCGACCGTGAAGTCGACGTGGCCGGGCGTGTCGATGATGTTGATCGTGTGATCCTTCCACTCGCACGTGGTGGCGGCGGAGGTGATCGTGATCCCGCGCTCCTGCTCCTGCTCCATCCAGTCCATGGTGGCGGCGCCGTCATGGACCTCACCGATCTTGTGGGACCGGCCGGTGTAGTAGAGGATGCGCTCGGTGGTGGTGGTCTTGCCCGCGTCGATGTGCGCCATGATCCCGATGTTGCGCAGGGTCTTCAGCGGCGGGCGCTTGGCGGTGGCCATGCTTGTCGTCCTCGAAAGGGTCGCGGTGGGGTGGGGGTCGCGGGCCGGCGGGGTCACCGCCGGCCGGCGCGTGATCACCAGCGGTAGTGGGCGAAGGCGCGGTTGGCCTCCGCCATCTTGTGGGTGTCCTCGCGGCGCTTGACCGCGGCGCCGACGCCGTTGGAGGCGTCGAGCAGCTCGCCGGCGAGGCGCTCGCCCATGGTCTTCTCGCGGCGGATGCGGGCGTAGCCCACGATCCAGCGCAGGGCCAGGGTGGTCTGGCGCGGCACGGCGCACCTCGATCGGCACCTGGTAGGTCGCGCCACCGACGCGGCGGGACTTGACCTCGAGCTGGGGCTTGACGTTCTCGATCGCGCGCTTGACGACCGACAGCGGGTCACCGCCCTGCACGCGCGAGCCGATGTCGGCCAGTGCGTCGTAGACGATGCGCTCGGCGACCGAGCGCTTGCCGTCGACCATCACGCGGTTGGTCAGCTGGGTGACCAGGGTGGAGCCGTACTTCGGGTCGGCCTTGGTCTTGCGGCGTCCCGGTGAGCCCTTGCGCGGCATCTCAGCCCTCCTTCTTCACGCCGTAGCGGGACCGCGCCTGCTTGCGGTCGCGCACGGGGGCGGCGTCGAGCGCGCCGCGGATCACCTTGTAACGAACACCCGGGAGGTCCTTCACACGGCCACCACGCACGAGCACGATGGAGTGCTCCTGGAGGTTGTGGCCCTCGCCCGGGATGTAGGCCGTGACCTCGATCCCGGAGCTCAGGCGCACGCGGCAGACCTTGCGCAGTGCCGAGTTCGGCTTCTTCGGGGTGGTCGTGTACACGCGGGTGCACACGCCACGCCGCTGCGGCGAGCCCTTGAGCGCCAGGGTGCGGTTCTTGGTGGGCTTGTCCTGGCGGCCCTTGCGCACCAACTGCTGGATGGTGGGCATCGGTTGCTTCCTCGGTGTCGTCACGCTCGCAGGTGGCGAGCGTGTCGGGTGGTCGTGTGCGTCTCGTGGCGGGGCGGTGTGGTCACATCGCTCGAACCACGGAGCCGGGCGTTCCGGAACCTCGGTTCCGAGCAGGCAGCACGAGACCGCGGGTCGGGTGAGAGGTGGTGGCGTCGTCCGTCTGGTGCGACGGTCGGCCGGCGGAACCCCGTACTCCCCGTGCACGGCACGAGGTGGGCGATGCGGCCGGGTCGGCGCCCGGAACACACGCCACGGGTGAGCACCCGTGGCGCGGACGCGCACCGTACCCGCGGTGCTCGGGGCGCGCAACCTCGAGCACGAGGCTCGGGCAGCAGGTCGACGCCCCGCCGACCCCGGCCCTCCGCGCAGCGACCTGTCCGCCCTCGTACGCGGCCCAGGCCCGGAGTGGACGCTCCTCCGCCGTTCGGCCACCGGCCACTAGTCCATTCGGGTGCCCCTTCGGCCGGGTCATGGGGCTACGAGCCCCGTCGTACCTTCCCTCGCAGCACGGCGCGCCCTGCGCCGCTCCCGCCGATCCTGGAGGATCATCCAATGCGTACCTTCGCCCGCCGCTCGTCCGTCATCGCCCTCGCGGGCGTCCTGGCCCTCGGTGCCGTCGCCTGTGGCGACGACGCCGACGACGCCGGCACCGACGTCAACGTGACCGAGCAGGAGACCACTCCCGCCGTCCAGGACACGGTCACCGAGCAGGACACGATGACCGAGATGGACACCGAGATGGCGACCGAGACCGAGACGATGACCGAGGACATGACCTCGCCGTCCGAGACCACCACCGAGTGACCTCGGTCTGACGGCTCCCGCGACGGACGGCCGCCCCGCACGGGGCGGCCGTTCGTGCATCGGTCGAAGGCCCGCCTCGGCTGACCTGATGACCGGGGCGAGCCCGTGCGGCCCGTGCGTACCGTGGCGGGCCACGGCGCTGGAGATCCAGCGCCGTCTCCCGTTCACGAAGGACCTGCCCATGCGTAGCACCCTGACCCGCCGTGCCACCGCCCTGACCTTCGCCGGTCTGCTCGCCCTCGGCGCCACCGCCTGTGGCGACGACGCCGACGACGCCAACACCAACGTCGACGAGGTCCAGTCCGAGGTCTCGGAGAACACCTCGGAGATGACCTCCGAGATGGACTCCGAGGTCGAGCACCGAGATGTCCGAGATGGACTCGGAGATGGACACCGAGATGGGCACCGAGACCGAGTCGGCCGGCTGACCCACTCCCCCACGCACAGCACGACGGGCGCCCTCCACGGGCGCCCGTCGTGCTGTTGCGTTGGACGTGCTCAGTTGGCGGAGCCCTGACGAGAAGTCGTCGTAGCCCCAGCCGCCCTCGAAGCCCCAGGACCCGTCGCCCTCGTAGGACTCGGTGGACGCCAGGAACTCGGCGATGTCGGCCGGCAGGGCCTGCTCGGGCAGCTCGGTGTGGCCGACCGCGACCTTGCGGTACTCGGCCACGCCGGTCCCGGCCGGGATCAGCTTGCCGATGATCACGTTCTCCTTCAGGCCCACCAGCGGGTCCGAGGCGCACTCGAGCGCGGCCTCGGTCAGCACGCGGGTGGTCTCCTGGAAGGAGGCCGCGGACAGCCACGAGTCGGTCGCCAGCGACGCCTTGGTGATGCCCATCAGCAGCTCGCGGCCGGCAGCCGGCTGGCCACCCTCCTCGAGCACCCGCGCGTTGGCCTTGCGGAACTTCACGCGGTCGATGTTGTCACCGGGCAGGAAGCTGGTGTCGCCGGGGTCGACGACGTGCACCCGCCGGAACATCTGGCGGACGATCAGCTCGACGTGCTTGTCGTGGATCGGCACGCCCTGCGACTGGTAGACCTCCTGCACCTCCTGCACCAGGTGCAGCTGTGCGGCACGCACACCCAGCACCTCGAGCAGCTCGTGCGGGTCGATCGCACCGGTGGTCAGCTGCTGGCCGACCTCCACGTCGACGCCGTCCTCGACCACGAACCCGGTGACCTCGTCGCGGTACATGCGCGCACCACGCGGAAGCTCGTACTCCTCGATGCGGTCCTTCGAGCCCTTGATGGTCAGCAGCTTGCTGCCGTCCTCCTGGTCCTCGACGGTCACACGACCGGAGATGCGGGCGATCTCGGCCTTGCCTCGCGGGCTGCGGGCCTCGAACAGCTCGATGACACGCGGCAGACCCTGCGTGATGTCGTCCGCCTGGGCCACACCACCGGTGTGGAAGGTGCGCATCGTCAGCTGGGTGCCGGGCTCGCCGATGGACTGGGCGGCGACGATCCCCACGGCCTCGCCGAGGTCGACCATCTCGCCCGTGGCGAGCATCTGCCCGTAGCAGGCGCGGCACACGCCGACCTCGGTGTCACAGGCGACCACCGAGCGCAGCGTGATCGTGCGCTGCTCCTCGGAGACCTCGACGCCGTGCTCCTCGCCGGTCTCCGGGTCGATGCCCTTGACCAGCGCCGAGCGCAGGTCACGGACCTGCTGGTCGGAGATGTGGGTGCCGGCGGCCATCAGGACCCGCGAGTCGTCCCCGGGGAACATGACGTCCTTGGCCAGCACGCGCCCGTACAGGGTCTGCGAGTCGCGCTCGCCGACCACCGCGGTGATGCCACGGGTCGAGCCGCAGTCGTCCTCGCGGATGATCAGGTCCTGCGACACGTCGACCAGGCGACGGGTCAGGTAGCCCGAGTCGGCGGTCCGCAGTGCCGTGTCGGCCAGGCCCTTGCGGGCACCGTGCGTGGAGATGAAGTACTCCAGGACCGACAGGCCCTCGCGGAAGTTCGACTTGATCGGGCGCGGGATGATCTCACCACGCGGGTTGGCCACGAGGCCACGCATGGCGGCGATCTGACGCAGCTGCGTCATGTTCCCTCGGGCGCCCGAGTTGGCCATCATGTAGAACGGGTTGGTGGCGTGGAAGTTGGCCTCCATCGCCTCGGCCACCTCGGTGGTCGCCTCGTTCCAGATCTCGATCAGCTCCTGGCGCCGCTCGGAGTCGGTGATGACACCGCGGGCGAACTGCTTCTCGATCTTCTCGGCCCGGGCCTCGGAGGCGGCGAGCACGTCGGCCTTGGCGGCCGGGGTCTCGACGTCGCTGATGGCCACGGTGACGCCCGCGCGGGTGGCGTTGCGGTAGCCGAGGTCCTTGAGCGCGTCGAGGATCTCGGTGACCTGCCAGCGCGGGAACAGGTCGGTGCACCGGTTGACGACGTCCCCGATGCCCTTCTTGGTCACCACGTAGTTGACGTAGGGGTACGCGGCCGGCAGCGCCTCGTTGAGGATCGCGCGCCCAGCCGTGGTGAGCACGCGCACGGGCGCGTCCTCCTCCAGCGCCTCGGCCCACGCCTCGTCGTCGCGCAGGTGCTCGGGGCGGTCGGCCGGCTCGAGCTGCTTGCCGCGCACGCGCAGCCAGATCCAGTCCTGCATGTGGATGCGCTTGGCGTCCAGCGCCATCTCGATCTCGCCGACCGAGGCGTACACCGGCAGCTTGGTCGCGTCGACGTCCTCGGGAGGCGAGGTGGCGTCACCGATGGCCGAGTCGGTGCCCTCGGTGTAGGTCAGCCAGTAGATGCCCAGCACCATGTCCTGGGTCGGCGTCGCGATCGGACGACCGGTCGCCGGCGACAGGATGTTGTTGGCGCGACAGCATCAGGATGCGCGCCTCGGCCTGCGCCTCGGCGGACAGCGGCAGGTGCACGGCCATCTGGTCGCCGTCGAAGTCGGCGTTGAAGGCCACGCACACCAGCGGGTGCAGCTGGATGGCCTTGCCCTCGACCAGCGTCGGCATGAACGCCTGGATGCCCAGGCGGTGCAGCGTCGGCGCACGGTTGAGCAGGACCGGGTGGTCCTGGATGACCTGCTCGAGCACGTCCCAGACCTGGGCCCGGGACCGCTCGACCATCCGCTTGGCGGACTTGATGTTCTGGGCGTAGTTCTGCTCGACCAGCTTCTTCATGACGAAGGGCTTGAACAGCTCGAGCGCCATCTGCTTGGGCAGGCCGCACTCGTGCAGGCGCAGCTGCGGACCGACCACGATCACCGAACGACCGGAGTAGTCCACGCGCTTGCCCAGCAGGTTCTGGCGGAACCGCCCCTGCTTGCCCTTGAGCATGTCGGACAGCGACTTCAGCGGCCGGTTGCCCGGACCGGTGACCGGACGCCCACGACGGCCGTTGTCGAACAGCGCGTCGACGGCCTCCTGGAGCATCCGCTTCTCGTTGTTGACGATGATCTCGGGCGCCCCGAGGTCCAGCAGTCGCTTCAACCGGTTGTTGCGGTTGATCACGCGCCGGTACAGGTCGTTGAGGTCACTGGTCGCGAAGCGGCCACCGTCGAGCTGCACCATCGGGCGCAGGTCCGGCGGGATGACCGGGATCGCCTCGAGCACCATCGACGCGGGGCGGTTGCGGGTCGTGCGGAAGGCCTCGGTGACCTTCAGGCGCTTGGTGGCCCGCTGCTTCTTCTGGCCCTTGGAGTCCTTGATGGTCTCGCGCAGGATCAGCGCCTCGGCTTCGAGGTCCATGCGGTCGAGCAGGTCGCGGATCGCCTCGGCACCCATGCCACCGGTGAAGTAGTCACCGAACCGGTCGCGCATGTCGCGGTAGACCAGCTCCTCGGTGATCAGGTCCTTGGGCTTGATCTTGGTGAAGGTCTTGAGGATCTTGTCGAGGTGCTCCTGCTCGGCGGAGGCGCGGCCCGAGAGGGTCTTGAGCCGCTTCTCGATCTCCTTGCGCTCCTTCTTGACCACGTCGGCCTTGGCGCCCTCGGACTCGAGCTCCTCGAGGGTGGCCTGCAGCTCGGCGAGCAGCTCCTCGCGCTCCATCTCGAACTGCTTCTCGATCTCGGCCTTCTCGGCCTTGATCTCCTCGGTGATCTCGGGCAGCGCGTCGTGGCGCTTGTCGTCCTCGATCGAGGTGATGACGTAGGCCGCGAAGTAGATGACCTTCTCGAGGTCCTTCGGCGACATGTCGAGCAGGTAGCCCAGGCGCGACGGGACACCCTTCAGGTACCAGATGTGGGTGACCGGAGCGGCGAGCTCGATGTGGCCCATCCGTTCACGACGGACCTTGGACCGGGTGACCTCGACGCCGCAGCGCTCGCAGATGATCCCCTTGAAGCGCACGCGCTTGTACTTGCCGCAGTAGCACTCCCAGTCCTTGGTGGGACCGAAGATCTTCTCGCAGAACAGCCCATCCTTCTCGGGCTTGAGCGTGCGGTAGTTGATGGTCTCGGGCTTCTTGACCTCGCCGTTCGACCACATGCGCACCTGGTGCGCCTCGGCCAGCGAGATCCGCAGGGCATCGAAGTGGTTCACGTCCAGCATGTGACGTTCCTGCTTCCTTCATCTCCCCCACCCGGTGCCGGGTGAGGTGCCGGCCCCCGAGCGTCCCCGGGGGCGGCCTTCAAATGTGATTCGCGATGGCGGCGTTCGACGTCAGGCGTCGGCGGCCGGCCGCTCGGGGCGCGACAGGTCGATGCCCAGCGCCTCGGCGGCACGGAAGGCGTCGTCCTCGGACTCGCGCAGCTCGATCTCCTGGCCGTCCGCGGCGAGCACCTCGACGTTGAGCGCCAGCGACTGCATCTCCTTGACCAGCACCTTGAACGACTCGGGGATGCCGGGTTCGGGGATGTTCTCGCCCTTGACGATGGCCTCGTAGACCTTCACGCGGCCGAGCACGTCGTCGGACTTGATCGTCAGCAGCTCCTGCAGCGCGTACGCGGCGCCGTAGGCCTCGAGCGCCCAGACCTCCATCTCGCCGAACCGCTGGCCGCCGAACTGGGCCTTGCCGCCCAGGGGCTGCTGCGTGATCATCGAGTAGGGGCCGGTCGAGCGTGCGTGGATCTTGTCGTCGACCAGGTGGTGCAGCTTCAGCACGTAGACGTAGCCGACGGTGATGTCCGAGTCGATCGGTTCGCCGGAGCGACCGTCGATCAGGCGGGCCTTGCCGTTGGCGTCGACCAGCTGGATCCCCTCGTCGGTGCGACGGGTGTTGATCAGCAGGTCGTTGAGCTCGCTCTCCGGGTCGCAGCCGTCGAAGACCGGGGTCGCCAGGCGCACCGGGCCCTCGACGTCGGTGTACTCGGTGGGCCAGTCGACCTCGTCGAACCACTCGGGCTTCTTGTCGCGCCCGGTGTCGGGGTTGACGAAGTGCCAGCCGTTGGCGGCCGCCCAGCCGAGGTGGGTCTCGAGGACCTGCCCGACGTTCATGCGGGACGGGACGCCCAGCGGGTTCAGGACGATGTCGACCGGGGTCCCGTCGGCGAGGAACGGCATGTCCTCGACCGGCAGCACCTTGGAGATGACACCCTTGTTGCCGTGGCGACCGGCGAGCTTGTCACCCTCGGTGATCTTGCGCTTGGTGGCCACGTAGACGCGGACGAGGTCGTTGACGCCGGGCTGCAGCTCGTCGCCGTCGGCGCGCGAGAAGCGCTGCACGCCGATGACGATGCCGCGGTCACCGTGCGGGACCTTCAGCGAGGTGTCGCGCACCTCGCGGGCCTTCTCGCCGAAGATGGCACGCAGCAGGCGCTCCTCCGGCGTCAGCTCGGTCTCGCCCTTCGGCGTGACCTTGCCCACCAGGATGTCGCCGGGCTGCACCTCCGCACCGATGCGGATGATGCCTTCCTCGTCGAGGTTGGCCAGGACCTCCTCGGAGACGTTCGGGATGTCCCGCGTGATCTCCTCGGGGCCCAGCTTGGTCTCGCGGGCGTCGATCTCGAGCTGCTCGATGTGGATCGAGGTCAGCATGTCCTCACGCACGAGGCGCTCGGACAGGATGATCGCGTCCTCGAAGTTGTAGCCCTCCCAGGACATGAAGGCGACCAGCAGGTTGCGACCGAGCGCGAGCTCGCCGTCGTGGGTGGACGGGCCGTCGGCGACGGCCTGGCCGGCCTCGACGCGCTGGCCCTCGACCACGATGGGCTTCTGGTTCAGGCACGTGCCCTGGTTGGAGCGCTGGAACTTGGTCAGGTAGTAGCGGTCGATCTGGTCGTCGTCGGTCTTGACGACGATGTGGTCGGCCGCGACCTCGACGACGACCCCGCCCGTGCGGGCCAGGACGACGTCGCCGGCGTCCCGGGCGGCCTTGCCCTCGATGCCGGTGCCCACGTACGGGGCGTCGGCACGCAGGAGCGGGACCGCCTGGCGCTGCATGTTGGCGCCCATCAGGGCGCGGTTGGCGTCGTCGTGCTCGAGGAACGGGATCAGCGCCGCCGAGATCGACACGATCTGGCGCGGCGAGACGTCCATGTAGTCCACGGCCTCGGGCGAGACCTCGCGGACCTCGCCCTTGCCGCCTCGCGAGCGGACCAGCACGTACTCGTTCTCGAAGCGACCGCGGCTGTCGATGGGCGCGTTGGCCTGCGCGACGACGTAGCGGTCCTCCTCGTCGGCCGTGAGGTACTCGATCTCCTCGGTGACCTTGCCGTCGCGCACCTTGCGGTACGGGGTCTCGATGAACCCGTAGGTGTTGATGCGCGCGTAGGACGCCAGCGACCCGATCAGGCCGATGTTGGGGCCCTCCGGGGTCTCGATCGGGCACATGCGGCCGTAGTGGGACGGGTGGACGTCACGGACCTCGAACCCGGCGCGCTCACGCGACAGGCCGCCCGGGCCCAGCGCCGACAGGCGGCGCTTGTGGGTCAGGCCGGCCAGCGGGTTGGTCTGGTCCATGAACTGCGACAGCTGCGAGGTCCCGAAGAACTCGCGGATGGCCGAGACGACCGGACGGATGTTGATCAGGGTCTGGGGCGTGATCGCCTCGAGGTCCTGGGTGGTCATCCGCTCGCGGACCACGCGCTCCATCCGGGACAGGCCGATGCGGACCTGGTTCTGGATGAGCTCGCCGACCGACCGCAGCCGGCGGTTGCCGAAGTGGTCGATGTCGTCGGTGTCGTACAGGTCGCGGATCTCGTCGTACCGGGCCCGCTGCTGCTCCGACAGGTGCGAGACGTTGGCCGTCTTCACGAAGTGCAGCTTGACCAGGTAGCTCATCGTCGCCAGGCAGTCCTGGCGGGTGAGCACGTGCTCCTCGCGACGGTCGAAGCCCAGGGCCTCGTACTCGTCGGTGAGCTTGCCGTGCTTGACGTGGCCGGAGCCGTCGTCGGTCAGGCCGAGGATCTTGTAGCGACCCACGCGCTGCAGGTCGTACTTCTTGTTGGAGAAGAACATGCCGAGCAGCAGCTGGCCGGCCTGGTCGGCCGACGGCGGCTCGCCCGGGCGCAGCTTGCGGTAGATCTCCTCGAGGGCACCGGCCGGCGTGCGGTCGGTGTTGTCCTTGTCCAGCGTGAGCTGGATGGACGCGAAGATCGGCTCGCCCGACTCGTCACGACCGCCGAAGAAGTCGACGATCTCCTCGTCGTCGACCTCCTGCTGCAGGACCTCGGTCGGGGCGAGCTCGTACTTGCCGATCTCGTCGTTCCACTCGAAGGCCTTCAGGGCCCGGTAGAACACCGAGATGGGCTGCTTGCGCTTGCGGTCGACGCGCACGCCGAGCAGGTCGCGCTTGTCGGCCTCGAACTCGAGCCAGGCGCCACGGCCCGGGATGATCTTGCACCCGAACACGTCACGGCCCGTGGCCTTGTCGATGGACGCGTCGAAGTACACGCCCGGGGACCGCACCAGCTGGGAGACCACGACACGCTCGGTGCCGTTGATGATGAAGGTCCCCTTGTCGGTCATCACGGGGAAGTCGCCCATGAAGACCGTCTGCGACTTGATCGTCCCGTCGTCCTTGTTCAGGAACTCGGCGGTGACGAACAGCGGCTTGGCGTAGGTGTAGTCCTTCTCCTTGCACTCCTCCACGGAGTACTTCGGGATCCTCGAACCGGTGGTTCATGAAGGACAGCTGCATGCGGCCCTGGCTGTCCTCGATGGGAGAGATCTCGTCGAAGATCTGCGTGAGCCCCTCGAGGAGGAGCCACTCGAACGAGTCGCGCTGGATGGCGACGAGGTCGAGCTCTTCGATCGGGAGGGCTTCGCGGATCTTCGCGAAGCTGAGGCGCTCGGTCACGGACGTGCCGGCCAAGGTGGACCTCCGTCAGGCGTCGTGGCGGGTGTGCGGGATGGGACGAGAGGGGTGTGCCGACGACACCGCACCCGCACGAGGTAGCGATGTCGCGTCGGATCGGGTTCGGTCACCCGGTCCTGCCCGAGGGTGAGGTCGACGCAGTCCGCCCCGGTACCGGCGACCTACCGGTGCAACGCGTCAACGCTCCCGGTCCGTCGAGGACCGTGGGAGCGTGCGAAGGCATCAGGAGGTCGGCGTGGAGTGGCGTCGGGTCACCAGCAAGGACGAGGCAGGCACACGGCAGCCCGGCACGATAGCCGCGAATGGTCGCGGGCGCAACCACGAGGTCGCGCCCACCGCACGGCTGGGCGAGAAGCCGGGAAGGATGCTACCGACCGAGGGGACCGGGGGGAAGGCCCGCCGGTCCCCTCGATCGGTCCGACCGGAGGACCATGCGGTTGTCACCACATTGGTCTCCGGTCGGCGGGGTCACTGTGAGCTCGACGGTGGCGCCGACGCCCTCGAGGGTCTCCTTGGCGGACTCGGCGGCAGCCTTGTCCACGCCCTCGAGCACGGCCTTGGGCGCGCCCTCGACCAGCTCCTTGGCCTCCTTCAGGCCGAGGTTGGTCAGGCCGCGCACCTCCTTGATGACCTTGATCTTCTGGTCGCCGGCCGCGGCCAGGACCACGTCGAAGGAGTCCTTCTCCTCCTCGACGGCGGCCTCGCCGCCACCGGCGGCGACGCCACCGGCCACGGCCACGGGGGCCGCGGCGGAGACCTCGAAGGTGTCCTCGAACTTCTTGACGAGGTCCGAGAGCTCCATGAGCGTGAGCTCCTTGAAGGCCTCGATCAGCTCGTCGGTCGACAGCTTGGCCATGATGTTCCTCCTGGGGCGGCCGCGTCGGCCGCGTGGTGCGGTGCGTTGGTCAGGTCAGTGGGGGTGGGTCAGGACTCGTCGTCGGCGTCGGCGTCCGCGTCGGCCTCGTCGGCGCCGGGCTCGCCGGCGTCGGCGTCCTCGGCGTCGGCCTCGTTCGCCTCGGCGACCACGTCCTCGCCCGCGGGGGCGGCGGTGGTGGCCTCCTCGGCGGCCGGGACGTCCTCGTCGGACGCCTCGGCGGCGGGTTCCTCGGCGGCCGGCTCGTCAGCGACCGGCTCGTCGGCGGGCTCCTCGGCGGCCGGCTCGTCCGCCGGGGCGCCCGGGGCACCACCGGCGTCGATGAGCGCCTGGATGAGCTGGGCCTGCTTGACGGGCAGCGCGTTGAGCAGCCGGGCCGTGTTCGCCAGCGCACCGTGCATGAGCCCGGCGAGCCGGGTCAGCAGCTCCTCGCGCGAGGCGAGGTCGGCGAGCTTGAGGGCCTCGGCGGCGTCGAGCACGGCGCCGTCGAGGTAGCCACCCTTGAACTCGAGCTCCGGGTGGTCCTTGGCGAAGGCCTTGAGGGCCTTGGCCGGGCCGACCGGGTCGTCCTCGCAGAACACCAGGGCGGTCGGACCCGTCAGCAGGTCCTCGAGCCCCTCGAGCCCGGCGTCGCGCGCGGCGATGCGGGTGAGGGTGTTCTTGGCGACCCGGTAGCTGGCGTTCGCCTTGCGCAGCTCGGCGCGAAGCTCGGCCAGCTCGGTGACGCTGAGCCCGCGGTAGTTGGTCAGCAGTGTCGCGGCCGACGAGGACAGGTTGTCCCTGACCTCGGCGACGGCGGCGACCTTGTCTGGCCGTGCCACGTGCACTCCTTCATGTCACATCGAGCCGCAGGGTCGGTGCGATCCGGCCCGGGAACGACGAGGCCCCTGCGGGGCAGGTCCCGGCAGGGGCGAACAGTGAGCGCGGCGGCCGCGGGGCGGCACGTGGCGGTCTGCAGTCTGCACCTGCGCGGGACGCGCGTCGCTCCCGATACTGCTCGCGTGGCGAGCCGGAGCGGGCGACCTTCGGCCCACGGGCGTGGGCGTCCTGCGGTCTGTGGTTCGGTCGGGGACCGTACAGGGCGGCTGGCGGGACTGCCAACCGGGGCGTGGCGTCAGCGCGCGCTCACCGCGACCCCAGCGCCTCCTCGACCGCCTCGAGGAGGGCGAACGCGCCGAACGGGCGCTCGAGCACGACGTCGATCCGGGCCTCGGCGAGGTCCCCGGCCGACACCGGACGGGCGAGGTCGGTCAGCAGCACGACGCCGATGCCGGCCGTCTGGGGCTGCTGGCGCAGGGCTCGGGCCGTGGCCAGGCCGCCGACCGTCGGCAGGTCGGCGTCGACGACCAGGACCTCGGGGACCTCGGCCGCCACGGCACGGACCGCCGAGGCGGCGTCGACGGCCTCGCGGACCCGCCAGCCCGACCCGGAGAAGGTCAGCTGGACCAGGTTGCGCGTCGGGGCGTCGGCGTCGGCCACCACCACGCGGGTGGTGGCCGGACCGGCACCGGAGGTCACTCCTCGTCGTCCTCGACGAGGTCGCGGGACTTGCTCGGGTCCAGCGGGATGCCCGGCGAGGCCGAGGTCGACACCGTGACCGAGGTCAGGTAGCGGCCCTTGGCGGACGCGGGGCGCTGCCGGAGCAGCTCGTCGAGCAGGGCGGCGTAGTTGTCCACCAGCTGCTCGACCCCGAACGAGGCCTTGCCGAGGATGGTGTGGACGTTGCCCTGGCGGTCGGTGCGGTACTCGACGCGACCGGCCTTGATCTCGCGGACGGCCTTCTCGACGTCCATCGTGACCGTGCCCGACTTCGGGTTCGGCATCAGGCCACGCGGCCCGAGGACCTTGCCCAGCCGACCGAGCTTGCCCATCATGTCGGGCGTGGCGATGATCGCGTCGAGCTCGTCGATGAGCCCGCCGTCGCTGATCTGCTCGATCAGGTCGTCGGCGCCGACGTGGTCGGCACCCGCGTCACGGGCCTCGGCGGCCTTCTCGGACCCGGTGACCACGGCCACCGTCACGGTCTTGCCGATGCCGTGGGGCAGCGACACCGCACCGCGGACCATCTGGTCCGCCTTGCGGGGGTCGACCCCGAGCCGGAACGAGCACTCCACGGTGGCGTCGTAGCCTGCCGCGTCGATCTCCTTGAGCAGGGAGAACCCTGCCTTGGGGCCGTAGAGGCGGCCGTCCTCGATCTTGTCGAGTCCGGCCCGGTACTTCTTCCCACGCTTCGCCATGGCGAAACTCCTTGGTGTCCGTGGTACGGACGGCGCCTGGCGCGCCTCCCACGTGAACGAATGCTGCTGGCGATCAGCCCTCACACGAGGGCTCGTTCCCTCACTCGACGGTGATGCCCATCGACCGGGCGGTGCCCTCGATGATCTTCATGGCACCGTCGATGTCGATCGCGTTGAGGTCGGGCATCTTCTTCTCGGCGATCTCGCGCACCTGGTCACGCTTGACCGTGCCCACCTTGACGGTGTGCGGGGTGCCCGAGCCGCTCTTGAGCCCGGCGGCCTTCAGCAGCAGCTGCGCGGCCGGCGGCGTCTTCATCACGAACGTGAAGGACCGGTCCTCGAAGACCGAGATCTCCACGGGGATGATGTCGCCGGCCTGCTGCTGGGTCTTCTCGTTGAAGGCCTTGCAGAACTCCATGATGTTGACGCCGTGCTGACCGAGCGCCGGACCCACGGGGGGCGCCGGGTTGGCCTGGCCGGCCGGGATCTGCAGCTTGATGAAGCCGATGACCTTCTTGGCCATGGTGGGTGTCTCCTTCGTGGTGCGAACGGCCCGGTGGAGGGCCTCCCACGTGTCTGGTGTCTACAGCTTTGCGACGTTGTCGAAGGGCAGCTCGAGCGGGGTCTCGCGACCGAACACGGACACGAGGACCTTGAGCTTGGCCTGGTCGAGGTTGATCTCGGCGATGGTGCCGGTGAAGTCCGCGAAGGGGCCGGTGGTCACGCGGATGGTCTCGCCGACCTCGAGGTCGATCTCGGCCACGCGCGCCTTGGTCTCGACGGCCTCCTCGGCCTCCTCGGCGCCCTCGACCTCCTCGACGACCTCGTCGGGGATCTTCAGCGTGTCGGCGACCTCGCGCAGCGACAGCGGCACCGGCTTGGAGCCGGTGGCGCCGACGAAGCCGGTGACGGCCGGGGTGTGCCGGACGATGTTCCAGGTCTCGTCGTCCATGTCCATGCGCACGAGCACGTAGCCGGGCAGGAACTTCTTCTGCGAGACCTGCTTCTTGCCCTTCTTGAACTCGGTGACCTCTTCGGTCGGGATGACGACCTCGAACACGCGGTCGTGGGCGTCGAGCGCCTCGACCCGGCTCATGAGGTTGTCCTTGACCCGCTGCTCGTAGCCGGCGTAGGTGTGCACCACGAAGAAGTCGCCGAACAGGCGCATCAGGTCCTTCTTGTCCCGCACGTCCTCGATGGACTGCGGGCGGCGCCGCACGGTCGTCGTGGTCTCGGCCTCGGTGTCGGCTTCGGGGGCCGCGTCGCCGTCGGTCGCGGCCTCGGCGGCCGGGGTGTCCTCGGCCTCGCCGTCGTCGCCTGCGCCGGCGAACCCGAGCAGGTCGTCGAGGTCGTCCTCGCCCGCCGGTTCGGGCGACTCGGCCTCTGCCGCATCGTCGTCGGGGAACGAGGTGTCGCCCTCGGCCGGGTCGGCCTCGGTGCGCTCGGCCACGGCGTCGTCAGGCTCCTGGCCGCTGACCTCGGGCCCGGGGGCGTCGGCGGCCGACGCCGCCGGTCTGGGCGTCGGGGGCGGTGGTGTCGGCGACGCCGAGGCGGACGGCCTCGGGGGTCTCGCCGGACGGCCCCTCGGTGCCGACGGCGGGTTCGACGTCGTCCTCCTCGACCGGCGGCTGCCCGGCGGTCACGCCCTCGGGGGCCGCGTCCGCCTCGGGGTCGAGCCGCGAGGTCTCGGTGGTCTGGTCCATGGCGGACTCGACCGGCGCCTCGTCGGCCTCGCCGGAGGACGGCAGGTCCTCGGCCGCGGGCATGCCACCGTCGACGACCTCGTCGATGTGGTCGTCACGCTGCTGGTCGGCGTCCGCGTCGGGATCGGGCTGGCCGGTGGTCAGGTCGTCAGACATGGAAGTCCTACAGGAACTGGGTGGCGGCCTGGCGCAGGACGTAGTCCATGCCCCAGACGACGAGGGTCAGCATCGCGGTCACGAGCAGCACGGTCACGGTGTAGACCGCGACCTCACGGCGCGAGGGCCAGGCGACCTTGCGCAGCTCGCTGCGCACCTCGCGCAGGAACTGGCGGGGCGACGTGCGCTCCCGGGTGAGCGGGGCGCTGTCAGCCGGGGGCCGGAACGGCCTCGGCAGCGCGATCGGCGCGCCGCTCCTCGCGGGCACGCGCTCGCTTCTCCTCACGGCTCATCGACGACAACCTCGTTCGTGGTGGCGGCCGCGACGTCCGGTCCGGGGGACGGGGTGGGACGTCGCGGGAGTCGACGACGGTACGACCGTCGTCGGTGTGCTGCACGGGAGGAGGGACTTGAACCCCCAGCCTGCGGTTTTGGAGACCGCTGCTCTGCCAATTGAGCTACTCCCGTAGGAGTCCCGTTCACACCCGGCGGGTGGGTGCTCGGGTCGGCGTCACGGCGTGTGAACCGGGCCCGACACGGGAACGCTGCCCCACGGGGAGGCAGCGAGGGCAAGGGTAGCCCCCCGACCGCACCCCGACAACCGCCACGACGAGGGCGTCCGTCGTCCGCCCGGTCCGCCGTGCCGTCCACGGCGGTGGCGGCCGGTCAGCGGCGGATGCGCCCCGTGCCCTTCAGGACCGAGTCGCCGTTCTCGTTGGTCGCGGTCAACGTCACCACGATCTCGTCGTCGGTGACCTCCTTGACCACCCCGCCGAAGGTCGTGGCGGTCCCCAGCGGCCACGGTCGGGTGAAGCGCACGTCGATCTCGGTCACCTGCTCGGGCCCGCCGGCGAACTCGGTCAGCAGGCGCGAGGCCAGTCCCATCGAGTACATGCCGTGGGCGATGGTCCCGCCGGTGGGGCTGATCTGGCTGGCCACCGACTCGTCGTAGTGCAGCGGGTTGTAGTCACCCGAGGCCGCGGCGTACATCACCGAGGTGATCAGGCTCGACTCCTGCGTGATGGTCGGCAGCTCCTGGCCGACCTCGACCGTGCTCAGGTCCGTCATGTCAGGCCTCCTCGGTGGACGGTGCGCTGCCCAGCAGGACGATGGTCTGGGACGCGGTGACCGCCAGCTCACCCGACGCCTCATGGCGGCAGTCGATGGCGATGGTCAGGAACTCGTTCTTCCCGCGTGCGCTGATGGCGTCGATGCGCGGTGTGCACGAGAGCACGTCGCCGGGGCGGATCGGCCGGTCGCCGTAGGTGAAGCGCTGGGAGCCGTGGACCAGGGCCATGTGCGTGCCGAGGTCCGGGTCGCTCATCGCGGCCTGGCCGCCCTTGATGACCGTGAAGCAGGCGGCGAAGGTCGGCGGGGCGACGCAGTCGTCGTCCTCGCTGAAGTAGCGGGGGTCGGACTCCCCCAGCGCCGAGGCGTACTCACGGATCTTCTCGCGAGACACCTCGTAGCGGTACGGCGGGTACTCCGTCCCGATCTTGTCCCTGTTCAGCGCCACGCGGCCTCCTGACGTCCGGTCACGACGCCGGGGAGCCTAATGGGGATCGACTGTCCGCTCCTGTGGGGCAGGATGGTCCCGAGCCGCCGGTCGGTGAGCACTCTGTGAGCCTGGACGTCGAGTCCTACGCCTAGATCGTGCCCCGGCCGGTTGGTGAGGTCGACCTTGGATGGCTGGTGGGATGACGTGCCGTGCGAGCACTGAACCATTAGGACGCTGCTGGTCGCCTCGGCTCACCGACCGATCGGAGATGATGATGGAAGTGTTCGTGGGGCATGACTGGGCCGAGGACCACCATGACGTCCACGTCCAGGACAGTGACGGGCGACGGCTGGTTGCCGCGCGGCTGCCGGATGGCATCGAAGGGGTCGCGCGGCTGCACGGGCTGCTGGCCGATCACGTCGACGATCCCGGTCAGGTGACGGTTGCGACCGAGACCGACCGGGGTCTGTTCGTCGGGGCGCTGGTCGCGGCGGGCTACCGGGTGGTCGCGGTCAACCCGCTGTCCACCTCGCGCTATCGGGAACGGCACTCCACCTCGGGAGCCAAGTCCGATCCGGGAGACGCCAAGGTGCTGGCCGACCTGGCCCGCACCGATGCGCACAACCACCGTCCGGTCGCGGGCGATTCGGAGCTGGCCGAGGCGGTCAAGTCGCTGGCACGGGCCCACCAGAGCCTGATCTGGACCCGCCGACGGCAGACCAACCAGCTGCGCTCGGCGCTGCGGGAGTTCTACCCCGCCGCACTCGAGGCGTTCGACGACCTGGACGGCCGCGATGCGCTGGCCGTGCTCGCGATCGCGCCCACCCCCGACCGGGGCAAGGCCCTGTCGCGATCCAAGATCGCCGCGGCGCTACGTCGCGGCGGACGGCAACGCAACATCGAACCACGCACCATCGCGATCCAGACCGCGCTGCGCACCCAGCAGCTGGCCGCACCACCGGTCGTGGCCGACGCGATGGGCACCATCGTTGCCTCGCTGGTCACCGTCATCGGGCAGCTCAACGTCCAGATCGACCAGCTCGAGACCGCGCTGGCCGAGCGTTTTGACCAGCACCCGGACGCCAAGATCATCCGCTCCCTGCCAGGACTGGGGACGATCCTGGGCGCCCGGGTGCTCGCAGAGTTCGGGGACGACCCGAACCGCTACGACACCGCCAAGTCTCGCAAGAACTACGCCGGCACGTCGCCGATCACCAAGGCCTCGGGCAAACACCGGGTCGTGCTCGCCCGCTACGCCCGCAACCGACGGCTCGCCGACGCCTGCTACCTGTGGGCCTTCGCCGCCATCACCGCAAGCCCCGGCGCCCGAGCCTTCTACGACCAACACCGCGCCACCGGCGACACCCACAGCCGTGCCCTACGCGCCCTGGCCAACCGCCTCGTCGGCATTCTCCACGGCTGTCTACGCCACCAGACCCCCTACGACGAACACACCGCCTGGGGCCACCGCGCCCAACTCGCTGCTTGACAGTTGGAGCCGTGGGATATCTAGACGCGACGAGGGCCCGCCAGTGGCGGGCCCTCGCGACGTCGCCGACGACTCAGCGATCTCGACAGGTCGGCGCTGAGCGGAGCTCAGCGAGTCTCCTTGTGCGCCGTGTGCTGGCGACAGCGCGGGCAGTACTTGTTGAGCTCGATGCGCTCGCGCTGGTTCACACGGTGCTTGGTCGTGATGTAGTTGCGCTCCTTGCACTCCGGGCAAGCGAGCGTGACCTTGGGCCGGTTGATGCTCTTCGGCACGGTCACTCCTTTCGAGGTCGCACCCGGCGGGCAGGAGGTCCAGGTGGTTGGGGAACAGCGTACGGGAGGGGGTCAAGCCCCCTCCCGCATGCAACTGGTGGTTACTTGTTGATCTTGGTGACGCGGCCGGCACCCACGGTGCGGCCACCCTCACGGATGGCGAACTTGAGGCCCTCGTCCATCGCGATCGGGGCGATCAGCTCCACCGACATCTCGGTGTTGTCACCCGGCATCACCATCTCCACACCATCCGGCAGCGTGACCGCACCGGTCACGTCCGTGGTCCGGAAGTAGAACTGCGGCCGGTAGTTGTTGAAGAACGGCGTGTGCCGGCCACCCTCGTCCTTGGACAGCACATACACCTGCGCCTCGAAGTCGGTGTGCGGCGTGATCGACCCCGGCGCAGCCAACACCTGCCCACGCTCGACCTCGTCGACCTTGGTCCCACGCAACAGCACACCCACGTTGTCGCCCGCCTGCCCCTCGTCGAGCAGCTTGCGGAACATCTCCACACCGGTCACCGTCGTCGACGTGGTGTCCTTGATCCCCACGATCTCGACCGTGTCCCCGACCTTGACCAGACCACCCTCGATCCGGCCCGTGACCACCGTGCCACGACCCGTGATCGAGAACACGTCCTCGATCGGCATCAGGAACGGCTTGTCCAACGCACGCGAGGGCTCCTCGAAGTACTCGTCCACCGTGGACATCAGCTCGAGCACCTGCTGCTCAGCCGCCTCGTCACCCTCCAGGGCCTTGAGCGCACTGACCCGCACGATCGGCGTGTCCGGATCGAAGTCGTAGGACTCCAACAGCTCGGAGACCTCCATCTCCACCAGCTCCAGCAGCTCCTCGTCATCGACCATGTCGCACTTGTTCAACGCCACGATCAGCTTGGGAACCCCCACCTGACCCGCCAACAGCACGTGCTCACGCGTCTGCGGCATCGGCCCATCGGTCGCACTGACCACCAGGATCGCACCATCCATCTGCGCCGCACCCGTGATCATGTTCTTCACATAGTCCGCGTGACCCGGCGCATCCACGTGCGCATAGTGACGGCTGTCCGTCTCGTACTCCACGTGCGACACATTGATCGTGATCCCACGCTCACGCTCCTCCGGCGCCTTGTCGATCGCATCGAACGCCATCGACTGCACACTCGGATTCGCCTTGTGCAACACGTTGGTGATCGCCGCCGTCAACGTCGTCTTGCCATGGTCGACGTGACCAATCGTGCCGATGTTCATGTGCGGCTTGTTCCGCTCGAACTTCTCCTTGGCCATCGGCGGCCTCCCTTGTGCGTGTCTGGTGGGGTCGGGTTCGACGCGACGCCCGGTCGGGCGGCTGCGTGTGGTGCGGCGGACGAGCATAGTCCCGCCGTGGCGCAGTGAGACCGGCCGTCGTCGCGCGAGCGGCCGGTCGAACTCGTCTGCGTTGTGGCCCCTGCGGGCCCCGCGGGAGCGGTGCCGTTCCGGGTGGTAGCGGCGGGTGGACTCGAACCACCGACTCAGCGATTATGAGTCGCTCGCTCTACCTCTGAGCTACGCCGCCGGGTGATGCGTGACGCCTCCCTGGGGAGGTGCCAGAGCCCCCGCGCGGAATCGAACCGCGGACCTCATCCTTACCATGGATGCGCTCTGCCGACTGAGCTACAGGGGCGTGCTGTGACGTGGGTGCGGGAGGGTAGCGACCGGCTCGCGGTTGCAGCGAGTCGGTCGCGACCTCGAGCCGCGTACGTGCGCCTGCTGGTCACCGCGGGGCGGGTCGCAGCAGGCGCGCGTTCGTGGAGGGAGCAGGATTTGAACCTGCGAAGGCATAGCCGTTCGGTTTACAGCCGAATCCCTTTGGCCACTCGGGCATCCCTCCGGGAGGTGCGCAGGGTACTCACGGCGGGTCAGGCGGCAAACCCACGCGAGGAGGTGAGGCCCGGTAGGGCTGCCACTTGTCACCGAGGTTGATGGCGCGCCGGGCGTCGACGACAGCCGCCGGGATCACGTAGCGATCACCGCCGTCGGTGAGCACGTAGAGGATGTCCACGAGCTCGGGGTCGAAGGGCTTGCGCGTGTGGAAGCTCTGGTTGCCGCCGGCCGTCTCGATCGACGCCACGAAGCGGCCGTAGGCCGACCGCACGGTGGTCGTCTTGACCTGGACCCGGGCCAGCGCCCCGTCCACGTCCACGACCAGGTCGTAGGCCTGGTTGTCGGCCAAGGGGACCGAGACGGTGAGGCCACGGCGGCCGAACCAGCCGATGGCGTCGGACAGGCCGATCTCGCCCTGATGGCGAGGGTTGTCGCGGCGGATGTCGGTGGGACCCGGCGGGTCCGGGACGAGCGGCTCGCGCTGGCAGAGGGTGGCGAGCACGTCGGGCGGGACGCGAGGAGCAGGGGCGAAGGCGACCAGACGGTCCTGGGCGGGCAGCGGCATGGGCGGCTCGACGAGACGGCGGACCGGCACCGTGCCATCGGGGCGGGCCGACCGGGAGTAGCCTCTCGCGACCTGTGGACGCCGCACGAACGGGGAATGCCATGGCCGAATCCAGCTTCGACATCGAGGCCGGTGTCGACCGCCAGGAGGTCGACAACGCCATCAACCAGGCGGCCAAGGAGGTCGGCCAGCGGTGGGACTTCAAGGACACCGAGACCGTCATCGCCTGGTCGGGTGACGAGTCCATCCAGGTCGAGTCGGTGTCGGAGGACCGGGCCACCGCGGCGCTCGAGGTCCTGCGCGACAAGTGCGTCAAGCGCAAGGTGTCGCTGAAGGCCCTGGACGTCGACGAACCCCGCCCCGTCGGCGGGGGCCGGACCCGCATCGACGTGGCGCTGACCACCAGCCTGAACCAGGACCTGGCCAAGCAGATCGTCAAGGCGATCAAGGGGACCAAGCTCAAGGTCACCCCGACCAACATGGGCGACAAGGTCCGCGTCGCCGGCAAGTCCCGCGACGACCTGCAGGAGATCCAGAAGATGGTCACCGCGCAGGACTACGACGCCCCGCTGCGGTTCACCAACTACACGTAGCCCGACCGCGTCAGGTCGACGGGGCCGGGGCCGCGCGCGTCAGTGCCCGGGGCAGGACCACGGCCACGGCCAGCCCGGCCAGCGGCATCAGGGCGAAGGCCACGGGCAGGCCGACGGCCCCCGCCAGCGAGCCGACCACGACCGGCACGGTGAGGAAGCCCACGCGCGAGGCGGAGGCGGCGACCGCCACCCCGGTCCCGGTCGCGTCGAGGCGGTCGCCGACCGCGAGCATCGACGGGAACAGGATCGCCGCCCCGATGCCGGCCGCGACCAGGCCGGCCACGAGCAGCAGCGGCACGTCCAGCAGGCTCGCCCCGAGCAGCCCCGCCCCGGCCCCGACCGCGACCAGCGCCCCGCTGGCCCGGGATGCGGCCTCGACGCCCACGCGGTCGATCACCCGGTCCCCCAGCAGGCGCCCGACGAGCATCGCCCCGGCGAACGCCGTGGGACCGGCACCGGCCACCAGCGCGCTGGCCCCCAGCCCGTCGCGCAGCGTCAGGGCCGACCACTCGTTGGCCACGCCCTCGACGGCGGCGACGGCGACCGCGGCGACCACGACCCCGACCCACCGGCCCGGTCGCCGGCGCGACCTTCGCCCCGCAGCGGGGGCGGTGGCGACCGGCTCCTCGGCGACGCCCGAGGCGGGGTCGACCGGGGTGGCGGCCGGGATCGGCGCCCCGCGGTCGCCGAAGTCCCGCCGCCGCAGGACCCACGCCCCGGCGGCGATGAGCGCCCACCCGGCCACGGCGAAGCCCAGCGACTGGGTGACCACCGAGATCCCGACCGCGGCGGCGACCGTGCCCCCGGTGGTGCCGACGAGCGCCCCGCTGCTCCACAGCGCGTGCATGCGGCTGGTGAGGGAGCGGGACGTGGTGCGCTGCACCTCGAACATGAGGTGGTTCTGCGCCATGTCGGCGACGCCGTCGGTCAGGCCCATCAGCGCGAACGCCCCGAACAGGGCGGGGACCGACCCGGCCAGGCCGACCAGCACCGTCATGCCGGCCAGCAGCGACGCCGAGGACACCGCGGCCGTTCGCGGCCCCAGTCGACGCACCAGCCACGGCGCGGCCGCCGATCCGACGACACGCCCCGAGGCCGGTGCCCAGCAGGGCCAGGCCGAACAGCGCCTCGCCCGCTCCGACCGCGTCCTTGACCTGCGGGAACCGCGGCCACAGCGCGGGCACCAGGCCGTTGGCGACGAACAGCAGCCCGATGGCGTGCGGCGCGCGCAGCCGTCCGGCCCGTGCGGCCAGCCCCGTGACCGTCATCGTCCGGCTCGCACGTCAGCCGCCCTGGGCGGTCGGGGCCGGCGCGGTGGCGGCCGCGAGGTGGTCACGCACCGATCGCGACAGCGCGACCGGACCACCGACCAGCACGACCCGACGGGGCGCCAGCCGTCGGTACTCCTCCCACGTGGGGTCCGGGACCGATTCGGGGGCCGACAGCAGGACCGGCACGCCGAGGACGCCGGCGGCCGCACCGGCCCCGAGGCCATCGGGGAAGTCGGTGCCGGAGGCGACCAGCACCGTGTCGACGTCGTCGGGCGCCCATCCTCGCGACAGGGCGGCGGCCGTGCCGTAGCGGTCCTGGCCCGCCACGCGCTCGACCTCGGGGACCAGATCGCGCAGGCGCTCGGCGACGGCGGCCGCGATCGCGCGCGAGCCGCCGAGCACGACCGCCCGGTCCGGACCGAGCCGCCGCAGCTCGTCGACGACCACGTCGGGGACCTCGGCGGTGTCGACGAGCAGCACCGGGCCGTCGGCGGCGACCGCGGCCGGTACCGCGCTCAACGCGTCGGCGAACTCGCGCCCGGTGGCGACGTGCACGACGCTCGCCCCGTCCGGGAACAGCTGGCGGCTGATCTGCACGGCCGTGGCGAAGCGGTCCGGACCGTCCCAGCGGTCGACGCGGGCCACGTGGTCCCGCAGCTGCGCGACGACCTCGCGCGAGACCGCGACCGGGCCGCCGAGCACCACGACACGTCGGACACCGAGGCGCCCGAGGCCGTCGACGACCTCGTCGGGCAGCCGGTCGGGCTCGGTCAGCAGCAGCGGGCCGTCGCGTCGGGCGGCGGCGACCCCGCCGGCCAGGGCGTCGGCGAACTCCCGTCCCGAGGCGAGGAAGGCCACCTCGGCGCCGTCCGGCCAGGTCGCCTCGGCCACGGCGACGGCCGTGGCGTACCGGTCGCGCCCGGCCCACCGCTGGACCTCGACCATGGGGGGCCACGACCCGTCCTCGGGCAGCTCGACGTCGGCCGGGAGCACGCGCACCTCCCGGTCCTCGGTCTGCAGGACGATGGCCCATCCCTCGTCGGTCGTGGCCACTCGCCACGGTCCGGGGCGGGCCTCGATCCCGGAGGTGGGGTAGCCGAGCCACCCGGTGGCCGCCCCGTCGCGGACGTAGCGGTCGTGGATCGGCCCCCACAGCGCGTGCGCCCCGGTGTCCTGCGACCACCAGATCCCGCCCGACTCGAAGCTCGCGTGGCGCCCCCGGTCGTCAGCGACCGGACCTGCGTCACTCGTCGGGAAGCCCAGGGGGCTCTCGACCCCGTCGAGGACGTCGAAGCGCGTGGCGATGCCGTGGTCGAGGGCGTGGGCACCGGTCGCCTCGGACCACGTGATCAGGCCGTGCTCGTAGTCGGCGCGACGACCGCCCGGCACGTCCCGCTCGGACCGGGTCGGGGCCCCGAGGACCGACCCCACCAGCCCGAGGTCCATGTACTTGATGTCGATCCAGGACGCGTCGGTGCCGGGCAGGCAGGTGGCGGAGTGGGTGGCGGTGCGGTTGTCGGTCCGCACGGTGTCGGAGCAGGCCTCGTCCCACTCCCACGGCACGGTGCAGGTCACGACGCGGCAGACCACCTCGGTGACGCCGGGGACGTCGACGTTGCACTGCCCGTACCGGAACACGTTGCAGCACACGCGCCGCTGGTCGCACTCCCCGTCGGCGCAGGTGCAGGTGCACGACGCCGACGGGATGCGGTTGCAGTCGATGATGTAGCGGGGCAGCCCCTTGCAGAAGCTCGAGGAGTCGATCTTCCACCAGCCGGCCACGAAGCTGCCGGGCGGGCAGGTGTTGGCCCCGTCGTTGATGGTGCAGCAGAAGGCGGTCCACCCCCCGCCGCACGTGTTGGCCTGGCCGCACACGGTGGCGTACGCGGACTGGGGCCGCAGGACGTAGCGGGCCGGGTCCACCGCCAGCGCCGACGCGGCCACCGTGGCCCGCTGCAGGAACCGGCGACGCGACACCGGCCGTCGCGACAGGCGTGCCGTGATGGCGTCGACGGCACGCTCGGCCAGGCTGGCGCGGGTCGGCCCGGGGGCGGTCGTGGTCATCGGGGGCCCACCTCGATCGAGGCCAGCACGGCGTTGACCTCGTCCACCAGGTCGTCGAGCTGGCGCTGGCGGCCGAGCACCACGTAGAGGCTGAAGGCACGGCCCGCCTCGGTGGCGAACACCTGCAGGCCGCACTGGCCCCGCAGGGTGCGCTGGAGCGCCCGCGGGTGGAAGTCACGCGGACGGACGCGCCGCGGGATCCCGTCCCGACCGAACAGGGCCGTCCCGGCCTCGCTCGCCCCGAACTCGACCAGCGCGACGAACGCGCCGCCGGCGGTCATGGTCTCGACCGCCCCGCTGCCGAAGTCGCCGCGGTCAGGGGGTAGCGCAAAGTTCCCGAGGTGGGCGGTCGGCACCATGACCGGGGCGGTGCCGACAGCGGCGCGGCGGCGCGCCACCGCGTCGGCGTCGAGCCCACGGGCGGTGCGGATCTCGCCCTCCCACCGGCCGGGCAGGCGGACGCGGAGCCCGGGACCGTCCAGCGTCATGACCATGGCGTGCGCTCCGTCACCAGCAGCCCCACCGCGACCAGGACCAGCGCGGCCTGGGCCAGGGTCGTCACCTGCGCGGCGGGAGCGCGCCAGGCCTCGACGCGCTGCATCGCGGCCTGCAGCCGGGCCGGCGTCCGCACGCGGGCGAAGGCCAGGACCGGCAACGCGCGGACGAGACCGTAGGTGGCACCGATCACCGTGCCGGCCGCGATGCTGCCCGACAGGACGGCGGCCACCAGCACGACCCAGGTCGCCGACGCGGTGACGATCGTGGCCAGCCCCGCCCCGAGCTGGAGGCCGAACCCGGCGCCGTACACCCACCCGCGGTAGGTCGTCAGCCAGCGCTCGTCGACCTGGCGGCGCCAGCTCGGCAGCGGCAGCACGCCGCGGTCGGCCAACAGCCCGACGACCGCGACCACCAGCAGCAGGACGAGCGCGACGGGGCCGGGGAGCACGGCGCGCACCGGGACCGAGACCGCCCCGAGGACCGTCCCGACCACGGCGCCGCCGACCAGCGACCCCACGAGGTAGGCCGCCGTGGTCACCGACCACCGCTGCTGCCTCGCCATCTCCCCGACCGGGGTGATGCTCGTCATCATCGATTCGCCTCAGGGGGACCAGGACGCGCGCAGCGCGGCCAGCGGGGCGAGGACCAGGCCGAACAGGGCGATCACGAGGTGGGGTCCTGCGGTCCCGCCCACGTGCCATCAGCCCGGCGGTACAGGCTCTCGTCGCCCGGCAGGATCCCGGCGGCCAGCAGGGCCGCGTCGGTGTCCTGCTCGGCGACCGTGTCCCGGCGTGCCTTGCGGGCGCGCGGGGCGGTCTCGCCGACGAAGGCGAGGTCCCCGGTGGCGCGCGCCAGCAGCTGGGCGACCTGCGGCCAGTCCGCCCCGGTGCCCTCGCCCTGCACCCGCCCCGACGGGCCGTCGACGTGGATCACGTACGGCGAGCCCGGCACGTCGAGGTCCCGCCACGCCTGGTCCGACATCACCACGGTCGGCTCCGCGCCGTGCGCCGCGACGGCCTCGGGGAACTCGTGCGCGGGGCCCTTGGTGACGATCACGAGGCGCACGCCGTCGGGGAGCACGGGGCGCTCGGGCGCGTCGACGGCGAACGCCTGCCAGAACCGCTGGCAGGTCGCGCAGTCGGAGGACAGGAACAGCAGCACGGTGTCGTGGTCGACGTCGCACACCGCGACGCCGAGGCTGCCGCCGGCGGGCGTCGTGCCCGTCAGGTCCGCGGCCCGACGACCCGCCGCCGCCTCGTTGGGGCGGGGCGTGCGCAGGTCCTCGGCGACGTCCTCGGCCGTTCGGGGGCTCGTGGGCACGGACGCGCCCCGCGCCATCGGCAGGATGCCCTCCCCCAGCCCCTCGGCCCGGTCCAGCCCGAGCCCGGCCTCGTGGAGGCGACGCAGGATGAGCGCGTGGCTGCGCAGCAGGCCGGCCACCAGCACCGCCAGGACGGCGACGACGACGGCGAGGACCACGACCGCGGCCGTCACGACGGGGCCCCCTCGGTGGTGCGGATCGCATCGGCGAGGACCGGCAGGTCCACGAGCAGCATGCGCACGACCAGGGTGGCGACGGCCGCCAGCGGCAGGACCAGCCATGCGGCCCCGTCGGGTCCGAGGCCCGCGACGCCCGGCGCCCCGACCACGGCGGCCGTCGCTGCGGCGACCGCCAGCACCGCGTCGACGACACCGTGCAGCCCGGTCAGCGGTACGCCTTCCTCACCGAAGCACCCACAGCTGGCCGCGGGACGGCGGCGTTCCCGCACGACGAAGGCGGTGAAGCCGACGTAGAGCAGGGCCGTGCCCAGCCAGGCGAGCCCGCCGACCGCGAGCCCGGCGAGCGCGGCGACCACCTCGACCAGGCCGAGGGCCCGGGCGGCCCCCGCCCCGCCCGGCAGGCCGGCCAGGACGAGCGCGCGACCGGGCGCCGCGGGGCGGGTGACCTTGGCGACGCCGGCGAGCAGCAGCAGACCGGCACCGATCCAGGCACCCGCGATGGTGAGGGGCAATCGAAGCGACCTCGTCGGCGACTCCCGCGAGGATAACGAGGCCGACCGACGACGCTCCCAGCACCGAACACCGCCGGACCGCCACATCCCGCGGCCGTAGCATCGGGATCCGACCATGACCGCCCCCGCCGATCCTCCGATCGTTCCGGCCGCGTCGCCGGACGGGTTCGACCGCGCCCGCCGGTGGCGGGGCGCGCTGCTGGCCCTGTCGGGCCTGCGGTACGCGATCCCGATCCTGGCCCTGCCGCTGGTGCCGGTGCTCACGCCGGACGACGTCGGGCTGCTCACCCTCCTGCGCCCCGGCAAGGAGATCCTGCTGCTCGCCGGCGGCCTCACCCGGACCCGCGCGACCCCCGGGGTCGTGGTGGCCTTCCTCGCCTACCTGCCGCTGATGGTGGGCGGCGTGTGGGCGTTCTTCGGGCTCGGGCGGGCCTACGCCGACGACCTGCGCGCCGGTGCGGGGCCGGACTGGCTGTCGCGGGCGGTGCCACCGGACCGGCTGGCGCTGGCCCAACGGGTGCTCGCCCGACGTGGCCCCGTCGTGGCGGTCATCGGCCGGGTCGCGGCGCTGCCGCCGACCGTGATCGCGGCCGCGGCAGGGACCTCGGACGTGCGCACGCGGACGTTCCTGCTGGCCGACCTGGTCGGCGCCGTCGTGTCCTTCGCCATCGTCTTCGGGGTGGGCCTGGCGCTGGGCACCGCCTACGAGCGGGGAGGCCCCTGGCTGACCGGCGTGGGGCTGGTGCTGGTGGTCGCCGCGGTCGTGCTGGTCAGCCGGTGGCTGCAGGCCGAGGCGGAACGCACCCTTTGACCGGTCCGGGCCCGGACGACCGGGGGCGGCACCGCTAGCGTGACCGACCGCATCCACGTCCAGGACGATTCACCGTTGGCCATCGTCGCGCACTCGTCGCTGCCGAGCTTCCGCGCCCTCGCGGAGGCAGGCGAGCAGGTGCTGGGGGTCGAGGAGGCGCTGGCGCAGGACATCCGCGAGCTGCACATCGGGCTGCTGAACATGATGCCCGACACGGCGTTGCAGCTGACCGAGCGGCAGTTCATCCGGCTGGTCGGTGGCGCGAACACGATCGTGCAGCTGTACGTGCACCCCTTCACAGTCCCGGGCCTGCCCCGCAGCCCCGAGACCCGGGCCTACATCGACGAGCACTACGAGTCCTTCGACCACCTGCGTGACGCCGGGCTCGACGCGTTGATCGTGACCGGCGCCAACGTGTCCAACCCCCGGCTCGAGGACGAGCCGTTCTGGGAGCCGCTGGCCGAGGTCGTCGGGTGGGCGTCCGAGCACGTGACCTCGACCCTGTGCTCGTGCCTGGCCACCCACGCGCTCATGCAGCACTTCCACGGCATCGAGCGCCGCCCCCTGCAGACCAAGCGTTGGGGGGTGTTCCCCCACCACGCGGTGGTGCCGGACCACCCGCTGCTGCACGGCACCAACACCCGCTTCGACGTGCCCCACTCGCGGTGGAACGAGATCACCTCCCGGCAGGTCGCCGGTGCGGGGCTGCAGGTGCTGATCGAGTCGATCGAGGGGGACTTCCACCTCGGCACCAGCGCCGACGGGTTCCGCACCGTGTACCTGCAGGGCCATCCCGAGTACGACGCCGTCAGCCTGCTCAAGGAGTACAAGCGCGAGCTGGCCCGCTTCCTCGAGGGCGAGCTCGACGCCATCCCGCCCCACCCGGCGCACTACCTGCCGCCCGCGGGCGCCCACCGGCTCCACGAGCACCTCGACGCGTCGCTGGCCGCCCGCGACGCCGGGGCGCCGCTCCCGGACTTCCCCGAGGACGAGCTCGTCCCGCTGCTCGACAACACCTGGACGGACACCGGCAAGGCCATCTTCAACAACTGGCTCGGGTTGGTGTACCGCCTGACCGACATGCGCCGGGGCGTGCCGTTCATGGACGACGTCGACCCCGAGGACCCCCTGGCCGTCCTGCGCACCTGACCCGACCGCCACCCCCGACCGACCGCCCCACCGAGGAGCACCTGTGCACGACGAGACACTGGCCATCCACGCCGGGTACGAGCCCGACGAGACCAAGGCGGTGGCCGTCCCCATCCACCAGACGGTCGCCTACGCCTTCGACGACGCCCAGCACGGCGCCGACCTGTTCAACCTGGCCGTGCCCGGCAACATCTACACGCGGATCATGAACCCGACCCAGGACGTGCTCGAACAGCGCATGGCCGCGCTCGAGGGTGGGGTCGCCGCCCTGGCCACCAGCGCCGGGATGGCGGCGATCAACTACGCGATCCTGACCATCTCGAAGGCCGGGAACAACGTCGTGTCGGTGCCCCAGCTGTACGGGGGGACCTACACGCTGTTCGCGCACATGCTGCCCGACCAGGGCATCGACGTGCGCTTCGCCGCGACCGACGCGCCCGACGACATCGAGGCGCTGATCGACGACCAGACGACGGCGGTCTACCTCGAGACGATCGGCAACCCGGCCGGCAACATCCCCGACCTCGCCCCGATCTGCGCCATGGCCCACCGTCACGGCGTCCCGGTGATCGTCGACAACACGGTCCCGTCGCCGGCGCTGCTCAAGCCCATCGAGCACGGCGTCGACATCGTGGTGCACTCGCTCACCAAGTACGTCGGTGGGCACGGCACGACGGTCGGCGGCGTGATCGTCGACAGCGGCACGTTCCCGTGGACGGAGCACGCCGAGCGCTTCCCGATGCTCAACGAGCCCGAAGCGGCCTACCACGGCGTGGTCTACACCGAGGCGCTGGGCGAGGCGGCCTTCATCGGTCGCGCCCGGACGGTGGCGCTGCGCAACACCGGCTCGGCGATCTCCCCCATGAACGCCTGGTTGCTGATGCAGGGCCTCGAGACCCTCTCGCTGCGGATGGAGCGGCACTGCAGCAACGCGCAGGCCGTGGCCGAGTACCTGCAGGAGCACCCGAAGGTCACCTGGGTCGAGTACGCCGGCCTGCCCAGCTCGCCGTACCACGAGCTCGCGAACCGCTACCTCGGCGGGAAGGCGTCCGGGCTGCTCAGCTTCGGCATCGAGGGCGGCTTCGAGGCCGGGGAGCGCTTCTACGACGCGCTGGAGCTGTTCACGCGGCTGGTGAACATCGGCGACACCAAGTCGCTGGCGGCCCACCCGGCCTCGACGACCCACCGGCAGCTCAGCGAGGCCGAGCTCGAGACCGCCGGCGTGACGCCGGACATGATCCGTCTGTGCGTGGGGATCGAGCACATCGACGACCTGATCGCCGACCTCGACCAGGCCCTCGAGGCGGCCGGCTGACCGGCGCCGGTTGCGTGGACGGTGGTGCGTGGGTCCGGAACGTCGTGGATCGGGATCAGATCCGGCCGTAGACCAATTCGCCGGGGCCGAGCTGGCCCATCTCGCGGGCCTGCGCCTCGAGGGCGGCGATGCGCTCCTCGGTCGGCGGGTGGCTGCGGAACAGCTTGCTGGCCGCACGGCCGCCGAACGGGGCCGAGATGTACATGTGCTGCATGGCGCCGTTGGTCTCGGCGCGGGTGCCGCCCATGCGGATCCGGCGCGGGTCGGAGTTGCCCTTCTCGAGCTTGGCCAGCGCACTGGCCAGGGCCAACGGCTTGCCGGTCAGCTCGGCGCCGGTGTGGTCGGCCATCGATTCGCGCGAGCGGGTGACGGCGAGCTGGATGATGGTCGCCGCGATCGGGGCGACGATCGCCATGGCGAGCAGCGCGAACGGGTTGCCGCCCTCGTTGTCACGGCCGCCACCGCCGAAGATCGCGGCGAAGCGCGCCATGAAGGCGATGTAGGTGATCGCGGTGGCGATGGTCGCGGCGATGGAGCCGATGAGGATGTCACGGTTGTAGACGTGCTGCAGCTCGTGGCCGAGCACACCCTCGATCTCCTCGCGGTCCAGCGCCTGGTACAGGCCCTGGTTGACGCACACCGCGGCGTGGTCGGGGCTGCGCCCGGTGGCGAAGGCGTTGAGCTGCGGGCTGGGGCTCATGTACAGCCGCGGCATCGGCTGGTCGGCCTTCTGGGCCAACCCCCGGACGATGGCGTAGATGTCCGGGTACTGCTCCTCGGTGATCGGTTCCGCCTGGGCCATCTTGATGGCCAGCTTGTCCGAGTAGAAGTAACTGAACCCGTTCATCGCCAGCGCGATGATCAGTGCGATCGTCAGGCCGGTCTGGCTCCAGAAGCTGCCGATGAACAGCAGCAGGCCGGACAGGGCGGCCATCAGGACGAAGGTCTTCGCCCACTTGCCAAGCATGGTCGTGTCCTCGTCGCGGGCACCCGCGTGCACCTCGCACGCGGCCGGCGTGACGCCGGTCCGCAGTCACCTTCCACAACGGCCCGGCGGGGCGTGGCGTTCCCGGTCACTCGGTCCGACCGGCCACGTCCATGCTGGGCGTCGTGCGGGATCCACGGAGGGTACGACGCCGCGCGTGGGGCTGGCCGGGTGGCTGCGTGCGGGGCGCGCAGGAGTCCTGCGCCCGGTCGCCGCCCGAGCATCGATCAGGGCGTCGCGAGGATGCTGGCCTGGGCGGTTGCGGTGGAGATCAGGCCGGGCAGCAGCCCGAGCACGACGGTGCCCAGCACCAGCACGGCGACGACGCCGGCCAGCTGGACGCTGGGCTGGACCGCGGGGACGCCGACGGCGGCATCACCCATCCACATCAGCCACACCACGCGCAGGTAGTAGAAGAAGGCGATCACGGAGTTGACCGCGAGGAAGGCGATCATCACGAACCCGAAGGGCGTGCTGGCCTCGGCGGCCGCCTGGATGATCGCGAACTTGGCCCACAGGCCGACGGTCGGGGGCAACCCGCCCAACGAGATGAGGAACACGGTCATCGCCCCGGCGAGCCACGGGGAGCGCTGCCCCAGCCCGGCGAAGTTGGCGATGGCGCGCTGGCCGGTACGGCGGTTGACCGCGATCGCGACGGCGAACGCCCCGATGTTCATCACCGCGTACGACGCGAGGTAGAAGACGACCGCCTGCACGGCGGCGTCGTTGACGGCGGTGTTGCCGGACTGGGCCAGGCCGAAGGGGATCAGCATGTACCCGGCCTGGGCGACCGAGGAGTAGGCGAGCAGGCGGATGACGTCCTGCTGCTGCAGGGCGATGAGGTTGCCCAGCGTCATGGTGAGGATGGCGAGCACGCCCATGGCGGGGGCCCACACGTCGGCGACGGGCTCGAACGCCACGAAGGTGACGGCCATCAGGCCGGCGAACCCGGCGGCCTTGGAGGCCACGGCCAGCATGGCGGCCACGGGCATCGGGGAGCCGGCGTAGGTGTCCGGGGCCCAGAAGTGGAACGGGACGGCCGAGACCTTGAAGCCGAAGCCGACGATCACCAGCAGGACGCTGGCCAGCAGGAGCGGCGGGGTGTCGTTGGCGCCGATCCACTGGGCGATGCCGGTCAGGTTCGTGGTGCCGGTGAACCCGTAGATCATCGACATGCCGAACAGCATCAGGGCGACCGACAGCACGCCGATCAGGAAGAACTTGAGGGCCGCCTCGGAGGAGTACAGGTCCCGCTTGCGCATGCCTGCCATCACGAAGGCGGGGACCGAGACGGTCTCGAGGGCGACGAAGAGCAGGAGCAGGTCCCGCGCGCTGGGCATGATGATCATGCCGAGGAAGCTGACCAGCAGCAGGAAGTAGTACTCGCCCTGGAAGAAGCGCGCCTCGGCGAAGTACCGCCACGAGATGCCGAGGATCGCCAGCAACGCCCCGAGGAACACCAGCTTGAACACGACCGCGTAGTTCGAGATCACGAAGGTGTCGTTGAAGACGGTGCGGTCGTTGCCCCACAGCAGGCCGGTGAACACGATCGAGACGACCGTGCCGACCGCGGCCAGGGGGTTGGCCAGCTGCTTGGCGTCGCCCTTGAGCACGAGGTCGACGAGCAGCACGAGCAGCGCGGTGATCGTCAGCACCAGCTCGGGTGCGATCGCGGCGAAGTCGATGGACATGGTCTCGCGCCTTCGGGAGGTCTCGAGGAGTCTCGCGTGTCGGTCAGGTCAGGGGGTGAAGGAGCCCACGAGGCTGGACACGGCGGCGTCCTGGACCCCGAAGATGATGACCGGGGCCACACCCATGGCGAGGATGAGCAGCAGCAGCGGCGTCCACGACACCCACTCGAGGGTCATGACGTCGGCCAGCTTGGCGTCGACCCACTTGCCCGTCGGGCGTCCGAGCCCGACACGCTGGATCAGCCACAGGAAGTAGCCGGCGGTCAGCACGGTGCCGACCGCGCCGCCGATGACCAGGGCCAGGTACAGCCCGGAGTAGCCGTTCTGCACCAGCGCGTCGGCCGGCGACCGGGCCGCCCACAGCGCCGTGAACTCGCCCCAGAACCCGGCCAGCCCGGGCAGGCCCAGCGAGGCCATGGAGACGTACACCAGCAACGCCCCGTACCGCGGCATCTTGACCAGCATCCCGCCGCCGATGGTGGCGATGTCGCGGGTGTGGTAGCGCTCGTGCAGCGAGCCGGCCAGGAAGAACAGCATGCCGGTGACCACGCCGTGCGCGATGTTGCCGTACAGGGCGGCCTGGATGCCGGTCTCGGTCATCGAGGCGATGCCCAGCATGACAAAGCCCATGTGGCCGACCGAGGAGAACGCGATCAGGCGCTTGACGTCGGTCTGGGCGATGCAGCACAGCGACCCGTAGATGATCCCGATCACCGCCAGCACCCCGATCATGGGGGCGAAGCGCATGGCACCGTCCGGCAGGATCGGCAGGGCGATGCGGATGAAGCCGTAGGTCCCCATCTTCAGCAGGACGCCGGCCAGCAGCACCGAGCCGACGGTCGGGGCCTCGGTGTGGGCGTCCGGCAGCCACGTGTGGAACGGCCACATCGGGACCTTGATGGCGAACCCGAGGAACAGGCCGAGGAACGCCCAGGTCTGGAAGGTGGAGGACCCGAAGCCGCCGGCCTGGGCGAGCTCGACGATGTCCCACGGGTTGGCGACCGAGTCCCGCGCAGCGAAGTAGATCGACAGGAAGCCCACCAGCATGAACACCGAGCCGAACAGCGTGTAGAGGAAGAACTTCACGCTGGCGTACTCGCGGCGGGGGCCACCCCAGATCCCGATCATGAAGTACATCGGGACGAGCACGAGCTCCCAGAAGACGAAGAACAGCACCAGGTCGAAGGCGACGAACGTGCCGGCCATCCCGGTCTGCAGCAGCATCATCAGCGCCAGGAAGCCCTTGGGCTTGCCCGGGTTCGGGATGTGCTTGGTGGTGTAGATCGCGCAGAGGAAGGTCAGCAGGTAGGTCAGGAAGAACAGCGGCACCGAGATGCCGTCGATCCCGAGGTGGTACCGCGCGCCGATCGCGCCGATCCACCCGACCGTGGTCTCGTACTGCAGCGCCCCGGCGTCGTGGAAGTTGAATCCGGCCGTGATCACCGCGACGACGGCGAAGGACAGCCCGGTCCACACGACGGCGGTCCGCTTGACCAGCGCGTCGCGCCCCGACGGCATCACCGTCAGCAGCGCGGCGCCGACCAGCGGCAGGAACAGCGCCACACTCAGCAGCCAGCCCTGTTCGTTCAGCATTGTGGTGCTCCTTGCAGGTCGCGCCCCGCGGGGTGCGGCCGACGACCGGAGATCGGCCGAAAGCGGTGGGTGGTCAGGTGGGTGTCGGTGGTCGTGCGTCTCATCGTGCGGCGGCGAAGACCAGCACCAGCACGATGGTCCCGGCGAGCAGGGCCCCGGCGTAGCGCTGGACGTCGCCGGACTGGATCCGGCGCAGCTTGTCGGACCACCAGGCGGCCGAGAACGCGGCACCGTTGATGCCGCCGTCGATCACCTTCTGGTCCAGGGTGGTGTAGGTGGCGCCGGCCACGCGCTTGGCGGCACCCCCGACGTTCTTGACGATCCCGTCGATCACGACGTTGCTGGTCCACGACGCCGCGGGCGAGAGCTTGTCCCGGACGGGGACGACGATTCCCCGATAGCCCATGTCGTCGAAGTAGTACTTGTTCACCAGCAGGGTCGTCGCCGCGCCCATGTGCAGCATGGGGTCACGGTCGGGCTTGCCCCGGCCGTAGATCGCCCAGGCCCCGCCGACGGCGGCCAGGAAGGCGATCAGCGCCAGGATGAACACGTCGAGGTGGAACTCGGGGGCGCCGTGCAGGATGCCGCCGGCGCCGTGCTCGCCCTCGGACTCGGCGGCCAGCGTGCTCGCGGCGAGCACCGTGTCGTCACCGGCCGCCAGCGCGTGGCCCTCGCCCTCGGGGGCAGCGGCCTCCTCGCCCTCGCCGCCCTGGCCCTCCTCGGCCGCGAGGAACGGATAGGTCGTCTCCTCGATGGCGTGCGTGGCGGTCCAGGTCTCGAAGTTGCGCTCGGGCGCCCCGCCGACGTCGTCCCAGAGGAACCCGCCGGCGAAGCCGACCGGGAAGGACAGCACGGCGAGCATCACCAGCGGCACGAGGATCTGCCAGCCGGACTCGTGCGGGGCGTGGTGGTGCACGTCCTCGTGGCCGAGGTCGTGGGCTGCCGCGGCCTCGGCCTCCTCGGCCTCGACGGCGTGCTCGATCACGGCCGACTGCTCGGCGTGCTCGTCGTGGGTGGCGACCTCGGGGTGGTGCACGCCGCGGTGCTCGCCGAAGAAGATGAGGAAGCAGGCGCGGGCCATGTAGAAGGTCGTGATCGCGGCGCCGGCCAGGCCGAGCCAGAACACGAAGCTGCCGGTCACGTTGCCCTCGCTGGCCCAGATCTGGGCCGAGACGAGGATCTCGTCCTTGGAGAAGAACCCGGCGGTCAGCGGGAACCCGGCCAGGGCGAGCGAGCCGATGATGAAGGTCCAGAACGTCCACGGCATGTACTTGCGCATGCCGCCCATGTCGGACATGTTGTTGCTGTGCACGGCGTGGATCAGCGAGCCGGAGCCGAGGAACAGCAGGGCCTTGAAGAACCCGTGGGTGAACAGGTGGAAGATGCCCGCGGTGTACCCGCCGACCCCGAGCGCGGCCATCATGTAGCCGAGCTGCGAGACGGTGGAGTAGGCCAGCACCTTCTTGATGTCGTCCTGCACCAGCGCCACGAACCCGGCGAAGAACAGCGTGATCACGCCGACGATCGCGATGGTGTTCATCACCACCAGCGACTGGGCGAACACCGGGTAGAGCCGGGCGACGAGGAACACGCCGGCGGTGACCATCGTGGCGGCGTGGATCAGCGCGGACACCGGCGTCGGGCCGGCCATGGCGTCGGGCAGCCACACGTGCAGGGGCATCTGGCCGGACTTGCCCACGCACCCGAGGAAGATCATCAGGCAGCCCGAGCACGATGGTCGCGGTGGACAGGTTCCCGCTGGTCGCCGCCTGGATGGTGGTGTCGATGTCGAACGGCGTGGTGGTCCCGGTCTGGGCGACACCCGCCGACAGCACGATCACGCCGACGACCAGGCCGATGTCGGCGAACTTGGTCGTGAGGAACGCCTTGTTGGCCGCGTCCTGGTTGGGCTTCTCGTGCCAGTAGAAGCCGATCAGCAGGAACGAGCACAGCCCGACCAGCTCCCAGCCGACCACGGCCTGCAGCGTGTTGTTCGCGATGACCAGGAACAGCATCGAGAACGTGAACAGGCTGAGCATCGCGAAGAAGTACGTGAACCGTTCCTCGCCGTGCATGTACTCGCGCGAGTACAGCTGCACGCCCATCGACACGGTCGTGACCAGCACCATCATCATGGCGGTGAGGCCGTCGACGTACTGGCCGAGCTGGATCTCGAACCCGCTGCCCATCGGGGCCCACGACATCGAGGACTGCACGGCCTCGATCGGGCCGTTGGCGAAGGTGTACCAGCCGATCCCGAGGGCCATGACCCAGGCCACGACGATGGCGGCGAGTCCGATCTCGGAGCCCTTGAGGGGCATCAGCTTGCCGAACGCCGCGATCAGGATGGACGCGGCGAAGGGCAGGGCGACGATCACCCACGCGTAGTCGAGGAGTTGCTCCACGGTCAGTCAGCTCCCCCGGGTCACCAGCGCATCAGATCGGCGTCGTCGACGTCGATCGAGGCACGGTTGCGGAACATGTTGAGGACGATGGCCAGGCCGACGCCGACCTCGGCGGCGGCGATCGCGATCACGAACAGGGCGAAGACCTGCCCGGACACCAGGGGGTCGCCCCGGTGGGTGATGTTGTTGAACGCGACCAGGTTGATGTTGACCGCGTTGAGCATCAGCTCGACGCTCATCAGCACCAGCACGGCGTTGCGGCGGGCGATGATGCCGTAGACGCCCACGCAGAACAGGAAGGCCGCGAGGACCATGGGACCGAGCGGGCTCACTGGTCACCTCCCGTGGTGGCCGGGATGGCCTCGGCGGTGCGGGGCGTGGTCTTCAGCTCGGGCTGGTCGGCAAAGCCGGGGTCGCCGACGTCGATCGCGGTGATGGCGGTCTCCTCGCCGGACTCGCCCGACTGGCGCCGCGACATCAGGATCGCGCCGACCAGGGCCCCGAGCAGCAGCATCGAGGCGACCTCGAAGGGGAACACCCAGGCCGAGAAGATCGACAGCCCGATGGCCTCGATCGATGCGCCGCCGACCGCAGCGCCGGCCTCGGCCGCGAAGTCACCGCTGGACTGCACGATCAGCGTGACCAGGACCGCGAACAGCACGCCGGCGATGGCCATGCCCATGCCGCGGTTCTGCGAGTCCAGGGCCTCGCGCCCGATCGGGGCGCGGGTGAGCATGAGCCCGAACAGGAACAGCACCGCGATGGCGCCCACGTAGACGACCAGCTGGACCAGCGCGACGAAGTCGGCGGCCAGCACGAAGAACACCCCGCCGATGCCGGTCAGCGTCACCGCCAGGAACAGCGCGGCGTGCACGAGGTTCTTCGAGGTCACCGTGGCCAGCGCCGAGATGGCTGTGGCGATGGCGATGAGGATGAACACCACGTCCGGGCCGGTCATGACTCACCCCCCTGGTCGAGCTGCTCCTGCTTGCGCTTCTTGACCCAGGCGGCCTTGGCCTTGGCGCGGGCGATGCGTTCGCTCTTGCCTGAAGCGATCAGCGCGTCGTAGGTCTCCTGGTCGATCTCGCCCGCGCCCTCGACGTGGACGTCGGCCAGCTTCGGGGCGGCAGGTTCGGCCGGTGCGTCGGCGTCGGCCGCGGCGGCCGGGGCCTCGGCGGCCGGGGCGGCGTCCGCGGCGGCGGCCTGTTCGGCCTCCCACTCGGCGATCGCGGCGTCCAACAACTTCTGCTTCTCGGCCTTGACCCAGGCCGACTTGGCCTTCGAGCGGGCCATGCGCTCGGACTTGCCCTCGGCCACCAGGGAGTCGAAGACCTCCTGGTCGACCTGGGGGTCGCCCTCGACCTCCATGTCGGCCAGCGTCGGCTTGGGCCGGGACGGGGCGGCACCGGGTGCGGGCGCGTCGGCGGGGGCCGCGGCCGCGGAGGCCTGCTCGGCCTCCCACTCGGCGATCGCGGCGTCCAGCAGCTTCTGCTTCTCGGCCTTGACCCAGGCGGCCTTGGCCTTCGAGCGGGCCATGCGTTCGGACTTGCCCTGCTCGATGAGCTCGTCGAAGGTGGCCTGGTCGATCTGGGGGTTGCCCTCGACCTCCATGTCGGCCAGCGTCGGCTTGGGCCGGGAGGGGCCGCCACCGCCGGCCTTCGCGGCGGGTGTCGCCGTCTGCTGCTCGGCCTGCTGCTGCTCGATCGCCTGCTGCTCGGCGGCCGCGGCCGCGGCGTCGAGCTCGGCGTTCTTCTTCTCGATGGCGTCGGCGACCTCGGCCGGCGACTCGGCACCGTCCTCCAGCGGCGGCGGCGGCGGGACCGTGTCGGCCCACTCGCGCAGCTTGTCCATCTCGTGCAGCAGCCCGTCCATCGAGTACTCGCAGTACTCGAACTCGGGGCTCCAGAACAGCGCGTCGAAGGGGCAGACGTCGACGCAGATGCCGCAGTACATGCACAGCGCGAAGTCGATGGCGAAGCGGTCCAGCACGTTGCGGGTACGGGCGCGGCCGCCCTCCTTGGCGGGGGGCACCGTCTCCTTGTGGGAGTCGATGTAGATGCACCAGTCGGGGCACTCGCGGCTGCACAGCATGCACACGGTGCAGTTCTCGTCCATCAGCGCGATCACGCCACGGGTGCGGGGCGGCAGGACTGGCCGGACCTTGGGGTACATCTGGGTCGACGGCGTCTTGAACAGGTGCTTGACCGTGACGGCCAGGCCCTTGAGCAGGCCGACGCCGAAGGGCGCCCGGGCGTCCGGGTCGACCATGCGCTCCCGGTCGGTCTGGGTCGTGGTGGTCTGACTCACCTAGGCCACCTTCCCGATCGCGACGATCGCGATGTTGACGAGTGAGAGGGGAATGAAGACCAGCCAGGACATGCGCTGCAGCTGGTCCTCACGCAGGCGCGGGTAGGCGACGCGGATCCAGACGATCACGAACACGATCGCCATGATCTTGCCGACGGTCACGCCGACACCGATCAGTCCGCCCCAGAACCCGCAGTCGAACAGGCCGAGCTCGGAGCAGCCGGGCAGCGGCACGCCCGGCAGGATCTGCCAGCCGCCGAGGTACAGGACCGTCATGAGCCCGGCCATCGAGATCATGCCCGCGTACTCGGTCAGCAGGAACATCGCGAACTTGATGCCCGTGTACTCGGTCATGTAGCCGAACACCAGCTCGGAGTCGGCGATGGGCATGTCGAAGGGCGGCCGCGACAGCTCGGCCAGCGCCGCCACGAAGAACAGCGCGAAGCCGAGGAACTGCGGGACGACGTACCAGAGGTTGAAGTCGGTCCCCGGGATCATGAACCCGGCCTGCGCGTGGACGATGTCCACCAGCGACAGCGACCCGGCCTGCAGCGCCACGGCCGCGGCGGCGACGATCAGGGGCAGCTCGTAGGCGATCAGCTGGGCGGCCGCGCGGATGCCACCGAACAGCGAGAACTTGTTGGCCGACGACCACCCGGCCATGAGCACGCCGATGACCGACACCGACGAGATCGCCAGGGCGTAGAACAGCCCGAGCTCGAGGTCCTCGACCCACACGCCGGGGCCGAGCGGCAGCACGAAGAACACCAGGATCGCCGGGACCAGCGCCACACCCGGGGCCAGCGCGAACGCCCAGCGGTCGGCCGCCCGGGGGATGATCTCCTCCTTCTGGACGAACTTGATGCCGTCGGCGACCAGCTGCAGGGACCCGAAGGGCCCGGCGGCCACGGGACCGCGGCGGTCCTGCAGGCGTCCCATGGCCTTGTGCTCGAGGTAGCCGCCGACCAGCGGCAGGGTGAAGGCGAGCGCGACGGTGACCAGGACCTTCAGGACGACCGACACCCAGAAGTTGTCCAGGGTCAGGATCGACGCCGTCTGGCCGAACGTCGTCGGCAGCGAGGCGAGAGCGGTGAGCACGTGTGCGTCCTTACCGTTATCGGTCGACGTCGCCGACGACGAAGAAGACGGACCCGAGGATCGAGATGGCGTCGGGCATGAGGGCGCCCCGCAGCAGGTAGGGCAGCACCTGGACGTTGGAGAACGACGGCGTGCGCATCTTCATGCGCCACGGGTTCTTGGAGCCGTCCGACTGCAGGAAGTAGCCGAGCTGGCCGAGCGGGTTCTCGGTGCGCACGTAGGTGAAGCCCTCCGGCGCCTTGAGGATCTTGGGCAGCTTCTGGTTGACCGGGCCCGCCGGCATGTGGTCGTGGACCTGGTCGATGATGTCCAGGCTGGCCTCGATGCGACCCAGCAGCACGCCGAAGCGGTCGTAGCTGTCGCCGTTGTCGCCGGTGGGCACGTGCACGTCGACCTCGCCGTACTTGAGGTACGGCTCGGTCACGCGCGAGTCCTCGGGCACCCCGGTGGCGTGCAGGGTCGGACCGGTGACCCCGTAGGCCAGGGCGACCTCGGGCGGCAGGGGCCCGACGCCCTTGGTGCGGCCGTGGAAGATCTCGTTGCCGAGGATGAGGTCGATGAAGTCCTGCAGGCGGGCCCGCAGCTTGGCCGAGAGGTCGGCCGACTGCCGCAGGAAGCCCTTGGGCAGGTCGTTCTTGATGCCGCCCGCCTGGTTGAAGGTGAAGTGCAGCCGGCCCCCGGTGGCGGACTCGAGCAGGTACTGGATGTCCTCGCGTTCACGGAACGCGTAGAACATCGGCGTGATCCCGCCGAGCTCGATGGCGTACGAGCCCACGAACATCAGGTGGTTGAGGATCCGGTTCCACTCGGCCAGCAGCATCCGGATCCACTGTGCCCGGTCCGGGACCTCCATCTCGAGCATCTTCTCGACGGCCAGCGCCACGCCGAGCTCGTTGGCGAAGCCCGACAGCCAGTCGTGGCGGTTGGTCAGCGCCATGATCTGGCGGTAGTCGCGGTACTCGGCCAGCTTCTCGAAGCCGCGGTGCATGTACCCGATGACGGGGCGCGCGTCGCGGATCCGTTCGCCGTCCATGTCCAGCACGACGCGCAGCACGCCGTGCGTGGCCGGGTGGGCCGGTCCGATGGACAGGCTCATCTCGGCGGTCTCGAAGTCGGTGTCGCCGCGCAGCTCGAGGATCAGGTCCTCACCCGGGGCGGTGGACGGCGAGATCTGTTCGCGGACGTCGAGGTCGCTCATGCCTGGTCCTCCGTCCGTCGTCCGGGGGCGTGCCCTCGGGCACGGACGGTGCGTCGTCGTCGGCGCCCGCGTCGCCCTGCTCGGCCGCGCGCGCGGCGCGTTCCTCGGCCTGGGCCTTGCGGCGCTCCTCGGCCTTGACGGCCGCGGCCTCGGCGTTCTCCTCGATGTCCGCGGCGACCTTGTCGGCATCGGTCGGCCCCACGGCGCCGTCGGCCTGGGCCTGGGCGGCGTCGGCGGTCGGCTCGGCCGTGGGCTGGGTGTCGGTCCCCGTCGCGTCGGGCGCGGCGCCACCGGTCGGGGCGTCAGCGGCCGCCGCGCGCTGCTTCTTCACGAACGCCGCCTTGGCCTTGGACCGGGCGATGCGTTCGGACTTGCCCTCGGCGATCAGCCGGTCGTAGGTCTCCTGGTCGAGCTGGACCTCGACGTGCCCCTCGTCGCCGTGTTCGACGGGCTGGCTCTTCATGTCGGCGGCCGCGCCGGCGTCGACCTCGGGTTCGGGCTGGGGGTTGGCGGCCTTGGACTGGCTGGCCATGAGCTCGTCGAGCACCGACGGGCCGGGGGCCTCGCCCGGGCCCGGCACCTTGACGATGACGTTGCCGTCCTCGTCGGTCTCGGCCGGTTCCTTCACGCCCGGCCACGGCTTGGCCGCGCGGGAGGCGAGGAAGAAGTCCTTGCGCAGCGGCCAGCCCTCGAAGTTCTCGACGCACAGGATCCGCGGCGACAGGCCCGGGTGGTCGGTGAACTCGATGCCGAACATGTCCCAGGTCTCGCGCTCGTGCCAGTTGGCGCCCGGGAAGACGGTCACGGCCGACGGGAAGGTCGGTTCCTCGCGGCCCCCCTCGGTGCGGGCCCGCAGCAGGATGCGGCGGCCACGGGAGGTGGAGTACAGGATGGCGACGACGTCGAAGCCGTCCTCGCCCGCGTCGACGCCGAAGAGGCAGTCGAACATGTCGTAGGCGAGCAGCTCCTCGTCACGGCACAGGGTCAGCGCGTCCAGCCACGAGCCCGGCGCGACGTCCACCGTGAAGGAGCCGTACTCCTCGGTGGTGCCGAGCAGGTCGTCGCCCAGCCGCCGACGCAGGAAGTCGGCCGTCTCGGCGGGGTCGAGCGCGTCCGCGGACCGCCCCAGGACCGGATACGCCATCGGTCAGCCCTCCGACGCGGTGAGCGACGGGGTGTCGACGCCCTCGGTGTGGTCGTCGGCCGGCACGGCCTTGCCGTCCTCGCCGAGGATGATCGGGCGACGGGTGCGGAAGCGTTCGGGCAGCGACTCCTGCTGGATCATGTCCTGCAGCGCGATGATCCCGTCGAGCAGCGCCTCGGGGCGCGGCGGGCAGCCCGGCACGTAGACGTCGACGGGCAGGATCTGGTCCACGCCCTTGGTCACCGAGTAGCTGTCCCAGTACGGGCCGCCGCAGTTGGCGCACGAGCCGAACGAGATCACGTACTTGGGTTCCGGCATCTCGTCGTACAGCCGCTTGACGGCCGGGGCCATCTTGTCGGTCAACGTGCCCGAGATGACCATCAGGTCCGCCTGCCGCGGCCCGTGGGCGAACGGGATCACGCCGTGGCGGATGAAGTCGTGCCGGGCCGTCGACGCCGCGATGAACTCGATCGCGCAGCAGGCGAGGCCGAAGTTGAAGCACCACAGCGAGTACTTGCGACCCCAGTTGAAGACGAACTTCAGCGGCTTCGGGAGGTCGACCTGGTCCATCACTCCCATACGAGCACCTTCTTGCGCCAGGCGTACACGAGGCCGATGGCGAGGATCGCGATGAAGACGAACATCTCGACCAGCACGAACATCTGCGAGACCGGCGAGCTGGCATCGACCTTGCCGAGGATCACCGCCCACGGGAACAGGAACACACTCTCCACGTCGAAGATCACGAACAGGAACGCGAAGACGTAGTAGCGGATGTTCATCTGGGACCAGTCGGTCCCCACCGCGTCCACCCCGCACTCGTAGGTCGTGAGCTTCTCCGGCGACGGGTAGCTGGGCCGGAAGATGCGGTTGGCGAGCATGATCACCGCGTACAGGAGGCTCGCGACCACCACGAGGACGGCCAGCGTCCCGTACTGCTCGTAGAACGTGCTCACGACTTCTCCAGCGGCGTCACGTCAGTGTCGTGGCGCGCACGCGTGGCGTGCGGGCTCGTCTCGCGTCGATGCGTCTCCCGTCGGTCACGGCAGCCGCGTCGGTGGGTCCGCCGCCTCACCCCGGGGGGTGGAAGCGAGCGGCGTGGAGCGCACCGGCCCGTCGGCAGCAAGCGCCTGACGAGCCGGGGATGCGGAGGGTAGCAATCCCACCTTCGGCCACCCCAACGCGACCGACGGAGGTGGTCAGGCGGGCAGGGCCCAGTCCAGTGGGTCGACGCCCTGCTGTTCCAGCAGGGCGTTGGCGCGCGAGAACGGACGACTGCCGAAGAACCCGCGGTGGGCGGACAGGGGGCTCGGGTGGGCCGACTCGACGATCGGCACGTCGCCGAGGTGGGGGCGCAGCTGGCGGGCGTCGCGCCCCCACAGGACGGCGACCAGCGGCCCGCCCCGGTCGACGAGCGCACGGATGGCCTGCGCGGTGACGTGCTCCCAGCCCTGGCCGCGGTGCGAGGCCGGGGCGCCGGGGCGCACCGTCAGGACCCGGTTGAGCAGCATGACGCCCCGCTGCGCCCAGGGCGTGAGGTCCCCGGTGGCCGGCATCGGGAGCCCGAGGTCGTCGACGTACTCGCGGAAGATGTTCTGCAGGCTCTTCGGGAATGGGCGGACGTCCGGGGCGACCGAGAAGCAGTAGCCGATGGGGTGGCCCGGGGTCGGGTACGGGTCCTGGCCGACCACGAGGACGCGCACCTGCTCGAAGGGCGTCTGGAACGCCGCGAACACGCGGTCGCCGGCGGGCAGGAACCGGCGCCCCGCCGCCTGCTCGGCGCGCAGGAACTCCCCCATCGCCGCGATCCGGTCCCGGACCGGGTCCAGGGCCTGCGGCCAGCCTGCCCCCACGACCTCCTCGAGCGGTCGCCCCACGGCCGGGCTCCTCGATCGCCTGCACGATGACACGACGCGAGGCTAGGCAGTGGGCAGGGCGGCGAGCGCGGACCTAGCGTGGCGGCCATGGAGATCGTCCTCGTCCGCCACGGACAGCCCGCCTGGACGGCCGACGGCGTGGCCTTCAACGACCCGGGCCTGACCGAGCTCGGGCACGCGCAGGCCCGGCGCGTGGCCGACCGCATCGCCGCGTTGGGCGAGATCGACCACTTCCTGGTCTCGCCGATGGTCCGCGCCCGCGAGACCGCCGCCCCGCTGGCCGAGCGCCTCGGTCGGCAACCACGCGTGCTGTCGTGGCTGCGCGAGATCGGGCTGCCGCCGGACTGGGACGGCGCCCCGATCGACCGCATCGCCTCCGTGTTCCGGGAGCAGCGAGGGCGCGACCGGGAGCAGTGGTGGAACCCGGTCGCCCCGGGCGCGGAGTCGTTCCGCAGCTTCCACCGTCGCGTGACCCGGGGCACCGAGCTGGCGCTCGAGGAGGTCGGCGCGGTCCCCCACCCACGCGATCCCGAGGCCGTGTGGGACCTGCGCCAGGACGCCGGGCGGATCGTGGTGGTCGCGCACGCCGGCACCAACTCCGCCGTGCTGGGCCGTCTGCTCGGGCTCGAGCCGCGCCCGTGGGAGTGGGAGCGCTTCGCGTCCCGGCACGCCTCCGTCACGTTGCTGAGCACGACCGAGATCGGGCCCGGGTGGATCTTCGCCCTCGACCGCTTCAGCGGCGTGGGGCACCTCGAGGGCCTCGACGTCACCCGCTGACCCGCCGCTAGGAGCCACCCGTGGAACGCACGCTGTACGAGGAGGAGCACGACCTGTTCCGCGAGTCGGTGCGGGCGTTCTTCGACCGCGAGGTCGTCCCTCACCACGAGGAGTGGGAGCAGCAGGGGCTGGTCCCGCACGAGCTGTTCACCACGGCCGGGGCGAACGGGCTGCTGGGCATGCAGGTGGACGAGCGGTTCGGGGGCGGGGGCGTCGACGACTTCCGGTTCAACGCCATCGTGGGCGAGGAGGCCTGCTACGCCGGGGTGGCCTCGGCCGGGCTGTCGATCACGCTGCACAACGACATCGTGCTGCCCTACTTCACCGACTTCACCACCGACGCGCAGAAGGACCGCTGGCTGCCGGGGATCGTGTCGGGCGAGCTGGTCACCGCGGTGGCGATGACCGAGCCCGGGGCCGGGTCGGACCTGGCGGGGATCCGCACCACCGCCGTACGCGACGGCGACCACTACGTGGTCAACGGGGCCAAGACCTTCATCACCAACGGCATCAACGCCGACCTGGTGGTGGTGGCGGTCAAGACCGACCCGGACGAGCGCCACGCCGGCATGAGCCTGCTGGTGGTCGAGCGCGGCATGGACGGGTTCACCCGCGGCCGCAACCTGGACAAGATCGGCCTGAAGGCCCAGGACACCGCCGAGCTGGCCTTCGACGACGTCCACGTCCCGGTGGACAACCTGCTGGGCGAGGAGGGGGCCGGGTTCACCATCCTGACCACCAACCTGGCCCAGGAACGGCTGTCGATCGCCGTCGCGGGCGTGGCCGCGGCCCGCGCGGCGGTGGACTGGACGCTGGACTACGTCCGTGAACGGACCGCGTTCGGCAAGCCGGTCGGGGACTTCCAGAACACCAAGTTCGTGCTGGCCGAGTGCGACACCGAGGTGACCATCGCGCAGGCGTTCGTCGACCGGTGCATCCTCGCGCTCAACGACGGCGCGCTGTCGGTGCCCGACGCCGCACGGGCCAAGTGGTGGTGCACCGAGCTGCAGAAGCGCGTCATCGACCGGTGCCTGCAGCTGTTCGGCGGCTACGGCTACATGCGCGAGTACCCCATCGCCCGCGCCTACGCCGACGCCCGCATCACCACGATCTACGGCGGCACCACCGAGATCATGAAGACCATCGTCGCCAAGGAGCTCGGCCTGTGAGCGCCGGACAGCCGGTCCCCGTTCCACCGCCCGAGCCGGTGACCGCCCCGCACGACGTGGTGACGGGGCCCGCCGTGGACGCCTCGCTGCTGGATTCGACCCAGCGGGCGTTGACCCACCGGATCGCCCGCTCGCAGGCCGAGGCGCGCCTGCCCTCGCTCGTCGCCGCCATCGCACGCGAGGGCCAGCTGGTGTGGACCGGGGCGGCCGGGACCGTCCGTGGCGAACCGCCCACCCGCGAGACCCGGTACCGGATCGGCTCGATCACCAAGACCCTCACGGCCGTGCTGGTCATGCGCCTGCGGGACGAGGGCCGGCTGACGCTCGAGGACACCCTCGACATGCACCTGCCGGGGACACCGTTGGGCGACCGCACCCTGGCGTCGCTGCTGTCCCACACGTCCGGTCTGCAGGCCGAGACGACCGGGGACTGGTGGGAGCGCACCCAGGGCGGCACGATCGACGAGCTCACCGACGGCCTCGGGGACGAGGTCGTCCTGCACCCGGCCGACCGGGTCCACCACTACTCCAACCTCGGGTACGGGCTGCTCGGCGGCGTGGTCGAGACGCACCGCGGGTGCTCGTGGATGCAGGCGGTGCAGGACGAGCTGCTGGGACCGCTGGAGATGACCCGGACCAGCTACGGGCCGGTCGCCCCGCACGCGGACGGCTGGGCGGTCCACCCCTGGGCCGACGCGGTCCTGCCCGAGCCCGCGGCGGTCCACGACGCCGGGGCCATGGCACCCGCCGGCCAGCTGTGGGCCTCGATCACCGACCTCGCGCGGTGGGGGCGGTTCCTGGCGGGCGACACCGGGGACGTGCTCGACGACGACACCCTCGAGGAGATGTGCCAGCCGATCATCGTGCACGACGACGCGTGGTCCGTCGGGCACGGTCTCGGGGTGCAGGTGTTCCGCTCGGGCGAACGACGCTGGGTGGGCCACGGCGGGTCGATGCCGGGCTTCCTGGCACTGCTGCTGGTGGACCGCGGCCAGCACACGGTCGCGGCGGTCGCGGCGAACGCGACCTCGGGGATCGACGGGGTGGCCGCCGACCTGCTCGACATCGTGGTCACCGCCGAACCACGGCACCCGGACCCGTGGGTGCCGGGCGAGATCCCCGAGGACGTCGTCGACGCCCTGGGGCCGTGGTACTGGGGACCCGCCCCGCTGTCGCTGCGGTGGACCGACGGGATCCTGCGGATCGTGGCGCTGGAGGGACGCACCCGCGCGTCGCGCTTCGAGCGTGCCGGGGACGGGACGTTCCGGGGGCTGGACGGGTACTACCGCGGCGAGACGCTGCGCATCGTGCGGGGGGCCGACGGCGTGGTGTCGCACCTCGAGCTGGCGACCTTCGTGTTCACGCGTCGGCCCTACGACCCGCAGGCCCCGGTGCCCGGTGGCGTGGACCCGGTTGGGTGGGGGCCGGGGGGCGGATGAAACAGGGTGGGGGCCGGGGGGCGGATGACCTCAGGCGACCCGGGTGCGCGTCGCCCGCGCGCCGTCGACCTGCTCGGCCAGCGAGCGCGATGCACGCATGGCGCTGCGGAACGAGGCCGGGTCGAAGACGACGAGCTCGACGTCGGTGACGGCCACGAGGTCGGCGTTGCGCCGGACCGAGCCGGTGACCGCGAGCTCGCCGGCGACGTCGCCCGCGCCGAGCACGGCGATGAGCTCGCCGTCACGGCGGACCTCCACGCGACCGCGGACGATGAGGAAGGCCTCGCGCCCGTAGTCACCGGTGCGGGCGAGCGTCCGCCCCGCCGGCACGTCGAAGCGGTCCCCGAGGGCGGCGAAGGCGTCGATGTCGTCGTCGGAACGGGCCGGGCCGAGAGTGTCACGCAGCCACGTGACCTTGCCGTCGGGAGCACGCATGGGGGGCCTTTCGAACGGGAGACGGTGACCGGGGCGGGGCGGCCAGCGGTCGGTGCTTGCAAGAGTACGCAGGCGTTTCGGGGCCGGTGAGCGGATCGGACGGGTCGTCAGGTCCCGGACCCTGCCAGCGTCGTCGGACCACGGCACCACGCGAGAGGCGCTCCACCGTTGGCCGGACGCACGCCGTGGGCGTGCTGGCAGGGTCGCCACGGGCTGGTACACCTCCCCTCGTCGCACCGACGGGGCCGATCGGACGCGCGACACCAGCACCACGACCCGATCGAGCACCGCATGGCTCCCATGCCCATACGTCTCCTGCCCTGCCTGGTCCTGGCCGTCGGCCTGCTGGCCAGCTGCAGTGACGGCGCCCCGCCGCCCGCCACCGGGGTCGCGGACGAATCCACGACCGCGCCGCCCGCGGCCACGCGCCGCCTCGTCCACGCCCCCCGTCACGGAGATCCACGTGCCGGACCTGTCGGGCGCGACGATCGACTGCGGGACGGACGAGGGTCCCTGCCAGCCCGGCGACGACCCCCAGCTCGACGAGCTGTGGGACGCCTGTGCGGCCGGGGAGGGCGGCGCCTGCGACCGGCTCTACTACGACGCCGGGTTCGACACGCGGTACGAGCAGTTCGGCAACACCTGCGGGGATCGCGACGTGGCGGGTCCCCTCCGCACCCCGAGGAACTGTACCTAGCCCACGCGATCGAGGGCGTAGCTGGCCAGCCGGCGCAACGCCTTGACGGCCGTGGTGTCGCCCAGCCCGTCGAGGTGCGCGTGGGCGGTGTCGACGTAGGTCTGGGCCGTGTCGGCGGCCCGCGCCATGGCGTCGGACCCACGCAGGAGCTCGAGCGCCCGCGGCAGGTCGGCCGGGTCCACCGGGCCACGCACCAGCGAGGCGAGCTCGCCGTCGGGGTCGTCCTCGAGCGCGTACAGGACCGGCAGCGTGCGCACGCCCTCGAGCAGGTCGGTGCCGGGGGTCTTGCCCGAGGTGTCGTGCTCGGAGGCGATGTCGAGCAGGTCGTCGGACAGCTGGAAGGCCATGCCGACGTTCCAGCCGTAGGTGGTGACGTCCTCGACGACGTCGCGGTCGCAGCCCGACAGCAGCGCCCCGTACCGGCACGACGTGGCGATCAGGGACGCGGTCTTGCCCTCGATGACCTTCAGGTAGTGCTCGAGCGTCGGGTCCAGCCGGGGCACGTCCGGCGGGAGCGCACCCTCGGAGCCCTGCACCTCCCGGATCTGGCCCTCGCACAGGTCGGCCAGCGTCTGGGCCATGATCCGCGTGACCTCGACGCCGAGGTCGGCCGACAGCTCCGAGGCCCGGGCGAACAGGTAGTCGCCGGTGAGGATGGCGACGGTGTTGTCCCAGCGGGCGTTGGCCGACGGCGCCCCGCGACGGGCTGGCGCCTCGTCGATCACGTCGTCGTGGTAGAGCGTGGCCAGGTGCACGAGCTCGACGATGACCCCGGCCTCGGCGACGCCGCGCGCCCCGGGGTCACCGAGGTGGCTGGTCAGGGCGACCAGCATCGGGCGGAAGCGCTTGCCGCCGGCGTCGATGAGGTAGGTGGCGACCCGGTCGACGAAGGCGTGGGACGAGCGGACCTGGGCGTGCAGGAGCCGCTCGACCTCGTCGAGCACCGGGCCGACCTCGAGGCCGTGCGCCTCGAGCTCGGCCAGCACGGGCGCCGGGATGGCGACGCTCGCCGAACGGTGGGTGATCACGACGGGGATCTTCCTGGGGTGGCGGACATCCGGGTGTGCGTGGGGTTCGCAGCGGGGCGGGCCCGTGGCCTACCGCGCCAGGGTGGCCGACTTGTCGGCCAGGTCGAGCAGGATGGCCGGCTGCAGCCCGAGGTAGACGACCAGGGCAGCGGCCAGGTTCACGCCGAGGCTCCAGCCCGTGGAGTAGGACGGCTCGAGCATGCCCTCGACGGGCTCCTCGAGGAACATCATGCCCATGATCCGCAGGTAGAAGAACGCGGCGATGACGGACGAGACGACGCCGATCACGACCAGCCAGGTCAGCCCGGCGTCCACGCCGGCGCTGAAGACCTGCAGCTTGCCGACGAACCCAGCCAGCGGCGGCAGGCCCGCGAGGCTGAGCAGGGCCACGGTGAGGATCCCGGCCAGGGCCGGGGACGTGCGCCCGAGACCGCGCAGGTCCCCGAGCGTCACCGAGCTGTGGTTGCGCCGCTCGACGGCGATGACGGCCCCGAATGCGGCCAGCGTCGACAGCGCGTAGGTCAGCAGGTACCAGAGCGTGCCGGACACGCCCTCGGGCGACGCGGCCGCGACACCGATCGCGGCATAGCCCGCGTGCGAGAGCGCCGAGTAGGCCAGGATGCGCTTGACGTCCTGCTGCACCAGCGCCACCACGGCGCCGTAGAGCATCGTGATCGCGGCGAGCACGGCCAGGACGGGCACCCAGAGGTCGGTCAGGGGACCGAACGCGGTGACGTACAGGCGCAACAGGCCCGCGAACGCGGCGGCCTTGGTGGCTGCGGCCATGAACGCGGTGACGTTGGTCGGGGCGCCCTCGTACACGTCGGGCACCCAGGCGTGGAACGGGACCAGGGCGACCTTGAAGCCCAGCCCGACGGTGACCAGGACCATCCCGATCACCACGACCCGGTAGGGCGTGGTGAACACCGAGATCGCGCTGCCGATGGCGGGCAGGTCGAGGGTGCCGGTGGCGACGAAGAGCAGGGCCATGCCGTACAGCAGGATCGCCGACGCGACGGCACCCAGGACGAAGTACTTGATCGCCGACTCCTGCGAGCGACGGTCCCGGCGGGCGATGCCGGACATCACGTACAGGGCGATCGAGAGCACCTCGAGCGCGACGAAGAAGGTGATGAGGTCGTTCGCGGCGCCGAGCACGGCCATGCCCGTCGCGCTGAGCAGCAGGAGGGGTTCGAACTCGGGGCGGTGCACCTCGCGCTCACGCAGGTAGGCGTGGCCGAGCGGCAGCACGAGCAGCGTGGTGGTGTACACGGTCAGCCGGGTGAACAGCGCGATGCCGTCCAGGGCCACCGAGCCCTCCAGCGCGCTGACGGCGGTCAGGCCGTCGGTCGACAGCTGCATGGGCACGATCGCCTGCCAGATGGTCATGGCCAGTGCCCCGGCCGCGCCGAGGCCGGCCAGCCAGCTGTGCAGGACGGGCGGCGAGGTGGCCAGGCCGATGGTCAGGGCCAGCGCCGCCGCCCCGTAGGCGATGGCGACGATGCCGGGCAGGGCCTGCCCGGCGGCGACCAGCACGACGCCGATGGCCAGGCCGACGACCGCGACGGGCACGGCGACCCACATGCGGCGGCGCCCCGCCACGGCGAACAGCAGCAGGGTCAGGGCGGCCCCGACCATCACCAGCTCGGGGGCGAAGGTCGACCACGCGATGTCGGTGGGCACGGCGGGCACACTCTGGGCGAGGGGGGCGAGCGTCACGGGGCCACCTCCGGGGTCGGCGCGGGCGCCGGGGCCGGGTCCGGCGCGAGCGCCGGGACGTCACCGGCCGGCGTGACCGCCGAGACGTTGCTGAGCACGTTCTCGACGGCGGGCTCGACCGCGTCGTAGAGCGGGGCGGGGTAGATCCCGATGGCCACGATCAGGGCGACCAGGGGGACCATCACGCCGATCTCGGTCCAGTTCAGGTCCGTGGTGGCGTGGTTGTCGGCGCCCTCGAGCGGGCCGTGGAAGACCCGCTGGTAGGCCCACAGCAGGTACAGCGCCGCGAGCACCGCCCCGAAGGCGCTGAGCACCGCGGCGGCCCGGTGCGTCTGGAACGTGCCCAGCAGGATCGGGAACTCGCCGGTGAAGCCGTTGAGGCCCGGCAGGGCCAGCGACGACAGCGCGACCACCAGGAAGAAGCCGGCGAACACCGGGGTCTGGCGGGCGAGCCCGCCGAACGCGGCGATCTCGCGGGTGTGGCGCCGTTCGTACAGGAAGCCGATCAGCAGGAACAGCGCCCCGGTCGACAGCCCGTGGTTGACCATCTGCACCACGCCGGCCGAGGTGGCCGTGGTGTTGAGGGCGAAGATGCCCAGCACCACGAAGCCCATGTGGCTGACCGACGAGTACGCGACGAGCTTCTTGACGTCCTTCTGCACCAGGGCGACGACCGCCCCGTACAGGATCCCGATCACGCTGAGGACCAGGATCCACGGCACCGAGAAGAACCCGGTGCCGGTGCCGAGCGCGAGCTCGCGGGTGGCGTCGGGGAACAGCGGCAGCGAGTAGCGCAGGAACCCGAAGGCGCCCATCTTCAGCAGGATCGCCGCCAGGAACACACTGCCGGCCGTCGGCGCCTCGGTGTGGGCGTCGGGCAGCCAGGTGTGGACCGGGAACAGCGGGACCTTCACGGCGAAGGCCGCGAAGAAGGCGCCGAACAGCCACCGCTGCTGGCCGAGGTCCAGCGAGGCCTGGGCGATCGCGTCGTAGCTGAACGACTGGCCGCCGGCCGCGGCGTACAGCGACAGGATGGCCACCAGCATCAGCAGGCCGCCGAACAGCGTGTACAGGAAGAACTTCACGGCGGCGTAGCGGCGGTTGGCGCCACCCCACATCCCGATGATGAGGTACATCGGGATGAGCGTGAACTCGAAGAAGACGTAGAACAGCAGCAGGTCGGTGGCGGTGAACACGCCGATGACCGCGCCCTCGAGCACGAGGAACGCGGACATGTAGCCCTTCACGCGGTCGGTCACGTGCCACGACGAGATCACGATCAGCGGCGTGATGAACGCCGTCAGCACGATCAGCACCAGGGCGATGCCGTCGACCCCGAAGGCGATGTTCGCCCCGATCGCGGGGATCCACTCGTAGGTGGCCGTGAACTGGAACACGGACCCGGCGGGGTCGAACTGCACCGCCATCACGACGGCGGCGGCCAGCGTCGCCAGCGACGCCCCGAGGGCGATCCAGCGGGCCAGGCGGTCGTCCTCGGCGAGCAGGCCGATGAGGATCGCGCCCAGGATGGGCAGCAGGACGGTGATCATGACGAGGTTGTCCATGCTCACACCACCTGCACCAGGACGACGGCGGCCAGTACCACGGCCCCGAGGACGAACCCGCCCACGTAGCCGCGGACCAACCCGGTCTGGGCACGTCGCCCGACCCGTGAGCTGGCCGAGGCCAGGCTCCCCGCGCCGTTCACGAGCCCGTCGATGCCCCGCTTGTCGAACCACGCGAGGCCGTTGGACACCCACCCCCCGAAGCGGACGAACACCGCCTCGTAGGCCTCGTCGACGAAGAACTTGCGTTCCATCAGCTCGGCGATGGGGCCGCGGATCGGTTCGGCCATGCGGCCGCTCGACAGGTCACGCTGCGGGCCGTACATGGCGTAGGCCAGGCCGATGCCGACCAGCGCCGCGACGATCGAGATGCCGATCAGCATGGGCTCGGACAGGCCGCCGCCCTCGCCGAACAGCCCCTCGGTCGGGGCGACGACGGGCGCCAGCCACTGGGTGAAGGGGCCGCCGTGGGTGAGGTTGAGCGCCAGGCCGCCGACGGCCGACAGGAGCCCGAGCACGATCAGCGGCACCGTCATCGAGGACGGCGACTCGTGGGGGTGCAGCGTCGACACGTGGGCGTCCTGCGAGGACGGGGTCGCCCCGGTGTGGTCCTCCTCGGGGACGTGGTCGCCCGCGCCGCCGGCGTGGGGGTCGACGACACGTTCCCCGGCCTCCCAGCGGCGGTCGCCCAGGAAGATCAGGAAGAACCAGCGCGACATGTAGAAGGCGGTCAGCACCGCGGTCAGGATGCCCACGGCCCAGATCCCGGTGAAGCCGTGCTCGTAGGCGGTCGTGAGCAGCTGGTCCTTGGAGAAGAAGCCGGCGAAGGGCGGCACCCCGGAGATCGCCAGCCAGGCGACCGCGGAGGTCCAGAACGTCACCGGCATCACCTTGGCCAGGCCGCCCATCTTCCAGGCGTCGGTGCGGTTGGCCATGGCGTGCATGACCGACCCGGCCGCCAGGAACAGCAGGCCCTTGAAGAACGCGTGGGTGACGAGGTGGAAGATGCCGTCGCTGAACCCGCCGGTGCCCACGGCCATGAACATGTAGCCGAGCTGCGAGACGGTGGAGTACGCGAGGATCTTCTTGATGTCGTCCTGGCGGATCGCGATCAGCGCCGCGAGCAGGGCGGTGCCCGCCCCGGTCCACGCGATGATCGTCATGGCGTCCACCGACTGGACCAGGATCGCCGACGACCGCACCGTCAGGTAGACGCCGGCCGTCACCATGGTGGCCGCGTGGATCAGCGCCGAGACCGGCGTCGGGCCGGCCATGGCGTCGGGCAGCCACACGTACAGCGGGATCTGCGCCGACTTGGCGGCGGCGCCGCCCATCAGCAGCAGCCCGAGTGCCAGCGCGACGCCGGCCGACATCCCGTCGGCCTGCTGCAGGACCCCGCCACCGTCGGCGGTGAAGAAGTCCAGGGTCCCGAAGGTCGCGAAGGCCAGGAACATCGCCACCATGAACGACACGTCGCCGACGCGGTTGGTGATGAAGGCCTTCTTGGCCGCCGAGGCGTAGTCGCGGTTCTCGAACCAGAACCCGATCAGCAGGTAGCTGGACAGCCCGACGAGCTCCCAGCCGACGAACAGCGTCAGCAGGCTGGAGCCGAGCACCAGCACGAGCATCGAGAACAGGAACAGGTTCAGGTAGGCGAAGAAGCGCTCGTAGCGCTCGTCCCCGTGCATGTACCCGAACGAGTAGATGTGCACGAGGGTGCCCACGCCGGTCACCACCAGCAGCATCACGGCCGTCAGCTGGTCGACCAGCAACGTCCACGACACGTCCAGCGGCCCCGCCTGGATCCACGTGAACAGCGGGCGCACGTGGGTCGCCGGGTCACCGGCGACCTGCAGGAACACCAGGACGCTGAGCACGAAGGACAGCGCCGCGGCGGTGACCGAGATCCAGGCGGCGCGTTCGCGCAGCGTCCGGGTGGCCAGCAGCACGGCGGCGAAGCCCAGCAGCGGGATCACCGGGATCAGCCACGCGACGCCGATCGCCCCCGTGGTGGTGCGCACCACCTCGTTGACGGCGGCCTCGCCGTGGCCTGCCTCGGTCGCGAGCAGGAGCATGTTGGACAGCACCGCTCAGCCCTTCAGCAGTCGGGACGCGTCCACGTCGAGCGTGCCGCGCCGGAAGAAGACGTTGACGATCAGCGCCAGCCCCACGACCACCTCGGCGGCGGCCACGACGATGACGAAGAACACGAAGACCTGGCCGTCCCCGTTGCCCCACAGCCGGGAGGCGGCCGCGAGGGTGAGGTTGACCGAGTTGAGCATCAGCTCGACGCACATGAACAGCACGATCATGTTGCGCCGGACCAGCACCCCGGCCAGCCCGATGCTGAACATCAGGGCAGACAGCGCGAAGTAGTAGCCGATGGGCATCAGGCATCCCCCTCCTGCGAGTCCTCGTCATCGAGGCGGCGGGCGTCCTGGGCCTCGGCGACCTCGGGGTCGTCGGCGACGAGTGGTCGCGGCTCCTGCTCGCCCCGCACGATCGACGCGCTCTCGAGCGATGCCATGGCCATCTCGACATCGACCTCGTCGGGTGGTTCGACCGAGGGGACCCACGCGGGGTCGTCGGCCTGCGCGACGTCGTCGCGACGGCCGAGGAGCATCGCCCCGATCGTGGCCACGGTGAGCAGCACGGCGGCGAGCTCGAACGGGAACGTGTACCGCCCGAAGAGGCGGTCCGCGACGATGCCGACGGCACCGGCGTCGTTGCCCTCCAGCGCGTCGTCGAGGCCGATGCAGGGCTGGGTGGAGGACGCAGCGGCGACCTCGCCCGGGGCCTGCGCGCCGCAGCGGGAGGCCGACCCGGTGTAGGTGCCGACGATCCCGAACAGCAGCATGCCCGCGACCAGCGCGGCGCCGAGGACGGCGCCGACCTGGTGGCGGCGCCGGACGTCGAACAGCAGGTCGTCGCGGTCGACGCCGAGCAGCATGATCACGAACAGGAACAGCACCATGATCGCGCCGGCGTAGACGATCACCTGGATGATCGACAGGAACGACGACTGCAGCGTCAGGTACAGGGCGGCGATCGACAGGAAGTTCAGCACGAGCATCAGGGCCGCGTGCACGATGTTGCGCATCACGACCATGGCGATGCCGGCACCGAGGGCGATCGTGCCGAACAGCGCGAACAGGACCACCTCGGCCACGTTCACGCCGCCCGAGGCGGACTGGGCGAGCAGCTCCATCAGGCCTCCCCCTCGGGCTCGTCGTCGAACGACCGCTCGGGCACGACCTCGCTGGCGCGGTACCGCCGCGCGTTGGTGGCCTGCTCGTAGGTGCCGCCCTTGAGCGTGGGGGGCGTGACCGCCAGGCCGCCGTAGTAGTTGACCTCGCGCTCGCGGACCTCGCGGTCCAGGTGCGGGGTGTCCCGGCCATCGGCGGCCACCGGGGCCAGCAGCATGTCCTTGGTGTGGATGAGGCCGAGGCGGGTGTCGGACGAGATCTCGTAGTCGTGGGTCATCGTCAGCGCCCGCGTCGGGCACGCCTCGATGCACAGCCCGCAGAAGATGCAGCGGCTGTAGTTGATCTGGTAGTCCTCGGCGTAGCGCTCGCCGGGCGAGTAGCGGGCCTCGGCGGTGTTGTCCGCGCCCTGCACGTAGATGGCGTCGGCCGGGCAGGCCCACGCGCACAGCTCGCAGCCGATGCAGCGCTCCAGCCCGTCCTCGTAGCGGTTGAGCTGGTGCTTGCCGTGGAAGCGGGGCGCCACGGGGCGCGGCTTCTCGGGGTACTGGGCGGTCTCGGGCCGGCGCGTCATGTTGCGCAACGGCACGGACATGCCCCGCCCGAGGATGGTGGTGCGCAGCGCGATGGCCACCAGCCCCACCAGGAGCAGGAAGAAGAGGAACGTTCCAAGGGCGGTCGGCATCAGTGCAGGACCTCCCGGTCGGTGCGCTCGGCCCGCTCCGCGGTCAGCGCGAGCTGGCCGGAGGGCGGGACCTCGTTGGTGACGGGCACGGCGTGGTCGGCGTCGGGCAGGGCCACGGCGTCGGAGGTGGCCAGGTCCACGCGGCCACGCTCGTCGCGCGCGACCCGCGGCATGACGACCAGCGCCACCAGCATCAGCGCGAAGCCGACGATCCCGGCCAGCGTCTGGTCGGGGAAGCCGCTGCCGGGCGTCCCGGCGTCGCCGGCGACCACGAGTGCGGCGGTGGCCATGGCCCAGACCAGGCCGATGGGGATGAGGACCTTCCATCCCATGTTCATGAGCTTGTCGTAGCGGGCGCGGGCCTGGGACCCGCGCAGCAGGACGAAGAAGAAGATGAAGAAGGACGTCTTGGCGAGGAACCAGACCAGCGGCAGCAGGTTGGCCAGCCACGTCGGCCCGAAGACCGGCCCGGCCGGGCCGCCGAAGAACAGGGTCACCATGACGGCCGACTGGATGACCACGCCCATGAACTCGCTGAGCATGAACATGCCGAACCGCATGCCCGAGTACTCGGTGTGGAACCCGGCGACGAGGTCACCCTCGGACTCGGCCAGGTCGAAGGGCGGACGCTGCGCCTCGGCGATCATCGAGATCAGGAACACCGCGAAGGCCGGGAACAGCGGCAGGAAGTACCAGCCCGGGGCGCCGGCGAAGACGCCCTCGCCCGCCTGGGCGGCGACGATGTCGGAGACACGGAAGCTGCCGGTGTAGATGAGGACGCTGGCCACGGCCAGGCCCATCGAGATCTCGTAGCTGATCATCTGCGCCGACGAGCGCACGCCACCGATCAGCGGGTAGGGCGACTGCGACGACCAGCCGGCGAGGAACACCGCGTAGACGTGCAGCGACCCCATCGCCAGCACCCACAGCACGCCGATGTTGAGGTCGGCGGCCTGCATGGTGAAGGTCTCGCCGAACATCGTCCACTGGCCACCCACCGGGATGACGGCGATGGTCATGAACGACACGATCACCCCGACGATCGGCGCGAGCGTGTAGACGGTCTTCTCGACCATCCCCGGCGTGATGTCCTCCTTGAAGAACATCTTGGCGCCGTCGATCAGGGTCTGGCCGATGCCCAGCGGCCCGATGCGGTTCGGGCCCAGTCGCGACTGCATCAGGGCCACGATGCGCCGCTCGGCCCAGATGAGGATGGCCGTGGTCAGCAGGAACACCAGGAACGCCACGACGACCCGGAAGATGTCGACCCAGATCGGCAGGGAGTCGGTGGGGGTCATGCCGGCACCTCCGCGTCCTCGACGACGGCCACGGTGACGCGCACCGCCTCGGCGAGGTCACCGAGCTCGGTTGCCGCCACGCCCTCGGCGTGGCTGGGCACCCACACGGTGCCCGGGGCCTGGTCGGCGGTCACGCGCGCGGGCAGCCGCACGCTGCCCGCCGGGCCGGTGACCTCGACGAGGTCACCCGGCGACACGTCGGCCGCGTCGGCGTCCTCGGGGTGCAGGGCGACCCACGGGTCCCGGGCCGTGGCCATCAGGTCCGGGGCGTTGGCCAGCAGCGGGGTGGGCTCGAGCAGCAGCGGCGAGGTGGTCAGCACCAGGCCCTCGGGCTGCTCGGCGTCGTCGCCGTCCTCGGCCGCGTCGTCACCGTCGGGCACGGCCACCGCGGGCCAGTCCCGGGCGGTGTCCCGCGGCGCGAGGCCGGCCATGTCGGCGCGCAGGCCGTCGAGGTCGTGGAAGCCGAGGTCGCCGCCCAGCAGGCCGGCGACCTGCACCAGGATCTCCCAGTCGTCCTGGACCAGCTGCGGTCCCTCGACGGCGAGGCTGAACTGCTGGTGCCGGCCCTCCCAGTCGGTGCGGGTGCCCGCACGCTCCTGCGAGGCGGTCACCGGCAGCACGACGTCGGCCAGCTCGGTGGTGGCGGTCGAGGCCGTCTCGTGGCAGACCACGAAGGCCTTGGTCAGGGCCTTGGTCACGAGCTCGGGCGACGCGGCATCCCGGACCAGGTCGACGTCGAGCAGGTAGAGGACCTTCACCTTGCCGGCGGCGGCGTCGGTGAGGATGGCGTGCAGGTCCCGCCCCGCCGCCTCGGGCAGCTCGCCCCAGGCCTCGGTGACGGCGGCGCGGTCGGCGTCGTCGTCCAGGCGGCGGCCACCGGGCAGGGCGCCCGGGAGCAGGCCCGCCTCGAGGTGGCCACGGGTGTTGGATCCCCGCGGCACCCAGGCGACCTTCCCGCCGACGGCGTCGGCCAGGCGGCCGGCCGCGGCCAGGGCCCCGGCCGGGGCGCGTTCGCCGACGAGCACGACCGGCGCCCCGTCGCCGCGCAGCGCGCCGACGACGTCGTCGAGGTGCGGGGCGGCGTAGCCGGAGGACGCGGCCAGGTCGGCCAGGGAGGAGACACCGGCGGCACGGGCCAGCGCGGCCAGGGCACCGGTCTCGCCGCCGAGCTCGGTCGGCAGGCGACGCCAGGCGTACTCCTCGAGCGAGCCAGCCCGGGGGCCGACGGGCACGATCTTCGCCGTGTGCTTGCGCCACGCCTTGCGGATGCGCAGGTGGAGGATCGGCACCTCCTCCTCCGGGTCGAGCCCGACGGTGAGGATCACCGGGGCGCGCTCGACGTCGGCGTAGGTGGCGGTGTCGCGGCCGACCAGCGCCGACAGCGCCTCCGCCTCGTCGGCGGGCGCGAACCGGGTGCGCGAGTCGACGTCGTCGGTGCGCAGGATCGCGCGGGCGAGCTTCGAGGCGGCCCAGGCGTCCTCGTCGGGCAGGCGCGAGCCGGCGACCAGGGCGGACGGCTTCAGGTTGCCCTCGTCGTCACGCAGGGCCCGGGTGACCGCCATCAGGGCCTCGGCCCACGTGGCCTGCTCGCCACCGACCAGCGGCGTGGTGAGCCGACCGGGTGCGGTGAGGTGGCCGTAGCCGAAGCGGCCACGGTCGCAGTTCCACATCTCGTTGGTGGCCATGTTCGTGCGGGCGAGCTGCCGTTCGACGTGGCCACGCCGCGACTGGACGGTCAGCGAGCAGCCGGCCGAGCAGTGGTCGCAGACGCTCGGGGCGCTGCGCAGGTCGAACGGGCGCGACTTGAACCGGTAGGCGGTCGAGGTCAGCGCCCCGACCGGGCAGATCTGGATGACGTTGCCCGAGAAGTAGGACTCGTAGGGCTCGTCCTCGTAGATGGCGACCTGCTCGAGCGCGCCGCGTTCGAACAGCTCGATGAACGGGTCGCCGGAGATCTGGTCGGAGAACCGGGTGCAGCGGGCACACAGCACGCAGCGCTCGCGGTCGAGCAGCACCTGCGCGGAGACCGCCACCGGCTTGTCGTACCGGCGCTTCTCGTCGATGAACCGGGAGTGATGGCTCCCGTTGCTCATCGCCTGGTCCTGCAGGGGGCACTCGCCGCCCTTGTCGCACATCGGGCAGTCGAGTGGGTGGTTGATCAGCAGGAACTCGAGCTGGCCCTTCTGGGCCTTCTCGGCCACGTCCGAGGTCATCTGGGTGTGGACCACCCAGCCGTCGGAGGCCTCGGTGGTGCAGGCGGTCATCGGCTTGGGCGGACCGCCCTCGATGTCGACCAGGCACTGCCGGCAGGCACCGACCGGGTCGAGCAACGGGTGGTCGCAGAAGCGCGGGATGATGATGCCCAGCTGCTCGGCGGCACGGATGATCAGCGTCCCCTTGGGGACGGTCACCTCCTTGCCGTCGATCGTCAGCGTGACGGTGTCAGGGGCGTCGCTCACAGTCAGACTCCTGCCGTGGCGAGGTCGGTGTCCGCGTGGTAGGCGGTGGCACTGGCCGTGCGCAGGCTCACCTGGCCGGCCGGCAGGCGACCACCGCTGCGGATCAGGTGCTCGTACTCGTCGCGGAAGTACTTCAGGGAGGACAGCACGGGGCTGGTCAGGGCGTCCCCGAGCGCGCAGAAGGAGCGCCCGAAGATGTTGCCCATCATGTCCTCGAGCAGGTCGAGGTCCTCCATGCGGCCGCGGCCACCGAGGATGCGCTCGTAGACCTGCGCCGCCCAGTAGCCGCCCTCGCGGCAGGGGGTGCACTTGCCGCAGGACTCGTGCTCGTAGAACTTCACGTAGCGGTAGGCGGTCTCGACCGCCGAGGTGCGGTCGGAGTGCAGCATCAGCGCGCCGGTGCCGAGCAGCGACCCGGCCTCGGAGATCGACTCGAAGTCGTAGCCGAGGTCGACGTGGTCGGCGGTCAGCATCGGCGTCGACGACCCGCCGGGGAAGAAGAACTTCAGCTCGCGGCCCTCGAGCATCCCGCCCGCGGCCTCGATCATCTCGCGGATCGGGGTGCCCAGCGCGAACTCGTAGTTGCCGGGGCGCTTGACCTCACCGGAGATGCACATCAGCTTCGGGCCCGGGGACTTCTCGGTCCCCCACTGGCGGTACCAGTCGGCGCCGTGCTGCAGGATGTAGGCCACGGAGGTGACGCTCTCGACGTTGTTGACCGTCGTCGGGCAGCCGTACACGCCGTGGGCCGCCGGGAACGGCGGGCGCAGCCGCGGCTGGCCCCGGCGCCCCTCGAGCGAGTCGAGCAGCGCGGTCTCCTCGCCGCAGATGTAGGCGGCCGCCCCGCGGTGCAGCACGATGTCGACGCGCTTGCCCGACCCGAAGATGTCCTCGCCGAGGTAGCCCTTGGCGTAGGCCTGCTCGATGGCCCGGCGCAGCACACGCGACGACCAGCCGAACTCGCCCCGCAGGTAGACGAAGGCCATCTCGGACTGGATCGCCAGGCACGAGGCGATGATGCCCTCGATGAGGCTGTGGGGGTCCCGCTCCATCAGGGGGCGGTCCTTGAAGGTGCCCGGTTCGGATTCGTCGGCGTTGACGACGAGGTAGACGGGCTTGCCCGTCCCCTGCGCCACGAAGGAGAACTTCAGGCCCGTCGGGAAGCCGGCGCCGCCCCGGCCACGCAGGCCGGAGTCCTTCAGCACCTGGATCATGTCCTCGGGCGACATCTCCAGTGCCGTGCGCGCACCGGCGTACCCGCCGTGCTGCTCGAACACGTCGATGTCGCGGACGTTCTCGACCTCGTAGCGGGCCGAGAGCACCGAGACCGGTCCGGTCTGCCCCATGATCAGGACTCCTCTTCGGCGGCGCCGTCCGGACGGGCGGCGTCATCGTCACGAGTCGCAGCCGGCCGTTCGCCGCCGGACTCCCTTCGCGGACTCGTCGTCGGCGTCGGTGACGTCGGCCTGCTCGGCGTGGCGCTGCTCGACCGTCGAGCCACCGGCCGGGGCACCCGCGGCACCGCTGGCGGTGGACTGGTCGTCGAGTGCCGGGTTGGCCTCGTCGGGGTCGGGCGCCGGGCGCGCCCGGCTCGGGAGCGGTGGTGCCCTCCGGGGACGGACGCTCGTCGCCGGGTTCGGGCAGGGTGGCGTTGCCGGCCTCGTGCCGGGTCGCGCCCCGTCGCCGGCAGGCTGGTGTCGGTCACGTCGGTGGTGGCGCCGGAGGTGTCGGGTTCGGCGGTGGCGTCGGGGTGGTGCTCGCCGTCGGCCATCAGCGGGCTCACCTCGGAGTCGGTCGGCGCGGGCTGGCCGGCCATGGCCGCCGACGCTCCTCGCGCGCCGAAGGCCTCGGCGAAGAGCTCGCCGCCGTGGCCGCCCGGGTCACCGCCGGGGGCGGTGACCGGGATGTCGGTCTCGCCGGTCTTGTAGGCCGGCGGGACCGCGTGGTCGGCGACCGAGTGGCGTGCCGCGGCGATGTTGGCCGCCAGGAAGGCGTCGTTGGCGCCGGACAGCTCGCGTTCGACCTCGCGGAAGCTGGGGGCGGGCTCGCCGGACCAGCTGGACACCGGCGGGGTCCCCTTGCGGCAGCCGTCGAGCAGGCGGTCGGCCTCGTCGTCGGTCAGCGGGCCGTACATCTCGTAGTTGACCTGCACCACCGGGGCGGCGTCGCAGATCCCGAGGCACTCGGCCTCCTCGATGGAGACCTGCGTGTCCTCGTCGGTCAGCTGGCCCGCCGAGCGCGTCGCGGTAGCGGTCGAAGATCGTCTGGCCGCCGGCGACCTGGCAGGTCGGGTTGCAGCAGACGCTGAGCAGGTAGTCGCCGACGGGGCGCCGCTTGAACATCGTGTAGAAGGTCGCCACGGCGCCGACCTCGGCCTTGGTCAGGGCCAGCCGGGTGGCGCAGAAGGCGATGCCCTCCTCGGACACGTAGCCGTGCTCGGACTGCACCAGGTGCAGCAGCGGCAGCAGCGCCGACCGGGCCACCGGGTACCGGCGGACCAGCTGGTCGGCGGTCGCCACGAACTCGTCGGAGAACGTCATCTCGCGGGTCTCTTCGGTCACGGGATTCGCCTCGGCGCTCATCGATCCACCCCGCCCATGACGGGGTCCAGCGACGCCACGACGACGATCACGTCGGCCACCGAGTGGCCGCGCGACATCGCGTCGGAGGCCTGCAGCCCGACGAACGAGGGGTCGCGCACGTGCACGCGGTACGGCTTGTTCGTGCCCGTGGAGGTGATGGCGAAGCCCAGCTCGCCGCGGGGCGACTCGACCGCGGAGTACACCTGGCCGGCGGGGACCGTGAAGCCCTGGGTCACCAGCTTGAAGTGGTTGATCAGGGCCTCCATCGATTCGCCCATGATGTGGCGGATGTAGGCCGGGTCGTTGCCGATGCCGTCGGGGCCGATGGCCTGCTGGCTGGGCCACGCGATGCGCTTGTCGGCGACCATCACCGGGCCGGTGGGCAGGCTGTCGAGCGCCTGCTCGACGATGCGCAGCGACTGGCGCATCTCGCCGAACCGCACGAGGAAGCGGGCGTAGCTGTCGCCGGCGCCCTCGGTCACCACGTCGAAGTCGTACTGCTCGATGTTGCAGTACGGCTGGGCCTTGCGCAGGTCCCACGGCACCCCGGCGGCACGCAGCATCGGCCCGGTCAGCCCGAACCGCTCGCAGTCCTCGCGCCCGATGACGCCGATGTCGACCAGGCGGCCGACCCACACCGGGTTGCGCTGCAGCAGCTGCTCGTACTCGGCGATCTTGCCGTACAGCAGCTTCACCAGCGCCCGGCAGCGTTCCTCGAAGTCGTCGGTGACGTCGTTGGCCAGGCCGCCGGGGCGGATGTAGGCGTGGTTCATGCGCAGCCCGGACTGCGACTCGAACAGGTCCAGGATGTGCTCGCGCTCGCGGAAGCCCGACGTCATCATCGTGGTCGAGCCGAGCTCCATGCCGCCCGTCGCGGCCCACACCAGGTGGGAGGCGATGCGGTTGAACTCGGTGAGGATGACGCGCACCGCCTGGGCGCGTTCGGGCACCTCGACGTCCAGGAGCTTCTCGACGCCGAGGCTGTAGGCCAGCTCGTTGAACAGCGGCGACAGGTAGTCCATGCGCGTGAAGAACGTGCAGCCCTGGACCCAGGTGCGGAACTCGGCGTTCTTCTCGATGCCGGTGTGCAGGTAGCCGACGACCGGCGTGACCTTCGTGACGGTCTCGCCCTGCAGCTCGAGGACCAGGCGCAGCACGCCGTGGGTCGAGGGGTGCTGCGGGCCCATGTTGACGGTCAGCGAGCTGTCGCCGATGGCGTCCTGGATGGACTCCCAGTCGGCCCCGTCGACCCAGACCTCGCGGGCCTGGTCGGCGTCGGTGTGGTCGGTGGTCGACATCAGCTGTCCCCTCCGACGATCTCGCGCAGGTCGCGCCGCTGCGGCGGCGGGATGAACTTGTCGTGCTCGTAGTCGATGTTCACGCCGCCCAGCGGGTAGTCCTTGCGGTGCGGGTGACCGACCCAGTCCTCGGGCATCAGGATCCGGTTGAGCCCCGGGTGGCCGACGAAGTCGACGCCGAACATGTCGAAGACCTCGCGCTCGTGCCAGTTGGCCGTCGGGAACAGGTCCACGACGCTGGGCACCGACGGGGCGTCGTCGGGCAGGCCCACGGACACGCGGAACCAGTGGTTGCGGTCCAGCGAGCGCAGGATGTACAGGACCTCGATGACGCCCTCGTCACGCGAGACGCGGTACTCGGGCCAGCCGGTGGTCGACGGCTGCCGTTCGATCACGTGGTCGCCGGCGGGCCAGTGCACGCCCCCCAGGTCCGCCAGCGAGAGGCAGCACAGCTGCTCGTCGTCGCGGGCGAAGGCGAGCAGGTCGTGGACCTGCTCGGCCGTGACGTGGATCGTCAGCTCGCCGTGGGTGATGTCGGAGGTGACGTCCGGGAAGCGCGAGGCGACGTGGTCGCGGATCATCTCGAGCGTCATCGGTTCGCCGTGCAGCCCCGGCAGCAGCCGGGGGCGCCGACGGTCGCCGACCGGGGTCGCGGCCGCCTCGGCGGCTTCGGACGCATCGTGCTCGGGCAGGTCCGCCAGCGCCTGGGCGTTGCCGGCCTCGACAACGGGCTGTCGGTGGTTCGTTCGTGGCCATGGTTACTTGGCCCCCTGCTCGGCGAAGGTCTCGCCGCGGATCTTGGCGTGCAGCTTCAGGATCCCGTCCATGAGCATCTCGGGGCGCGGCGGGCACCCCGGCACGTACATGTCGACCGGCACGACGTGGTCGACGCCCTGGACGATGGCGTAGTTGTTGAACATGCCGCCCGAGGTGGCGCACACGCCCATGGACAGCACCCACTTGGGGTCGGACATCTGGTCGTAGATGCGGCGCAGCACCGGGGCCATCTTCTGGCTGACCCGGCCGGCGACGATCATCAGGTCGGCCTGGCGGGGCGAGGCCCGGAAGACCTCCATGCCGAAGCGCGAGATGTCGTGACGGGGTCCGCCCACGGTCATCATCTCGATGGCGCAGCAGGCCAGGCCGAAGGTGGCGGGCCACAGCGAGGCCGAGCGCGAGTAGTTGACGAACTTCTCGACGTTGGTCAGCAGGATGCCGCTCGGCAGCTTGTCCTCTAGTCCCACTTGAGGCCTCCTCGCCCGATCTCGTACACGAAGGCGATCACCAGCACGCCGAGGAACACGCCCATCTGGGCGATCCCGAACCACCCGAGCGACCGGTAGACGACGGCCCACGGGTAGAGGAACACGGTCTCGATGTCGAAGATCAGGAACATCATCGCGACCATGTAGAACTTGACCGAGAAGCGCGTGCCCTTGACGTCGGCCAGCGGCACGTTGCCGCACTCGTACGCCGACAGCTTGGTGGGGTTGGGGCGCGAGGGCCCGACCAGGCTGCTGACGGCGATGGAGCCCACCGCGAACGCGGACGCCACCACGAACAGCAGGAGGATCGGCAGGTACTCGGACAGCACTGCGGCTCCTGTTCTCGTGCGCTTGCCGGGTCGGCCGGGCGCGCCGGTCGTGCGCGTCGTG
>CAWCLK010000027.1:0-23232 GCA_963796225.1 uncultured bacterium
GGCGGGCGGACGGGCGGCGTGTCAGGCGGGGCCCTCCACCGACAGGGCGAGGTCGCTGTCGGCGAGCTCGGCGTGCGTGCCGTCCGAGTCCACGCGCACGTGCAGGCGCCCGCGCGCCACGGGGAGGTCGCGCACGTCCAGCCATGTGACGGGGAAGGGCGTGAGCGGCCGGAGGGTGACGGTGCCCTTCGGGACGTGGACGTCGAGCCCGAGGCAGGTGCGCAGCAGCAGGGGACCCGCCGCGGCGGCCCAGGCCTGCGGGCGGCAGGCGACGGGGTACGGGACCGGGTAGCCGCTCGGCGTGCGGGCGACCCCGCCGACCAGCTCGGGCAGGCGGTAGCCGAAGTGCGGGGCGAGGTGCAGGAGCCCGGTGACCAGCTCCGCGGCGGGTGCATGGTGGCCGGTGCGCGCGAGGCCCCAGGCCGCGATGGCGGTGTCGTGGGGCCAGACCGACCCGGTGTGGTAGCCCAGCGGGTTGAACCCGGTCGCCGTCGTCGCCATGGTGCGCAGGCCCCAGCCCGAGGCGAGTGCGGGCCCGCCGAGGCGGGCGGCGACGTGGGCCTGCTCGTCGGGGTCGAGCAGGTCCGACAGCAGCAGGTGGCCCATGTTGCTCGCGGGCGCGTCGACGGGGACGTTGTCGGCGTCCAGGGCGATCGCCGGGAACGGCCCGTCGGCGTCCTCGACCCAGAAGTGCTCGCGGAAGCGGGTGCGCAGCGCGGCGGCCCACGCCCGCCACGTGTCGCCCCCGGGGCGGTCGTGGTGGTCGAGCAGCTCGGCCCCGCGGAGCGCGGCGTCGTAGGCGTAGGCCTGCACCTCGGCCAGCGCGATCGGGGCCCGGGCGATGCGCCCGTCGGCGAACTGCACGCCGTCGTGGCTGTCCTTCCAGCCCTGGTTGACCAGACCACGCTCGCCGGGGCGCAGGTACTCGAGGAACCCGTCGCCGTCGGGATCGGCGTCGTCACGCAGCCACCGCAGCGCCGCCTCGGCGTGGGGCAGCAGCGCCTCGACCTCGTCCGCCGGGAGTCCGAAGCGCCACGCCTCCGACAGCGCGATCACGAACAGCGGGGTCGCGTCGATGCTGCCGTAGTAGTTGGGGGGCAGGTCGCCGCGGTGGCTCAGGCTCCCCCGTCGGACCTCGTGCAGGACCTTGCCGGGGGCCTCCTCGGTCTCGAGGTCGTGGCGCAGGCCCTGCCGGCGCGCCAGCGCACGCAGCGTCCCCCCGGCCAGCGCCGTCCCGTTGGTCAGCGACATCATCGCGGCCCACAGCGAGTCCCGTCCGAACAGGGTGAGGAACCACGGGCTGCCGGCTGCGGTGAACCGGTCGGACGGGGCCTGGGGGTCGGCCACCTCGAGGTCGGCGAGGTCGTCGACGCTGCGGCGGTGCAGGCGCCGGAGCCGCGCCTCCGAGCTGTCCACCGTGGGACCCGTCGACGCGTGTGCCCCGTCACCCCGCGCCCCGTCGTGGGCTTCGCACCGGGAGCGCGGGGCGGCCGGGCCGTACTCGTCCTCGGCGACGATGTCCAGGCACAGGCGCCGGGTGGTGTGCGGCGGCAGGTCCAGCTTCCAGCGCAGGCCGTGCCCCGAGCGGGAGGCGGCGGGGGTGGCCCTGATCGACACCTGCAGCGACGACTCGGGCCGGGCGAAGACCAGGCCGGGCCCGCGGTCGGCGGGGTCCACCGGGCCGTGCTGGCGGCCGTGCTTGACGTCGAAGATGTAGGCGAAGTCGACGGTCACGTGGAAGGCCACGTCCAGGTGCACGGGGTCGCGGCCATGGTTGGCGACGAGGACGTCCTCGTGCACCCCCTCGTCGACGACCCGACGCCGCGTGAGCAGCACGACCGGGTCGACCGCGCGCGACCGGGCCGGCCGCACGAACCCGTGGAAGGTCGCCGTGCCCGGACCGGTCACGCCGCCGTGGAGCGGTTCGACCGGATCGCCGTCGACCTGCAGCACCAGTCCGCTGACGAAGCGGGTGTCCCGCACGTACACGCCGTGGTCGCCGCCGGGGACGATGTCGCCGCTGGTGCTGGAGACGACGAACGACTCGCCGCTCACGCACGTGGTCTCGCCCATGGGACCCGTCGTGGTCGTGCTCACGTCCGTGCCTCCTCGTCCGGGGCGCCGACCGGGACGACGAGGACGGGCACCTCGGCCTCGGACAGGACCTGGCGCACCACCTCGCCGTGGCGGTCGGCGAGCACGCCGGACCAGGCCAGCAGCACGAGGTCCGCGTCCTCGGCGACCACCTGCTCCGCGATCCTGCGCGCGGGCGTGCCTGCGCGCAGGCGCAGGTTGGCCAGCCCGTGGCGTCGCGCGAACTCGCCCCGCCAGGATGTCGTGCCGTGCCCGGGGTGGTCGAGGAACCGCGGCACCGTGTCGGACTCGAACACGTGCAGGCCGACGATCTCGCAGCCGCTGGCGGCCAGCCGATCGGCGACGACCCGGCTGGCGGCCGCGCACCGGGCGTCGGTGTCGAGCGGGACCAGCACCCGGTGGGTGCGGTCCCCCGGGGCGCAGGTGCCCGGCGGCACCACGAGCACGGGCACGCCGGCCCGGGCGAGCACGGCGGTGGTGACGTGGCCGAGCCGGTGGCGCGAGCCGGGCAGGCCGCGCGCGCCGACCACCAGCACGTCCACGTCGGCGAGGGACGCGACGTCGACCAGCGCGTCGGCGGGGTCGCCGGCCAGGGTGGCCACGGCGACCCCGGCCACCGCCGAGAGGTCCTCGGCGGCCCGGCGGCGGGACGCGTCCTCCTCGACGTGGACGGCCGTCACCGGCCGGTCCAGGCAGCCGGCCAGGCACGCGGCCGCCGCGAGCACGGGTTGGGTCGCCAGGCCGTGGTCCACGGCCGCCACGACGCCGCGCGGCTCGACCGACGGGGTGGGAGTCTCGGTCCCGGACGTGGTCGCGTGCGTCATGGCCTCACCTCCGTGGGCGTGGACGGGTGGAGGGCAGCGTGCTGGCGGCCGTCCACCAGCACCGGCTCGGCGGCGGTGCCGAGGCGCACCGGGACCGGTGCGTCGGTGATCACGGTCACGTGGTCGTGCCGGGCCTCGACCCGCACCCGAACCCCGCGGAACCGCACGGTCACGTCCACGCCCCGCCACGCGGCCGGCAGGCGGGGCGCGACCACCAGCGCGTCCGGGGTGGCGTCGACGCCGGCGAAGCCCCCCACGAGTGCCTGCCACAGCCCGCCCATCGTGGCCAAGTGCAGCCCGCCGGCGGTGGTGCCCGTGACGTCGTCGAGGTCGAGCCGGGCCGCCATCCGGAACAGGTCGACCGCCTCGTCGGGCCGGCCGGCGCGGGCGAGCAGGCTGGCCATGATCGCCGGCGAGAGCGAGCTGCCGTGGGCCAGGCGGGGCCCCTCGTGGTCGAGGTCGGGACCGAGCGAGCCCGTGGCGAGCTCGTCGGGCAGGACGTGGTGGGCCATCAGCACGTCGGGCTGCTTGACGACCTGGCTGGCCGCGACACGTTCCCGCCCGAGCAGGACGTCCGCGGCGACCGGCACGTCGGTCAGGGTCGAGATGACCAGGGGCTCGAGTGCGTCGAACCCGGCGAACTGCTCGTGACGCCCCGTGGCCGGGTCGGTCCGGACCACCAGGCGGCTGGCCAGGTCGAGCCACCGCTCACGCTCGCCCTGCACGTCCGGGTCGGGGTCCCCGGCGACGAGCTCCGCGGCCCGGCGCAGGTTCCAACGGGCCAGCACGTTGGTGTAGCAGTTGTCGTCGACGGGCCCGTGGTACTCGTCGGGCCCCATGACGTCGCGCAGGTGGACGCTGCCGTCGGGGTCCTCGGAGACGCGGCTGGCCCAGAAACGCGCGGGCTCGACCACCAGGTCCCGCCCCGGGCCCGCCAGCCAGGCGGTGTCGCCCGTCCACGTCGCGTACCGCACCGCGGCCCACGCCACGTCGGCCCCGATGTGGACGGCGTGGCGCCCGGTCAGCACCGGGACCTCCTCGCCGTCCGGGTCGACCACGCTGACCGGGGTGACGTCCTCGCCCGTGGCCGCCGACTCCCACGGGAACCACGCCCCCTCCAGGCCTGCGGCCGCCGCGCGGTCCCGGGCCGCCGGCAGTCGCGCGAGCCGGTACGCGAGCATCGCCATCGCGCGGGGCGGGGCGAACGCCGCCAGGGCCGGCAGCACGAACACGTCGGCGTCCCAGAACACGTGCCCGGCGTAGGCCCGGCCGGTGAGGCCGCGGGCGCCGACGGCCGCCTGCCCTCGATCGGCGGTGCTGGCGACGAGGTGGTGGATGGCGAACCGGACGGCCAGCGTGAGGTCGTCGTCGCCGACGACCCGGACGTCGGCGTCGCGCCACAGCGCGGCCCAGGTCCGGCGCTGCTCGGCGACCAGGTGGTCCACACCGGCGCCGACCGCGCGGCGCAGGGCGGCACGTGCCGACGTCTCCGCGCTGATGGGGCCGGGTCCGACGCGCAGGACGACGATGCGATCGAGCCGGGCGGGGACGGCCCCGGGACGCTGGACCGCCTGGTGGCCGACGGCCGCGATCGCGGTGGGGCCGGACCGGGTCGTGCACCAGCCACCCGTGGCGCCGCCCCCTCCCAGCACGTCGACCTGGTCGGCGTCGTCGGGCGCATGGACGCAGTCGCCACCATCGCCCCGCACGGGTCCGCGCAGCCGCAGCACCTGGGTCCCGGGGCGGGCCAGCGACGCGAAGCGCACGCTCTGCATCGGTGTCCCGTCGGTGACGGACCGCCAGAGCATCCCCGTGCGGCAGTCGAACCATCGGGTACCGGCGGCGGGAACGGGGTCGAGGTCGACCCGGGTCCACCCGGGGGCGGGCAGGCCGACCGGGGCGGAGCCGGTCGTCCACGCCCCGTTGACCAGGACGAGGTCGTCGGCCTCGGGGCCGCCCTCCTCCGGGGTCCCGCGGGTGCCGACCCGGCCGTCGGCGACGGTCGCCAGCGACTCGTCGACGCGGGCCAGGGCGGTGCCGGCCCACGGCAGCGGGACCACCCACGTGGGGTCGAGGTCGAGGGACGGGACCGCGTCCTCCTGGTGGTGCCGGTGCAGCTCGGCGAGCAGGTCGAGCACGTCCTGGGGCCCGGTGCAACGGGCCAACCGGAGGCGCGGGAAGGGCTCGAGGTCCGGGCTCCCGTCCGGCCCCACGGCGACGGCGACCAGCCCGGGCCCGATCCCGTGCCGCGGCGCCAACCGGCGCACCCATCGCCGCAGCCCCGGCTCGCCGGCGACCATCGTCGCCCCGGCGACGTCGACCCCGGACGCCCCGACCGCGACCTCCACGCCGTCGCGAACCAGCGCGGCGACGGCAGTGGCCAGGGCCGCCGGGTCGACACCGCCCACCGCCGCCGGACTGAGCCCGACAGCGGCGACCGAGCAGCCCGGGAGCGTGCCCGGATCGATCCACTCCGCCACGCCGCACCTCCTCACTGCGCCAGCCTGTGACAGGACGACGCGTGGGTCGAGGGCCTGACGTCCCGGGACGGGGGGCAAACGGCACTGGCCCGGCGAGCGGCCCAGGGGCATCCTTGCGGAGGCCCGCCCAGGCCTGCTTCGCGGGAGGAGCCGACGATGCGCATCCTGCAGGTCGCACCCCCGTGGTTCGCGGTGCCGCCGCCGCGGTACGGCGGGATCGAGCTGGTCATCTCGACGCTGACGGAGGGCCTGGTCGCCGCCGGGCACGAGGTCACGCTGCTGGCGTCCGGGGGGTCGCGGACCGCCGCGGAGCTGGCGACGGTCTACGACGTCCCACCGAGCACGGACCTCGGCGACGCGGTCACCGAGCTGCTGCACGTGGCGGCCGTCGACGACATCGGGCCCGTGGACATCGTCCACGACCACACCCTGCTCGGCGCGACCCGCCTCGCCGCCCGGGGGGCCTGGCCGCTGGTGCACACGCTGCACGGCCCCTGGTCCGACCGGTCGCGCGCGCTGTACCGGCACCTGGCCGACCACCTGGCGCTGGTGGCGATCAGCCACGACCAGGCCGCGCGGGCGAACGGCGTCCCGATCTCGGCGGTGATCCCCCACGGCCTGGACCTCGACCGGTACCCGGTGTCGCTGGACCACACCGACGACCTGGCGTTCGTGGGCCGCGCGAGCCCGGAGAAGGGCCCGGCCGAGGCGATCGAGGTCGCTCGCCGGACCGGCCGTCGGCTGGTCATGGCGATCAAGGTCAACGAGGCGATCGAGCGCGCGTACTTCGACGAGGTGCTGGCGCCGCTCCTCCCCGACGCCGACGTGGAGCTGGTCCGCGACGCCACCCACGAGCAGAAGACCGCCATCATGGCCCGCGCCCACGCGGTCGTGGCGCCCGTGGCCTGGGACGAACCGTTCGGACTCGTGCTGGCCGAGGCCGGCGCGTGCGGCACGCCCGTGGTGGCGTTCGGGCGGGGCGCCGCCCCGGAGGTCGTGCGCGACGGCGTCAACGGGATCGTCGTCGACCCGGCGGCCGGCGTCGACGGGCTCGTCGCCGCCGTCGAGGCGGCGGGCACGATCGACCGCGCCAGCTGCCGCCACCACGTCGCGGAGCAGTTCGCCGCCGCACGGATGGTCGATGACCACCTGCAGCTCTACGCCGACCTGCGCGCGCCCCGCTTCAAGCGGGCACGGCCGGCCGAGCTGGCGCCACCCTTCGTGCTTCCCCATCTCGACCCCGAGGCGAGCCACCACGGTCACCTGCCATCGCGCGCGTGAACCGGTGAGGGCCATCCGGCCCGTCAGGTCGGGCCCAGCCGGCCCTCCCGTCGCGTCCGGGCCGGGGGCACCGTCGAAGGACCCGGCGCCCGACGCGACGCCCCCGACGGGAGTGGATCTCGTGACCTCCAGGCTCTCCGCGGCGGACGCCGTCTGGTTCCGGGGCGAGAACGCCCGCAACCCGATGATGGTCTCGTCCGTCCTCTGGTTCGACCGGCCGATGGACGTGGACGCGCTGCGGGCGATCTTCGTCGATCGCGTGCTGGACCGGCATCCGGTGTTCCGCCAGCGCATCGTGCCGTCGGCCAACCCGCTGCTGATGCCCCGATGGGTGGAGGACCGCCAGTTCGACCTCGACCACCACGTCGAGGTGGTCGACCTGCCGGCACCGGGCGACCACGTCATGCTGCAGCGCTGGTGCAGCACGCAGCGCAGCCAGCCACTGGACCGGCGGCGCCCACCGTGGGCGGTGACGGTCTTCCAGGGCTACCGCGGTACCGGCAGCGCCATGCACGTGCGCATCCACCACAGCGTCGGTGACGGGCTGGCGCTGATGCGGCTGCTGCTCAGCCTGGCCGACGAGTCCGACGAGGGCACCGTGCCGGTGGTCGACCCACCGGCGATGCACCTCGGGACCGAGCTGTGGCACCTCGCCGGCCAGGGGGTCTCGGAGGCCACCACGATGGCCCTGCACCCCACCCGGGCCGTGAGCCGGACCCAGCAGGCCCTCGACCTCACCCGGTGGAGCGTGAAGCTCCTCCTGCCCGCGATGGCCGATCCCTCGATCCTCATCGGACGGCCCAACGGTCACAAGGAGATGGCCTGGGACCCCGACGGCCTGCCACTCGACGAGGTCAAGCGCGCCGGCCATGCCGTCGGCGCGACCGTCAACGACGTCCTGCTGACCGTCCTGACCGGTGCCCTGGCGCGCTACCTGCACGACCACGGGGCCAGCGCCGACGAGGTGCTCGTGATGGTGCCGGTCAACCTGCGGCCCGCGGACGAGCCGCTGCCGCGCGACCTCGGCAACCGCATCGGGTTGCTGCCCGTCATGCTGCCCACCGGGCTGCCGACGCCGGTCCGGCGGCTCGCCGCGATCCAGGCCACGATCCGTGAGCTGCGGGAGTCGCCCGCCCCATGGCTGTCCCGGACCCTGCTCACGGCGACCTCGTTGCTGACCCCGCCCGGGGAGCGTGCGATCCACCGCATGAACCAGCTGCGCTCGTCCGGCGTGGTGACCAACGTGCCCGGGCCCCGGGACCCGATCCACCTCGCCGGGGCGCGCGTCGAGGGCGTCATTGGCTGGGGCGGCATGACCGGGCACCTCAACCTCAGCGTCGCCTTCGTCAGCCTGGCGGGGCGGGTCTACCCGGGCATCGTCACCGACCGCGGCATCACGCCCGACCCGGAGCGGATCCTGCGCCACCTCCGCGACGAGTGGGACGCCCTGCCCGAGCTGGGCGACGATCAGGCGCTGGCGACCAGCAGCGGGACCGTCGCGACGTAGGCCCCGACGAGCAGGACCCCGGCGGGGCGGGTCTGACGCCCGCGGGCGGCCAGCACCAGCGTCGCCCCGGCCACCAGCCCGGCCGCCACCAGGCCTCCCGGCACGGCCAGCGCGGCCGTCACGGCCGTCGGCGCGACCAACGGACCGGCGCCCACCGACAGGGACGCATCGGCCAGGCTGGCGCCCAGCACGTCACCGAGGGCCAGATCGCCCTGGCCGCGACGGGCGGCGGTCACGGCGACCACGAGCTCGGGCAGTGACGTCCCCAGCGCCATCCCGAGGAAGCTGACCACGTACTCGGGGACCGCCAGCCCGGCCGCGAGGTTGGTGAGCCCCACCACGGCCACGGTCGCCCCGCCGGCGACCAGCAGCAGCCACGCGACCGCGATCGCGGCATGCCCGAGCGGATGGCGTTCGGGCAGGGGCAGCTCGGGCTGGGCCGGGGGCCGGACCCTCCGCCACACCAGCCGCACGGCGAGGGCCCAGGCCATCACCAGCACCGCACCGTCGGCGCGTGCCAGGTCGCCGTCGGCCATCAGCACGACGCCGAGCAGCAGCAGGGCCGTGGCGGCGGCCCCGAGGATCGCGACGTTGCGGCGGTCGACGTCGACGGGGCGGGCCAGCAGCGGCACCAGCCCGAGCACGAGCGTCGCCTGGGCGGCGGCCGACCCGATCGAGTCACCGACGTTGATGTCCCCGTGGCCCGTGACCGACGACACCACGGAGTTGGCGATCTCGGGCAGGTCGGTGCCGAGCGCCAGGACCGTGAACCCGACGACGAAGGCCGGCACCCCGAGCCCCGCCGCCGCCCGGGCCGCGTGGTCGACGCCCCGGGTGCTCGCCGCCACGGCCACGGCGAGGCCCGCGGCCACGACGATCGCCCAGCCCAGGACCATGGTCAGCTCCCACGGCGGGCGAGCACCCCGGCCAGCAGCGGGCCGAGCAGCCCGCCGACGACCACCAGCATCGCCCCGGTCAGGTCGAGGCGCACGGTGCCGAACACGCGGGTCAGCCACGGGACGGTGACCACGAGCACCTGCAGGACCAACGACCCGCCGGTGGCACGCGCGAGCCACGGGTTGGGAGACAGGCGCCCGGTCATGCCTTCGGGGCGGCGCACGACCCAGGCGTAGCCGGCCTGGGCCACCACCAGGGTGGAGAACAGCACGGTGCGGCTGGCCGCGGCGTCGAGGCCGAGCACGTAGTACGCCACGAGCAGGGTGGCCTCCGCCGAGGCTGCCAGCACCGCCCCGCGTGCGACCAGTCGCCGGAGATGCCCGCCGTCAAGCAGGCGATCCGTCGGATCCCGCGGCGGCCGCGACATGATCCCGGCGTGGGCCGGGTCGATCCCGAGCGCGAGCGCGGGCAGGCCGTCGGTGAGCAGGTTGATCCACAGCAGCTGCAGCGGGAACAACGGCACGCCGAGGCTCGGCAGGAGCAGCAGGGTGGCGGCGACGACCACCACCTCGGACAGGTTGCTGGCGACCAGGTAGTCGACGACCTTGCGCAGGTTGTCGTGGATCGTGCGGCCCTCGTGCACGGCGGCGACGATGGTCGCCAGGTCGTCGTCGGTGACCACCACGTCGGCGGCCTCGCGGGCCACGTCGGATCCGGAGGCCCCGAGCGCCACGCCGATGTCCGCGCGTCGCAGCGCCGGTGCGTCGTTGACCCCGTCACCTGTCATGGCGACCACGTGCCCACGGGCCTGCAGGGCCTCGACCAGGGTGTGCTTCTGGTCCGGGTCAACCCGCGCCAGCACGGTGGCCGAGGTGGGGTCCTCGGGCAGTCCGTCGGCCCGCATCCGCGGCCCCGTCAGCACCCCGGACACGTCCAGCCCGACCTCCCGGGCGATGGAGGCGGCCGTGGCGGGGTGGTCGCCGGTGGCCATGACCAGCCGGATGCCGGCGCTGCGCACGGCCGCGACGGACGTCGCGGCCGACGCACGGGGCGGGTCACGCAGCACGACGAGGCCGACGAGCTCGAGGTCGTCCTCCACGCTGGCCGGGTCGACCGGGACGTCGTCGAGGGTGCGGGCCGCGAGGGCGAGGACGCGGTGGCCCTGGTCGGCGGCGTCCTCGACGACGGTCGCCAGGCGCTGGCGGTCCGCGTCGTGCAGCGGGGCGCTCCCCGCGGCCGTGGCGGCGCGGGCGCACCGGGGAAGCACCACCTCGGGCGCGCCCTTGACCAGCAGGTGCAACCGGCCGCCGAGCGCGTGCACGGTGGCCATGCGCTTGCGGTCCGAGGTGAACGGCGTCGACGCGAGCCGGGGTGCGGCTCGCCGCCACCGGGCCACCTCGTCGGGGTCGAGCACACCGAGCAGGCCCTGCTCGGTGGCGTCCCCGGTGGGCGGGTCCAGCGTCGCCTCGCTGCACAGCGCCAGGACGGGGGCGAGGGTGGCCGCGGCAGCGGCGGGGACCCCGGCCGGGGGGTGGTGGGAGCCGTCGGGCAGCACGACCGCGACGACCTGCATCCGGTTCTCGGTGACCGTGCCGGTCTTGTCGATCACGAGCACGTCGGCGGCGCCGAGGGTCTCCACCGCGGGCAGGCGTCGGACGATGGCCCCGCGGGCCGCCATCCGCCCCACGCCCAGCGCCAGCGCGACCGTGGTGACCGCGGCCATGCCCTCGGGCACGGCGGCGACCGCCAGGGCGACGGCGGTCAGGAAGGCCTCGTCCACCGCCATGGTGCGCACGACCACGACCGAGAGCACGAAGGCGACCACGGCCACCCCGACCGCCGCGATCCCCAGCCGCCGGGTCAGGGCGGCGAGCTGGCGCTGCAGCGGGGTCGGTTCGCGCCGGGTGTCACGCAGCTGTGCCGCGATGGACCCGAGCACGGTCGCCGGCCCGGTGGCGACCACCACGCCCTCGCCCGCGCCGCGGGTGACCAGCGTGCCGCTGAACAGGCAGCCGTCGCGGTCACCGAGGGCCGCGTCGTCGTCGGTACGGCCACCGGGGTGCTTGCCCGCCGGCAAGGACTCGCCCGTGAGCAGCGACTCGTCGACCTCCATGCCCTCGCCCCCGACCACGACCAGGTCCGCCGGGACGCGGTCGCCGGCCCGCAGCACGACGAGGTCCTCCACCACGAGCGTGCGAGCCGGCACGACCGCACGGTGGCCGTCGCGCACCACCGTGGCCTCGGGCGCCTCCAGCTCGGACAGTGCCGCCATCGCCCGCTCGGCACGCCCCTCCTGCGCCAGCGCGATGCCGGCGTTGGCGAGCACGATCGCGAGGATCGCCACCGCCTCCACGGCCTGCCCCAGCAGCACACCGGAGATCGCGGCGGCTCCCAGCAGGAGCAGGGCCATCGGCTCGCGCAGCTCGCGCCACACGCGGGACGCGAAGCTCGGACGGGCGGGGGGCGGCAGGGCGTTCGGCCCGTCGGCGGTCAGGCGCGCCTGTGCCTGCTCGGCCGACAGCCCCGTGGTGCGAGGGACGACACCACGGGGCTCGGGAGACACCGGGGCCGCCGACACGTCACACGGCGACGGCGGGGGGCGGGGCGGCGACGGAACCGCTGGCCTTCACGTCGACGCCGCCGAAGATCGCCGTCCCACGCACGCGCAGGGTCGGGGCGTCGGGGGCCGACGGGGGCGGCACGTGGCTCTCGTGCCCGCCGAAGATCGCCGGCCCGTCGAGCACGACGCGCCATCCCAGCGGCACGCGCACGTCGACGCCGCCGAACAGGGCCACGGCGTCGAGCACGGCCTCGCCCTCGATGACCGCCTGGCCGAGGTCGACCTCGACCCCGCCGAAGACGGCCGTGGCGGTCCCACCCCGGAACCGCGGTCCCGTGGCGACGACACGACGCCCCGAGAACAGGGCGACGACGTCCACGGTCTCGTCTGCCGAGGCGTCACGGTCGACACCCGTCGCGGGGCGCCGCAGCAGCAGCCACAGGCCCAGCGCGACCAGCGCCACCGGCCAGGCGATCTCCCAGACCGACGCGCCGACCACGTCGGTGGTCACGCCGAGGAGCAGCAGGCCGATGATGCCCATGACCGTGGCGCTGGCGTAGCGGGGCGGTCGGGTGACGAGGTCGAGCAGGGCGGCGACCAGGAAGAGCACGGGCCACCAGTCGCTGATGACCTGGCCCGCGTCGAGCACGCCCTGCTGCTCGAGCAGGACCAGCGCTCCCACGGCCAGGAAGCCCGTGCCGATCACGGCACGTCCGGTGTTCATGGCGACCTCCTCGGTACGAGGACGACGCGTGGTCGACGACCACGACGACACACCCCGGCGGGGGGCGGTGTCTCCACCGTGCTCCGCCAGGCCACGCCGCGGCAGGGTCGCCGGGACCCGTGGCGAGGGGCCGGACGGCCCTCCCTGCGACGGGCACCCCGGCGGACGATCAGGGTGTCGCCCTCACGAGGGTTTTCGCCATGACGGCACCGGTCTCCCCCACGCCCACCACACCGGTCGCGCCCCCGCCACCGGCACCGCCCCGCCCCACCCGGCTGACACGACCGCGCGACGACCGCGTCATCGCCGGGGTCGCCAGCGGGATCGCCCGCCACCTCGGCCTCGACCCCGCGCTGGTGCGGCTGGCCTTCGTCGTCCTGACGCTGGCCGGCGGCTCGGGCGTCCTCGCCTACCTGATCGCGTGGCTGGTCATCCCCGAGGAACCACGCGGCGGTGACGCCGACAGCATGACGGCGCCACCGACCGACCCCACCGCGCTGCGCCTCGCCCTGGGTGGCCTGCTGGTCGTCCTCGGCGGGGCGATCCTCGTGGCCCGGCTCGTCCCCGGCATCAGCCAGCTGACGTGGCCGCTGGCCCTCATCGTCATCGGTTGCACGATCATCCTCGCAGGAGCACGGCGATGACCACCACCACCGCCCCGCGGCCGGACACCGCCGCGACCCCACCCCCGTCGTTCACCCCACCGTCCCGCCCCGACCGCTCGGCCGCCGCCATCACCGTCGGACTCGTGCTGGTCGCCGCGGGCGTCCTCGCCCTGCTCGGCGCCCTCGGTGTCGACATCCCCCTGCGGGTGCTCGCCCCGACCCTGCTGGTCGTCCTTGGCCTCGGCGTCGTCGTCAGCGCCGTCCGCGGCGAGACCTCGGGCGGCATCCTGGCGCTGGCCGTCGTGGTCGGCGTGTTCCTGACCATCGGTGCGGTCGCAAGCGCCGTCCTCGACGTGCCGTTCCGCGGAGCCATCGGCGAACGGAGCCACCACCCCACCGCCACGGCCGACCTGCAGGACGAGTACCACCACCTCGTCGGGGACCTGATCGTCGACCTGCGTGACGTCGACCTCGGACCTGGCACCACGACCGTGGCCGTCACCACCGTGCTCGGGCAGGTCGACGTGCAGGTGCCCGACGACGTCGCGGTGACCGTCCACGCCACGACCGGTGGCGGCACGGCGACGGTCTTCGGCGTCAGCCAGGACGGGGTGAACGTCCGGCTCGACGAGCAGTCCGAGAACTGGGCCAGCGCTGACCAGCGCCTCGAGCTCGAGGTCGGCGTCGGCCTGGGAGAGGTGACGGTGACGCGATGATCCGCCGGACGACGCGCACGGTCGTCGCTGCGCTGGCGGTCGCCCTCGTGGCGACCGCGTGCGGTGGCGAGCCCGAGACCGAACCGACGTCGTCGTCCTCACCGACGGCGACCGTCAGCCCCTCCCCCACGACACCCGAGCCCACCCCGACGCTGCGGACCGTGGAGGTGTTCTTCTCCAACGACCGCCGCGGCGACCCCTGCGAGGACGTGTTCGCCGTCGCGCGCGACGTGCCCGCGGCCGCCCCGCTGCGGGGCGCGCTCGAAGCCCTGCTCGCTGGCCCCACCGACGAGGAACGCGCCGACGGCTACGGCGGCTGGTTCGGCCCCGAGACCGCGAACCTGCTCGACGGGGTGCGGCTCGACGGTGACCGTGCCCTGGTGTCGTTCGTCGACTCGCTGCCGATGGTGATCCCGAACGCCTCGACCTCCTGCGGCTCGACCGCCCTGCTGGGGTCGCTCGACGCCACCGTGACCCAGTTCCCCGAGGTGCACGAGGCCTGGTACGACCTCGAGGGCGACCGCGCCGCCTTCTACGGCTGGCTGCAGTACGCCGCGCCGGACGACGAGCCGGTCCCCGCGCCCACGCCCACCGCCACGCCGACGCCGACTCCCACGCCGACGCCGACCGCCTCGCCGACGACGAGCCCGGTCCCCCTGGACGTCGCCGAGTGGTCGACCCTGCCGGCCTCCTACGGCGACGTGGTGGCGCTGACCTTCGACGCGGGGGCCAACGGCGACGGCGTGCCGTCGATCCTGGCCACCCTCGCCGACGCCGGCGCGCCCGGCACCTTCTTCCTCACCGGACGGTGGGTGACGGCCTACCCGCAGCTGGCCGAGGCCATCGGGACGCGGCACGCGGTCGGCAACCACAGCGTGACCCACCCGGACCTGACCACGCTCGGCGACGAGACCGTGCGGGCCGAGGTGCTCGGCGCCCAGGACGCGATCACGCAGGTCGCGGGCGACGACCCACGGCCGTGGTTCCGGTTCCCGTACGGGGCGCGTGACGACCGCACCGTCACCATCGTCGCCGGGCTCGGCTACCGGTCGGTGCGCTGGACCATCGACACGATGGGCTGGAAGGGCACCTCGGGGGGCATCACCCGCGAGCAGGTCGTGGACCGCGTGATGGCCGGCCTACGCCCCGGCGCGATCGTCCTCATGCACGTCGGGTCGAACCCGGACGACGGGTCGACACTCGATGCCGACGCCCTGCCCGAGGTCATCAGCCGGATCCGCGACGCGGGCTACACCCTCGTCGACCTCGACGCCGTCCGCCCCGACTGACGCTGGCGGATTCTGGGTTCCGTCCCAGGAACCCCGTCTCCGCCCCGCCGCCGGGGCGAAGGGGGCAACGGATTCTGGGCTGCAGCCCAGAATCCGGCCCAGGTTCCGGCGATGACCACGACCACCGCGGCACGGACGAGCAGCCAGGCCGGGGCGGGGCCGGCGAGGGCCAGCACGACGGCCGAGGCCAGCGCCCCGGTACCGACCACCCCGGCCACGACCGGCCACCGCCCCGCCGGCGCACCGGCGCCCCGCAGCGCCCCGAGGCCGGCGCCCGTGTCGGCCACGACGTGGACCAGCACGAGGACGGTCGTGGTGGACAGGCGGCTGGCGGGACCGGCCAGCAAGAGGGCACCGACCACGGCGCCGAGCGCGTGGCCCAGAGCGGCACCGACCATGGCCCGCGGCACGGTCGCCATCATCGCGCCCCGTCCCCGAGCGGGGCGGCGAGCACACCGAGGTCGATGCGCTGGGCCGCGACGTCGTCGATCGACCAGGCGGGCAGGACCCAGCGGGCCTCCCAACCCCCGAGCTCGGCGAGCAGGCGCGGCCCCGGGTCGCCGTCGGCGGCCAGCACGAACAGGCGGCCGCGGGTGTCGACCCCGAGGACCCACTGGCCGTCCGGGGACCACTGCGCGGAGATCAGTCCGTAGTCCGCCGGGCCCTGCAGGCGCACCAGCTCGGTTCCGGCACCGTCGGGTGCCCGGACCCGCAGCGTCACGGTCCCGTCACGCGACGGATCGACGACGAGACGGGACCCGTCCTCGCGAACCAACCGGTCGGTGGCCCAGCGTTCGGAGCTGACCTCCGCCCACCCCCACTCCTCGCCGGTCACGGGGTCGATCACCGTGACCGCGCGGTCCCCGGCCCCCACCGGGGCGGGATCCCAGCTGGAGACGGCCAGGCGCCCGTCGGTGGTCCACGCCAGCGCGTCGGGCTGCCAGGACCCACAACGCAGGTCCAGCGTCTCACCGCCGCCCGCGGCCACGAGGCTCAGGCACGACCGGTCCCCGTCACCGTGCAGGAACGCGACGGTGCCGGGGATCGACGGGTCGGGATCGGCAGCCAGGGCAGGCATCACAGGCAGCGGGACGCGACCGACGGTCACGATCAGCCCCACCACCACGGCGACGACCCCGACCGCGCTCGTGATCGCCACGGCCGTGCGACGGTCGCGCGAGGGCGCCGAGGCAGGCGACGTCGGGGCTGCCGTCGGGGGTGACGTCGGGGGTGAGGTCGGGGCGGGCGCGGTCAGGGTGGCCATGTCACGTCTCCCCGTCGGTGCCGCGACGCGACCGGGCGATCCACAGGGACACGCCGAGCAGGACCACGCCGCTGAGCAGGAGCGCCATGGGCGCGCCGAGCTCGTCACCGAAGTACTCGAACACGAGGTTCGGCACGAAGACGAACAGCCCGATCACGCCGAGGCCGAGCATCACGGTCTCGCGGGCGGGCACGCTGGCCGCGACCAGCGCCCCGGCGGTCACGACACCCAGCACCGGACCCCAGCGACCCGACGCCCCGAAGGCCATCAACGGACCGACCAGTGCGACGGCGGCGCCCACGACCCGCCCCGTCCGGGCGGGCTGGACGACCTCACCCCAGGCCAGCGCCAGCCACGCCACGCCGATCGCCCACACGAGCAGGCCGCCCCAGTCCCCCATCTCGACGTCGGCCATCCCCAGCAGCGAGGCGCTGGTGCCGATCAGGCCGACGACGACCGCGACCTCCTGCAGGGCGCGGCGCCGGCGCCACCACAGCACGACGGCCACGGCGGTGGCGGGGGCGAAGGCGGCCACGCCGGACGCGGCGTCCTCGAGGCCCGCGAGCTCGGTGGCCGCCAGGGCGCTGGTGCCCACGACCGCCCCGGCGCCCGTGAACCACAGGACGCTGCCCAGCCGTCCGAGGGGAGTGCCCGGCTCACCGGACACCACGGCCCCGGCGGCGAGCAGCACGACGGCCAGCAGGCCCGCCAGCGCAACGTGCGCCCAGGGCGCCAGCTCGGCCCAGAACTGGCCGACGGTGACCATGCCGGCCACCAGGACCAGGGCCGCCCCGACGTACCCGAGCGCCTCGGCGACCCAGGCGCGCAGGCGACCGCGCCCACCGGGGACGGGGGGTCCTGCCGCCGGCGCGAGGCCGCGAAGCGCGGCGGCCTGGTCCGTCGAGACGATGCCCTCGGAGACCGCTCGGCGAACCAGGTCGTCCCAGGTTGCCGGTGCGGCGGCGCGCGCGGGCGGGGGGGTGGGAGGAGTCAGGGTGCGCGTCATGGAGACACCTCGTGGCGGCCACACCCGAATCGTGGGCCGCCGACGCCCCGGTCGCCAGTGCCCTCGGGCCCGGGCGCTGGGCCCAACGGCCCTGTTCCGCGTCGGCCTCCGGGCGGATGCTCGAACGTCAGGTGATTCGAGCCGCGTGGGCGGTCCAGCCAGGGCGTCCTCGACGGCTCGCCAGGAGGTGGTCGACCCATGACACCCACATCATCCACGTCACTCTCCCGGCTGGCGGACGAGTGGCCCGGCTGGAGCACCCTGTTCGAGAGTCGCTTCGCACCGGAGTTGTCCCGCCTGCTGGACGCGGACCGGATTCGCGTGGAGGAACGCCACGAGGACGACAAGGTCGTCATCCGGGCGGAGCTGCCCGGCGTGGACCCCGACAAGGACATCGACATCACGGTCGTGGACGGGGCGCTCGAGATCCGGGCACACCGCGAGCAGCATGAGGAGACCACGGAGTCGGGACACACCCGCTCCGAGTTCCGGTACGGCTCCTTCATGCGGCGCGTGCCGTTGCCATCCACCGCGACGGAGACGGACGTCACCGCCACCTACCACGACGGGATCCTCGAGGTCGAGGTCCCCGTCGCCGAGCCCGAGGAGACCTCGGGACCGGCGCGCATCCCGGTGACGCGCGCGTGACAGGCCGTGCGCCGTGGGTCGAGATGGCCGACGGCGCACCACCGGGCGGTCCCACAGCCTCCCGTCCGTACGGTGGCACGGCGTGAGCTGGCGCCCACGCTGGGCCATGGACGCCCGTCGAGAGGTGCCCGCCATGCGCTTCCGTGACCGCCACGACGCCGGCCGCCGGCTCGCCCAGGTGCTGGACCACCTGCGCGGCGAGGACCCGGTGGTGCTGGCGCTCCCGCGCGGCGGGGTGCCCGTGGCCGCGGAGGTGGCCGACCACCTGGCCTGCCCGATGGACGTGCTGGTGGTGCGCAAGCTGGGCCTGCCGGGCCAGCCCGAGCTGGGCGTCGGCGCCGTCGGCGAGGGGGGCACCACCGTCTACAACCGCGACCTGCTCGACCAGGTCGGGATCGAGCCCGCCGACCTCGCCGACGTGACGGAGCGGGAGACCGAGGAGGTGCACCGGCGCATCGAGCGGTACCGCGACGGCCGCCCCGGGGTGGACGTGGCGGGGCGCACCGTCATCGTGGTGGATGACGGGGTGGCGACGGGGTTCACGATCCGCGCCGCCGTGAGGATCCTGCGCGAACGGGGCGCGGGGCGCATCGTCGTGGCCGTGCCGGTGGGACCCCGGTCGGCGGTCCAGGAGCTGCAGGAGCTGGCCGACGAGGTGGTGTGCCTGTCCTCGCCGACGCCGTTCCAGGCCATCGGGCCGCACTACGACGACTTCCACCAGGTCGCCGACGAGGAGGTCGTGGCGGGCCTGCAGTCGGCCCGCTCGGGCGGGGCGGGCGATCACGGAGACGGGACGTCGCAGGACGTCACCCTCGACGTCGACGGCGTGTCGCTGCCCGGCACGATCACGCGACCGACCGACGCCACCAGCCTGGTCGTGTTCGCGCACGGCAGCGGCAGCAGCCGCCACAGCCCCCGCAACCGGGCGGTGGCCGGGGCGCTCGCCGACGCCGGCCATGCCACGCTGCTGTTCGACCTGCTGACCGCCGAGGAGGGGCGCGACCGCGCCAACGTCTTCGACGTCGCCCACCTCGGGCGGCGTCTCGTCGCCGTGGCGGACTGGGTGACCGGACGCCCCGAGCTGGCGGACCTGCCACTGGTCCTGTTCGGGGCCAGCACCGGGGCGGCCGCCGCCCTGCTGGCGGCCGCCGACCTCGGCGACCGGGTCGCCGCCGTGGTGTCACGCGGCGGACGGCCCGACCTCGCCGGCGACCGACTGGGCGAGGTGACCGCACCGACCCGCCTGATCGTGGGCGGGGCCGACACGCAGGTCCTCGACCTCAACCGACGCGCGGCCGCCCAGCTGCGGTGCCCGGCCGACCTGGTCGTCGTGCCGGGCGCGACCCACCTCTTCGAGGAGCCCGGCGCGTTGGACCAGGTCGTCGACGCCACGCTCGACTGGGCGACCGCTCACGCCGCCGGGTCGTGATCCTCAGTGCACGGGCCGGGGCGGACCGGTCACGCGCCCCGCCCGCCGTGGCGGGACCCCGCGTACCTGCGTCCGGCGCCGAGGTGCGTCCGCGACGAGCAGGAGCACCCCGATGAGCAGCACCGGGGCGGCCAGGCACCAACGCAGCACGCCGGACGGCTCGCGGCGGGTCGTGGCGGACGGCGTAGGCGGTGATGACCGACGGGGCGAGAGACCAGGGCGATCTGCATCATCCAGACGAAGCGCATGTCGTCACCTCCGTCTCGATTGAATTCTCCGCCGTTCCGGCCGTCCCGGGACAGAGCCGGACGGCCTGATTCCCTCCCCGTCCCCACGGGCAGGGGCACAGGTCCCGACATTGCGGGCCGTGTCGCCATGGTCCGCCGCCCCGCCCGGTCGTACCGTGATCGGTGAGGACTGGAGGTGGGAGATGACGCGTCGCACGCTTGCCAGCGCCCTTCCCGGTTCGCCGACGCCGAACGTGCCGGCCGACGCCCCGGCGCCGGTCGTCACCCCGGCTCAGCTCCGGGCACTCGGCGCGGCCATCGAACAGCTCGCCGACGCCATCGACGTCGTCACCGACGGCGGGACACCGTCGACGTACGCGGACGAGCACGTCCGGGCCGCGCGCGAGCAGCTGCGGACGGTCTGGGACAGGTAGTGCCCTCGGACCGACGTCGTCAGGGGGTCACGCCCACCGGGGTCCGTCCGACCTTCGCCTGCTCGACGAGCAGCCGAGCGATGGCGTCGGGCGGCCGTGGGCGCGACCACAGGTAGCCCTGGCCCCGGGTGCACCCCATGCCGATCAGCACGTCGCGCTGGGTCTCGGTCTCGACGCCCTCGGCCACGACCTGCAGGCCGAGCGCGTGGCCGATCGAGAGCACCCCCTCCACGATGACCTCGGTCGTCGCGTCCCGGCCGAGGTCGCAGACGAACGCGCGGTCGATCTTGAGGCCGTGGAAGGGGAAGCGCCGCAGCTGGGCGAACGAGGAGTAGCCGGTCCCGAAGTCGTCGATGTGGACGTGTGTGCCGAGGGCGGCGAGCTGTCGCACCACGGCGCCCGTCACCTCCGATTCGTCGGCGACGGCGGTCTCGGTGACCTCGAGGCACAGGTGCTCGGGGGCGATCCCGGCACCGGCGATGGCGGCAGCGACCGAGGCCGGGAGGTCGACGTCGAGCAGCTGGCGCGCCGAGACGTTGACGGCCATGCACAGGTCGGTGGCGAGGCCCTGGCGATGCCACCTCGCCAGCTGCCGGGTCGCCTCCTGCAGCACCCACCGACCGATCGGGACGATCGCCCCGCAGCGCTCCGCCACGGGGACGAACTCCCCCGGACCCACGAGCCCGAGCTCCGGGTGGTGCCACCGCACGAGTGCCTCGAGGCCGCGGATGCGGCCGGTCCGAAGGTCGACGACCGGCTGGTACTGCAGGGTCAGCTGGTCGAGCACGTCCAGCTGTTGGAGTCCGTGGTCGAGCTGGAGGCGACGATGACGGCGGTCGCGCAGCCGGTCGTCGCACACCCGCACGCCGGGCTCGTGGGTGGCGGCCAGGTCGCTCAGCGCGAGGTCCGCGTCGGTCAACAGTCCGCCCGGGGTGCCGTCGGACTGCGTGCTGCACGCGACCCCCACCCGGAGCTGCAGGGTGACGGTCCCGCCGCCGGGCAGGCCCATGGGGGCGTCGATGGCGGTGGCCACCCGAGTCCCCACCTCCAGGGCGGCCTCCGGGGTGGCGACGTCGGGCACGACGATCGCGAACTCGTCCCCCGACGTTCGGGCCACGAACGTCCCCGGCCCGACGCGGTCCAGCAGTCGTTCGGCGAGGATGCGCAGCAGGACGTCACCGGCGAGATGGCCGATGCGGTCGTTGATCCCCGCCATCCCGATCACGTCGACGAGCACCAGGCCGAACCCCGACCCGTCGCCTGCGGCGCACCGGTGACGCAGGTCGTCGAGCAGCGCCGGTCGGTTGGCCAACCCCGTCAGCCCGTCGCGCACCAGGTGGTCGTCGTACCGGGCCCGGACGGCCAGCTCGTCGCTCACGTCCCGGGCGTTGACGACGATGCCCCCGACGGGGCCGATGGTCGCGAGGTTCGTCAGGGTCGCCGTCAGGGTGCGCAGTCGCCCGTCGTCGCGCCGGACACGGGCGCGGAGCTCGGCGACCGCGCCCGGGCGACCTCGCACCTCGTCCCAGGCGCGGGCGACGGTGGAGAGGTCCTCCGGGTGGAGCCGGTCGACCAGGTCCTGGGCGTGGACGGGCTCGTCCCCGGCCGGCACGTACCGGCGGGTCGGCGGGCTGACGTACCCGATCCGTCCGTCCGGCTGCACGACCAGCAGCAGGTCCGACGCGTGTTCGATCAGCGCCTCGAAGCGCTGCGCCGACAGCGCCAGGGGATGCGCCACCCCGTCGACCCGCACCTCGGGGAGGGCAGGTGGGGACGGCGCGGGGTCGGACGACTCGCCCACCTGCTGGTCCTCGTCATTCAGCCCCCGAACTCGACACTCGAGCACGAGTGACACCGTGTCACAGCGCGCGACGGCGAGTCAGGGGACGGACGGCCCGGATGCGGGGGCCGATCGGCCCGACGACGAGCAGGGTGGCGCTGACCGCGAGTGCGGCGATGGCGAGCAGCGGCAGGCCCGCGGGCATCCCAGCCGGGTGGAACCCGACGATGGCCAGGGCGGCCCAGCCGACGACGGCGAGCACGACCGCGGGCACCACCCGGGCGCGGGCAGTGGCGAGCGGGACGGCCGGGGGACGTTCGAGCCGTCCGACGAGCAGGACGACCGGCACCGTCAGCGTCGCGGCCAGCACGACCCAGCCGAGCCGCAGTCCCCACCACCGCCACGACCCGATGGCGCTGGCCGGCCACCACCCGGGCAGGACCGCGACGACGGCCAGCACCGCGACCGCCAGCAGGTGCCACAGGTACACGGTCATCGCCCGCGCCCCGACACCCGCCACGACGGCATAGACCCGCGGCGACGCGAGCCAGCGGTCCAGCACCGGCCGCGCCGCGACCAGCAGGCCGACCTGGACCAGCGCCAGCGCCAGCAGTGCGACCGTCGGCGGCAGGGTGTTGGATCGGGCCACGCCGGTCACGCCGACCATCGACACCGGGTACCACCCGAGGGTCGTGACCGTGACGAGCACCACCCCGGCCCCGAAGGCGAGTGCGAGGCCGCGGCGGCGGTCACGGGGGCGGGGGGTGGCCGGCCACCAGCGACCGAGGCACACGACCACGCCCCAGACGGTGAGGTAGTTGACCCAGACCCAGCTCGGCCGGGCCGAGGACTGGTAGCCGGTGGCGGCCGCCAGGCCGTCCACGACCACGGCAGCGGCGGCGAGCCCGATCGGCACCACGATGCCGACGCGCCGGCACCCGGCGTCGAGTGCCGGCACGAGGGCGATCACCACGGCGTAGGCGGCGAGGAACCAGATCACCAGCGCGATCCCCCGCGTCGCGTCGAGCACGTCCGGGGTCACGTGGAGCAGGTGCGCGCCCACCTGGGTGACCGCGACCCAGAAGACCGTGACCAGCATGGTCGGCCACAGCAGGCGCCACAGCCTCGCTGCCACCCAGGCGCTGGCCGTCGCTCCCGCCGCGGCGTGTCGGTGCCACGACCGGAAGCCGACGGCGCCGCCCGCGAAGAAGAACACCGGCATGACCTGGAAGGGCCAGGACAGCGGCTGCAGGGCTGGCACCCGGGCCAGCACGTCCGTCGCCACGAGCGCGCCGTCCGCGCCCCGCTGCAGGTCGAGCACGAGCCAGTGACCGAGCACCACGGCCAGCATCGCCGTGGCCCGGGCGGCGTCGAGGACCCGGTCCCGCCCGGCGGCCCGGTCCGTCACGTCCCGTCGCCGACGTGCTCGACCATGGCCCGGACGGCATCGGCCACCGCGTCGGGATG
>CAWCLK010000028.1:0-167858 GCA_963796225.1 uncultured bacterium
GCATCGACCCGGCGCGACGACACCACACAGGGGGCGCGGGATGGCAGACACTCCGGCAGGCTGGTACCCGGACCCCGAGCAGGCGGGGCAGCAGCGCTACTGGGACGGCCAGCAGTGGACCGAGCACCGCGCCCCGCTCGAGGGCGGCGGGGCCCCGCAACCCGCCTGGGGCGGCCAAGCAGCAGAGCTGGTCCGCGGGCCAGCCCGCGCAGGGCGCGGTGGCCGGCGACGTCAACACCTGGCTGTGGCAGTCGATCGTGGCCACCGTGCTGTGCTGCCTGCCGGCGGGCGTGGTCGGGATCGTGTTCGCTGCGCAGGCCAACTCCGCCAAGAACGTCGGCGACGTCGCCACCGCGCGCGAGAAGGCCCGCATCGCCAGGATCTGGACGCTGGTGTCCGTGGGCATCGGCGTCGTGGTGATCCTCGGGTTCCTCGTGCTCGGGGTGTTCGGGGCCGTCGTGGACTACTCCGGCAACTTCTGATGCTCGTCCCGGCCACCGTCCGCGCGCCCGTCACCCGCGTGACGGCGCGCGCCCCGTGGCTCGCGCCGGCCGCGGTCGGGGCGGTCGCGGTGGCGGGGCTCGCCGTGGTGGCCGTGGTCGACCCCAACCAGCCGGGCCACTACCCGACGGACCCGTTCCTGGCGATCACCGGGCTGTACTGCCCGGGCTGCGGCACCCTGCGGGCCCTGCACGCCCTGACGCGGGGCGACCTGCTCACGGCGATCGACCTCAACGTCCTGACCGTCGTCCTGCTGCCGCTGCTGGTCCTCGCCTGGGCGGGCTGGTTCGCCCACCGCTCGGCCGCCGCCCCGCCCCGCCGGCGGTCCCCAGCTGGCTCGGCGTGGCCATCGCGGTCGCCGTCCCGGTGTTCTGGGTCCTGCGCAACCTGCCGTTCGCGAGCGCCCTCGCCCCGTAGCCCCGCCCAACGCGCCGCGGTCACCGCGGTCACCCCGCGGCGAACGGCCGGCTGCGGGTGGGTCGCGATGTCGCGGAGCGTCCGGACGGCGCCGCGGTCACTTGTTGTGCTCGCCCTTGTTCGCGTAGCGCTTGCGGCGGAAGACGTCCGTGCGGGCCGAGGCGACGCGGTCGAGGATGAGCAGGCCGTCGAGGTGGTCGAGCTCGTGCTGCAGGGCCCGGGCCTCGAACCCGCCGGCCTCGACCACGCGGGGCTGGCCGTCGGGCGTGGTGCCCCGCACGACGACGTCGGTGGCGCGGCGGACGTCGCAGGTCCAGTCGGGCACGGACATGCAGCCCTCCCGCTTGAGGTCGGAGCCGGTGGCGACGAGCAGCTCCGGGTCGAACAGGACCACCAGCCCGTGGTTGCCCGCCGGGGGCTTGCGCATCACGGACACGTCCAGCGCGAAGGCGCGCAGGGGCACGCCGATCTGCGGGGCGGCCAGGCCGACGCACCCCGGGGCGTCGTACATGGTGTCGACGAGGTCGTCGGCCAGGCCCCGTTCGCGGGGACCGATCTCGCCGACGGGGCCCGCCAGTCCCTTCAGGACGCGGGCGGGGTAGGGCAGGACAGGACGGACCGGCACCTCAGTGGCTCCTTCCTCGCCTGACTCGATCGCCTCGCCTCGGTGAGCAAGCTCCCCGGACTCGGCTCACTCGTCAGTAGGTCTCCGCCTCGATGGCCCGCAGCGTGTGGTCGACGCCGAGGGCCTCGCACGCGTCCGCCACCGCGGAGGCCACCGCGTCGTGGCCGTCGGGGGCGACGAGCTCGATGACCATGGCGTACACCGGGGTGTCGCCCTCGGCGCCGAGCAGCCGCGTCTCGAGGTCGGTGATGTTGGCCTCGACCTCGGCGAGAGCGGCCGTCACGCCGGCGAGGATGCCCGTGCGGTCGGGGCCGTAGACGCTGAGCAGGTGGGTGGGGTCGGCCGAGGCCTGCCCGCCGGTCGCCTCGGTGACGTGGACGGTCAGGCCGAAGCCCTCGGTGGCCGCCGCGAGGGCGCTCTGGACATCCGCCGCGTCGTCAGCGGCCTCCACCAGCATGACGATCGCGAAGTGCCCGCCGAGGATCGTCATCGCCGAGTCCTCGACGTTGGCACCGCGCTCGTTCAGCACCGCGGCGACCGCGGCGACGATGCCGGGGCGGTCCGCACCGATGGCGGTGACGGCGAGTTCGGGCACGGCAGGCTCCTGGGTGGTCCGCAGGCCGCGAGGCTAACAACGCGCGGCGGGGCGCGACCGGCCCGCGGCTACGGTGCCGCCATGCGACGCGTCCCCAGTCTGCTGCTCGTCCTCGCCCTGCTGTCGGCCGGGTGCGGGGCGGCCACGGCCCCGCCGGACACCACACCGGGCCCCTCGGCCTCGGCCGCGGCGTCGTCCCCACCGTCCACGTCGTCGGCGTCGGCCGTTCCCCCGCTGCACCCCTCCGTCGACGGCTGGGAGGCGGGCGTGGTCGAGGTGACGGCGTCCGACGGGACCGCGCACCCGGTGGCGGTCCGGGTGGCACGCACCGAGCAGCAGCGCCAGCACGGCCTCATGGAGGTCCCCGAGCTGCCCGACGGGGCCGGCATGTGGTTCGCCTACGACCAGGACCGCACCGGGGGGTTCTGGATGAAGAACACGCTGGTCCCCCTGGACATCACCTACGTGGGCGCGGACGATCGCATCGTGGACGTCGCCGAGGCCGTGCCGTGCGAGTCCGACCCGTGTCCCCCCTATCCGCCGTCGGGGCCGTACCGCAACGTCCTCGAGGTGCCGGGCGGGTACCTGGACCGCATCGGGGCGGGCGTCGGTGACGTCGTCACCCTCGTGACCCCGTAGCCCTCGGCGAGCACCGTGGCCTTCGACGACGACACCGGCTGGACCGAGATCCTCGTCGACGGGTGGGGGCCGTTGGTGCGTGCCGCCGTCGTGGACCGTGTCGAGCGGGCGATGGTGGGGCGGCGGGGTGTGCTCCTGCGGGCGCTGACCGAGGAGTCGGCCTCGGCGGGCCACGCGGCGTGCGTCGAGGAGGTCCACCTGCGGATCGTGGACGGGATCCGCGCAGAGACCGGCGCGGACCTCGACGAGCTCGGCAGCCAGGCGGCGTGGGCCTGCTACGACCAGGTGTGGGGACGGCTGCAGGTCCGATGGGCCTGCGGCGGGGCGACGCTGCCCGTGACCGCCGCGGCCGAGGACGAGGTGGTCGCGCTGCTGCGGTCGCTGTCGCCGGCCGCCGCCCAGCACGCGGGTGTGGACGTGGGCACGGCGCCGTGGTCCCCGATGCGGTGCGGCCCCGACCTGCGCGTGGACCTCGAGGGGCTGTTCGCCTTCCTGGCCCGGGACACCGGCGAGGTCACGGCGGCCGACCGCACCCTCATCGATCGGATCGTGGTGCTCGTGCGTGGACCGGCGGGAAGGGGGTGATGGGCCGGGTGGCACCGCGACGTGCGCCCAATGCTCACTGCGGCGTCCGTACGGACGCGTGCGGTGGGTCGTCGGAGGCGTGCAGTGGGGGCCCGTCGAGGCCCTGCTGTGACCGAAATCGCACGCGGCGTGAGGAAGGGGCAGCACATCGCGCCCCGATGCGCGACCATGACGGCCCGATCCGGGGAGGGCGGGCATGACGGCGAGCAGCGCGCTCACGTGGGTGACCAACCTGGCGTTCCTACTCGCCAGCGTCGCCGCGCTGCGCCTGTGGCGCCGCCACCGCTCGCCCGCCACGTGGTGGCTGGCGGCCACGTTCGTCGCCCTCGCCGCCGTCATCCTGGTGTCGCTGCTGCCGGAGGACGTCTCCCAGGGCACCGCGGTCTCGATGGTGCTCATCCTGGTGCTGTTCGCGACGCCCTACATGCTCTTCCGCTTCGCCGACGTCGTGGTCGGCGGGGCAGGTCGCCTGCGTCGCATCGGCGACGTCGTCACGATCGTCGTGCTGCTCAGCATTCCGCCGGTGCTGCCCAGGTTGCCGGACGAGGGGGGCCTCGACGGGATCGGCCCGTTGCTGACAGCCTGGGTCGTCGGCGTGCTCGTCTACTGGTTCGGCGGCAACGCCGCGGCCGGGTGGTTGCTCGTGCGGGGCTCCCTGGGCGAGCCTGGCGTCGTGCGCAACCGCCTGCGCGTGCTCGCCGTCGCTGCCTTCGGACTGGGCCTGCTGATCGTGGCGTCGGTGTTCATCGACGACGGCAACCCCGACGTCATGACCACCGCCGAGGCCGTCAGCCAGATCGCATCGGCTGGACTCGGCATCCTGTTCCTGATCGGCTTCGCCCCGCCGAACCTTCTCAAGGCGGCCTGGCGGGAGCGCGACGAACGCCGCCTGTACGAGGCCGCAGTCGGGCTGATGGGCGCCCAGCACCCCGACGACGTGGCAGGAGTGGTGGTCCCCGGTGTCCGGGCCCTGCTCGGGGCGCCCCGCGTGGTGCTGCGCTCCGCTGGCGGCGAGATCATGGCCGCCTCGGGTGCGGAACCCGCCGCGCCCCGCTCGGTGCGGGAGGTGCGCCACCGCACGATCGGCAGCACCGACCTCGAGATGGTCGTCGCCCCGACCATGCCGGTGTTCGGCTCCGACGAGACCCAGCACCTGGACCGCCTGGCCCTGCTGGCCGAGCTGGCGCTGGACCGGGTGCGGCTGCTCGAGGCCGAACGCGCCGCGCGCGACGACGTCGAGCGCCTCAACGCCGAGCTCGAGTCCTTCGTCTACACCACCTCGCACGACCTGAAGAACCCCGTGATCGCACTGCTGGGCTACCTCGACGTGCTCGCCGAGGACCACGCCGACGACATGCCCGGCGAGATGACCCACATCTTCCAGCGGATGCAGGTCAACGCTCGGCACATGGACTCGCTGATCCGGGACCTGCTCGAGCTGTCCCGGGTCGGTCGGGTGGACGTGATGCCCGACCGGATCGACCTCGGCCTGCTGGTCGACGACCTGACCGGGGACGTCACGACCCACCGTCCCGGGCTGCGCGTCCAGCGCGAGGACCTGCCCGTGCTGTGGATGAACCCCACGCGTGCCCGGCAGCTGTTCACGAACCTGTTCGACAACGCCGCCGCGTACGGCGGTCGCGACGAGATCACCGTCCACGTGGGTGCCGAGCCCCTGCCCGACGGGGGCGTGCGGATCGTCGTCGCCGACGACGGCCGCGGCATCGGCGAGGAGCACCTCGAACGCATCTTCGGGGTGTTCGAGCGCCTCGACCCGGAAGGCCCCGGCGGCACCGGTATGGGGCTGGCGATCTGCCGGCGTGTGGTCGAGCACCTCGGTGGCACCATGCGGGCCGTGGCCTCCGACGACGGGGCCGTCTTCCACATCGACCTGCCCCCGACGGCCGTGCACTCCGACGACCCCGGCCGGAACCCCCGAAACCAGCCCGTCCCTGGAGGGCATCGCCCCATGAACCGAACCGTGCGTGTCCTGGTGGCCGACGACAACGAGGACCACCGCTTCCTCATCGAACGGGCCCTGCGCAGCATCGACGACGTCGACCTGGAGGTCTCCTCGGTCGCCGACGGCGAGGAGGCCATGGAGTACCTCGAGCGGCGTGGCCGCTACGAGGACACGCCCCGGCCCCACGTCATGCTGCTCGACCTGCGCATGCCGCGGATGGGCGGGCTGGACGTGCTCAGCAAGGTCAAGAACGACCCCGAGCTGCACCGCATCCCCGTGTGCGTGCTGACCTCCTCGGACCGCAAGGACGACATCGACGAGGCCTACGCGCGGGGCACCAACTCGTACGTGGTCAAGTCCGACAGCATGCACGACATCCGCAACGGCCTGGGGTACGTCTCCCGGTACTGGGGTGTCGTCGCGGCCCTCCCCGAACCGCCGGAGTGAGCCTGCAGATGGCGGCCAACGACCCGGGACCCGAGCTCCTGGCGTCGCGGCCTGCCCACGTGCTGGTCGTCGAGGACAGTCCCGACCACCGCATGCTGATCGTGCGGGCCCTGCGGGGTGCCGGGTACGAGGTCTCCACGGCCGGGTCGGGTGAGCAGGCCCTCGAGCGTCTGGACCAGCAGCACGCCGACGTCGTCCTCATCGACCAGAAGCTGCCGCGCATGTCGGGCGCCGACCTGCTCGCAGCCGTGGTCGAGCTGCCCGACGCCCCCGCGCCGGTGGTGGTGACCGGGACGGGGTCGCAGCAGCTGGTCGTGGACGCCCTGCGACTCGGGGCGGTCGACTACGTCGTCAAGTCCCCGGACTACCTCTCCGAGCTGCCGGCGGTCGTGGCCCGTGCCCACCACCAGCACGACCTGGCACGGCGCTACCGCGAGCTCCAGCGCTTCGCCCTGCTGGTCCACGAACCCACCGCCCGCGAGGACGCCGTCGAGGAGATCGTCACCGCCGCCCGACGCCTGCTGCGGGCGCGGGGCGTCGCCCTCGCCCGGGGCGGTGGGGACGGCTGGGAGATCGCCGCCCGGTCCGGCGAGGTCGACGAGCCCGGGATGCTGCTGCGCTGGCTCGACGCTCGCGAGCGGGGACGGCCGCTGCCACGCACGGCCGACCTGGTCGTGGACCTGCCGGTCGACGCGCACGAACCCCCCGGTGCGCTGGTGATCGTGCCCGAACCCCACGCCCCGTTCCTCGACGACGAGGTCCAGCTCGCCGCGACCTTCGCTGCCTTCGCCGCCTCCGCGCTGCGCCAGATCCGGCGGCTCGAGCTGGAGCGCGGGCTGGTGGACCAGCTGCAGCAGTCGGTCCGAGCCCGGCAGGACTTCATCGCCTCGGTCTCCCACGAGCTGCGCACCCCGCTGACCGTGATCAGCGGGTACGCCGAGACGCTGCTGCACCGGGCCGAGGCCATTCCCGAACAGCTGCAGCAGCACCTGCTCGAACGCATCCTCGGCAACGGCGGCGAGCTGCGGCGCCTCATCGACCAGCTGCTCGACGTGGCCGCCCTGGAACGCGGCCACGAGCTGACCACCGAGCCGACCCGCGTGGACCTGCGCGAGCTGGTCGCCGAGGTGGTCGACGAGGTCGCCTTCCACCTCGAGGGCCGCGACGGCGAACGCGACGTCCCCACCACGTGGGTCGAGGTCGACCCCACGCTGGTGCGCCGGACGCTGGTCAACCTGGTCTCCAACGCCTGCAAGTACTCGGACCCGGAGACCGCCGTGTCGATCCGCCTGGTCCCGTCCGAGGACGAGGTGCGCGTCGAGGTGGTGGACCAGGGCATCGGCGTCCCGAAGGAGGACCGTGCGCGGGTGTTCGAACCCTTCTGGCGCGGTCCCACCGCCGTGGCCGAGGCGATCCGCGGCACCGGGATCGGGCTCGCACTGGTACGCGAGTACGTCGCCGCCATGGGCGGTCGGGTCGGCGTCGACCCCGGCGAGTCCAGCGGGTCGGTGTTCTGGTTCACCGTGCCGACCGATCCCACGTCGTCGGACGGGCAGCCGGGGGCGGTTGCCGAGGACGAGTCGGCCGGCGGTAGGCTGCGGGGACCCCGCCCCGAGTGAACGTGGAGGCCGTCGTGGAGGCCTGGCAGCTGATCCTGGTCGCCTTCTTCTTCCTCCTGCCGATGGTGCTGATGGTCGACTTCTGGGGCGACGAACGGCTCACCTTCCGGGGCCGTCCCATCCCGCGACCCTGGAAGAAGCAGGTGGACCACCCGGATCCGGGCGAGGACCACCACTGACACGCACGGGCCCCCGCGGGGGCCCGTTCTCGTGGGTCGGGACCGGGTGCGGGCACCGGGGCATCGCGACGCGCTCATGCCGTAGAGCAAACCTGAGTCGCTTTGGCGCAGGTTCTCTGCGCGGGACACCTGCATCGGGATTGCACCTGCCGGCAGGGACGTTACCTTGGAGGACAGAGGCCATCCCAGACACAACCCCGTGGAGGTACCAGATGTCCCGCGCAGTCGGCATCGACCTCGGAACCACCAACTCGGTCGTCGCCACCCTCGAGGGCGGCGAGGCCGAGGTCATCGCCAACGCCGAGGGCGCGCGCACGACGCCGTCGGTCGTCGCCTTCAAGGGCGGCGAGGTCCTGGTCGGCGAGGTCGCCAAGCGCCAGGCCGTGACCAACGCCGACCGCACGATCCGGTCGGTCAAGCGCCACATGGGCACGGACTGGGCCCAGGAGATCGACGGCAAGTCCTACACGCCGCAGGAGATCTCCGCGCGCATCCTCATGAAGCTCAAGCGGGACGCCGAGGCGTTCCTCGGCGAGGACGTCACCCAGGCCGTCATCACCATCCCGGCCTACTTCGACGACGCCCAGCGCCAGGCCACCAAGGAGGCCGGCGAGATCGCGGGCCTCGAGGTCCTGCGCCTGGTCGCCGAGCCCACCGCCGCGGCCCTGGCGTACGGGCTCGAGAAGGAGGAGGACCAGACCATCCTCGTCTTCGACCTCGGCGGCGGCACCTTCGACGTGTCCGTGCTCGAGATGTCCGAGGGCGTGTTCGAGGTCAAGGCCACCCACGGTGACTCCCACCTCGGTGGCGACGACTGGGACCAGGTCCTGATCGACTGGATGGTCCAGACCTTCAAGAACGAGCAGGGGGTGGACCTCTCGGGCGACAAGATGGCCCTGCAGCGCCTCAAGGAGGCCGCCGAGAAGGCCAAGATCGAGCTGTCCTCGTCGCAGGAGACCTCGATCAACCTGCCGTTCCTGACGGCGACCGACGCCGGCCCGCTGCACTTCGAGCAGACGCTGACCCGGGCGAAGTTCAACGAGCTCACCAGCCACCTGCTGGACAAGGTCAGGGGCCCGTTCGAGCAGACCATCAAGGACGCCGGCACCGCGCTGGGCGACATCGACCACGTGATCCTGGTCGGTGGCTCCACCCGCATCCCGGCCGTGCAGGACCTGGTCAGGGACCTGACCGGTGGCAAGGAGCCCCACAAGGGCGTCAACCCGGACGAGGTCGTCGCCGTCGGTGCGTCGCTGCAGGCCGGTGTGCTCAAGGGCGACGTCAAGGACGTGCTGCTGCTCGACGTGACGCCGCTCAGCCTCGGCATCGAGACCAAGGGTGGCATCACCCACAAGCTGATCGAGCGCAACACCACCATCCCGACCAAGCGCTCCGAGGTGTTCACCACCGCGGACGACAACCAGCCCGAGGTCGAGATCAAGGTCCTGCAGGGCGAGCGCGAGTTCTCCAGCGACAACAAGCTGCTGGGGAAGTTCAACCTCACCGGCATCCCGCCGGCGCCCCGTGGCATGCCCCAGATCGAGGTCACCTTCGACATCGACGCCAACGGCATCGTCCACGTGAACGCCAAGGACCTCGGCACCGGCAAGGAGCAGTCGATGACCATCACCGGTGGGTCGGCGCTCCCCAAGGACGACATCGAGCAGATGATCAAGGACGCCGAGGCCCACGCGGCCGAGGACGCCAAGCGCCGCGAGGCCGCCGAGCTGCGCAACCAGGCGGACACGCTCGTCTACCAGACCGACAAGACCCTGAAGGAGCACGGCGACAAGGTCGACGCCTCCGTCAAGGCCGAGATCGAGCAGGCGTTGACGGACCTGCGCCAGGCGCTGGAGTCCGACGACGCCGAGTCCATCCGCCCGAAGATGGACGCGCTCGTCGAGAAGTCGCAGGCCATGGCGCAGGCGATCTACAGCCAGCCCCAGGAGGGCGGCGAGGCCGCCGGCGCCCCGACCGACGAGACCGGCGGCGAGGACGAGGTCGTCGACGCCGAGATCATCGACGAGGGCGACGACGACCAGTCCGCCGCCAGCTGATCCACCCCCACCAGGAAGCCGCCGCGATGCGACGGAAAGGAGGACGCGATGGCAACCCTGATGACCCGATCCACCAACCCCTTCCGTGACCCCACGGGATTCCAGTCGGAGATCGAGCGGATGATCCGTGACGTCTTCGACGGGCCCCGCGCCCCGGCCACGGCTGGTGCCTTCGCTCCGGCACTGGACGTCGAGGAGACCGAGGACGGCTTCACGCTCGTCGTCGAGCTCCCCGGTGTCGCCGCCGAGGACGTCGACATCACCCTCGAGGAGAACGTCCTGACGATCTCCGGCGAGCGCAGCTTCTACGCCGACAAGGAAGCCGACGACTTCCGCCGCGTCGAGCGCAGCTTCGGTCGCTTCCACCGTGCCGTCCGCATGCCCGACCGCGTCGCCGCCGACCGGGTCGAGGCCAGCTACAAGGACGGCCTGCTCACCATCACCGTGCCGAAGGCCGAGGAGGCCAAGCCGCGCCGCATCGAGGTGCGCGCCTCCTGAACGGCCGAAAGCCGACGCGCGGGCGGCCCCGGCCCCTCCCGGGGCCGCTCGCGCGTCACCCCCCGACCCACCAGGACTCCCGCAATGACCCACCAGGACCCGGACGCCACCGAGGAGGCCACGCGCCTCACCGAGGAGCCCGCGGCCGATCAGCCCGCCGAGGCTGCCGCCGAACAGGCCGCCGACGAGGTCCTCGAGACCGACGCCCCGGCCGACGACCCCCTGTCGGTCGCCCAGCGAGAGCGCGACGAGTACCTCGACGCGCTGCGGCGCAAGCAGGCCGAGTTCGAGAACTTCCGCAAGCGCATGATGCGCGACGGCGCGGCGCAGCGGATCACCGGGCACGCCGAGGTCGCCGAGCGGATGCTGGACGTGCTCGACGACTTCGACCGCACCATCGAGGCGGCGGGCGACGTCGACCCCGGCTTCCTCAAGGGCGTGCAGCTGGTCCACGACAAGCTCGCCGGGGTGCTGGCCGACTTCGGCCTGACCCGGATCGACGAGATCGGCATCGCCTTCGACCCGAACCGGCACGAGGCCGTGCAGCAGGTCCCCGCCGACGAGGACCGGGACGAGCCGCTGGTGAGCCAGGTGCTGCGCCCCGGCTACGAGCTCGGTGGCCGCACCCTGCGGGCCGCGATGGTCGTGGTCGAGCAGTAGCCGAGAGGGACGTGACGACGACGAGACGGACGACGAGGGAGGTGGACCATGGCGCCGCAGCGTGAGTGGCTCGAGAAGGACTACTACGCCGTGCTGGGCGTCGACGAGGACGCCTCCACCGACGAGATCAAGAAGGCCTACCGCAAGCTCGCCCGGCAGTACCACCCGGACAGCAACCCGGACGACCCCTCCGCCGAGCAGAAGTTCAAGGACATCGGCGAGGCCTACGCCGTCGTCGGTGACGAGTCGACTCGCAAGGAGTACGACGAGATCCGGCGACTGGGTGCCTCCGGTCTCGGAGGCTTCGCCGGTGGTGGCCGTGGCGGCGGCAACCCGTTCGGCGGCGGCGGTGCCGGCGGCGCCGACTTCGGCGACCTGCTGCGCACGATCTTCGAGCAGTCCGGCACCGGCGGCGGTGGCGGCAGCCCCTTCGGTGGCATGGGTGGCATGGGTGGCCGGACCCGCACCGCCCGGCCGACCAAGGGCCGCGACCTGCGCGCCGAGGTGCACCTGTCGTTCGCCGACGCGCTGTCGGGCGTGCGGACCAAGCTGCGCATCCGCGGTGACGGCCCGTGCGACACCTGCCACGGCAGTGGGGCCAAACCCGGCACCCAGCCCCACACCTGCTCGACCTGTGGCGGGGCGGGACAGGTCACGATCGACCAGGGGCCGTTCTCGATCGCCCAGCCCTGCCCCACGTGCGGCGGGACGGGCCGCGAGATCGACGACCCCTGCCCGACCTGCGAGGGCACCGGCCGGACCGTCAAGCCGCGCGAGGTCACGGTCCGCATCCCCGGTGGGGTGCGCGACGGGGCGACGATCCGCGTCCCCGGACGCGGCGGCCCGGGCAGCAACGGCGGCCCCGCGGGGGACGTCCTGGTCCAGGTCCACGTCGAACCCGACCCGATCTTCGGGCGCAAGGGCGACGACGTGACGCTGGAGGTGCCGGTGACCTTCGCCGAGGCGGCCCTCGGGACCAAGCTGACCATCCCCACGCCCGCCGGGGCCCACCGCACCATCAAGGTGCCGGCGGGGACCGCGACGGGGCGGACCTTCCGGCTGCGGGGCGAGGGCGCCCCGACGCGCAACGGACGTGCGGGCGACCTCCTCGCGACCGTCCGCGTGCAGGTCCCCGACAAGCTGACACGCGCCCAGAAGGCCCTGGTCGAGCAGCTGCGCGAGCACGACGACACCTCCGAGCGTGAACGGCGTTTCGCCGCCCGCGCCGACGGCTGAGGAAGGCGCCCCCATGGCCGAGCAGCAGTTCATCGAGAACGAGGAGCAGGACGTCGCCCAGCCGCCCGCGCGGCCGGGCGGGTTCGGCCAGCGCGGTCCCGACTACGACGAGCCCGTGTACGTGATCTCGGTGGCGGCCGACCTCGCCGACATGCACCCGCAGACGCTGCGGTCCTACGAACGTGAGGGACTGGTCGAGCCGGCCCGCACGTCCGGCAACACCCGGCGCTACTCGCAGCGCGACATCGACCGGCTGCGGTTCATCCGCCACCTCACCCAGGAGGAGGGCCTCAACCTCGCCGGCGTCCGCGTCGTCCTGGACCTCGGCGAGAAGCTCGAGGGCTCCCGGCGCCGCATCCGCGAGCTCGAGGACATGGTCCGCACGCTGGCGGGGCGGCTCACCGACGACGTCGAGGCGGCCCACCGGTCCCACCGCTTCGAGGTGGTGCCCACCGGTCCGCGCGACATCGAGGTCCACCCGCGCCTGCGCCGGCGCGCGCCGCGCAAGAGCCCCGAACGCACCGCCGGCTGAACCCCGCGGCGCTCACTCCTCCTCGTCGAGGACCTCGTCGATGTCCCCGGCACGCAACGACGGGCCGCCGAGGATGCCGTCCGCGTGGGCCACGGCGCCGGTGACCCGGAAGCCGTCGGCGTTGATCTCGTAGGACGCGAGCCGCTTCTCGTGGTCGCTCTCGCGCATCTTCAGCACCATGAGCGCGCGTCCGACCTCGGCGCCGACCTCCATGTACCGCAGCACCAGCACGTTGTGGAACAGGTAGCTGAGCTTGGCGAAGCGGGCCTCGGTCGGGCCGAGCGCGGTCGTCTCCTGCGTGAAGATGAGGCTGGCTGCCGGTGGCCGTGATCGTGGTGGCGAGCGCCCAGATGTAGCCGGGGAAGCGTCCGAGGTCGCTGGAGACCGGGACCAGCTCGCCGAGGCTGTCGAACACGACCCGGCTGATGTCGCGGTTCTCGACCAGCTCGCGAACCTGGTGGGCCAGCTCGTCGATGTCCAGCTCGATCGGCGGGACGTGCAGGATCGTGAGGTCGCCCCGCTCGACGGCCTCGTCCCACGCCCATCCGAAGGTGCGGGCCTTCTGCTGTAGCTGCGCGGACGATTCCTCGAAGGAGACGTACAGGCACTGCTCGCCGTCGGCCAGGCCCGCGCTGACCCACTCGGAGGACAGCACGGTCTTGCCCGCGCCGGACGGTCCCATGACCAGCGTGGCCTCGCCCGGCGGCAGGCCGCCGTTGGTCATGCGGTCGAGCACGGTGTTGGCGAAGGCGCGCCGCGTCCCCGCCGATGGCCGGCGGGCGGGGTGCCAGCGACTCGGGCCGCGGGAAGAGCTCGTAGCCGCGGTCGGTGATCTGGAAGGCGTGCTTGCCCATCAGCGACGCGCTGCCGCGCAGCTTGCGCACGCGCAGGTAACGCCGGTCCACGGGCCCGTCGATGTCGTGGCTGACCTCGAGGATCGCGTCGGCGACGGCGAACTCGGGGTCGGTGAGGATCTCGTCCTCGGTGTACTCGCCGACCAGCAGCAGCAGCGCCCCGGTGTGCGACACCTTGGACGCCAGGTCGAACACGGCCTCCCGCATGCGGTTGTCGGTGACGAAGTGGTGCAGGGACTTGAAGGAGTCCACGACGATCATCGACGGGGACTTGTCGAAGGCGGCGTGCAGGATCTCGTCGAAGAACGCGTCGAGGCCGCGGTCGTCGTCGTCGGTGCCCTGCAGCAGCTCGGTGACGTGCAGGAACTGCACGTCACCGTCCAGCTTGCTCGCGTCGTAGAACTCCAGCGACGACAGGTGGCGCCGCATCTTGGCGTGCGACTCGGACAGGGTCGTGTAGTACAGCGCCGGGTGGTCCTCCGTCGAGGCGGAGAAGGCCAGCTGCTGGGCCAGGATCGTCTTGCCGGTGCCGGGCGGGCCGGCGAGCACGGCGAGCGACCCGGCGGGCAGGCCACCATCGAGGATCTCGTCGAGTTCGGCGATGCCGGTGGGCACGCGGTCCATTCAGCTCTCCAGCAGTTGGGTGACCTGGCGCACGAGTGCGTCCCCGCCGTACGGCTTGGGGACGATCGCGTCCACGGGAAGACTTCGGTCCGGGTCGGCGCTCCAGACGAGTACGCGGATCTCGCGCGTGCGCTCCTCGGCGCGCAGGCGCTCCACGAGCTCCTGCCCGTCCATCACGGGCATGTGGAGGTCGGTGATGACGACGTCGGGCAGGTGCTGCTCGATCACCTCGAGGGCGGCCTGCCGTTGGCGGCCTCGACCAGCTCGACGTCGTGGTCGCGGAGCAGCATGCGGAGGAGGAACCGGTAGTCCGGTTCGTCATCGACCACGAGGACCATGGCCACGAACACTCCTGCCATGTCGAGCGGCGCCGTGCCGGCGCAGCAATCTACTGACGCCCCGTCCGCGGAGGACGGGCCGTTCGGACGGCACGAGGGCAGGGTGCGGCCACGGAGTCAACCACACCGGCGGCTACGGCCGCGGGGCGGTCACGTCCCGTGGGCTCGCAGCTGGTAGTGGTTCTCGGTGACCGTGACGACCGTGCCCTCGGCGTCGGTCAGCTCGCAGGTCCACGACCAGTCGGCCTTGCCGCGCTCGTCCGCCTCGGTCCGGATCCGCTCGATCTCGTCGTCGGCCAGCTCCACGGCCACCTCGACGTCGGTTCGGGCTGCGCGCCGGAAGTCGATGTGCATGTCGCGCACCACGGGGTAGAAACGCGACGCGTCGAAGGTGGCCAGGGCCATCGCCCCGCCCGGGATCTCCGCCAGCGTGTACAGCGCCCCGGCGTACATCGTGCCGATGTGGTTGACGTTGGGCTCCAGCGGCATCCGTGCCCGGCAGAACCCCGGGCGCAGCTCGACCACCTCGAACCCGGTGCGCTCCACGAAGGGGAACGGGCGGCTCATGCCCGCGCGGATCGCCTCGAGCTGTGCGTCGTCCACGTCGTCTCCCGGTGCTGCCGCGTGAGGGGTGTGGGCGGGACCCTACTGGGACGCCGTGCAACCGTCGGTCCGCAGCGCGGCGTCCCATCCTGACGAGACCGCCACCGTGGCGGGCCACCGGCACCGACCGGCGAAGAACGAAACGGCACCGACGTGTCCACCCTCCTCCGCTCCCGCCGTGTCGCCCTGGCGACCGCCCCCCTCCTGCTCCTGCTCGCCGCCTGCGGCGCCGACGGCCCCGACACCCCGGGCTCGCCGGCCGCCACGCGAGACCGACGGTGGGGCCGCCGCCGGGATGTGCCCGGTCGGCACCACCGACTGCGTCGACGCCGACCTCGGCGACGGCGGGCGACCCGATCATCGCCCCGGACATCCACGTGGTCGACGCGCTGCCCGCCGACATCCGCATGGTCGAGATGGACGGCACCGGCCCGGATGCGTTCCCGTTGTTCATCCAGGAGGCGGTCGTCGACGGCACCCGCCTGGACCTGATCTTCAGCGGCGGCGAGACGCCGTGCTTCTGGGTCCACCACGTCGAGACCACCGAGACCGACACCGAGGTCGTGGTCGACCTCCAGGCCGGTGGGGACCCCGAGGCCGACGGCTGCGACAGCCAGGCGATCTCGATCCAGGGCGTCACGGTCGAGCTCGACGCCCCACTGGGCGACCGTGCCCTGCTGGACGCCAGCCGCGTCGTCCCGGCGGGCTGACCGAAGCCCCAGGTTGCGCCCCGCCGGCTCAGGCCGCCTGTGCCGACGGGGCGCAGCCTCGCCTCAGTGGGGACCTGTGCGAAACCGCCACGGGAGCGGGTGCGCGTCGTACCTTCGAATCGACGTTCGCACACACGCAGAGGTGATGGGGCATGGACTTCGAGAAGCTCACGCGCAAGTCGCAGGAGGCGCTGCAGCGTGCCATCGAGATCGCCCGGGACCAGCACCACCCGGAGGCCGCGCCCACCCACCTGCTCGCGGCGCTGCTCGAGCAGACCGACGGGATCGTGCTTCCGCTGGTCCAGCGGCTGGGCGTCACGCCGACCTCCCTGCGCAACGCCAACGCCGAGGTCATGAACGGGCTGTCGGCGGCCTACGGGGCCTCCGGCGAGGTCCGGTTGTCCCAGGGACTGTCGAAGGTCCTCGACGCGGCGGCCGAGGAGGCGCGCGGCCTCAACGACGACTACGTGTCGACCGAGCACCTGCTGATGGCGATGGCCGAGTCCTCCGACCGCGTCGCCAAGGTGCTGGCCGATGCCGGCGTCACGCGGACCTCGATCCTCGGGGCGCTCAAGGAGGTCCGCGGGGCGCAGCGCGTCACCTCGCAGGACCCCGAGTCGACCTACGAGGCCCTGGAGAAGTACGGACGCGACCTGACCGCGCTGGCCCGTGAGGGAAAGCTCGACCCGGTGATCGGCCGGGACGAGGAGATCCGCCGCGTCATCCAGGTGCTGGTCCGTCGCACCAAGAACAACCCGGTGCTGATCGGCGAGCCCGGCGTCGGCAAGACCGCCATCGCCGAGGGCCTGGCCCGCCGCATCGTCGAGGGCGACGTGCCCACGCTGCTGGCCGACAAGAAGCTGGTCCAGCTCGACCTGACCGCGATGGTCGCCGGGGCGAAGTACCGGGGCGAGTTCGAGGAGCGCCTGAAGGCCGTCCTCAACGAGATCCAGGCCTCCGAGGGCCAGATCATCACCTTCGTGGACGAGCTGCACACCATGGTCGGGGCGGGCAAGGCCGAGGGAGCCGCCGACGCCGGCAACATCCTCAAGCCCATGCTGGCCCGCGGCGAGCTGCGCATGATCGGCGCCACCACCCTCGACGAGTACCGCATCATCGAGAAGGACGCCGCGCTCGAGCGTCGCTTCCAGCCGGTCCGGGTCGGCGAGCCCAGCGTGCTCGACACCATCGGCATCCTCCGCGGGCTCAAGGAGCGCTACGAGGTCCACCACGGCGTGCGCATCACCGACGACGCGCTCGTGGCCGCCGCCCAGCTGTCGGACCGCTACGTCACCGAGCGGTTCCTGCCCGACAAGGCCATCGACCTGCTCGACGAGGCCGCCGCCCGGCTGCGGATCTCCATCGACTCGATGCCGCCGGAGGTCGACGTGGTCGACCGGCGCATCAAGCAGCTCGAGATCGAGAAGATCTCGCTGGCCACCGACGACTCCGAATCGGCGCAGGCACGACTGGCCGACCTCGAGCAGGAGCTGGCCGACCTGCAGGAGCAGATGGGCGGCCTGCAGGCCCGGTGGCAGTCCGAGAAGGAGGCCATCGGCCACCTGCGCGACCGCCAAGGGGCAGCTCGAACAGGTCCGCGAGCAGGCCGAGCTCGCCGAACGCGACGGTGACCTGCAGAAGGCCGCCGAGCTGCGGTACGGCCGCGCCCGCGAGCTGGAGGCCGACGTCGCCCGGGCCCAGGCCGAGATCGACGAGCTGCGCGCCGGCGGCGACAACCTCCTCGAGGAGGAGGTCACCGACACCGAGATCGCCGAGGTCGTCGCCAACTGGACCGGCATCCCGGTCGCGAGGCTGGTCGAGACCGAGGCCCACAAGCTGGTGACGCTGGAGGACCACCTGCACCAGCGGGTGGTCGGCCAGGACCGCGCGGTCGAGGCCGTGGCCGACGCCGTCCGGCGATCCCGGTCCGGCATCGCCGACCCCGACCGTCCCACCGGGTCCTTCCTGTTCCTCGGCCCGACCGGCGTCGGCAAGACCGAGCTGGCCCGCGCCCTGGCCGCGTTCCTGTTCGACGACGAACGGGCGCTGGTCCGCATCGACATGGGCGAGTACCAGGAGAAGCACACCGTCGCCCGGCTCATCGGCGCCCCGCCCGGCTACGTCGGCTACGACGAGGGCGGCCAGCTGACCGAGACGGTGCGCCGCCGGCCCTACGCGGTGATCCTGCTCGACGAGGTCGAGAAGGCCCACCCGGACGTGTTCAACGTCCTGCTGCAGCTGCTCGACGACGGTCGCCTGACCGACGGGCAGGGCCGCACGGTGGACTTCCGCAACGCCGTGGTGATCATGACCAGCAACCTCGGCAGCCAGCACATCCTCGACGTCACGCTGGAACCCGAGGCGCTGCGCGACCGCGTCATGGCCGACGTGCGGGCCTACTTCAAGCCCGAGTTCCTCAACCGGATCGACGACGTGGTGATCTTCGACCGGTTGGCGAAGGACCAGCTCGCCGCCATCGTCGACATCCAGCTCGAGCGGCTGCGGGCACGCCTGGCCGACCGCGACATCACGGTCGAGGTGACCGACGCCGGCAAGGCCTGGTTGGCCGACCGCGGGTACGACCCGATCTACGGAGCGCGTCCGCTGAAGCGGGTCATCCGCCAGGAGGTCGAGAACCGCCTCGCGAAGGCGATCCTCGACGGGCAGGTCCGCGACGGTGACGCCGTCACGGTCGACGCCACGGGGCCGGTCGACGACCCCGACGGCGGAGTTGCTCCTGCGCTGATGCCCGGCCGCGGCTACGACGTGGTGCCGAGGCCGTAGTTGACCAGGGTCGGGTCGTCACCGGCGTGGGTGATGGTGAGGATCCCGCCCCGGCCGTCCTCGCGCTCGAAGGAGTAGGTCACCGACGTCCAGGTCCTCCATCGACTGCTCGCGCGTGTCGACGATCTCCCAGCCGCTGTCGGGCAGGGCCTGCTCGAAGTAGTCGGAGAGCTCGTCGACCGACGCCTCGACCTGCAGGGCCGCCTGCAGCTCGATGCCGTCCCCGCCCTCCTGGGAGAAGCTGCTGACGACCTCGTAGTCGCCCTCGGGCAGCGGCATGTCGTCGGGGAACGCGTCGGGCAGCGAACCGCCCGACCCCATCTGGACGGTCCCCTCCGATGACGACATCGAGATGGTGCCGCCGTCGCTGTCGATGTCGACGTCACCCCCGCCGGCCTGCTCCATGGCCTTCTCGGCGGCGGATTCGGCGACGTCCTCGGCCGAGCAGGCGGAGGTGGCAAGTGCCAGTGCGGCAATGGCGGCGAGCATTCGGACAGCAGTCATCGGGGCCCCGGTGCGTCGTGTGTGGTCGGTCACGCACACGGAGGCGAGAGGCCGTGCTCGGCGTCACCCCCGTGCGCCGATCCCCACCCTAGACACGCGAACGCCCCGTCCGAAAGGACGGGGCGGGGGGCGGTTCGGCGTCAGTCCTCGTTGCGGACCTGCTGGCCCTTGTGGCCGGCGGCCTCCTGGCGCTTCTGGGCGGCCTGCTGCTCGAGGCGCTCGGCGTCCTCGGCCGCTTCGGCGCGTTCCTGCTGGGCCTGGCCCTCGCGCACGGTGTCGTCGTCGCCGACGAGCTTGCCGGCGAGCTCCTTGGCGGTGCCCTTCAGTTCTTCGGCGTCGTGGTCCGTCATGGCGATCTCCTCGGATGTCGGGGTCGTACCCGGCTCCGTGCGGGGGTTCGCGGGGCGCGAGGGGGCCGGACCCCGGTCGTCCGTCGGGGCGGGTCCGGGGCTTTACACATCGTCGCCGGTTGTCAACTGGCTTTACATCCCGTATGGTTCTGTCAAGCCGACGAACCAGCGATGGAGAGCGCGATGTCGATGGCCGCGAGTGGAACCGTGCCCGAAGGGTCGACCGAGGTGTGGCGTGATCGAAAGCGCCACCTGTGGCTGATCGGCCTCGTCGTGCCGTCGCTGGCCTTCGCCGCGGTGGGCATGTACGAGGTGACCGGGTGGAGCGCCTGGTTCTGGCTCGGGCCCGTCGTCATCCTCGGGATCGTGCCGGTCATCGACCTGCTCACGGGCCTCGACCGGTCGAACCCGCCGGACGACGTCATCGAGGAGCTCGAGGAGGACCGGTACTACCGCTGGCTGACCTACCTGTTCCTGCCCATCCAGTACGCCGGCTTCGTCCTGGCGATGTGGATGATCGCCGGCGGCGGGTCCTGGGACCTCTCGCTCGCGGCGAGGCTCGGCCTGGCGATCTCGATCGGCTGCATCGGCGGCATCGGGATCAACACCGCGCACGAGCTGGGGCACAAGAAGGAGTCCCACGAGCGGTGGCTGTCGAAGATCGCCCTCGCCCAGGTCGCCTACGGCCACTTCTACATCGAGCACAACCGCGGCCACCACGTCCGCGTCGCCACCCCCGAGGACCCCGCGTCGTCGCGCATCGGCGAGAGCTTCTACGCCTTCTGGCCGCGGACGGTCGTCGGCTCGCTGCGCTCCGCGTGGCACCTCGAGAAGCGCCGCTACGCCCGCCGCATCGGCCACCCCGTGCGCCCCGGCAACGACGTGCTCAACGCGTGGGCGATGACCGCCGTCCTGTGGGGGGCGATGGTCGTCTGGCTCGGCGTCGGGATCCTGCCGTTCCTGCTGATCCAGGCCGTCGTCGGGTTCTCCCTGCTCGAGGTCGTCAACTACATGGAGCACTACGGGATGCTCCGCCAGAAGGTCGTCTCCAACGGCCGCGAGCGCTACGAGCGGGTCGTCCCGGCGCACTCGTGGAACTCGAACAACATCGCGACCAACGTGCTGCTCTACCACCTCCAGCGGCACAGCGACCACCACGCCAACCCGACGCGCCGCTACCAGGCGCTCCGGGACTTCGAGGAGAGCCCGGTCCTGCCCACCGGCTACGCCGGCATGATCGTCCTCGCCCTGTTCCCGCCCCTGTGGCGCCGGGTCATGGACCCGCGCGTCCTCGCCCACTTCGACGGCGACGTCCGCCGCGCCAACATCCACCCGCCGAAGCGCGAGAAGGTGCTCGCCATGTACCCGCCGCCGGCCGACCCGGTCGTCCCCGGCGTCGTCCAGGACTCGTCGGCGCGACACCACGACGACGGGGTCGCCGCGGCGCGCTGCCCGGGGTGTGACTACACCTACGAGGTGGACGCGGGTGACGAGCACGAGGGCTTCCCCGCCGGCACGGCCTGGTCGGACATCCCCGACGACTGGTGCTGCCCCGACTGCGGGGTGCGCGAGAAGGTCGACTTCGTCCCGCTCCAGCGAGAGGGCGCGTCCTGAGCACGCTGCGCGACCGCATCGTCGGCGAGGCCGTCCGGCTCACCACGCAGCACGGCTGGACCGCGGTGACCATGGGCCACCTCGCCGACGCCGTCGGCGTGAGCCGGCAGACCATCTACAACGAGGTCGGCGCCAAGCCCGCACTCGCCGAGGCGATGATCCTCGACGAGCTTCGCCGCTTCCTCGACGTGGTCGAGTCCGCGTTCGCCGCCCACCCCGACGATCTCGTCGCCGCCATCCGCGCCGCGGTGGCGGACGTGTTGGAGCATGCCCGCGGCAACGCCCTGCTGCACGCGGTCGTGTCCGCCACGCACGGGACCGACACCGAGCTGCTGCCGCTGCTGACCACCCACAGCGGCGAGCTGCTGTCGGTCGCCAAGGAGGTCGTGCTCAAGCACGTCCGCCAGTTCGACGTGGACCTCGCCGAGGACCAGCTCGATGCTGCCGTCGACACGGTGGTCCGCGTCGTGCTCAGCCACGTGATGCAGCCGTCCGGGGACCCGTCACGGGCGGCTGACGCGATCGGTTGGATCGCCGACCGCGTGCTGGCCTAGCTGCCGTACACCTTGCGGAAGTCCCAGGTCTGGGTCTCGGCGGGGTCGAGGCGCAACCAGGTGTGGTCGTCGACGTGGTCGACCGGGCCGTCGAGGCCGAAGTACTTGCCGCCGAGGAGCGTGCGCACCTCCACCGGCACCTCGTCGTCGGCGACGAAGGCGTGCTCGGTCCGGGCGGTGACCCCGCGCAGCTCGGCGTACTCGACGCCCCCGTCGACGCACACGCCGACCTTCGTGTCCCCGGACTCGAGACGGGGTGTGCGCGACGCCCGGTCGAGGTTCCAGACCCAGAACGTGCCGTCGTGCCACACGAACCACACCGGGACCACCGCCGGCCAGCCGGCCTCGTCGACCGTGGCCAGGTGCAGGACCCGTTCCTCGGCCAGGAAGGTGTCGAGCTCCTCGTCGGTCATCTTCAGGCGGCGGGACGTGGCCACGGTGCGCTCCGGGGGGGTCGACGGGCCCGAACCGTAGTGGTGCCTGCGCGCCCCTATCCTGCGTGGCATGGACCCCGACACCGCTGACCGGATGCAGGACGGCCCGCCGATCTCGCCGGCGGGGCGTCGCCCGTTGGCCGTGGCGGCCTGGGTGTGCGCGGTCCTGTCCCCGGTGCTCATCGGGTACGGGGTGGTGCTCGGGATCGTCGCGATGATCCTCGGCAGCGCCGCCTACCTCAAGGGCGACCGGTGGGGGATGCCGGCCGCCGTGGCCGGCGGGATCGGCTGCATCGTCGCAATGGCGGTCGTGTTCCTCCTGCGGTCCTAGGCTTACCCCGCGACGGCGCGCCGGGTCCGGTGCGGCGTCCGAGTGCGTCAGGAGCCGTCATGGCCGTGATCAAGACGATCGACCTGGTGGGTGTGTCCACCGAGTCGTGGCGCGATGCCGCCCAGAAGGCCCTCGAGGAGGCCTCCAACACCCTGCGCGGGGTCGAGGGCCTGACCGTGCTCGACACCTCCGCGGTGGTCGAGGACGGGCGCATCACCGAGTACCACACGCACGTGCGGATCAAGTTCCGCATCTCGCGCTGAGGTCCGGCGGGCCGGCGGGTGAGGGTCCGGTTCAGCCCACCGACCGCAGCGACGCGGCCAGGGTCGCGTAGGCCCCGAGGTGGCGGGTGACCTCGCCCTCGACGCGGTAGAGGTCCTCCTCGCGGAACCCCGCCCCGCCGAGCACCAGGCCGCACGGCAGCGGGCGGGCGAGCTCGTCGAGGAAGGTCTGGGCGGGACGGCGGCGCACGGCCCCGACCAGCGCGATCTGGGCCGAGGTGGCCTCGATGGCGCGGCGAAGCGCCCCGGTGGGGGTGCGCGCCCCGAGGAAGGTGACGTTCCAGCCGGCGTCGGCGGCGACCACGGCGCTGGCGAGCACCCCGAGGTCGTGCTCCTCCTTCTCGGGGGCGGCGGCGACGCAGGTGGGTGCCTCGCGGTTGGCGGGGCTGCGCAGCAGGCGGATGAGGCGGGGGCGGATCGCGTTGGTGGCGAAGTGCTCGCGGGCGATGGCGCCGGGGTCGTGCTCCCAGCCCTCGCCGACCACACGCAACGTCGGCATGATCACGTGGTCGAGGGCCGCCGCGACGTCGAAGCGGGCGAAGGTGTCGTCGATGGCCTCGTTGGCCGCGGTGGCGTCGTACACGCTGACCGCGTCGATCAGACGCCGGACGATCGCGGAGGCGGCGGGCGTCAGGCCCTGGGGGGCCTCGGGGGTGTGGACACCGGTCGGGTGGCCGTCGGTACGGACCTCGCCGTCGGGCGGCGGGGTGGGCACGCGGAACTCGCGCGTGGTGTCGAGCGGTTCGCGTTCCTCGATGCCGTCGAGGGCCTGCAGGGCGTCCTCGCGGGCCTGGCGGGCGGCGGCGTCAGCGCCCCAGCCGTCCCCGAGCAGCTGCTGCATGCGGCGCACGCGTGCGAGGTCGTCGCTGCCGTAGCGGCGGTGGCCCCCCTCGGTGCGCTGCGGGTCGAGCAGCCCGTACCGGCGTTCCCATGCCCGCAGGGTCGCGACGGCCACGCCCGTGCGGCGCGCCACCTCGCCGATGGGCAGGGCGGCACGCTTGTCCGACGATGACGTCGTCGGCTTCTCGGGCGGGGACTCCGCGGACACCCGTGCTTCCGTTCGTTGGGTGGTTCTGTCGAGGTTCGACCCTGATGGGCCGGTGGACTCCCTGCATTGAACCTGTACAGGAGGTCGGCCTGCGACAGGTCACAGCAGGCGGCGTCCGGCCGCCCAGGCCGTGAGCTCGTGGCGGTTGCTGAGCTGCAGCTTGCGCAGCACGTTCGAGACATGGGTCTCGACCGTCTTGACCGAGATGTGCAGCCGGCCAGCGGTCTCGCGGTAGGTGAAGCCACGCGCGATGTGGCGCATGACCTCCTTCTCGCGGCTCGTGAGCTGGTCCATCTCCTCGTCGACGGCCTCCATGCCCTCGGGCAGGGCGCCCGCGAAGGCGTCCAGCACGAAGCCGGCCAGTCGCGGGGAGAACACCGCATCGCCCTCGTGGACGCGACGGATGGCGTCGACGAGGTCGTCCGGCGAGATCGTCTTGGTGACGTAGCCCCGCGCCCCGGCGCGGATGGTCGCGATCACGTCCTCGGCCGCGTCGGAGACGCTGAGGGCCAGGAAGGTCGTGTCGATCACGCCCTCGGCCCGTGCCCCGGCGATCACCTCGCGCCCACCGCCGCCCGGCAGGTGGACGTCCAGCAGCACCACGTCGGGCCGGGTCCGGCGGATGCCCTGGATGGCGCCGTCGACGTCGGCGGCCTCGCCGACCACGTGGACGTGCTGACCGATCTCGGCCCGTACGCCCGTGCGGAACAGCTTGTGGTCGTCGACCAGGAACACGGTGATGCCGGCGGTCATGACGTCCTCGAGTGCGTGGGGGAGGAGGCAGCAGGGGGTGGAGGTGGCGGCGGTGGCGGCACGGGGGACGGGGCGTGCGGGGCGGACGGCGTGTCGGTCGGCTCGCTGGCGGGGCGCCGGCCGGCGCGGGGGACCCACAGCTCGACCTCCACGCCCCGTCCCGGCGTCGCGTCGACGTGGGCGCCACCGCCGAGCCGTCGCAGCCGGGCGTGGACCGATCCGCGCAGCCCGCGCCGATCGGGCGGCACGGCCGCCGGGTCGAACCCCGCGCCCCGGTCCCGGACGAACGCCTCGACCCGATCGGTGTCGGCCTCGACGTAGAGGCTGGCCTCGACCACGCCGGCGTGCTTGCCCACGTTGACCAGGGCCTCCCGGGCGGCTGCCAGCAGCCCGGTGACGGCGTCGTCGACCGGGGCGTCGCCGACGACCACGGTGTCCACGTCCAGCTCGAAGGTGGCCTCGACCTCCCCGACCAGGTCGTCGACCGCGGCCGCCAGCGAGGTGGCCGGGTCCAGCGTGTCGCGGTCCCCGTACAGCCACGACCGCAGCTCGCGCTCCTGCTGGCGGGCCAGGGTGACCATGCGGCGCGGCTGGTCCCCGGCCCGCTGGATCAGGGCCAGGGTCTGCAGCACCGAGTCGTGCAGGTGGGCGGCGACCTCGTCGCGGGCTGCCGCACGGGCGGCCTCGTCGCGCTCCCGGCCGAGCTGCTCCCACAGGCGCAGCAGCCACGGGGCGAGCAGCAGCACCACGCCGATCGTGATGCCGGCCAGCGGGGCCAGCACCCCGACCGGGTCCTCGGTGGTGGACAGGAACACCAGCGCGCTGGCGCCGGTCAGCGTGGCGCCGATCACGATGCGCCCCGCCGTGCCCGACCGCGACCCGGTCAGGCCGAGCGGGTCGTCGGGGCGGCGCCGGTCCCCGGCGTGCCCACCCCGCGTCCAGATGACCGCCGACGCGATGCCGGCGAGCAGGGCGGGCCAGACCAGTGCGTCGCCGAACCACAGCCCGAGCGCCCGCAGCATCAGCAGCACGCCCAGCCCGACCAGGCCCACCGCGGCGGCCTGCTGCAGGTCCAACGGCCGGGCGGGCGGGTCCTCGTCCTCGCCGGGCTCGTCGGAGACCACCAGCCCGATCCCGTACAGCAGGATCCCCGCCCCGCCGGCCAGTGCCAGGACCACGAAGAAGATCCGCAGCAGCACCGGGTCGACGCCGGTCCGCGCCCCGAGCCCGCCGGCCACGCCGCGCAGCACGCGGTCGCGCCGCGAGCGCAGGAAGCGCGTGCGGGACGCCGGGGCGGGGTCGGGGGCGGTCATGCGGCGGGGTGCCTCGGGGCGGTGACGTGTGCCATGGTCCCACACGACCGGTCAATTCGCGCCGGGTCGAGGCCGGGGCGCACCCCGGGGCGGCTCAGGGTGGGCTCGGGGTGGGCCCCCATGGTGGCTCGGGCCCGGAGCGGTGCACGATGCCTGCAGATGACGACGCCACCGATGGCGTCCCCCACCGCCCGGGGCACGTCCCGGGCATCGTCCCCGTCCAGGGAGACCTGCCATGTCCACCCCCTCCACCCCGCGCCGGCTCGTCCGCCGCACCGACGATCGCGTGGTCGCCGGCGTGGCCAGCGGCCTCGCCGACCTGCTCGGCCTCGACCCCGTCCTCGTCCGCATCGGCTTCGTGGTCCTGGCCTTCGCCGGCGGGGCCGGGATCATCGTCTACGGCGCCCTCTGGCTGCTGACGCCCGAGGTCGCCGGCGGCGCCGCCCCGGTCGACGTCCGCGAGGGCGACCGTGGGCCGGCCTTCTGGATCGCCATCGGGCTGTTCGTCCTGGCGGCCCTGGCGATCGCCGACAGCGTGGCCGACCGCTCGATCGTGTGGCCCCTGGTGCTCGTCGGGGCGGGCGTCGCGCTGTGGCGCTCGGACGGCAGCCGCTCCCGCTCCACCACCCTCGCCGCCGGGGCGGGCACGACCGGGACGACCGGCACCGTGCCGACCTGGACCCCGCCCCCGGCGCCGTCCAGCGGCGGGGCGCAGCCAGCTCCCGTCGGGCCCTCCGGTCCGGGTGGCCCGACCGCGCCCGCCGAGGGCCCGGGCGGTCCCGGCTGGACGCCGCCTCCGGCCCGTCCCCGTGAACGCTCGCTGCTCGGGCGACTGACCATCGGCGCGGCGCTGCTCGCCGTCGGCGTCCTGGCGATCCTCGACGCCGCCGACGTGCTGGACCTGACGGCGCACGACGCCTTCGCGGTCGGCCTGCTCGTGCTCGGCGCCGGTCTCGTCGTCGGCACGTGGGTCGGCCGCGCCCGGTGGCTGGTGTTCCCGGCCGTGCTGGTCCTGCTGCCCGGCCTGGTGCTCAGCTCGGTCGCCGCCGAGCTCGACATCCCCCTGGGGTCGGGCATCGGCGAACGCTCCTTCGGCACCACCGGCGTCGCGGACCTCGAGCCGCTCTACGAGCTCGGCATCGGCGACCTCACCGTCGACCTCGGCAACCTCGACCTCGACGGCCAGCGCGTCGCCACCGAGGTCCGCGTGGGCCTCGGCCAGGCCACCGTCGTCGTCCCCGACGACGCACGGGTGGAGGTCGACTGGTCGGTCACCGGTGGGCAGGTCGAGCTGTTCGACGGCGACCGGCAGGGCCGCGGGCTCGAGGGCAGTGCGACCTTCCCGGGCGAGGAGGGCGCCGGGACCATCGAGCTCGACGTCGACGTGGCCTTCGGCCAGATCACGCTGCTGCGCGAGGGCGACCGCCCCTTCGGCGACCGCGTCCCGCCCGGCGAGTCCTTCGACGGCGTCGACTTCGGCTTCTCCCCGTCCGCCACCGCCCACTGACCCGCCACCGCCACCGCCTCGTCCTCAGGAGGACCCGCCATGAAGACCCACCCCACCGACCTGCTCTCGTTCGTCCCCGGCGTCCTGTGCGTCGCCGTCGCCGTCGCCGCCCTGGCCGGCGGCCTCACCCTCGACGTGCTCGCCACCGAGTGGGTGTGGCCCACCGTGCTGGTCGGCCTCGGCCTGCTCGTGCTGGCCACGGCCGGCATGGGCCGCCGCCCCCGCGGCCGACGGGGCGCCCGAGGACGCGGAGGACCTGGCCGCGCCGCAGGACGCCCCGCGCCCCGAGGACGCCTGACCCGCCGGGGCCTGCGCTGCCCCACCGCGCGGGGCACGCGAGCCGTCCGGTAGCATGGCTGCACGTTGCCGACAGCACGGCGGCAACGGACCTCGCGTCCTCCATCATCCCGGGACCCCACCACGTGCGCGACGCACGTGCCCGGCCGGTCCCGGCCTCGCGCGGAAGGGCACACCGTGCCTGCCACCATCATCGTCGGCGCCCAGTGGGGCGACGAGGGCAAGGGCAAGGCCACCGACCTGCTCGCGGACACGACCGACCTCGTCGTCCGCTACCAGGGCGGCAACAACGCCGGCCACACGGTCATCGTCGGGGACGAGGTGTTCAAGCTGCACCTCATCCCCTCGGGGATCCTGTACCCGCACGTCACGCCGGTCATCGCCGACGGCGTCGTCGTGGACCCGCAGGTGCTGCTCGGCGAGCTCGACGGGCTCGAGGCCAAGGGCCTGGACCCGTTCGCCCGCGTGAAGATGTCGGGCAACGCCCACCTGATCATGCCGTACCACCGCGAGCTGGACATGCTCATCGAGCGGCGGCTGGGCAAGGCCAAGCTCGGCACCACCAAGCGCGGCATCGGTCCCGCCTACGCCGACAAGGCATCGCGCGTCGGCCTGCGGTTCCAGGACCTGTTCGACGAGAAGATCTTCCGGCAGAAGCTCGAGGCGGCGCTCGACCTCAAGAACGAGATGCTGTCCAAGCTCTACAACCGGCTGCCGATGAGCGTCGACGAGATCGCCGACGAGTACCTCGGCTACGCCGAACGGCTGCGTCCGCTGCTGGTCGACACCACCGAGCTGATCCACAGCTCGCTCGAGGCCGACAAGCACATCATCCTCGAGGGCGCCCAGGGCACGCTGCTGGACCTCGACCACGGCACCTACCCGTTCGTGACCTCCTCGAACCCGGTGGCGGGCGGGGCGCTGACCGGCGCCGGGGTGGGGCCGCGGCACATCGACCGCGTGATCGGCATCACCAAGGCCTACATCACCCGCGTCGGGGCGGGGCCGTTCCCGACCGAGCTGTTCGACGAGACCGGCGAGCGCATGACCGAGGCCGGCGGCGAGTACGGCACCACCACGGGGCGCCGCCGCCGGGTCGGCTGGTTCGACGGGGTCCTGGCCCGCTACGCCAACCGCGTCAACGGGTTCACCGACATCTTCCTCACCAAGCTCGACGTGCTCAGCGAGTTCGACACGCTGAAGATCTGCACCGGCTACCGGTACGACGGGCAAGGTCTACGAGAACTTCCCGCCGCACCAGACGATCTTCCACCACGCCGAGCCGGTCTACGAGGACGTGCCCGGCTGGGGCGACGACATCACCGAGGTCACCGACTACGCCGACCTGCCGCAGGCCGCCAAGGACTACGTGGCGATGCTCGAGGAGCAGGCCCAGGTCCCGATCACCTGGGTCTCGGTCGGCCCCAAGCGCACCCAGACCCTCATCCGGCGCGACGTCCCGCTGGTGCCCTGACCAGCGCCGCCCCGAGCAGCGCCACCAGGGCCCACAGCGCGCTGACGCCGCCGGTCGCCGGCAGCTCACGCGACGGCTCGCCCGCCGGGCCCGGCGCCGGCCGGTCGGCGTCGGGGGCAGCGGCAGGCGGGGTCGGCGACGTGATCGCCGGCAGGATGCCGGTGCGCTCGCCGGCGCCGTCCAGGGCGAGCGTCCGTCCGTCGCTGAAGGTCACGACGGTGGGCCCGTCGGTCGTCAGCTCGTAGGCGACCGGTCCCGGGGACAGGCACGCGTCGGTGACGTCGAGGGTCATCGACGCAACGTTGGTCGCGGTCCCGGTGATGCGGTTCGCCTGCTCGACGGGACGCGTTCCGGTCACCTCGTGGAAGTCGGACACCCAGGGGATCGGTTCGGTGCCGGCATCGCGCCCCGCGGTCACGGTGGGGATCTCGCCTCCGCAGCCGGAGGAGAGCAGGTCCACCTCGAGCGGCCCGTCCTCGCGTCCGCGCAGGTCCTGGACCCAGTAGGCGCGGTCGTGGGAGATCCCGTACTCCGGGTTGCCCAACCACGGGTCGGTCCGGAACGTCACGCGGGCGGGGCGCTGCACGCGCGTCAGGCCCCGCGTGTCGTTGGCCTCCTTGCGCCAGTCGTCGAGGATGGCGAACTGGAAGTGGTCGCCGGTCGGGTGCTGGTAGTAGTGGTAGGCGAAGTCACGCGCACGGAACTCGTCCGCCATGGCCTCGGCGCTCGACAGGTGCACGAGCTCGTCGGCGGAACCGAACACCATGGAGCCGGGGACGTGGCGCAGGTTGCCGACGACGTCGATCATGTTGCCGACCGCCCCGGCCGTGACGAGGCCGACATCGCCCTGTCCGGTCGCGTTGTTGCCCGCGTCGCCGGTGAACCCGACCCAGGTGATGAAGCCTGCCCACAGGTGGGGGTACAGCGCGGCCATGCGGAAGGTGGCGTAGCCCCCCTGCGAGTAGCCGCTCATGAACATCTGGTCGGTGTCGACGTCGTAGTGCGCGAGCACGTCGGCCAGCACGTCGAGGCCGTCCCGTTCCGAGATGTCGCTCCAGTAGCCGTTGGGTCCGCGGGCCAGCGGGACGGCGATGACGCGGTCGAGGTCGTCGGCGAACACCGAGGTGAACCCCGGCTGGTTCACGAAGGCGCCATGGTTCTGGTTGGAGCCGTGCGCCACGAACTGCAGCCCATGGGGGCCCGACGTGTCCGGCAGGTACAGCCCGTACGGCTGGTAGCGACCGAGGAAGTGGAAGTCCTGCGCGAACGCCGGGACCGCCCCGCCGTCGCCGCGCCCCGGGACGGCCTCGTAGGTCATGCCCTCGCCCGGAGGCAGCGTGTAGGCGGAGGTGTAGACCCGCTCGTGCAGTCCGGGCCCCACCTCGGCGGCCCGGGTGGTGCCGCGGCGCAGGTCGCGGAGGTCGAGCGTCTCACCGAACGCGGAGATGTCGCCGAGTGCGAGCGCGTCGGACTGGCGGTCCTCCCACCAGTTCCCGTGGTCGGTGGTGCCGGCGATGTTCTCCTGCGGTGTGGCCGCCTCCTCCTCGTTGACCCCCCGGAACGCCACGTTCATCACGTTGCCGTCCGGTTGGGCAGCCACCGCCTGGACGCGCCACGTCCGACCGCGCGGGACGGGCAGCCGCCCGGCGACCAGGTTGGTGTCGGGGTCAGCGTCGGCGAACGTCTCGAGCACGTCCCAGCCGTCGCTGGTGACGTCGAAGCCGGGCCATGGCCCGCCTCCGGTCCCGGCCCCCGGGTCCGTGTCGATGGCCAGCGCGACCAGCGCGTCGTCGGGTTCGTGCACCGCGTTGAGCTCGAAGGTCGCGACCAGCTCGTCCCCGTCGAGCTCGAGGGTGAGGTCGATCAGGTCGGCGGTGGACTCCTTGCCCGCCGGGTAGCGCTCGTCGCCGGCGGGACGGGACAGGTTCCCGGCGCTCGACGCGAACGGCACGCCCGTGTCGGCCCCGTAGTCGTCGTAGACGTAGTCGCGGTAGATGAGCGCCCCGTCGCAGTACTCGACGGTGCCCGCGATCCACGAGGGGCGATGGCACGGGCCCTCCGCAGCGGTGGCCGCACGGGCGTCCGCGGGGGAGGCCGCCGCGGGGTGGCCCGTGGCGCCCGACGCCATCGCCAGGAGCGTGGCGAGGACCAGGAGGAGGACGAACGCGGCGCGACGGGGCACGGTGGGCTTCCGAGGAACGGTCCTCGGGTGGTTCGACGGCGGTGGCGCCGTCTCCTGTCTGGCCCGCGCGGGACCCGGTCAGGTGTCGTCGCGGGGACCGTCGGCGCGCCGGGCCGCCTTCATCTCGGCCTCGTGGACGTGGCGGCGCCCCGCCATCAGCTCGTCGCGGACCCGGCGGTCCCACCGGTCGGCGACCTCGTGGTAGGTGGCGTCGAAGTCCTCGACGACCTCGAAGGTCCAGCGGTCGCGCAGGGCGTTGCGGCCGACGAGGTCGTCGCGCAGCCCGGCGGCGAGCTCGGGATGGCCGGCCTGCTCGAGCAGCTCGACCGCCTCGCCGAACTGGGCGTCGGCGTGGCCGATCATCTGGTGGACGTCGTAGAGGCGACCGCGGGCGCGGACGACCCACTCGAAGGCCTCGCTGACCTTGCCGGCCGCGGCCACGGTGGCGTCGTCGGCGTCGGCGGGACGCTGGTGCTGGGCGTCGGGCTGTTCGGGCATGGCGGTCGGTCCGCGTGTCGGGGACTCGTCCTCGCGTTCGGGGGACACCGCCTCGCGTGCCGCCGACGGACGGACGGTCCCTACGCTTCGCCCGACGAGACGGCAGCTGGAGGCTTCCCGTGGGTCGATCGGTCCTCGTGGTCGGTGGTGGAGGGCGCGAGCACGCCCTGGCGTGGCGGCTGGCGACCTCGCCGTCGGTCGACCGGGTCGCGACCGCCCCCGGCAACCCGGGCACGGCCGCCCTCGGCCCGGTCCACGCCGTGGACGCCGGCGACCCCGTCGCCGTGGCCGAGCTGGCCGAGCGCGAGGGCGTCGACCTCGTCGTCGTCGGTCCCGAGGCACCACTGGTCGCCGGCGTCGTGGACGAGCTCGCACGTCGCGAGATCCCGGCCTTCGGGCCGTCGGGCGGCGCGGCCCGGCTGGAGGCGTCCAAGGCCTGGGCCAAGGAGGTCATGAACGCCGCCGGGGCGCCGACCGCCGGGACATGTCGCCACGGGCGACCGCGACGAGGCCCACGCGGCGCTGGACCGCTTCGCCGCCCCGTACGTGGTCAAGGCCGACGGGCTCGCTGCCGGCAAGGGCGTGCGGATCTGCGACGAGCTCGACGAGGCCCGCGAGGCCGTCGACGACGCACTGGTGCGCGACGCCTTCGGGGACGCGGGGGCGCACCTGGTGATCGAGGAGTTCCTCGACGGGCCCGAGCGCAGCGTGTTCGGGGTCTGCGACGGCACCGACGTGGTGCTGCTGTCGCCGGCGCAGGACTACAAGCGGGCGCTGGACGGCGACGAGGGCCTCAACACCGGCGGCATGGGCGCGTACACGCCCGTGCCCGGGGTTCGGGTTCGACGAGGCCGAGGCGCTGCGCGACACCGTGTTCGCCCCGGTGCTGCGCGAGCTCGCCGACCGCGGCACGCCGTTCCGCGGGCTGCTCTACGCCGGCCTGGTCGAGACCGACGCCGGCCCGAAGCTGCTCGAGTTCAACGTCCGCTTCGGCGACCCCGAGACCCAGGTGATCCTGCCGCGGCTGGCCAGCGACCTCGGCGACCTGCTGTGGGCGTCGGCGACGGGGTCGGTCCGCGACGTGGACGTCGCCTGGCACGACGACGCCTTCGTCGGCGTGGTCCTGGCCTCGGGCGGCTACCCCGGCAGCTACGACACCGGGAAGCAGATCACCGGCGTCGACCGCGCCGCCGCCATGGACGGCGTGCAGGTGTTCCACGCCGGGACCTCGGACTCCGGCGACGGGACGCTCGTCACCGCCGGAGGCAGGGTGCTCAACGTCGTGGGGCGGGGCGCCACGGTCGGCGACGCCCGCCACGTCGCCTACGAGGCCGCGTCGAAGATCAGCTGGTGGGGCAAGCACCAGCGGTCCGACATCGCCCTCCTGCCGATCTGAGGCGGCGCGATGGCGCGGGCTCGGGATCGCCGCCAGCAACGACGTCGCCGCGCAGGCCGGCCTCGCGCTGGCCGAGGCCGGGAGGCAACGCCGTGGACGCGGCCGTGGCGGCCGCTGTCACGTCGTGCTGCACCGAGCCCGGCGTCTGCTCGCTCGGAGGTGGGGCGTTCCTGCTGGCGGCGCGCCGCGGCCAGCCGGTCATGGCCATCGACGCCAACGTCGAGATGCCCGGGCGCGGACAGCCCCCGGATGCCTTCGAGCGGGGCATGTGGGAGTACCGCTCCGGCTACGCCGGCGGGATGCACACGGCCATCGGGCACGGGACCGTGGCCACGCCCGGGACGCTGAAGGGCCTGGCCCGCCTGCACGGCGAGTTCGGCCGCGCCCCGTGGCGCGACGTCCTGGAACCCGCGATCGTCGCGGCCCGCGACGGCTTCCCCATGGGCCGGTCGAACCACCACTACCTCGAGTTCGTCCACGAGGGGCTGTACGGCTGGCACGCCCCGTCCCGTGCTGTGCTGCACGACGCCGACGGGAACCTGCACCCGGTCGGGGCGACCCTGCGCATCCCGGAGCTCGCGGACACCCTCGACGCGCTGGCCAGCGAGGGCGTCGGACTGCTCTACCGCGGCGAGCTGGGAGCCATGCTCGCCGATGACGTCGCGGCCAACGACGGCCTGCTGACGCGCGAGGACCTGGCTGCCTACGAGCTCGCGGTCGGCACCGCCCGCACGCTGCACGTGCGCGACTGGGACGTCGCCACCGTCCCGCCGCCGTCGATCGGCGGGGCGGTGCTGGCGGCGATGCTGCTGCTCATGGGCGACGAGCCCGACGGGGCGTGGACGCCCCGGGCCGTCCGGCGCCTGGTCGACGTGCAGACCGCGGTGCTGGGGCGGCGCGCGACCCACCTCGACGTGGCCGACGACCTGCGGGCCGCGTCGGCCGCCTTCGTCGAGGAGGCGGTGGCCGCGGGGCTCGGGCCGCACGGCGGGGCGCCCTCCACCGTGCAGGTCTCGGCCGTCGACGCCGAGGGGCTGACCGTCGCCATCACCGCCTCCTCGGGGTACGGGTCGGGGGTGATGACGCCCGGGACCGGCATCTGGATGAACAACAGCCTCGGCGAGTTCGAGCTGAACCGGCGCGGCCTGCACGCCCTGCCGGTGGGGACCCGGCTGCCGTCGAACATGGCGCCGACCATCGCGCGATCGGGGCCCCGCACGATCGCCATCGGTTCGCCCGGTGCGGACCGCATCACCACCGCGATCCTGCAGGTCCTGGCCGGCGTGATCGGGGCGCGGCTGCCGCTCGAGGTGGCCAACCGCCACCCCCGCCTGCACGTGGTGCGCTCGTCCGAAGGCGACGTCGAGGTCTGGCACGAGGAGGACCTCGAGCTGCCGGAGGTCCCGTACGCGACCCGCGTGTTCCCGCCGACGTCGATGCTGTTCGGCGGGGTCGGCGTGGTCGAGGCCGGCGGGGCGCGGGGCGTGGACGCCCAGGCCGACCCACGCCGCGACGGGGCGGCACGCGTCGGCACGTAGGCGCGTGCCCGTCGCGCGCGACGGGGCGGCACGCGTCGGCTGACCGTGCCCGTCGCGCGGGACGGGGCGGCTCACGGTCAGGTCAGGCGGACCGGATGACCTTCACCAGGCGGTCGAGGTCGCCCTCGAACTGCTTGCCGAAGGTCTTCGCGGCGACCTTGCCCGTGCCGAACTTGAAGAACTTGCCGGGATCGAACTCGACCTGGCAGCGCATGGTCGTGTCGTCGCCGTCCTCGGCGAACGTGAAGCGCATGTGCTGGTGGAAGGGCTTCTCGCCGCCGTAGGCGTAGGCCGTGGGCTCGTCCCAGGTGGTGACGACGGCCTCGAGGTTGATCGACACCCCGATCAGGCCGGCCTTGATGTGCAGGATGCGGCCCTCGCCCGGGTCGCCCTCGGCCGTGACCGAGTTGGCCATCGACACCCACTCGCTGGCGCGGCTGGGGTCGGTGACGACGTCGAAGCACTGCTGCGGGCTGACCCCCGGCACCGTGCGGGTCCAGTCGTACTCGTACATGGCGCTCCTCGCCCTCGACCGGCCGAACCGTACTCCTCGAGGTCTAGGCTCGGGTGCCCGCCGACGAACGTGAAGGTCCCCCATGCCCCTGGACGGCCTCGAGCTGGTGCGGTCCGGCAAGGTCCGCGACGTCTACCGCCGCGACGAGGGGCACCTGCTGCTCGTCGCGTCCGACCGGGTGTCCACCTACGACGTCATCCACCCCACGCCGGTGCCGGACAAGGGCAAGGTGCTGACGGCGCTGTCGGCCTTCTGGTTCGAGCAGCTCGCCGACGTCGTCGGCACGCACCTGGTGTCCACCGACGTCGCCGACTTCGGCCCGGCGGCCCAGCCGCACCGCGACGCCCTCGCGGGGCGCACGATGCTCGTCAGGCAGGTCGACATCGTCCCCTTCGAGTGCGTCGTGCGGGGCTACCTCGCCGGCTCGGGGTGGGTCGAGTACCAGCGGGACCGGTCGGTGTGCGGCGTCGCCGCTGCCCGACGGGCTCGTCCAGGCCGACCGGCTGCCCGAGCCGATCTTCACCCCGGCCACCAAGGCCGAGCACGGCGAGCACGACGAGAACGTCACCTTCGAGGTCATGGCGGACCGGGTCGGCCACGAGCTGGCAGGACGCCTGCGGGAGCTGGCGTTGGAGGTGTACCGGCGGGGCGCGGCGGTGGCCGCCGAACGCGGGATCCTGCTGGCCGACACCAAGTACGAGTTCGGCCTCGACGCGGACGGCCAGGTCGTGCTCGCGGACGAGGTGATGACGCCTGACTCCTCCCGGTACTGGCCGGCGGACCAGTGGGAGCCGGGCACCACGCCGCCCAGCTTCGACAAGCAGTTCGTCCGGGACTACGCGACCTCCACCGGGTGGGACAAGACCCCGCCGGCGCCCGAGCTGCCCGACGACGTGGTGGCCCGCACCCGCGAGAAGTACGTCGAGGCGTACGAGCGCATCACGGGACGGTCCTTCGACGACTGGCTCACGCCGGGACGCTGACTGTCCGACCGTCCATGACGGACGGGCACGGCTCGACCACCATGCACCAGCGTGGATCCTCTTCCGACGACGCCCTCGTCCTCGCCGACGTCGGGACCGGCGCGACCCCGCATGTCCACTTCGTGCTGCGGCCGCGTACCGGCGGGTGAGGGTCCGACGATCGTCCATGGCCGGTCGTCGGCTCGGCCCCACCGAGCGTGGGTGTCGCGTCACGGGTCGTCGCCCCACCATGGTGCACGTGGTGATGACTTCTTGACCGAGACAACTCCTGACCTTCCGAACCTCGTCCTGTCCAACGTGCCGCCGGCGCCGCCCGCCGGCGGTCGGATCCGACGACGGCTCGCCCGCCCGTCGTGGGGGATCGCCCCCATCGCCGTGGACCCGGACGCCTGGGGGGACGGCATGCGGCGCCGCCGGCTCGTGCGCGCCGCCACCCTGACCGGCGTGATGGGCGTCGCCTGGGCCGGCTCGACCACGGTCCCCGCGGTGGCGCCGACCTCGCCCACCGAGCTTGGCGCCGTGATCGACCAGGCCGTCGACGAGGACCACCCCGTCCTCGACAGCTCCCCGGTGCGGTACGAGCACGGGGCCGATGGCGGCGGCGCCGATGAGCTCCACGCGGCTCGGGCCGGGTCCGCCGAGATCGCTCCCCAGCCCGGCGCGTCGAGGAGACGGGCCCCTGCCGAGGACCCCGACGCGTGGCGCACCAACGTGATCGCCACCCACGGGGACGTCGAGATCGTCCAGCCCAGCCCCGAGGTGCGCATGGTCGGCTTCCACGAGGGCGGGTCGCTCGCCGACGACGTCCGCCCCGCCGCGACGCCCGACCGCGACCTCGGCGAGCAGCCCGTGCCGGCCGAACGCCGACAACGACCCGCTGCCGTCGATGGTCCTGCCGGGCCGCGGCCGTGGGACCGGATCGGCGACCGCGATCGACGTGGCCATGCCCAAGGGCAACCGTGTCTACGCCCCGATCACGGGACCATCACGCCGCGAACGAGTACTCGCTCTACAACGAGGTGACCGACACGATCATCACGATCGAGCCGGAGGGCCACCCCGAGGTGCAGCTGAAGATCCTGCACGTCCTCGACGCCCAGGTCGAGATCGGCGACCGTGTCGTCGCGGGCGAAGACCGTGCTCGCCACCAGCCCGCACAAGCTGCCCTTCTCCTCCCAGATCGACCGGTTCGTGACGTCGAAGGGACGGGCGCTGCCCCACGTCCACCTCGAGATGGAACGCGTCGGCTGATCACGCCAGGGTGATGGACCGCCCCGCGGGGCGGTGGCCCCGGTTCATGCCAGGGTGATGGACCGCCCCGCCGCCAGCGCCTCCACGATCCGGGCGGCACCGACGATGGTGGCGCCCTCGATCGTGTCGCCGGCGGTGATGCCGCGCTTCGTCGTGCAGGCGGAGCACAGCCAGATCTCCCCGCCGGCGCCGACCAGCTGCCGCACCAGGTCGCCGAGGGCCGGCTGGCCGTCCGACTCGACCCGGTCGGCGACGCCGGGTGTGCCGAGCCACACCGCGTCGATCGTGCAGACCACCACGGCCCGTTGGCCGGACACGGCCGCCACCGATGCGGCGATGAAGGGCACGGTCGCGCGCTCGGGCGCGTCCTCGCCGTGAGAGCAGCAGAACAGCAGGGGCTCGTCGGGCATCGAGGGCGTCCTGACGCGTCGGTTCGTGGCGGGGCTGCGGGTGGGCCGAGTCTGACAGGACGTATGGCCGTGCGCGCAGTCCACGGAAACACGCAGATCGCTCCTACGGGCGTAGTAGTCTCCCGGGGCGCGCGACGCCCGCGCCTTCGAGGGGCTGGCGCGCACCCTGCGTGGGATCCGGTGTCGATCCGCGTTGGGCCGATCCCGACACCGCTCGATCCCCGATGATCGACATGGGAGGACCATCAACATGCAGCGATCCACCTGGCTGCGCCGCACGGCGCTCGCCGCGACCGTCGCCCTGGCGCTGACCGCCTGTGGTGGCGGCGACGACGCGGGCGAGGACAACACCGCGACCGAGACCGAGACCACGGCGTCCGAGACGATGACCGACTCCGAGACCCCCACGGCCTCCGAGACCACCACCGAGGCCGTCGACGTCGAGCGTCCCGAGCGCGACGACACGCTCGACCTCGCCTACATCCTGCCGGAGTCGGGCCCCCTGGCCTTCCTCGGCGCCCCGCAGATCAACGGCGTCCAGCTCGCCGTCGACGACATCAACGCGGCAGGCGGTGTGAACGGCAAGGACGTCACGCTGGCGTCGGGCGACGAGGCCGGTGACGCCACCCAGGCCCGCCAGGCCGCGGCACGTGTCATCAACGACGGCGCCGACGCCGTCGTCGGTGCGGCGGCGTCCGGCATGTCGCAGGAGATCATCCAGCTCCTGTTCGACAACCAGATCGCCCAGTGCTCCGCGTCCAACACCTCGCCGGCGTTCTCCGACCAGGACAACAACGGCTACTACTTCCGCACCGTGCCGCCGGACCAGGCCGTGTCGCCGATCATCGCCGACACCGTCGTCAACGACGGCAACCAGAGCGTCGCCATCGCGGCCCGCGCCGACGACTACGGCACCGCGCTGGCCGACCTGGTCGAGTCCGCCCTGTCGGACCTCGGTGCCGAGGTGGCCACCAACGTCCAGTACGACCCGAACACGTCGGACTTCTCGGCTGAGGTCTCCGACATCACGGGCTCGGGCGCCGACGCCGTCGTCATCATCGGCTTCGGTGAGGCCGCGACGCTGATCCGCCAGCTGATCGAGGGCGGCATGTCCCCCGACGCGATCTACGGCGGTGACGGCCTGTTCGGCCCGACGCTGACCGGCGACGTGAACCCCGACGACCCGGGCTTCATCTCGGGCATGAAGGTCATCGGCGCCGCCGGTGGCTCGGAGTTCAACTCGCGCCTCAACGAGGCCATGCCGGCCGAGGAGGAGGGCAACCTCATCTACGGCGGCCAGGCCTACGACTGCGCCATCGTGATCGCGCTCGCCGCGATCGCGGCGGACTCGACCGACCCGGCCGAGTTCATCAACGAGGTCGGCAACGTCACCGCTGACGGCACCGAGTGCACCTCCTTCGAGGAGTGCAAGGGCCTGCTCGAGGACGGCGAGGACATCGACTACACCGGTGCCTCCGGTCCGCTGGACATCGAGGGCAGCGACCCGACCTTCGGTCGCTACGCCATCGGCCAGTTCCAGGACGACGGTTCGCTCAAGATCGTGGGCGACCAGGACGTCGACCTGGCCGACATCAGCTGATCACCAGCTGATCGCCTGACACGCGAGGGCCCGGCACCGCGAGGTGCCGGGCCTTCGTGCATGCGCGCCCCGCCCCGCCGACTCCACTGCGGGCGCAGGCGCTGGCCCGACCGCGCTCATGCCCCCAGTGCGGGACGACGCGGGCGACAGAATTGCCACTGGGGGCGTGGGCGGTGGCCTGACCGCGCGTATGCCCCAGTGCAACGGCGGGGCGGGGCGACGGGGCGGGGCGGGTCAGCCCTGGGCGAGGGTGCCGAGGTAGAGGTCGATGACCTTGGGGTCCTCGAGCAGCTCGCGCCCCGGCCCGGTGTAGGCGTTGGCGCCCTGGTCGAGGACGTAGCCGCGGTGGCAGATCTGCAGGCAGCGACGGGCGTTCTGCTCGACCATCACGATGGACACGCCGGTGGCGTTGATCTCGCGGGTGCGCAGGAACGCCTGGTCCTGCAGGGCGGGGGACAGGCCGGCGGAGGGTTCGTCGAGCAGCAGCACGCGCGGCCGCATCATCAGCGCCCGGCCCATGGCCACCATCTGGCGTTCGCCGCCGGACAGCCCGCCGGCGCGCTGGCGCCGTCGGTCACCGAGCAGCGGGAACAGGTCGCAGACCTCGGCGAAGCGCTCGTCGAAGGACTTCGGCCGCAGGTACAGCCCCATCTCGAGGTTCTCCTCGATGGTGAGGCTGGGGAAGACGTTGCTGCTCTGGGGCACGTAGCCGACGCCCCGCTCCACGAGCTGGTGGGCGCTGAGGTTGGAGATCTCCTCGCCGCCGAGACGCACGGACCCGGCGCGCACGTCCACCAGCCCGAACATGGCCTTGATCAGCGTGGACTTCCCGGCGCCGTTGGGCCCGATGATGCCGACCAGCTCGCCGGGGTACAGCTCGAGCGAGCAGTCCTCGAGGATGTTCACGCCGGGCAGGTACCCGGCGGTGATGGCGTCGGCGACCAGCAGCGGCTCGCCGCGGTCGGGGGTGGAGTCGTCGGTGGCGGGGGCGGTGGGCTGGTCGCTCATGCGCGTCCCTCCGCGACCTGACGGGCCAGCTCGTGGTCGATGGTGACGGGGCCCTCCTCGTAGGCGCTCTTGTCCTCGTGGTGGGCGCCGAGGTAGGCGTCGATCACGGCCGGGTTCTTGGCCACGGCGCGGGGCGGGCCCTCGGCGATGATCTCGCCCTGGGCCATGACGACGACCCAGTCGGAGATGTCCATCACGACGTCCATGTCGTGCTCGACGAACACGACCGTCATGCCGTCGTCGGGCAGGGTCTTGACGTGGCCGAGCAGTGACTGCGTCAGGGCGGGGTTCACGCCGGCCATGGGCTCGTCGAGCATCACCAGCGTCGGGTCGAGCATCAACGAGCGGGCCATCTCCAGCAGCTTGCGCTGCCCGCCGGACAGCGTGCCGGCGTACTCGTCGCGCATGTGGTCGAGCTTGAAGCGGACCAGCAGCTCGTCGGCGCGGGCCTCGATCTCGTCCTCCTGGCTGCGCCACCGGGTGGGCAGCAGGGCGGACAGGAAGCGTTCGCCGACCTGGTTGCCCGCGCCGAGCTTCATGTTCTCCATCACCGTCAGGCGCGTGAGGGCCTTGGTGAGCTGGAAGGTGCGGACCATGCCGCTGTGGGCCACCCGGTGGGACGGGACGCGGGCGAGGTTCTTGCCGTCGAAGGACCACGAGCCCTCGTCGGGCCGGTCGAACCCGGTCATGAGGTTGAAGAAGGTGGTCTTGCCGGCACCGTTGGGGCCGATCAGGGCGGTGATCACGCCCCGCTGCACCTCGAGGTGCTCGACGTTGACCGCGGTCAGACCGCCGAAGGACCGGGTCACGCCGTCGACGATCAGGATGGGGTCGGGCTTGGCGACGCCGGGCTCGGGCGCCACGTCGGCCAGGGAGGGACGATCAGGCATTGAGCATCATCTCCCGTCGGTTGCCGACCAGGCCCTGGGGTCGGAAGATCATCAGCAGCATCAGGGCCAGGCCGACGGTGGTCAGCGCCACGGCACCGATCGCCCCGCCCCCCTGCATGAAGGCCGGCAGCGCGTCGATGGACGCGGCCTGCCGCAGACCGGTGTTGATGGCCTGGTACAGGAACCAGAACATCACCGCCCCGAGCATCGGCCCGAAGCGGGAGGCCGCCCCGCCGAGGATCAGGATCGTGTAGGCGAAGAAGGTGATCTGCGGGAAGTAGGTGTCGGCGTTGACCGTCGACCCGGAGATGGCGAACAGCGCCCCGCCCAGCGCCCCGATCACGCCGCCGATCACCAGCGACTGCATCTTCAGCGCGAAGACGTTCTTGCCCAGCGCCCGGGCGGCGTCCTCGTCCTCGCGGATGGCCTTGATGATGCGTCCCCAGGGGCTGCGCATCAGTCCGACGAGCAGCAGCGTGCACAGCAGCGCGGCGCCCCAGGTGACCACCAGCGCCCACGTCTGCTGGTTGGTGTAGGTGATCGGGCCGAACCCGTACTGACCGGCCGGGAAGGGGTTGATCCGGTAGAAGTCGCCGGCGATCGACTGCAGGCCGAAGGGGCCGCCGGTCACCGGTTCGGCCCAGCTGGAGCGGACCAGCAGGCGCAGGACCTCGGCGACCGCGATCGTGGTGATGGCGAAGTAGTCGGACCGCAGCCGCAGGGTCGGCACGCCGAGGACCAGGGCGAGCACGACGGCCGCCAGCAGTCCGAACACGATGCCCAGCCACATCGACCAGCCGAGCGTGGCCACGGTGATGCCCACGCCGTACGCCCCGACCAGCATGAACCCGACCTGGCCGAAGTTCAGCAGGCCGGTGAAGCCGTAGTGCATGTTCAGGCCGATGGCCAGCAGCGCGTAGGCCGCCGCCGTCGGGCCGAACGCGCCCCGCAGCCCGCTGAAGAAGATCTCGCTGATGTCCACGAAGGCGCTCCTCAGCCGATGCGCTCGGAACGGCCCAGGATGCCCTGGGGCCGCACGAGCAGGACGACGATCAGGACCACCAGGGCCCACATGTACTTGAGCTCGGCGGGGAACCACACGACCGAGACCTCGGTCACCAGGCCGATCACGATCGCGCCGGCCATCGCCCCGTAGGCGGTCCCGAGGCCCCCGAGGATGACCGCCGCGAACATCAGCAGCAGCAGCCGGAAGCCCATGAACCAGTCGACCGCGACGGCCGAGCCGAACAGGATCCCGCCCGCCGCGGCCAGCCCGGCGCCGAGGATCCACACGAACAGCACGACCCGGTCGACGTCGATGCCCGACGACTCGGCCAGGTCGCGGTTGTCGGCGACGGCCCGCATCGCCTTGCCGATGCGGGTGGTCTGCAGCATCAGCCCGACGGCGACCAGGATCACCGCCGAGATGGCCATGATCGCCAGGTCGCGCGGCGTCAGCGCGATGGGTCCGAGGCGCACGACGGACTGGCCGACGAAGTCGGCGTAGGGCCGCGGGGCGCCCCCGAAGAACAGCAGGAGCAGGTGGCGGACGAACAGCGACAGGCCGATCGACACGATCATCAGCTGGAACAGCCCGACCCGTCGCCGGCGCAGGGGGTTGAACAACCCCTTCTCCATGCCGGCGCCGAGTGCGGCGGTCAGCACGATCGCGATGGGCGCCGCCACGAGCAGGTGCAGGTGCCAGGTCTCGACGTTGAGCCACCAGGCGACCAGCGCCCCGAAGGCCACCAGCTCGCCGTGGGCGAAGTTGATCAGCCCGGTGGTCCCGAAGATCAGCGACAGTCCGACCGCGGTCATGGCGATGATCAGGCCGAACTTGAGCCCGTTGGCCACGGCTCGCCAGAAGGCATCGAACGTGCTGCGGCCGGCGCTGCCCTCGCCGAGCAGGAACAGTGCCGGGCGCACCCGCCCCGCGGGCACGTCGACCTCCAGCGGGTTGCGGTCGGCGTCGCGCAGCGCCACGCCCTCGGGCAGGGTGGCCTCGTCGAGGGTGACCGTGTAGGTGCCGCCGCTCTCGACCAGGACCTGCCAGGCGCCCTCGTCGTCGGTGGTGGCCGAGCCGACCTCGCCGCCGCCGCTGTCGGTGACGGTGATCGTCACCCCCGGGACCGGATTGCGGTCACCGTCGCGCAGGGTCCCGGACAGGCCGGTGTCGGACTGGCCTGTCCTGCGGCGTGGCGCTCTCGGACGCCGTGCTGGCGATCCTCGGTCGGCGTGGACTCGGCCCACCCCGCCTGGGGCAGCAGCAGCGCGACCATGAGGATGGTCCCGAGGGCGAGCACGCATGCGCGCACACGTGTGGCCACGAAGACGCTCCTCCCAGCGGTGGTCTGAACCGCGAGCGAGTGTAGGCAGGCCGCCCCGCCCCGAGGGCGGACACCGACCGGCCCGGTGCGTCAACCGCTCGCACCACTCGTCGTCGCAGTGGTCGCCGTCGGCAGCAGCAGCCGCAGCACGCGGGCGTCCCCGTCGGTGCGCTGGCCGGCCCCGATCCCGATCCGTGCCACCTCGGCGGGCGGGTCGGCCTGGCCGCGCTGGGCGAGGGTCGAGATCAGGCAGGCGCCGGTGGCCGTGGTGAGCTCGACGTCGGTGTCCTGCGGCTGGGTGGTGAAGCCGGTGAGCAGGTGGTCCACGGCCGGGGCCGGGACGGCGATCGGGCCCGCGAGCGTGTCGACGGTGCCCGAGCCGAGCCCGATCGGCCCGACGGTGATGGTCTCGAGCCCGAGCTCGGCGACGCAGGTGCACACGGCCACGACCAGCGACATCGTGTCGAGCACGCCGACCTGCGACATGTCGAGGTCCCCGACGCTCACCCCGGCCGTGGCGGCCTCGGCGGTGACCAGCCGGCGGACGGCCTCGAGGGCGTGGTCGCGGACGTCGTCGTCCAGCGCCGCGTAGGTGAGGACCTCGCGCATGCGGTCCCACGTGGGCACGTCCGGCGTCCACTCGGGCGCGCGCACGCGCACGGCGCAGGCCGTGGTGTCCCCGCGCGGGACCCGGGCCCACGCGAGGCGCACGGCCCCGCCGCCCAGCGTGCGCACGGCCGCCTCCACCCGCTCCACGGAGGCGCCGGCGTCGACCAGCGCCCCGAGCAGCATCTCGCCCGTGACGCCGTCACGGGCGTCGACGTGGGCGTCGACCACGGTGGCTCCTGCACGGTTGCGGACATCCCTCGAGCCGCGATCCTACGACGCGACCCGGTCACGACGGTGATGGCAGGGCCGCGCGATAGTCTCGGCCGCCAGGCACCGGGGCGGTGCTGACGACCACGTGCAGGGGACCGCCATGACCGAGGACCTCGTCGGGATCCTCGTCGTCGTCGCGCTCGTCGCGGTGCTCGGCCTCGTCATCGCCGTCGCCGTGCTGTCGGTGAAGCTGTCCCGGCTGCGGCGCGACTACGTGGCCGCGCTCGGCACCGACGACCACGAGGACCTGTTCGCTGCCGTGCGCCGCCAGGTCGAGGACCTGGCCGCCCTGCGGTCCGACATCGGGGTCGTCCACGACAACACCGAGGTCCTGCGCGACCTGCTGCGCGACAGCGTGTCCCGGGTCGCCGTCGTGCGCTACGACGCCTTCGAGGACATGGGCGGGGCGCTGTCCTTCTCCGCCGCGATGCTGGACGAACGGGGCGACGGGGTCGTGTACAGCGCCATCAACGGCCGCTCCGAGACCCGCACCTACGCCAAGGCGATCCACGGCGGTGCCAGCGAGCACCACCTCTCCGAAGAGGAGGAGGCCGCCGTCCGGCAGGCGCTGTCGGGCGCCGGCACCACCGAGTCGCTGGCCCCGACCGGCCGCCGCCGTCGCCGCGCCGGCTGACCCCAGGACCTGCTGCATGTCGATCGCCTACCTCGGTCCCGAGGGGACCTTCACCGAGACCGCCGCGCGCCTGGTCGCCGGGGGTGACGGCGACCTCGTGCCCTGCACCGACGTCCCCGACGTGGTCCGCCGGGTCGAGGCCGGTGAGGTCGAACGGGGCGTCGTGCCCATCGAGAACACCATCGAGGGCTCGGTCCACGCCACCCTCGACGCGCTGGCCTTCGACACCGACCTGCTGATCGAGGCCGAGCTCGAGCTCCCGATCGCGCTGGTGCTGGCGGCGCCGGCCGAGGTGGACCTCGACGCGGTCACCGCGGTCCACTCCCATCCGATCCCGTTGGCGGCCTGCCGGCGCTGGCTGTCCTCGCACCTGCCGGGCGCCGAACGCGTCCCCGCCACCTCCACCGCCCGGGCCGCCGCCCAGGTCGTGGACACCGACGGTTCCGAGGTCGCCATCGTGAACCCGCTCGCGGCCGAGCGGTACGGGCTCGAGGTGCTGGCGCGCAACATCGCCGACTCGTCGGCCAACACCACGCGCTTCGTGGTCGTCGGGTCCCACCTGCCGGCTCCCACCGGGTGGGACAAGACCTCCGTGGTCGTCTTCATCGAGGCCAACCGCCCCGGCGCGCTGCTGCAGCTGCTCGAGATCTTCGCCGAGCGCGACCTCAACCTGACCAAGATCGAGTCCCGGCCCACCAAGGCCGAGCTCGGCGAGTACTGCTTCTTCCTCGACGTCGAGGGCCACCTGGCCGACGAACGCGTCGGCGACGCCCTCGCGGCCGCCCAGCGCACCCACCGCGAGGTCAAGGTGCTGGGCAGCTACCGGCGGTCCGGGGCGCGCCAGACCGAGGAGGCCGACCGGATCGCCACCGACGACGCCGCCTACCGCGCCTCGGCCGCGTGGCTGGCCAGCTGGCGGGCACGCATCGGCGAGTGACCGGGCCATCCGGCGCGGCCGTCGTGTCGTATCCTGTGCGAACGGAGGGGAGTATCCCCCACGGACCGCTCGTCAGGACGGCGCCGCCATCGGCGCCCGGGCGCCCGGCCGTACGCGTCACCATCACGCGGCGGTGGAGAGACCTCCGGTTGTGATCGCAACCGGAGTCCCGCATGCCTGCTGACGCCACTCGTGACGACCGCCTCGCTGCCGACGACGTGGTGGTCGAGACCCCCGACCGCCTCGACACGCCGCCCCACGCCCTGCCGGGTGAGGAGGTCGCGAACGCCTTCGAGGTCGAACGAACCCGCGGCCTGTCCGCCGACGAGGTCGAGCGTCGCCGCGCCACCCACGGCCCCAACACGCTGCCCGAGGGCGAACGTCGTCCGCGGTGGAAGCTGCTGCTGGACCAGTTCCGCAACGTCCTCATCCTCGTCCTGATGGGCGCGGCGGGGCTGTCGGCCATCGTCGGCGACCTCAAGGACGCGATCGTCATCGCGGTCGTGCTGACGATCAACGCCGTGATCGGGTTCGTCCAGGAGCTGCGGGCCGAGGCCAGCGTCGAGGCGCTGCGGAAGATGATCACCACCACCGCCCGTGTGCGGCGCGACGGTCGCGTCGTCGAGGTCGACGCCGTCGAGCTGGTCCCCGGCGACGTGGTCCTGCTCGACGCGGGGGACCGCGCCCCGGCCGACGGCCGCCTGCTGACGTCGTCGACCCTGGAGGTCGACGAGTCGGCGCTGACCGGCGAGTCGCTGCCCGCGACCAAGGACGCTCGGGCGGAGGTCGCCGAGGACGTGGGCCTCGGCGACCGGTCCACCATGGTCCACATGCAGTCCGCGGTGACCCGCGGGCGGGGCGAGATGGTCGTGACCGCCACCGGCGAGCACACCGCCATCGGCCAGATCGCCGGGCTGCTCTCCACCACCGAGGAGAAGCGCACCCCCCTGCAGGAGCAGGTGGACGTGCTGGGCAAGCGGCTGGCGCTGGTGGCCGGGGCCGCCGTCGGCGCCTACGTCGTGGTCGGCCTGGTCACGGGCGACGACCTGAACGAGGTGCTCCTGACGGCCGTGGCGCTGGCCGCCGCAGCCATCCCGGAGGGACTGCCCGCCGTGCTGGCCGTCACGCTGGCGGTCGGCATGCGGGTGCTGGCCCGTGCCAACGCCGTGGTGAAGAAGATGGCTGCCGTGGAGACCCTCGGGTCGACGACGGTGGTCTGCACCGACAAGACCGGCACCCTGACCCAGCACCAGCTCACGGTGGTCTCCACGTGGCGGGGCGACCAGCACGACACGACGCCCGGCGACGAGCCGACGGACTCGCCGCTGCTCGTCGGCGGGGCGCTGTGCAACGACGCCGAGGTGGACGACGAGCGCGAGGTCGGCGACCCCACGGACATCGCGTTCGTGCGGTGGGCCCTGGACCGGGGCGTCGACGTCGACGCCCTGCGTGCCGACCACGAGCGCGTCGCGCAGCTGCCCTTCACCTCCGAGCAGCGGTTCATGGCCACGGTCCACGCCGTGGACGGCGGGCACCGGCTGCTCCTGAAGGGCGCCCCGGAGACCGTGCTCGAGCGGTGCGACACCGTGGCCGGTGCCGACGTGGACGCCGAGCGCGACGACCTGCACGCCGCCATCGGCCGCTTCGCCGAGGACGGCCAGCGCGTGCTGGCGGTCGCGGCGCGGGACCTCGCCGATGGTGAGGACCCCGAGCAGGCCGTGCAGGACCCGACCGGGCTCGACCTCGTGGGGATGGTCGGCCTGGTCGACCCGCCCCGCCCCGAGGCCGCCGAGGCGGTCGACACCGCCCAGGCCGCCGGGATCCGCGTGATCATGCTGACCGGCGACCACCGGGCGACCGCCGCGGCGATCGGGCGGCAGGTCGGGATCCCGGGGCGGGCCATCGAGGGCCGCGAGGTCGGCGAGACCCCCGACGACCGCCTGGCCGAGCTGCTGTCGGACGTCGGCGTGGTCGCCCGCGTCGAGCCCGAGCACAAGCTGCGCATCGTCCAGGCCCTGCAGGACGACGGCGAGGTCGTCGGCATGACCGGCGACGGCGTCAACGACGGCCCGGCGCTGAAGGCGGCCAACATCGGCATCGCGATGGGGATCACCGGCACCGAGGTCGCCAAGGAGGCGGCCACGATGATCCTCTCCGACGACAACTTCGCCACGATCATCCGCGCCGTCGAGCGTGGCCGCGGGATCTACGAGAACATCCTGACGTTCCTGCGCTTCCAGCTGACCACCAGCTTCGGGGCGGTGCTGACGGTGCTGGCCGCCCCGCTGCTGGGGCTCGCCGCCCCGTTGACCGCCCTGCAGGTGCTGTTCGTCAACATCATCGCGGACGGCCCGCCGGCGATGGCGCTGGGCGTCGACCCGGCCCGGGCCGGCCTGATGGACGACGCGCCCCGCCGCCCCGGCACGGCCCTGCTGCCCGCCAAGCGGCTCGCCTGGCTGGGCGGGACGGCGGTGTGGATGACCGCCGTGACGCTGCTGATGCTCGTGTGGGCCGAGGGCGCCTACTCCACCGAGGTCGCCGGGACGATGGCGTTCACGACCTTCGTGCTGCTGCAGGTGGTCAACGTCCTCAACGTCCGCAGCGAACGCGACACCGCGCTGCACCGCCGCACCGGCGCCAACCGCTGGCTCGCCGGGGCCCTGGCCGGCGTGGTCGCGCTGCAGGTGCTGGTCGTGCACCTCGGCCCGCTGCAGTCGCTGTTCGACACCGTTGGCCTGACGCTGGCCCAGTGGGCCATCTGCGCCGGGGCCGCCGTGACCGTCCTCGTGTTCGACGAGCTGCGCAAGCTCGTCCGCCGCACCGTGTCCCCCGTCAAGCACGAGGGCACGGTGTAGCGGCGCGCGCCCGCCGTGCCCGCCGTCGCCCGCCTCGCCCCGCCGCAGGACGACGGGTGCATCAGTGCAGCTCAGGCCCCGTTCATGCCCCCAGTGGCGGGGCGGAGCTCCGCGGGCGAGGGCGTGTACTGGGTGCATGAGTGGTGGCCGGGCCTCGTTCATGCACCCAGTGGCGGGGCGGGCCTACAGCCGGTAGCGCAGGATCGCGTCGGACTCGAGCGAGCCGATGTAGAGCCAGCCGTCGTGCTCGCGCGCGCCCGTGGCGACGATGAAGTCGTGGCCGTGGGACTGCAGGTTGTGGGTCAGCGTCCCGTCCCGGTCGTAGCCGAAGACGATCGCCTCCTTGGCCGGGCCGGGTTGCACGGCGTCGGGGAGGTTCCAGACGACCTTGCGGATCGCCGGCGGCTTGTCGAGCAGCATGTCCAGCAGCTTGTTGCGGCTGGACGCGACCGCGCACCAGATCGTCCCCGACGGTCCGGTGGAGAGGTTGTCGGGGAACCCGGGCATCTCGGCGAAGACGTCCGAGCGCCCCTGCTTCTCGCCGGTCAGCCACAGCCGCACGATGCGGTACATGCCGGTCTCGGCGACGAGCACGAACTCGCCCTGCGGGTCCAGCGCGACGCCGTTGGCGAAGTGCAGGCCGTCCATGACGGTCTCGAGCGTGCCGTCGGGGTCGCGGCGGAACAGCCGCCCCGTGCCCGAGTGCTCGATGATGTCGCCCTTGTAGTGGTGCACGGGGAAGTTGCGGGACGAGTCGGTGAACCAGATGGTCCCGTCGTCGGCCACCGCGGCGTTGTTGGTGCACCTGAGCGGGACGCCGTCGACCTCGGTGACGAGGTCCTCGACGTCGCCGGAGTCGGGCGAGACCGCCAGCAGGCCGCGGTCGGCGTCGCAGACGAGCAGGCGCCCGTCGTGCAGCAGCTCGATCCCGAGCGGCCGGCCGCCGGTGCGGGCGACGCGTTCGACGGTGTCGCCCTCGTTGGTGATCCGCAGGATCGAGCCGTCGAGCGTGCCCGTGTACAGCGTGCCGTCCTCGGTGAGCACGACGTCCTCGGGGCCGGTGTCCGGGACCGGCCACAGCTCGCCGTCGGCCAGGCGCTGGTTGTGGGCGTGGTCGCCCGTCAGGCCCTGGTCCGGCGGCGGCGTCCAGACCTGCGGGTCGACCGGGGGCTTCGGGACGGTGCGGTGGCTCACGAGGTGCTCCTGGGTGGGAGATCGGGGGAGAGGTCGGGCGCGGCGTCGGGGTCGGAGTCGGCGGGCGCGGACTGTGCCACCTCGGCGGAGGAGGCGGCGTGCTCGGCATCGCCGAGCGGCCCCTTCACGCGGTCGTCGAGCTGGGCGATGCGGTCCTGGTGGCCGTACAGCAGCAGCGTGTCGCCGGCGTGCACGGCCAGCGTGCCCTTCGGGGCGCCGTCGTACCCGCCGTTGCGACGGTTCACGCCGAGCACGAGGATGCCCTCGTCGTTGAGCCGCATCTCGGCCAGCGTGTTGTCGCAGACCCAGTCGGTCTCCTCGACCAGCAGCTCGGCGATCGAGTACCCGCCGTGGATGTCCATCAGCGATTCGACGTCGCGGACCTCCAGGTCGGTGTAGCGCCGCAGCCCGGCCCGGATCAGGCGCGAGAGGACACGGTCGACGGGGCGCAGCTTCATGATCCAGAGCAGGCGAGGATGCCCGCGACGAGGCCGAGCAGCGCGACGACCGGGCTGCCGACGGAATCCTCGGCGTTCGCCTGGGCCGCACCGATGGCGATGGTCCCGATGACGGACACGATCCCGGCCGACCCCGTCAGCATCAGCAGCATCACGATCCGGCGACGCACCGGGTGGGTCACGATCGACTCGGACTCGGTGGTGGTGAACCCCGCCCCGGTCAGGGCGGACCGTGCCTGGAAGCGGGCCTGCTCGCGCGACATGCCGGTCAGCGTCAGCGCCGTGGTGGCGACGCGGCCGACCAGCATCGAGATCAGCACGATCACCAGGACGGGCAGGACGGTCATCAGCACCGCAGGCCTCCTGGGGTGGTCGGGGGTGGTCGGGGGGGTCGGCGGGTCTGGCTCCTCGAGAGTATGGATCGTCCGGCGGCCAGTAGCCTCGGGCGCCGACCTGTTCGTCCCGTGTCCCGAGGTGCCGCCGATGATCGACCCGGTCCGACTCCGCGAGGACCTCGACGCCACCGCCGAGGCCCTCGCCCGCCGTGGCGTGTCCCGCGACCAGGTCCAGCGGCTGGCCGACCTCGAGGCCGAACGGCGCGAGAAGATCGCCGCCGTCGACCAGGCCCGCGCCGAGCAGAAGGACGCGAGCAAGGGGATCGGGGCCGCCTCGCCCGACGAGCGCCCCGCCATGATCGAGCGGGCCAGCCGGCTCAAGCAGGCCGTGGCCGACCTCGAGGCCGAGCTCGACGCCGCCACCCGGGCGTTCGACGACGCGATCGTCGGGATCCCCAACCTGCCCCACCCCGACGCCCCGCCCGGGCACGAGGGCGACGGCGTGGTCGTGCGCACCGTGGGCGACAGGCCCACCTTCGACCACGACGTGAAGGACCACGTGGACCTGCTCACCGACGCCGGGGCGCTGGACCTCGAACGCGCGGCGAAGGTGTCGGGGTCGCGGTTCTTCTACCTGCTGGGCGACGCGGTCAAGCTCGAGTTCGGGCTGGTGCAGTACGCGCTGGACATCGCCTCCCGGCACGGCCACGTCCCGGTGATGGTCCCGACGCTGGTCCGCCGCGAGGCGATGTACGGCACGGGGTTCCTGCCCACCGACGAGCAGCAGATCTTCCGCACCGACGACCGCGACGACCTGTACCTGGTCGGCACGGCCGAGGTGCCGCTCGCCGGCATGCACCTCGACGAGATCGTCGAGCCACCGCTGCGCTACGTCGGCTACTCGCCCTGCTACCGCCGCGAGGCCGGCACCTACGGCAAGGACACCCGCGGGATCCTGCGGGTCCACCAGTTCGAGAAGGTCGAGCTGTTCTCGTTCGTCGAGCCGCAGGACTCGAACGCCGAGCACGAACGGCTGCTGGCCATCGAGGAGGAGGTGTTCACGGGGCTGGGGCTGCACTACCAGGTCGTGGACATCCCGGTCGGTGACCTCGGGGCGTCCGCGGCCCGCAAGTTCGACATCGAGGCGTGGATGCCGGGCCAGGAGGCCTACCGCGAGGTGACCTCCACCTCGAACACGACCGACTACCAGGCGCGCCGGCTGAAGTGCCGGTACCGCACCGAGGACGGCTCGACCGCGCTGGTGCACACCCTCAACGGCACCGCCCTGGCGGTCCAGCGCGCGATGATCGCCGTCGTCGAGACCCACCAGCGGGCCGACGGGGCGGTGGCCGTCCCCGAGAAGCTGCAGCCCTTCGTCGGCACCGAGGTCCTGTTCGCCCGCTGACGGGGCGCGGCCGTCAGGCCAGCGGCATCACGTAGGCCCAGACGGCCACGACGTAGGTCGCCCCGGCCGCGACGACCAGCACGTGGAACAGCTCGTGGAATCCGAACACGTCGGGGCGCGGGTCGGGGTGGCGGCGCAGGTAGATGATGGCGCCGGCCAGGTACAGGGCGGCGCTGAACAGGACCAGCGCGGTGCCCTGCCACGGCAGGTGGGCGACCACACGGGGCAGCGGGATGGCGGCCAGCGACCCGAACGCGATGTAGGCGCCGACCGAGAGCCAGCGGGGTCCGCGGATGGGCGACGCCGCGATCACGGCTCCACCGATCCCCAGGGTCCAGGCGATGACGAGGCTCCAGCGCAGCCACGCGCCGGACATGGTGTGCACCGCCAGCGGGGTGAACGAGGCCGCGATGAACAGCTGGATCATGGCCACGTCCGCGCGTGACAGCAGCCAGCGGACGCGGGCGGGCCAGCGCGGGGCGTGGTAGAGGCCCGAGGTGGCGTACAGCAGCACCAGGGACACGCCGAACACGCCGGTCGAGATGCGCGGCAGCCCGGGGGCGGCGTCGCGCCACAACAGCACGGCGGCGACCGCGGCCAGCGGGGCCGCCCCGGCGTGGATCCACCCTCGCAGGCGCGGTCGTGCCATGGGTTCGGGCACGGCAGCGGCGGCCGGGGGTGGCACGGGAGACTCCTGGACGGGGGTACCGGACCTGTCGGCAGGGGGTGCGCCCGGACAAACGAGTCGGGCGGGGCACCGTGACGAGGGAAGTCGTCGCGACCGTACCGGCCCGCGGGTGACCGCCCGGTCGCCGAACGGTCGGCGACCTCGTGCGCCTGCCGGTGCAACGCAGCACGGGCGCCCCGGTCGGGGCGCCCGTGTGCGGAGGGGATCCCCGCGCGGTCAGGCGGGGGAGGGGTGCGTCACAGTCCCGGCAGCTCCTGGCAGCCGACCTCGTTGACGACCGAGGTCCCGTTCACGTTGACGTCCAGGTCGTAGCAGAACGACGAGGCGCTGGCCGGGCCGGCGCCGAGGACGGCGATGGCGGCGATGGCGGACAGGACGGCAAGGCGACGGCGCATGGACGTGCTCCTCTGCGGAAGGTCGGATGTCGGATGCGGACCGGAGTGGTCCGTCGTGCGGCAGACGGGGCGACGGCCGGGTCCGTTAGCAGGTGGCTCCCGCAGTCGTGCGGCCACCGCGCAGGAGGAGATCGGGTGCGGAGCGGCGAACCTCCGTGTCGTGACCTCGGTTCCGACTCGGGAGGACAGCCATGGTCCAGCAGCTCCGTGCCACCTGGGTGGCGGCGCTCGCGCTCGCCCTGCTGGTGGCGGCGCTCGTCGCCGCCGTCACGCCCCGCCCCACGGCCGTGCTGGCCGCGACGGAGGGTGACTCGACCGGCATCTGCGTGCACCTGCGCCCACTCAACCCCACCGACGAGTACTGCCTGTGGCTGTCGCGCCAGGCGTGAGCGCCCCGGCCCGCAGCGACGCCGACCTCGTCGGCGCCGCCCGTGGCGGTTGCGCCGACGCCTTCGGTGAGCTCCACGACCGGCATCGTGCGCGGGTGACGGGCGTGTGCGCCCGCCGGCTGCCCGCGGCCGAGGTCGACGACGTCGTCCAGGAGGCCTTCGTCCGCGCCTGGCAGCACCTCGACCACCTCGAGGACCCGGCCTGCTTCGGTCCGTGGCTGCGCAGCATCGCCGTGCGTGCCGCGGCGGACCACGCCCGCGCGCGCCGCAGCGGCATCGCCGGCGCGGATGGGCTGGCCGGCCTGGTGGTCGACGACGAGACCGCCGAGGTCGACGAGCGCCTGGACCGCCGCGCCCGGGCCGACCGGGTCGCCGCCTCCCTGCCCCAGCTGCGGCCCCGCGACCGTCGGGCCCTGTGGTTGCGTGACGCCCTGGGGGCCCCGATCCCGCACGTGGCCGAGGAGCTGGGGCTGACCGAGGCCTCGACCCGCGTCATGCTCGTCCGGGCCCGTCGCCGACTGCGCGACGCGGTCGGGGCCATCGCGGTGTGGCTCGGGGCGCTGGTCGGCCGCCGGTCGGCCTCGGGGGCCGGCTCGTCGGTCGTGCCGGTCGCCGCGGTGCTCGGCGCCAGCCTGGTGATCGGCGTGGTCGGCCCTGCCCTCCACGACGTCCCGTCCACCCGGCCCGGTCCCGAGGGCCGAGCCGACGTCCTCCCGGCCTCGACGGGCCCGTCGACCACGGGGGCCGGCGACCGTCCCGTCCTGGCCGACGCGCCCCCGGTGTCCGCGACGGCCGATCGGTCCACCGTGGCGGACGAGTCCGAGCTCGGGGTCGTCACCACGCCCCCCACGGACGACGCCGGGCCCGTCGTGGCCCCGCGCGTGGAGCAGCGTCCCGTGCGTGCCGAGGACCCCGACCGCGACGTCGCCGTCAGCTCGCTGGACGGGTTCGCCGACGTCGGCGTGTACGTCGGCGACGAGCTCGAGCGCCTGGGGTCCGTGGAGGTCCCGACGGACCTGCCACGCCTGCTGGAGGACGCTCGTGGGACGGTCGGAGGCCTCGTCGGCGCTCGCTAGCCTGCCCGCGACCCCGGAGGGTTGGCAGAGCGGACGATTGCACTCGCCTTGAAAGCGAGCGTCCCTTCACGGGGACCGGGGGTTCGAATCCCTCACCCTCCGCCGAAACCGAACCCTGCCGAGTGGGGGCGCTGCACGCGCTCGTCGGCCTCGCGTGACTTCTCCGCGATCTCGTCGCGGTGGCGGTCGAGCGCCTCGCGCAGGGCCGGGTCGGTGATCGACAGCATGCGCACGGCGAGCAGGCCCGCGTTCTGGCCGCCGCCGATCGAGACGGTGGCCACCGGCACGCCCCGCGGCATCTGCACGATCGACAGCAGCGAGTCCAGCCCGTCGAGCGTGCGCAGCGGGACGGGCACGCCGATCACCGGCAGGGACGTCGTCGAGGCGAGCATGCCGGGCAGGTGGGCCGCCCCGCCGGCCCCGGCGATGATGACCTGCAGCCCACGGTCGGCAGCCTCCGTCCCGTACGCCAGCATCTCGTGCGGGCGCCGGTGGGCGGACACGACCCGGACCTCGTGGGGGACCTCGAAGTCCTCGAGGACCTCGACGGCGGCGCCCATGACGTCGAGGTCGGAGTCGCTGCCCATGACCACGCCGACGCGGGGGGCGGGGGTGTCCTCGCTCATGCGGGTGCTCCTTCTCCGGTGAGTGCGGCGGCGGCCCGGCGGGCGCGGTCGCGGGTGTCCTCGGGGTCGTCGCCCACGGCGGTGACGTGGCCAAGCTTGCGGCCGGGGCGGGCAGCCTTGTCGTACAGGTGGATGCCGACGTCGGGCACGGCCAGCGCGGCCGGCAGGCGCAGGCGCGGGTCGCTGCCGTCGGCCGGACCGAGCACGTTGACGGTGGCGACGCACGGGGCGGTGGTCGTGGTGGTGCCGAGCGGCAGGTCCAGCACGGCGCGGGCGTGGTTCTGGAACTGGCTGGTGCGCGCGCCCTCGATGGTCCAGTGCATCGAGTTGTGGGGCCGCATGGCCAGCTCGTTGACGACCAGCCCGTCGGCGGTCTGGAACAGCTCGACGGCCACCAGGCCGGTGGCGTCGACCTCGTCGACGATCCGGGCGCCGAGCTCCTGGGCCTGCACCCGGACCTCGGCCGGGACCGGCGCAGGGACCAGCAGCTCGACGAGGATGCCGTCGCGCTGCACGGTCTCGGTGGTGGGGTAGGTCACGTGGTCGCCGGAGGGCCGACGGGCGACGGCCACGGCGAGCTCGCGCTCGATCGGGACCAGCTCCTCGACCAGCAGGGGCGTGTCGTGCGCGGCGGCCTCGACGACCAGGTCCCGGGCGGCGTCGGCGTCCTCGACCACCCACACGCCCCGACCGTCGTAGCCGCCCCGGACCGCCTTGGCGACGACGGGCCAGCCGTGCTCGTCGCCGAAGGCCACGAGGTCGTCGGCGGCGTCCACGGCGGCGAAGGCCGGGACGGGGAAGCCGGCGGCCGACAGCCGGCGGCGCTGGTGGAGCTTGTCCTGGGCGTGGCGCAGGGCGGTCGGGGACGGGCGCAGGACGTGCCCGGCCTGCTCCAGGCGGGCGAGGATGGCGGGGTCGACCAGCTCGTGGTCGAAGGTGACGACGTCGCAGTCGGCGGCGAACGCGTCGAGGTCGTCGTACGAGGAGATCGAGCCGACCGTGACCTCGGCGTGGACGCCGGCGGCGGACTCCTCCGGGTGCTCCGCGAAGACCCGGAACGGCCACGCCAGCCCGACCGTCGCCTGGTGGGTCATGCGGGCCAGCTGGCCGGACCCGACCATGCCGAGGACGGCGGGGCGCTCGACGGGGGACGCGGGCACGGCGGGGTCTCCTCGAGGGCGGGACGGGGCGGGGCAACGCTACGAGGCCGGTGACGGCCGGGGGCAATCGGGGCCGGTCACGGTGCGACGTCGGGAGCGACCTCGTGGGCGGCGTCCGACTCGGTGCGCCCCGGGCGGTGCCGGGCCCGCGCAGCGGCCGGGTCGGTGCGTTCGGCCGTGGGCCACATCTTCTCGATCTCGGCGTTGAGCTCGGCGCCGAGCAGGACCGCGAGCCCCGACACGTACATCCACAGCAGGATCACCAGCGGCGTGGCGATGAACCCGTAGCTCTGGTCGATCGCCTGGCCGACGTACACGCGGAGCGCGACCGTGCCCAGCAGCCACAGCGCCATGGCGACCGCCGGCCCCGGGCAGGTCGCGGCGCAGCGGGGTCCGCCACGGGGCGGCCACGTGGTAGAGCACCGCCAGCAGCAGGGTCAGCAGGACGGCCGCCCCGGGCCAGTAGACGACGCGCCACACGTCGGACAGGCCGGGAACGCCACCGAGCAGCCGGGACGCGGTCTCGCCGCCGTCCGGTCCGGCGATCAGCAACGGGCCGACCACCAGCGAGATCAGGATGCCGCCGGCCGTCAGCACGACCCCCCACACGCGCTGCAGCCACGCGGGCCGGGTCGCCTCGAGGTCGTACGCGATCGTGATCGCGATCGTCAGCACCCGGAAGGCCCGGGACGCCGAGACGATCGTGACCAGCAGCCCGATCCCGATCAGCGACCGCTGGGTCTCGGGCGCGAGCAGGGTGTTCTGCACGTAGGGACGCAGCGTCTCGTCGATGACGGTGGGCGACAGGACCACGCTGGCGGAGTCGACGATCGTGCGCTGCATCGCGGCGTGCCAGTCCTGGTCGAACAGCAGCGCGATCTCGTTGATCCCGAACACGATCGTCAGCAGCAGGGGTGGCAGCGACAGCAACGACCAGAAGGCGATCTCCGCCGCCAGCCCCGGCACGCGGTCGTTGAGGCTGTCGTCGACCGTGCGGATCGTCAGCTCGACGCCGGGGCGCAGCCGCGCCGGCGTCGCGTCGATGATGCGTCGGGTGACGGGATGCACGACGAGGCAGCGTACGGGGCGGGGCGCGCACGTCCCCCGCCGCATTCGCGCACCCTGTCGGGGCGTTGGTAGGCTCCCGCGCCGCGAGCCCTGCGCTCGCTGCGCCTGGAGGCATCGCCTAGTCTGGTCTATGGCGCGGGATTGCTAATCCCGTTGGGTCTGTAAGGCCCTCGAGGGTTCAAATCCCTCTGCCTCCGCCATCATCGTCCCACCCACAACTTCACACCTGCGCTGGTAGCTCAGTCCGGATAGAGCACGTGACTACGGATCACGCGGTCGGGGGTTCGAATCCCTCCCAGCGCGCACCAGATCGGCCCCCGACGTGATGTCGGGGGCCGATCGTGTACGGGGCCGCGGTTCGGCCACCACGATCCCCCGGCGTCGCAGAGGAGCACCCATGCGCCCCGCCTTCGAACAGCTTGCCCGGGCCGACACGCCCGCCGGGGCGTTGAGCCTGACCCGCCGCGTCGAGCCGCGCCGCCAGGTCGACGTCTACGAGGTCAAGCTCGGCGACGAGTACCTGATGTCCAGCCTGTTCACGGTGGCCGAGGAGGAGCTGGCCCGCCTGGGGCTGTCGGCCGTGTCGGGCGAGCCGCTGGACGTCGTCGTCGGGGGCCTCGGCCTCGGCTACACGGCGCGTGCGGCGCTCGAGGACGACCGTGTCGGGGCGCTGCTCGTGGTCGATGCGCTGGACGAGGTGATCGCCTGGCACGAACGTGGCCTGCTCCCCGAGGCCGACGTGCTGACCGAGGACCCGCGCACCCGGCTGGTGCACGGCGACTTCTTCGCCATGGCCGCCGGGGACGAGGGATTCGACCCGAACGTCCCGGGGCGGCGGTTCCACGCGCTGCTGGTCGACATCGACCACAGCCCGCGGCACGTCCTGCGCCCCGCCCACGCAGCCCTGTACACGCCCGACGGCCTCCGACGTCTCGCGCGGCACCTGCACCCCGGCGGCGTGTTCGCCCTGTGGTCCGACGACCCGCCGGACGCCGAGTTCCTCGAGGCGCTCGGCGAGGTCTTCGACCGGACCGACGCCCACGAGGTCGCCTTCCCCAACTTCATCACCGGCGGCGAGTCGTCCAACACCGTGTACGTGGCGGTGTGATCCCGGGCGTCACGACTGGTCCATCGTTGCAGCGGGTACGAACTCCGTGCGGTCGTGCGCGGGGAGCGCCGTCCACCACCGAGGGGACCCCCGCCCAGCATCCGGACAGGCACGACCGCGATGACGTCTCCCCCCACCGACACGGTGGCCGCACCCTCCCGCCTCCGGGCCATCGACGACCTCGGTCTCGGCCTCGCCGAGGACACCTTCGACCGCGCGTCCCGGCTGGCGTCCCGCGCCCTCGGCACGTCGGTCGCGCTCGTCTCGATCGTGACGGACGACCGCCAGGTGTTCGCCGGCCTGCACGGGCTCGGCGAGCCGTGGGCCACCACCCGCCAGACGCCGCTGACCCACTCGTTCTGCCAGCACGTCGTCACGTCGCAACGCCCCATGGTCGTGCATGACGCCCGGCAGGACGACCGGGTGCGGGACAACCTCGCCATCCCGGACCTCGGGGTCGTCGCCTACCTCGGCCTGCCGCTGTACGGGCCGGGGGAGGAGGTCGTCGGGTCGTTCTGCGCCATCGACAGCCAGCCGCGCACCTGGACGCCCGAGGACATCGACGTCCTGGCCGACGCGGCCCTCGGCGTGCAGCGCGAGCTCGACCTGCGCGCCACGATCCGCGATCTCAACGAGGCACGACGCGAACGCGACAACCTGGTCCAGGCGCTCGCCCACGACATCCGCAGCCCGTTGACCACGGTGATGGCCGGAGCGGAGATGCTCGGGCGCGAGGACATCGGCGGGGAGCACCGGCGCGCCGTCAGCCAGGCCGTCACCCGACAGTCGCAGCGGCTCGCGGCGATGGCGCTCCGGCTGCTGGGCCAGGAGGGCACCGAGGGTGGCTTCACGGCCCACCAGCCAGCGGACGGGCTCGTCAACGCCTCCGTGCTCGCGCGGTCCATCGCCGGGCACGCCCCGCGGCTGCGGCTCGACGTGGGCCCCGACACCGACGTCGACGTGCCCGCGGAGCCCTTCTCCAGCATCGTGACCAACCTGCTCGACAACGCCCTGAACCACACGCGCGGGACGGTCCGGGTGGCGCTGCAGCGCCGAGACGGCCAGCTGCGCCTGGTCGTCGACGACGACGGGCCCGGCTACGACGTGGACGCCGTCGCCGACGGTCGCCAGGCCGCACGCGGGTTCGGCCTCGGGCGTGCGATCGTGGCCCACCACGTCGCCGAGCTCGGGGGGACGCGCGAGCTCCACAGCGACCCGGCGCAGGGCACGACGGTGACCGTGACCCTCCCGGTGGACGGATGAGCGCGGGCACGCCCCGCGTCACGTTGCCGGGGGTGGGGGCGCCACGTACCCTCCCCGCGGTCCGCCCCGGCGGACGGCCAGGAGGGTTCGCCTAGTCCGGCCTATGGCGCACGGCTGGAATCCGTGTTGACCCGCAAGGGTCTCGGGGGTTCGAATCCCCCACCCTCCGCCACAGCAACACCGCAGAATTCGGGCGCTACAGGCCCGGAAACGCGAAACGTCGCCCCCGGCTCGAGCAGCCGGGGGCGACGCAATTCTCGGCCGATTCGGCCCTCTTGAGCATGTGCGTGCGATCCGGGGACCGGACGGGCTGGCGGTCGTTCGTTCTCCGCCAAGGTCAGGGCATGAGCGTGGTCAGCGGCACGACACTCACGCCGTCGTCTCGGCGATAGGCGTACTTGCCGGTGGCGGTGACCACGGCCATGAAGGCAGGCTCTCCAGCCTTCGCGAGGTCGATCGAGTTCACCGCAGCGATCAGCGATGCTGCGCCTTCCTCGATCGGTGCCTCGCCCCCGAGCTTGACCTCGATGGCGCCCCATGCGCCATCGGGGCGGGAGAGAATGATGTCGATCTCATGGTGGTCGGTGTGGAAGTACGTGACGGAACCCTCTAGTGGCTGGGAGAGCACCCGCATGTCTCGCACCACCATCGACTCGAACAGCAGGCCCATGTACTCGAGATCAGCCAGCAGCGCCTTGGCGTCGGCGCCGATCCCAGCGGCCGCAAGGGAGGGATCGACGAAGTGGCGGTGGGGGGTCTGCCGGAGGTTCCGGGACGACCGCAGGTGGACGTTGAAGGCGGGCTGGTCCTCGATGATCATGAGCCGGCCGAGGGCAGCCAGGTAGTCGCGCACGGCGTCGCGTGACAGGTTCGCGTCCTTGGCAATCGTCTGTTCGCCCGCTGGGGTGGCGACGTTCCGCGCGATGGACCGGATGCAGGAGAGGACCTTCTCGGGATCCCGGCTGCGCCTCACCTGCTGCCCCTCGGCTCCAGCCACGGCGTTGATGTCCACGTGGGTGGTCTGGTCGAGGTAGTCGACAACGAACTGCCGCTCGGGATGAGTCAACTGGTGAGGCCATCCACCGGTGACCAGCAGTTCGGCCAGGTGTGGGAGGTCGTCCACCCCACGACCGGCCTGGGGTGTGTGACCGTCGAACAAGCTCGCGAGCGACACCTCCGCGGAGGAGTGCCCCGTCTCGAAGAGGCTCATCGGGCGCATGCGGACGGTTGCGATCCTTCCCGCGCCAGAGTGGCGTCGCACACCGTCGGCGGGCGTGGCAGAACCGGTGAGGATGAACCGTCCGGGGCCTTCGCCGTCGTCGGCGGCTCGACGTACGTGGTCCCAGATCGCGGGTACCAGTTGCCACTCATCGATCAACAGCGGCTTGTCGCCGTGGAGAAGCAGGCTGGGGTCGACCTCCGCAGCCCGGAGCGCACCTGGGTCGACATCGAGCTGAACGACGGACTTGGCGCGCTGGAGTCCGGTCTCCGTCTTCCCGCAAGCCTTCGGCCCCTCGAGAAGCACAGCTGCGGTTGCCTGCATCCGCACATCGAGTACCGCATCCACGACGCGAGGCTGGTAGTTCGACATCTCCTACGAACCCTTCTCGGAGTGCGCCCGTGAGCACCGCGCTTGGACGGTCCAGCTGAACCTACACTTCTTCGCCCTCTGCAACCTACACTTTTACATCCTCTACAACCTACACATTTCCTTCCTCCTCTCCTGCTCGATCTGCTCGACGAGAGGAGCACGGGCGAGAGGAATCCGTGTTGACCCGCAAGGGTCTTGGGGGTTCGAATCCCCCACCCTCCGCTCCCTCGCCCCCGGCACCCGCTGCCGGGGGCGACGCGATTCTCGGCCGCTGCTCAGGCCGCGTCGGGCGTCGGGAGCGCGACGCAGAACCTCGCCCCGCCCAGGTCGGCGTCCTCCACCCACGCCTCGCCCCCGTGCGTCCTGGCGTAGTGCCGGACGATGCTGAGGCCGAGGCCCAGCCCGCGCCCCTTGTGGTGCCGTCCCTGGCGGAACTCGTCGAAGATCAGGTCGCGCTCGCTCTCGGCGACGCCCGTGCCCGCGTCCTCGACGAAGACCACGACCCGCCCGTTGCCGTCGGTCCGGGTGCCGACGGCGATTCGCGTGCCGTCGGGCGCGTGGACGGCGGCGTTGGACAGCAGGTTGACCATCACGCGTTCGAAGGCGTTCGGGTCGGCGTCGACCGCGCCCTCGGTGTCGACGGTGACCTCGAGGTCGCCGAGGGCGGGGCGGATGCTGGCCACCACGTCCGGGACGACGATGGCAAGGTCCAGCGGCTGGCGGTGCAGGTCGAGGCGTCCGCGCTGCAGGCGCGACAGCTCGGACAGCTGCGACGTCATCGACTGGAGCCGTTCGACGTTGCGTTCGACGACCTCGAGCACCTCGGGGTCGCCGTCGAGCATCCCGAGGGTCCCGCGGATGACGGCCAGCGGGGCGCCGAGGTCGTGGGCGATGGCCGCGAGGAACCGGGTGCGGGCCTCGCCGAGCAGCGTCAGCTCCCGGGCCGCATGGCGCTCGCGATCCAGGCCGCGCGCCATGGCGATCTCGGCGTTGTACTGCTCGGTGCGGTCACGGGTGACCTTGGCGAACCCGCGCAGGGTGCCGGACTCGTCGCGCAGGGCCGTGATCGTCACGTCGGCCCAGAAACGCTCGCCGTCCTTGCGAACGCGCCAGCCCGAGTGGGTCGTCCGGCCCTGCTCGGCCGCCTGGGCCAGCAGGCGGGCGGGCAGCCCTGCCTCGCGGTCCTCCTCGGTGTAGAAGGTGGAGAAGTCACGGCCGATGATCTCGTCGGGGCGGTAGCCCTTGACCCGTTCGGCCCCCGGGTTCCAGCTGCGGACGACCCCGTGGGGATCGAGGACGAAGATCGCGTAGTCCACGACGCTGTCGATGAGCAGCGCAGCGAGTTCCTCGTCGGCCATGAGCCCTACGTCCATTCGGCACGTCCGACGCGTTGCCGAGTCCCCTCCGCGGCCCCCGGACGCGTCGCCCTGTGGAGGCCCAGCCTAGCCGCACGGCTCGCCGTCCCCGGAGGGTGGGATGGCCCGATCCTGGGGTCCTGGACGGGCGGCCGGGGCCGTTCGTCCATGTGCGGGACCCGCGCACCCCGGCCCCCGGTCGTACCCCGTGCGTGGTCCCTGTCGATGTCGTCCCTGCACGTGGTCGGCGCCACCGACGCCCCGACCCCCGACCCACTCCCGCACCCCAGACCCCGGAGCATCCATGAGTGCGATCGAGACCGCCCTGTCCGCCGTCGCCACGAAGACCGGCGCGACCCTGGCCGGCCTGACGCTGGCCGCCGGCAGCATCGGCGTCGCCGGCGCCCTGCCGCAGGCCGCCTCCGACCACGTCCCCGACGACGCCGCCCAGCAGGCCGACCACGCCGAGCAGGACCAGGCCGTCGAGCACGAGCAGGACGACCAGGTGGACACCGCCGCCGAGCAGGACGAGCAGACCCCCGAGGACGAGGCCCCCGAGGCCGAGGCCGAGGACGACGGCGGCGTGGCTGCGGCCGTGCACGCCGCCCAGACCGGTGACCAGGACCTCGCCCCCGGCGACGAGGGCTTCGGCGCAGCCGTGTCCGGCAACGCCCGCGAGGACGGCGCCGCGTTCGGCGCGTCCGTGTCCGAGGCCGCCCGCCAGGGCCACGGTGAGGACGAGCAGGCCGACACCGAGGAGAAGGCCGAGACCGAGGAGCAGGCCGAGACCGAGGAGCAGGCCAAGGCGACGTCCGACGACGAGGACGAGGACGAGGTCGCCGACGAGGACGAGCAGGACGACGACGACGCGGGTGACGACGACACCGCGTCCGAGGACGACGAGGACGCTGGGCGTCCGGAGTCGCCGGGCGAGGGCCACCGCGCCGACCACTGAGCGGACTGCTCTACTGACGTGCGGGACCCCACGTGGGTCCCGCACGTCTGTGCTGCCACGGGAGGACCGCTGCCCGCGTGAGCCTCGACGAGACCTTCGACGCCGTCCTCGACGCCGCGCGCGCGGGGTCCGACGAGGCGTGGACCCGTCTGTACGAGGACCTCGCCCCGACCGTGCTGGGCTACCTGCGGGTGCGGGGCGCGGCAGAACCCGAGGACGTGCTCGGGGAGACCTTCCTGCAGGTCGTCCGGGACCTGCACCGGTTCGCCGGTGACGAGGACGGCTTCCGGTCCTGGGTCTTCACGGTGGCCCACCGTCGCCTCGTCGACGAACGGCGCCGCCGTGGCCGACGCCCCGTCCGCCCGGTCGAGCACGACCGCCTGGCCGAGGACATGCCGCCCGTCGACGGCGGCGAGCCCGAGGCGCTGGAGCGCCTCGGGACCGAGCAGGTCCTGACCCTGCTGTCCGGGCTGACCGACGAGCAGCGCGATGCCCTGGCGCTGCGCTTCGTCGCCGGCCTGACCCTGCCGGAGGTCGCCGCGGTGATGGGCCGCACGAGCAACGCGACCAAGGCCCTGCAGCGGCGCGGTCTCCGCGCGCTGCGACGCCAGCTCGGGGTCGACGAGCCATGACCCGTACCCCGTTCCTGACCCGCGACGATCACACGAGCACATGACCCCGGACCCCGCCGCCACCCCCGACCGCGACGCGACCCCCGCGTCGCCGGTCGACGCTGCGCTGGCGGGCGCCATCGCGCGGGCCGGGGCGCGGCTGTCCGACGTCCCCGCCGCAACGGCCACCTCGCACCTGCAGGCCATCCGCACCCTCGCCGCCGAGCACGCGCACACGGCCCCGACGCCACCGCCGACCGGGTGGGCCACGCGCCTGCGGCGCCTGTTCGGCCTGACCGTGGTGAAGGTCGCCTTCGGCGCCGGCATCGCCGCCGCCGGCACGACCGGCGGGCTCGCGGCCGGGGGGCACCTGCCCGCACCGGTCCAGCAGGCGGTCTCCGACGGGGCCGGCTGGTTCGGCGTGCACGTGCCCGCCCCGGACCTCGACGACGCGACGCCCACGGTCGACGACGACGCCCCGGCCCCGCAGGACGTGGTCGCGCCCGAGCCCGACGGCCCCGTGCCGGACGGGGACACCACCGACCGCGACGGCACCGACGACGGCCCCGGGGCGTCGGAGCTGGCGCCGTCCTCGCCGTCGCCGGGCTCGCCCTCGCCCCGGGCGTCGTCGGCAGCGTCGCCCTCGCCCTCCGACACCGGACCGGGCAACCCCCACGCCACGGACGAGGACGAGGGCACGGACGAGACGGGGCGGGCGACGGCTCCCGGCCAGGACGCCAGCCCGAACCCGTCGCCGGGCTCGCCGCCCGCCGGGACCCCCGGGCCGCCGTCCCCGCCGCCGGGGCACGCGTAGCCGTCCGATCGGCGGGGAGACGCACCCCGGACAGCTCGTAGGTTCGATCCGGACCATCCGTGATCGTCTCCCGCGACTGCAGGACCCCCGAGCCGTGTCCGACACGCCACCCCCCGCCGACGACGCCGCCGAGCCCACGCCCCGCCGTTGGCAGGACCTCTGGGTGCTGCGGTGGTGGCCGCTGACGGTCCCGCTCGCCCTGGTGCTCGGGCTGGTGCTGGGCGTCGGGGCGCTGTTCGCGCTCGACTACCGGTCGGCCGACATCCCGCCGGTCGGGGAGGCGGCGATCGACCCGCCCACGGTCCTGCTGGGCGCCAACGGCGAGGAGCTCGGCCAGCTCGACCCGTCCGTCGTCGGCGAGCAGGTGTCCGTCGACGAGCTTCCCGACCACGTCGTGGACGCCGTCCTGGCCGCCGAGGACCGGGGGTTCTACGAGCACGGCGGCTTCTCCGTGCGGGGCACGCTCCGCGCGGCCTGGGCGAACCTGCGCAGCGCCGAGGTCGAGCAGGGGGCGTCGACCATCACGCAGCAGTACGTGGACGTCACGACCCCCGGGGCGGGCCGGACGCTTCGCGCGAAGCTGGACGAGGTGGCCACGGCCAGCCGGCTCGAGGACGAGCTCGGCAAGGACGAGATCCTCGACCGCTACCTCAACATCGTCCCCTTCGGGCGCAACGCCACCGGCATCGACCAGGCCGCGCGTGTCTACTTCCACGTCCCGGCTGGCGAGCTGTCGGTCAACCAGTCGGCCACCCTCGCCGGGATGATCGCCGCCCCGTCGGCCTACGACCCCGAGGACAACCCCGACGGGGCGCGGTCCCGCCGCGACTACGTGCTCGATGCGATGGCCGCCGAGGGGTGGCTGGCCGAGGACCGGGCGCAGGAGCTGCAGCAGTCGCCGTTGCCCGAGGTCGCCGACGAGTCGCTGGTGCAGTACGGGTCGGCGGCCTACGTCATCGACGCCGTGCGGCGCCAGCTCGTGGACGAGCTCGGCCAGGAGGGCCTCGGCCGAGGCCTGGTCGTCCACACCACCATCGACGCCCGCATGCAGAAGCTGGCCCAGCAGACCCTGCGCGACCACGTCGGGGCGGAGTCCTACACCGGCGCGATCGTCTCGGTCGATCCGGCCAGCGGCGAGGTCCGCGCGCTGGTCGGCGGGGCGGACTACGCGAAGGAGCAGTTCAACGCCGCGGTCCAGGCCCACCGGCAGGCCGGGTCCGCCTTCAAGCCGTTCACCCTCTCGGCCTTCGTCGAGGCCGGCTACGACCCCACGGAGGTCGTCTACCCCGCCCCGTCGACGATCGAGATCGAGGTGGGCGACGAGACCGTCGAGGTCAGCAACTACGCCAACGAGTCCTTCGGGCGCATGACGGTCCGGCAGGCGACGATCCACTCGGTCAACACCGTCTACATGCAGATGGTGCAGGAGGTCGGGCCCCGGTCCGTCGTGGCCCTGGCCCACGACCTGGGGATCCAGTCCGACATCCCTGCCGTGCCGAGCATCGCCCTGGGCACCGGGTCCGTGACCCCGTACGAGATGGCGTCGTCCTACGCGACCCTGGCCGCGCAGGGCGTGCACCGCGCCCCGGCGCTGGTCCGCTCGGTGGAGGACGCGGACGGCGACGTGCTGTTCGAGGCCGAGGTGGAGGAGGACCGCGCCATCAGCGAGCAGACCGCCGGCGTGGTCACCGACGTCCTGCACGACGTCGTGCAGGAGGGCACGGGCACCGCGGCCCAGATCGGGCGCCCCGTGGCCGGCAAGACCGGGACCACGAACGACTCGCGGGACGCCTGGTTCGCCGGGTACGCCCCGCAGCTGGCCACGGTCGTGTGGGTCGGCAACGCCGACAACTCCCCGATCCCCGACGCGACCGGCGGCGGCCTGGCCGCCCCGATCTGGTCGGACTACATGAGCCAGGCGATGGAGCCCATCCCGGTGGTCGAGCTGCCCACCGCCGACACCGAGGGGTTGCACGACCTCGGTGGTGACAGCGACGTCGAGGTGGTCGAGCCCACCACGCCGCCTCCTCCTCCGTCCCCCACACCCTCGCCCACGCCGTCGTCGACGAGCCCGAGCCCCACACCCTCGCCCACGCCGTCGTCCACCAGCCCGAGCCCGACGCCCTCGCCCACGCCGTCGTCGACGAGCCCGAGCCCGACGTCCTCGCCCATCGCCGACGTCCTCCCCGTCGCCGAGGTCCTCCCGAGCGCCGACGTCCTCACCGTCGCCGACGTCGTCGCCCTCGCCGACGTCGTCGCCGAGCCCCTCCTCGTCGCCCAGCTCGACGACCACGTCGTCGGACTCCGGCACGCAGTCCGGTGACAGCTCACCGAGTCCGTCCGATTCGCCCTCGCCCAGCCCGTCCTGACGGAGCCTCAGGCGGCGTCGGAGCTCTCGCTGCCGGCCGGGGCGCCCGCCTCGATCACCCGGTGGGCGAGGGTCGTGGCCGCGCGGGCCAGGGAGTGCAGGATGGTCTGTCGCTGGGCCGCGTCGAGGTCGTCGTGGTCCAGCAGCTCGCGGGCGATGAGGATCGTCGACGCGAGTCCGCGGCTCTCGTGGGCGTCGAGGAGGAGCTGGTCCTCGCGAAGGGCGGGCAGCGACATCGGCATGGTCCAGGACGGGGACAGGGCACCTGTACTCGTAGTCTCGGCCGACGTCGGCGCCAGACCATGGGGCGTGTGTCCCGTTCCCCGGGCCGCGCGTGGCGTGGGCGGCGATCCCCTCGCTACGCTCGCGGGCACGACCTCGAGCGGTGGTCCCGTGCGAGGTGTGGTCGCCACCGGTGACGTCCCCCGGTGAACCGGGTCAGGGCCGGAAGGCAGCAGCCCTAAGCCGTTCTCGGACGGGTGCCGGAGCGGCGGCCACACCTCGGACGCGGATCACCGCTCGAGCTGCGGGAGCACCTTCTCCACGAGCAGCCGCAGGCTCTCCCAGGACACCTCGGGATCCAGCCCGCCGATGAGCGGGTGGAACGTCAGCGGTTCAGCGGGCCCGGAGGTGGCCTCGGCGACCATCTCGTCGGGCGTGAGGACGCGGTAGACGCCGGCGTCGCGCATCTGCTCGACCGTGGTCGAGGTGTCCAGCACCGCCGAGTGCAGGCCGGCCTGCCAGCGGGCGTAGACCGTGGCCTCGTACAGCAGGTGCTGCCCGTGCTCGGCCCAGAAGCGGTCGGGGTCCTCGGCCACGACGAAGGTGCCGGTTCGCGACGGGGGCTCGATCACGAACCCCCGGCCGTTGCCGAGGCGTTCGCGCTCGGCGTGGTAGATCCGCGCCAGCTCGGGGTCGGCGTGCTGGGGGTACAGCAGCATCCCGAGCCGCGCGGCCCGGCGCGCCGCCGCCGGCGACCCACCGCCGTACAGCAGCGGGACGCCGCCGGGCGTGGCGGGGCGGGGCCGGACCCGGACGGTGCGCCCCTCGTGCTCGAAGGGTTCGCCCGTCCAGGCCTGCTGGAGCACGCGCAGGTGCTCCTCCATCCGCTGGCCGCGGGTGTGCCAGTCGACCCCGGCGTGCACGTACTCCTCGCGCCGGTACCCGAGCCCGACCACGTACGACACCCGCCCCCGGGCCACGAGGTCGGTCACCGCCATGTCCTCGGCCAGGCGGATCGGCTCGTACAGCGGCAGCAGCAGCGCCGCCACGATCACCGGGATGCGCTCGGTCCGGGCGGCCACGGCGGCCGCCATCGGCACCGGGGACGGCAGGTAGCCGTCGTCGACGTCGTGGTGCTCGGACAGCACCAGCGAGTCCACGCCGTTGGCGTCGGCGTAGGTCGCCTGCTCCAGGAAGGTGCGCACCAGCTCGGCGTGGGGGACCGTGGCGAGCTCCGGCGGGCACCGCAGGTCGTAGCGCAGGGCGACGTGCAGTCGCGACATGCCGCGATCCTCCCGGGTCGGCGCCGGCCCACCGTACCCGGATCTGACGACCCATCAGAAACGTGGGTGGGCGCCCGCCGGCCGGCCCGCGTCGGTGTCCGTGGCGGCGCCTACCATGGCGCCCGGCCGTCGCCTGTCCGCCCTCGCCGTCGAGAGAGCCCACCCGTGGCCTACGTGTCGCTGTACCGCAAGTACCGACCCCAGTCCTTCGAGGAGGTCGTGGGCCAGGACCACGTCACGCGCACGGTCATCAACGCGCTGACCGAGGACCGCCTGCACCACGCCTACCTCTTCACCGGCCCCCGGGGGACCGGGAAGACCTCCACCGCGCGCATCCTGGCCAAGTCCGTCAACTGCGAGCAGGGCCCCACCCCGACGCCGTGCAACACCTGCCGCCAGTGCGTCGAGATCACCGCGGGGTCCTCGGTGGACGTGATCGAGCTGGACATGGCCAGCCACGGTGGTGTCGACGACGCACGCGAGCTCCGCGACCGCGCCCTGTTCGCCCCGGCCACGGCCCGCAAGAAGGTCTACATCCTCGACGAGGTCCACATGGCCTCGACGGCGGCCTTCAACGCGCTGCTCAAGCTCATCGAGGAACCCCCGGGCCACGTGATCTTCACCATGGCCACCACGGACCCGCAGAAGGTGCTGCCCACGATCATGTCGCGGGTCCAGCGCCTGGACCTGCGGCGCGTGCCCGCCCCGGCCGTCGCGGCCCACGTGCGCGACCTCGTCGCCCGCGAGGGCGGGACCATCGACGACGTCGCGGTGGACGCGGTGGTGCGGGCCGGCGACGGCTCGGTCCGCGACACGCTGTCGGTGCTCGAGCAGGTGCTGTCGTTCTCGGGTGGCGAGGTCACCGGCGAGCACGTCGCGCAGGTGCTCGGCCACACGCCCTTCGAACGCACCGCGGCCGCCGTGGACGCGGCCGCGGCGGGCGACCTCGCCGGGGCGCTGGCCCTGGTCCAGGAGCTCGTGGACGACGGCCTCGACCTGCGCCGCTTCGCCTTCGACCTGCTGCAGCACCTGCGCGACCTGGTCGTCCTGCAGGTCGCCCCGGACCGCCCCGACCTGGTCGACGCCACCGTGGAACGCCGCGAGCAGCTCGGCCAGCAGGCCGCTCGCGTGGGCCGCCCCCTGCTGGTGACCGCCATCGACCTGCTCGCCGGGGCGGTCACGGAGATGCGCCAGGGGCCGCCCCGCCTGCCCCTCGAGCTGGTCTTCGCCAAGCTCACCATCGGGGCGTCGACGCCCGCGCACGCACCCGCCCCGGCGGACTCGGTGCCGGCCCCCGCCCCGCCCTCGCCGCAGCCCGACCCGGCGCCCGACGCCGGACCCCGAGCCCGTGCCCACGCCCGAGCCGGCCCCGACGCCGGACCCCGAGCCCGTGCCGACGCCCGAGCCGGTGCCGACGCCCGAGCCGGTGCCGACGCCCGAGCCGGTGCCGACCCCGGAACCGGCGCCGACGCCCGAGCCCGCCCCGGTGCCCGAGCCGGAGCCCGTGCCGACCCCCGCCCCGCAGCCGGTCGACGAACCGGCCGCAGTGGACGAGGACGACTTCGCAGCCCGGGCCAACGCCCGTGCCGAGGCCACGGCCGCGCAGGGCGGGCCGGCCGAGCCCACGGCGAACCGCCCCGACGGCCCCGAGGTCGACTACCCCGCCCCGCCCCCCGCGGACGACGACGGAGACCTCACGGCGATCCAGGAGCACTGGGAGGCCATCCTCGAGCTGGTGCGCGAGTCCAGCCCGCGCCTGCACGCGTTCTTCCTGCCCGCCTCACCGACGAAGCTGCGCCGCGGGATCCTCACCCTGGCCTACGGCAGCCGGTACCAGTTCCACGCCGAGAACGCCCGGCGGGGCGACGCGGTCGAGGCCCTGTCCAGCGCCGTGGAGCGCTCCTGCGGCGTGAAGGTGCGGGTGGACACGACCACCGACGCCAACGCCCCGCGCCCACCCCAGCCACCACCCGTCGCCGGCGGGTCCACGCCGACCGCGGCGCCACCGCGCCCCGCCCCGACGGCGACCCCCACCGATGCCGGCGCCCGGCCCCGTCCCGCCACGACCACGGGGACCCCGCGGTCGGCGCCCGCCGCGACCGACGAGGAGGTCGACGTCCGCGAGGCCGAGTCCACCGGCACGGTCATGTCGTCCGACGAGGCCCTCGAGCACGCCAGCACCCTGCTGGTCCAGCAGCTCGGCGCGGTCGAGGTGGCCGAGGACGAGGTCTGATGTTCTACGAGGGCGCGGTCCAGGACCTGATCGACGAGCTCGGCCGGCTGCCCGGCGTCGGCCCGAAGTCCGCCCAGCGCATCGCCTTCCACATCCTGCAGGGCGAGGATGCGGACGCGCGCCGCCTGTCGGACGCCATCACCCGGGTCAAGGCGACCATCCGGTTCTGCAGTCGCTGCTTCAACATCTCCGAGCAGGAGCTGTGCCGCATCTGTCGCGACCCCCGCCGCGACGAGAGCCAGCTCTGCGTCGTCGAGGAACCGCGCGACCTGATCGCGATCGAACGCACGCGCGAGTACCGGGGCGCCTACCACGTGCTCGGCGGGGCGATCTCACCGATCGACGGCGTGGGTCCTGACGACCTGCACGTGCAGGAGCTGATCCGGCGCCTCGACCAGCAGGGCGAGGTCGAGGTGATCCTCGCCATGAACCCCAACATCGAGGGCGAGGCCACCGCCTCGTACCTGTCGCGCCTGCTCGGCCCGCTCGAGGGCGTCACCGTCACGCGCCTCGCGTCGGGCCTGCCCGTGGGCGGCGACCTCGACTACGCCGACGAGGTCACCCTCGCCCGCTCGTTCATGGGCCGCCGCGCAGTCGAGTGAGGGGGAACGAGCCCTCGGGTCGAGTGAGGGCACCGAGCCCTCGAGTCGAGTGAGGGTTGCGCGGTGGTCGCGCGGGGGCGAGGACCAACGGGAATCGGATGCGGTTACGGTCGGACGATCGATGTCCGTACCCTCGAGGGCAACGAACACCCCCGCACCACCTCTCCTGCGCTGCGCGAACCGGACCGGGCACCCCGCTCCACCGTGTGTGCGCGGAACCGTCGTCCCTGCACCTGTCGACAAGGAGTGCCCGCCCGTGGGCATCGTCGTCCAGAAGTACGGCGGGTCGTCCGTCGGTGACGTCGAGCGCATGAAGCGCGTCGCCGACCGGATCGCCCGCTCCCACCGCGATGGCAACCAGACCGTCGTCGTCGTGTCCGCCATGGGCGACACGACCGACGACCTGGTCGCCATGGCCGCCGAGATCAACGCGTCGAAGCGCCCCCCGGGCCGCGAGATGGACATGCTGCTCACCTCGGGTGAGCGCATCTCCATGGCGCTGCTCGCGATGGCCCTGCACCAGCTCGACATCCCCGCGATGTCGTTCACCGGGTCGCAGGCGGGCATCCTCACCGACGCGGTGCACGGCAAGGCCCGCATCGTCGACATCACGCCGAAGCGCATCCAGGACTCCCTGGACGACGGCAACGTGGTCATCGTCGCGGGCTTCCAGGGCGTCTCCCAGAAGACCAAGGACATCACGACCCTGGGCCGCGGCGGGTCCGACACCACCGCCGTCGCCCTGGCGGCGGCGCTCGGCGCCGACGTGTGCGAGATCTACACCGACGTCGACGGTGTCTACACCGCCGACCCGCGGGTGGTCCCTGACGCCCGCAAGCAGCCGGTCGTCTCCTTCGAGGAGATGCTCGAGCTGTCCGCGCAGGGCGCCGGTGTCCTGCAGGTGCGTTCGGTCGAGTTCGGACGCAACCATGGCGTGCGGATCCACGTCCGCTCGTCGTTCACGTACGAGGACGGCACCTGGGTCGTCCCCGAGGAGGAAGCCGTGGAGAACGCGATCATCTCGGGCGTCGCCCACGACACGTCCGAGGCCAAGGTCACCATCCAGCACGTCCCGGACCAGCCCGGCGTCGCCGCGACGATCTTCTCGTCGCTGGCCGAGGCGAACATCAACATCGACATGATCGTCCAGAACGTGTCGGAGCAGGGCTCGACGGACATCTCGTTCACCGTGCCGCGGGACGAGGCCGACACGGCCCGCGAGGTCCTCGAGGGGTTGTCCGACCAGGTCAAGGCGGCCGGGATCACCGTCGACGAGAAGATCGGCAAGGTGTCGCTGGTCGGGGCGGGCATGAAGACCCACCCGGGCGTGGCCGCCACGATGTTCCAGTCGCTGTCGGACGCCGGGATCAACATCGAGATGATCTCGACCTCGACGATCCGCGTCTCCGTGGTCGTGGCCGACTCGGACGTCGAGCAGGCCGTGCGTGTCGTGCACGACGCGTTCGAGCTCTCCGGCGACGCCGCCACCGCCGAGCAGGGCGCCGCGCAGGAGGCCGACCTGGCCGACGCCACCGCCCCGGCCGAGGCCTGACCACCCACCTCACATCCCCCACCCACTGACGAAGGTCATCGACCCATGTCACGCACCTACAAGGTCGCCGTCGTCGGCGCCACCGGCGCCGTCGGCGAGGAGCTGCGTCGCCTGCTCGACGTCCGGGGCTTCCCGGTCGAGGGCGACCCGGTCTACCTCGCCTCCGCCCGGTCGGCTGGCAAGAAGCTGCCCTGGAAGGACCGCGAGGTCGAGGTCCAGGAGCTGACCACGGACGCCTTCGAGGGCGTCGACATCGCGCTGTTCTCCGCCGGTGGCGGCCGCTCCAAGGAGTTCGCCCCGGCCGCGGTCGAGGCCGGCGCCACCGTGGTCGACAACTCCAGCGCCTTCCGCCAGGACCCCGACGTCCCGCTGGTCGTCTCCGAGGTGAACCCGGGCGACATCGCCGACCGCCCCAAGGGGATCATCGCCAACCCGAACTGCACCACGATGGTGCTGATGGTGGCGGCCAAGCCCCTGCACGACGCCTTCGGCCTGCGCGAGATGGTGGCCACCAGCTACCAGGCCGCCGGCGGGGCCGGTGCCTCGGGCATCACCGAGCTCGTCGAGCAGACCCGCAAGCTCGTCGAGAACCCGGACATGATGCGCGTCCGTGGCTACGACGCCGAGTCCTCCATCGACGCCGAGGTGTTCTCCAAGGCGATCGCGTTCAACGTGCTCGCCCACTGCGGCAACTTCCTCGACGACCGCTACACCGACGAGGAGTGGAAGCTCGTCAACGAGTCGCGCAAGATCCTCTCCATCGCGTCCCTGAAGGTCTCCCCGACCTGCGTGCGCGTCCCGGTGCTCGTCGGCCACGGCATCGCCGCCCGGATGACCTTCCGCGACGACGTCAAGCGTGCCGCCGCCATGGAGGTCCTCTCCCAGGCCCCGGGCATGGTGGTCGAGGACGGCATCGGCATGAACGGCGAGGAGCTCGCCTACCCGACCCCGCTCGGCTCGGCCGGCAAGGACGAGGTCATCGTCGGTCGCGTCCGCGAGGACCTCGGCGACCCCAAGAGCCTCAACCTCTGGGTCGTCGGCGACAACCTGCTGAAGGGCGCCGCGCTGAACACCGTCCAGCTCGCCGAGCTCGTCGCCGCCGAGCAGGACTGACCCGGACCCTCGCATCGCGTGTCGCTCCCGGCTCGACGCTTCCGATCAGGAGCATCACTCGATTCGCGATCGAGGGGTCAGCAGGTGCAGGGGGAGGCGTGGCACTTGGGGCAGCCGTCGGCGTAGCGCTCGGCGGCCTCGGCCAGGTCCACGTCGCAGAGGTCCGCGAGGGTGGTCAGCCACGCCAGCGCGTCGGAGAACTCGTGGACGCGCTCGGCGTGGCCCTGGCGCCGGATGGCGCGGGAGAGCTCGCCGACCTCCTCCACGAACCAGCCGAAGGTGGCGTCGACGCCCCGCGCCCGGTCGCGCTCGCCGTACGTGGCGCGGATCGTGGCCTGCAGCTCCCTGAGGTCCATGCTGGACGTCCTTGCGTCAACGGCCGAGGGCCAGGGCACTGTGGCCCTGGCCCTCGGTTGGCGTGTGTCGGGTGCACACACCCGGCTGGTCGGGATGGGCGGATTCGAACCGCCGGCCTCGTCGTCCCGAACGACGCGCGCTAACCAAGCTGCGCCACATCCCGGTCGTGCCGTTGTGCGCTCCGCCGGGGCGGAGCAGCGCGCACTGTATCGGGGGTCCCGAGGTGGGTGCCAACCGGTCAGGGCAGGAGCGTGAGGATGGTCGCCTCGGGGCGGCAGGCGAACCGGAACGGGGCGTAGCGGGCGTGCCCGAGGCCCGGGGAGACGTGCAGCCAACGGTCCCGCCACCGGGACGCCCCGCGGGCCTGGTCCAGCGGCACGTCGCAGTTGGCCACCACCGCCCCGAGGGGTGGGAAGCGCACCTGGCCGCCGTGGGTGTGGCCGCACAGCAGCAGGTCGTAGCCGGCGTCGACGAGGCGGTCGAGCGCCACCTGGTACGGGGCGTGGACCAGGCCGAGGTGCAGGACCGCGCCCTCGACCGGAGGACGTAGCGTCGCGACGTCGGGGATGACCGTCTCGCGCATGTGGGGGTCGTCGATCCCGCCCACGGCGACGGTGCCGGCGGCGGTCTCGACGACAACGGCGTCGTTGCGGACGGCTTGGATGCGGTGGCGGGCCAGCCCGTCGAGCATCCGGTCGGTGTCCAGCCGCGAGCCGTAGATGCGGTGGTCGGGGTCCCGGAAGTAGTGGAGCGGGTTCTTGAAGCGCGGGCCGTACACGTCGTGCGAGCCGATGGTGACCACGCCCGGCGTCCCGTCGGCGGTGAGCGGGGCGATGGCCTGCACCACCGCGTCCTCGGCCCCCTCGGCCTCCATGAGGTCACCGGTCAGCGCCACGAGGTCGTAGTGCTCGCGGGCGACCTCGGCGAGGAAGTCGAGGCGGTGCTGCTGCGGCGGGTCGAGGTGCAGGTCCGAGACGTGCAGGACGCGGACGGGGCGTTCGGCGCCGGGACGAAGCGCCCCGCGCAGGTGCAGGTGCCGAAGGCGGTACCAGCGCCGTTCGACGATGGTGCCGTAGGCCACGCAGGCGGCCCCGACGGCCCCGACAGCCGTGGCGCCCCGGGTCAGCAACGACGAGCCACTCACTCAGCCGCCCCCGTTGCCGTTGCCGTTCCCATTGCCGTTGTTCCCGCTGGTCTCGGTGGGGGACGGCGTCGGGGTGGGCGTGGGGTCGGGCTCGCCGCCCCCGTCCCGGCGCGGGACGCCGACCTGGATGACGACCTTGACCCCCGGGCCCGGCTCGACCTGCTCGCCCGCCGACGGCGACTGGGACAGCACGACGCCGACCTCGGACTTCTTGGCGGTGGGCTTGTTGAACACCAGGGGCTCGTAGCCGGCGTCCCGCAGGATCTGCTCGGCCTCCTCCTGGGTCAGGCCGCGCACGTCCGGCACGGTGGGGAAGTTGCCCTCACCGTCGGACTGCAGCAGGTACACGGCGTTGCCGGCCCGGACGGTCGTGCCGGGTGCCGGGTCCTGGCCGATGATCGTGCCCGCCGGTTCGTAGCTGGTGACCATGCGCACGATGAGGTTGAGGCCGGCCGACTCGGCGAGCTCGCGTGCCTCGGCGACCGTGGTGACCCCGGACAGGTCGGGCACGGTCGAACCCGGCTGCGGACCGGGCGCGGGGAAGGGCGTGGCCTCGAAGCGCTGGACCGCCTGGGTCATGTAGTCGGCCCACATCGGGGCGGGGATGGTGCCGCCGTAGACGACCCGGTAGGGCTGGCCGCCGATGGTGACGCCCTGCATCAGCCGCGTCGTGGGCGGGCACTTGGCCACGCCCTCGGCGTAGTCGGCGGGGTTGTCCTCGCCGTCGTGGAACCGGGGGCAGGCCGCGGTGGCCTGCTCGACGGTCTCGTAGACCCGTTCGCCGTTCGGGTAGCCGATCCAGGCCGCCGTGGCCAGCTGCTTGACGTAGCCGACGAACCACGCGTCGCGCGAGTCGTCGGTGGTCCCGGTCTTGCCGCGCACGGGGTAGGGCGCCATCGTCGAGGACATGAACCCGGCGGTACCGCCGGGCGTGACCGGGCCCTGCATGATGTCGACGACGCGGTCGATCACGTCCTGGCCGACGACCTGGTCGCAGTCGTTGCTGTGCTCGTACAGCACGCGGCCGTCGGCGGTCTCGATCTTCTCGACGGCGTACGGGGCGCAGTACTCGCCGCGGTTGGCGAAGGTGGAGTAGGCGACGGCCATCTCCAGCGGGTTGACGTCGGTCGCCCCGAGCCCGATCGAGCAGTCCGCCCCGCCGACCTCGTGGGTGGCCGACCAGTGGTGCAGGCCGAGGCGTTCGGCGACGTCCTGGACGTTGGGCGGTCCGACCTCGCGGGCCAGCTTGGCGAAGAACATGTTGACCGAGAACTTGGTCCCGTCGTACATGTCGCGGATGCCGTCACCGCCGGCGTTCTCGGGCGCGTAGTCGTTCTGGCCGCAGCCCTCGAGGGTCTGGCCACCGGTCGCGTCCACGGTCCAGCCCGGCGGGATGCCGGCCTCGAGCGCGGTCGTGGCGACGAACGGCTTGAACGAGGAGCCCGGCTGGCGCCCCGAGCCGCCGCCGCCGGGGACCAGCGGGTTGACCTTCGTCTTGGTGCACAGCTTCTCGCCGTCCTCGGCGGTGCCGGCCCACTCCTGGTCCTCGGCGCACGAGCCGTACTCGTACGGTCCGAGCGCCATGGTGCGCACCGCCCCGCTGCCGGGCTCGACCGACACGATCCCGCCCATCGGTTCGCGGGCGAGCTCGGTCGCCGGCTCGTCCTCGTAGGTGAGCCGGTTCGCGTCGATCGCGTCCTCGGCGAACTTCTGGAACTCGGGGTCCAGCGTGGTGGTGATGCGCAGCCCGCCCTGGAACACCGTGGCGATGCGGTCCTCGGCGGTCTCGCCCATCAGCTCGAGCGGCTCGGTCGCGCCCGGCCCGATGGCCTCGGCGATGTCCTCGTTGACGAGCTGGCGGGTGATCCAGTCGACCCAGAAGGGACGGTCCGGGGGCGGGATCTCCGACGGCTTGGTCTCGAGCGGGGTCGCGCGGGCGACGTCGCGCTGCTGCTCGGTGATGTAGCCCTCGGTCGCCATCTGCCCGAGCACGATGTCCCGGCGCGCCTTGGCGGCGTCGGGGTTGGCGATCGGGTCGTTGCGGCGTGGGTCGCGGATCGTGCCCGCCAGCGTGGCCGCCTGCGGCAGGGTGAGGTCGTCGAGCGACACCGAGAAGTACCGCTCGGCCGCGGCGGCGACGCCGTACGCGCCCGCCCCGAAGTAGATCCGGTTGAGGTAGCGCTCGAGGATCTCGTCCTTGGTGAGCCGCTTCTCGAGCTCGACCGCCCACACCGCTTCGGTGATCTTGCGGTCGATGGTCTGCTCGGTGGCGCGGTCGGCGAGGAAGGCGTTCTTGACGTACTGCTGCGTGATGGTCGAGGCGCCGGACTCGATCTGGCCCGACTCGAGGTTGGACAGGCCCGCGCGCAGGATCGCCTGGACGTTGATGCCGTGGTGCTCGTAGAAGGTGGCGTCCTCGGTGGAGATCACCGCCTGCTCGACGATGTCGGGGATCTCCTCGATCGTGGCCGGTTCGCGGTTCTCGTTGAAGTTGATCTCGGCGAGCTGCGAGCCGTCGTTGGCGAGGATGAACGAGTTCTGCGGCGGGGCCTCGGCCTCGGGCAGCGGGCCCACGTCGAGCAGGTCGCCGGCCACGAAGTCCAGCGTGTCGGAGGCGACCACCGCCGTGGGCACGAGCAGCACGCCGAACAGCACGCCGGTCGCACCGATGACCAGCAGGATCAGCACGAGGCGTTCGGCGAGGGCCTGGGTGCGGCCGGAGGACGACAGGGCGCTCACGGTCGGTGGGGTCCTCTTGTGGCGGGAGGCGAGGGCGGGTCGAGCAGGGTGCGCGAGGTGGGTCGCGAGGGTACCCGCGGCCGCCCCACCGTCACCGGGCAGGGACGGCCGTCCGACCCGTCGGCGACGGTGCGCGAGCCTCCGGACACACCCCGTCGTGGCCTCGGGACTAGTCCGCGTCAACGTGCGCAACGGCCCAACCGGGCCATGGCGCCGAGGCGTCTCGCCCGTACGGTCGTGTCGGGATGCGGTTGGCGCCCCCGTGCCGACCTCCCCGGGAGGAGGCACGTGGGTATGGGACACAGCTCGTCAGGTCCGCTTCGCACCGTCGTCCAGGCGGAGGACTGGTCCGACCTCGCCCGCTGTCGCGGGATGGACCCGGACGTCTTCTTCGGCCGCAACCTCACCGAGGCCCGCACCGCCATCCGCACCTGCGACCGGTGCGAGGTCCGCCAGCAGTGCCTCGAGTACGCCGTCGTCGAGGGCATCGAGATCGGCGTGTGGGGCGGGCTCACCGAACGCCAGCGCCGCGCCTACGTCCGCCAGCTGGGCGGCCGGCGCCTGGCCAGCTAGAGCTACAGGTAGCCGCTGGCGCCGCCCGGGTTCTCCTCGGGGTAGGGCTGCTGGGGCGTCTCCGGCGGGCGGGTGGCCTGCTGGACGTCCTCGGGTGCGTCGTCGAAGGTGCGGCCGCCGAACTGCTCGGCGATGCGGTCGTCGAGGTGGGCGGCCGTGGAGGCGACGGCGGCCACGGCGGTCTGCAGCTCGGGGCCGTCGAGCGTGGTGCCGAGCAGCGTGTGGCGCAGCCAGACGGCCCGGTTCTCGGCGTCGTAGGACAGCGCCCCGAACCCGAGCTTGTGGTTCGTGGTCGCCATGAAGAAGGCCAGCGGCGGGGTGAGGTCGATGTCGAGGTTGGTCACCGAGAACACGCCCACCTGCGGGCCGATCGGCGAGCCACCGACGGTCACGTAGATCCGCGCTCCTTCGTGCACGAACGTGTAGTTGCCCCACGCGTCGACCTGGTAGCCGCCGAGCATCACGCGCAGCAGCCCGCCCACGTGCTCGCGCAGGTCATCGGGGTCGAGGAACACCCCGGTGCGGCGGGGCGGCATGGGGGGGCGGGGCATCTGGGCGGCCTGTTCGAGCTCGGCGCCCGGGCCGCCGGCGGCGTGGCCGGCAGCGTGGGGCGGGGCGGTGTCCGGGCCGCCCTGCGCCGTCTCGTCCTCGTCCTCGATCTCCCCGGGCTCGTCCTCCGACTCGGCGTCGGTGGGCTCCGCCTCGGTGCGGTCGCCGTCCTCGTCGCTGGCCCACGGCGGCTGGTCGGAGGTCGGGCCGGAGGGCTCCCAGCGGGCGGCGTCGGGCGTCTGGTCCATGGCGTCCTCGTCGGTGCGGGGTCCACGGTAGGCGTGCGACCCCGGGCGGGTCGGGTGGTCAGTCGGTCGGGCCCTCGGTGACCAGCGCGCCGGCGATGGCGTCCAGGCCGGCCAGGTCGTGCACGTCGGAGCGCAGCAGCGGCACCTCGATCAGCGCCCGGATCGGCCGGCCGAAGAGCGCCGCCTCGACGTCGCGTCGCTCCCGCCCCGCCAGGCCGGTGAGGTCGGCCAGCAGGCGCAGGCCGTCGGCGACCGCGTGCCGGTCCGCGTCGGCGTCGGCGTCGAGCCGGTCGGCGGCCTCGCGCAGGTCGTCGATCCCCGCGTCCGACTCGGGCAGCGGGTGGATGCGGTTGACCACCACGCCGGCCAGGTGCAGGCCCTCCTGCTCGAGGCGGTCGAGGAAGAACCGCGCCTCGCGCAGTGGTGGCGGTTGGGGGGAGGTCACGACCACGAACTGCGACGACGGACGCTGCAGCAGCTCGAGGACCTGGTCCGCCCGGGCCTTGAAGCCCTCGTACATGCCCTCGAAGTTGCGGAAGAAGTCGGCCAGGTCGTTGAGCAGGTCCATGCCCGTGACCCGTCCCGCCACCTTCATGAACGTGGTGGCGCCGGCGTTGAGGAAGCGCAGGTAGCCCTTGCCCGCGGACATGGCCGGCTGCATCAGCAGGCGCAGGAGCCGACCCTCGAGGAAGCTGGTCATGCGCTTGGGGGCCTCGAGGAAGTCCAACGCGCTGCGGGTCGGCGGGGTGTCGATGACCAGCAGGTCCCACTCGCCGGTGTCGTACAGCTCGTGGAGCTTCTCCATCGCCATGTACTCCTGCGTGCCCGACAGGGTCGACGACAGGGTCTGGTAGATCCGGTTGTCCTTGATGGCGCGGGCCCGCGACGCGGAGGTGGCGTGGCGGTCGATCACGCCGTCGAACGTCGACTGCATGTCGAGCATCATGGCGAACAGCTCGCCGTCGTCGTCGGTGTCGCCGCGGTCGACGTGCTGCGGCGTGGAGTCGAGGTGCTCGAGGCCCAGCGCCTGGGCAAGGCGCCGGGCGGGGTCGATGGTCAGGACGACGCATCGGCGCCCCGCCGCGGCCGCGGCCAGCCCGATGGCGGCGGCGGTCGTGGTCTTGCCCACGCCACCGGCGCCGGTCGTGACCAGCACCTCGGCCTCACGGACCGCGGTGTCCAGGGACCGCTGGCGGGCGGCGTCCAGCGACTCGCTCATCGCCGACCCCCCTCGACCCAGCCCGGCACCTGGTCGGCCCGGGGGCCGTCCTCGCCGACCTGCAGCGCCACCACGTCCGCCAGCACCTCGAGGTCGGTGGCGTCGAAGGTCGCACCCGTCAGCTGCGGCAGCTGCAGGACGGGGCGCTCGGAGCGTCGGGCGAGGTCGGCGAACAGCTCGGCCTGCATGGACAGCCGCGCCGCGTGGGCGTCGGCGGCGTCGATCAGGAGCGACGAGGTGGCGGGGGGCAGCTCGATGCCGGCCGACGCCGCGGTCGTCGCCACCCCGGTCGGGTCCGAGGCCCTGCAGCCGATCGAGGTCCTCCGCGCCCACCTGGGGCACGACGACCTGGTTGGCGATCACCGGCCCGACGCGCACGCCCGCGTCCCGCAGCAGGTGCACGCCGTCGACGGTCTCCTGGATGGGCATCTCCTCCAGCAGCGTCACCAGCACGGCCTGGGTGCGGGCCGGGGAGGTCAGCATCTCCTTGATCTGGCCCGCCTGCCGCTTGATCGGTCCGACCCGCACGATCTCGGTGACGCCCTCGGGCGCCTGCAGGAAGGGCACGATCCGCCCCGTCGGCGGGGCGTCGAGCACGATCGTGTCGTACATCCGCCGCCCGTCGGCACGGCGCCGAGCCTCGATCTCGTAGATCTTGCCCACCAGCAGCAGGTCCCGCAGGCCCGGGGCGGCGGTCGTGACGAAGTCGATGGCGTTGGACTTCTCCATGACCCACTGCATGCGCTTGAGCCCGTAGAACAGCTCGAGGTACTCGTAGACGGCGTCGGCCGGGTCCAGCGCCGCGCCCCACAGGCCCGGGACGGAACTCGCGCTCCTCGTAGTCCCACGGCTGGGTCCCGAAGGTGCGCGAGAAGCCCTGGCGGCCCTCGACCTCGACCAGCAGGGTGCGCCGGCCGCTGGCCACGGCCGCGAGCGCCAGCGTCGCCGCCACGGTGGTCTTGCCGACCCCGCCCTTGCCGGTGACGATCAGCACGTTGGAGGACAGCAGCTCGTCGTACCCGTCGGGGAGCAGCTGGGTGGAGCCGTCGGGGGCGGCGGCCTGCAGGTGCGGGGCGGTGTCGGCGGTCACGAGGGCCTTTCGGGACACCGGGTGGGAGTGGGCGCAAGCCTAGGTTCGGCGCCGCCGGGCCACGCGGCGCGCCCGGGTCGGGGGCCTGCGGCCACGGCGGTACCCTTCGCCCCCATGGCGCCCCACTCCTCGGCACCTGCTCGTGCCCGTCTCCTGCTGGCCGTCCTCGCTGTCGCGATGGCGGCTGCCGTGCTGTCCGGCTTCGGCCGTCCGGCGTGGGCACAGGAGGACGGCGGGACCGGCGACGGCCCGGTCGTGGACGTGCTGCCGGTCCGCGGCTTCCTCGACCCGCCCGTCGCGAACGCCATCACCGACCTGATCGCCGAGGCCCAGGCCGACGGCGCCGCACTCGTGGTCATCCAGGTCGACGGCCCCGGGTCGATCTCGGCGGACGTCGACGGCCTGCTCGACGCGGTCCGCGAGTCGCCGGTCCCCGTGGTGGTCTTCGCCAGTCCCCAGCAGGGCGTGTCGGCGGAGGCGGGTGGCCTCTACGGGATGCTGTGGGCCGCCGCCCCGCTGCGTGCGATGTCCGAGTCGGCGACCATCGGACCGGTCGCCCCGCTGGACCTCGCCTCCGGGGCCCAGCCCGACGAGGACGCCGAGGCCCGGCTGGCCGAGATCGGCGCCGCCGACGCCTTCTCCGAGGCGCGCACCGCCGCCCAGCTCGAGTCTGCCGGGGCCGTGGACGTGATCGCGTCCAACGTCGCCGGGATGCTCGCCGAGCTCGACGGGACCGAGGTGACGCTCGGGGACGGCACGACGACGACGCTGCAGCTCGGCACCGCGGACGTGAACGTCCGGCTCCACTCGCTGGGGATCCTCGCCCGGCTGCTGCACGCCGCGGCCGCCCCGTCGTTCATCTACCTCCTGCTGGTCCTGGGCCTCGGGGCGCTGGCCTTCGAGCTGTTCCAGCCCGGCTTCGGCGTGGCCGGCTTCGCGGGCCTGGTCATGCTGCCGTTCGCCATCTTCGGGCTGTCCGTGCTGCCGGTCACCTGGTGGGCGTTGGCCCTGCTGCTGGTCGGGCTGGCGCTGTACTGCGTCGACGCGGCGATGGCGGGTCTCGGGGCGATGACCGCGGCAGCCACGGGCGCGTTCGCCCTGGGCTCCTACTACGTGTTCGGGACGGGCGACCTGCGGGTGCCGCCGGTGCTGGCGGTGGTGATGACGGCCACCGTGGCGACCTTCTTCGTGGTCGTGCTGACGGTGATCCTGCGCGCCCAGGCAGGCCCCGAGGGCGTCGAGGTCGGCGACCTGGTGGACCGCCACGGGATCGTCCGGTCGGTCCTCAACCCCGAGGGCCACGTCTACATCGACGAGGCGCTCTGGCGCGCCCGGACCACCGACGGGTCGAAGATGCGCGTCGGTACCCCGGTGACGGTCACGGGCGTCGACGGGGCGGTGCTGCTGGTCGAGCCGTTCGAGGCCGCGCCCGCGGGCACCGGCGGCGCCACCACCACCGACGAGGCCTGAACGGGGCGCCTGGGGCCTGGACGGGGTGTCTGGAGCCTGCCTGAAGCGCTCGCAACAGCAAGCGTTGGTGCAGGACCAGCAAGCGCCCGGGGTCTAGTCAGGCATGGCCTCGTGGTCCTAGTGTGCACCTCGCCGGACTACCGCCGATGAAGGGGTCTGAAGGTTGGACAGCGGGCTGCGCATCCCAGTGGCTCTCACTCGAACAGGCGGGCTTGCCGACGCCAGTGACTCGTGGGAACAACGCGCGGCATGTCGGGGGCACGACCCCTCGCTGTTCTTCGGGCCCAATCGCTTCGAACCCAAGCGGGAACGCCTGGCGCGCGAGTCCGCCGCCAAGGACGTGTGCGTGACCTGCCCGGTCCAGGTGCCGTGCCGCGAGCACGCGGTCGGCATGGGCGAGACCTTCGGGGTCTGGGGCGGACTCGGCGAGGCCGAGCGTCGCGGTAGCACGGGGCGTCGCAAGGCCTCGTGATCCTGTGGTTACCTCGGGGGTCCCCGAGACCTCGGAGTCCTGCGTGACCACCTGGGAGTACGCCACCGCCCCGCTCATCTCGCACGCGCTGCAGCAGATCCTGAACCAATGGGGATCGCAGGGCTGGGAGCTCGTGGCCGTGGCCGACAACGTCGCCTACTTCAAGCGCCCCGTCGCCGCGGAGGACTGAGCATGGGTGTCGCCGAACGCCTGGACGAGCTGGGCCTGACCCTGCCGCCCGCCCCGACCCCGGCCGCCGCGTACGTGCCGGCCGTCACGTCCGGCGGGCAGGTGATCACCGCCGGCCAGCTGCCCGTCGTGGACGGGGCGCTGCCCCGCACGGGCAAGTGCGGCGGGGCGCTGGACACCGAGGCGGCCCAGGAGCTCGCGCGCACGGCGGCCCTGAACCTGCTGGCCGTCGCCGGGGCCGCCGTGGACGGCGACCTCGACCGGCTGCGGCTGGTGAAGCTGACCGTCTTCGTGGCCAGCACGCCGGACTTCACCGAACAGCACCTGGTCGCCAACGGCGCCAGCCTGCTGCTGCACGACGTGCTCGGCGACAAGGGCGTGCACGCCCGGTCCGCCGTCGGCGTGGCCGTGCTGCCCCTGGACTCGCCGGTCGAGATCGAGGGCGTGTTCGCCGTCGAGTGAGTCGCCGTCGAGTGAGTCGCGGCGGGGCTGCCGCGTCCGCGGACGCGCCCGAGTCCTCGCGACAACGACGAGGGCCCGCCGTTGCCGGCGGGCCCTCGTGGTGTGTCAGCGGGTGGTCACCACTCGCGACGCTGCTTCGGGGCGAGCAGGAGCGTCCCGCCCAGGCCCATCAGCAGCAGCGCCAGCAGGAGCAGCTCGTTGCTGTCCATACCGGTGGCCGGCAGCTCCTGGGCCGCGGGGGCCGCAGCCGGCTTCTCGATGACCTCGGGGAGGACCTCGACCGGCTGTTCCTTCTCGGGCGTGTCGACCACGGGCGTCGTGCAGTTCTCACGACCGCCCTCGGCCAGCAGCTCGTTGGCGCCGACCGAGACGGTGACGTTCCAGCGACCGTTGTCGCGGAGGTCGCCGGTCGCGGTGTCACGTCTCGCCAGCCGGCACGGTCACGTCCTGCGACTCGCCGTTGATCACGACGGTGTAGGTGACGGCCTCGTCCGAGCCGCGTGTTGTCGAGCGTGACGACCACGCCGTCGCAGTCGGCGTCGACCGAGGCCTCAGGCTGCGACGACACGCCGGCGAGACCTCGACGCAGTTGCTGCCGACGGTGGCGCTGTCGAGGACGGACTCGCTGCCGTTCTTCGGGATCGCGACGAGCACGATGCTGGTGGTCACCGGAGTCCTCGCCGAACAGGCCCGCCAGGTCGTCGGCGCTCTGACCCGCACCCAGCGTCACGGTGTCGAGCACCGTGTCGCCCTCGCGGATCTCGAACCGGACCGGGACGTTCTTCGGGTTGTTGCCGTTGGTCACGTCCGCCGCGGCCGACCACGTCCCGCAGTCGCTGGCCAGGAGCCCGGACGCGGTCGCCGGGGAGCTCGACGGGGTGCTCGCTCGATGTGTCGGTGAAGTAGACGGTCTGGTCGTGCGTCCATGATGACCTGGGTGCAGGTTCCGGTCGGACTGGTCGTCGCTGGCGTCACCGGCCGTGGTGCTGTCGTCGCCGCCTGTGTCGGTCGCTTCGATGGTTGCAGTCGGTTCCGTGCCGCGTCGTCGGTCACGGTGCCGGTGTCGGTGCCGTCGATGGTCCGGGTCGTACTCGTCGTCGCCGCAGGTGATGGCGAGCTCGAGGCTTCGCCTCGTCGTATTCCCGCGGTGCGCCACACGGTCTTGTCGGTCGTGTGATCCTACGGTGTCGCCGCCCTGCGGGGTGTCGTAGGTCGTTGCAGTGACGTGGACGGTGTTGGCTGTTGTCCGTGCGGGACAGGCGTCGTCGAGGTCCGGTGGACGTCCTCGTCGCGGGCTAGGCGGCCGTGGTAGTCGGTCGGTGTACTGGCCGGTGTCGCTGCTCCTCGGTGACGTGTAGGTCGGTGCCGCTGGCGGTGGTGGGTCGCGTCGGGCTGGGCGCTGTCCTCGTCGATGGTCAGGTCGGTACGTGGTCGTTGCCGAGGTCGCAGGTTGACGTTCCAGTCGATCGTGGACGCTGTCAGGGTCGCGTGACGGTGCGTCGTCCGGTCATGCCAGACTCACCAGGTCGACAGTCAACGTCGGTGACGTCGATCGTGCTGGTGGCAGTCGTGATGCGACAGGACGAACTTGTCGCGGTGCCGTCGTTGCTCGCCCGGTCGTGGTCGTACCGTCGAGTCAGCCGTGCTCGGAGGTGCGTGGGCCCCGTCGGGTGCTCACGTAGGCATGGTCCCGTCATGCGTCTGGACTGGCGTCGTCCGAGGTCACCGTGGTCGATGGTGCCCACCGTCGTAGCAAGTTGATCGTGAAGGACACGAAGTCGTAGTTCGCGGGGGCGATGAAGTGCCAACCTGTCCATGTCGCTGGGCAGCTGAGTCCGGACAGCTCTCGCCCTGTGAAGTCGTCAGCTTGGGCGTTTTGGCCGTTGTTCAGATCGACGGTGAGTAGTCGCGGCCTCCGCTGGCGTGATCGACCAACCGAGCCTGGAGCCCCAGCAGCGAAGACGAGTGCCTGGAGCACCAGCAGCAGGGCCGCGAAGAGCGACACCGTGCCTGCGGTGCGTCGAGATGAGTTCCGTGTGAACGTCACGGTTGTGCCCCCTTGAGGACGTGGAGTGTCGACGGGTCGTGGCCGGTCAGCCCCTGGTGCCTGTCCACTGCGGAGAGGTGCCGTGCCCATCGCGATGTGACCGCACTGTTGCACAGCGTGTTCTGCTGGCGGAACCGCCCGTAATCGAGGCCTGTGGAGGGCCAGTAGCGCTGCGTCACGGGCGCTCACACAGCGGGAGTGGCCCCTCACGCAGCGTGATTTCGCGGACGCTGAGGGGGCGCGATGGAAGCGGTTTCGCAACGCATCGTGAGCGCGCTCTCATGTGCGCGCATCACGAAATATGTGAGCGCTCAACGCTCGTCGAGCGGTCACCGCACGGATCAGGAAGGGTCGTCCCTCTGGGTGCGTCGCGCGTCCAGGAGGCGCCTCGCCGCGCCCCCGCCAGGTGGCGGAGGCGGGGTCTGGGACCCCGGTCCCGGGCGCGGGGACCGGGTTCCCGGAGGCGGCGGAGGTGGCGGAGGCGGCGATGGCGGGGGTGGTGACGGCCGCGGTGGCGGGGGTGTTGTCGGTGGCGCCTGGACGCGCTCGCGCAGGCGCCCCGCGGCGCTGGCCGGCGGGGGCGGCGCCCCGTCCTCGTCCCGGTTCGCGCGTCGGCGGCGCCACCGGGCCAGGTCCTCGCGCTCGAGTCGCAGTCGGCGCAGGCCCACGTCGATGGGCAGCAGCAGCAGGGCGAGCAGGGCCAGCCAGGTCCACAGCGGCGTGGTCGTCGTGCCGGCGGTGAGCCCGGCGGCGTCGAAGGCCGTGGCGGGCTCGGGGTCCAGGCGCCCCGCCCCGGTCGCCACGATCGCGTCGAGCAGGCCGGCGTCGTCCGCGGTCGGGGCGTACTCGGCCGAGTAGGACCGGATCGCGGTGGTGGTGTCCCGGTACAGCACCTCGTCGCCGCGCGTCACCTGCACCGTGACGGCGTGGACGCCCTCCTCGCCGCTCGGGACGGTGCCGGCGAAGCTGTCCAGGCCGGTGCGCTGGAGGTCGACCTCGACCCGTCGGCCGTCCGGGAGGGTGACCGTCGCCGACGCGGTGGCGTCCTCGGGCAGGGTGTCGGCCGCCCCCACCTCGACCTCGAGCCCGCCGGACCCGACGGTGGCGTCGACGCCGTAGCCGGGGGAGGTGGTCGCCGGGAAGGTCGACTTGACCACGTCCGACCAGAACGCCGCATAGCGGTCCCAGCTGACCCACTGCTGCGACCACCGGGCCGTGGCGTCCGAGGTCCACGCCACGGCCGTGCCCACGCCCGCCTGCCACGACGCCAGCAGCGGGTCGGCCTGCTCGCCGATGCGCAGGATCGTCTTCGCGGTGGGCTTCTCGGTCGTGGCGAGGTAGCCGAGCAGCGGCGGGGTGGCGTCCAGTCCGTCGACCACGTCGTCCAGCGCCGACAGCGTCGGGGTGAACACGCCCTCGGTGATGATGGGTCGGGCCACCAGCTGGACCTCGGAGACCAGGATGTCGGGGATCGAGGCCAGGTCCCGCCCCGGGTAGAAGCGGCCGCCGCCGGCCTCGGCCATGCGCTCGAGCACCTCGCCGGTGCCCTCGCCCGTGGCCACGACCGACAGGGTGATGCCCGCGTCGGCGGCCCGCTGGCTGGCCTCGATCATCCGCGGGTCCTCGCTGAACCCGTCGGTGAACAGCACGATGTGGCGCAGTCGGGCGTTGACGTCCTTCATCGCGGTGATGGCCTCGTCGAGGGCGTTGACCACGTCGGTGGGCCCGTCGGGGTGCAGCCGCGACAGGGCGTCGTCGACCACGCCCGCGCCGGGCACCTGCTGCAGCGGCAGGACCCACTTCGCCTCGGCGTTGAAGGCCAGCACCCCGACCGTGTCCGAGGGCGACAGCGCGTCGATGGCCCGAGCCACCCCCTCCTTGGTGATGTCGGTCTTGTTGATGCCTCCCTCGATGATCTCGCCGCCCATCCCGCCGGCGAACCCGTCGTCGCGGCAGTGGCAGGCGGCCATCGACCCGGAGACGTCCACGACCAGGGCCTCGGCGACCGACGGGCGGCGCTGCGGGTCGCGGACGCGGGCGAAGACCGGCAGCAGCTCCTCGAGCGGGGTGTTGTCGTAGTCGCCCATCCCGAAGGCGTCGTCGCCGCCGACGGCCACCAGGCCCCGCCCCGCCTCGCGCACGTAGGTGTCGAGGGTCTGCATGCCCTGCTCGCCGAGCAGCGGGGCGGGCACGTCGACCAGCACGGTGGCGTCGTAGTCGAGCAGCCCGTCGAGCGGCGGCAGCGGCGAGACGTTGCCGTCCAGCAACTCGACCGGCACGGCCGAGGCCTGCAGCGCCGCGACCAGCTCGTCGCCGGCACCCTCCTCGCCGCTGACGACCAGCACCTTCGGGGGGCCGTCGACCTGCACGGCGGCCCGCCCGACGTCGTTCTCGGGCACCGCCGAGGCGCCGGTGGTGATCCGCATCTCGTAGCGGACCGTCCCGGAGGCGTCGGCGACCTGCGGGACGGTGAGCTCGGTGCGCCCCGGCTCGGCGGTGACGGTGCGGCGGTCGACCCGCTCGCCGTCCGCCAGCGTCTCGACCTCGACGTCCACGGCGGCGTCGCCGGTGTTGCGCAGGACGCCGACGACGTCGTAGGCCTCGCCGTCGCGCACCCGGGACGGGGCGCGGACCTGCTCGACGAGCACGTCGGCGGCGACCCCGCCCCCGATCGGGACGACGTCGACGGGCACGCCGGCGTCCGCGAGCTCCTGCGCGGCCGCCACCGCGTCGCCGTCGGTCTGGCGCCCGTCGGTGAACAGCACGACCCGGCGGCGCTGTTCGCTGCCGAGCACGCCCTGGGACAGGCGCAGGGCCGACGCGATGTCGGTCGCCCCGCCGTCCACCACCGTGGCGAACCCGCCGGTCGGCGGGTCGTCGCGCAACGAGTACTCGAGGCGGCCGTCGGCCCCGAACAGCGCCAGCGCCGCCCGGTCGTCCCCGCCCCGCGCCCCGATCGCCTCGCGGATCCAGTCCTCGGCGTCCCGGGCCGCCCCGCCCACCGAGTCCGAGTCGTCGACGAGGAAGGCCACGTCGACCCCGTCGCCCGAGCTGCGCACCCGCGGGGCGGCCAGCGCGAGCACCAGCAGCCCGACGGCGAGCACCCGCAGCGCCGTGGCCGCGCGGTGCTGCCGCGGACGCACCCGCCCCGTCGCGCGCAGCCCCACCCACGCCAGGACGGGCAGGACCAGCAGGGCCCAGAGCCAGACGGGATGGTCGAAGGTCAGCGGCATCACGGCACCCGCTCGAGCTCGGGAGCCGGCGGGGCAGGCGGCGGGGCGGCCGTCGGCGGACCGTCGGCGGGGCCGGGGGATCCGACCGGGTGGCCGCCCGGACCCGGGCCGGGGCGACTGGCACGACGGCGCCGGCGCCAGGGCCGCACCGCGTACACCCACAGCCACTCGGCCACGGCCAGCACCAGCGCGACGACGAGCACGGCGGGCCCGATCGGGTCCCGCCCCTCGCCGGCCGGGGCGGCCTGGCCCTCGTCGGGCGCGGGGTCCGGACCCTCGACCGCCAGGGGTTCGGGGGCGGGGCGGGACAGGTCCCCCTCGCCACCGACCGGGTTGACCGCGATCGCCGGCGCACCCGGGGGCAGGTCGTCCGGTCCGGCGTAGGCGAGGCGCCACAGCCCGACCTCGTCGACGGTGAGGTGCGGGCGCGGCCGGGTCGAGCACGCGCTCGGCCCCCGACGGCGAGGTGACCGTCACCGACGTGGCTCCGTCGACGAGCGGGACGGTCACGGTGTCGCCGGCCTGGGCCGGGCACGGTGGCCGGCGGGCCGGCCAGCCACGAGGTCGTGTTGGCCACGAGGATCGGCCAGGTCGCCGCCAGCGGCAGGTTGGAGCGCAGCAGGTCGAACCCGAGCGCCACCACGGGCACGCCGTCGAGCCTCCCCGCCACCACCAGGTCACCCTGTGGCCCGCCGGCGAGCGGGACGAGGGCCGGGGCGTCCAGCGGGGTGGCCGCGGCCACGGCGACCTCGGACAGGTCCACGTCCGCCAGCAGCTCGTGGGTGTCGTCCTGGAAGGACAGCGTCGGCCGCTCGACCTCGGCGTCGGCGCTGATCCCGTCGGGCCACGCGGTCGGGGCGACCAGCAGGCTCGGCACGGGCAGCGGGGACGGGGCGGGGCGCCGGTCGACGACCAGCAGGTCGGTGTCGCGGAAGGTCCGCGGGACGGTGTCGACGACCTCGACCACGACGCCGGGGATCGTCGACAGGGCGGCTTCGAGGAACACGTTGCCGGGCGTGACCAGCGTCACGGCGACCTCGCGGGGCGAGGACAGCAGCGCGTACGCGCGGTCGTCCACGCCCAGCGCGTCCCGGCGGTCCTGCCCGGTCAGGTCCTGGCCCACCGGCGTCACCACCGCGGACAGGACGTCACCGTCGGCGCCGGTCACCGAGAGCACCCGGTCGTCGCTGCCGCGCGGGGGGAGCCGGAAGCGCTCGGACACGACCGTCGTCCCGGCGACCTCGAGGGCCAGCTCCGCCGTGGACTCCTCCTGCCCGAAGTTGCGCACCTCGACGAACACCTGCGACGAGCCCGCCCCGACCGGGACCGCCTGCAGCCGGGTGATGGCGAGGTTGGGGCGGGGCGTGCCGACGGCCGTGACCCGCAGGCCGGGCGGGGCGTCGGCCCGTGCCTCGGCGGGCAGCTCGCCGTCGGTGAGCAGGTGCACGACGGTGTCCTGGCCGGGGCGTTGCAGGGCCGCCGCCAGCGTGAAGGCGTCCTGCAGGTCGGCGGGCCCGTGGCCCAGCCGGACGCTGCGCAGGGCGTCCCGCACCGCGGCCGGGTCCCCCGAGGCGGACAGCAGCACGCGGGCCCGCGCCCCGGCCTCGACCACCGAGACCTCCTGGCCCGGCGACATGGTGTCGACCAGCGCGTCGGCCTCGCGTCGGGCGAGCTCGAGCCGGGTCGGGCCCTGCTCGTCGGCCAGCATCGACCCGGACGCGTCCACCAGCAGGATCGTGTGGTCGCCGAGCACGGCCGGCACGGGCAGGTAGGGCTGGGCCAGCGCCACCGCCCCGGCCACGATCGCCGCCAGCACCAGCCAGAAGGTGAGGTCGGGGCGGAACCGCTGCCACGGCACCGCGGCCGCCACCGACCGCTGCGCCTGCTGCCACAGGAACGTGGACGCCACCGTCATCCGCGGCCGCCGCGAGCGCAGCAGGTACCACAGCACCAGCGGCCCGGTCAGCCCGAGCGCCAGCAGTCCCCACGGGTTCCCGAGGCTCACACGCCCCACCCCCCACGGACCGGGCACGGTCGCGAGCCCGGGTACTGGGTGCACCAACGCGGGTGGAGGTCCGGTGATGCACCCAGTGCGGGACGTGGCGGGCGCCGGCGGTGGTGCTGGGTGCATGAGCGCGGGTGGAGGTCCGGTGATGCACCCAGTGCGGGGCGGGGCGGGCGCCGGCGGTGGTGCTGGGTGCATGAGCGAGGGCCGGGGGCCGTTGATGCACCCAGTGCGGCCCACGGGGCAGCGGTGGCGGGGCGGGGCGCGGCGGTCACACCAGCACCCCCAGGCCGCGGAGGTCGTGGAGGAGCAGGTCGGCGACGTCGTGGTCGTCGACGTGGCGGGCGTAGCCGATGCCGTGCGAGGCGGCGGTGGCCTCGACCTCGGCCAGCCAGGCGTCCCGGGCCGCGCGGTAGTCGTCGAGGGTGTCGTCGTCGATCCCCACCTCGATCGGGTCGCCGGTCTCGGCGTCGACGAGGCGGAGGTCGCCCCGCAACGCCGGCTCGAGGTCCTCGCGGCCGAGGACGTGCACCAGCACGGCGTCGCCCCGCCCCGCCGCCAGGGCCCGGAGCACGCCCTGCCAGCCGGGGAACAGCAGGTCGCTGACCAGGACCACCGGTCCGCGGGGGCCCTCGCCGTGGGCCTGGCGGACCGCGGCGACCAGGTGGGCGCGCCCCGGCGGGTCGCCGTCCGCCGAGGGCGGGGCGGCGCCCAGCAGGCGGTGGGTGACCGCGGCCAGCGTCGCCGGCCCGCGGAACCACGGGCCCGGCCTCGACCTCGGCCCTGGCCGTCGGCCCCCGACCAGCAGGACGCGGACGCGGTCCTGCCCGCCCGCGGCCAGCGCGGCGAAGGCGGCGGCCAGCTGGCGGGCCGCCAGCACCTTGCGGCCGAACCCCATCGAGGCCGACAGGTCCAGGACGATGCGGACGGCCGCCTCGTCCTCGGCCTCGTACAGCTTGACCAGCAGCCGGCCGAGCCGGCGGGAGGCGTTCAGGTCGACCGAGCGGGGGTCGTCGCCCGGCACGTACTCGCGCTCGTCGGCGAAGTCGAGGGACTGGCCGAGCCGTCGTGACCGGTGCGAGCCCGCGTACCGGCCCTGCACCCGGTGGCGGTTGGCCAGCCGGAACTGGGCCAGCCGCGCCAGCAGCGCGGGAGGGAGCAGCTCGGTGCTCGACCCGGGCGACGGGGGCGGGGCGGTCTCGCTCACACGGCGCCCCTGACCGGCGGTCGGGGCGCGGGCACGGCGTCCAGCACCGCCGCGACGGCGTCGTCGGGGGTGACGCCGGCGGGCAGTGCCTCGTAGCCCAGCACCAGCCGGTGGCGCAGGCAGACCGCCGCGCCGTCGCGGACGTCGGCCACCGAGGCCTGCAGCCGCCCGTCGAACAGCGCCAGCACCTTGCTGAGCAGCACCAGCGACTGCGCCCCGCGGGGCGAGGACCCGTTGCGCACGTAGCGGCGCACCGTGTCCGGGGCGGTGGGCTGGTCGGGGTGGGTGGCCTGGACGAGGTCGACGACGTGCCGGGTGACGTGCGAGGCCATGGGCACCTCGCGGACCAGCTGGATGGCGGCCTGCAGGTCCGCGGCCGTGGCGACCGGCTGCACGTCGGCGACCGCGGTGCCGGTGGTCCGGTCGAGGATCGCCACCAGGTCCTCGGCGGTGGGCAGCGGCACCAGCACCTTCACGAGGAACCGGTCGAGCTGGGCCTCGGGCAGCGGGTAGGTGCCCTCCATCTCGATGGGGTTCTGGGTCGCCATCACGAAGAACGGACGGGGCAGGTCGCGGGTGACCCCGCCGACGGTGACACGCCGCTCGGCCATGGCCTCGAGCAGGGCGGACTGGGTCTTCGGCGTCGAGCGGTTGACCTCGTCGGCCAGCAGCAGCTGGGTGAACACGGGGCCGGGCTGGAACTCGGTGCGGCTGCCGCCCTCGGTCAGCACGTTGGTGCCGACGATGTCGGCGGGCATGAGGTCCGGGGTGCACTGCACGCGGGTGAACTCCAGCGACAGCGCGTCGCCCAGGGTGCGGAGCAGGACCGTCTTGCCCAGGCCGGGCACGCCCTCGAGCAGCACGTGGCCCTCGGCGAACAGCCCGGCGAGCACGTCACGGACCAGCTCGCGCTGGCCGACGATCACCTTGCGGACCTCGGCCTCGACACGCTCGGCCAGCGCCGCGAACCCGTCGGGGTCCATCGGCGACGTGCCCGTGGCCGCGTTCGGCGGGGGCGGGGGGACGTCGGGGTCGGTGCTCACCTGGTCGATCCGATCCGGTCGAAGTAGTCGCGGACGAGGTCGCGCAGCTCCACGGGGAAGCCGGGGCGCTCGATGGTCCGTGTGGCGCGTTCCTGGTAGTCGGCCAGCACGTCGAGGTAGGGGACGATCCCGAGGTTGCGGGTGCCCTGCCCCACGCTGGAGCCGATGGTCTCGCTGTCGCCCCGCCCCGAGTCGTCGCCCCCGAGGTCGACGTCCTCGCCGTCGATCCCGCCCGAGGGCGGGTCGTAGATCGTCTCGAGGTCGAGCTCGCCGGGCGTGCCCGCGTTCGGGACGCCGCCGCCCGTGTTGGCGCCGCCCTGGCCCTGGGTGCCGGTCGGGTTGCCGCCGCCGCCCCCGCCGCCGGCGCCGCCCTGGCCGCTGCCCTGCTGCTGGCCCTGCTGCCCGGACTGGCCCTGCTGCCCGGACTGCCCGGACTGGCCGGACTGGCCCTGCTGCCCGGACTGGCCGGACTGGCCCTGTTGCCCGGACTGGCCCTGCTGGCCCGGACTGGCCCTGCTGCCCGGACTGGCCCTGCTGGCCGTCCTGCAGCGCGTCGGGGACCTCGCCCGCGTCGAGCTGGTCCTGCGCCTGCCCGAGGCGGTCCTGGGCCTGGTCCAGCGCCCCGGCCGCGTCCCGGGTCGCCTCGCCGTCCAGCAGCTGGTCGATGCCCTCGCCCACGGCCTGCGAGGCGTCCTCGAGCGCCTCCTGCGCCCCGGCGGCGTCCCCGGACCGCAGCGCCTCGGCCGCACGGGACAGGGCGTCGGCGACCTCGGGCTGGCCGCCCCGCAGCGACTCGGCCAGGGCCTCCAGCCGGTCCGCGAGCGCCTGGTCGTCGGCGTGCTGGCCCCGGCCGGCCTCGTCGGCGAGCCGGTCGAGCTGCTGGCGGACGCTGCCACCGTCGGCCAGCGGCTCGCGCGACAGCTCCTGCTGCAGGCCGGACAGGGCGGTGCGTTGGCTGGCGAGGTCGTCGGCGAGCTGCTCCTCGAGCTCGGCGCGGGCGTCGGCCAGCTCGTCCAGCGCGTCGGCCAGGTCGCCCTGCTCGAGGTCCTCGGCCAGCGACTCGAGCCGCTCGGCCAGGGCCTCCTGCTCGGGGTCGCCCGCCTCGCGCAGCTCCTGGGCCTCGTCGCGCAGCCGCTCGGCCTCGTCGGTGACCAGCGCCTCCTCGGCGGCGCGACGCTCGCGGACGGCGTCCTGCGGGTTGGGCACGAACGCCAGCCCGACGGCGGCCAGGACCGCGGCCGCCCCGATGGCCAGCGGCCGGCGCGGGACCACCGGTCCCTGCGGCCACCCGTCCACCTCGACCGCGCGGGCCTCGGCAGCGGTGGCCTGGGCGGCCGTCAGCGACGTGCTGGTCTCGGCGCGCAGCTCCACCGCGGTGGCGAAGGCGTCGTGGGTGCCGAGCCACCGGTCGGCGGCCCACGCCGCCCACGTGTCGGGGATGCGGGTGGCGGCGGCCACGGCGACGGCCAGCACGGCCACGACGACCGCCCCGACCAGCACGGCGAGGTCGACGTCGGGCAGCAGCACGACCCGACCGACGAGCAGCCACAGCACGGCCGCCCCGCCCGCGACGGCCAGCGCCGGACCTGCGGTGGCCAGCGCCCGGTTCAGGCGCATGCGCCGGCGGGCGCGGGCCACGACCCGGTCCAGCGCCGGGGTGGGGGCCGGCGTGCCGGGCGGCGGTGTGGCGTCGGGGCGCGGGGGCGCCTGCAGGGTGCTCATGGCGCCTCCGTGGGCGGTGGTGGTGGCGGCGGTGGTGGCGGGAGCGGTGCGGTCCCCGGGGCGGGGGCCGCCACGACCTCACGTGCCCCGCGGTCGCGCCCCCGGCGCCCCGCTCGTCCCAGCCGGGGTTCGCGCCCCGGCGTGACCCGCCGGGCGGCGACGAGCAGGGCCAGCAGCCCGGCCGCCGTGTACAGCGCCATCAGGGCCAGCCAGACGGGGCGCCGCTCGGGACTGGCGTCGAGCAGGTCCTGGCCGAGGACCACGCCGGGGTCCGTGAACCCGCTGTCGTCGAACCCCCCGCCGACCGCGCGGTCCTGGACCGCCACCGGGACGTCGCCGAACCCGAACCCGCCGCCCCGGTTGGGCTCGGGCAGGGCGAAGCTGAAGGGGGTGAGGATCGTGGGCAGCTCCACGTTCTCGGAGACCCGCACGGCGTCGGCCAGGCCCACGAAGGGGTTGACCAGGATCGTGACGGGGCGGTCGGCGCCCCGCGAGAACGCCATCTCGATCGCGGCCCCGAACACCGTGCCGCCGACCAGCAGCAGCACCAGCCCGTAGGTCAGCACCACGGCGGCGACGGTGCGGCGCACCAGCGACGAGATCCCGATCCCGAGGGCCGCCACCGCCACGGTGATGACGGCGAGGTAGGTCACGCCCCGCACCAGGTCGCCGACCGTGACCCCGCCGAGGAAGAACGCGGCGGCGGCCATCGGGGCGGCCAGCAGCACCAGCAGCAGCAGCCATGCGGACGCGGCCCCGAGCTTGCCCGTGACGATGCGCCACGGCGACACCAGCGTGATCTGCAGCAGTCCGAGGGTGCGCCGTTCGCGTTCCTGCGAGATCTGCGCGGCCGCGTACCCGGGGCCGACGAACAGCACCAGCAGCAGCACCAGCCCGAGGACGTTCTCGAGCAGGAAGCGGCCGAGCGTCGGCCCGGGGTCGACGGCGGGGCCGAAGCCGTTGTCGAGCCACGAGGTGGCCGCCCACAGCAGCAGGAGCATCATGGCCGTGAGCAGGCCGAGGTAGACCGTGGCGACCACGAAGGCCCGGCGACCGCGCCAGCGCTCGACGAGCTCGCGGCGCAGCACCGGGTTGGGTCGCGGCCGCCACCGCGGCAGGCCGCGCGGCGCCGTCGCCGTCGTCGACTCCTGTGCGCTCATCGCTGCACCCCGCGTGTGAGGGTCAGGAACAGTCGCTCCAGCCCGCCGGCCTCCTCGCGGAAGTCGACCACCCGGACCCCGGCCTGCACCAGGCTCGCCAGGAGGGCCGCGGCGGCGTCCTCGCCACCGGGGACCTCGAAGCGCAGGGTGCCGCCCCCGCTGGCGGCCTGCACCGCGCCCGCACCCGACGCGACGGCCACCGCACGTTCCCGCGCGGGTTCGCCCCCGAGGACCCGCACCGTCACCGACGTCGCGGCGGCCACGCTCTGGCGCAGCTCGTCGGTGGTCCCGGCGGCCAGCACGCGCCCCGCCTCGATGATGCCGACGCGGTCGCAGATCTCCTCGAGCTCGGCGAGGATGTGGCTGGACACGAGGATGGTGTGCCCGAGGCGGGTCAGCTGGCGCATGATCTCGCGCAGCTCGACCCGGGCGCGCGGGTCCAGGCCGGAGGCGGGCTCGTCCAGCACCAGCAGCTCGGGGTCGTGGACGAGCGCACGGGCCAGCGAGAGTCGCTGCTGCATGCCGCGCGACAGCCCGGAGGTGTCGGTGTCGGCCTTGTGGGACAGCTCGACCAGCTCGAGCAGGTCGTCGACCTGGGCCCGGCGTTCGGCGCCGGTGAGGTCGTAGGCGGAGGCGAAGAAGTCGAGGTACTCGCGGCACGTCAGCCCGTCGTAGAGGCCGAAGAAGTCCGGCATGTAGCCGACCTGCCGACGAACGGCCCCGGGGTCGTGGCGGGGGTCGGCGCCGAACACCTCGACGGTCCCCGAATCCGGCACGAGCAGGGTGACCACGGCCAGCATGGTGGTGGTCTTGCCGGCGCCGTTGGGCCCGATCAGCCCGAAGATCCCCCCGCGCGGGACGTCGAGGTCGAGCTGGTCGACGGCACGGACGCGGCCGTAGGCCTTGACCAGACCGCGGACGGTCACGGCCGCTGGTCCCACCCCCTGCAGCGTGCTCATGCGGTCCCTCCCTGCAGCGTGGCCGTGACGGACTGCGGGGCGAGGTCGAAGGGCTCGAGCGGCCCCGTGACCCGGACCCACACGTCGCCGAGCGGGCCGAGCCAGGGCTGGACCTCGGCCAGCGCCCCGTCACCGATCTCGCCCGTGTCGACCCAGCGCCGCGCGACGTGGTCCCAGACCTCCATCCCCGTCCGGCCCGCCCGTGGGGCGACGACCACGCCCGGGGGCGGGGCGGCGGCGTCGTCCGGCGTCCACGTCAGCTGCTGGCACGGGCGGTCGTCGGGGAAGCACGCCCGGCCCTCGATCACGGGCCCGTCGTCGGCGCCCCACCCGCACGAGGTCGCGTCGTCGGGGCAGAACATCCCCCCGTCGGTGCATGCCCGGTCCTCGACGCGGACCAGGTCGCCGGTGTCCTCGTCGCGGACCTCGAGCCGGCCGCAGCGTTCGACGGCCACGGGCTCGGGTGGGACCGCGAAGCCACGTCCGCGGTCGAGGTCGAGGCGCAGCCCGTCGACGGCGCCCTCGGCGGGCAGCCGGAACCGCATCGTGGCCGGCCCGGTGCCGGTCAGCGTCATGGGCGTCTGCGACCAGACCTGGTCGGTGGTCGCCACGAGGTCGCGCTGCACCTCGAAGGCGGTGGTGGCGTCGTCGGTGACCGGCGGGGTCACGCCGACGGCGACGAGCGTGCCCCGCTGCGACGGGGTGGTGCCGTCGATGGTGCGCACGCCCGGTGCCGTCGCGGCGGCCACCGTGCCCACCACCCAGGCGGTCCCCGGTGTCCCGTCGAGCAGGTCCCAGCGCAGCAGCATGTCCAACGACCCGGCGTCGGGGCGCCCGTCGAACCGGCCCCGGAACCCGTCGTCGAAGGCGTCGAACTGGGCGGGCAGCCGGTCCGGCAGGGCGACGGAGCGGACCACCGTCTCGCCCGGGGCCACCGTGGCGGCCAGCGCGTGCTCGGTGTGGGCGAGCCGGAGCTCGAGGTCGTCCACGGGGCGGTCGCCGACGTTGGTCACCTCGACCCGTGCCTCGTCGGCGAACAGGGCGACCTCCACGTCCAGCGGTGGCGCGCCGGAGGCGGGGCGCTCCGCCACCACCGCGCCGAAGGACTGGCCGGGCAGGGTCAGCTCGACCGTCGTGTCGTCCGCCAGGGCGAGGCGGGCGGTCCCTGCCCAGGAGGCGGTGGTGACGTCCCAGCCCGTGCCGGGCAGGACGACCGCGTGGGTGCCGGCGGTCGGGGCGCGCACCCCTCCGACGGCGAGGTCCGACCCGATCCCGTCGAGCCAGGCGGCCACCTGGCCCGTGGCGCCCACGCGCGGCCGGGAGCCGCTGGCCCCGAGGAACGCGGCCGTGGCGAACAGGGCGGTGACCACCGGCAGCACGACCCAGGCGAGCTCGGGGCGGCGGCGTCGGGACAGCACGACCCCGACCACGGGGCCGGCCACCAGCACGTAGAGGACGAAGAAGATCGCCAGCCACGCCACCGAGGGCGGGTCGCCGATGACGGACCCGAAGGCCTGCTCGACGCGGTCCGGCAGCTCCTCGGCCGACCGGTCGGCGCGCGTGGCGATGCCGGCGGCGGGCTGCAGCAGGTGCTCCCACGGGCGCCACCGCGTCCAGGGAGCCCGGTGCCGAGGTCGGCGGTCGTGACCACCAGCCGTCCCCGCCCCGCCGCGACCGCCGCGACGTCGGGCCCCACCGTCCGGGCCATGTCGTCGACCGTGGGGTCGCTGCTCCGCTCGACTCCGGCCAGTGCCGCCGTCGTGACGTGCCCCACGCGCCGGGCGCGGGGACGAGGACACCGTCGGCGTGCTCGGTCGTGGCACGCCACGGCAGGCCGAGGTCCGGGTCGGAGGCGGCCAGCACCACCAGCGTCGCGCCGGCGGTGACCTGCTGGGCGACGGCGTCCCGCTGCGTGTCCGTGAGCGCCGCGAGGTCGGCCTGGCGCACGACCAGCGTGTCCAGGGACGCGATGGCCCGCGGGCCGAGGTCGAGCAGCGTCCTCGCCGACGGCGACGGGGATGGCCCGCTGGTCGGTGATCGGCAGCGTGACCCGCGGGAGCTGCTGCGGGTCGAGGGTGCCGAGGACACCCACCAGGAAGCCGTCGACCCGCTCGCGCGTGGGGGTCACCGTGACGACCTCGCCGCCGTCGTCGTCCACCAGCTGGACCTGCACGGCGGTCCGCGGGCGGGGCGAGCAGCATCCACTGCTTGCGCGCGCCCGCGCGTGACCTCGACGGCGCGGGTCTGCACGAGGCGGCTGCCGTTGCGGTCGGTGGCCACCACCAGGCGTCCGCGCAGCGGGACCTCCGGGGCCACGGTGACGGTCACGGGGCGCCACGTGCGGACGGCACGTCGTGCCCGCCGATCCCGAGCGTGGCCTGCAGGCCCCGGTCGTCGGGCGGGCGACGACTGGGCCGCCATGGCCACGGCGGGGCGCGAGCAGCGCCACCAGGGCAGCCAGCAGCACGACCGCGACGCCGCCCCGCCCCGGCACGGGGCGCGGCGGTGACCGGGGGTCGGGGCCGGGGGTGGTGCTCGCGGTCAACGTGTCCCCTGCTCCGGTACGGGTGGTACCGGGTCCGACGCGCGACACCCCGTGGTGGTTGCACCCGTTCCCCGTCCCGGGATCGTAGGTGCCGGTCGGCGTGTTCGGTGGCGGTCCTAGGATCCACGACGACCCCCGCCACCCTCGCCCGCGAGTCGCCATGAGCTCCCCCACGCCCGAACCCGACGGCATCCCCACCCCGGGCGGCCGGCTCGTCGAGGGGACCACGGATCCCGTGGACGCCGCCACGGTCCTGCTCCTGCGCGAGGGCGGGGAGGGCATGGAGGTGTTCCTGCTGGAACGCCACCTGAAGTCGGACTTCGCCGGCGGGGCGTACGCCTTCCCGGGTGGCAAGGTCGACCCGCAGGACCTCACGCTGCCGCCCGAGCGCTGGTCGGGCGTCGACCCGGTGCGGATCGTGGACGCGATCGGGGCGCGCTCGCCCGAGCACGCGGTCGGGCTGCTGGTCGCCGCCGTCCGGGAGACCTTCGAGGAGGCGGGCCCGCTGCTCGCGCACCACGCCGACGGCCGCCCCGTCACTGCCGAGGACCTGGCCACCGACAGCTTCCTCGAGGCCCGTCGGCGCCTGGCGGCGCGGGGCGAGCCGTGGGACTGGGGACCGTGGCTCGAGGAGCAGGAGCTGGTGCTCGACCTCGGGGCGTTGCAGCCCTTCGCCCGGTGGTGCACGCCGCACGGGATGCACAAGCGCTTCGACGCGCGGTTCCTGGCCGTGGCGCTGCCGGAGGAGCAGACCGCCGCGCTGGGGCACGACGACGTCGAGACCACCGACTCGGTGTGGCGTCGCCCCGAGGACGCCGTCGCCGCCGCCGAGCGGGGCGAGGTCGTGATCATCTTCCCGACCCGCCGCACGCTGCAGGCCCTGGCCGACCGCGGCAGCGTGGACGAGGTCATGGCCCGGCCCGGCGACCCCCGGCGGATCCTGCCGGCGATCGTCCTGGTCGACGGCGAACCGCGGGTCCGCCACCCCGACGGTGGCCCGCCCCAGTCCATCTGACGCGCGACGGGCGTGGTCCGATGGGGTGGTGGGGGCGGCCACCCGACGCGACTGCCTCGCGCGGATACCGCCCGGTCGGCGCGCGAGAGCGCGCGTCCGGTGCGCGCACGGAATGCGTCCCCTGCAGGGTTGCGATCCGGCTGTTATCCTTGTGGAACCTCCTTCTGGAGACGGAGCGGGAGCCGTCCGGGCGGGAGAGGTGAGCGGCGGTCCAGCCGGGAGACCTGGACCGCCGCTCTTCCTTTGTGTCGGGGTCTTGTCCGTCGTCGGTGCGCGCTCGGGCTCGTCCGGGGCACCAGGTGGGGGCCGTTCGGGGATTCCACGGGACGTCGGGGCCCGAGATGGGGGAACCCCGGGTCGCGGCGTGCGCTGACCGGGCGGTCACTTCGGGTTTTCGCACAGAACCCACCGGCCGGATGAACGGCGTCGAACCACCCGATAGGACTAGTCCGCATGGCCGGCGTCCTGCCGACCACACCGACCGGACCCCGGTCCTCGACGAGTCCACGTCGCCTCACGGGAGGGGAGCCCGACCTATGAGAACACGAGTACGCATGGCCGCCACGGCCGGCGTCGCCACCCTGCTGAGCCTCGGGGCGATCGCCCCCGTCGGAGCCCAGGGCACCGACCTGGCCTCCACGGGCCGCTTCCTGGCCCCGTTCGCCGAACCCACCGTGGGCGGCCAGCGGACCAGCCAGAACTGCGTGGAGGCGCCGAACGGCACGCTGGACTGCAAGCCGGCCGCGGGTTCGCTCGCGGTGCTGCCGCAGGACGGTGACGACTACGTCTACTTCAACGCCCTCGAGGGGACCGAGAACGTGCGCGGGTCCATCGTCGCCGAGTTCGGCAACGTGGCCATCAACGCCCAGGCCCGCCACCTCGACCTCAACGGCGGGGACCCGGTCTGGACGCCGACCGACGCGATCGACTCGGGCGTGAACCGGGACGGGCACGGCAACAACTACCTCGTCCCCGACAACGTGCTGAACTCGACCGAGGCCTACAACGACGGCTCGCTGTTCTGCGCCGACCTGAACTTCCTGCCCGACGGGCGCGTGATGACCGTCGGCGGCACCTCCTACTACCAGGAGCCCGGCAACGACGCGCTGCCGATCGGCGTGGTCGAGCTCGAGGGCATGCGCAACACCCGCGTGTACGACCCGGACACCAACACCTGGTCCGAGTTCGACGGCATGGAGTACGGGCGCTGGTACCCCGAGCTCGTGACGCTGGCCGACGGCAGCGAGTTCGTGGCCTCCGGCGTCGAGAAGCTGCTCAAGCCGGTCTACCCCGACCACCCGGCCGACTCCGGCCGCAACGTGGTCCAGACCGAGATCTTCGACCCGGTCACCAACGACTGGGAGTACACCGGCGTGTCCGGTGACAAGTCGCTGCCGCTGTTCCCGCGGATGCACCTGCTGCCGAACGGGCAGGTCTACTACAACACCGCCGGGCAGGTCTTCAACCCCTTCGGGCAGGCCTACGACGAAGCCCTGTGGAGCATCGCCTCCGCGTTCAACCCGGCCACCAACGGCTGGACCGACCTGGGCGTGCCCGGGCTCGAGGAGCTGACCTCGATGGAGGAGGCCCCGGAGCGGGCGCAGGAGATCCTGCCGCCCGACCTGGCCGCCACCTTCATGGAGATGACCGAGCGCGGCCAGTCGGCCGGCGAGGCGCTGGCGGCCGGCCTGCAGGAGCAGGACTTCGGCCCCGCCATGCAGAAGACGCTGGGCATGCTGTCCAGCCAGGGCCTCGAGGGCCTGGGCTCCGTGCTCGGCGCCGGCTTCCGCGGCTCGACCTTCTCGATCATGCTGCCGCTGCGCCCCGACGAGGACGGCCGCTACACCGACGCCGAGTTCCTCACCTCCGGCGGGATCATCGGGCCCAGCCCGGGCACCTACATCCCCGTCCCGTTCTCGCGCATCGACACCGTCGAGACCGGCGAGGAGGCCGGACCGTCCGGCATGGACCTGTCGACCCGCTTCACCGAATCGATGAACACGGCGCGCTGGTACTCCAGCGGCGTGCTGCTGCCCAGCGGTGAGGTCCTCGCGGTCAACGGCTCCACGGCCGACGAGGTGGTCAACCCCGGCACCGGGTTCCCGGTCAACGAGGCCGAGATGTTCGACCCCGAGACCGAGACCTGGCACACGGTGGCGACCCAGCACCGCGACCGCGTCTACCACAACACGGCCGTGCTGATGCCCGACGCCCGCGTGCTCGTCGGTGGCCACGACATGATCTCCACCGCCTACGGGACCAACTACACGATCCCCGGTGGCTTCACGCCGACGGGGCGGGACCCGAGCTTCGAGATCTTCGAGCCCCCGTACCTGCACTACGGCGTCGACCAGCCGGTGATCCGCAACGCGGACGCGCTGGAGGGCGACATCCGCCTCGGCCAGCAGCTGACGGTGCAGCTCGGCAACGTGCGTGCCGACGACGTCGAGTCGGTGGTGCTCGTGCGCAACCCCTCGATCACCCACCTGACCGACGCCGACCAGCGCAACGTCGAGCTGCCGATCACCCGTGCGAACGGGGGCTCGGTGACCGTGCAGGTGCCCGACCAGGCCACCGTGCTGCCCCCGGGTCCGTACATGCTGTTCGTCAACCGCAGCAGCGACCAGGGCCCGGTGCCGTCGGTCTCGGTGCAGCTCAACGTGCCGGGGCCGGCCGCCTCGGCCGCCGGTGAGTCGCGCACCAACGACGACGTCGGCGAGCGCCCGCGCTCGAGCAACCCGGGGCTGACCAACATCATCCCGCCCGCCGGGGACGTGCTGCCGCACGGCGACGACGTGCCGCCGACGGACAACACCGACCCGAACGCCACGGACGAGGACGGCGAGGACGACACCACCCCGCCGGCCGACGACAGTGGTGACGACGGCGGGGGCCTGCCCGGCCTGCCGGAGGCGCCGCTGGCCGGTGCCGAGAGCGTCGGCACCACCAGCACGACCACCACGAGTCGCACCCCCACGTCGGCGACCGCCCGCGCCGACGGTGTGGACGCGACCGGCGCCGGGGACACCAGCGCGGTGAACGCCGCCGCGGTCCGCGCCCGAGCGGCTGGCCCGCTCGGAGCCGAGGACCCGGCACGCACCGCGCTGGTGGCCCTGGCCGCCATGGGCGTGCTCGCCGGTGCGGTTGCGCACCTGCGGCTCGGTCGGCGACGCTGGTCGCCGTGACCCCCACCACCGTGCGCCAGACCGCGCCCGCCCTCATCGCGAGGGCGGGCGCGGTCGCCGTGGCCGTCCTCCTCGCGCTCCTCGTCGTCGCCCCGGTCGCCTCGGCGCACGAGGCCGGGGCGGGCGTGCGCTACCGGACCACCGGGATGTCGCCCGAGGTCGACGGGCTGACCGTGCAGGTCGTGCGCGGCCTGGCGGGCCAGCTCGTGCTCGGCAACGACACCGGCGAGGTGGTCGAGGTCCTCGACGACGACGGTGAGGCGTTCCTGCGCATCGGGCCGGACGGCGTCGAGGCCGACGTGGCCTCGCCGACCTGGGCCGCCAGCGACCGGCCCTTCGGGCTGCGGTCCGCCGACCCGCAGGCCGACCGCACCGCCCCCGCACGCTGGATCCGCCTCAGCGAGTCCTCCAGCTGGGGCTGGTACGACCACCGCCTGCACCGCCAGGAGGTCACCCCGCCGGCCGGCGCGACCGAGCCGGTCGTGCTCGAGAGGTGGGACATCCCGCTCCGCGTGGGTGGCCGTGCGGTGACCGTGTCCGGCGAGACCATCGCCGGGCCGCCGCTCGGGTTCGTCACGCCCCGCCTGGTCAGCGACCGGTCACCCGCCGAGGGCGTGTCCGTCACGCTGCTGCCCGGCCAGACCCCGGGCCTGCTGCTGGCCGTCGACGAGGGCCACCGCGCCCTGGTGCGCGGCGAGGTGGGCGAGCCGTTCCTGCGCTTCGCCGACGGGTCCGTGCAGGTCAACGCGGCGTCGCCGACCTGGCACCGGACGGGCGGCGGCCAGGTCGAGGCGGTGGCGGTGGACGCCGACGCCGATCCCGTGTGGCAGCGGGTGGCGGACGGCCAGCGGTTCGGGTGGGTCGAGCCGCGGGCCATCGCCCCGGAGGTGGACGGCAACCCCGAGGACGGGGCGGTCCTGGCCACCTGGGCCGTGCCGGTCGAGGTGGACGGGCAGGCGACGACGATGCTCGGCGAGCTTCGGTGGGTCCGCAACCCCGCCGTGGCCACCGACGACGGGCTGCCGTGGCTGAACGTGGCGCTGGCCGCTGCGGGCCTGCTCGCGATCGGGGCGCTCGTGGTGGTGCGACGGCGTGCGGCGCGGTCGCGACCGACGGCCCCTGCAGGGGCCTAGGCTCGACGCGACCCCGCCGCTGCCCGCGAGCTGACCTCATGGTGGACCTGCCGACCGACGCCCCGGCCGACCCCCGGGCGACCTGGGGCCTTCCCGCGTTCGGCCAGATGCCGACGGTGACGCGCCTCGACGAGGTCACCACGCGGGTGCTGGCCGCCAACCCCTCGCCCATGACGCTGGACGGGACCAACACCTACGTCCTGCACCCGGTCGGGTCGGGGGTCGCCGCCATCGTCGACCCGGGGCCGGACGACCCGGCCCACCTCGCGGCCGTCGAGTCCGCCCTGCGCGACCAGGACACCTGGCCGACCGCCGTGCTGGTCACCCACCACCACGTCGACCACGCGGCCGCCGCGGCGGCGTGGGCCGACCACTTCGGGGCGCGGCTGCACGCCTCGACCCCCGGCGTGGCCGGCGAGTGGGGGCACGTGCTCTCCGACGGCGGCCACGTCGACCTGCCCGGCCTGACGGTCGAGGCGGTGGCGACGCCGGGCCACTGTGGCGACCACCTGTCCTTCCGGCTCGGCACCGGGGCGCTGCTGTCCGGCGACCACGTGCTCGGGCGCGGCACGTCGGTGGTCGCGCACCCCGACGGCGACCTGACCGCGTACCTCGACAGCCTCCGCCGGGTGCTGGACCTCGGGCCGGACGTGCTCTACCCCGGGCACGGGCCCGAGCTGACCGAGGACCCCGACGCGGTCGTCCGGTACTACCTCGACCACCGGGCCTTCCGCGAACGGCAGGTGCTCGCGGTGCTCGGCGACGGGGCGGCGACCCCGCGCGAGGTCGTCGAGGTCGTCTACGCCGACGTGGACGAGGCCCTGTGGCCGGCGGCCGAGGCGTCCACCCGCGCAGCCCTGGACCGGCTCGACGCGGCGGGGCGGATCCGATTCGACGGGACCACGGCCACCCTCGCGTGAGGCGGGTGCGCCACCCGTTCGCAACCGCGGCATGGGGCGGGCACCATGCGCGCGGCAGGTTCGCCCATGACGTCGAGAGGACCCCGGTCGTGCACCCACGGCACCTGGCCGGCTGGCTGCTCGCGGCGTTGCTGCTGGGGGCCTGCGGCCCCGACGTCCCGGTCGTGCGGGTCGAGGCGCAGCCGTCGCCGACGACCTCGCCGACGGAGGTCGAGGTGACCCCGTCGCCCAGCCCGACGTCCACCAGCCCGTCGCCCACGGCCAGCGAGACGACCCCGCGCCCCGCCACCGACACCGACCGGGCCCGGTTCGTCGCCGCGTACGCGCCCGAGAGCGCCAGCCACCTGCAGCACGTCGCGACCGACCTCGACGGCGACGGGACCGAGGACCTGCTGTTCGCGTACGTGCGGGGTGACCGCATGGCCCACGTCGACGTGGCCTGGTGGAACGGCACGGGCTACGAGATCGGGTTCGCCGACGACGGCGGGGACGCGACCCGCATCGACCGGCTGCGCGTCGAGGACGTCAACGACGACGGGCGCACCGAGGTGGTCACCAGCCAGTCGGGCGCCGACGGGGCGGGCTCGGTGAGCGTGTGGCAGGTGACCGGTGCACAACAGCTCGGCCGGCTGCCGGCGGCGGGCGGGTGCGCCGGGGGCTCGCACACGTACGGGGTCACGGGCGCCACCCTCGAGGACCGCGACGCCGACGGGGTCGACGAGATCTACGCGACGTGCCCGGACGGCACCACGGCCCGCTACCGCTGGGAGACCGGCGCCTACCGCCACGCCCCGCAGCTGGTGCGCTGACCCGAGCCTCGTCCCGAGCCTCGGACCGAGGGACGACCGCCGGCTGCGTGGGGTCGCGATGGGTCACGGGGCGACCGGCGGCGTCCCGAGCATCGGGTAAGTCGACGGGCCCCGCCGTGAGGCGGGGCCCGTGGTGGTCGTTCGCGATGGAGGAGGGGGATGGGGAGTTCTCCATCGCGGACTCGAGTCCACCGTCTCGGCGCAGCGAGGGGGGAGTTGCGCCGAGAATGACACGGTATAGGGGTGCTGGCACGGTGGCCATCGACGGGTCGTGTCATTTCGTCCATGGCGCGTTCGGGCTACACGACGTCGGCCGATCGGCCACGTCGCGGCCCGAGGCGAACGCTGGCGAACCGACGGGCACGGCATTCGGGGTCAAGCCACCGCATCCGGGGGCCGATGGGAGGATCATGGGCGGGCAGCGTGCCCCTCGGGCCCGTGACGAGGCGCCCGCGCGACGTGAAAGGTGTGGACGGTGGCCGAGTTCCTGGAGAGCTTCGACGCCGAGCGCGCGTCCCTGCTGGGCGCCCTGAAGCACTTCGAGGAGGTGTGGGGCCGGTTCCAGGAACGTCGCGGGATCGAGATGTCCGACCAGGCCTCCGACTCGCTGATCGCGTCCGAGCTGGCCCTGGTTCGCGCCGACCTCGAGGCCACCCAGTTCACCGTCGGGGTGTTCGGGCTGATCAAGCGCGGCAAGTCGACGCTGCTGAACTCGCTGATCGGTCGCGAGGTGTCGTCCATGCACGTGACGCCGGAGACGGCCGTCCCGGTGTACGTCAGCTACGGCGACCAGCCCCAGGCCACCGTGTTCTTCGCCAGCGGCGAACGCAAGCACGTCGGCGTCGAGGACGTCGCCCAGTACACCTCGCAGAAGCACAACGCGAACAACCAGCTCGGCGTCACCCACGTGGAGCAGGAGGTCCCGGTCGGGTTCCTGCGCAATGGCACCCGCCTGATCGACACCCCCGGGCTGGACGACGCCGAGGCCGACGAGACCTACACGACCCGCACGATGCAGGAGCTCGACGTCACCGACGCCGGCATCGTGGTCTTCCTGTCGCCGCCGACCGTGGGCGCCACCGAGATGGGCTTCCTCACCGAGGTCGTGTCGCGCAACATCAAGAAGACCTTCCTCGTCTGCAACATGTACCCGCAGCACTTCCACGACCCGGAGACCCGCCAGTCGGTGCTCGACTACACCGGCAAGCGCATCGTCGAGGCCTGCGAGCGGGCGGGCATGACCGGCGAGGTCCGCGTCTACCCGGTGTGTGCGCTGGAGGCCTGGGAGGCCCGCAAGACCGACGACATCGACAAGTGGAAGGCGTCCGGGGCCGACCGCCTGCTGCGCGACGTCGAGAACTACCTCGCCGGCCATGCCGGCGCGCAGGTGCTGCGTGACGGCGCCGAGCGGATCGTCAAGGCCTCCGAGATGGCCAAGGCCGAGGTCGGGATCCGCGTCAAGCTGCTCAGCGACCCGGACGAGCTGAACGGCGTCCGCGCGCGGCTCGACCAGAACATCGCCGACCTCGAGCGCCGCTTCGACGAGGCGGTCGCCATGTCGCTGACCGACGTCGGGCCGCTGAAGCTGCGCATCCGCGGCCTGTTGATGCAGCCGTTCCCGGCCGCCAAGCGCGAGGTCGACGCCCTCGATTCCATCGACGACATGGACGCGTTCTCGCGCTCGCTGCGGCGCAAGGTCGAGGTGGCCGGCGAGCTGGCCTCCCGCCAGTTCGCCGACGGGTTCGGCACGATCGTCGACAAGCTGCGCCGCAACCTCGAGGACGAGTTCCACGCGGTGATGAGCGACCTGTCGCCCAACCAGCCGCGCTTCCAGCTGTCCACCTCTGCCATGGTGGTGACGCCCGACCAGCTCAAGGCCGTCGAGGCGGCCCAGCGCAAGTCGCGCCAGGTCGCCGGCTCCGGCGCCGCGGCCGGGGGCCTGCTCGGCGGGGGTGGCGCCCTGATGGCGGCGGGCGCGCTGCTCGGCCCGTTGGGTCTGCTCGGCGGGGCGCTGATCGGCTACAAGGTCTCGACGCTGGTCAGCGGGGCGCGGTCGCTCGAGAAGGCCCGCGAGGCGATCAAGAGCCGCCTCGACGAGGTCGCGGCCGAGCTGCTGAGTGACTTCGACCGCCAGGTCGAGGAGGGCGTCGATGCCCTGCGCAGCGCCGTCGTGCGCCGGCGCAAGCTGTTCGCCGCCGACCTCTACCAGCAGTTCGACCTCGTCCAGTCGCTGGGGTCCGACCCGGCGCTGCTGGACACCCACCGTCGCGACGCGGAGCGGTTCGCGGAGGCGTTCGACGCCTGCGCGGGACGGGCCCGCAACGCGGTGGCCTTCAGCCTGGCCGGTGTGTAAGGGACGGGACCGGATCGGGACACACGAAAGCGGCGGGCATCGTGCCCGCCGCTCTCGTTCGTCGTGGGGGAGGTTCAGCCGGCGAGGCCCCCGCCCATCAGGCCGCCCATCACGCCGGTGATGAGCGACTGGAAGTCGATGGTGGTGGCGTCGGGTGCGGTGAGCTGGTCGCCGAGGTCGTCCAGGGTCAGCGTGGCCACGAGCTCGCCCGGCTGGACCTCGTCCATGCTCTCGCCGGCGGACGCCGCGATCTCGGCGATGTCGGCGATGATCGCGGTTGCGGTGCCGTCCTCGATGGTGACCGAGAACCCGGAGAGGGTCTCGGGCACGTCCTCGGCGCTGGGCAGGTCGCCCATGTCGCCCGCGGCCCCGCCGAGGCTGGACTCGAGCTCGGCGGCCACCTCGTTCAACGTGGTCACCAGGTCGCGCGCCATGACCGTCAGGTCGTAGGTGGGGCCCTCGCCCTCGACGGTCAGGTAGCGCTCGGTGAGCGTCTGCCCGTCGAGCAGGCCCTTGTCCTCGAGGATCGCGCGCACGGCCTCCTGCTGCTCGGTGGCCTCGTCAGCGGACGGGCCGGTGCCGCCCATGGTCTCGGCGAAGTCCTGCAGGGCCTCCTGCGACAGGCCGGTGATCCCCACCCACTCGCCGTCCAGCGCCGCCTCGGCGACCGCGGAGAGGTCGGGGGGCAGCGGCAGGGACTCGAGCTGGCCGCGCAGCACCTCGGGCGGCGGGATGTCGCCCGCGTCGGGGAAGGTGGTCGCCACCTTGTCGAGGTCCAGGCGCAGGTAGAGGGCCTCTTCGACGGCACGCAGCTCGAGGAAGCCGCCGTCGGCGCCGAGGGTGATGGCGAAGCCACCGTCGGGCGAGAACGCCCCGGTGACCAGCCCGTCGGCCATCAGCTCCTGCAGGCCCTGGGGGGCCGGCTCGCCGACGCGGTCGGCGATGGCGTCGAGGTCACCGTCCAGGGTCAGCGTGAACGCGGCCCCGTTCTCGAGCCGGTCGCCGAGGCCGGCGGCCACGACCTCCTGCGGGCTGGCGTCCGGGCCGAGGCCCGTGTCGCCGTTCCCGCTGCATGCGGTCAGCGCGAGCGCCGCCGCCCCGCCACCGCCATGGTCCTGGCACCGCGCATGATCCTCTACCCCCGACATCTCGGTTGTGGTCGAGGGACGATCGTACGGTGACCGGAGCCCTCAGCTCGAACGGCGCGTGCGTTTCACGCCGCGGCGTGACGACCTCAGCTGGTGCGGCGCGTGCGTTTCACGCCGCGGCGTGACGACCTCAGCTGGTCCGGCGCGTGCGTTTCACGCCGGCCTTCTTCAGGGTCGCGGCGGGGACGCCGAGCTCGCGCCAGGCGCTGTAGGAGATCCCCTTGCGCTCGGAGTACTCGGCGGCGGCCTCGACGAAGGCGTTCTCGAGGGCATCCATGTCGGGCTGGTCCTGCAGGGATTCGAGCCGTTCCTCGTCGTCCATGCGCTGCTGGATCAGCTCGACGCGCTTGGCCGGGTCGTCCTCTTCGGCGATGGCGGTTCGGGTCACCTCGATGCGTTCCGTGAGCTTCGCGGGCGTCATCTTGGGGCCGCGCCGGGATTCGGTCTCGCGGGCCGCGAGGTACTCCTTCACGGCGCGAGCCTGCGCTCGACCCTTGGCGAGTGCCTTCTTGTGCTCGTCGCTCATTGCCGCCATGTGGGCACGGTCCTCTTGTGGGGTTCACGGGGGTGAGGCGAAGAGCATACGCCAGGTTCCGCCGGTGGAACGCTCACTCCATTCCGGTAGTGCGCCCCGTGATCCCCATGGGTCCCGTCCCGATCTCCGCCCCGCTCATTGCGACCAGTTCCAGCGTGAAGGTGGCGCCGGCCCCGGGGCGGGAGGACACGGTCACGTCCCCGCCCATTTCCCGGACCAGGCGGCGGGCGATGTACAGGCCGAGCCCCACTCCCGACGTCGTCATGCGCAGCGGGTCCTCGAGCCGGATGAACGGTTCGAAGATGCGTTCGTGCTCGCTGCTGGGGATGCCGCGGCCCTGGTCGGTGACGGTCACGCGGATGCGGTCGTCCTCGGTGGTGACGGCGACGCCGACGCGAGTGCCGGGGCCGCTGTAGCGGGTGGCGTTGTCGAGCAGGTGGCGCAGCACCTGGCCGAGCCGCTCGGCGTTGGCGTGGGCGTACGCGTGCTCCGGCAGGTCGAGGGCGACCTCACGGTCGGTCTCGCCGCCCACGGTCCACGCGAGCTCGGCGGCCACGCGGGCGACGTCGACCTGCTCGAGCTGCACGGGGGCGCCGGGGACCGGTTCGCCCGAGCCCCGCGGGTCGAGCTCGGTGACGAGCAGCAGGTCGTCGACCAGGCGTGCCATCCGGTCGGCGCGTTCCACGATGCGCTCGACCGCGACCTGGCGCTGCTCGGCACCCATGGCCTCACCCTTCAGCAGCAGCATGCTGGCGAAGCCCTTGATGGGCGTGAGCGGGGTGCGCAGCTCGTGCGACACCCGCGCGACGAAGTCGTTGCGCAGGTCCGCGACCTCCTGCTCCCGGGTGATGTCGGTGATCACCACGACGTCCCCGACCGGCTCGCCCTCGTCGGAGAAGCGGAAGGTGTGGGACTCGCGGACGGTGCGCACCGTGCCCTCGATCAGGTGGCGCAGCTGGGCCTGGTCGACCAGGGTCGGGGTGTCCGCGGACGCGTCGGCGAGCCGCCAGGTCCCGACGACCGGGTCGCCGAGCCGCACGCCGCTGAGGATCCGTTCGGCGGCCTGGCCCACCGCCGCCTCCCCGGGGATGCCCGTCAGCTGGGTCAGGGCCTCGTTCCACACCTCGATGGTGCCGTCGGGCCCGAGCAGCAGGATCCCGTCGGACGTGCCGGCCACGATGCGTTCGAGCCGGTCGTGGTCGTGGCGCAGCTGGGTCAGCAGCTCCTGGGTCCGGGCCACGCCCCGGTAGGCGAGGTAGATCGCGACCATGGGCATGACGAGCAGGACGACGAGGTCGGGGCGGGACTTCGACAGCTCGGCCCCGAGGATGCCGATGGGCAGCCCGCCGAGCGGGGCGGTGACCGAGAACAGGCCCTGGGTGCGCAGCACGCCCCGGACGTCCGAGCCGAACAGGTGCAGCAGGCCCGTGAGGGCGCCGAGGTTGACCACCACGTAGACCACCATGGCGATCGCCACGGTGCCGATGCCGTGGTGGCCCACGCGCGGCCCGAACTCGGGGAGCAGCGCGACCACGCCGACCGCGGCCGCGGACGACATGGCGATCTGGGCGGTGTTGAACCCGATCTTGAGCACCGACCGGCGGCGCAGGACGTTGGCGAGCAGCGCCCCGACCGCGACGGCCAGGACCGCCTGCGAGGCCGGCAGCAGCAGGATGCAGGCCGTGACCGCGGCCTCGATCAGCGTGAACGCCGAGGTCGCGCGGGTGGTGGTCCGGAACCGCAGCGTGGTCAGCTCGGCGGCGGCGACCACCAGTGCCAGCACGAGCAGCGGCTCGACGTCCAGCGCCTGCGACCCGGCGGTCACGCCGTTCGTGATCGTGACCGCGAGGGTGGCGGCCAGCCAGGCCCCCACATAGGCCAGCACGGCCCGTGGCGGTCGGCTGGTCCTCATGGCGCCCTCGTCAGCAGGTTCGACCGGGGGCGCCCCACCGGGGCGGGCGGGGCGCGCCCTGTCGTCCATCATGCCGTTCCGTCGCCCCACGCGGCGGAGTTCCACGACCAACCGTCCCAGGTCCAGCCGTCCCAGCTCCAGCCGTCCCAGCTCCAGCCGTCCCAGGACCAGCCGTCCCAGGACCAGCCGTCCCAGCTCCAGCCGTCCCAGCGACCAGCCGGTCCACTGGCTGCCGGTCCATGCTGCCGTCCCAGCTCCAGCCGTCCCAGGACCAGCCGTCCCAGCTCCAGCCGTCCCAGCTCCAGCCGTCCCAGGACCAGCCGTCCCAGGACCAGCCGGTCCACTGGCTGCCGGTCCACTGGCGCCGTCCCAGCTCCAGCCCGCCGGGCCCAGGTCGATCCCGTCCGTCCGCGGGTGTGGGCAGGGGCACGAGGCCGGCGTTGCCGTCGTACGGCGCCGTGCCTGCCGTCGCCACGGCCTCGCGCGACGTCGCACGGCCCCGGCGCCGACGGGCCTCGCCCGCCTCGCCGTCCGCGGTGCCCTCGAGCAGGCCCTTGACCTGGTCGGCGTGAGGTCCGGGTTCTCGGCGAGCACGGCGGCGGCCGCCCCGGCGGTGTAGGCGGCGGCCATGGAGGTGCCGTTGCCCCGGAAGTAGCGGCCGTCGACACGGGCGCCGCGGTTCTCGCGGTCGATGGTGCTGCCCGGGGTGCGCAGGCCCGACGATCGAGACGCCGGGAGCCACGACGTCGGGCTTGGTCCAGCTCCGTCGCCGTCGATCCGTGACGCTGCCCCGACCGGACCACGCCGGGACGGAGCCGTCGGCGGTGTCCAGCGCGCCGGCGGTCAGCAGGTACGGGTCCCAGCCCGGCGACGCGAGCCCGCCGTCGTTGCCCGACGCGACCACGACCGTGGAGCCCCGGCCCACAGCATCTCGAGGACGACCATCAGCGGGTCGGGCACGTCGCCGCGTTCGCCGGACAGCGCCAGCAGGACCACGGGCGCCTCGAACTCGTCACGGGCCGCGTCGGCGATGACGAGGCCCTGGACGACGCTGCGACAGCGTGGTCTCGCCGTCGGCGTCGGCGACCTGGACCGAGACGAGGTGGGAGGCAGGCGCGACGCCCGGGTGGTCCCCGTCCGCGGCGATGATCCCGGCCATGAACGTGCCGTGGCCGTTGCGGTCACCCGCGCGCCCCGGCTGCGAGTCGTAGGCGAACCGGGCGACCACGCGGTCGCCGAGGTCCTGGTGCGGGGCGATGCCGGTGTCGACGACCACGACGCCCACGCCCGCGCCGGCGTCCGACGTCGTCGTGGGCGCGGCGGCGGGCGCGGCGGCGGTCGGTTGCAGCGGCCATGCCCTGGGCCGACTGCACGCGCATCGGCATGTCGGGGGTCACGGTGCCGGTCGCGGCGTCGGCCTCCAGGTCGTCCACCTCGTCGGCGGGCACCTCGGCCACCACGAGCGGGAACGGCGTCAGGACCTCCAGCACGCGGCCGCCCTGCTCGGCGACGGCGTGGCTGACGGCGCCGAGGTCGGCGCGGGCCTCGACGACCACGCGGGTCAGCGTGTCGCCCAGTGCCGGCGCCGGCGCGGCGGGCCCCGTCCCCACCAGTGCCGTCAGCAGCGAGGCGACCATGGCCACCGCCGCCACGGCGCGGCCGGGCAGGCGGGGCCGCGCGATCGCGGTGGTGGTTTCATCTGGCCGGTGCATGGCGCCCTCGCAGTCGACCCGCCCGCCCGCACGGCGGCCGCCGTGGGCGGACAAGTCCTCACTCTCGGTATCGTCGGTATCGCTCTTCGTGTTCATAGTCCCTTCGGGTTGTTTCCACATCCCCCAACCGGACGCGACGCATGGCCCAGATGGGTCATGGCCCGACCGGGGCCGGGCCAGTCCTCTGTCGGGGGCCGGGCCGTCCTGTGCGAAGAGTCGGCCATCAGGGGCCGACTGGTAGGTTCCGCCGCCGAACGTGTCAGGGCGCATCCGTGGACGTCACACAGCTGACCGCCGTCATCCTGTGCGGCGGCAAGGGGACGCGGGCCTACCCGCACACGCGGGAGGTGCCCAAGCCCCTCCTCGAGGTCGCCGGCGAGCCCGTGCTGGCCCACGTGCTGCGGATCTACGCCCGCCAGGGGGTCACGCGCTTCCTGCTGTCCGCCGGCTACCTGGCCGAGATGGTCGAGGACTTCGCCGCGACCCTGCCCGCCGACTGGCAGGTCGACGTCGTCGACACGGGCGAGGAGACGAACACCGCGGGGCGCATCCTCGCGCTGGCGGACCGGCTCGAGGGCACGTTCCTGGCCAACTACGCCGACGGGCTCGGCGACGTGGACGTGGCGGCATCGGTGGCCTTCCACGCCCGGCACGCCGGCACCGCCACCCTGACCACCGTCCCGCTGCCGAGCCAGTACGGCACCATCGACAGCGGCGACGACGGTCGGGTGACCCGCTTCCGCGAGAAGCCGCGGCTGGCCGACCACCGCATCAACGGCGGCTGGTTCGTGTTCGACCACGCCGCCCTCGAGCAGTTCGTCGTCGGGGACGACCTCGAACGCGACGTCCTGCCCCACCTCGGGGCGCGGGGCGACCTGTACGCCTACGAGCACCACGGCTTCTGGAAGTCCATGGACACCTACAAGGACGCGCTCGAGCTCAGCCGGCTCGCCGAGCAGCCCGACGGCCCCCCGTGGGCGGTCCCGGCCACCGACGCCGCGGGGCTCGCATGAGGCCCATCGGGGACGCCACCGTGCTGGTGACCGGCGCGTCCGGGTTCATCGGCTCGCACCTGACCCGGCGCCTGGTCGGGCTCGGCGCCGAGGTGCACGCCATGACCTCGACGGTGTCGTCGATCTACCCCGACCGGCTGCGGGACGTCCGGGGCGACATCACCCTGCACGAGGCCAACCTCATGGACCGCACGGCGGTCGAGAAGCTGGTCCACCAGGTCCGCCCGACGCTGGTGCTGCACCTCGGCGCCTACACCCACGTCGGCAAGTCCTGGAACCGCATCGACGAGTGCGTGCAGGCCAACGTGCAGGGCACCGTCAACCTGCTCGAGGCGCTGGCGGACACCGACTACGACCGGTTCGTGAACACGGGCACCTCCGAGATCTACGGCGACATCGACGTCCCGTTCCACGAGGAGGACTGTCCCCATCCCGTGTCGCCCTACGCGGTGTCGAAGTACTCCGCCGAGATGTTCTGCCGGCTGGGCCACGCGTCGCGCGGCTGGCCGATCGTCATGGTGCGACCCTTCAACGCCTACGGCCCGGCGCAGTCGCCGGACCGGATCATCCCCGAGGTCATCCTGCGCGGGCTGCGGGGCGACCCGCTGCCGATGACCTCCGGCACGCAGACCCGCGAGTTCAACTACGTCGAGGACATCGCCGAGGGCTTCGTCGCCGCGGCGACCGCCGACGGCGTCGAGGGGCAGCTCATCAACCTCGGCTGCGGCGAGGAGGTCACCATCCGCGACCTCGCCACCCGCATCCTCGCCGTCATGGGCAGCGACGTCGAGCCCGAGTTCGGTGCCCTGCCCGACCGCCCCATCGAGATCTGGCGGATGTACTGCGACGCGACCCGGGCGCGTGAGCTGCTCGGCTGGCAGCCGACCCACTCGCTCGAGGACGGCCTGGCGGCGACCATCGACTGGTACCGCGAGGAGCTGGTCCGCCGCCCCGACTCGCCCTTCATCCCGGGGTTCGCGCGGGGCGTGTGAGGGGCGCGGACGACTCGGCGTCACGGGGCCAGGCCGAGGCGGGTCCGGACCGCGGGGCGCACCTGCTCCGTGGGGCGCTGCAGCACTCGGCGCAGCGTGGCCGCGTCCAGGCGTGCGTCGGCCGGCGGGCACGTCGACGGGTCGGCGGGACCGTCGAGGGCGACGACCACCCCCCGTGCGGTGCTGGCCAGCACGCGGGCGGACGGATCGCTGACGGCCCACGCCAGCTCCGGCGGGGCGGGGGTCGGGCCGCCGAGCAGGACCGCGACCGTCGCGACCTCGTGCTCGGCGAGGTCGGTGCGGTAGCCGGCGCAGTCGGCGTGGCCGCGGAACCCGCCGTCGGCGGTGATGACGTGGGGGACGCGCAGGGTGTTGGCCAGGTCGGGGCCGAGGAAGGGGTACGTGAGGGGGAACCCCGAGACGGCCACGGTCGTGGGGGAGACGGGCGGCACGGCCGCGAACAGCGGCGTGTAGGCCGCCAGGGCCGTGGAGGCGGGAGCGGGTCCAGCGCGCGTTCGTGTGACGGCTTCCAGCGGGCCGGTCAGCGCCACGGCCGCCACGAGGGCGGCGACACCGGCCGCCGTCCGCAGCCATCGGGCTGGGACCGTGGTGCGGGTCGCGGCCACCACGGCCACCAGCGCCGCGGCCAGCGCCAGCACCCGCGCCTCGGGACCCTCGATCGCCCAGGCACGCCCCGGCGCCAGGCCCAGCACCGCGACCGCGGCAGCCAGCATCGCGCGGCCAGCTGCTGCGCGTGGCCGCCGTCGTGGCCAGGGCGGCCAGCACCAGCGCGGGCCACAGGTAGCGCAGGTTGGCGGTGAACAGCACGGGCTCTCCGGGCGGGCCCAGCGCGGTGGTCGGCAGCACCACGTACGCGGCGCCGGCGAGCACCGCGGCGAGGGCGAGCCCGCGCGGCCACCCCGCCCCGCGACGCACGGCCAGGACCACCCCGAGGGCGAGGAGGCCGAGCAGCAGCGGCCACGCGACCCCGAAGAACAGCCGCAGGCCGGGCAGGAACCAGTCGCGGACCACCGCCGGGTCGTCGAGGTAGGTCGCCACCGCCGGTCTCGGCCGCGCCGGGCAGCGGGGCGGGACCGCCGAACAGGGGGAGGCCCGGGAAGGGCGTGCCGATCTCGACCAGGTTGCGGGCGTACCACCAGCCACCGACCAGCACGGCGGGGACGGTGAGCCCCAGCGTCGTGACCAGACGCCGCCCCGCCGGGGCCACGGCGACGGCCACCGCGGCGACCAGGGCCACCGCGGGCGTCACCGGGAGCTTGGTCCCCGCCGCGATCCCGAGGGCCACGCCGGCCACCACGACCGCCCCGTCACGGGCACCGTCGGCGCGGCCCGGCACCGCGTCGACCAGGACGGCCACGGCGGCGGCGAGGAAGGCCACGGCCGTCCAGTCGACGTGCGCCCAGCCGCCGTACACCGCCCCGTACAGGGGGCTGCACAGCAGGGTGGTCACCAGCGTCACCGCGGCGTCCACGGCCGACCCCAGCGGCGCCGCGCCACCCATGCCGCCAGCACGAGCAGCGCGGCGGCCGCCCCGTTGACCAGCACGACCAGCAGCTCGTGGCCGCCGTGCAGCAGCAGGGCCCGCAGTGCCTCGTCGTTGCTCGGGTACTAGCCGGACGGATGCCCGACGTCGAGCACCTGGACGGGCAGCAGCCGTCCCGACTGCGCGTACCCCGCCGCATGGGTGAGGTGGTAGTGCAGCCCGTCGACGTCGGCGAACCCGCGCCGCACGGTGGGCACGACCGCCACGGTCCACTGGACCGCCCCGGCGCCGACGGCCGCGGCCGCCAGGGGTGGGACCCACCGGGGCTCGGGGGCGAGGACAGGAGGGCCGCTGGCGATCGGCGTGGGGATCGGGGCCCGGCGTGCCAGGGCCAGCGCCGCGGCCGTCGCCACGAGGCAGCCCAGGACGACCGGAGCCAGCCGGAACGCCCCGACCAGCCCCACGAGCTGGGCGACCACCAGGAGGGTCCCGGTGCCGAGGGTCGCGGTGGCCACGACGCGTTCGAGCCCCCGGGATGCCGGCAGCAGCCACCTCGTCCAGGCCACACCGGCCGCCCCGGCCGTGACCACCACGAGCCCGAGCGCGAGCAGGTCGAGCAGGATCGGCGGACTCCCTGGCCGGGCGGGCGGAGCCTACTGCGGGTCGGGCGGCTCCTATCCTCGGGACGATGCGGATCCTCACGGTGCAGAACCTCTACCCACCCCACGCGTTCGGGGGGTACGAGGACCTCTGCGCCGGGGCCGTGCGGCAGTGGCGGGACGCCGGCCACGAGGTCGTGGTCCTCGCGTCCGACTGGCGCCGCCCCGACGTGGGCGCCGACGCGCCCGACGGTCCCGAGCGGGTCGAGCGGGTCCTGCCGTTCTACTGGGACGACCACCGCATCCTGCGTCCGTCGGCGCGCGAGAGCCTGCGGCGGGACCGGACCTCGCGACGCCTCACCGGCGCCCTGCTGGACGAGCTCGCACCGGACGTGGTGTCGGTGTGGAACGCGGCGGGCCTGTCCTTCGGGATCTTCGACGAGCTGGTCCGCCGGTCGCTGCCGACGGTCCTCGTCGTCCTCGACCGGTGGCTCGCGTTCGGCCTGGCGATGGACGGCTGGGGCGGCCGGTTCCGCGACGGGGTCGGCGGGGCGATGGCCCCGCTCGTCGCCGCGGTGACCGGGACGCCCACCCGGGTCCCCACACTGGGCACGCCCGTCGTCGGGTGCTTCGCCAGCCGACACCTGCAGGATCACGCACACCAGACGTCCCCGTGGGCGCTGGACGCGGAGGCCGTCGTGCCGCACGGACTGGACGCCTCCCGGTACGCCCCGCCCGATCCCGGCCAGCCCGTCCCGGCATGGCGTGGACGCCTGCTCTACGTCGGGCGGGTGGCGCCGACCAAGGGGGTCGAGACCGTCGTCCGCGCGGTGGCCCGGCTCCCGGCGACCCAGCTCGACGTCGTGGGCCCGGCCGACGCCGACACGAGCGCCCGTGTCGCGGCCCTGGTGGACGAGCTCGACGTCGCGGATCGCGTGCACCTGCGGGGCGAGGCCGCCCCGGAGCAGCTCAGCCGGGCGTACGGCGAGGCGGACGCGCTGGTGTTCCCGTCCGAGTGGCAGGAGCCCTTCGGCATCGTCCCGCTCGAGGCGATGGCCCGCGGCCTGCCGGTCATCGGCACCGGCACGGGCGGGTCGGGGGAGTTCCTCGTGGACGGGGTCACGTCGGTCCGGTTCCGCCCGGGTGACGTCGACGACCTCGTCGACGCCGTCCGCCGCCTGGCTGGCGACCAGGCCCTGCGAGCCAGGCTCCGCACCGCCGGCCTCGAGGTGGCAGCGTGGCGGGACCGCGCGCGTGCCAACGAGGAGCTGCTGGCCTGGCACGCCTGGGCCGCCGACCGGTGCCGGGGCCCGCGACCAGCGGACCGGCCGGTCCTCCCGGAGCACCTGCGGACCACAGCGTCGGGACGGGCCGTCTCGTGAGGTACGTCATCGGGTACCTGCGGGCGCGGGACCACCGCACGGGCGTTCCCGTGGTGGTCCTGCGGGCACGCCGCGCCGCCCTCGTCGCGAGGATCCGGCGGAAGGCCGCGCGCGTGGGCTCGACGGTCGACCTCGACGTGGCCCGGGACCTGTGGTGCGCCCCCGACGTCGAGGTCGACGTCGCCCCGGGCACGCACAGCCGACTCGTGATCCGCTCGGGCTGTCGCATCCGGCGCCACGTGCTCATCCAGCTGAAGGGCGGCACGATCGAGCTGGGGGAGGACGTCGAGCTGTGGCGAGGTGTGCGCCTCAACGTCGCCGGGCACTTCGTCGCGGAGGGGTCGAACATCTTCAGCGAGTGGCTGACGGTCCACTGCGCCAACCGTGTGCGCGTGGGACGACGGACGATCCTCGGCGAGCACGTGACGATCGCGGACACGTCCCACGCGCACCCGTCGGACGGCGGGTGGACCTACCACGCGCTGCGGCACGGGACGGTCGACATCGGCGCCAACACCTGGGTCGCGGCGAAGGTCACCATCGGTCGGGACAGCGTCGTCGGTGACGACTGCGTCCTCGGCGCCAACAGCGTCGTGACCGGCGAGGTCCCCGACGGCCACGTCGCGACGGGCATCCCGGCGGTGGCGCGGCCGCGCCGTCAGGCGGCCGCGAGCGACTGAGCGCGCCTCACAGTCCTGCCGTGTCGGTCGCCCGGGTGTAGAGGCAGGTCTGATACCGGAAGTCGGCGAGTCCCCGCCACGGGCCGTCGTCGACGAACGCCACCCGATGCAGCCCGGCACCCTCCGCCACGCGGTCCAGGGCCCTCGCCCCGAGGCCCCACTGCCAGACCTCGTGCACGTCCCGCCACGGACGTCCGTAGCGCGGGTGGATCTCGTCGAGCCGGTCGAACAGGGCACGGGCGTTGGGCTCGTCCGGGACGGCCGCGCGGTAACGGTCCTCGCCGAGCTCGACGAGCCGGACGACTGCGTCCGGGTCGGCCCAGTTCGGCTGGACGACGGCGACGGCGTTGGCCCGGGCTGCCCAGGCGCGCAGGACCGCGTCCCAGTCCGGCGCCACCTGGTGCAACAGCACGTCGAAGAACAGGACGACGTCGACGTCCCCCACACGGTCGATCACCGCGGGATCCCCGAAGTTGCCGTCGACGAGCTCGACGGAGCCCCGACGCTCCGCCTCCTCCCGCACCACGTCGGTGGTGCCGGTGTCGACCAGCACCACCCGGTCCAGGTCGTGCTCGTCCGCGGCATGCATGGTGTAGCCGCCCTCCACCGCCCAGACGCCGCCGCAGTCGACCAACGAGCGCGCCCCGGTCCGGCGGACGACCTCGCCGATGGCCCAGAGCTTGCGCGGCTGCAGGGGAGCGACCGTGGGCGCACGTCCCGGGCGTCGGAACCGCTGGAGGGGTGCCATCGTCGTCCTGTCGCGAGCTCGGGCGGGCCGGACGCCGAGAGTAGGCTCGCGCCGCCATCCGACCGTGTGGAGCTTCGATGGTCGACCCGGGGCCCGGGGGGCTGCCCGATCCCGCCGTGGCGCCCGATGCCTACGACGAGGAGTACTACCGGCACGGATGCGCGGGCGCCGACGAGTGGCACACGTCCGAGGGCGAACAGGTGGCGGCGCTGTACCCCGGCATGCTGCAGCTCGCGCGGCTGCGCCCCGGCGAGGTCGTGGTCGACGTCGGGGCGGGGCGGGGTGAGCTGGTCGCCCTCGCCGCTGAGGGCGGGGCGGCCCAGGCCATCGGGTTCGACTACAGCGAGGCCGCCGTGGCACTCGCCGCGCGGACCATCGAGCGTCGCGGTGTCGGCGACCGCGCCCGCGTCGAGCTCGTCGATGCCCGCCGGCTGCCCCTCGAGGACGGGTGCGCCGACCTGGTCACGCTGCTGGACGTCGTCGAGCACATGACGCCACCGGAGCTCGACGCGACGCTGGGGGAGGCGTTCCGGGTGCTGCGACCGGGGGGGCGGGTCTTCATCCACACCATGCCGAACCGGCACCTGTACGACGTGGCCTACCGCGTGCACCGGGGGGTGATGCGCCTTCTCGGGCGGCGCTGGCCGGCGGATCCGCGCCTGCCCTACGAACGGGCGATGCACGTCAACGAGCAGACCGTGGGTGGGCTGCGCCGGACGGTGCGTCGTGCGGGGTTCACCTCGGTGCGCGTGGTCCGGGGCCGGTGGGTCCACGCCGACTTCGTGCCCTCGCCCCGCCAGCGCCGCCTGTACCACGCGGCGGCGCGGGTTCCCGGTCTCGACACGTTCGTGCTGGCGGACATGTTCGCGACCGGGATCCGCCCGTGAGCCGCCCCGCCCCGATCTTCGTCCTGGGGTCCCAGCGCAGCGGCACGACCCTGCTCCAGGCGGTGCTGGGGGCGCACTCCCGGATCGCCGCGGCGCCCGAGCTGCACTACTGGTTCCGGGTCGCCTCGCTGGGCCCGGCCTGGGGCGACCTGCGCGACCCGGGGGTGCTGCGCCGGGTGGTGCACGAGACCCTTCACCCCGTGGTGCCCCTGTGGGCCGACGTCGACGTCGACGAGGAGGCGGTGCTCGCACGCCTGCGGGGGACCACCCCCACCTTCGCGGCGGTGCTCCGGGCGACGATGGACGAGGTCGCGCACCGTGCGGGCAAGCCCCGGTGGAGCGAGAAGTCCCCGGGCCAGCCGCTGCGCCCGCTCGCGGACATGTTCGACGACGCGCGGTTCGTCCACCTCGTGCGCGACCCGTGGGCGGTGGTGGCGTCGAACCTCGCCACCCCATGGGGGACCGGCGACGCCCGCAGCCTCGCGCGGCGGTGGCGCCAGTACAACCTGACCACGGCCCGTGTGGGCCACGGGCTCGGCCCCGCGCGGTACCTGCAGGTGCGCTACGAGGACCTGTGCGAGGCCCCCGAGACCACCGTCGCACGCGTGTGCCGGTTCCTCGACGAACCCTTCGAACCGGCGATGGTGGCCGGGGGTCGGGACGCGGCCGACGTCCACAGCCCCATCGCCCAGGCCTGGCAGCGGGGCGTCGGCGACCGGGTCGGTTCCCCCGTCGGCACCCACCGGCTGTCCCGGGTCGACCGGGCCCGCGTCGCGGCGGTGGTGGGCGCGACCGGCGAGCTGCTCGGCTACCCGCGGGCACGACGCCGCACCCGAGCCGCCGGTCACGTGGCCAACCTGCTCCTGCTGCCGGCCGCCGCCGAGGAGTGGCGCTGGTGGCTACGCGGCTGGTGGCACCGCAACGACCCCGAGCGGCTCGCCCGGCTGCACCGCGAGTTCCAGGAACGCAACCTCGCCCGCCTGCGCGCCGAGCAGGGGTCAGGCGGTCCCGCGGTAGACGAGCAGGTGTGACCGGCCGTCGTGGTGGGTGGCGTGCTCGACCAGGCCACGGTCCCGGGCGCGCGTGAGCAGCTCGTCGACGGGCAGGTCGTGATGCAGTGCGTGGGCGTGGTCGTGGTCGTCGACCACGAGGTTGACCACGACGAGATCGGCGACGGATTCGAGGCGGTCGAGGACGGCGTGGGGGTCCGGTACGTGCTCGAGGACGTCGAAGGCGTAGGCCGCGTCGACGTGCGTCGGGAGGGGGTCCGACTCGACGTCGAGGACGGCCGCGTCGCGCCCGCGCCGTGCCAGGCGCCACCGCAGGTAGGCGGTCGACGGGTTGTCGAAGTCAGCGAAGGTGACCGCGTACCCACGGTCGAGCAGCCGCAGGCCGTCCGCCCCGATGCCGCAGCCGTAGTCGAGCAGGTGCGCGCCGGGTGGCACGTGCCGGGCGAGGGCGTCGTGGTAGGGCGCCTTGGTGCCGGACATGTCGAAGGCGGTCAGGTCGTACAGGTAGGCCGTGGACGTGCGGTAGAAGGCCGGCTCGTCGCCGACGTCGGCGGCCTCCCGGTCGACCTCCTCGGCGTGGTGGACCAGGCGGCGGGCGTCGAAGTCGTCGCCGAGGTACTCGAGCAGCTCGCACACCGCCGCGGACCGGTCCCATGCCGCCAGGAACCCGGGGCCGACCTGCTGCAGGTACCAGCGGGTGGCGTGCCGGCGGGCGCGGTCCTGTCCCGGCAGCCAGTGGGGCCACCGGTCGGCCAGTACCGGCCACGCGTCGTGCTCCGCCGGCGCCGTCACCGCGTCGCGCACGCGGCGGTGGAAGTACGGGGGATCGAACCACGCGTGCTTGGTGGCCATCATGCGCTCCCCGAGCGCGATCCCCTCGAACCGGCCGGCGACGGCGGCCAGGTCGTAGTCGTGCAGGTGCTGGACGCGCGCGTCGGGCTCGTAGACGAGTCGCATGCCGGCCTGGCCGAGCCGCCAGCCTGCGTCCAGGTCCTCGTAGTAGAAGACGAAGTCCTCGTCGAAGCCGCCGACCCGGTCGAACAGCGTCCGGTGCAGCGACACGTTGCAGGAGTAGAAGCGCCCGAACCCGACGTCGGTCCCAGCCTGTCCCGCCATCGCCGCGTAGTCGAACTGGAAGGTCGACCAGTCCAGCCAGCGCAGGATGCGGTTGTCCTGCACCTCGGGGTGCCAGTCCACGTGGCCGAGGACGGCGGTGGTGTCGGCCGGTTCGCGGTCGTGGCGCGCCAGGTGGTGGGCGAGCAGGTCCGGCGTCGGGACCATGTCGTCGCCGAGGAACAGCACCAGCGGACGCGTGCTGGAGGCGACGCCCCGGTTGCGTGCCGCCCCCGGTCCGGCCTGCGGCTGGACCAGCACCTGGTCCGCGGCGAGCCCGTCGGGAACCTCGTGGTCGGTGCCGTCGACGACCACGACGACCTCGGCACCGGGTAGTGACTGGGCGTCGAGCGCCTCCAGCGTGCGCCGCAGGATGTCCCAGCGTCGGCGAGTCGGGATCACGACCGTCAGGTCGCGGGCATCACGGCGAGGGGTGGTCACACGGGCTCGGGCGGGGTGCGGCGGCCCGGAAGCCTACTCTGCGCTCGCCCCACCTCCCCGTGCCCGCCCGGCGTCCCGAAGGACCCCCGGTGCCCGACTCGCCCCGCCTTCGCGTCGGCATCGTGGCCTGGAACTGCGCCGACGCGCTGCGGACGTGCCTGGCCGCCCTGCCCGCCGCGCTCGGCGACCACGAGGCCGAGGTGGTCGTGTGGGACAACGCCTCGGCCGACGACTCCGCCGAGGTGGCCGCCGACACGCCGGGCGTGCACCTGCTCCGCTCGGACCGCAACGTGGGGTACGCCCGCGGCATGAACGGGGCCCTCGACGGGGCGGACGCCGACGTGCTGGTCGCCCTCAACCCCGACACCGTCCCGGCGCCCGGGTCGATCGCCGCCCTGGTGGACGTGCTGCAGCGCCGCCCCGACGTGGCGGTCGTCGCCCCGCTGCTGCGATCGGCCGACGGAACGGTGCAGCACTCGGTCCACCGGTTCCCCTCGGTCGGCATCGCGGCGGTCGTGGGGCTGTTGCCTCGCCGGCTGGTGTCGCGGTCCCTGCGGGACCGCCTCTGGCTGCCGGGCGCGGTGCGGCCGGGACGTACCGGTCCGGTCGACTGGGCGATCGGGGCGGTGCACGTGCTGCGGGCATCGGCCGTCGGTCCCCGGCCCTACGACGAGCGATGGTTCGTCTACGTCGAGGACGTCGCCCTCTGCCACCGGTTGGCGCACGACGGCTGGACCACGTGGCTGGACACCGGGGTCGAGGTCACGCACGTGGGCAACGTGTCCGGGGCGCAGGCGTTCGGCCAGGCCCGCGAGCTGCGGTGGATGGGGGAGACCTACGACTGGTACGGGTGGGTCCACGGCCCGGTGGCGGTCCGTGCCTACGCGGCAGTGAACGCACTCGGCGTGCTCGTGCGCGTGCTCGGGGCTGCCGCGCGACGCCTCCGCCCCGACGACGGGGGCCGTCCCGGGCTGCGTCGGTGGGTGCGCCTGCTCGCCCTCCACGTACGCGTCGCGGTGCTGGGGCCCCGGCCGCCCGCCCCGCCGGTCACCGGGTGAGCCGTCGCCGCACCGCGTCCCCGTGCGCGCGCGGTGGTGGGACGTCCCCACGCCGTGCCGCTCGCAGGTACGCGGACCGGTACGCCCGGGCGTGGGCGTAGTCCGCGGCCGCGATCGCGATCCGGACCCGCAGGTCACCCGGCTGCTGCTGGCGCAGGAGGGCCAGGGTGTGCACGGCCAGCGGGAACGTGGCTGGCGCGGCGGGCGGGGGGAGCCGGTCGCCGAACCGCAGCTGCACCGGCACGCGGGCGGCGCCGTAGCGGGCCCGTTGTCGGACGAAGTCACGGACGCGGGCGCGCGGCACCCAGTCCACCTCCGCGCCGGCAGCGTGGGCGAGCTGGCCCAGCCCGTCCAGCTGCACCGCCCAGCACAACGCGAGGTCGCCGCCGCTGCGCAGGTCGGTCGGCAGCCCACCGACGGCCTCCAGCACGGCCCGTCGCACGGCGAGGTTCCCGCCCGGCAGGAAGGGCAGGGGCTCGGCCTCGAGGCTCGCCGCAGGTCGGAAGCCGTCCTGTGCCGCCGCGGCACGCGCCGCCACCCCGGGTCCCCCGAGCGTCCGGTAGCCCGCCCCCGCACAGGCGACGTCCGGTCGGGCGAGCGGGGCCAGCAGAGCGTCCAGCCAGCCGTCGTGCACCCGGCAGCGCACGTCGACGAACACGATCACCTCGCTGCTGGTCGTGCGCCAGCCGGCCTCGCGCGCCCCGTACGGCCCCCGGGCGTGGTCGAGCTCGACGACGCGGACCCCCGCGTGGCTCCGTGCGAGGTCGGCCGATCCGTCGGTCGAGGCGTCGTCGACCACCACCACCTCCGCCCCGCCCCGGCGTGCCTCCGGGACCAGGGCCGCCAGGCAGCCGGCCAGCAGCTCGGCCGCGTCGCGGACGGGCACCACGATCGAGACGGTGCGCTCAGTCACGGGGCGCCTCCCGTCGCCCGAGACGGCGCCGGGTGCGGGCCAGGGTCCACGCGGCGGCGAGGTCCTCCACGAGCACGGCCAGCATGATCCGCAGGCGTTCCCAGCGAGTGAAGCGACCGTCGTGGCGTACCCGCGCGTACGTGGCACGGTCCGGCACGAGGTACATCCGCAGGCCCGGGGACCAGTCCAGGCGCCCGGACACGTCGAGGTGCACGGTCCCCTCCATGGTGCGGCGCCGCTTGGCGACCAGCTGCCGCCAGGACCGTCGCGCGGGATGGTCCACGACGGCGTCGGGGGCGTGGACGAGCCGGGCACCGTGCCCGGTCGCACGCTGCCCCCACTCGACGTCGCCGCCCGACGCGAGTGTCGGGTCGAACGGACCCGTGTCCTCGAGGACCCGGCGCCAGGTGACGAGGTTGGCCGTGGCCCCGAACCCGCGTTCGCGGACGTAGTGCTCCTGGGGGAAGGCGAACATGGCCTCGAACAGCTCGACGGTGGTGCGCCGGGCTGGGTCGCGCGGGAACACGTGGACGGCCCCCGCGACGACGTCGGCCCCCGCCACGAGGTGCTCGACGGCGCGGGTGAGCCAGTCGGGGCGGGGCCGGCAGTCCGCGTCGGTGAACGCGACGACGTCGGCTGTCACCGTCGCGAGGGCGGCGGTGCGTGCCCGATAGGACCCGGGCGCGTCGACCCGCACGACGCGGGCCCCGGTGACCGGCCCCACCGCCGGTGTGGAGGCGCTGTCGGCCACGACGACCTCGACCCGGTCGCGGGGATACGTCTGCTGCCCGAGTGCGGCCAGGCACGCCGCGAGGCCGGCCGGGTCGTCCCGCACGGGGACGACCACGGCCACCGTGGGCGGGGTCGGCTCAGTCATGGAGCCCCCATCCACGCAGGAGCGCCGGGATCGTCGTGTCGAGTCCGAAGTGGGCCGCCACGTGCTCGCGCCCCGCTCGTCCCATGCGCACGCAGGCGTCAGGGGCGGCGGCCAGCTCGGCCAGCGCGCGGGCGAGGGCCTCCGGGTCGCGCGGAGGGACGAGCCGGCCCGTGATCCCGTCCACGACCATCTCGGGCAGACCGACCTCGCGGGTGGCGACGACCGGGACCTGCATGGCCATGGCCTCCTTGACGACCACGGGTTGCGAGTCCCGGTCGCCGGTCTCGGCGACCACGCACGGCGCGCACAGCAGGGTCGTGTCCTCGAGGGCCCGACGCACCGCGGCAGGCGGGACCGACCCCGTGAGGTCGACGTAGTCCAGGATGCCGAGCTCGCCCGCCAGGGCCTGCAGGTCGGGACGCAGGGGACCGTCGCCGACGAGGGTGACGGCCACCGCCGTGCCATCCCGCACCAGGCGTGCGACCGCCCGCAGCAGGTCGTCGAACCCCTTCTTCGGCACCAGGCGGCCGACCGCGAGCACGCGGAAGGGACGCGGGTCGTAGGGCGTCGTCCGATCGAGTGCCTCGAGGTCCACCCCGCACGGGACCAGCACGTGCGGCGTGGTGTGCGGATGGGTCTCGGCGAGCCACCGGGCCGTGTAGGCGGACACGTCCACCACCAGGTCGGCACGGTCGAGGTGGCGCTGCAGGTCCTCGGGCGCGGGCGAACAGGTCGTTGCCGTGGCCCGTGAACGACCACGGGGCGCCGGTGATGGTCGCGGCGAACATGGCGGTGCTGGCGGGCGCGTTCGCGAAGTGGGCGTGGATGCGGCTCGGCCGGGCGTCGAGGCGTTCCACGAGGTCGACCGCGCGCCGACACGCGAGCGCGCTGTGGTCCCCTCGCGAGGAGCGGGCCAGCGTGGCGGCGCGCAGCGCCCCCGCACCCCATCGGGGGACGAGCCGAGCCAGGCGCGCCAGCAGCTCGCCACGGGACACGCCGGACGGGTCGTCGAGGCGCGTCGAGGCGAGGTCGGTCACCTCCGTGCCGGGATCGAGCGGGTCGCGGAGGTGGAACGCCCGCACGTCGAGTCCCCGGCGGCGGAGCTCGCGCAGCTCGTTGACGACGAAGGTCTGGGACCGCTCGGGGAAGCGGTCCAGGACCTCCACGACGACGGGGCCGGTCACAGGACCAGCGTCCTCGCCCGGACCGAGCCGTAGGCCGAACGCCCCGACCTCGACGACGTCGCGCAGGGCACGCACCGGTGCGGCGCGCAGGCGGTGTCGGCGGCCCGGTCGGGCCGGGTCCACCAGTCCGATGGCGTACGGCGCGACCGCCAGTGCCCCGGCCGGCCGACGGGTGGCGATGCCCGCCGCCGCGAGCAGCAGCAGCAGGTGCTGGCGACCGAGGAACCGCCGACGCCACAGCAGCGAGTCCCGGAGCCCGGGATGTCGCTCGACGAGGACCGGGAACGCGGCGGCGAGCAGGGACCGGCGCAGCAGGTGGGGCAGGTCGTCGGTGAACACGTGGTGGTGGACCAGCCCGTCGCCGACGAAGCGCGCGGCGGCGCCGCGCTCGCGGACACGCCACCCGAGGTCGGTGTCCTCGCCGAACCCGTGGGCGGCCACCCGCGATCCGACGTGCCGGCGGATCCGGGCCTGCAACGCCGCGTCGAAGGGCGGGCCGTCCAGGTCGTCGAGGACCTCCCGGCGGTAGGCGATGTTGCAGGTCTCGTACAGGCCCAGCGGGGCCGTCGTCGACTGCGACCGGTCGGTGGGTCCGACGGGCACGGCCGGGTCGGGGCGGGTCGCGCCCTGCACCAGCCCCACGTCACCGCGGAACGCCGTGGCCAGGGCCTCGACCCACGTCGGGGTGGGGACGCAGTCGTCGTCGGTGAACGCCACCACCTCGCCCCGGCAGGCGGCGACCCCGCGGTTGCGTGAGGGGCCGGCACCCAGGTTGCGGTCGTTGCGCAGCAGCGTGAGCCGTCCACCCAGCCGGCCGCGTGCGGCGTCGCACACCTCGGCGGTGGCCTCGTCGGGTGAGGCGTCGTCGACCACCACGACGTCGAGGAGGTCGTCTGGCCAGGTCTGGTCCGCGAGGGCCTCGAGCGTGCGGGCCAGCAGCCCCGGCCGCGCATGGGTCGGGACCACGACGGAGACGTGCGGGGCGCAGGGCAGCAGGCGGGGCGTGGCCGGCTCCCGCCCGCCGGCGACCGCGGCGTACCACGCGTCGAGGTCGCCGGCGACGGCGTGGGCACCCCGGGCCGTGAGGAGCGCCCAGCGGTCGTCGTCCGTCCCGTCGCTGCCCACGACCGTGCCGTCGGCCTGCAGCACGACGAGGTCCCCGACGGAACGCCACCGCGCCGCGATGGGCAGGTGGTCGTCCGGCGCTGCGTCGGGCGGACCCAGCACGAGGTCGGGGACCGGACCGTCGCCGACCTCGTCGGGCGTACGGACGCTGGCCACGAGCGGTACGCCGAGCCGAGCGGCCAGGGCCTGCCCCGCCAGCAGGTGCCCGTCGTGGGCGTGCACGAGGTCGGGGGCGTCGGTGGCCTGGACGGCCCGGGCCGCCGTGCGGGCGATGGCCTCCTGCAGCCGTCCGTGCCCGCCGAGGTGCACGACTCGCACGGGACGACCCGGCCCCGTCCGGGCGCCACGGGCCAGGGAGGTCCGGCGGATGGCTTCGTCTCCTGGGAGCAGGGGTCGGACGCCAGGGTGTGTCGAGGTACGGTAGCCCGCCGAGCGATGCCGGCGGCGACCCCCGAGGAGGGCACGGTGTGGGGTCGTCGAGGGCGCCCGCGTCGCCGGCACCGCGGCGCTGCTGACCTCGAGGGCCGGCTCGTCTGGCTGGTGGGGTCGCCGCGGTCCGGGTCCACGTGGCTCTCGAGCATGCTCGGCTGCCTGCCGGACGTGATGACGATCGACGAACCGACCATCGGCAGCCACCTCGGGCTGGCGACCGGCGCCTTCGTCGGCCTACGGGCGGTCGACGTCCCCCGGGACCGGCTGCGGGTCAACGAGCTGCTCGCCGACCGCGACGACTACGTCTTCGCCGACCGCTACGCCGACGTCTGGCGTCCGCTCGTGCGGGACCTCGTCCTCGGCCGCTACGGGGCCCAGGTCGCCGAGCACGCCCGGGAGGCCGGCCGCACGCCCCGCGTCGTGTGCTGCAAGGAGCCGCACGGGTCGATCGGGGCGGACGTGCTGCTCGGGACGCTGCCCGGCGCTCGCCTCCTGGTCCTGCTCCGTGACGGTCGCGACGTCGTCGACTCCGAGCTCGACGCCGCGTCGGCCGGGTCGTGGGCCACCGGGATGACCGCCGGGTTCGCCGGTGCCGAGGAGGATCGCCTGGCCTACGTCCGCGACCGCGCCCACCTGTGGGTGGCGCGGACCATCGCGGTCCAGCGCGCCCACGAGGCGCACGACCCCGCCCGTCGGATGACCGTGCGGTACGAGGACCTCCTCGACGACACCGTCGCCCACCTCGGGCGCGTGGTCGCGTGGCTCGGGCTGGACGTCGACGCCGGGGCGGTCGCGGAGGTGGCCGACGCACTGGCCGTCGACAACGTCCCGGCCCACCAGCGCGGGCCCGGCCACTTCGTGCGTGCCGCCCGTCCCGGGGGGTGGCGGACCAACCTCACGGACGAGGAGCAGGTCGAGCTGGAGCGCATCGCCGGACCCACGCTGCGCGAGCTCGGCTATGCCTGACGCCGGGCTCGCCGTCGCGTTGACCGCGACCTACGCGTGGCCGGAGGTGCGCCGGGGCGGGGAGCGCTACCTGCACGAGCTCGCCGCGGCACTGGTCCGGCGCGGCCACCGGGTCCACATCGTGGCGACCGCGCCCACCACGGGGCGTGACGAGGTGCTCGGGGTGCCCGTCCGCCTCGTGGGCCGCCGCCGCGCCGCCCGCCTGCTGCTGGGGGCCCGGGGAGACGAGCTGTGGTTCGGGGCGCAGGCGCTCGCGCGGGTCCCGCGCCCGTCCCTCGACGTCTGGCACGCGCTTGACGGTGGGGGACGCGGCGGCGGCGGGGGTGGCGGGGCGCTGCGGCGGACCGCGGTCGGTGTTCACGGCCCTCGGCATCCCGACCCTGCCGGGGCGGGGAGCGGCGGGGGCGCTGCACCGCGTCGCCCTGGCCACGGTCGACCGCTACGTCTGCCTGTCCGACCGTGCGGCCGCCCCGCTGCGGGGCGTGGTCGACCGGCCGCTCGAGGTGGTCGGCGCGGGCGTCGACACGCGCCGGTTCCGGCCGGCCGGGGTCCGGCACGACCGGCCGGCCCTGTTGTTCGCCTCCGACGCCTCGGCCCCGTGGAAGAACCTCGCCCTGCTGCTGGCCGCCTGCGACGCCGTCGTCGCCGCCCGTCCCGACCTCGAGATCTGGGTGGCGGGTCCCGGCGACCCCACCGCCGCGGTCATGGCCGCCACACCGCGCGTGCGCCAACGGGTCACGCGGACCCGCACCGCGACGCCCGACGAGCTGGCCGAGCTCTACGGCCGCGCGTGGGTGACGGCCCTCCCGTCGCGCCGCGAGGCCTTCGGCATGGTCGCGCTCGAGTCGCTGGCGTGCGGCACGCCGGCCGTCGTGCTCGAGGGGGAGGGCCCCGCCACCTTCGTCGACGCCTCCGTCGGCCGCCGTGCGGCGCCCGACGCCGGGTCGCTGGCCGGGGCGGTCCTCGGGGCCCTGGAGCTCGCGGCGGAGCCCGACATGGCCGAAGCCTGCCGGGCGCGTGCACTGGACCACGGCTGGGACGAGGTCGTGGTCCCTGCCCTGGAGCAGTGCTACGCGCCGTAGGAGCCGGCAAGTACGGTGCCGCCGCCCGCCGTCCACGAGGCCCGCGATGTCCACCCCGGCGCCGACGATCGAGCTCACCGGCGAGCCGACGCGGGTCCGGCGCCTGCTGCGTGACGTCCTCGTCCACCGTGACCTGCTCCCGATGCTCGCGCGCCAGCACTTCCGCGGCCAGTACCGGGCGGCACGTCTCGGGCTGGCCTGGTCCGCCCTGCAACCGCTCGTGCGGGGGGCCGTGCTCGCCGTCGTGTTCACGGTCTTCGTCCCGATCGACACCGACGTGCGCCTACCCCGCGTTCGTGCTCGCCGGGTCCGCCACCTGGGCGTTCCTCGCCGGCTCCCTGCAGGCGGGCACGACCGGCATCGTCTCCGCCGGGTCCCTCGCCGGGCGCGTGTACTTCCCCCGGCTGCTGCTCGTGGCCATGCCGCCCGCCTCGGCACTGCCCAGCTACCTCGTGACGCTGGCCGTGGTGATCCCGCTGGCGTGGGGCGTTCGGGGCGGACATGGGGTGGCAGCTGCTGCTGCTCCCGTTGGCGATCGCGCTGGGGTTCGCCCTCGTGACGGCCGCGTCCACCGTGCTGGCGCTGCTGTACGTCTACGTGCGCGACGTGGGCCAGCTCGTGGCCACCGGGGTGGGCGTGCTGTTCTACGCCACCCCCATCATCTACCCGCTCGAGGAGACCGGTCGCCTCGGCCCGCTGGTCCAGGCCAACCCCCTGACCGGGGCCGTCGGCGCCGTGCGGTGGTGCCTGTTCGGCGGCCACGAGGCCCTCGGCCTGTCCGTGGTCTGGACGCTCGGATGGACCGTGGTGCTCGCGACCGTCGGCGTGGTGGCCTTCAGCCGGTACGACCGCGTGTGCATGGACCGCCTGTGAACGCGATCGAGGTCCGCGACGTCGGCAAGCGCTACCACCAGTACCGGGACGAGACCAGCCTGTGGCGGCGCCTGACCGCGCCCGGCCGCGCACGTGCCCACGGCGACGTGTGGGCCCTGCGCGAGCTCGACTTCACCGTCGGGCAGGGCGACACGCTCGGGATCATCGGGCGCAACGGGTCGGGCAAGACGACCCTGCTGCGCCTGCTGTCCGGCGTCTCCGCCCCGACGGTCGGACGCGTCGCGGTGTGGGGATCGGTGGCGCCGCTCATCGGCGTGGGTGTCGGTTTCAACCAGGAGCTCACGGGCCGGGAGAACGTGCTGGTCAACGGGCGCCTGCTCGGCATGACCACCGACGAGGTGGCGCGCAAGTACGACGACATCGTGGCCTTCTCGGAGATCGAGGAGTTCATCGACGCGCCGGTCAAGTTCTACAGCACCGGCATGTTCCTGCGGCTCGCGTTCTCGGTGGCCATCCACACCGAACCGCAGGTGATGCTGGTCGACGAGGTCCTCGCCGTGGGCGACGTGGCCTTCCAGGCGAAGTGCTTCGACCGGATGCGTGAGATCCGCCATGCGGGCGCGACCATCGTCGTGGTCTCCCACAACCTGCAGGTCCTGCAACGCATGACCGATCGCACCATCGTGCTCGATCACGGCCGCATGCTGCACGACGGGGCGACCGAGGACGCCATCGCCGTGTACCACGAGGTCATGCAGGCCGACCGGGACCGGCGCACGGCGGCCGCCGGGACCGGGGCGGCCACCGCCCGGCTCACGCTGCTCGACGAGGATGACGAGCCGACCCTGCAGGTCCGCAGTGGCGTGCCCGTGCGCGTCGGGGTGGCGGCCGAGTTCACCCACCCGGTCCAGGACGTGATCCTCGGGTTCGCGGTCGAGCGCGTCGGGCTCGGGATCCTGTACGCCGCCGGCGGGCAGGCACCCGGCGAGCACGGTCCGGACCGTCCGCTGCGGGGCGAGGTCGTGTTCCGCAACACGCCCCTGCGTGCGGGGACCTACCTGCTTCGTGGGGTGGTGTACGCCGACGGGGGGCTCGACCCGCTGGCCTCCTCGGAGCCCGTGCTGTTCCACGTGTCGGGCACCACGCGGGGAAGCGGCCCGGTCGAGCTGGATCCGGTGATCACCGTCGACGGCGAGGACGTACCCCTGATCGACCAGTCGCTGGACCGCATCGACCAGGCCCGCTGAGCGCGCCCGGCACGACCCCGCCGGTCAGGCCCGAGCCGTCACCATGGCGTGGGGCACGCCCCCGCGTCCGGCGCGGAACGGCACCGTGAACCGTGGCCCGACCTGCACGTCCCGGTAGCCGGCGGCCACCACCATCGCCTGCAGCGCGCGACGGTTCGGGTTCCACCACTCGAGCCGCCCCGTCGTGCACTGCAGTCGCGCCGCGGGCATCCACCGCCCCACCCGGTCCAGCCACGGGTCGACCGAGTCCACGACCTTGAGGCGGTCGTCACACACCGACCGGAGCCGGTCGAGGGCCAGCACCGGATCGCGCAGGTGCACCAGCAGGCTGCCCACGAACACCAGGTCGAACCGGCCGAGCCGTTCGGGGGAGGCCTCGTAGACCGTCAGGCGTTCGCGCTGCACCGAGGAGCCGAACGCGGCATGGGCCACGTCGAAGTTCTCGTAGGTGGAGCCGCGGGCCTCCATGCTGCTCCCGCGCAGGTGGGCCGGCCAGTCCATCGCCGACTTGTCGGGCACGTCCAACGCCACGACCTCGGCGCCACGCCGTTCGAACTCGAAGGCCCAGTGCCCGTCGAAGGTCCCCACGTCGAGCACGCGCATGCCCGTCATGGACGCCGGCAGCTCGTAGCGGTCCATGACGGGGCGGTGGTCGAACAGGCCCGGTGTGACCGTCCCGTCCGGCAGGACGAGGGTGTGGTACCAGTCCCGGGATCCCTCGGGAGGTGGGGCGGCGTCGGGCAGGGCCCGTCCTGTTCGTGCGGGGCGTGCGATGCTAGGTCGCACGCGCTTCAGAGCAGCAGCGTGCGATGCCGGACCGACCCCCGGAGCATCGTGACGACCTCCGTGGCGTCCACGACGAAGGCCTGCGGGAGCGTGCGCAACCGGGTGGCGCGGTCCCGTGTCCGCGGCCGGCGGCGCAGGCGAAGGTCCACCCACGGCAGCACCCCGAGCAGGGCGGGGCGCCGCCAGGCCGCTCCGGCCAGCGCCCCGAGCGCCAGCAGTGTCGCGGGGTGGGTGTCCTTCCAGAACACGCGACGGTGCAGCAGCGTGCGCGTCTGCGGATGGCGTGCGACCACGAGCGCCAGGTCCGCCCACCGCGTGGCGGTCCGTACGGCTGTGCGCCAGTCCCCGCGCTGCACGGGATGCTCGACGACGGCCCGGCCGGCGAAGGCCGACCGTCCGCCGACGCGTGCCAGCACGCGCAGGGCCAGGTCGGTGTCCTCACCAGCGGCGTCACGGAACGCCTCGTCGAAGCCGCCCACTGCGAGCACGTCCGCGCGTCGGGCGAAGAGGTTGGCCGTCTGGAAGAAGCGGTCGTCGGCGACGACGAGGCGCCGGTCGAAGGGTCCCGGGTCGGCGTCGTCGGGCGGGCGGACCCGCCCCACCACCAGGGTCGCGCCCGCGTCGAGAGCCGCCGCCCCGGCGGCCAGCCACCCCGGGTGGGGCAGGCAGTCGTCGTCGGTGAAGGCGAGCACCGGCGCCCGCGCGGAGCGCACCCCGAGGTTGCGGGCGCGGGCCGGGCCGCGGTTCGTCAGGACCCGGGCCACGCGCAGGTCGAGCGAGGTGCTGGCGGCGAGGTCGGCGAGCCGGGCCGACGTGTCGTCGGTCGACCCGTTGTCGACCACGACGACCTCGAAGGGCGGGGCGTTCGTCTGGGCCTCGAGGGCCGCGACGAGTGCCGGCAGCCGGCTGGCCCGCTGGAAGGTCGGGATGACCACGCTCACCGCCGGCCGGGGCCGCGTGGACGAGGCATCGCGGCCGGTCATCGGGGCGCCGGGCGCTCCGCCCACATCCACGCCCAGAACTCGCCCGCGTTGCGGACCTCGACCTCGCGCAGGCCCGCGTCCGCCACCGCCGCCCGGATCCGTGACAGCGGGATGCGCGAGCCGAGGAACTCGCGGTGCGTGCGTCCGCGGTCCGACGCGCGGGCCAGACCGGCACGGGTCGCGACGTCGCGGACCTCGCGACGCACCGACCACCACCAGCTGCCCCGGAGGTTGTTCCACTGGAAGGCCAGCAGCCCGCCGGGGCGGAGGACGCGCCCGGCCTCTCGCAGGTAGGCCTCGACCACCGCGGGGTCCGGGATGTGCTGGAACACGACGAAGGACAGGACCAGGTCCGCCGACGCGTCGGCGACGGCGGCGAGGCTGGCACCGTCCCCGACCTCGAAGGACAGTCGGGGGTCCGGGTTCAGCGAGCGGGCCCGCGCCACCATCTCCGGGGACACGTCGACGCCCACGACCTGGTCGAAGCGTTCGCCGAGGGCGCGGGTCAGGCGCCCGACGCCGCACCCCACGTCGACCGCGAGACCGGTCCCCGGGAGCCGGTCGGCATGGTCGTCCAGTGCATGGGACACGACCCGACGGCCGTCGGCGAAGAACCGGTCGAGGTCCTGGTCGTCCCACGGCTGCGACGTGTCGACGTACCAGGTGGCGTTGGTGCGGGCCGCGCGGTCCCAGTAGGAGCGCATCCGGTCGGTCGCGGTCACCTGCCCCCTTCCCTGCCGGGCCGGGGCCAACCCTAGACTCCGCTGCCTGGAGCGGGGAGGTCGGCGTGGGTGAGGAGTCAGCGCGGCACGCAGCGCGTCGCGACGTCTTCGGCCGCCACCGCGACGACGTGGACCAGGCCCTCGCGGCCGGCGACCCCGACGGCATCCGCCGGGTCTACATGCGCCTCGGGGAGGACCTCGCCGACGCGTGGTCCGACGGCGAGGACGCGGCCCCGCAGCTGTCCTACCCCGAGACGCCAGCGGCCGTGACCGACCTGCTGGCAGGAACCACCGGACCGATGCTGGACGCCGGTTGCGGTCCCGAACCCCCAGGCGGCGCTTCCGCGCCGCCTCCGACGGGCGCTGGGTCGTCGGCATGGACATCGGGCACGGGATGGTGCGGCTGGCCCGTCGCGAGGCCGCCCGTGCGGGGGTCGACTTCACGGGCGTGGTCGCCGACCTCGAACGGCTGCCGTTCCGCGACGGGGCCTTCGCGTCGGTGGTGTGCGACGACACCATCGAGCACGTGCCCGACGATCGCGCTGGACTGGCCGAGCTCGCCCGGGTCACATGCCCCGGGGGCCGCATCGCCCTGGCCACCCCGAACCGGGTCCGGCTCGACGTGGTGATGGCCAGGCTGCGCGACCGCCGGGCCGGTCGCCGGCGCCCCGACCGCTCGTACTACGCCGCCCAGTCGCACCTGCGTGAGTACACGTGGCGGTCCCTCGAACGGCGGTTGCCCGACACGCTGGTCGTCGTCCGTCGTGGGCAGGTCCCCTGGTCGGGGCGCCTGAAGTTCCGCCTGGCCTCGTGGGCCACGGCCCTGCCGGGTCTGCGGCAGTGGACGCGGGTCGTGCTCCTGCTCCTGGAGCGGCGCGCGTGACCGGGCCCGCGGGCGACCCCCGCATCGACGAGGTCCCGGTCTGGTACCACACCCTCGACCTCGGGCAGGGCCGGGTCACGCCGGGGTGGTTCGACCTGCGCGGCGTGGTCGACCGGTTCCCGTGGCCGGACGTGGCGGGGAAGCGGTGCCTCGACATCGGCACCTATGACGGGTTCCTGGCCTTCGAGCTGGAGCGGCGGGGCGCCGCCGAGGTCGTGGCCACCGACGTCCCCGACCACGCCGATTGGGACTGGCTGCCCCGCGAGGCTCGTGACGGCGCCGCGCAGCTGGCCGCGGTCGCGGGGCGCAAGGGCCGCGGCTTCGAGGTGGCACGTGAGCTGCTCGGGTCCGGCGTGCGGCGCGAGTGGTGCAACGTGTACGACCTGTCCCCGGAGCGGCTCGGGACGTTCGACGTCGTCGTGTGCGGGGCGCTGCTGCTCCACCTGCGCGACCCGTTGCGTGCGCTGGCCGCCATCCGGTCGGTCACCACGGGCGAGCTGGTGTCGATCGAGCAGGTGGACGTCGCCACCACGGTCTCGCACCCGCGGCGCCCCGTCACCTTCGTGCGGGGTCGACGCGGGCAGTGGCAGATCCCCAACGCCGCGGCCCATCGGAGGTGGGTGACCGTCGCCGGGTTCGACGTCGTCGCCGCGACCCGCCTGGCCGAGCCGTTCGGACCGTCCCATCCCGACCCGGCACCGCGCTCGGGCCCGGCGGGGGCCCGTGCCGTCGCTGCCGACGCCCGCCAGCGGCTCGCCTTCGGCGGCCCCGGCATCCCCGTGCAGGCCGTCCGGGCCGTGCCCAGCCCCGACGCCGACTGACCCGGAGCCCCCATGCTCGACCAGCCCACGCCCGACGTCCGGGACGCCCTCACCTCCCGGGTGGTGGCACACGACCAGTGGTACCACACGCTCGAGCTGGCTCCGGGGGTAGTCACCCCCGGTTGGTACGACCTGCGCCAGGTCCTCGACCGCATCCCGTTCCCGCGCGACCTGACCGGCAAGCGCTGCCTCGACGTCGCGACCTTCGACGGGTTCTGGGCCTTCGCCATGGAACGCCGGGGCGCGTCCGAGGTGCAGGCCATCGACCTGCTCGACGACCACGCCTGGGACTGGCCGGTGAACGCTGCACCCGGGGCCGTCCGTGCCCTGTCGCGGCGCAAGCACGCCGGCGAGGGGTTCGAGATCGCGCGGGATGCCCTCGGTTCCCGCGTGGAACGCCACGAGCTCAGCGTCTACGACCTCTCGCCGGACCGCGTGGGCCTGTTCGACTTCGTCTACGTCGGCTCGTTGCTGCTGCACCTGCAGAACCCCGTCCGGGCGCTGGAGGCCGTCCGGTCGGTCTGCCGCGGGACGCTGCTGCTGGTCGACGCGATCCACCTCCCCCTGTCGGTCCGCGCGCCCCGCACCCCGACCGCCACCCTGGACGGCGTGGGACGGCCGTGGTGGTGGAAGCCGAACCGGGCCGGGCTGGTCCGCATGGTGGAGGCCGCGGGCTTCGAGGTGCTGGAACGGCCGACCCACGTGCTCATGCCGCCCGGAGCCGGCCAGCCCCGCCCCGGGCTCCGGCGCAGCCTGCGAGGGCTGACCTTCCCCGAGGGCCGGACCATCGTCTTCCGAACCTGGGCCGGCGATCCCCACCTCGCGGTGCACGCACGCCCGATCGGCCCCCATACCACCTGAAGGGGGCGTCCGTTCGACCCTGCGCCGGTTCGTCCGCTGGGTGAACACCCGGCTACCGTTCAGGGTGACGCGCTGCACGGTCGTCGGACGGCGCCCGGCCTGGACCTCGTCGGGGCGCTGGAGTCCGCACGACCCCGCGGTCGCTTCCCCGCATTCCTTGCCACCAAGGCGCACAGCGTGGTGCGCCACCTCCGAGGAGGCGCCTGTGAGCTTCGAGCTCCCCAAGGCCAAGGCCGTCGAGGCCAACCCGACCCAAGAGCAGATGCGCCAGTGGGCGCAGGAGCTCATGCCACGGGTCACCGAGACCGAGTTCGGCAACCTCAACTACCAGGCCCAGGTGCTGGCACGGCTCGCGCCGTCGACCTTCATCGTCACCGACGAGCCCAACGCGAAGAAGACCATCTCGCGGGCCGAGGCCGACGAGTGGGCGGACAAGCAGGACGCCCACATCGCCGACCAGGAGATGATCCTGATCGAGGGCTACATCGGCCCCGACCCGGACTTCCGCACGCCCTGCCAGCTCTTCATCGAGAAGACCCAGGCCAACATCCCGGCCATGCAGCAGCAGCTGTTCTTCCCCAAGGACGACGCCTGGCCCGGCGCCGAGTTCACGGTCATCTACACCCCGTCGCTGTCGGCCGAGGGCAAGCCCAACGACGCCCTGATCACCGTCGACTACGACAACTACGTCACCCGCGTCTTCGGCTCCGACTACTTCGGCGAGTCGAAGATGGGCGGCCTGCGGATGTGGAACAAGCTGGTCTACGACCGCGACGGTCTGGCGATGCACTCCGGCGCCAAGACCTTCCCGGCCGACGCCACCCCGACGGGTGAGGAGCAGCTCGCGCTCATCATCGGCCTGTCGGGCACCGGCAAGACCACCACGACCTTCCGCAACGTCATGGGGTCCCTGCCGGTCCAGGACGACTTCATCGCGCTGATGCCCGACGGCACCGTTCACGCCACCGAGGACGGCTGCTTCGCCAAGACCTACGGGCTCGACCCGAACGACGAGCCGACCATCCACGGCGGGGCCACCTCCCCCGAGGCCTGGCTCGAGTCCACCGGGGTCGACCCCGAGACCGGCAAGGTGGACTTCTTCGACGACAGCTACACGGCCAACGGGCGGTGCACCTTCGGGCTGCACATGATCCGCCACCGCGACCCGCGGGACCTGCCGAAGGCCAACTACCTGTTCATCCTGAACCGCAACGAGGACATCATCCCGGCGGTCGCCAAGCTCAAGCCCGAACAGGCCGCCTACTACTTCATGCTGGGCGAGACCAAGGGCACCTCGGCCGGCGGCGCCGCCGAGGCCGGCAAGAAGCTGCGCGTCCCGGGCACCAACCCGTTCTGGTTCGAGAACGACGCCTCGCAGGCCAACCGGCTGCTCGAGCTGCTCGAGACCGCCCCGCTCGAGGTCTACCTGTTCAACACCGGCGCGGTGGGCGGTCCCGCCGACTCCGAGCACGGCCACAAGATCCACATCCCCGACTCCGCCGAGGTCCAGCGCGGCATCGTCGAGGGCACGATCGAGTGGGAGGAGGACCCCGACTTCGGCTACTTCGTCGCCGCCGGGGGCCTCGACATCAACGAGGGCAAGCTCCAGCCCCGCAAGCTCTACGAGTCCCAGGGCCGCAGCGACGAGTACGCCCAGATCGTCGCCACCCTCAAGGCGCAGCGCGAGGAGTACCTCGCCCAGTACGCCGACCAGCTCGACCCGCGGGTGGCCAAGGCCGCCCAGTGGGGGGGGGGAGCCTCAGCCCGGCAGGCCCAGGACGTCGGTCAGGAACTCGCTGACGACCTCGGCCGCGGCAGCAGGGCCAGGCCGTGCCGGGTCCGGGCACAGTCTCGAGCCGGACCCGGACGCCCGCGTCGCGCAGGGCATCCCGCATGGCGCGCGCGTCCACGAGCGGCATGATCTCGTCCTCGGACTGCAGCAGCAGCGTCGGCGGGTCGTCCGGTGACACGAGGTGCACCGGGGACGCGGCTTGCGCGACCTCGGCGCACGCCGCGCTCGCGCGGTCGGAGCACCCGAGGTACGTGAAGAGCCGGTCCGCGACGATGTCGGCGTCCTGGTTGTCCATGGCGCGGGTCGCCAGGGGGATGTCGTAGATCCCCGACCACGACACCCAGGCCGCGACCTGCGGCCCCGGTCGTCCAGGGCGACGAGTCCCGTGAGGTGGCCGCCGGCCGAGTCGCCGGCCAGCACGACCCGGTCGTGGTCCACGGGCAGGTCGGCGTCGTCGACGACGTGGCGCAGCGCCGCGGCGACGTCGTCGACTCCGCCGGGTGCGTCACCCCGGGGGCGAGCCGGTAGTCGACGCTGGCGGCGACCCACCCGATCGCCGCGAGGCTGGTCGCCATCTGGTGATAGCTCGCGCGGCTGCCGTCCGTCCATCCCCCGCCGTGGACCAGGACGATCGTCGGGCGGGCGTCGGGGGTGCCGGTGGGGCTCGGGACGGTGTCGTCGGGGACGTACAGGTCGACCACCTGCCGGGGCTCGCTGCCGTAGGCCACGGCCTGTCGCCACGCGACCTCGTCGGCGGGACCACCACGGCGTTGGTCGTCGCCCCGTCGCTCGCCCCGTCCGGCCGCCGCCCCGCGGCGCCCCCGTCGCCGCAGGCCGCCCCGAGCAGCCCCGCCAGCACGGCGGCTGCGGCTGCGGCGCGGCGGGTGCGTGGGTGGGCGAGCAGGACACCAGCCCCTGGTCGGCGACGGTCGGATGGTGCAGGGTGCCATCGCGTCCCGACCCGCGACGTTGCCACCATTGTCCGTTCGCGCTTGGCGGGGCAGGCGCGACGCTGGCAGGCTTGCGCCCCGCCCCGCTGCGGTCTCGAAGGTCGGAGAGGACCCGTGAGCCCACCACCGACGCGCTGCCCGCGCGCACGATGACCCACCTCAAGCAGCTCGAGGCCGAGTCGATCCACATCATCCGCGAGGTCGTCGCCGAGTTCGACAACCCCGTGATGCTGTACTCGATCGGCAAGGACAGCTCGGTGATGCTGCACCTTGCCCGCAAGGCGTTCTTCCCGGGCAACCTGCCGTTCCCGCTGCTGCACGTCGACACGACGTGGAAGTTCCAGGACATGATCACGTTCCGCGACCGCACGGCCGAGGAGCTCGGCCTCGACCTGCGGGTGTGGACGAACATGGAGGCCAAGGAGCAGGGGATCAACCCCTTCGACCACGGGTCCAAGAACTACACCGACATCATGAAGACCCAGGCCCTCAAGCAGGCCCTGGACCACTACCGCTTCGACGCGGCCTTCGGCGGGGCGCGGCGCGACGAGGAGAAGTCCCGCGCCAAGGAACGCATCTACTCGTTCCGTGACCGCTTCCACCGGTGGGACCCGAAGAACCAGCGCCCCGAGCTGTGGAACCTCTACAACGGCCGCCACCACCGGGGCGAGTCGATCCGCGTGTTCCCGCTGAGCAACTGGACCGAGCTCGACATCTGGCAGTACATCTGGCTCGAGGAGATCCCGATCGTGCCGCTGTACTACTCGGCCGAGCGCCCCGTCGTCGAGCGCGACGGCACGCTGATCATGGTCGACGACGACCGCTTCCGGTTCGAGCCGGGCGAGGAGCCCGAGATGCGTTCGGTCCGGTTCCGCACCCTCGGCTGCTACCCGCTGTCCGGCGCGGTCGAGTCCACGGCCGACACGCTGCCGCAGATCATCCAGGAGATGCTGCTGGCCACCCGGTCGGAGCGCGAAGGGCGCGTGATCGACTACGACCAGTCCGGCTCCATGGAGGAGAAGAAGCGCGAGGGGTACTTCTAGATGAGCCACAAGAGCGAACTGATCGCCACGGACATCGAGGCGTACCTCGCCGAGCACGAGCGCAAGGACCTGCTGCGCTTCCTCACGTGCGGCTCGGTGGACGACGGCAAGTCGACGCTGATCGGTCGGCTGCTGCACGACGCCCACATGATCTACGAGGACCAGCTGGCCTCGGTCGAGGCGGACTCGACCACGCAGGGCTCCACCGGCGGCGAGGTCGACCTGGCGCTGCTCATGGACGGCCTGAAGGCCGAGCGCGAGCAGGGCATCACCATCGACGTGGCCTACCGCTACTTCTCCACGTCGCGGCGCAAGTTCATCATCGCCGACACCCCCGGCCACGAGCAGTACACCCGCAACATGGCCACCGGGGCCTCGACCTGCGACCTCGCGGTGCTGCTCATCGACGCCCGCAACGGCGTGGTCACCCAGACCCGCCGGCACTCCTTCCTCGTGTCGCTGCTCGGCATCCAGCACGTGCTCGTCTGCGTCAACAAGATGGACCTCGTCGACTGGTCCAAGGACCGGTTCGAGGAGATCCGCGACGACTACCTCGAGTTCGCGTCCTCGCTCGGGATCGACGACCCCTACGTGGTCCCGGTGTCGGCGCTGACCGGCGACCACGTGGTCGACCCGTCACCGAACATGCCGTGGTTCGAGGGCCCGCCGGTGCTCGAGCACCTCGAGACCGTCGACGTCGAGGCCGCCCGCAACTTCGACGACTTCCGCCTGCCGGTGCAGCTCGTGTCGCGCCCCGACCTCAGCTTCCGCGGGTTCCAGGGCACGATCGCCTCGGGCGTGGTCCGCGCCGGCGACGAGGTCATGGTGATGCCGACCGGGACCCGCTCCACGGTCGATCGCATCGTCACCTTCGACGGCGACCTCGACGAGGCGTTCGTCGACCAGGCGATCACGCTGACGCTGGCCGACGAGATCGACGTGTCGCGCGGCGACATGATCGTGCACCCGGGCAACCGCCCGCACCGCAGCCACGACGTCGACGCGCACCTGGTCTGGATGAACGCCGACCCGATGGTGCCGGGGCGCTCCTACCTGCTGCGCCAGGCGACCCGCACCACCAACGCGGTCGTGTCCCAGCTCCACCACCGCGTGAACGTGAACACGCTGGCCACCGAGCCCGCGGGCACGCTCGAGCTCAACGAGATCGGCCGGGTCACCGTGTCGGCCGAGGAGCTGCTGCTGTTCGACCCCTACGCGCAGAACCGCACCACCGGGGCGTTCATCCTCATCGACCGGATGACCAACGCCACGGTCGGGGCGGGGATGATCGTCGACCGCTCGGCCCAGGGCGTCTGGGACGAGCCCGCGGTCGAGACCCTGGTGCGCACCCGCTCGGACGTGCAGCTCGAGGAACGGCAGCGCCGCTACGGCCAGCAGCCCGCCACCGTGCTGCTGACGGGCCTGCCGGCGTCGGGCAAGTCGACGCTGGCCCGCGCGCTGGAACGTGCCCTGTTCGAACGCGGCCGGGCCACGCTGCGGCTCGACGGCCAGAACATGCGCCTGGGCCTGTCGCGCGACCTCGGGTTCTCCTCCGAGGAACGGTCCGAGAACCTGCGCCGCGCGGGCGAGGTCGCCCGCCTGGCCAACAACCAGGGCCTGATCGTGCTGGCGGCGTTCGTCGCCCCGGCCGCCGAGGTTCGCGACCGCGTGCGCGAGCTGATCCTGCCCGAGCGGTTCATCGAGGTGTTCTGCGACGCCCCGGTGGACGTGTGTCGCGAACGCGACACCGACGGCATGTACGCCCGGGCCGACAGCGGCGAGATCCACGCCTTCCCGGGCGTGACCGCGCCGTACGACCGCCCCGTCGACCCGGCGCTGCACCTGCGCACCGACGAGCAGTCGGTCGAGGAGTCGGTGCTGGCGATCATGCAGCTGCTCGAGGACCGCGGGGTCCTGCGGCCCCCGAGCAACGGCGACTGAGAGCAGAGCGACAGCGCTGACGCTCAGCGTGACGGTGATGGTGCCCTTCATCCCGGCGTCGTAGTGCCCGGGCTGGTGGCACCCGTACAGCACCTCGCCGGCCTCGGTGAAGTGCCAGGTGATGGAGTTGGTCGAGCCGGGCTCGATGTCGATGGCGTTGGGGTCGGCGTGCTGCCATGTCGCCGTCCTCGCTGGCCATCTCCTGCATCTCGGCCTCGTGTTCCTTCTGGGCGTCCTCGTCGCCGATGACGAACGCGTGCACGATCTGGCCGGTGTTGTGGACCTCGAAGGTGACGGTCTCGCCCTGCTCGACCTCGACGGCTGTCGGGGTCGAAGGCGAAGTCGTCGGAGGCCTCGACCTCGACGGTGCGGTCGGCGTCGGACGCATCGGCGGGTTCGCCGAAGGCGAAGTCGTGCCCCTCGGAGCTGGACATGTCCATGCCCGTGCCCTCGTCGGAGCTGGCGCCGGCGTCGTCGTTCCCGCAGGCCGTGGTGGCCAGGGCGAGCACGAGGGCCAGCAGCAGGACGAGCAGACGGGGGGGTGTGGATGTGCGGACAGGATGGGTGCGCATTGGGTGGGTCCTTCGTCGTTGGGGGATTCGCGCAGTGGGGGTGGGCGACGGTCAGCGTCGCCCCGCCCCGCTACTCGATGAGGACCACCGACGCGAGGACACAGGGCTGAGGGGGAGAACGGTCGTGACGGTCACCGCGGGCGACCTCGCGCGGGGCGGACCGCGAGGCGCTGTCGACGGGTCACGAGCGCCGCGGCGAGCAGCAGCACCGGGAGGAGCAGGACCGGCGGACCGGTCGGTCGTCGGGATCGGTGACGTGGCAGGCCACCATCCCGTGGGCGCAGGGCGGAGCCGTGGGGAGCTGCGGCGAGCTGGCCACGGGCCGGACCCGCGGCGCCAGCGCCGGTGCCACCGGGGCGTTGAGCATCCAGAGGTGTGCCACCAGGGCCAGCGCCAGGGCGACGCCGACTCGGGTCCGACGGGACACGTTTGAATAATTCACGGCCTCTCGGTTCGAGGCTGGGGTGGACGAGGGACGTGTCCAAGGCCGGCCGGACGTCGCAGGACCCGCTGACCGCACCGTCGAACCTGTCGATCGGTGGAGGTCCACCGGTGGTGGGAGGACGCGGCGTGCGGACACGAGGATGGCGACGGCGGGCGGTGGCGGCCGCCACCCTGCTGCCGGCGACGGTCGTCGCGGCCGCCGGGACGCTGCACGCCCCGGCCGTCGCCGCCGAGCCCGGCGCCCCGTTCGTGTCGGCCCACCGGGGCGGGGCGGCCTACGCCCCCGAGAACACGATGGTCGCGTTCGCCAATGCCGTGCGGCTCGGCGTCGACGAGCTCGAGGCCGACGTGCAGCTGACCGGCGACGGCGAGCTGGTCGTGCTGCACGACGACACGCTGGACCGCACCACGGACTGCAGCGGCACCGTCATCGCCCTGACGCTGGCCGAGGTGCGCGACTGCGACGCGGCGTGGTGGTTCTCGCCCGGCCAGGCCACCACGACCCCGGACGCCGACGCCCCGCACCCGCTGCGCGGCACGGGCGTGCAGGTCCCCACCGCCGCCGAGCTGCTGGACCTGCTCGTGGCCCTCGGGCCCGATGCGCCCCGCCTGTCGGTCGAGATCAAGGACATCCCGGGCGAGGCCAACTTCGACGTCGCCGGCACCGCCGTCGCCGAAGCGCTGGTCCCGGCGATCCTCGACCGTGGGCTGGCGGACCGGGTCGTGGTGCAGTCCTTCTGGCCGCCGGCGCTGGAAGCGGTGCAGCGGCTCGCCCCGTCACTGGCGACCCAGCTGTTGACGACCTCGCAGACCGGCCAGACCGCCGCCCAGAACGTCGCGCTGGCCACCGCCCGCGGCTACACGGTCAGCGCCCCGAACCACGATGCGCCGGACCTGACCGCCGCCGTCGTCACCACCGCCCACGCCGCCGGGGTCCAGGTCGTGCCCTGGACGCCCGACCGCCCCGACGACCTGCGGGCCACCCTCGGGCCTCGGCGTCGACGGCGTCATCACCAACGTCCCGGCGTGCGCGCTCGCGCAGCTCGACCGCCCCGTCCCCGCCAACCCGTACCCCTCCACCGTTCCGCCTCCGCGCGACACGGGCCGGGATCCCTGCCCGGTGGGGGCCACGACGGCCACGCCGCACCTGCCCGCGGACCGCCCCGACCCCGCGACCTGCGCGGCGCTGCGCCCCGACCGGTGGGCCCCGGCGGTCGGCGCCCCGGACCCCGCGGGGACGGTGCGCGTGGTCGGCCTGCAGTTCAAGCACGACGTCCGCCACGTCGCCACCTACGAGTCCTTCCGCACCAAGCTGCGCTGCCTGGTCGAGGACCACGTCGTCCCGCTGCTCGACGGGCGACCCACGATCGTCGTCTTCAACGAGGACGTCGGCCTGATGGCGCTGGCGATCGGGTCGCGGGGCGCGAGCGTGCGGGCCCAGGCGACCACGCCGCTCGGCGCCCCCGCCGGCGACGCCGCCCCGCTCGGCATCGCCGGGGCGCTGGGTGAGCTGAACGCCGCCTACGCCCCGCAGGTCGCCGCCGCGCAGGCCCGGCTCGGTCCCATCGACCCGCGCAAGCAGGTGTTCGTCGCGGCCACCGACACCCTGGCCCGCGCGTTCAGCCAGACCCTGTCGGACATCGCCCGCGACTACGGCGTGTACGTGGTGGGGTCCAACAACCAGCCGCGCTACAGGGCCTCGCGTGACCCGGTCGACATCGCCACCTACGCCGACCCCGACCTCGGCCAGGTCGACGAGGTGTACGTCGCCACCTCGGCGCGGGTCACCAACCAGACGGTCCTGTGGGGGCCCGAGGACGTCGACCCGTCCGCGCCGCGGGGCGAACGCAACCTGCTGTTCCGCAACGACAAGGTGCCGCTGACCTCGCTGGAGGCGGACCTGATCGGCCTCGACGAGGGCCCGGCGACCGGCCCGGCAGCGGTGGCCAACGCCGCCGGCGTGGTGGTCGAGGGCCTGCACCTCGGGTTCGCGACCTCCCTGCCGGCGTTCACGTGGGGCCACCCCTTCGGGCAGCGCCCCGCCGACCTCGCCCCGTGCGCCGACACGCGCGTGTCCTACATGCCGTGCATGGACGCGCTCGGGGTCGACACCGTCATCCAGGCCGAGGCCAACCCCGCCCGCTGGGGCAGCTACCAGGCGGGCGGGTGGCAGCCGCTCGAGTGGATGGAGTCGACCTTCCGCACCGTCGCCGACCCGACCGTCGGGTTCCGGTGGAACGTCACCCCGCACCTGGTCGGCAACCTGCTCGACCTCGCCTTCGACGGCCAGTCGGCGATCACGGCACGGGGCGCCGACGCCCCGCCCCGCCACTACGTCGGGACCACCGAGTTCGACCCGGCCGAGGACCCCGAGGCCTACCGCCGCTACGTCGGCGAGCACACCGCCTTCCTCGCCCTGGCCGACTGGGTCGTGCCCGACGCCCCGCGCCCCGAGCTCGCCGACGTCGCCGCACGCCTGGCCCCCGGCAGCGGCGACCCGCTGGAGAACGACTACCTCGAGACCGCCGTGTGGGCCGACCTCGGCGCCCCGCCGCCCGCCGAGGCCGGCGGTGGCGTCCCCGGCGCCCCGCCCCCGGCCACGCCCCGCCGACCGTCGCCCCGCCCCGACCGGGGCGGACGGCGCGCCGCTGCCCACGACCGGGGGGCGGCCGCGTCTGCTGGCGGCGGCCATCCTGGCCGCCGCCGGCGTCACAGCAGGGAGCACGTCAGCAGCCCCGGCGTGTGGATCGCCACCTCCGCGGAGTCGGCGGACGTCCAGCTCCCGGCGACCGTCCGGACGACGTGGACGGAGTCGGTGGCGTTGCTGACCGAGGTGTCCTAGGTGCTGGTCGCGGCCGTCATCCCCGACACGCTCGTGGCGAGCCGCCGGAGTTGATCGCGCAGAACGTCGTAGCCGTCCGCCCCGGCGCAGCGTCGCAGCTGACGATGACACCCTTGCGGAGCGTGAGGATGCCGCAGTCCATCTCGGCGGCCACGCCGGTCGGACGACAGCGCCACGTGGTGGATCCGTTGCTGAGGTGCTGGTCGGTGTAGACGAGGTCGGAGGTCGCGGCCGCGCCGAGACGCGACCGCGAGCGCCGCGAGCCACGCGCCGGCCGCCAGGCTGGCTGACGACGGGCGTCGGGGACGACCGCGGCGGCGGGGCGTGGCCCGACCCGTGGCCCACCGTGGCCTGGCCCTGGCAGGCCGTGCGCGCCCGACGTAGGTCACGCGCGCACCAGCGCCACACCGCGGCGGCAGTGCCATCGCGACCAGGCGCACGCGTCGCGACTCAGCTGCAGGGCCACCAGAACCGGGCAGCCGAAGCCGACGGTGCCCAGGACCCCAGCCGGCAGGTCGGTTCGGGTCGACAGATCTCGTTCGCTCGCCCGCTGCGAGTGCTGCTGGCCCTGGCGCGCGCATGACCAGGACTGTGGTGTCAGCCGACCTGCCGTCGGAAGGTAGCACGTCGCGACGGTGACGTCGTCGGTGTCCACCACTGGACGATCACCGCGTCCGGTCATGATCGCGGGCCAGTCCCGCTGAGCACCACGGCGCGATCCCGGCCACGACGGGCGGGGCGCATCAGGCGACCGGGACGCTACGACCAGCGCAGCGTGCTGACCGCCGGCGTCCGCCGACGCGACGCGCGCCGCCGTGCGGGCGTGGGTGACGCCGCGCGGGGCGTCGCCCCCCGGTCCGGCGTGCGAGCGGCGCCCTGGTCCTGCGCCACGGAGCCGCCCACCGACTGCTGCTCCGTCCGGGCGTCTACCGCCATGGGTCGGTGGTCACCGACCGTGTGGTCCGGGCTCGTCATCCCATCCAGTCAGGCGTTGTCGCGGTCTGCTCGGCGACGAAGTCGAAGCTGGCGGTCGTGGTCGCGTTCTCGAAGCTGCTGTCGGTGCTGAGCGGCAGCTCGACGTAGAAGCACAGGACTCTCGCTGTCCGAGGCGGCCAGGGTGCGGTCACCGGTGTCGTCGCCCTGGGTCGGGTACCGCCGACCACGTTGGTCCCCGGGGTGGTCGACCCGAGCACGCCCTGGGTGTAGGCGAACGCCCCGACGCTGCCGTCGTCCGGCGTCGCGTCGCAGGTCGCGTTGTCGGCGCCGAAGCCGAGGATCCCGCCGGTGTCGTCCTCCTGCGCCTCGTCCCAGATCCACAGGTCCAGCTGGGCCGCCAGGATGTCCTCGTCGGTGGTGCTGGTGATCGCGTAGCGCAGCGCCAGCGACCCGTCGTTGCTGACGGTCACGGCCTTCGAGACCGTGTCGCCCGGCGCCATCGCCGTCGCCGAGACGATCTCGGTGCCGCGTGTAGGTCTCGCTGAGGTCCACCGAGCCGGTGGCGAAGGCGTTGCCACCCTCGGTGTCGGTCTCGGTGAAGACCGCGCCGGTCGCCGAGATGCCGAACGCGGCCAACGACAGCGCCAGCGTCAGCGCTGCCCCGATCACGCGCCGGCGGCGCTGGGCAGGCTCGGTCGTGGGGGACGACGACGTGCTCGACTGCGTGCTCCAGGGGAAGGGATCACCGTTCCCTGTCGGCCGCTCTCGCCCCCGCACAAGGACCGTCGCAGGACCCGGGGGACCGGGCCAGGGAGGACCGGGCCACACGGTCGTTGCGACGGGAAGGATCCCCGGGCGCGGGCCGTTGTGAGAGAGAGCCCCCGCCCCGCCACCGCCCCCCGGAGTCCTCCGTGCTCGTCGAGATCTGGTCCGACGTCGTCTGCCCGTGGTGCGCGATCGGCAAGGCCCGCTTCGAAGCTGCCCTGGCCGACGCCCCGTACCGCGACGAGGTCGAGGTGGTGTGGCGCAGCTTCGAGCTGGACCCGCACGCCCCGGCCAGCCGCGACGGCGACTACGCCACCATGCTGGCGACCAAGTACCGGGCCACCCGCGAGCAGGCCCAGGCCATGATCGACCGCATGGTCGACACGGCGCGGGGCGAGGGCCTGGACTTCGACTTCGACATCGCGAAGCCCGGCAACACCTTCGACGCCCACCGGGTGCTGCACCTGGCCCGCGACCGCGGCCGCCAGATCGCCGTCAAGGACCGGTTCCTGCGCGGCTACCACTCCGAGGGCGCCGCCATCGGCGACCACGCCACCATCACGCGCCTGGCCGCCGAGGCCGGGCTCGACGCCGCCGAGGTCCGCGAGGTGCTGGCGGGCGACCGCTACGCCGAGGCCGTGCGCGCCGACGAGGAGCAGGCCTACGAGTACGGGTGCTCGGGCGTGCCGTTCTTCGTGCTCGACCGCCGCTTCGCCATCCCCGGCGCCCAGCCGGTCGACGTCATGCGCCAGGCGCTGGACCGTGCCCACGCCGCAGGCGGCCCGCTCGAGGTCGTCACGGCCACGGCCCGGAGCACGCCCACGACCACGGCGACGCCTGCGCCGACGGGGCCTGCGCGGTCTGACGCTGGACGACGACGGCCCGCCGCACCGCGACGGGCCGTCATCGTCATGACGAGGTGGATCAGCAGCTCCGTGGACGATCGCCGTCGATCCTGCGTCGTCGTGCGTCGTGCGCCGTCGCCACGCCGAACACGCACTCGGCCGAGGTCCCGGACAGCTTGGGTCCGGCCATGCCGGGCTGGTTCGTGTAGCCCCACGAGTTCACCGAGATGATCGGTCCGGACCCGCCTGCGTCCATCGGCTGGATCCACGGCCCGCCCGACGACGCCACCGGAGAGCTCGCAGTCGGCAGCCACCAGTTGGTCGGTGCCGTTCGTGCCCATGCGCCTCGGCGCAGTACATGAAGTTCGGGTCGACGTCGTACGAGTACCCCAGGGCGTGCGTCACGTGCCCGACCGCCGGCGCGACGAACGACAACGGCAGCGCGCCGGCCGCGGCGTCGAGCGCGTCGCGCGATCCCGTGGTCCGCCGCGGTCGACGTGCGCCCCGCTGTCGGGCACCACGTAGTACGCGTAGTCCCACGCCGCGTTGTCGGGGAACTGGGCCGCGGTCCAGTCGGCGTCGACGACGCCGAACGCCGGCACCCAGCAGCCCAACGGGTCGTTGGTGCAGTCCAGGTCGGTCGTGTCGCTGCCACCGGTCGTCCTGGCCGGGGATGAACAGCACGCTGCGCGCGAAGGTCTTGCTCACGTCGTCGAAGACGCAGTGCGCCGCCGTGACGATCACCGACCGCCCCGTGGCGCCGTCGTCGACGACGGTCCCCGAGCACACGTACCCGCCCCACTTGGTGCCGCGCCTGTTGGTCGGCATCTCGAAGTAGATGCGCCCCGCCGCCGTCTGCACGGCCCCGCTGTTCGGTCCAGTGGGCGTTGGCCACCACGTCCGGGTCGCCGGACCCACCGCCTCCGCCGGACCCGCCGCCTCCGCCGGAACCGGACGACTCGACCGTGAAGCCGTGGGACCCGCTCTCGGTGGTCACGCCGCCGCGCTTGCTGCCGTCCTTGGCGACGATCGTCCACGACCCCGCACCCGAGCCGGAGAAGGACAGGCTCACCGACCAGGTGGTGCCACCCGTGTTGGTGGCGGCGAAGCTCGTGCGACGTGCCGCCGTAGGCGACATCGAACTGCACGGACCGGACCCTGTCGGGGTCGGTCACCTGCGCCGAGAACGTGGTCTGCGGCGCGATGGTCGCCCCGTCGGCAGGGCTGATCGCGGGGAACTGGCGTGTCGCCGGTCCCGCCGCCGCTGCCGCCACCCCCGGGCTTGCCGGAGGGCTTGCCCTTCGGCACCGCGCGCGCCCCGTCGCGGCCCCGGTGGCGACCAGGCTCGCCGTCGGCGCCCCGCACGTACCCGCGCCCGTGCGCGTCGATGACGAGGTCGCGGGGCACGGCGGCGTCGCGGCGTGCCGCGGTCCAGTGGGCCGCCACCTCCTGCGCGTGCTCGTTCGGGCCCGGTGTGGCGGTGGCCGGCACCGCCCACGACGGCGGCCGCCAGCGCGGCCACACCCAGACCCGTCGTCGTCCTGCGGATCAGTCCGTTGCATCGGTCCACCCTGTACTCGCGTGTGTTCGCTCGGCCATCGCGCCCCGCGGGCGCTCCCTGTCCGTATGGACGGTGTACCAGACGGGCAGGGGTCGGAGCGCAGGACGGCCGGTCCCGAATCGTCGGGTTCGCATGTCGCTGTGAAGTTGTCAAGGAGCGGCGCGGCGGCGTGCCGGACGGCCGCAGCAGCCGTGCCGGGCGGTGCGGTGTCAGCCGGGCGGTCCGCGATGGCGTCGACGTCCGGTCTCGCCGGTGAGGTGCACGACGGGCCGGCCGTCCTGCCAGGTGACGGTGCCGCCGCCCGCGTCGAAGGTCGCGTGGTGGTTGACCCCGCCGGTGCACAGCAGCCCGGACGTGTCGGGCGTGAGCTTGCCGTCGTCGCGGTAGGGGGTCCCGAGGTGGGCGACCTGGCACCAGCCCGCGGGGGCGTCGCAGCCGGCGACGATGCAGCCGCCGTCGCGGACGCGGAGGATCTGCCACAGCCCGGCGGGGACGGTGCGGACCTTCCGGGTGACCGACACGGGCACGCCGTCGGCGTCGGCGACCAGCCGCGCCAGCGAGCAGTCGCCCATCAGCGCGGCCACCTCGGCGTAGGGCAACGGCCCGGTCCAGGTGGTCTCGACCGCCCCGCGGCCCTGGCCGACGGCCTCGGCGGGCACGACCACGGCGACGTGGGGACGGACGCCGTGCTGGGTGGGGGCCCGCCGGACCGCAGCGCGACCTCGAGGGCGGTGATGATGCGCGTCGTGGGTGCGTTGTTCCGGGGTGCGGTGCTGGCCGTCGGCGTCCTGGGTGCGGAAGGCGTCGATCGCGGTGTGGACGAGCTCGCCGGCGTACCCGGCGGACTGCAGCCGCAGCAGGGTGCTGCCGTCGGGGGTCTGGGTGACCCGCCCCGACCGTTGGGCCTTCTTCCGGTCGAGGTCGGCCTGGGCCGCGTCGTGGTCACGTTCGATCTGCAGCCGTCGTGCCTCGCGGCCGAACGCCACCGCGTCGCGGCACCGTCCGGCCAGCTCGACCAGCTCGGACTCGAACGCGGCGCGCTGGTCCCCGGCGGTGTGGGCGGTGACCTCGGCGATCACGGCGACGTGCTGGTCGGTCAGCCGACCGTCGGCGTGGGCGGCCGCCACGGTCGGCAGGGAGCGGACCTGGCGCCCCGTCCGCACCACCTGCTTGGCCCGCGAGGGGGTCACGCCCAGCTGTCCGGTGAGCTGGTCGCGGACCTGCCGGGTCGCACGCTGGACGGCGCGGGGGTCGTCGGGGCGCTCGGCCCGCGCCCGCGAGGCGCGCCGTCCCACCAGCACGTCGGCCAGCCGGGCCTGGTGGGCCTGCAGCCGGCGGATGGCGGTCTCGTCAGCAGCCAGCAGGGCCGCGAGCCCGTCCTCGCCCAGCGCCCCGACCTCGACCTCGACGGCCGCGTCCACCGCGCCCGTGAGGCGGGCCACCACCTCGTCGACCGGCACGTCGGCCGGGGACGAGGACGGGGCGGTGGCGGTGGACATGAGGACCGGCAGGCTCGGGGAGAGGCGGGACGCAGAGGAAACTACGCCCCTGTGACACGCCCCGGAAGGGGGCATCTCGCGGCTGGGGAAATCTGTGGAGAAGGTGCGCGCCCCGGCGCGATGCCACCACCGCACCGCGGCCGCCCGAGACGCGTCGCACGGCCCGTCAGACGCTGTGGAGACACATCACGGTCCGGTCCCCTCTCTCCCAGGACGTCGACGATGGACTGAACAGGCGCCCCGGACACTCACCTTCCAGGCGGCTCATGTCGGGCAGCTCGGTGTCCGTGAGTCGCCAGTGGCCGAGAACTTCCCAGTCGGCAGACCGGGAGGTGCATGACACCTCGGCCACGTCGGCCGGCCACTCGTCGGGCGTACCGGTCAGGCAGTCCCCGACTGCCAACGATGACGTGGACCTGTCCGGGTCGGTGAGGTGGGCCGCGGTGCTGCCGAGCAACAGCCCGAGAACCATCATGGCCAGCAGCAGGACCGCAGTCTTCACAGTCGTGATCCTGGGCTGCTGGGGTCGGCGGGAGGTATCGGGTCCTGTGGCTCCAGGCCTGTCGACGTGAGCACGTAGGTGACGAGGGCCCTCTGTCCGCTGGGGGCCGCGCGGCTCTGACCGGGGTCGTACAGCGCGTACGTGGCCTCGAAGGTCATGTCGTCGATGCGGCCGATGGTGATGTTCCGGGACGGCTCGTACGTGTCGGTGCCCAGCAGCGTGCCTCGGTCGTAGAAGAACACGAACTCGAGGCCCTCTGGGTTGACGCCGACGAGTGCATTGAGGAGGGCATCGGGATCCCAGCCCGAGGTGTCGCCGACGACCCACTCCTCGCCCCGGCGCTCCACGGACCCGCCGGAGGCGACGGGTACGGCGCCCGACAGGGAGTCTGACGTCGCCCGGCCCGACGGTGAGGGAGTCGGTGGGCGCGCGGAGACCGCTGGTGGATCGGGCGTGACATCGGTCGACGGTGTCACCGACGACGATGAAGCCTGCGGGGTGGGGTCGCCACCGGCAAGGTGTGCGTCCTCCGCCGCCACGGTCTCGGCTGATGACCGGGACAGGGGAGCGAGCACGAAGCCCCCCGCCGCCGAGGCCAGCAGCACCGCCCCCGCCATGATGGCCAGCACGCCCGATCGCCGGCCGCGGGCCACCGGCACCCGGGTCGGTGGGGGTGTGGGCGGCGACGCGTCGTGTTCCTGTCCCGCTGGCTCGTGGGTCGCGGCGCGGGGCGGTCGTGATGCGGCCGGGACCGTGCGATCACGGGCCTGCGGCGTCCATGCGCTGCCGTCCCAGTAGCGCTCCTGGTCGGCGACCTCGGGGTCGTCGTACCACCCTGCCTCCGGTGTCATCAGCCCCGCCTGGGCCCTGAGGGTGGAGGTGGGCCGGCGTCGTCGTCCGGCGGTTCGGTCGGACGTTGGGCATCCCGCGGGGCGAGATCGTCCGTGGCCACCCGTGGCTGCGTCGCGGTGGCGTGGGGGTCCGAGGGCTGCGGGGCGACCGCCACTCCCGAGGGAAGGCCGTTCTCGTTCGCGTAGAACCACGCTCCTGCCGCCGCCGGGAGGGTCCAGAGCAGCGGGAGGAGGATCGCGGGCGCAGCGAACCCCTCGGCGCCACCCGCTGCGGTGTAGTCGATCGCCACGACCACGCCCACTGCTGCCAGGAGCACACCGATCAACGAGGACGAGACGACGGCCTCGGCCATCGTGCGGGCGTTGGAGTACTGCGCTGCCCGACGACCGCCGAGGAAGAACGCGATCGCCACGAGTGCCACGCCGACCCACTGCCACGCGGCGGAGCTGAACGTGTCGTACTGCAGGAAGGACATCGCCACGACGAGGAACAGGGCGGCGACGTCGACACATGCGAGCAGGACGGTCACGACGAGGAACGACAACAGCGCGGCGACGAGGTCACTGCCCGACAGGAAGTTGTCGGTGGCCAGCTCCAACAGCGTGCCGACGGCGAAGAGGACCAACAGTCCGACGAGTGAGATCTTCAACGTCCGAGCCAGTCCGGCGGCAGAGCTTCGCACGACGGCGGGCATCGAGCCTCGAAGGCCGAGGAGACCCAGGATGCCCCTGCCCGTCAGGCGCCCCAGCGTCATGAGCGCGACGACGAACACGACGGGGCCCGAGACGAACACCAGTCGGACGTAGTCGATCCTGAAGGCGACGGAGTCGGAGATCAGGCCGCCCGGTTGGGCGGCCGGGTCGGCGTTCACCACGTCGAGGACGATCGCGACGACGAGAGCCGTCGTCACGAACACCACGGCGACCTTCCCTGCCCAGGCCAGTGCTCGGGTGCGGTCCATCGCATGGCCAGGCGTCAGCCCGACCGGGCGTGACCCGACCCGCAGGGCGATGGCCAGCACGAGGAGTCCGGTGAGCAGCACGGGAGTCCCGTCGTAGCCACCGAGGTAGGCGATCGGGAGGGCGAACGGTGTGGCCAGGATGCTGCCGAGCTCGAGCGCATCGCTGGAGAACCGGATCACGGTGCTGAGCGTCACGGTCACGGCCGCGAGGATGCCGACCCCGACGATGATCGCGTAGGCGATCAGCCCCATGGCGGCGGCCTGGGGCCAGTCCGAGACGACCCACGCGGGCACCGTGAGCTGCGACTCGTGCTGCGGTGGCCCGCCCCCGTCGCCGACCTCGGCACCCGACGGTGGCGTGACGTTGCCCATTGTCGACCCCTCATTCGACGCGGCGACGGTAGCAAGGGCGGACCGCTGCCTGCGGGGTCGTCCACGGGACCCGTGGCAGAGACCGGGTGCCCGCTACGCGTCCGCCGCTCCTCGGAAGACGTTGGGGTCGCACGCGAACGAGTAGGGGTGAGGCATGAGACCGTCCGGACCGTCCGTGCCGGTGACCTCGCCGGTCTCGACGTTCACCACCAGCTCGACTCCGTTGACGTCCCGCACGAGGATGTCGGCGCCCTCGGCGGACACCGCCACGGCCGTGGCAGGATCCGGGATGGCGGAGAGGTCGCAGGCACGCACCGCGGCATCGACGAACGCCTCCACGGGACCGCTGGCAGTCGGCGCCTCAGCAGGCGGGGCGGCCGGGGTTGCCGAGGCGGCCGGCACGCCGGGACCCGGGGTGGCCGCGGCTCGTTCCGGGTCCCGATCCGGGTTCGGGAAGCATCCGACGGGCGTGTCGAGCCACTGGGCGGTCTCGCGCAGCGGGTGGTCGATGCTCCGGTGCTCGTACTCCACCTCGACGCCGTCCTGGTACTCGAAGATCCGATCTGGTGAGTCCGGAAGGGGGGCCCACCACTGGTAGTACGCTGACCGGAACAGCCAGCCGTCCAGGGGATCCCGTTGGTCGAAGACCGCGAGGGTCTCGACGACCGTCTCGTCGAGTGACAGGGGCTGGTCGACGTCGGGCTCCGACCCGTCGGCGTCCGTCACACGGACGTAGGCGCTCGACCATGCGAGAGAGTCTGACATGGCGGGAGTGGTCCCGAACTCCGCGAAGGCGTGCGCCTGCGAGCACGATGGCAGGCACGTGGTCGTCCCGGGATCGTCGTACAGACCCGAACAGTCGGTCTCGATGGGGAGCGCCTCCGCGGCGGTCTCCGTGGCTGAGGGAGACTCGGTCTCGGGACGCGACGACGTGGACGATGTCGCCGGAGTCGACGGCTGGCCAGAGATGTCTCCGCTGGACGGGCTCGTTGGTGCAGCCCCCGACTCCGAGCAGGACGAGCATCACGAGCACGACGACATGACGCATGGGTTCCCCTCCCAGATCCCGGTGTCCACGCTAGCGCTTGCAACGTGGCGGCCGCCCGGCCGCGGTAGAGGCACACGTCCCCGCCCCGCCCCGCCCCGCTACCCCCCGAAGGGCTCGCGGGTGGCGTGGCCCTCCTGGCTGATCCCGCTGCGCCGCACGACCTGCCACACGGTCCGGGCGAGGATGCGCAGGTCCAGCCACGCCGAGCGGTGCTCGACGTACCAGACGTCCATGGCGAGCTGGTCCTCCCACGCCGCCACGTTGCGCCCGTTGACCTGCGCCCACCCGGTGATGCCGGGCCGCACCTCGTGGCGCCGCCGCTGCGTGGGGGAGTAGCGGTCGAGGTACTCCATCAGCAGCGGGCGCGGGCCGACCAGGCTCATCTGCCCCCGCAGCACGTTGACCAGCTCGGGCAGCTCGTCGAGGCTGGTCGAGCGCAGCCACTGCCCGAACGGGGTCAGCCGGTCGGCGTCGGGCAGCAGCGCCCCGTCGGGCCCACGCTCGTCGGTCATGGTCCGGAACTTGACCAGCGTGAAGGGGCGCTCGCCCCGCCCCGGACGCACCTGCCGGAACAGCACCGGCCGCCCGAGCCGCCGAGCCACCTGCCACGCCAGCACCGCCAGGACCGGCGACAGCACCACCAGCGCCACGGCCGCCACGACGACGTCCACGCCCCGCTTCACCGCGTCGTAGCCAGAGGCACCCCGCCCCGTCACGAGCCCGGCTCCGCCACCGCCGAGCCCGGCCCCGCCACCGCCGAGTCCCACCGCGCCGGCACGCCCACGGCGGTCACCCCGGGAGGCACGTCGCGGACCACGACCGCCCCGGCACCGACCACCGCCCCGGCACCGATCGTCCGGCCCTGGATGACGCTGGCGCCGATGCCGACGTCGGCGCCCCGCTCGACGGTCACGTTGCCGGCGAGGTGCACGCCCGGGGCGAGGAACACCCCGTCGCCGAGGCGCCCGTCGTGGCCCACCGCCGCCCCGTAGTTCACGATCACCGCGCGCCCCACGTCGACGTCGCAGGTGAGGATCGCGCCGGGGCACACGATCGACCCCTCGCCGAGCTCCACCCGCGGCCCCACCACCGCGGTCGGGTGCACCACGGTGTGCAGCGCGACGCCCAGTGCACCCAACCGCTCGAGCAGCCGCAGCCGGGGCGTCGGCGCCCCGACCGCCAGCACCACCGCCACGTCCGACGACGCCGAGCCCGAGGACCCCGAGCCCGAGGACCCCGAGCCCGAGGCTCCCGAGCCACCGGCCAGCCAGTCGAGCCCTCCCAGCACCGGCCGCCCCGCGACCTCGCTGCCGTGGCGTGCGGGGTCCTCGTCGAGGAAGCCGACCACGTCGCCGGCCGCGTCGGTGTCCTCGAGCCAGGCCAGGGCCTCGCGCCCCATGCCGCCCGTCCCGACCACCACCAACCGTGTCACGCGGGCTCCCCTGCCACCGGACCCGCGGGGATGCTACGTGAGACACGCGAGGGTCAGGGGAGTCCCTGACGCCCCGGGCGCGGCCATCGTCGAGACTGGCACCACGCGACGAACCGGACGCCCCGTGACCAGCACCCCGGACCTGCGCTCGCGTCCGCTGCCCGGCATCTGGACCGCCGTCGCGGCCGCGGCCGCCGCAGCCAGCGCCTTCGCGGTCGTGTTCACCGTCGGCATCACGCTCTCCCACGACGAGCAGGCCGGCTGGGGCACCCTGCTGACCGTGCCCGTGTTCGCGCTGTCGTTCCCCGTGGTGCTCGCGTTCCTGGCGCACGCCCTCGGGCGCCGCGAGCCGCAGGTGCGTCGCGGACCGCTGCGGACGGTGGCCACGGTCGCGGCCGTCACCACGGTGGCGGCGGGCCTGCAGGTCGGGTGGGCCCACCTGCAGGAGCACCGCGACCTCGAGCGAGGACGCGCCGTCGCCCCCGCACGCGTCTACACCCGCGACGTGTCCGACGCCTACCGGACCGCCGCCGCCAACGACGGCCTGTCCGGCTTCGAGCACGTCCCGGCGAGGGAGAGGTGGCTGCTCGACCTCGACGGCGACGGCCGTGTCGACCGCGACGCCGCGCCGGTGGTCGCCCTGCCCACCGACGGCACGATCCACGTCTACGACGCCGACGCCGACCTGGTCGTCGACGCGATCGAGGTCACCACCGACGAGCACGGGACCTGGTGCGTCGACGTCCGCTGGGTGGAGCGGCTCGACGGGTTCGTCGAGGCGTTCCACGAGGCCGACGAGGGCGGCTGCCCACACCCGCGGGACACCCTCGTACGCAACTGACCGCCGTCACCCGCCGTGGGGGTCGACGAGCCGGTCCACGGCGTCGTCGACCTGGCCGTCCATCCCGCGGGCCAACGCCTCGATGGGCGAGCGGTCCAACAACGCGTCGTGGGTGACCCACCAGCGCCACACGGCCCAGGGCCCCATCCGTGCGTCGAGCAGGCGCGAGGTGCGGCTGGCGACGTCGGGGCGTGGGTCGAGGTCCAGGTCGAGCTGGAACGAGGGAACCAGCGTCGTGCCGTCGTTGAGCTGGACCGTGACGATCCGTCCGGCCGTGCGGTGGCGGTGCAGCCACTGGCGGGCGGTGTCCTCGGTGACGCCGCGGGCCTCGGCAACCATGGCGATGGTCAGGGTCTGGTGGTCGGCCACGAGTCGGTCACGCTGCTCACGGCGCTTGCGGGCCACCTCGACCAGGGTGTGGTCGAGCGCTGGTGTGGGCTGCGGCGTCTCGACGAACCCCATGCCGGACATCACGACCTCCTCGCCTCGTTCTCGGCCCCGGCTGGCCGGCGAGCTCGGTGACGTCGGGAGAGTTCAGATGCCGACGAGGTACTTGCTCGGGGAGGCCGTGCCGCCGAAGTAGTTGGGGTGTGTGATCTTCACCGTCTCGAGCGAGTCCGAGCCGATCAGGACGACCTCGACGAGTTCGTCCTGCCGATGCTTCTCCTCTTCGGCCTCGTAGGCCTCCATGGCGGCTGCCACTCGTTCGAACTCGCGGTTCACGACGAGTTCGCCTGCTGAATGGTCGTACACGAGGAGGAAGTGGTGCAGCGGCGAATCAGTCACGGTGGCGCACCTCCATCTGTCCGCTCAGGATCGGCTCGGCAACGCGACGGTGTCCTCGAGCCGCTCCAACCGTAACGTCAACGGCTTCTGGCCGCCCCGACTGCCCACAGGCGCCCCGACTACCCGCCCCGCCCCGCACGCCGCCCCGCGCCCCGCACCTGCTCGTAGACCTCCAGCGTGCGCTCCACCTGGGTGCGGTCGTCGAAGTCCTCCAGCGCCTTGCCGCGGCTGGCCGCCCCGCACCTCGCCCGCAGGCCGGTGTCCTCCACCAGCCGGGCGATCGCGTCGCCCAGCGCCTGCGGGTCACGGGGCGGCACCAGGAACCCGGTGACGCCGTCCTCGACCACCTGCCGGCAGCCGCGGATGTCGGTGGCCACCAGCGGCAGGCCCATGGCGGCGGCCTCCATGGCCGAGCGCGGGAACCCCTCGCGGTGCGAGGCCAGCACGTACACGTCCATCCCCGCGTACAGCTCCTCGACGTCGTCGCGCATGCCGAGGAACACGACCCCGTCGGCCTCGGCCGCCGCGACCTCCTCGACCCCGAGCGCGTCGGCCTTGTCCGGGTCGTGCGGCCCGACCACCACGACCCGGGCCGCCGGGCACCGTCGACCGCAGGGCCCGGGCGGCCGCGAACACCTCGCGGTAGCCCTTCTCGACCACCAGCCGCCCGACCAGGCCCACGACCACCTCGCCGTCGCGCACGCCCATCGCGGCCCGCGCCGAGGCACGCGCCGACGGGTCCAGCCGCCCCGGGTCGAACCGCGACAGGTCGACCCCGTTGCCGAGCAGGTGCAGCCGGTCGGCGGGGATGCCGAGCCGGCGCAGCACCGGGACGTCCTCGGGGTTCTGGACCAGCTCGGCGTCCGAGCAGGTCGCCGCCAGCCGCTCGAGCCCGTACACCGGCCAGCGCCGCTTCCAGCTGTCGGTCGGGCTGCGCGTACAGGCCGTGGACGGTGTTGACCACCGCGGGGACCTTCGCCAGCCGCGCCCCGATCCGCCCGTACACGCCCGGCTTGGGGTTGTGGGTGTGGACGATGTCGGGCTGCAGCCGGCGGAAGTGGTCGGTGGCCTCGCGGAACGCCGCCCAGTCGCCGCGCAGGTCCATGGCCCGGGTCGAGCGCTCCAGCGCGACGTGGCGGATCCCGGCGGCCTCGAGCTCGGGCACGAACGGGCCCGGGGCGGACATGCCGATGACCTCGTAGCCGGCCTCGGCGAAGGCCACCAGCTGCGGCAGCAGCAGCAGGACCAGCGACATGTCCACCGTGGTCAGGTGGACGAGCCGTGGCTTCGCGCGCCCCGTGTGTTCCGTCATGCCCCGTGTGCCCCCGTCAGCCCTCAGGCGGTCACGCCCCGTCGTTGGCCCCCGCCCGGGACCGCCGCGGCGACGCCCACGGCCGGCGGCCGCCGTCGGGCGGGCCGTCCTTGCCGTCGCGGGTCGGCTCGGGCTCGGGCGCCATGTAGTAGCTGTAGTAGTAGCCCTCGGAGGACGCGTCGAGGCCGTTGAGCACCGCCCCGGAGATCGTGGTGCCGACCTGCTCGAGCCGCTCGATGGCGTCCTGCACGCGGCGGCGGCTGGTGGTGCCGACCCGGCTGACGACCACGCCGAGGTCGACGAACGGGCCGATCTCGAGCGCGTCCGGCACGGCCAGGACCGCCGGGCGTGTCGTAGATGACCAGCTCGGCCTTGGCCAGCAGCTCGCGCTGCAGGGCGTGCATGCCGGGGGAGGCCAGCAGCTCGGTCGGGTTGGGCGGCACGGTGCCGGCGGGCAGGACCTTGAGGTTCTCCACGCCGACGTCGAGGAGGTAGTCGTCGACCTCGTCGCCGTTGAGCAGGGCGTCCGACAGCCCCTGCCCGCGCGGCAGGCCGAACCGCGAGGCGACCGTGGAGCGCCGCAGGTCGGCGTCGACGAGGATCGTGGGCAGCCCGATGCGGGCGGTCGCCACGGCCAGGTTGGCGGCGGTCGAGGTCTTGCCCTCGCCCATGGTGGCCGAGCAGATCATCACCGAGCGGCTGTAGCCGAGGCCGTGGTGGCCGGCCCGCTGGGCCTCGCGGGTCTGGGCGACCAGCAGGAAGCGGACGCCGGCGGACAGCTCGCGGTAGGCCTCGGCGGCGGCAGAGGTCGGTTCGAGGAGGCTGGCGACCCGGTCGGTGGCGCCCTTGCCCGCCTCGGGCTTCCAGACGGGGATGCGGCCGAGGACGGGGCGGCCCGGGATGGCCCGCTTGAGCCCGTGCTCGTCACGGACGGCGTCGTCGAAGTAGTCGCGCAGGAACGCGAGGCCGATGCCGAGCAGCAGCCCGAAGATCGCCGACACGACCGCGGCGGTGGGCCACGAGCTGCCGACCGGGGACCCGGGCACCGGGGCGGAGGAGAAGGTCGCGCCCACACCCGTCAGCGACTCGATGGACTCCTGCAGCTCCGTCGAGCGGCCGATGACCTGGCCGAGCTGGGACTGCAGCGCCTGACGGCGCAGCGACAGCGTCTCGGCCTCGGGCGACAGCGTGACCTGGACCGGGTTGCCGTTGGCGTCGACCGGTGGCTCGAGCGGCACACCTGCGTCGACGAGCTGCTGGTTCACGTCGGCGATCTGGGTGCGCAGCTCGGCGGCGCGCTCGTCGAGCTCGGTGACGACCGTGCGGACCGACTCGATGGCGGCGTCCGTGCGGTACTCGACGAACGCCGAGGCGAACGCGTCGGCGACCCGCGCGGCCTCCTGCGGGTCCGCGGAGGTGGCGACGAACTGCAGCCGCTGGGTGCCGTCGACGACCCGGACGTCGATCAGCGACCGGATCGCGGCCGGGTCGTCGCGGTCGAGGAGGGACGCGGCGCGCTCGGCGACGGGCGGGGACTGCGCGGCGGCGATCTCGGCGTCGCCGACGATGCCCGAGGGGTTCAGCAGCTCGTTGAGGGAGATGTCCTGGGCGACCCGCAGCGGCTCGAGCACCAGCTCGGAGCGGGTCTGGTACATCGGCGTCTGGCTGAAGAACCACCCCAGCCCGGCGGCCATCGTCAGCACCGTCACGAGGACCACCAGCCAGACCTGGCGCCGGAGCACGGCCAGGTACTCCCGCAGTGGCAGGACGTTGGTGTCGCGCTCCACGTGGTCCCCTCGGCATACCCCGGTTGTGGCCCCGCGCGAGTGTACGGGGCCGTCGACCGGCCAGAGATCGGACCGGAGTCCCGTCTGTGCGGGTCGGGGCGCCCGGTAGCCTTCGGCTCGACCCACTGGGGGACGTCGGTGGCAGGCTTCGGCATCTGGGGGGCGCTGTCGTTCAGCGCCATCCTCGTGCTGGCCGTGATGCTGCTGCACCGTGCCGTGCGGCGCGAGGACGACGTGTTCGTGGCCCGGGTCCTGATCGCCGGGTTCGTCGCCAAGCTGGTCGGCTCGCGGCGTCTACTTCTTCTTCCTCACCGGGGTGTACGAGGGCGGGGACTCGTTCGGCTACGTCAACGTCGGCGCGCAGATCGCCGAGGGTCTGCGCAACGGGCAGATCCCAGAAACGGCGTGGGACACCGGTACGAGGTCGATGGAGTTCCTCAGCGGCGTGCTGTTCTTCCTCACGCAGGCGCACCTGGTGATCGGCTTCGTCGTCTTCGGGCTGCTCGCCTACCTCGGGGCGGTGCTGGCGTTCCGGGCCTTCGACCTGGCCTTCCCCGAGGGCAACCGCCGCCGCTACGCCGTGCTCGTGCTGCTGTTCCCCACGATGGTGTTCTGGCCGTCGAGCCTCAGCAAGGACTCGTGGCTGGTCCTCGGCCTCGGGGTCGCGATGTACGGGTTCGCCCGCGTGCTGCGGCAGCGTGCGGGGCGGCTACCTGCTCGTGCTGGCCGGGACGGCGGCCGCCTACCTGATCCGTCCGCACATGGGCGCGCTGCTGCTGTCGACGGCCGCGATCGCGTTCGTGCTGCGGCTGCCGCGACCGCGAGGCGAAGCGGGGCGCCAGTGGCGGCCTGGGTCGTCGGCGTGCTGATCTTCAGCGCCGGTGCCGGCTACGTGCTCGCCAACTTCGCCGACGAGCTGCTGCCGCAGGACGAGAACGTCCAGCAGGCCCAGCTCGACCGGCTGCTCGAGCGGACGGCGACGAACACGCAGACCGGCGGGTCGCAGTTCGAGGCCGACGCCGTCGACTCGCCCGGTGAGGTTCGGCCAGCGCCCTGCTCACCGTCCCGTTCCGCCCGTTCCCGTACGAGGCGTCCAACGTCCAGTCGGCGCTGATCAGCCTCGAGGGGCTGGTGCTGCTGGGGCTGTTCGTGTGGTCGCTGCCGCGGATGGTGACGCTGCCGAGGCTGATGCTCCGGCGGCCCTACGTGACGTTCGCGCTGACCTACACGCTCGGGTTCGTGATCGCCTTCGCCAACATCGGCAACTTCGGCATCCTGGCCCGCCAGCGCAGCCAGCTGCTGCCGCTCTTCGCCGTGCTGCTCTGCCTCCCGCCGGTCCGGCGGGCCCTCGCCCCCGCCCCGGCGGCGGCCCGCGACGAGGCGGCGACCGGCGACCGCCACCCGGTGCCCGCCGGTCAGGCCTGATCCGGCAGGGCGTCGACGGGCTCGGTGCCCTCGACGCCCTCCAGCAGCCCCAGGCGCCCCAGCCGCTGCACGAACGCCAGCACGTCGGCCTGCACGGTGTCGAGGTCGGCGCCGAAGCCCTCGGCCAGCTCACGGCTGGCGTCGGCGATGGAGGTCTGCCCGTCGACGAACTCGACGGTCAGCGCCCCGATGGCGTCGAGCTGCACGAGCTGCCCGTCGGACTCGACGTAGAGGACGGCCTCCTCGGCGACCGGGACCACCGCGACCTCGTCGCGCAGGCGAGGCACGAACGCGGCCGTGACGTCGTCGGGTGGGATCATCGGCGCCTCCTCAAGGTCCGGACGCCGCGCCGCCACCATG
>CAWCLK010000029.1:0-30652 GCA_963796225.1 uncultured bacterium
CCCCGTCGGCGCAGGCGTCGCCCGCCGTGGGCGTGGTCCTGGCCGCCCGCCGACGTCACGACCTCGAGCGGGGCGCCTGCGGCGTGGGCGCGGTCCAGCGCCTGGCGCATGACGTCGACCGGCTGGGCGCCCGGGATGGCGAAGCGGCGGTCGAGGACGAAGAACGGCACGCCGGAGCACCCGTACTCGTAGGCCTGCTCCTCGTCGGCGCGGACGGCGTCGGCGTAGCGGTCGGACGCCAGGACCTCGCCGACCTCGACGGCGTCGAGCCCCGCCTCGGCGGCCAGGCGCGTGATGGTGGCGTGGTCGCCGATGGCGTCGCCCTCGGAGTGGTAGCCGCGCAGGAAGCGGTCCTTCACGGCAATCTGGCGGCCGCGGTCGCGGGCCAGGTGCAGCACCCGGTGGGCGTCGAAGGTGTTGCCGGGCTTGGCGATGTCGAAGTCGAAGGCCAGGCCCTCGTCCGCGGCGGTGTCGACCATGCGGTCGATCATGGCCTGGGCCTGGTCGCGGGTCGCCCGGTACTTGGTCGCCAGCATCGTGGCGTAGTCCCCGTCGCGGGTGGGCGGGGCGTGCGGGTCCAGCTCGAAGCTGCGCCACACCACCTCGACCTCGTCTCGGTACGGGGCGTCGGCAAGGGCCGCTCGAAGCGGGCCTTGCCGATCGCGCACCACGGACAGACGACATCGGACCAGATCTCGACGAGCACGGACGACTCCGGGAAGGCGGGGCGCAGGGTCGGTGGCGGGAGGGCCACCGGGGTCAACGCGCCCCGACCCTCGATCCTTCCCGTTGCAACGATCCGCACCCGCGCAGACCCGGGCGAGGTGAGACGGTCGCGGGGACCGGAGAGGGGATCCGGTCCCCGCGACCGAGCCGGGGTCGCGTCGGGTCAGCGCAGGTGGCCGCGGAGTCGGCCGATCACCTCGTCGGAGATCGCCGCGTCGCCACCCAGCACGCCGATCGCCGCGGGGCGCAGCCGCTCGAGCTGGTCCCGCGCACTGGCCGGGATGGCGTCGTGCTGGACCAGCACCACGGGCACGCCCAGGGCCGCCGCCGCACCGGCTCCCGCGAGGGCGTCGGGGAAGTTCTGCCCCGTGGCCACCAGCACCATCGGCGCCGGTGCCGAGAACCACCGTGCGATCGCGGCGGCGGTCGCGTACCGGTCCGGGCCCCAGACCCGCGACACCGAGGCACTGGTGGCCAGGCGGACCTGCTCCAGGACCGTGTCCGCCACGGCGACAGGGCCGCCGAAGACGACCACGCGGTCGGGATGCAGCCGGGCCAGCGCGATCCGGGTCTCGACGGGCAACGCGTCAGGCTCGGTCAGCAGGATCGGGCCGTTGGCCAGCGGGCCGCCCGCCAGGGCGTCGGCGAAGCCGCGCCCCGTCGCGAGGTACACGACCGAGCCGGGTTGCAGCGCGCGTACCAGCCCGCCGATCCGGGCGGCGGTGTCGAAGCGCGTGGTGCCCGCGATCCGGTCGACCGTGCCGACCTGCGCACGCAGTGCCTGCTCCACCCGGGGCGAGACCGCGGCCGGACCGCCGAGGATGGTCACGCGGGTGGTCTCGAGGCGCTGCAGCTCGGCCGTGACGACCGCCGGCAGCGTGTCACGGGGCACCAGCAGGGTCGGGATGCCCAGGGCCCCGGTCAGGGGTGCCCCGGCCAGCGCGTCCGGGTAGTTCTCGGCCGTGGCCACGACCACGTGGGCCTCCGGGCCGGGGAACAGCCGCCGCGAGATCGCCGCCGCCGTCCCGATCCGCGAGGTGTCGGCCAGGCCCATCGTGTCACCCGAGATCCGCCACAGGCCGCCCGGCAGGGCCTGCGGTCCGCTCGGGGCGGTGGGCTCGCTGGTGGGCTCGGGCGTGGGCTCGCTGGTGGGCGTGGGCGTCGGCTCGCTGGTCGGCGCAGGGGTGGGCTCGACGGTCGGCTCGACCGTGGGCTCACCCGTCGGCGTGGGCGTCGGTGTCGGCGTGGGCGTCGGCGTCGGCGTGGGCGTCGGTGTCGGCGTGGGCGTCGGTGTGGGTGTCGGCTCGGCGTCGGCGTCGGCGTCGGCTCGGTGTCGGCTCGGTGGTCGGCGTCGGCGTGGGTGTCGGCGTCGGTGTCGGCGTCGGCGTCGGCGTCGGCTCCGGCGCCGGGAGCTCGTAGGTGAGCTACAGGGTCGGGGGCGTCCCGGCGCCCGCGTCGAAGGAGGCGGCGACCCGCGCCCCGACCCCGTCGACCATCAGCGCCATGGCGTTGCCGTCGCTCCAGCCGGACCGGTCGACGATCTCCTGCACGATCGCGCGGAGGTCCGGGGTGCGCTGGGCGGGCCCGCGATCACCGGCGGTGGTCCACGTGGGCGGTGCCCAGGTCACACGGGCGGTCGTCGCGGGGCGCGCCGTGAGGCTGCCCGAGGCGGTGGTGTAGGACGCGGCGTCGTCGACGTCCTCACCCGTGATCGTCAGGGTGACGCTGGTCGAGGAGAACGAGGACGCCGCCTCGAACTGCACGGACGCCGCGGTGACGACGGCCCCGGCCGGTACGGTCACGTCCCGGAAGCGGATGCCGACCCGCTGCGGGGCCATGACGCTGCCGCTCAGCCGATCCTCCACGAGGTCGAGGTCCGAGCTGGTGACCGTCACCGAGCCGGACGACAGGACCTGCTCGGCGTCGTCGGTGCTGGCCTCGACGGTGCGGCGGACGTGCCAGGGCCCCGCGGGCTGGGTGACGTACACCGTGATCGTGTCGGAGCCCTGCTGGCCGTCGCTGTCGGTGGCGGTGGCAGTCACGACGTGGGTGCCGAGGCTCAGGGTGGCCTGGATCGACGTGCCCGTCCCCAGCGCCCCGTCGCGGTAGGATCGCCACGCCAGCGGGGCGGTGCCGTCCTCGACGTCCACGGCGGTCGCGGGGAAGGTGATGGGCGTGCCCTCGAGCACGTTCAGCCACGGTTCCGGCTCGGTGATCGTCACCGTCGGGGGCGTGGTCAGCGACGGACGGGCGAACTCGAACAGCTGGCCGTCGTTCTCGTCGAGGTTGCTGCTGCTGTTGTCGATGCCGCGGTCGACCACCCAGTAGCTGCTCGCCCCGGCGACGCTGCTGTGCGGGGCGACCGTCACGCCGGACACGTACTGCAGCCCGGTCGAGACGGCGGCCGAGAGGTCGATCACCTGGACCAGCTGGTTGTCGGTGGTGATCTCGAACAGGCGCTCGTTGATGCGGTCGCCGACCAGCAGGGTCCGCCGGTCGGGGTCGAAGGCCATCGCCTCGGCGTCGTCGACACCGTGCACGTGCACGTCGAACTGGCCCCGGGTGTCGTCGCCGGTGCCGAAGGTGTCGTCGCTGCCGGGGTCGATCCAGTGGACCTCACGGTCGATGCCGTTGAGGAAGTACAGGACGCCGGTGGCCGCGTCGTAGGCCGGGTCCTCCATGTCGCTGAGTCCGGTGGACAGCTCGGTCCACGGGTCGTCGGGCGTGCCGAACGCCCCGTCGTTGCCGGGGCGGACGACGTAGAGGGCCTTGTTGTTGTCGTCGGTGATGAACAGCACCCCGTCGCCCCAGCTGACCCCGGTGGGCTCGATCGAGTACGCCCAGGTGTCGCCGGTCCGGGTGACCGCGCCCTGCCGGGTCAGCTCCCAGAGGTCGGCAGCCGTGTGGCCGGCGCCGGTCACCTCGTCGACCTCGGAGTCGACGACCAGCAGGCGGTCGGTGGCCGGCAGCCAGGTCACGCCCGACGGGTCCGGGCTGGCCAGGTCGAACGCCCACGTGTCGACGACCTGCACGACCTCCGCGGGGACGGGCTCCGCCGTCAACGCTGGCGCGACAGCCAGCGAGACCTCCGTGATGCCACCGAGCTGGGTGCCGGCCCCCCGTCGGCGAGGTAGAGGCTGGTGGTGGCCGGGTCGTCGGTCGCGTCCGAGCTGGGCGCGACCGCCAGGTCGCGCAGGGCCGCCACCTCGGTGGACGAGTAGTCGTACACCTGCGGTCACGTCGCCGGAGCCGTCGAGGGCGTAGATGCGTTCCTCGTCCGGGCTGCCCACGTAGGTGAGCCCGGTGGCGGGTCGGTGGCCGCGCCCGTCAGCTCCCGGTCGCCGAGCGCGTCGAGCGGCACCACGTCGGCCGTCCCGGGCTCGGCCAGCGCGCCAGGTCGCGGGTCGCCGGCCGGCTGCGCCCGGTCGGGTCCCTGGCGGGGTCGAGCAGGAGCAGCTCCGGTCCGCGCACGTCCTCCTCGAGGACGGTGGACGCCCGTGGTGGCATCGTGGCCGAGCTGCTGCGGATGTGGCACGCCGAACTCGGCGGTGTGGACGGTCCGGATCTCCCGGACCGGCTGGGCCGTCGTCGGCTGGGCCGCGCCGGCGGACGCCGCCCCCGCCGCGTCAGGCCAGGGCCACGGCCAGCAGCCCGATGATCGAGCGGAAAGCCCCCGTGCGTGTCTCGCATCTCCACCCCGTTCGACCCGACGAAACGTCCCCCACGCTGCCCGGATGCGGAAGGGGCGGACAGGGGCAGATGTCCGTGCTCGTCCGCGCCGGCGGGAGGGATGTCCCGGCCCTTCCGCGCCGGCACGGGCCTCCCCGGAGGCTCGTTGCCACCACAACTGTTCGTGGCAACGTCCGCCGCCACGCGGAACACAGGGGATGTGGAGAGCTTGCAGCGAGGCTGCACCGCGTCTGCGTCGTCGTGGCGGTCGTCCTGATTGCCCATCTGTGGATGCTGCACACCGCCGGCCACGGGCACCCCGAGACGACGACCGCGTACCGCACATCGGCGAGCGCCCCGCTGCCCCGCGGGCGGCTGCCCCACGGCATGTCGGCCTGCCACGTCGTCGAGCTCGACGGCGGCGAGCCGCTCGTGCTGCCCGTCGACGCGCTGCTGCTCAGCACGCTGGTCGTGGCCGCCGCACTGCTCCGCCGCCCTGCCGCCCACCGGGTCCGCCGGGACGACCGGCACCCGCCTGGTCCCCGTGTCCTCTCGTCGGTGGTCCTCCTGCAGTAGGTGCGCCCGGTGACGGCGACGTCACCGGCAGCACCTCACGCAGCGCATCCGACCCCCGAGAAGGACACCCCCATGCGCATGGCTTCCACGACCCGCACACGACGTCACCGACTCCTGTTCCTCCTGCTCGCTGGCACTGGCCCTCGCGGCCACCGCCTGCGGCGGAGACGACGACGGCGGCGACGCTGCCGCGAGGGCTCCGAGATGGACATGTCCGAGGACCACGACTTCGCCTTCGGCGAACCTGCCGAGGCCGTCCGACGCCGACCGCACCATCGAGGTCGAGGCCAGCGACGACTTCGCCTTCGACCCCGACACCGTCGAGGTCGAGGCGGGCGAGACCGTCACCTTCGAGGTCCACAACACCGGCCAGATCCTGCACGCCTTCGTCCTCGGCGACGAGGAGGCGCAGAAGGAGCACGAGGCCGAGATGAAGGAGATGGCCAGCGAGGGCGGCAGCATGGAGCACAACGAGGCCAACGCCATCGACATCGAGGCCGGCCAGACCAACTCCATCACCTGGCACTTCACCGAGGCCGGCGAGGTGCTGTACGGGTGCCACCAGCCCGGGCACTACGACGCCGGGATGAAGGGCACCATCACCGTCACGTGACGAGCGTCAGCCGCCGTTGCTCGGGGACCGCAGGACCCCGCGGTCCTCGAGCAGCTGCATGATCGCCAGCACCGACTCCTCGACCGACTGCTCGTCGGTGCGCAGGTGCAGCGCCGGGTCGACGGGGCGGTCGTAGGGCGCGGTGACGCCCGGGAAGGCGTGGATCTCGCCGCTGTCGGCCCGGGCGTACATGCCGTCGGTGTCGCGTTCACGACACACGTCCACCGGGGCGTCGCAGAACACCTCGATGAACCGCTCGGGCAGGACCAGCTCGCGCACGCGGTCGCGGACCTCGGCGGCCGGGGCGACGAACGCCGCCAGCACGATCAGGCCCTGGTTGTTGGCCAGACGGGCGACCTCGCCCGCGCGACGCAGGTTCTCGGACCGTTCCTCGGAGGAGAACCCGAGGTCGCGCGACAGGCCCAGGCGCATGTTCTGGCCGTCGAGCCGCAGCGTGGCCCGGCCGCGTTCGAACAGGGCACGTTCCAGCGCGCGGGCCAGCGTGGACTTGCCCGACGCGGGCAGGCCCGTCAGCAGCACGGTGGCAGGCTGCTGGCCGTAGCGGCGCTGGCGTTCCTCGAGCTGCACGTCCGAGCGGGTGCGGACCAGGGTGTCGACCGCGGGCTCGTCCCAGACGCCCTGGGCCGAGCGGTCGACGATCATCCCCGCCCCGACCGTGGCGTTGGTCATCCGGTCGATGAGGATGAACGCGCCCGTGGTGCGGTTCTGCGCGTAGGGGTCGAACAGCAGCAGCTCCTCGGCCGACACGGTGACCCGGCCGATCTCGTTGAGCTCGAGCGTGCCCGCGGGCTCGGTGGCCAGCGTGTTCACGTTCACACGGTGGTGGAGCTGGGACACGACCGCGTTGGTGGTGCGGGTCGCCTGGCGCAGCAGGTAGGAGCGCCCCGGCACCATCGGGTCGGCGTTCATCCAGACCAGGTGCGCGTCGACGTCGTGGCTGCGGTGCGGGCGGTTGCCCGGGTGCACGATCATGTCACCGCGCGACACGTCGATCTCGTCGGCCAGCGTCAGCGTGATCGCCTGGTCGACGAACGCCTCGTCGAGGTCGCCGTCGAAGGTGACGATGCGTTCGACCGTGGAGCGGGTCCCGGTCGGCATCACCATGACCTCGTCGCCGGCGCGGACCACGCCCGAGGCGATGGTGCCCTGGAACCCGCGGAAGCTGAGGTCGGGGCGCGACACGAGCTGCACCGGCAGGCGGAAGTCGTCGAAGTTGCGGGCGGCCTCGACGTCGACGGTCTCGAGGTGCTCGAGCACCGGCGGGCCCTCGAACCACGGCATGTTCGGCTGACGGGTCGACCACGTGGTCGCCGGTCAGCGCCGACACCGGCACGACGTAGGGGTCGTCGATGAAGTTTCCCGAGCGAGGACGCGAACTCGAGGTAGTCGTCGCGGATCTCCTCGAACCGGTCCTTGGACCAGTCGACGAGGTCCATCTTGTTGACGCAGACGAGCACGTGCTGGATGCCGAGCAGCGACACGAGGAAGGAGTGCCGGCGGGTCTGGGTGACCACGCCGTTGCGGGCGTCGATGAGCAGCACCGCGAGGTCGCAGGTCGAGGCCCCGGTGGCCATGTTGCGGGTGTACTGCTCGTGGCCGGGGGTGTCGGCGATGATGAACTTGCGCCGCGACGTGGAGAAGTAGCGGTAGGCCACGTCGATCGTGATGCCCTGCTCGCGCTCGGCCTTCAGGCCGTCCATGAGCAGCGCCAGGTCGACCTCGCCGCCGGTCGAGCCCTGCGTGGTCGAGTCGGCCTCGACCGAGGCCAGCTGGTCCTCGTAGATCATGTGGGCGTCGTGCAGCAGCCGACCGATCAGCGTCGACTTGCCGTCGTCCACCGACCCGCACGTGAGGAAGCGCAGCAGGTCCTTGCGCTCGTGCTCGGCGAGGTACGCCTCGATGTCCGTCGCGATGAGTTCGCTCTTGTGGGACATCAGAAGTACCCCTCGCGCTTCTTCTCCTCCATGGAGCCGGACTGGTCGTAGTCGATCACGCGCCCTTCGCGCTCCGACCGGGTGGCCAGCAGCATCTCCTGGATGATCTGCGGCAGCGTGTCGGCCGTGGACTCGACCGCGCCGCTCAGCGGGTAGCAGCCGAGCGTGCGGAACCGGACCGAGCGCATCTCGGGCTCCTCGCCCGGCTCGAACCGGAAGCGGTCGTCGTCGACCATGATCAGCGTGCCGTCGCGCTCGACGACGGGGCGTTCGGCCGAGTAGTACAGCGGCACGATCGGGATCTCCTCGAGCCAGATGTACTGCCAGATGTCGAGCTCGGTCCAGTTGCTCAGCGGGAACACGCGGATCGACTCGCCGCGGTGGTGGCGGCCGTTGTAGAGGTTCCACAGCTCGGGGCGCTGGTTCTTCGGGTCCCACCGGTGGAAGCGGTCACGGAACGAGTAGATGCGCTCCTTGGCGCGGGACTTCTCCTCGTCGCGCCGCGCCCCGCCGAAGGCCGCGTCGAAGCGGTAGTGGTCCAGGGCCTGCTTGAGGGCCTGGGTCTTCATGATGTCGGTGTAGTTCTTGGACCCGTGGTCGAAGGGGTTGATCCCCTGCTCCTTGGCCTCCATGTTCGTCCACACCCGCAGGTCGAGGCCGAGCTCCTCGGCCGTGCGGTCGCGGAACGTGATCATGTCCTGGAACTTCCACGTCGTGTCGACGTGGAGCAGCGGGAACGGCAGGTTGCCCGGGAAGAACGCCTTGCGGGCAAGGTGCAGCATCACCGAGCTGTCCTTGCCGATCGAGTACATCATCACGGGGTTGTCGAACTCGGCGACGACCTCGCGGATGATGTGGATCGACTCGGCCTCGAGCTGCTTGAGGTGGGTCATCGTGCGCGCGGGAAGCGCGTCGGTGGTGCTCACAGGTCCTCTCCGACCGTCGAGACCGAGCGGGGGCGGGGCGCAAGCCTGCCAGCGTCGCGCCTGCCCCGCCAAGCGCGAACGGACAATGGTGGCAACGTCGCGGGGCGAGACGGGGTGGCACCCTGCATCCGCAGCGACCAGGAGCTGGCGCCCTGCACCCCCACCGACACCCACGCCGTGCCGCGGCCGCCGCCCTGGTGGCAGGGCTGCTCGTGGCAGGCTGTGGCGACGGGGGCGCCGGGCCGGCGACCGACACCCCGAGGTCCACCGCCCCGCCGACGTCCTCCTCCACGACCAGCCCCGCCCCGGTCACGACGCCCCGCCCGGCCCCGCCCGTGCCCACGGTCACCTGGCAGCGGGGCGTGGCCTACGGCGACGACCCCGCCCAGGTGCTGGACGTCGCGGTACCGGACCCGTCGGTCCCCAGTCCCACGGGCCAGCAGGACGCGCGGCCGACGATCCTGTTCGTGCACGGCGGCGGATGGACCGAGGGGTCGCGGGACGTCTACGAGGCGTTGGCCGCCCAGCTCGCCAGCGACGGGTGGGTCGCCGCGACGACCGGTTACCGGCTCGCGCCCGGCACGCCGCACCCGGGACCCGCCGACGACGTCCGCGCCGCGCTGGCCCACCTCGTGAGCGGGATGCCCGACCTGCCCGTGGACCGGGGTCGTGTCGTGGTGGCGGGCGACTCGGCCGGCGGGCACCTGACGGGGCTCGTCGCCCTCGGTGACGCCGGTCCCGACGTCGCGGCCTGGGTGTCGTGGTCGGGGGTGTACGACCTGCCCGCCGTGGCGGAGGAGGTCGAGGGCACGCCGGCGCAGTGGCTGATCGGCCGCATCGGGGCCTACGCCGGGTGCGACGACCCCACGGCGGGCGACTGCCGGGCCGCGGCCGACGACGCGTCGCCGATCGGGCTGGTCAGCCCCGACGACCCGCCGACCCTGCTGCTGCACTCCCGACTCGAGCTCGTCCCGCTGCAGGACGCCCGCGCGATGCGGGACGCGCTGGCAGCCGCCGGCGTGCCCGTCCACCTCGAGGTGTTCGACGGGGCGAGGCACGGGTTCGCGCTGCTCGAGTCCTCGGCCGAGGTCGTCACCGCGTTCCTGGCCACCACCCTCGACCTGCCGGCCTGAACAGCGCGACGGCCGCGCCCTCTCGGGACGCGGCCGCCGACGCGGGGAACGGGGCGCGACTACTGGGCGGCCTTGGCCACCCGCGGGTCGAGCTGGTCGGCGTACTGGGCGAGGTACTCCTCGCGCTGGGCCTTGAGGGTGGCGACGATCTCGGCGTACTCGTCGCTGCGGCCCTGGGACTCGTAGAGCTTGCGGGGCTGGAGCTTGCCCTCGTTGATGTCGAGGCCGTCGGCGACGACGAAGTAGCCGAAGTCGGGGTCCTCCTCCCACTCGATCGTGCCCTCGACGATGCCGCGCTGGACCTCGGCGGAGTCGGGGATGTGGATCTTGTGGCCGTGCTCGGAGTTCGCGGGTCCACCCACGGCGCCGGTGTTGAACAGGTAGACCTCGAGCGGGGCGGTCTCGAGCAGCTCGAGCAGCCGGTTGGCCTGCGAGGCGTCGTTCTCGAACCAGAACGGGTTGGTGCCCGGGACGCGCAGCTTCTTGCCGGCCTCGGCGGCGCCGCCGGCCGAGGTGCCCTTGGTCTCGCCCAGCATGAAGTAGTAGGCGGCCTGTTCGGGCTTGAGCTTGGCGACCGCCGGGATGATGTCCTCGTTGCGGTTCAGGATGAACAGGTAGTTGGCCTTCGGCAGGTCCCGCGGGTCGCGGTGGCGGATCATGTGCAGCCCGAAGGTGCAGCGCCCGTTGGCCGTGTAGCTGTCGTCGAAGAAGTCCACCTTGCCGGTCTCGGGGTCGACCCCGGTGGACTCGAGCCAGGCCTCGGGGGAGGTGGCCCCGCCGTGGATGGTCGGCTCGTCGTTCGGGTCGAGCCCGTAGGTCTTGGCGAAGCAGCCGTCCTCGGTGGCGTGGACGGTGCCGTCGGGCATCAGCGCGATGAAGTCGTCCTGGACCGGCAGGGATCCCATGACGTTGCGGAAGGTCGTGGTGGTCTTGCCGGTGCCCGACAGGCCGATGATGAGCGCGAGCTGCTCCTCACCCGTCGGGGTGGCGTCGGCCGGGAAGGTCTTGGCGCCGGAGTGCATCGCCAGGCCGTCGCGGTCGTAGACCAGCTTGTTCCACATCCGCAGGCCGCCCATCTTCGACTCGCCGAAGTAGTCGGAGCCGAAGACGCGGGTGACGTAGTTGTCGTAGTCGACGGTGATCAGGGCGTCGTTGGGCTTGCCCTCGGCCGCCAGCGACGGGGTGTAGATGACCGTGAACTCGGCGCCGGGCCAGGCGTCGTCCTTGGGGAAGTACAGCTGCTGCTGCATCGCCGGGATGTTGGCCTGCGTCTTCTCGATGAAGAGCTGGCAGGGCGTGCGGAAGTCCGGGTCGGGGCCGATGTAGCCCTCGATCAGGATCATCTCCTGCTCGGCGATGTGGGCGTCCTGCTTGGCCGCCCACTCGTCGGCCTCGGCCCGCGAGATGGTCTTCTTCGCGTTGGGCTCGTCGGTGACGATGAAGGTCGACGGCGCGAGCCGTGCCAGCACCTGGGCCTGGTAGTTGAGGTTGCCGAACTCGGTCTCGGTGACCCGTGGCATGAGCTCCTGCGCCCACTGGCGCATCTGCTCTTGGGTCGGGTTGGCCTCGACGGCCTTGGCCTTGGGGAGCTCGAAGCTCACAGGCGCCTCCTCGGAGGTGGCGCACCACGCTGTGCGCCTTGGTGGCAAGGAATGCGGGGAAGCGACCGCGGTGTCGTGCGGACCGTCCATCGCCCCGACGAGGTCCAGGCCGGGCACCGTCCGACGACCGTGCAGCGCGTCACGGCAAACGGTAGCCCGGCGTTCGCCCAGCGGACGAACCGGCACCGGGACGAACGTCCGGGCCGATGATCCCGACGGGCCGGTCCGGTCGGGCGTGGCGGGGCGACCACTATGCTCAGCGACCGCCTGCACATCCGATCGAAGGCGTGGCGTTGCCAGACGACGCAGCCGTCCTCGACCTGCGGGCGGGACCGACGCCGGCGCGGGTGCTGCTGCGTGACCTGTGGCACCACCGGGACCTGCTGCCGTTGCTGGCACGACAGCACTTCCGTGGCCAGTACCGGGCGGCCCGGCTCGGGATCGCCTGGAGCGCGGCGCAGCCGCTGCTGCGGGCCCTGGTCATGGCGGTGGTGTTCTCCCGCGTGGCCCGGTTCGACCCGGCCGTGCCCTACCCCGCGTTCGTGTTCGCCGGCACGGCCGTCTTCCAGTACATCTCCTCGGTGGTCAGCGCCGGGACGACGGGCATCGCGTCCAGCGGGGACCTGGCGGGGCGCGTGTACTTCCCGCGACTGCTGCTGGCCGGCATGCCCGCCGCCGCGCAGGTCCCGAGCTTCCTCGTGACCCTCGTGGTGGTGCTGGGGCTGACCTTCGCGTACGGGGTCCCGCTGGGCTGGCAGCTGCTGACGCTCCCGGTGACCTTCGGGCTGGCCTTCCTGCTGGTGGTCGCGGCCTCCGCCGTGCTCGGCCTGGCCCACGTCTACCTGCGCGACGTCGGGCCGATGGTCACCGCCGTGCTCAGCATCGGGTTCTACGTCACGCCGGTGATCTACCCGGCGACCGAGCTCGGCGGCTGGGCCTGGGTGCTGGCGCTCAACCCGGCCACGGGGGCGATCGCCGCCGTGCGTTGGTCGCTGTTCGCGGGGCGGGAGCCGGGGCTGGTCGTCCCGGTGCTCATCACGATCGCGTGGACGCTGGCGCTGGGCGCCCTGGCCGTGGTGCTCTACCGCCGGCACGAGCGCGACTGCGTGGACCGCCTGTGAGCGCGATCGTGGCCGAGGGGCTCGGCAAGCAGTTCCGGCAGTACCACGACCGGGGGTCGCTGCTGGCGCGGGCCCTGCGGCGCGGCGGCACCCGCGACGTGCAGGACGTGTGGGCGCTGCGCGACGTGGACTTCACCGTCGAGCGGGGCGGCACGCTCGGGATCATCGGGCGCAACGGGTCGGGCAAGACCACGCTGCTGCGCCTGCTGTCGGGGGTGTCCGGACCGAGCGAGGGCCACCTGCGCATCGAGGGCCGCATCGCCCCGCTCATCGGCATCGGCGTGGGGTTCAACCGCGAGCTGACCGGCCGCGAGAACGTGCGGGTCAACGGCCGCCTGCTCGGCATGTCCCCCGACGAGGTGGCCGACGCCTTCGACCGGATCGTCACCTTCGCCGAGCTCGAGGACTTCATCGACCTGCCGGTGAAGTTCTACTCGTCCGGCATGTTCCTGCGGCTGGCGTTCTCGGTGGCCATCCACACCGACCCGGAGGTGCTGCTGGTCGACGAGATCCTCGCGGTCGGCGACGTGGGATTCCAGGCCAAGTGCTTCGACCGCATGCGCGAGCTGCAGCACGCGGGCACGACCATCGTGGTGGTGACCCACAACCTCCAGGTGCTCAGCCGGATGACGCATCGCACCCTGGTGCTCGACCACGGCCGGGTGCGCTTCGACGGGCCCACCGAGGAGGCACTGGAGGTCTACCACCAGGTCATGCAGGAGGAGGCGGCCGACCGCGCCGACCGTGGCCCCGTCCCGCCGGGCCAGCTGGGCATGGCCGACGTCGCCCGCGTCGCCACGGCCATCGAGGGCGACGACGGCGCCGATCGCTTCCAGGTGGCCGGGGACGAGGGCATGGTCGTGCGCCTCGAGGCGTCCTTCGTGGAGGAGGTCGAGGACCCGGTGGTCGCCGTCATCATCGAGCGTCCCGGCCTCGGCCGGCTGTTCGTGGCGGCCAGCCGTCCGCGGGGCGCGGGCAACGTGCACGGGCCGGGGCGGGGCCTCACCGCCCGGGTGCGGCTCGACCGCGTGCCGCTGCTGCCGGGCACCTTCAGCGTCACCGGCTACGTGTTGTCGGCCCGCAACGACCTGGTCCTGGGCCAGTCCCGCCCCGTGCTGTTCCACGTCGACGTCGACGCGCTCGGGTCCGGGTCGGTGGCCTTCGGACCGAGCATCGAGATCGACGGCGCCCCGGCCGAGGTGTGGCAGCTCGAACGGCTGGCACGCGAACCGGGCGAGCTGTGAGCGACACCCGGCCGATCTTCGTGGTGGGCGTCCAGCGCAGCGGCACCACCCTGCTGCAGTCCCTGCTCGGGGCGCACCCGGCGATCGCCGCCCCGCCCGAGCTGCACTACTGGTTCCGCGTGCAGCTGCGGTCCCTGGCGTGGGACGGCGACCTCACCGACGACGACGTGCTGGCCCGGGCCGTCCACACCGCCCTGAACCCGCCGGTGGCCCTGCTCGCCGAGGCTGGCTTCGACGAGGCCGCCGTGCTGGCCCGCGCGGCGGCGGGACCCCGCACCCACGCGGGGGTGGTGGAGGCGATCATGCGCGACGCCGCGGACCGCCAGGGGGCGCGCCGCTGGTCGGAGAAGTCACCCGGCCAGCCCGCCGGCGTGGCGCTGGGGTGGTTCCCCGACGCCCAGCTGGTCCACATCGTGCGGGACCCGAGGGACACCGTGGCGTCGAGCGTGCGGGCGCCGTGGGGCGAGCACGACCCGTGGGTGCTCGCCCACCGGTGGCGGCGGTTCACGCGGGACACGCTGCGGGTCGGGGCGCGGGTCGGTCCCGGGAGCTACCTGCGCGTCCGCTACGAGGACCTCGTCGCGGACCCGGTGGCGACGATGCGGGTCGTGTTCGCCTTCCTCGACGAGGCGTTCGACCCGGCGATCCTCGACGACCCCGACCTCCGCCGCCCGACGCTGGCGCCGGTGGCCGCACCCCACCAACGGCTGGACGAGCCGGTGGCCCCCCGCCCCGACCCGGTGCCCGCCCCGCGCCTGCAGCGTGCCCGTGTGGGCGCGGCGGCCCACGGGCTGCTGGCCGGCCTGGGCTACCCGGTGCCGTCACTGGCGGCGCGGTCGGTGGGGCACCTGGCCAACGCGGTCCTGGCACCCGCGTCGTGGGACGCGGCCCGGTGGTGGTGGCGAGGGCGACGGGCACGTCACGACCCGCGGCGCCTGGAGTCGGTCCTCGACCAGTTCGAGCAACGGGCCGCCACCGGCCTGTGAGAGTCAGGCATACCCCTGGGCGGCCAGCGTCGCGCCCATCACCTCGTCGACCATCGCCACCTCGTCGGCGGTGAGGTGGTCGCGCCAGGCGCCCGGCGTGGCGGCACGCACGAAGCGGCCGGGTCCGCGCACGGCGTCGGGCTGGCGGTCGACGCGCCCCGCCGCGACCACCTCGGCGACACGATCGCCGAGCCCCAGGTCGAGCCAGGCATCCAGCGCCGCCAGGCGCCCGGCGGTGTCGGCGAGCAGGTCCTCGTAGCGCAGGCGGTGGCGGCGCGCCGGGTCGTGGGCGTCGAAGGCGGCCTGCACCACCCGCGTGCGCAGGACCCACAGGTGGGCGCGGTCCCGCAGGAACGCCGCCCGGTCGTCGTCGGCGGTGACGAACCCGTCCGTGACCCACGACGCCCACGACCCGGCCCGGGCCGCGTCGAGCTCCGAGTCCAGCACGTCCCGGCCGTCACGCAGCAGGAACAGCAGGCGCGAGGCGGGCAGCAGCGACGCGAGCAGGTCCGCCCCGACCGACCCGTGGGGCTCCTTGACGACCACGAGCGGGTCGTGCAGGCCCCGGGCCGCGCACGCGTCGACCACCTGGGCGTGCAGGCGCGCCAGCACGAGGGCCCGCGCGGGCCCGCGCCAGGCGTGGGCGTAGCGCTCGTTGAAGACGTAGTCGTCCGAGGTGGCCCGCACGTCGTTGACCCGCAGCCGGTCGGCGGCGACGTCGTGGGCGCGCAGCGACAGCTGCCCGCCGACGAGCAGCGCGAGGTGCGAGCCGATGGCCGGTTCGTCGATGGTGACCACGCGATCGGACGCCCCGAGCAGGTGCAGCAGCCAGGTGCTGCCGGAGCGGGGCGAGCCCACCATCCAGACCAGGCGCGGTTCGAGCTGGTCGGGCGTGCCCTCCCAGTGCCGGCGTGCGCGGCGGCGCCACCTCATGGACGCGTGGGCGGGGCGGTGCCCGTGGCGAACAGGTCGGCCACGCCGAGCCGGCGCAGCCCGGGCGTGCGGGCCAGGCGGTGCACGACCCGCGCGCCCCGCCCCGCCGGCAGGTGGTCGGTGTGGACCCACTGGCCGAGCTCGACGTGCACGTCGACGAAGCCCGCCCGCCGCAGGGCGCGGCGCAGGGAGGGCAGGGTCTGCTCGTTGACGTGCATGGCGCGTTCGGCGTCGTTGCGGGGGTCGGCGGGCCAGCGGTGCCCCCGCACCCGGGCCAGCCGCCCGCAGCACCGGCCAGGTCACCGTGTAGATGGTGCGGTTCGGCATGGTGTGCACGAACACGCGGCCGCCGGGGCGCAGCATGCGCCGGCACTCGAGCAGGGTGGCGTGCAGCTCGTCGGGGCTGAGGTGCTCGACGACGTCGACGAGGGTCACGAGGTCGGCGACGTGGTCGTCGACCGGGCTGCGCCGGGCGTCGACGAGGTGGACCTCGGCGCGGTCGGCGACCCCGTGGACCTCGAGCGTCTCGCGAGCCAGGGCCACCGCCGAGCCCGCGTAGTCCAACCCGATGGCGCGGGCGGCCCCGTCGACCGCGGCGAGGGCGACCAGCTCGCCCCGTCCGCACCCGACGTCGACCACGACCATGCCGGGCCGGAACCCCGCGAGCGCGAGGACACCGCGGTAGACCGGATGCGGGTCACGCCCACCCGTGGCCGACCACTCCTCGGCGCCCATGCACCCCCGGCGGTAGTAGGCGTCGTCGTAGACGACCGGGGCCACCGTGGGCTCCGGCACCGCGCCCTGGTCGTCGATGGTCGTCCCCCTGGTCGGGCGAGGACGCAGGGTAGGGCTGGCGCCCCTACCGGACGGGTTCGGCGAGCACCGCGGCGTGCAGGTCCCCGAGCCGGGTCCGGACCAGCGCCTCCCGGGCGGCCCGCGAGGCGAGCGTCCGCGGGCGCAGCGGCGGGGCGCCCTGGCCCCGCCCCGCGGGCAGCCGGACTCGGCGGGGCGGCTGGACCGGGCGGAACCCGGCGGACTCGACCATGCGCACGAGCGCCGCCTGGTTCGGGGTCCACCACCACGGCCGGTCGCGCCCGTCGAGCTCGGCGACGGGGCGCCGCGGGTGGCGCAGCGTCAGCGCCCCGTCGATCACGTCGACCAGCAGCATCCGTCCGCGACACACCGAGCGGACCGCCCCGAGGGCCGCGACCGGGTCCCGCAGGTGCAGCAGCAGCGAGCCGACGTAGACGAGGTCGAAGGTGCCCACGAGGTCCGGGGACAGGTCGTAGACGCTGCAGGCGTGCTTGACGACCGTGGACCCGCGCTCGGCGTGCACGAGGGCGAACCCGGTGCCGCCCTCGTGGCGGGCGGCGACGGCGTCGCGGGCGGCCTGCGGGCTGCCGGGGGGCCAGTCCCAGTCGGCCGGGTCGGGCACGTCGACGGCGACGACCTCGTCGGCGCCGCGGTCCTCCATGGTGAAGGCCCAGAAGCCGTCGAAGGTGCCGACGTCGAGGCAGCGCAGGCCCGCGAGCGACGCCGGCAGCGGCAGCTGCTCGACGGTGTCGCGCAGGTCGAACCACCCCGGCGTGGTGATCCCCGGCCGCACCTCGAGGGTGTGGTACCACTGCCGCCCGTCGACCAGCGCGCGCAGCGCGTCGTCGTCGACGGCCGACGGGTCGTGCGTCGGCAGGTCGGCCATCCCGGGACTCCCTCGTGTGGGCCGCGAGCCTAGGCAGGGCGCCGGTCCGGCCCGGTGCCCTCCGCCGGTGGGGGCAGCGGGGCGGGGCGGCCCCGCACGACCACGGCGAGCGTGGCGTCGGGCCAGTCCCCACGCGCCCCGCAGCACCATCCCCAGGGCGTTGACCGCGGCGTAGGCACGCAGGGCCATGCCACCATGGCGGCCGCCGTACCACTCGTAGGTCTCCGACCACCACCGGTGGGCCGCGCGACCGCCGAAGGCCACCTGCCCCGACACCCCGCCGACGTGGACCACGGCGACGTCGGCGGCGAACCAGCGACCCCACCCGGCTCGGCCAGGCGGGCGCACAGGTCGACGTCCTCGACGTACATGAACCAGCGTTCGCGGTAGGGCGGGTCGGGCAGCGCGGCGGCCCGCAGCACGTGCACGGCCCCGGTCGCCCAGGGACAAGGCCCGGACCGGTCGGGGCGCACGGCCCCGGGCAGCCAGAGCCGGTCCCGGACCCGGCGGGGCACCCATGTGGCCGGGACCAGGTTGGCGACCAGGGCGAGGCCCAGCGACGGGAACCGGTGCACCGAGTGCTGCACGCGACCATCCGGGTGCACCAGTCGTGGGGCCACGAGCGCCACGTCCGGGCGGCCCTCGAGCTCGGCGACCAGGCGGGCCAGCGAGCCGGGCGGCGGCACCGTGTCGGGGTTGAGCGCGACCAGCACCGGGGCGTCGGTGCCGGCCAGTGCGCGGTTCATCCCGCGGGCGTAGCCCTCGTTGCGGTCGGCACGGACCACGGTGGCCCCGGCGGCCTCGGCGACGTCGGCGGAGCCGTCGGTGGAGGCGTTGTCGACGACCACCACCTCGGCGTCGAGACCCTCCAGCGCGGCGGGCAGCGCGGCCAGGCAGTCCCGCAGCGCGTCGGCGCACTCGAAGGCGACCACGCCGACCCGCACACGCGTGGGCACCGGTCTCCCCTGTCGTCGCAGACGCAGGCCGGATGATGCCAGCAGGTAGCGTCCCCGCCCACATGGACCTGCGACGCGCGCCCTGGCGGCTCCGCCACGACCTGCTCCGACGGGCAGGCTCCCGCTGGCGCCGGCTCGCGGTCCGGGCGACCCACCGCCATGCCACGGTGGTGTTCCACGGCGGCGCGTTCCTCGGGCCCGGGTTCAGCCTGTCGATCCCCGGGCCGGGCACGCTCGAGATCGGGCCGGGCGTCGAGTTCCGCCGCGGCTTCACGTGCGAGATCGCCGGGGGCGGGCGGGTGACGATCGGCGCCGGGACGATCTTCACCTACGACACGATCATCCAGTGCTCGACCTCGATCGACATCGGCGAGCGATGCATGATCGGCCGGTCCCTGATCGCCGACGGCAACCACCGGTTCCGGGACCCCGACCGGCCGGTCGCCCACCAGGGCTACGACTTCCGCCCCGTCACCATCGGCGACGAGACGCTGGTCACCACCCACGCCGTGGTCACGGCCTCGGTCGGCCGACGGTCCTTCGTGGCCGCCAACAGCGTGGTCACCGCCCCGATGCCGGACTTCTCCCTGGTCGCCGGGGCGCCCGCCCGGGTGGTCGAGTACTACGGCCCGGCCGACGGCGACCCGGAGGCGCTGACCCCGCCCCGCCACCTCGCGGGCCGTCCTCGCGACCCGGGCACGGCGTGACCGGCCGGTCCCGCGCGGACGACCTCGTGGTCGTCGTCCCGACCCGCCAGCGGTGGGACATCCTGCGGCGCACATTGGCCGGCCTGCGGGCCCAGACGCTGCCCGGCGCCGAGGTCGTGGTGGTGGTCGACGGCGAGGACCTCGACGTCCCCGCCGACCTCGCAGCCGACCGGGTCCTGGTCCAACCACACGGCGGCCCGGGACGGGCCCGCAACCTCGGGGCGGCGGCCAGCGACCGGCCCCTGGTGCTGTTCCTCGGCGACGACATGGTCCCCACACCCGCGCTGCTGGCCCACCACCTCGCCCTGCACGACCGGCACGACGACCCGACCGTGGCGGTGCTGGGCCACGTCGACTGGCACCCGGAGGTCGCCTCGAACCGGATCCTGCGGTGGCTGGACTGGTCCACGACCCAGTTCGACTACGCCCAGCTGGCGGGCATGGGCGGCCAGGACGTCGGGTTCGGGCGCTTCTACTCGTGCAACGTGTCGCTGCGACGCGAGCTGTTCGAGCAGGTGGGCGGGTTCGACCCGGACTTCATCTTCTACTACGAGGACCTCGACGCGGGGTGGCGGCTGCACGAGGCCGGGATGCAGCTGCGCTACGCGCCCGACGCGGTCGTGCACCACCTGCACGACTACGACCTGGCCGCGGTCCGCCGACGCTTCGCCGGCATCGCGCTGGGCGAGCGGATGATGGCGGCCAAGCACGCGTGGTTCGACCCGCCCTACTTCCACCGGCAGGTCGCGGCCGCGGCGGCCGCCGACCCGGTCTCGCCCGCCTGGCCGCGCCTGGCGGACCTGTGGCCGGCGTCGGCGCCGGGGGCACGGGCCGTCCGTCGCCGCGGGCACCGCTGGTACCTGCAGCAGGTCGCCGAGGACTTCCTTCCCGCGTGGGAGCGCGCCGCCGACGTGGTCGAGCTCGCCACCTACCTCGGGGACGACTTCGACGCACGGAAGGTCGCCCACGCGCAGGAGGCCGTCGAGGACGAGGCCGCCGCCATCGGCGACGAGGTGACCTTCTACCGGACCTCGCGGGCCTACCTGTACGACCTGACCGTCTTCGGCATGACCGGGCTGAAGGACCCGTACCGCGCCGAGCTGGCGCGGCTCGTGCCCCCGTCCGCCCGCCTGCTCGACCACGGGTGCGGGATCGGCGCGGACGGGCTGCGGCTGCTCGACGCCGGGTACGACGTGACCTTCGCCGACTACGCCAACCCGTCCACGGCCTACCTGCGGTGGCGGCTGGAGCGGCGGGGCGTGGACGCGAACGTGCTGGACGTCGAGTCCGACCCGATCCCGTCCGGGCTTCCACGCCGCCTACGCCTTCGACGTGGTCGAGCACGTGGCCGACCCCCACGCGTTCCTCGACGTGCTCGAGGCCGCGGCCGGCCTCGTGGTGGTCAACCTGCTCGAGCCCGACGACACCCACCACGAGCACGCGCTGCACCACGACCTGCCCATCGACGAGCTCGTGGCCCGGGCCCGCGACCGGGGGCTGGTGTCGCACACCGTCTGGCACGACGGCCGGTCGCACCTGCTCGCCTACCGGGGTCGCGGGGGGCCGCCGGGGTGGTCACCGCCGGCCGTGTGAGGCTGGTTCAGGACAGGTCGGAGGGCAGCACGGGGCGCTCGGCGGGGCGGTCCCCGGTCAGGCCCGCCGCCGGCGTACTGCAGCCAGGCGAGCAGCTCGGCGTTGGCGACCCGCCGGTCGAGGTGCGCGGCGACCTGCAGGCCGTGGTCGCGCAGCCGGGCGCGCAGGTCGGCGTCGCCGGCCAGGCGCGTGATGCCGGCCGCGAGCGCGTGGTGGTCGCCGGGCGCGAACCGCAGGCAGGTCGTCCCGTCGACGAGGAACTCGCCGGACCCGCCGGTGCCGGTGGCCAGTACCGGGGTCCCGCTGGCCATGGCCTCCAGCGGCACGACCCCGAAGGGCTCGTCCCAGCGGGACGGGAACACCACGGCGTCGGCGTCGCGGTAGGTGGTCTGCAGCTCGGCCGGCCCCCGTTCACCGGCGAAGGTGACGCGGTCGCCCGCCCCGAGCTCGGCGACGAGCCCGCGGAGGCGGTCGAGGTGGCCGGCCGGGCCGGTGCCCACCACCTCCAGCCGCGCCCCCGGCACGGCGGCGACCCCCCGGATGGCGGTGTCGACGCCCTTCTCGGGCACCAGGCGGCCGACGAACAGCAGGCGGCCGCCCCACGGGCGGTCGGCGTCGGCGTCGGTGGGCGCCGGGTAGCGGGTGCGGTCCAGCCCGTGGGGCACGACCGCCTCGTCGTCGAACCGCCACGCCCCGGTCGCGTGGGCGTGCTCGCGCAGGTACCGGCTGGCGAAGCACGCGACCACCGGGTCGCCGAGCCGCGGGTCCGGCGGGGTCCGGGGCAGGCCGAGGGCACGGCCGATGGCACCGTCGAGCCTGCCGCCGTCGTGGCCCGGCAGGAACCGGGCCCGCCAGCGGTCGGCCTCGGGCCCGAACTCGAGCCACCGGTCGAGCACGACCAGCACGACGGGCACGCCCCGCTCGCGGGCGAGGTCGAACAGCGAGAAGGACAGGGCGGCCGGGTTCCACACCGCGAGGACGTCGGGGCGTGCCCGGTCCAGCGCCGCGGCCAGCACCCGGCGGGAACGACGCTCCCAGCGGGCGGCGACGTGGCGGGGCGGGTCGAGCCGCTGGTGGTCGTCCCAGTACATCGGCAGGGCGCGGGCGACCGGTTCGCCGTCGGGTGGCGGGGCGTCGGGGGGCACGTCGGGGCGTCGCCAGTCGCTGGCCAGCACCCGGACCTCGTGGCCGGCCGCGCGCCAGTCCCGCACCGCCCCGGCGCACAGGTCCTCGTACCCGCCGAAGGCATGGGGCGGGTAGAGGTTCATCACCGTCAGGACCCGCACGTCAGTCGCCCCCGCCGATCACCCAGCGGGCGGTGCGCCGGACGCCGCGGATCACCTCGCGTGCGGCGGCACGCCCGGTGGCCGGGGTCGCCGGCGGCCGGGCGACCGGGTAGTCGAGCGCACGCAGCTCGGCCGCGGCGCGAAGCACGAGCCGGGCGTGCAGCTCCTCGGGCAGGTCGTCGTGCGGTGCGGACGGCCAGGCCGCCGCCCTCGCCCGGGCCACGTCGGCGTCCCAGCGGTCCGGGTCGAGGTCGAGCCGGGCCAACAGGTCGGTGATCCGCGACACCGGGTCGGCGACCAGGTCCTCGTACCGCACGGTGTGGACCTGCACGCCCAGCGGGAGGGGTCGGCCGGTGAGCCGCAGGAGCTCGCGCGCCCCGCCCAGCCAGACGTCGACGCCCTCGGTGAACCGCCACCCGAGCTCCCGCATGCCCACGGCGACGACGTCACGCGCGTCGCGGACGACCAGGACCAGGTGCGCGCCCGGGACCAGCGACGCCAGCCCCCGCACGCCGTAGGCCCCGCCGCTGCGGGTCAGCAGGCGCCGGGGGTCGTCGCGCGTGAGCCCGGCGTCCTCGGCCAGCCAGCCCAGCAGGGCGTCGCCGACCCGTGCCAGCAGCTGTGCCTCGACCTCGTGAGGGGCGCGTCCGGCCACGGCTCGCCCCGCGATGGCACGGACCCCCTCGGCGAGCTCGGCCGTGCCGACGGTGAGGTGGTCCTGGGCGACGGTGCGGGGGGCGGCGAGGTCCGGGTGCAACCCCAGCAGCTCGTGCAGCTCGTCGCTGCCGCCGTGGGGCGTGACGCCGATGACCAGGATCGGGGCGTGGGTCATCGTGCCACCCCGTCCGACGTCCGTGCGGCGACGCGGTCGCGCACCACGTCACGCGCCGTCCGGGCGGTGCGCAGCGCCGCGAAGGCCACCCGACCCACCCCTCGGGTCCGCGCCCGCGGGCGGGGGTAGCCGAAGGCCGCCGCGAGCTCGGCGGTGACGCCGTCGATCGCTTCCAGGGCCCGGGGCGACAGGTCGGCGGGCGCCTCGCCGGCGCTCGGGTCGAGCTGCCCCCATGGGTCGCGGCGGCCGTGGACGTAGGCGTCGTGGCCGCCCTCGTCGGCCAGCAGCGCCGGGTCCCAGGCCACCTCCACGTGCTCGCACGCGCGGCGCAGGCCGGCCACCGGGTCGGCCACGAGGTCCTCGAACCGCACGATGGCGACCCGGGGGTCGTCCTGCCACTGGCGCAGCGGGGCGGCGCCCGCCGCCCAGCGTCGCGCGGCCACCGCGGGGACGTCGGTGGTCCAGTCCCGGTCCAGGGCCAGCTCCGAGGCGACGGTGGCGACCGGGTCGCGGAGCAACCACAGCACGCGGGCGTCCGGGAAGGCGTCGAACAGCCGGTCGACGTGGTGGGCGTGGTCGGGGGTCTTCTCGCCGACCCGCGGGACGCCCCGCGAGGCCGCCGCCTCGCAGAGCATCGCCGCGAGGACGTCGGTGGCCCGGTAGCCCCCGTGGGCGTGCACCCGGTCCGCCACGGCGCGGGCATCGAGCTCGAGGTAGCCGAAGGCGTCGGTGGGGGTGAACGCCTCCCAGTACGCCGCGAAGGCGTCCGCGTCGCCATCCCGCAGGCCGGGGTGCCGGGCGGACCAGAGGTCCAGCAGGTGGGTCTCCGTCAGCACCCACAGGTCCGGGTGGCGGCACAGCTGCACCTGCAGCAGCGTGGTCCCGGAGCGGGGCGGGCCGACCACGAACACGGGCCGGTCGAGGTCCCACCGGCCCCCACCCGCCGTCGCTGTCACGTGCGTCCCCTGCTCTCGTCGGCGCAACCGTAGTGAGGGCCGGGACCCGCCATGCCCGGGTCTAGGGTGCGCGCCGACGCGGTCGGCACGGCCGCGCGACGCGGAGGGGCCCATGGCGACGGACGAGCTCGCCCAGCAGATCGCCGCCGTGCCGTTCTGGTACCACACCATGGAGCTCGCACCCGGCGTGGTGACGCCCGGCGAGTTCGACCTCCGCGGAAGTGTCGACGCCCTGCCCTGGCCCGCCCTGACCGGGCTGCGATGCCTCGACGTGGCGACCTACGACGGCTTCTACGCCTTCACGATGGAGGACCGCGGGGCGGCGGAGGTCGTCGCGGTCGACCTCGACGACGCCGCCGACCTCGACTGGCTCCCCCGTCAGGTGCCTGCGGGGCACGCCCGCGGCCAGCAGCCCATCGGCGTCGGGTTCCGCCTGGCGGCCGAGGCACGCGGCTCGCAGGTCCGCCGGGTCGAGTGCAGCGTGTACGACCTCGACCCCGACGTCCTCGGCACCTTCGACGTCGTGGTGTGCGGGGCGCTGCTGCAGCACCTGCGCGACCCGCACCTCGCGCTGCAGGCGATGCGCCGGGTCTGCCGGGGCCAGCTGCTGTCGGTCGAGCTGGTCGACGAGACCACGTCGCTGCTGCTGCCCCGCCGCCCCGTCCGGGTGCTGCGGGGCGCCAACTACACGTGGGCGGTCGGCAACGTCGCCGCGCACGCCCACCTGCTCGACATGGCGGGCTGGGACGTGGTCACCCGGACGCGACTCGGGATGGCCCGCGGGGCGACGGGGCAGGCCATGGACGCGCGCGCGGGCACGCCGCGCTGGAAGCGTGCGGCGACGCGGCTGGCACGCCGGGCCCTGGCCGGCACGACCGACCCGGTGTTCTCCGCGATCGTGGCCCGCCCCCATCCGAACCTCCACCCCCCCGCGGCGGGTACCCCATGAGCACGCTGGACCTCGCCGAGCTGCGTCGACGCATCGACGCCACCCGCTGGTACCACACGCTGGAGCTCGCGCCCGGCGTGGTCACCCCCGGTGAGTTCGACCTGCGCGAGGCCGCCGCCCGGCTCCCGTGGCCGGACGTGCGCGGCAAGCGCTGCCTCGACGTGGCGACCTTCGACGGGTTCTACGCCTTCGAGCTCGAACGCCGCGGTGCCGCCGAGGTGGTGGCCATCGACCTCGACGACGCCGCCGACCTCGACTGGCTCCCGCGGCGGGTCCCCGCCGGGTTCACCCGCGGCCAGGAGCCGGTCGGTGTCGGGTTCCGGCTGGCCCACGAGGTGTACGGGTCGAGCGTCCGACGGGTCAGCTGCAGCGTGTACGACCTCGACCCCGACACACTCGGCACCTTCGACGTCGTGGTGTGCGGGGCGTTGCTGCAGCACCTGCGGGACCCGTTCCGGGCGCTGCTGGCCATGCGGCGGGTGTGTGGCGGCGAGCTGCTCTCGGTCGAGCACGTCGACCCGTGGCTCAGCCTGGTCCACCGGCGAACCCCCGTGCAACGGGTGCGGGGCGACCAGCGGACCTGGGCGCTGGCCAACCGGCTGGCGCACCTGCGCATGCTCGACGCCACCGGGTTCGACCTCCTCGAGCACGACGTGCTGGGGATGCCCTTCGGCCCCGGCTTCCAGCCTCGCCCCCGCACGCTGCGCCAGCGGGCCCGGCGAGCCTGGACCGAGCTGCTGTGGGCGCTCGTCGGCGACCGGGGCGCCCCGCCCTTCTCCGCGGTCCGCGCCCGCCCTGCTGCGGGGCTGCACCCCCTGCCCGACTGACGCCTCAGAGCAGCGGGGCCTCAGAGCAGCGGGGCCTCAGAGCAGCGGGGCGCGGTCCTTGACGGCGTGGCGCAGCACGACCGCCATCTCGGCGAGGTCAGCCGCCAGCAGGCCCGCGATGGTCCACGGGGCGGTGCCGTGCCGCCCCGGCCGCACCCCGGTCCCGCGGGTGCGGAACGCCACGTAGGGACGCCCGAGCACCGCCGCGGCCGCCCAGGCCCACCGCGACCGGGGGCGCACCGCCAGGACCGCGAGCCCGACCGCCGCCAGCGCCGCGGGACGGTGGGCCTCCACGTAGACGTAGGGCAGCGGCAGCTGCGCACGCAGGCCGGGGTGGCGTGCGACGACCGTGGGGACCCCGCCCCGCCGCCGCGCCGCGCGCACGTACGCGGGCAGGTCCGAGGGCGTGACCTCGTGGTGGACCAGCGCTGCCGGGGCGAAGCGGGCGTCGGCCCCCAGCTCCATCACCCGCCAGGCGAGGTCGGTGTCGTCGCCGAAGGAGGAGCCGAAGGCCGCCGTGAAGGACTCGTCGAACCCGCCGACGCGGTCGAGCAGCTCACGGCGGTAGGCGATGTTGCAGGTCGGGAACCACGGCATGGGCTGCTCGACCCGGACCCAGTGGCTGTACGGACCGGCGTCGGCCCAGGCCTCCTCGGTCGGGGTCGTCCGGCCCATCACGACGTCGGCGCCGGCGGCGAACGGGGCGGTCAGGGCCTGCAACCAGCCGTCGTCGGGCTCGGTGTCGTCGTCGGTGAAGGCGACCAGCGGGGCGCGGGCGGCGCGCCACCCGGCGTTGCGCGCCGGTCCCGGTCCCCGGTTCACCTCGATGCGGTGCACCCGCACCCGGTCGTCACCGGCCGCCCACGTGGCGAGGTCGTCGGCGGTCCCGTCGGTGGTGCCGTTGTCGACGACCACGACCTCGAAGGACGGGTGGTCCTGGGCCAGCAGCCGCGCGAGGGTCCGCCCCAGGCTGGCCCGCCGCTGGTAGGTCGGCACGACGACGCTGACGTCGGGGGTCACGGCGTCCTCCCACCACGGTCCGACCGCCACGTGGCCAGGGCCTGGCGCGCGAAGCCGACGGCGTGGGCGGTGTCCGCCAGCAGGTGTGCGGCGTAGGCCGCTGTCCCGGGGGTGCGGCCCACCCAGCGGCGGGGCGCCCCGACCACGTCCTGCCACGCCACCCGCAGTCCCCGCACCTTGCGCCGCCGGTAGGCCTCGACGTCGAGGAGGTAGTCCGACCGACCCTGCGCCATCACCCGTCGCAGCAGCCATCGCAGCCGCGCGCGGTCGGCCGGGCAGGTCGTGCACCACGACGGCGTCCGGCTGCCACACCAGGCGGAGGCCGGCGGCCAGCGCCCGGCGGGTGAGGTCGAGGTCGTCGTTGGTGAGGTGCACGCCGGGGCGTGGCCCCAGTACCGGGTCGAAGCCCAGCGCCTGCAGCACCTCGGTCCGGAACGCGGCGTTGGCGGTCAGCAGGAAGTCGTCGCCGACGAGGTCACGGGCCGGCCCGAGCTCCAGGTGGGTGAGGTAGGGGGCGAGCTCGACGTCGAGCCAGGCGGGACGGGGTGCGTCGGGGTCCAGCAGCACCGTCGCGCCGACCCCGTCGACGGTGGCGTCGGCCAACGGGGCGACCAGCCGGCGCAGCCAGTCGGTCGCGGGGACCACGTCGTCGTCGAGCAGGGCCACGAGCGGGGTCGTGACCTCCGCCACGCCCCGCGTGCGGGCGTGGGCGGCACCGGCCCGGGGCTCGTGCACGACCGCGACGGGGACGGGCAGCGGTCGGGCGTCCTCGACCTCGGCGACCAGCGTCGCCGCCGCCGGGGTGGCCGCGTTGTCGACGACCAGCACCTCCCACGGGATCCCCGGGTCGACCTGGTCGGCCAGCGCCGCCAGCAGCCGACGCAGCCCGGCCGTGCGCCCGACGGTGGGGACGAGCACGGTGACCGCGTCGCGGGGTGCGCCGGTCACGCCCGCGCCTCCGCATCGAGCACCGCGTCGGCGAACCGGTCACCGAGCCCGGCCCACCCGAACCGCTCGGCCGTCGCCCGGCCCGCCGTGGCCAGGCGGTCGGCGAGGGCGTCGTCGGTCAGCACGCGCACCAGGGCGTCGGCGAACGCGACCGGATCGTCGGCCACGAGCGCGTCCTGCCCGTCGACCACGTCCAGTCCCTCGAGCCCGATGGTCGTGCCGACGACCGGGCGCCCCGCGGCCATGGCGTCCAGCGCCTTCAGCCGCGTGCCCGACCCGATGTGGACCGGGACGACGGCGACACGGGCGTCGGCCAGGAACGGGGCGATGCTGGGCACGTCGGCGTGCAGTCGCATCCCGGCGGTGGCGTCGACCAGCGCCCGGACCTCGTCGAGCGGGGTGCGGCCCACCACGTCCACGGCCACCTCCGGCACGCGGGCGCGAACCGCCGGCAGGACCTGCGTGGCCAGCCAGCGGACGCCCTCGGTGTTCGGGGCGTAGGACAGGTGGCCGGTGAACACGATGCGGGGGGCGGTGGGCAGCCGGGCGGGCACGACCGCGTCGACGTCCACGCCGTTGGGGACGACGGTCGCGCGGCCACCCAGCACGGCCGCGTCCTCGGGGGAGCAGACGAGCACGCGGTCGACGCGGGCGAGCGCGTCCCGTTCGACCCGCCGGCCCCGCCGGGCCTCGAGGCGGTGGTAGGCCCCCTGCCGCCCGCCGACGCGTGCGGCCTCGTGGGCATGCCGGACGCTGAGCAGGTGGTGCAGGTCCAGCACCCACCGGGCCCCCCGCGGGACGCCGGGGGGCGGCAGCAGCGGGACCAGCTCGTTGTGCTGCACCAGCACGACGTCCTGGGTGATCGGTGACGGCAGCGCAGCCGCCAGCGCGTCGCAGCGCCCGCGGGCCAGGGCCAGCTCCTCGGGCGGGGAGGACGGCCGCAGGCTGCGTGCCCAGCGACGGGCGCGGGTCTCGGGACGCAGCGCCGGGACGTCCAGCTCGGTCACCGTGCGGCAGGCGGCGCGGACCCGCGGGTCGGTGACCTGCCCGGTCACCACCAGGTCGACCTCGGCCCGCGCCGCGAGCCCGTCCAGCAGGTGGGCCTGGCGGATGGGCCCGCCCCACCCGGTGTGGTGGGGCACCTCGGCCGAGACCCACAGCACGCGAGCCACCCGCACCTCCTTCGCGCACGTCGACAGCCGGGCGCAGGATGCCAGACGGGCCGGCCCACCCCCGCCGCTAGCGTGGCGCCCCGTCCGACAGGGGTGCTGGTGCTCGAGTGGCTCGCCCCGACCATGGTGGTGGTCGCGGCCGGCGTGGCGGGGCGCGGCTGGCGCCGGGTCCTGCTGTCCGAGGAGGTCCCACCGGCCACGGCGACGCTGGGGACCGTCGTGCTGGGGACGGGCACGGTGCTGGTGGTCGCCCAGGTGCTCGGGCTGGTCGGCGCGTTCGCGCCCTGGCCGGTGGCCGGCGCGGTCGCGATCGTGGCGGCCGGCGCCACGGGGCTGGCCCGGACGCGCCCCGCCACCGCAGCGCCCGCGGCCCCGCTGCCCGCCGTGGCCGAGCACGCCGCCGTCCGGCTGGTCGGGATCGGGCTGCTCGCCGCCACCGCGGTCCAGTGGACCGTGGCGGTCGTGCCCACCGTGCGGCGCGGGTTCGCCGACGTCGACGGGCTGCACTACCACCTCACCCATGCGGCGGGGTACGCGCGGACGGGACGGCTGCTGCCCGTCCAGGTGCTCGACGTCGGGCATCCGTCCGGCTGGTACCCGAGCAACGACGAGGCACTGCGGGCCCTGCTGCTGCACGGCGGCCACGAGCTGCTGGTCGTGCTGGTCAACGGGGCCGCCGCCGCGCTGCTCGTGCTGGCGGCATGGGTGGCGGGGCGCCGCTGGGGACGGCCGTGGACCGCGGTGACGCTGGTGACCACCCTGCTGTGCAGCCCCCTGTACGGGGCGGTGTACGGCGGCTGGGTGCACGTCGACTGGACGGCCGTGGCCTTCCTCGCCGCCGCCGTGGCCGTCCTGGTCGACGCGGTGCCGGGCCGCGCCGACGGTGCCCGTGACGGGGCGGTCGTGGTGGCCGGCGTGGCCCTCGGGATCGCGGCGGGGACCAAGCTCCCGGTGACGCCCGCGGTGGCCCTGGTCGCCGCGGTGGCCGTCGCCGTGGCCCCGGCGGGGCGGCGTCTGGTCACGACGCTGGGGCTCACCGTCCCCGCCGTGCTGGTCGGTGGCTGGTGGTACGCCCGCAACCTGATCGAGATCGGCACGCCCTTCCCGGGCCTCCCCCTGTTCGGCGGTCCCGCCCCGCTGCCGGGCGCGGCCGAGCCGTCGGTGGCGACCTACCTCGACGACCCGGCGGTGGTCCGCGACTGGTTCCTGCCCGGCCTGCGGCTGTTCTTCGGGGTCGCGTGGCCGCTGCTGCTCGGCCTCCTCGCCCTCGGGGTGGTCCTGGCCGTGCGTCGCGGGGCGGGGTGGCCGCGCGGGCTCGCCCTCGCCGCGGTGCTCGCCGGCGCCGCGTACGTGGTGCTGCCGACCACCGCGCTGGGCCCGCCCGGAGAGCCCGTGCTGTTCACCGCCAACCTGCGCTACCTGTGGCCCGCGCTGGTGCTGGCCGCCCTGGCCACGACGGCGGCCACGCGCAGCAGCTGGCCGGCGATGCTGGCTGCCGCGGTCGCGGTGCTGGGCCTGGCGCCGGGGCGTGCCTGGGCGATCGAGGGTCCCGAGGCGCGGGTGCTGGCGCTGGCCGCGGCGCTGGTGGCCGTGGTGGCCGCGACCCGCACCACGGTCCCGGCCCGATGGCTGCGGACGGCGGCCGGTGTCGCCGCCCTCGTGGCGGCCGTGGCGCTGACCGGCCCGCTGGAAGCGCGTCACACGAACGCGCGCTGGACCCGTCCCGCCTCCACGGCCCTGGCGGCCTACACGCCGCTGTTCGCGGCCGTGCCGCCCGTCTCCCCCACGACCGTGGCCGTCTCGGGGTTCCCCCTCACGTACCCCTTCCTCGGCCCCGACCTGGCCAACACCCTGCGCGTCCCCCACGTCATCACCGCCGACGGCGGGTTCCGCGGCCACGCCGACTGCGCCGGCTACCGCACCGACCTCGCCGAGCACGAGGTCGCGACGGTCGCGGTCCTGCTCGGCGGCCCGACCCCCGCCCCGCCGGAGCTGGCGTGGGCCGTCAGCGATCCGTCCGCCCGCGTGCTGGCCAGCACCGCACGGGGGGTGGTCGTCGCCCTCGACGGTCCCGCCGACCCGTCGACGTGCCCGCCGGCCGACGCACGCCTGGACGCGGCCACGCTGCGCCGAGTGCTGCAGCGCCCCACGGAGCAGGTGCGCCCCGCGGTCCGGACCCGCCTCGGCCTGGCCCCGTGACGCCGAGTCGTCCGCGCCCCCTCAC
>CAWCLK010000030.1:0-135720 GCA_963796225.1 uncultured bacterium
GCCGAACCCGCATGCCGCTCCATCGGTGATACGGACGGGCGATCTTCGGTGCTTCGTCGCGGACTGGGGCCGGGTCAGGCGTCCGTAGGGCGCGCGGGGCGGTAGCCGTGGCCGGCCAGCCATTCACGTGCGCGGCCGCGCGTCCGCTCCTCGGCGAAGATGCGCCAGGCATCGCGGGCCTCGGGGTGGTCGTCCAGCAGGATCCGGAAGGCACGGAAGGCACCGCGGCCGGCGATGGCCTGCAGCAGTCGCTCGCCAAGTTCACCGTCCTCGATCGTGCCTGCGAAGTCGCGCATGTCCTGCCAGGCCGCGCGCGATCCGATGGGCGTGACGTCCAGCCACCGGTCTGGCTCGTCCCAGTCCTCGAGGTCGTCGGCGACCAGTTCGGCGTCGACGGGCCAGATCTGCCCGGTCATCAGGTTGAGCCGGCCACCACCGAGGTCGTCACCGGACTCGAGGTGCATCGACAGCTCGCCGAGCTCCACGGGCACAGCGGTGAGGACTGGGGCTGCGTCGTCCCCGCAGACGGCGTCGAGCTCGTTCGCGAGGGTGATGGCGCCCGGGTCGAACTGGCCGCGTAGGTGCTCGGCGAGGTCGCGCGCCAGGGCAGTAGCGTCAGCAGCCACGTCCTGTTCGACGGCCAGGAGCAGGCCGTCGCCGGCCAGCTGGGCGGCTTCTGCAGGGACCCGGTCGACGAGCAGGTCCATGGCCGCCTGACCGTCGCCGCGGTGAACCGCGCCTCGGAGGGCCGCGTACGCGTCGGGGTCCCAGTCGCGCAGTGGTGGCAGGATGCCCGGCAGCGCCCCCGTGGGTGGTTGCCAGTTGCCCCACCAGGGCATGAGCGGGGGCAGGTCCGAGGTCGGTGGGTCCGGCTGTGGCGGCGGCGTGGTGGAGCCGTCGTCGCTGCCCCACTGCCGGCCGTGCTGGTCGGGCAGGTTGCCCCAGCCGAAGTACGGAGCAGGGTCGTCCGGCTCGGGTCCGTACACCTCGCCGGGATCGACCCGCTCCGGTCCGACCGTGCAGAGGTGCTCCCAGCCGTCGCCCAGGTCGAACTCGTAGGCGAACTGCTCGTCCAGCTGCAGGCGCGACAGGGTCGTCGCTTCATCGTCGGCGGTGTCGTCGTCCACCTCGTCCCACCACGCGACGGGCACGATCTCGGTGCCGTCACCCAGCACGAAGCGGTGCAGATGGGCAAGCTCCCAGCGGCCGAAGGCAAGGTTGATGGCGTTGGCCAGCTGCCGGAACGTGAAGGACCGCCGGGCTACGAAGATCCGCCCCGGTCGTGGCCAGTAGTACTCGCCCCGTCCGGAGACCAGCTCGACCTGGATGGTCAGCCACGTTCTCTTCATGTCGTCCCACCTCCGGTCGTCGTCACGCTAGACGCGTCGTCGACGTGATCACGATCGGCGGGTGCCGCGACTGCGCCGCCCCGGAGCGGGACGTGGACCGCGGGGGAGGGGCTGGCGTACCCTTCGGCCATGGCCTTCGAACAATCTCTGTGGATCCCGCTCGCATGCAGGGGCTTCCCTGCATACGCGGCACGAGGATCACCGTCAGCGCCGTCCTTGGTCAGCTCGCCGCGGGTCAGTCCATCGACGACATCCTGACGGACTACCCGCAGCTGGATCGTGAGGACGTCCTGGCGGCTCTGGAGTTCGCGGCGGCCTACACACGCGAGCGGGTCATGGACCTCCCCGCGGCCGGATGAGGCTGCTCGTCGACGAGAACCTCTCGATTCGGGTGGCACGTCGCCTCGCCGACGTCGGCTACGACGTCGTCCACGTGACCGAGGTCGGCCTCGGCAACACCGACGACCCGGTGATCTTCGACTGGGCGGCTGCCGAGGATCGGGCGGTGGTGACCTCGGACGCCGACTTCGGCGGCCTGCTTGCCGTGGCCGGCGCGACGCGTCCGTCGGTCGTCCTCCTCCGGTCGCCCGACCACCTGACTCCCGACGAGCAGGCGGAGCTGCTGGTCGCCGCGCTCCCCATGGTGGCCACGGACCTCGAGGAGGGGGCAGTCATCAGCCTGAGTCGCGAGCGGGTGAGAGTCCGTTCCCTACCCATCCGTGGCGATTGAGACACACGAGGCGACCCACTGGCGAACTCGACCGGAACGGCCCTCGTGACAACGGCGTGACAACGCGAGAGCCGGCAAACGCTGTCCCGCGGTGACAGCCGACCGAATTGCACGCGTGTGTTTCCGCAGGTCAGCGGCACATTGCTACGTTGGCTGTCATGCGGCGGCACGCCCTTTGCTAGGAGTACTACCTCTACGTCGAGGGCGAAGAGGCTCCCGCTCCCGCCTGACCGCGACGTGCAGGACCCCGGTGACGTCATGGCTGCAGCGCTTCCGTCCCTGATCGCCCGTGACCGTGGATTGCTGTGGCACCCGTACGCCCCGCTGGACGGCCCTGCGCCCTACGCGGTCCACGCCGCCGACGGCGTCGTGCTCGAGCTCGAGGACGCCGACGGGCAGCACGTCGAGGCGATCGACGCCATGAGCTCGTGGTGGTGTGCCGTGCACGGGCACGGCCACCCGGCCCTCGACGCGGCCCTGCACGCGCAGGTCGACCGCTTCAGCCACGTCATGTTCGGCGGCCTGACCCACGAGCCGGCGGTGGCGCTGGCCGAGGAGCTCGTCCGCATCGCCCCGGACCCGCTCGCGCACGTGTTCTTCGCGGACTCCGGGTCGGTGTCGATCGAGGTGGCGCTCAAGCTCGCGGTGCAGGTCCAGGCGGCCCGAGGGCGCCCCGATCGGCGGCGATTCGTCGCGCTGCGGGGCGCCTACCACGGCGACACGGTCGGGGCGATGAGCGTCTGCGACCCGGTGGACAGCATGCACGCGTTGTTCCCCTCCCTGGTGCCCGAGCAGGTCTTCCTGCCGCGGCCGCCCGCCGCGGACTGCACGGACGGGCGCCCCGGTCCGGCGCCCGACGCGGCGGTCGACGACTGGGTCCGCGAGGCCGAGGACGTCGTGGCCGCCCACGCCGACGAGCTCGCGGCGGTCGTGGTCGAACCCGTGCTGCAGGGGGCCGGGGGCATGTACGCCTACGACCCGCGCTGCCTCGCGGCACTGCGCCGCATCGCCGACGAGCACGACCTGCTCCTGGTCGCCGACGAGATCGCCACGGGGTTCGGCCGGACCGGCGCGCTGTTCGCCTGCGAGTGGGCCGACGTCGCACCGGACGTCATGTGCGTCGGCAAGGCGCTGACCGGCGGGACCATGACGCTGGCCGCGGTGCTGTGCACCGATGCGGTCGCGGACGTCGTGACCGCGTCGCCCCAGCGAGCCCTGATGCACGGACCCACGTTCATGGCCAACCCCCTGGCCTGCGCGGTCGCCCTGGCCTCGGTGCGCCTGCTCGACGGCCGGTGGACCGACCAGGTCCGGGCGGTGGCCGACGGCCTGCAGCGCTCGCTCGCCCCGGCCCGGGACCTGGACAGCGTCCGGGACGTCCGCGTGCTCGGGGCGGTCGGCGTCATCGAGCTCGACGGCCCCGTCGACGTGGTGGCCGTCACGCGCGAGGCGCTGCGCCACGGCGTGTGGGTCCGTCCCTTCCGCTCCCTCGTCTACACGATGCCCCCGTACGTCTCGACCGCCGCGGACGTCGACCGGATCGGGGCGGCGATGGTCGCTGCCGTCGGGGCGGTGCACGGATGACGGGCGGGGAGGACGCAGCGGCCCGGTGGCGTGCCCAGCTGGCGGCCTGGGCGATCCCCGACGAGGTGCTCGCGGCCGCGCCGGTGTCCCCGTGGGGGTTCTCGGTGGGTGGCTTTGCCGACCGTGCCCGTCGCCAGCGCGAGCAGCCCACGCCGGGCCACGAGCTGGCCCGGGAGGCGCTGGGGGAGGGTGGCTCGGTCCTGGACGTGGGCTGCGGCGGAGGAGCCGGCAGCCTGCCGCTGGTCCCGCCCGCGACCGCGCTGACGGGCGTGGACAGCTCGGCCGACATGCTGGTCGCCTACCGCGAGGCGGCCCTGGCGCTCGGTGTCGAGGTCGCCACCATCCGGGGCACGTGGCCCGGTGATGCCGGCCAGGTCGCCGACGCCTCCCACGATGTGGTCGTCGCCCAGGACGTGCTCTACAACGTCCCGGATGCGGACGCGTTCGTGCGCGCCTGCCACCGCGTGGCACGACGCCGGGTCGTCCTGGTCCTGCCGACGGTCCATCCCATGGCGTGGACCACGCCGTACTGGCAGCGCCTGCACGGCATCGACCGCCCCGACGGCCCGACTGTCGACGACGTCGTCGCGGTGCTGGCCGAGGCCGGCATCACGGCCCACCGTCGCACCTGGACCGAGGGCACGCTCTGGTCGCACGCCGACCCGCAGGACGCCGTGGTGATGGTGCGCACCCGGCTGTGCCTGCCCGAGGACCGGGACGACGACGTGGCGGCGGCGCTGGAGGACGCCCCGCCGCCCGTCCAGCGCGAGGCCAACGCCCTGTGGTGGGACGTCGACGCCTGACCGGCGTCACCCCGCGACGAGCCGGTTCAGCACCTCGACGAAGTCGTCCGGCGGGTGGAAGGCCAGCTGGCCGTCGTCGCGTTCCTCGGTCGGGAGGCGATGCAACCCCCCGTCGTGGAACCAGTAGAGGTCGGCGCTGAGGGCGCCGGGGGCCTCCGCGACGTGTCGGTGCGCGATGGCGAGCAGCGTCTGGACCGCCCGGACGGCGTCGCCGTCCCGCAACGGGTGGGCCACCAGTGCATGACGACTGGGGACCACGACCAGCGCCCCGTCCGGTGGCAGCTCCACGGCCTCGTCGAGCAGCAGCGCCCAGGTCGCCGTGTAGAAGCTGTCGTCCTCGGCCAGGAGCAGCTCGACCGGGCCCTCGGTGCGCTCCTCCAGCGCCAGTGGTTCGTGCGCCCGCAGGTTGTCCCGTCCGAGCCGGAACAGCTCGCGCACGGACAGGTCGAGCACGTCGAACCGGTCGGCCTCGGCCACGACCACGGCGTCGGGCGTGTCCACGACCACGACCTCGCACAGTCCCTCGGTCGCCTCGCGGAACGGTGGCGACACGTGGTCGCCCTCGAGGGCCTCGGCGGGGTACAGGCGCACGCGGACGGCGGCCCGCAGGGCGTCGGGGTCCTGCTCGAGCTCGGCCAGCGGGTCGGGGGCCAGGAGCGGGGCCAGGTGCTCGACGACCAGCTCGGGCCAGGCATCCCGGTCCGCGTCCCGGCACAGGGTCGCCACGGTGCGCAGGTCCACGCGCAGGTCCGCGCCCGCGTCGTCGGTCACGCGCCAGGTCGACCCGTCGGTGTCCGCGACGTGCATCGCGGCCCGGTCGAGCACGGCCAGGACCAGCGAGACGAACTGGGCGTGCGCGGAGCCGTCGGGCAGCGGGGACCACGCCGGTGGGTCGGCGTCGGGTCGGGGCGTGGGATGGGCCATCGCAGGCCTGCCGGTCGCGGGTGTGCGGTCCAGCGACGGTAGGGGATCACCCGTCCCGGCGATGGCGGTGCCAGATCCCGAGCCGCATCCCGGGTGCCCAGGCCATCTCGCGCTCGTCGCGCAGCGTCAGCCCGAGTCGGCGCGCCACCGACTGGGATCGCGTGTTGGTCGGGGCGATCACGCTGACGACCTCGTCCCGGTCCAGGACGGTGAACGCGTACTCGATGGCGGCGCGCCCCGCCTCGGTGGCGTAGCCGTGGCCCCACGCGTCCGGGTGCAGCGTCCAGCCGACCTCCAGCCCGGGCCAGTCGACGCGTTCGGGCTGGTGCAGCCCGGCGCGGCCGACCAGGCGCCCCGTCGCCTGCTCCTCGAGGGCCCACTGGCCGTGTCCCCGCAGCTGCCACTGCCCGAGGAAGACCGCCATCTGCTCCCAGGCGTCGGCGCGTGTGGGGACGGGATCCGACGCCAGCGCGGTCGCCACCTCCGGGGAGGCGACGACCGCGTGGTAGGCGTCCAGGTCGTCCTCGCGGAACGGGCGCAGCACGAGCTGCGGGGTCCGCAGGGTGGGGCAGGCGCCGGGCGGGGCGTTCAGCTGCCGCTGCCCGGACGGACGACCTCGTCGATGAGGCCGTACTCGAGGGCCTCCTCGGCGGTCATCCAGTTGTCGCGGTCGGTGTCCTCCTGGATCTGCTCGACCGGCTTGCCGGTCTTCTCGGCGAAGATCTCGTTGATGCGCTGGCGCATCCAGAGGATGTTCTTGGCCTGGATCTCGATGTCCTTGGCCGTGCCCCGTGCGCCGCCGAGCGGCTGGTGGATCATGATCCGGGCGTTGGCGGTGGCCTGCCGATGGCCCGACGGGGTGGACAGCAGGAACGCCCCGGCGGAGGCTGCCAGCCCGATGCAGCGGGTGTTCACCTTGGACTTGAGCAGGTGGATCGTGTCGTAGATCGCGAACATCCCCGTGATGATCCCGCCGGGGGAGTTCACGTACAGGGTGATGTCCTTGTCGCTGTCGGCGTCGAGAGCGAGCAGCTGCGCGACGAGCTGGTCGCACTTGTCGTCCTCGAGCGGGCCCTTGAGGAACAGGATCCGCTGCTCGAACAGCTTCTGGAACGCCTGGCCCTGCCCCTTGAGGAGGTTCTCGAGCTCTTCGGCTTCTGCCACGGCGGGCCTCACTTGCTGGTCGCTTGGGTCGCGTCAGCGCGAGCGTAGCCAGCGTGCGCCCCGGTGAGGCCGAGCCTGCGTGCCCCTCACTGAGGTTGACGGAGCTGCCGACCGTACAGCAGCTCCGGTCGGTCGCGCTCCTCGGACATGCCGATGGGCCCGTCGGTGATGCCGTGCAGGAACTGCTGGCACGGGGCGTACCAGGAGTTGAACATGTCGTCGACCTTGCCGAAGGCGACGAGGTTGCGACGGAAGAGCATCCCGACGTAGTCGGCGACCTGCTGGGCCGAGGGGATGTGGTGGGTGACGATGATGATCGTCGACCCGTACTCCTTGACGATGTCGCGGGCCAGGTCGTTGAGGAAGGCGGTGCGCACGGGGTCGAGGCCCGAGTCGGGTTCGTCGAAGAGCAGGATCTCGGGGTTGAGCACGAGCGCGCGAGCCAGCCCGGCGCGCTTCTTCATGCCGCCGGAGACCTCGTCCGGGAGCTTGTCGACCGCGCCCTCGAGCCCGACGAGCTCGAGCTTCTCCATGACGATGGAGCGGATCTCCTTCTCGGACTTGTTGGTGTGCTCGCGCAGCGGGAAGGCGGTGTTGTCGTACATGTTCATGGAGCCGAACAGCGCCCCGTCCTGGAACAGGACGCCGAAGCGCTTGCGGACCTCGAGAAGGTCACGGCGGTTCAGGGTCGGGATGTTGTCGTCGCCGACCCAGACCTCGCCCTTGTCCGGCTTGAGGAGCCCGATGACGTTGCGCAGGAACACCGACTTGCCGGTCCCGGACGGGCCGAGGACCGTCGTGATCGCGCCCTTGGGGAAGTCGATCGTGATGTCCTCGAGCACCGTGTTCTTGCCGAAGGACTTGGTCAGTCCCCGCACCGAGATGGCCGGGTCGTCGATGACCGTGTTCCCCGGGAACACCGGGTCGTCGTGCTTGTCGTAGTCCTCGGGCGGGTGGTGGAGGCTCGGCCCGCCGAACCCGATGCCGGCCCCGATGGGCTCGAAGTTCGTGACGTAGTTGAGCGTCATGGGGTCACCTCGTGGTGTTGACGAGCAGGAGGTCGGTCGGCAGGTGGTGGGTCACGCTGTTGGCCACCGAGCCGAGCAGCCGCGACGGCCCGCTCATGCCCTTGTTGCCGAGCACGAGCATGTCGAAGTCCGCGGCGGCCTCGATCAGGGTGTCGGTGACGTCGCGCCCGATGGCCACGCGCGTGTCGTCCGCCTCCACGCCGGTGGCCTCGAGGGTGCGCTCCCACGGTCCTCGGAGGAGGCCACGGTCAGCAGCGTCGTCGAGGCACCCAGCGAGCGGGCCAGCGACATGCCGTGCTCGATCGCAAGGGCGGCGGTGGGGGACCCGTCGGTCGCCAGTGCCACCGAGTCCCACGAGATGCTGTCGTCGCACTCGCCGCGGGCCACGAGCAGCAGGTCGCCGTGGGCGTGGTGGGTGAGCTGGTGGGGGATGTTGCCGAGCAGGCGGTCGGCCGTGCGGTCCAGGCCGACGGTGCCGACGACGATGAGCGACCCGGGACGGTCCTCGCTGAGCCGCACCAGCCCGTCGGCGGGCCCGCCCTCGGGCGTCGCGGTGTGCACGTCCTCCGCGCCGGCGGTCCGCAGCATGGCGGCGGCGTCGACGGTCACGTCGGTGGCCCACGCGCTGTTGCGCGCCCCCGCGGAGGTGGGGTCGGCCCCGGCGTTGGCGATCTTGTCGTAGTCGTCGACGTGGTCGCGGTACCAGGCGGTGACCACCGTGGCCCGCACGGACAGGGCCTGCGCCACGGCACCCGCGGCATGGACCGCGCAGGCCGCCGTCGGGGACCCGTCGGTGCCCACGAGCACCTCGCTGTAGGTGCTGGTCGTCATGTCAGCCCTCCGTCGGCGGGGCCATGAGCTGCCCCAGCTGGTTGGAGTTCGGGATGGTGACCTCGCGCACGAGCCAGCCGCCGTCCCCGGCCCGCTCCAGCACGAGGCTGGCGGGGAAGTTCACGGGGTCGAGGCGGTCCTGCACCTCGTCGGCGTCGTAGGTGACCGACACCACGGTGAAGACCTCGGCGATGTCGTCCTTGAGGTCCTGGACGAAGGCCTCCTCGACCTTGCCGGTGGCGCTGACGCCGTCGGCCTCGAGCTGGCTGGTCAGCTCGTTGCCGCCGAACACGAACTCGATCTCGTCCAGGAACGGCCCCGTGCCCTGGTTGCGCAGCACCTCGATCTCGTCGTCGAGCCCGTCGCTGGCGTCCCAGTTCGTCAGGTCCTGGGTGAAGGCGACGGCGGCGGCGCGGGCGGAGTCGACGCTGGCCTGCCGGTCGGCGAGGTCGCGCCAGCGCAGCGTGGCGAACACGGCGATCCCGAGGCAGACCACCGCCACGATCCACGGCAGCACGACGGCCAGTCGTGAACGGCGCGCAGGACGTGCGGGGGCCGGGGCCTCGTCGTCGCGCGGGGCGGCGACCTCGCCCTTGGGCGTGTCGGTCATGTCGGCGGGCCTCGTGGTCATCGGCGACGTCTGACGATCAGCGACCCGAGGGTCGCGCTCACGGCCAAGAGTGCCAGACCGCCGCCGGTCGCGGGCAGGGGTGCCCGGCTGCCGCCGTCACTGCTGGACGGCGACCCGCCCGGTTCGCCGATCGGGCCCGGGCCGGCCACGGGATCCACCAGGGGTGCCCACAGGATGCCGGGGGAGGTCGGGTCGGCGGGCTGGTGGTCCGGTTGGCGGACCGCGTTCACGCCGGTGCCCCACTCGGCCGTCTGGCACGCCGCACCGGGCTTGGTGGCCGGGGTCGGTCGCGGTTCGTCGTAGCGGTCACCCGAGCCGAGCTTGTCCAGCTCGAACTTGACGCGGGCCCACCCGAGCCCCGTGTCGGGGTCGGGCTGGATGACGAGGGGCAGGCCGAGCTGGAAGAAGAAGCGGTGGTCGTCGATCGCCCGCTGGACCTCGTCCAGCTTGGAGTCGTACAGCCGTGCCGGGGCGCCGGTGGCCGTCGACGGTCCGAGCAGCATGTCGTTGACCCGGATCAGGTCGTCGGTCAGGCACTGCACGTCGGGGCGCACGTCGACCACGAGCTGGGTGGCCTCGTCCAACAGTGACGGAGCCGTGCGCAGCAGCTCCTCGACGTTGGGGCGGTTCTCGGCCAGGACCTCGGCCAGGTCGCCGCCGCTGTCGAAGAGGTCCACGAGGTCGTCCGCGTGGTCGTCGAGCGTGGTCAGCAGCGGTTCGGAGGTGTCCAGCAGGCGTCGGAACTCGTCCTGACCGTCGAGGATGGTCTGCCCGAGGTCCAGCGAGGAGTCGTTGAGCTCCTTGATGATGTCGGTGCGACCGTCGAGGGCGACGGCGAGCTCGTGGATGATGGTCGCGGTGTTCTCGGGGCTGACCTGCTCGAACAGCTCGACGGTGTTGTCGAGCAGCGTCTGCACCGTGGTGGGCTCGACCGCTTCGTCCACGGCGATCTCGGAGCCGCGCTCCGCCGCCGTCCAGCCGTCGGCCGGGACCGGGGTCAGCTCGACGGCCTGCTCACCGATGGGGGAGCGGCGGATGATCCGGACGCGGGCCGTGTCGGGGACGTGGAACTGGGGCTGGACGGCGAAGCGCAGGCGCACGCCGCCGTCGACCAGCTCGGCGTTCGACACGGTGCCGACGGCGCGGCCCATGACGGTGACCTCCTGGCGCGGCAGCACACCGCCGGCATCCGGGATGACCACGGAGACGTCGTAGGTGTCGTCCAGGAACAGGCCACTGGCGAAGGTCGCCAGGGCGAGGGTGACGATCCCGACGCCGAACAGGATGAACGCGACGACGTTGGTCCCGACGCGAAGGCTGATGCCACGCATGCTCAGTCCTCCTTCGTGCAGGGGTCGGGGTCGTCCCAGCACTCCTCGGGCACCGGGTAGTACGGCGGTTCTTCCGCGCGCTGGCCCGGGTTCGGCGGGGTGCAGTCGCGGCTGACGTCACCCTGCTCGTCCTGGACGCCGCAGACGATGACGTCCAGCCAGACCTGGGCCTCGCCGTTGAGCGCACCCCGGCTGAGCTGCCGGGTGTACAGCGGGCCGACCTCGAGCAGCTCGTCGATGGAGCCGTTGGCCTCCTGGACCTCCTGCAGCAGCTTGCGCAGGCGGCGGACGAAGTTGTGGACCTCGTCCTGGTGCCGGCCGAGGAAGTCCACGGCCTCGTCGGAGAGCACGGTGACGTCGCGCAGCGTGTCGAGCAGCTGCTCGTCCTGTTCCTGCAGTGCCGCGGTGGCGGTGCGCAGGTCCTCGAGGACGGCGGCGTTCTTCGCCGCGTTCGGCGCGTAGGCCGCCGTCACCTGGTCCAGTGCGTCGATGAGGGCCACCAGGTCGTCGGAGTTGTCGTCGAAGGTCGAGACCAGCGAGTTGACGTCGTCGACGAAGCCGGAGATCAGCTCGGACCGGCCGCCGAAGGCCTCCGCCCCGACCTCGATGGTGGTCCGCACCGCGTCGGCGCTGACGTTGACCAGCAGGCCGGAACCCGCCGCCACGAGGTCCTCGAGGTCGGTCCGGACCGAGGTCTTCTCGATCCGGGTGCCGTCCTCGATGCAGCAGGCCGGGTCGTCCGCCAGGGGCACCAGGTCGACGTAGCGCTCGCCGAGGACGCTGGTCTTGGCGAGCACGGCCTCGACGTCGGCGGGGACCGGGGCGTCGGGGTTGAGCCGCATGGCGACCAGGGCGCGGTTGTCCTCGGTCAGCTCGATGGACTCGACCAGCCCGACGTCGAGGTCGTTGAACTTGACCGAACCCTCGGGCACGAGGTCGTTGACGTCGTCGAAGGCCGCGGTTACGCGCGTCTTGGCCTCGCTGAAGGGGTTGAGCTGGGAGCAGCCCGACACGATCAGCGCCAGCACGGCGAGGAGGACGAGGGGGGAGCGGGTCCGGGTCCTCACTGGTCACCCCCGCTCTGCAGGCCGCCGGCCAGGGAGTCGACGACGCCGCCGACGAAGTCCTGGGCCTGCTGCCGTTCCTGCGGGGAACCCTCGATGTTGGCGGCGCCCTGCTCGAGGGTCTCGGTGAGCACGTCGCCGAGCGGGGCCGGTCCGTCGCCGGACTCGTCGGCCGGGGCGCACTGGACGATGGGCGGCAGGCAGATGGCGTCGGGCACGATGCCGTCGATGAGGCCGGTCAGCTGCTCGCACGTCTCGGTGGGCAGGCCCTCGCGGGCGCACAGTCCGCCGAGCCGGTCCTGGATGGTCTCGAGCCCGAAGTTGACGAAGTCGTCGGTGTTGTTGACCAGCGGGAGCCAGTTGCGTTCGCGGTCGACCGCGCGGCGCGCGTTCCGGAACAGCTCGGCGGAGTTGAGCAACATCGCGGAGACGTGGTCGATGTTGCGCGACGCGGTCTGGCCGAGCCGGGTCAGCGTGTCCACGTCCTTCTCCACCAGCCCGCGGTTGGTCTGCAGCAGCCGCCCCGTCTCGTCGGCGAGCCGTGCCAGCGAGGACAGCGAGCGGTCCAGCGGGACGCGCTGGTCGGCCAGTACCCGGCTGAGCTCGGCGAAGTCCTGCACCACGGTCCCGAGCTCGGTGCGGCGGGTGTTGAGGGTCTCGTTCACGCCGGACAGCTTGGAGGCCAGCCGGATGATGTCCTCGTCGTAGTCGCGCAGGACGTTGATGGCGTCCTTGGTCGACTCGAGGGTCTGGCCGAGGTTCTCGCCGTTGCCGTCGAGGACGGCGGCGAGGTTGTCGACCAGCCGCGGGAGGTCGCCGCCCTCGATGTTGTCCACGAAGTCGTTGAGGGCGTCGAGCAGCTCGTCGAACTCGGCCGGCACGTCGCCGGGCTCCTCGATCATGCCACCGGCCTCGAAGGTGGGCCCGTCCTCGTAGGCCGGGGTGAGCTGGATGTAGCGCTCGCCGAGCAGGGCGTCGGTGAGCACGACGGCGCGCACGTCGGCGGGCAGGTCGACGTCCGACTCGATCCGCATGCTGGCGACGACGGTGTCGGAGCCCTCCTCGACGTCGAGCGTGGTGACGATGCCCCGCTCGATCCCGAGGATCTGCACCGGGGAGCCGGGGAACAGGTTGAAGGTGCGGGGGAACCGGGCCTGGACCAGGTAGCCGTCCGGCGTCCCGAACGGGCCGCAGGCCGTCAGTCCCAGCGCGAGCATGGCGACGACGGCGACGAACGCGGCGACGCGGATGCGGGGGCGCGAGCTCATCGTGCTCCCTCCTGGGTCGACGACAGCGCCCCGAGTCGCAGCCCCCCGCCGAAGACGGCGTCCAGGGCGCTCGTGGAGGCGGCCGGGCCGGAGCCGTCGTTGTCGGACTCCTCACCGGGCCCGGGGTCCTGCGTCGGGTTGTCCGGTCCGGGGGTCTGGTTGTAGCCGTCGCAGCTGGGGTCGGGGCCGAGCAGCTGGGTCATGGCTTCGTCGAAGGCGCTGCCGCAGCCCAGGGTGGCCTCGATGCCGACGGCGCCGAGCCCCGTGGTGAAGACGTTGCCCCACTGGCCCGTGTCCTCCTTCTCGGCGTTGAGGTAGCCGATGGAGGAGAAGCCCTCGAGCCCGACGGCCAGGTAGGGCACGGTGTGGGCGAGGTCGACCTGGTGGGCGTCGACGACGTCGAGGGTGGTGGTCAGGTCCGCCACGACGCGGTCGATCTGGGCCCGTCGCTCGGACACGAAGTCGGCAGCGACCGTGGACGTGTTCGCGGTCTCGTCCAGCAGGCGCTCGATCTCGTCCTGCTTGGCGAGCAGCGTGTCGAGGGTGACCTGGAAGTTGTCGATGATCTCGATCACCTGGTCGTCGCGGGACTCGGCCACGTCGACCAACGCCTCGGCGCGGTCGAGGGTACGGCCGAGCTGCTCACGACGTCTCACCAGCACGTCCGAGATCTTCTGCACGCCTTCGAACAGGCGGTCGACGTCGCCTCGCTGGTCCTGGGTGATGTCGGCCAGCGAGCCGGTCAGCGCCTTCAGGGCCTCGACGTCGAGCTCCTCGAGCAGGTCCGTGGTGTCCTGGCCGAACTCGGGCAGGTCCACCAGCGTGTCGGTCTGCTCCAGGGTCACGTACGCCCCGTCCTCGAGCGCGCCGACCTTCTCGACGTGGGCGACCGAGTTGTCGGTCGGCATGACGGCGATCCCGCGCTTGCCCAGCGTGTTGGACAGGACGATCTCGATGTGGCTGTCCGCCGGCACACGGGCGTCGGTGCTCATGGCGAACTCGGCGACCACCACGGGGCCGAGGTCGGCGAACTCGGGGTTCTCGGACTGCGGGCACCTGGCTGACGTTGGTGACCTCGCCCGAGCGCACACCCGAGACGAAGACGAAGTCGCCGGACCTCAGCCCAGAGGCGTCGGTGAACTCGGCTCGGACGCGCGTGCCGCTGACCAGCACGGAGCTGCCGGTCGTCACGATGGCGAAGCCGATGCCGCCGAGGATCAGCACGGAGGCGACCAGGCCGATGACCCACTGTGGACGTTCGATCAGCATCAGCGACCCCCCGCCTGGCGCAACGGTGCCTGGAACAGGCTCGCGGCGTTCGACGACCCGTCGTTTCGGCGGGGCGGAAGCTCTGCCCCACGTTCGGTCGACAGCGTCTGGTAGTCGTTGGACACGCCCACGGCGCGGACGTTGAACCACTGCCCGAGACGCGACACCCGGTGGTACACGATCACGGCGGGTGCGCGTGCCAGGATCTCGTCGAGCTCGCCGGTGTTGGACGCCAGCAGAGTCGTCGTCGACTGCAGGGCGTCGAGCGCGGCCCGCAGGTCGTCCTCGTTGGCCTCCACCAGCGTGCCGAACTCGTCCTGCAGGTCGGCGAGCGCGGTGACGGCCGTGTCGAGGGTGTCGTTGCGGCGGGCCAGGGTGTCGGTGATGGACACCAGCGAGTCCACCAGCGCCCGGATGTCCTCGTCACGCTGGGCGTACTCGTCGAGGATCGTCGAGGCGTTGTCCAGCGTTCGGCCGATGGCGTCGTCGCGGCTGGCCAGCGTCGTGGTCAGGTCGGCGGCGTCGCCGACGATCTCGCGGATCTCCTGCTCGCGACCGACGATGGAGTCCTCCAGCGCCTGCAGGACCTCGTTCTGCAGGCTGGGGTCGAGCGCGTCGACGAAGGGGGTGACGCGCTGCAGGAACGCGCCGATGGAGGTCGGGGAGCGCGTGTGGTCGTTGGGGAAGTCGATCTGCTCGTCGCCGGACGCCAGCACGTCGGACTCGCCGGGTTCGACGTAGAGGAACCGCAGCCCGAACGTGTCGCGCCAGCGCACCACGATCGTGGAGTCCTCGGGGATCTCGACGTCGTCGTTGACCTCGAAGTCCACGAGTGCGGCGCCGCCGTCGTCGACGCGGATCCCGGTGACCTTGCCGACCGTGACGCCGGAGACCTTGACGTTGTCGTTGGGCAGCAGGCCGGACACGTCGTCGAACCGAGCCGTGTACGCGGTCCGGTCGGCCCCCAGGCTGATGTTGCCGAGGGTGATCGTCAGCCAACCGGCGAAGAGCAGGCAGACGACGCCGAACACGATGAAGCGCAGCAGGGGCGCACCTTCACGTCCCATCAGTTGCCCCCTGCCTGGGTCCCGAGGCTCGCTCCACCGCTCGACGTCAGCGGTTCGAACAGCGGCCCGAGCAGGCCCTCGAGGGCCTCGGCGGGGTCGAGGAAGATCTTGAAGGGCACGTAGATGGTCTCGTCGTCCAGGAACGGGGAGGGCCGGGACTGGGCCTCGGCGAAGATCGTGAGGCCCTCGATGATGCTGCTGACCGAGTCCACGTTGCGCTCGAGGAAGGCGCCGACCACGTCGCCGTCGTCCAGCAGGGTGTCGAACCGACCCTCGTCGACGTTGATCCACTGGGCCGTCGTCAGGGCGAAGGAGCTCAGCGCCTCCAGGTTGGTGTCGATCTCGTCCGCGCGTTCCGACAGGATCGCCACGGCGGGCGGCAGGTTGCGGTTGAGCCGGTCGAAGGCGTCCGGCCCACGTTCGAGCTGGTTCGACAGGCTGGTCAGCAGGCGGGCGTTGCGCAGGGCGTCGTCGCTGATCGAGGTGCCGAAGCGGGCGAGCTCGGCGTTGACCTCGAGGGTCTTCGCGATGGTCTCGCCCTCGCCCTCGAGCGACGCGGTGGCGTCGAACAGCGTGGCCAGGTCGCCCTCGTCGATGCCCGCGAGCAGCGGCTGCAGGGTCTGGAGCACGTCCTCGACCTCGGTCAGACCGCCGGTGGCCTCGACCACGTCGCCCTCCTGCAGGAACGGGGGGTCGCCGAAGGCCTCGAGGGGATAGCCCAGGTCGATCTGCTTCTCGCCGAAGAACGTCTTCGGGGTGATGGTGACCTCGAGATCGTGAGCGGGGATCTGCACGCCCGGGTCGAGCCGCGCCTGCAGCACGGGCATGCCCTGGTCGTCGAGGCGGACGTCGACGACGCGGCCGACGGTCACGCCCCGCACCTTGACGTCGGTGCCGGACTGGGTGCCGATGCCGGCCTCGGAGACCTCGATGAGCACGTCGGTGCTTCCCGGCGCGCGGGCGAAGCGCCAGTTGAAGCCGAGGGCGGCCGCGGCGATGACCGCGATGAGCATCGCGGTCCCGGCGATGCGGCGGGCGACGACGGAGTTCACGTGGTCCCCCTCACCCGGCGATCTTGATCGTGTTGCTGCCCACCGGCCAGAACAGCAGCGACATCACCATGTTCAGCACGACCACGGCGGAGATGCTGGCGCGGATCGCCCGGCCGACGGCCACGCCCACGCCCGCGGGACCGCCCTTGGCGTAGAAGCCGTAGTAGGTGTGGATCAGCACGACCACGACGGTGAACACGATTGCCTTGATCAGGCTGTACACGATGTCGACCACCGGGAGGAACAGGTCGAAACGCGCGTCGTAGGCACCGGGGGAGATCGTGAAGAACCCCGTGGCGATGATGCGTGTGGCCACGAAGGACATGAACAGCGCGAACAGGTACAGGGGCAGGACCGGGATCAGCGCCGCCCAGATGCGGGTGGAGACCAGGTACGGGATCGGACGCACGCCGATGACCTCGAGCGCGGCGATCTCCTCGGAGATGCGCTGGGCGCCGATCTCGGCGGTGAAGCCCGCCCCGATCTTGGCGGCCAGGGCCACGCCGGCGATCAGGGGCGTGATCTCGCGGACGTTGGCGAAGGAGGCGACCAGGCCGATGTAGGCCTCGGCACCGATGGCGCCCAGGCCGGCCACGCCCTCCAGGCCCACGGCGCTGCCGGTGAAGAACGCCAGCGCCCCGACCACGAACAGCAGGCCGCCACCGATCACCCAGGACCCGGCGCCGACGACGATGTCGGAGACCTGGGGGAGGATGACCGAGCGCGTCCACTTCAGGCAGTAGCCCATGCCGGCCAGGCCCTCGCCCCAGAACCGGATCTGGTCCCAGAACTCGGCGAAGGGCTGCAGCGGGCGGGAGGCCGTCGTGGCGACACGGCGGTCCAGGCTGCTCGGGCCAGCGCTGGCTGAGGCCATCGGCGAGCTCCTCTTGGGTCGGGGGTCGGGGGTCGGGGTGAAGGTCGGGCGGGGGGTGGTGCGGGGCCGGGGCGGTCAGATCTTGGCCGGCACCAGGTTGAAGTACAGGGCGGTCATGATGAGGTTCACCAGGAACAGCACGATGAAGGTCAGCACCACGGCCTTGTTGACCGCGTCGCCGACCGCCTTGGGACCCCCGCGGACGTTGTAGCCGTAGTGGCAGCTGATGGCGGCGGCCAGGTACCCGAACACGGCGGCCTTGGCCAGCGACGAGTAGAAGTCCGGCAGGTAGCCCAGCTCGGTGAACGAGGCGAAGTAGGCGCCGCTGGTGCCCCCCTGGACGGGCACCGCCATGACCCAGCCGCCGGCGATGCCGGCGACCGAGACGACGCTGACGAGCAGGATGGCCACGAGGCTGGCCGCGGCCAGGCGGGGCAGCACGAGCCGGTGGATCGGGTCGACGCCCATGACCTCCATGGCGTCGAGCTCGGACCGGATGCGGCGTGAGCCGAGGTCGGCGGTCATGGCCGAGCCGCCCGCGCCGGCGATCAGCAGTGCCGTCGCCACGGGGGCGGACTCGCGCACGATGCCCACGATCATCGTCGCGCCGATGTGGGACTCGGCGCCGATCTGGGTGAAGAACGACCCGACGTGCAGGGCCAGGATCACCCCGAACGGGCAGGGAGATGAAGATCAGGGGGACGACCGTCACCTTGGAGATGAACCAGCACTGCTGGATGAACTCGGTGAAGGGGAAGCCCTTGCGGATCGCGAGGGGACCGTCCACGGCCAGCGCCGTCACGCCACCGAGCGTCTCGAACCCGTTCTTGACGCTGGGCATGGCAGGCACTCCTCCCGGCGCGGCTTGGGGCCGCGCGCTCCCTGTGCATGTCGGTCGGTGGGGCGCGGCGACGACCGTTCGTCCGGACGGGGCGGGCCCGCCAGGGGTCGTCGTGCGGTGGACGTCGCCGTCACTCGCCCGATCGGCCGGGGAAGCCTAGCGAGCGCCAGGGCGCTCGCCGTGACACAGGTGGCGGCGGTGTCACGTCGGGGGTGGGGGTCGGTCGCGGGGGTCGGTGTCGGTGGTCGGCCCGTGGGGTGACCGGGCGGCTGGGGGTTCGGTGTCGCAGGGTTCAACGATCGGCCGCGTCGGTGGTGACGGTGCGGGACCGATCGGAGCAGGGGGCCCTGCGGTGGGCGCACGCGGACGACGTGATCGCGGTCGCCGTGCGCGTCCGCGTCGTCGATCTGGGCGTGCAGGGTCCTGCGGGCGGCGTGGACGGGGTCGCACCGACCCGGACCGACCCTTGACCGTGCGGGTGGCGCGCAGCACACTGCGGACGCGCGAACGTGCGGGGAGCGGGCGAGCCCGTCCGTGCCGCGCCTAGCATGACGCGACCGACGGAGTGCGCCAACGTCTCCGGCGGTGTGGACGGGAGGGACACGTGGCGGACGAGACCACAGCGACCGACAAGCCGAAGAAGAAGTCCAAGCGGTCCTCGGGGTCGCGGACGCTCGCGCGTGGACTGACGCTGCTGACGGCGTTGGGCGACCAGTCGGAGGGCGCCACCGTCTCCGGGCTGGCCGAGGCCACCGGCCTCGACCGCGCGGTGCTGTACCGGCTTCTGGACACGCTGACCAACGAGGGGTTCGTCACGCGCGATCCCGACACGCGCCGGTACCGCCTCGGGCTGTCGATGCTCGAGCTCGGCGTCCGGGCCGCGCAGGGGCTGGAGGTCCGGCGACTGGCCGGGCCGCCGCTGCGGTCCCTGTCCGAGGACACCAACGAGACCGCCTGCCTGGCCGTGCGGGACCGTGACGACCTGGTGGTCGTCGAGGTCATCGAGCCCGGGGACCGGTTCGTGTCCGTCAACTACCGGGTCGGGTTCCGCCATCCCCTCGGCGTGGCCGCCCACGGCAAGGCGCTGCTCGCCTTCCTGCCGGAGGGATCGCGGGACGCCAGCCTGCAGCCGGTCCGCCAGCGTGGCGTGGCCTACACCCGCGACGAGCTCGAACCCGGCGCATCGGGCGTGGCCGCGCCCGGTCTTCGACCACACCGGACGGGCCGTCGCCGCCGTCGGCATCGTCGCCCCGACCGCCCGCCTGCCCGAACCCGAGACCGTCGCGCTGCGGGTGCTGCGCTCCGCACGCGAGATCTCCGAGCGGCTCGGCTGGCGCCCCCGTCGCGCGGCCACGTGACCGACGGGCACGCGCGAGGGGAGGAATCGGGCGAGGACCGTGTGCGCCTGGCCACGGTCGAGCTGCTGGGTGCCGTGACCTACGGGCAGCTGCGGGCCTTCCAGACCACCGCCACCGCCATCGCCGTGGCCCCGGACGCCCGCTCGGCGGACACGCTGGCCGACCACGCCGTCCGCGAGCACCGGGCCTACGTCACCCTGCGGGACCACCTGGTCGCCGAGACCGACCTGGCCGCCGCGGTGATCGACCGCCAGAAGCCCGTGTTCGACGCCTACTTCGACGCGGTGCCGCTGGGTGACTGGCGCAGTGCCTGCGTGTTCTTCACGGTCGGGCTGCCCATCGCCGCCGACTTCAGCCGCGAGGTGGCGCCGACGCTGCAGGCGCGCACGGCCGAGGTGATCGTCGCGGCGCTGGCCGATCGCGGGCCGTTCGAGGAGTGGGCGCTCGCGCAGCTGCAGGCACAGATGCAGACCGACGAGGACGTCGACGCGGTGCGGCACATGATCGCCGACATGCTCGGCCGGGCGCTGACCGGGTACCAGGGCGCGATGGCCGACACGGACGCCCTCCAGGTCCTGCTGCTGGACGCGGCCGAGGACGGGGACGAGCACGGCGAGGCGCTGGTCCGTCGGGTGGCCGTCCGGGTGCTCGAGAACCACCGCCGCCGCATGCACGCCCTGGGTATCGAGGACGTGCTGTGAGCGGGGCGTGGCCGGGGACCACGTAGGCTGCCCCGCCCTCGACCAGGGAGACGCGCGTGACCAGCTCCGACGTCCGTGAGGTCATCGGCATCCTCGGGGGCACCGGTCCCCAGGGCCGCGGGTTGGCCGCTCGGTGGGCCCGCGCCGGCCACGTGGTGCACGTGGGCTCGCGAACCCAGGAGAAGGCGCAGGCGGCCGTCGACGACGTGCTGGAGCGGACGGGCGACGGGGTCGAGGTCCACGCCGCCACCAACGACCGGGTCGCCACCGTCGCCGAGATCGTCGTCGTCGCGCTGCCCTTCGAGGCCCAGGCCGCCGCGCTGCCGCCGCTGGCCGACAGCTGCGCCGGCAAGGTCGTCTGCAACGTGGTCAACCCGATGGTCTTCGACGACCTCGGCCCGAAGGCCGTCCGTGTCGACGCCGGCTCGGCCGCCGAGGAGTGCCAGGTCCTGATGCCCGAGGCCCGGGTGGTCTCCGCCTTCCACGACGTGTCCAGCCGACGCCTGCTGCGCGTGGACGAGGCCATCGACACGCACGTGCTGATCTGCGGCGACGACCAGGAGGCCTGCCATCGCGTGGCCCACCTGGCCAACCGCATCGACGGCATGTGGGGGGTCTACTGCGGGCCGCTGCGCATGTCCGAGTACGTCGAGAACATCACCCCGCTGATCCTCACGATCAACAAGCTCTACAAGATCCAGGCCGGACTGCTGATCGACGGCATCGAGCGTGACCCAGATGCGCTGCACGCCCACCTGGCGCACGGATCGGGTCGCGCAGGACGTCGCGGGTCGGACTGACCGGCGGTCAGGCGCTGTCGCGCTCGCGCTGCACGAGGGCGCGGTAGGCCGCGAGCAGGCGCTGTGTGACCGCGCCGGGGCGCCCGTCCGCGACGGCCGAGTCGTCGATCCGCACCACGGGGACCAGCTCGCGGGTGGACGCGGTGACGAAGACCTCGTCGGCGGCCTGCAGGCGCGACCGCGGCAGGTCGGCCTCGTCCACGGCGAGTCCGAGCCCGCGGGCGACCTCGAGCACCGTCTCCCGGGTGACGCCGGCGAGCAGGCCGCCACCGAGCGGCGGGGTGTGCAGCCGCCCGTCGGCCACGACGAACACGTTGCTGCTGGCGCCCTCCACGACGTGGTCGCCGGCGTCGCAGAGCAGGGCCTCGTCGGCACCGAGGGCGCGGGCGCGGCGACGGGCCATGGTCGCCGACAGGTAGCTGACCGACTTCACGTCCGGCAGCTCCCGGCGCCACGGGACGGTGACGGCGCGGATGCCCTGCTCGTACATGGCGGGGGAGGGGCGCAGGGCATGGGCGGTCACGACCACGGTGGGTTGTCCGAGCGGCGACAACGGCCACGGGGCGAAGGGGTCGAGCGGGCCCGGGGTGACGGTCAGCCGCACGGCGAGATCGGGGCTGACAGCGGCGTTGGCGTCGACGGTCGCGGTGACGGCCCGCGCGAGCTCGTCCTCGGGCGGCACCTCGAACCCCAGTGTCGTGGCACCCGCCGCGGCCCGGTCGAGGTGGCGGCCGAGCCGGAACGTGTGGCCTCCGTAGGCGCGCATGGTCTCGAACACGCCCTCGCCGGTCCGGAAACCCTGGTCGAGCACGTTCACCGATGCCCGCTCCAGCGGGAGGAGCTCGCCGTCCACCCAGGCGGTCATCTTCACGCCGGCACCTTCGATCAGGTCGTGGAGGGGACCGAGTACTTGCGGCGGAAGTCGTCGTTGCCCAGGGCGTCGAGGTCGGCTTCGAGCTGTGCTGCGAAGTCCTCGGCCTGGTCCTCGTCGGAGAAGGTCTGGGCCCAGACGAGGGCGCCGGTCGCGGCCACCTGCAGCTGGATGTCGACCATGGTCCCGTCGTAGCCCCCGCGGCGACGGGTCAGGACGCGGAAGTCCTGCCGGGGGGTGCGGTCGGGGTCGGAGGGCACGATGCTCCTGCAGCAGGGAGGGGCCGAGCGGGGGGCCTGCTGGACGCTATCGCGGGGGTCGTCAGGGCACCAAGGTCGTCCGGACGGTCCCGAGGCCCGAGGGGCCGACCGCTAGCCTCGAGGGTCGGAGGTCCTCGATGAAGGTCTACACCAAGCGCGGCGACGACGGCACGACCGGCCTGCTCTACGGCGGCCGGGTCGACAAGGACGACCTGCGCACCACGGCCTACGGCACCGTCGACGAGTGCGTGTCGGCGCTCGGGCTCGCCCGGGCCGAGCTGGGGGCGACCGAACCGCCCTCGCCGTTGCACGACCTCGTGCTCGAGGTCCAGCGCGAGCTGTTCGCCCTGGCCGCACAGCTGGCGACCCACCTCGAGGACCACCACAAGCTCCAGGTCGGTGTCAGCCGGGTGGACGGCGCGATGGTCGACGCGCTCGACGCGCGGATCGACGCCAGCACCGACCGGCACCCGCTGCCCACCTCGTTCGTCGTCCCCGGCGGCAACCGGGCGGCCGCGGCGCTGGACCTGGCACGGACGATCTGTCGTCGGGCCGAACGCCACGTCGTGGCCATGGCCCGCCAGGACCTGCTCAGCGACGAGGCCCCGCTGCGCTACCTCAACCGGCTGTCGGACTACCTGTACGTGCTCGCGCGGGAGGCCGAGGGCCGTCACGTCCCGTCGCGCGAGTGAGCCCGACGCCGCTGGACGACCTCGGCCACCCCGTCCCGCTGGGTGGAGGACCGCCCCGCCGCATCGTGTCGCTGGTGCCCAACCTCACCGAGACGCTGTGGTGGTGGCACCTCGGCGACCAGGTCGTCGGGGCGACCGAGTACTGCGTGGCACCGCCCCACGGGTTCCCCAACGCCACGCGGGTCCGCGGGACGAAGAACCCCGACACGGCGGCGATCGTCGACCTCGCCCCCGACGTCGTCGTGGCCAACAACGAGGAGAACCGCGAGCTCGACGTCGCGCGACTGCGCGAGGCGGGCCTGTCGGTGTACGTCACCGCCCCGCGGTCGGTCGAGCAGGCGGCCCAGTCGCTGGCCGACCTCGGCGGGGCGCTGGGCGTCGGCGGGGCGGGTGAAGGGCTGGCCCAGGAGATCCGCCGAGCCGTGGCGCGCGTCGGTGCCGACCGGGCGGACCTGCGTGCGTTCGTGCCGGTGTGGCGCGAGCCGTGGATGGCCGTGGGCACCGACACCATCGCCGGCGACCTGCTGCGGCTCGCCGGGTTCGAGGTCGTCCCGCAGGAACCGCGCTACCCCGAGGTGGACCTGGCCGAGGTCGGGGCGCTGGACGTCGACGCCGTGCTGCTGCCCGACGAGCCCTACGCGTTCACCGACGAGCACCGGGCCGACTTCGTCGACTGGTCGGCCCGGGTGCGGCGCGTCGACGGCACCGCGCTGACGTGGTGGGGGCCACGCACGCCGTCGGCGCTGGCCAGCCTGCGACGGCTGGCCCGCCACCTCCACCGGCGGGGCCGCCGCCCGAGGCGCTGACCCTCGCTAGTAGGGGTGTTCCTCGGCCGGGTAGGCGCTGTCGGCGACCTCGGTGGCGTAGGCCTTGACCGCGTCGGTGATCTGGCTGCGCAGGTCGACGTACTGCTTGACGAAGCGGGGCAGCCGCCCCGTGGTCAGCCCGAGCATGTCGTGCCAGACCAGGACCTGGCCGTCGGTGTCGGGACCGGCGCCGATGCCGATGGTCGGGATGTCGAGCGCGGCGGTGACCTCGGCGGCGAGGTCGGCGGGGACGCACTCGAGGACGAGGGCGAAGGCGCCGGCCTCCTGCAGGGCGACGGCGTCGGCCATGATGCGGGCGCGGTCGTCGTCCTCGCGTCCCTGGACCTTGAACCCGCCGAACTGGTTGACCGACTGGGGCGTGAGGCCGAGGTGGCCCATCACCGGGATGCCGGACTCGACCAGCAGGCGCGTCGAGTCGACGGACCGGCCACCGCCCTCGAGCTTGACCGCGTTGCAGCCGGCCTCCTTCAGGAACCGGGTGGCGGTGGCCAGGGCCTGCTCGGGGCCGGCCTGGTAGGTGCCGAAGGGCAGGTCGCCGACCACCAGCGCCGTCGGAGCGCCACGCACCACCGCGCGGGTGTGGTGGATCATCTCGTCGGCAGTGACGGGCACGGTCGAGTCGTACCCGAGCATGACGTTGCCGAGGCTGTCACCGACGAGGATGACGGGGATGCCGGCCTGGTCGAGGATCTGCGCCGAGAGGTAGTCGTAGGCCGTGAGCATGGCGAACTTCTCGCCCGCCTGCTTCGCGGCGCGGAGGTCCGTGATGGACACGGGGCGACGGGGCGCGTCCCCGTCCGGCTTCTGAGCAGCGTGAACGGACACCGGGAGTCTCCTGCCTGCCGGCCCGCGGGGCGGGTCCAGCGGTCTCGTGGACGTGATGGTGTGGCGTCCACGATAACGGATCGCGGGCCCGGGCCATTCCTCGTGGCTCGGCCGGTCAGCCGCGCCAGTGGTGGGTGATGGGCACGCGACGTTCCTTGCCGAAGGCCCGACGGGTGACCTTCGGGCCCGGGGCGGCCTGGCGACGCTTGAACTCGGAGCGGTCGATCTTGCGCAGGACGTCGCGGACGACCTCCTCGTCGTGGCCCGCAGCGACGATCTCGGCGATGCCCTGGTTGTGCTCGACGTAGCGGGCGATGATGTCGTCCAGGACGTCGTAGGGGGGCAGCGAGTCCTCGTCGCGCTGGTCGGGGCGCAGCTCGGCCGACGGGGGCTTGCTGATGGTGTTGGCGGGGATCGAGGGTCCCTGGTCCGCCCGCCAGCGCGCGATGTCGAACACCAGCGTCTTGGGGACGTCCTTGATCGGCCCGTAGCCACCGTTCATGTCCCCGTACAGCGTGGCGTAGCCGACGGCGTACTCGGACTTGTTGCCCGTGGTCAGCACCAGCGCGTCGGTGTCGTTGGACAGCGCCATCACGATCATGCCCCGGATCCGGGACTGGATGTTCTCCTCGGTGACCGTCACCGTGCCGTCGTCGAAGGTGGTGTGCCCCTCCTTGCCCAGCACGTCGGCCAGCATCTCGCCGTAGGCGGTCATGGCGGGCCCGATCTCGATCCGGTGGGTCCGGATGCCGAGGTTGTCGGCGAGGTCCTGGGCGTCGGTCAGGGAGTGCTCGGTGGAGTAGGGCGACGGCATGAGCAGGCCGATCACGTGCTCGCCCCCGAGGGCGTCGGCGGCGACGGCGGCCACCACGGCCGAGTCGATGCCACCCGACAGCCCGACGATGACCTCCTCGAACCCGTTGCGGCGCACGTAGTCCCGCGTGCCCCGCACGATGGCGTGCCACACCTCGGCCTCGCGACCGAGCCGCTCGTCGGGCTGGTGCGGCGGCAGGTCGGGGCGATCGCCGGTGAAGCCCGGGACGGACGGCCCCTCGGCCTCGGCCGCGTCGACGGGCAGGTCGACGACGACCAGGTCCTCGCGGAACTGCGCCCCGCGTGCCACGACCTCGCCGTCGGGCGACATCAGCATCGAGTCGCCGTCGAACACGACGTCGTCCTGGCCGCCGACGACGTTGACGTAGACCACCCAGGTGTCGTCGCGGGTGGCGTGCAGGCGCACCCACTCCTCGCGCATGTCGCGCTTGCCCAGGTTCCACGGGGAGGCGTTGATGTTGACCACCACGCGCGCCCCGTGCCGGGCGGACTGTGCCAGTGGTCCGTCCTCGGTCCAGAGGTCCTCGCAGACGGTCAGGCCCACCGGGACCTCGTTCACGCGAAGGACGCAGGCCTCGTCGTCGGGCACGAAGTAGCGGGCCTCGTCGAAGACGCCGTAGTTGGGCAGCCGCCACTTGTCGTAGACGGCGACGACCTCGCCATTGGCCAGGGCCACCGCCCGGTTGCGCAGGTCGAGCGCGGGCACGGAGACGTCGCCGGCCTCCTCGTCCTCGGCGGGTTCGCGGTCGCCGACGGCGGCGACGGTGCCCAGCACGGCGACGGTGCCGGCGGGGCCGCGGTCGCACAGGCTGTCCAGCGCCTGCTCGGCGGCGTCGAGGAACTCGGGCTTGAGCAGCAGGTCCTCGGGCGGATAGCCGGTGATCGTCAGCTCGGTGAAGACGACGAGGTCGGCTCCCTGCTGCGCTGCGCGGTGCCAGGCATCGAGGACGAGCTCGACGTTGCCATCCACGTCACCGACACGTGCGGCCACCTGGGCCATCGCGACTCGCAGGGTCATCCTCGTCCGTCCTCGTCCTCGCGAACAGGCTCCTCGAGGGCGTCACGGTAGCCAGAGGCACCGTCGGCCCGGCCCGGCCCGACGGACGGGCGCAACAGGCTGTTCACACAAGGGGCTCGTTCCGTAACACCGGCGTGACGCGGGGCTGACGGGGGGGAAACGGCGCTCGCCAACACTCGGCGTCGCAGGCCGGACCCACCTCTGGCGCCGCGGGCTGGCGCTGCGGGAACCGACGACCCCCACATGAAACCGACAGGAGAGCACCACGTGAAGAAGAGGCTGATGACGGTGGCAGTGGCCACCGGGGCGCTGAGCGTCCTGGGTGCCACGGCCGCCTTTGCACAGGACGGGATCACCCCCGACGACCTGGCGGCGAACCTGACCGTCGTGTTCGTGGGGATCGCCGCGGCACTGGTGTTCCTCATGCAGGCCGGGTTCACCATGGTCGAGGTCGGGCTGACCCGGTCGAAGAACGCCGGCAACATCACGATGAAGAACATGACCGACATGATCGTCGGTGCGCTGTCGTACTGGGCCGTGGGTGCGGCCTTCGCGTACGGGGCGGGCAGCTTCATCGGCACGACCGGGTTCTTCAGCCCGGAGGCGACCCTGGGGGACGGCACCCAGTGGGTGTTCCAGATGGTCTTCGCCGCGACGGCGGCCACGATCGTGTCCGGGGCGGTCGCCGAGCGGATGAAGTTCTCCGGCTACGTGATCATGTCGGTGGCCATCACCGCGCTGATCTACCCGATCGTCACGCACTGGCAGTGGACGTTCAACGCCGACGACTCGTGGCTGTTCGCCATGGGCTACCACGACTTCGCCGGCTCCTCGATGGTGCACATGGTCGGCGGCGTCGCGGCCCTGATGGGCGCGGCCATCCTCGGTCCCCGCATCGGCAAGTACGACAAGGACGGCAAGCCGCGGGCCATCCCGGGGCACAACACCCCGATGGCCATCGTCGGTGTGTTCATCCTCTGGTTCGGCTGGTTCGGGTTCAACGGCGGCTCGCAGCTGTCGGCCGGTGCGGTCGGTGACGCCAGCGCCATCTCGGTGATCTTCCTGTCCACCAACGTCGCGGCCGCGGCGGGTGGCGTGGTGGCCCTGTTCCTCACCTGGATCAAGAACGGCAAGCCCGACGTCGGCATGACCGGCAACGGCGTCCTGGCCGGCCTGGTGGGCATCACCGCCGGCACCAACTTCGCCACCTCCGGCGAGGCCGTGGTCATCGGCGCCCTGTGCGGTGGGATCGTGGTGTTCGCCGTGGAGTTCTTCGACCGGGTCAAGATCGACGACCCGGTCGGTGCGGTCTCCGTGCACGGCGTCTGTGGCGCCTTCGGCACCCTGGCGGTCGGCGTCATCGCCGCCGGCGAGTCCAACGGTGGGGGCGGCACGATCTCGCTCGGCACCCAGGCCATCGGGGTGCTGGCCATCGCGGCCTTCGTCGCCGTGGCCTCGGGCCTGGTCTTCCTGGCGCTGAAGGCCACGATCGGGATCCGCGTCTCCGAGCAGGAGGAGATCGAGGGCCTGGACGTCCACGAGCACGGCGTGCCCGGCTACGCCCCCGACGTGCTGGCCGGTGCCGGTGTGCCGCGCGCGAGTGCCTTCGGGTTCGAGGCTCCCGGTGCGGTCGCTCCGACGGCTCGCCCAGCCGGGGAGTGACCTGACGGGAGGTTCCCGCGGGGAACACGGCCCCGCCGCCCAGGTGCCGTCGGTCACCAGGCGGCGGGTCTCCCCGGGAACCGACATGACGCACGGCCGCCTCCATGAGGGGCGGCCGTGCGGCGTTACATCCACGAAACAGTGCCGCAACGGTCGGGGAACAGGGCTCCGCCACAGTGCGGGCTGTCCGGACGGGCGACCGGGCAGAACGTGCGTCGCCCCTCGGGCCCCACCGACACCGACAAGGGCACGACACGTGAAGAGGGCATTCTGGGTGGCCACGGCCACCGTCGCGATCCTGGCCATCGGCGCCGTCCCGGCGCTGGCACAGCAGTCCACCGTCTCCGTCGAGGACTTCCAGGCGCTGGTGGACGCGGTCAACACCGTGTGGGTGGCCCTGGCCGCCGCGCTCGTGGTGCTCATGCACCTCGGCTTCGGGATGCTCGAAGCCGGGCTCGGTCGCGCGCAAGAACGCCGGCAACATCGTCGGCAAGAACATGATCACGGTGGCCATCGGCGGCGCCGCGTACTGGGCCATCGGCGCCGCGCTCGCGTACGGCAGCGACGCCGGCGGGTTCATCGGCACCAGTGGGTTCCTGAACCCCGTGGCCACGTCGCTCGGCGACGGCACCCAGGTCGTGTTCCAGCTCGTGTTCGCCGCGACGGCCGCCACGATCGTGTCCGGCGCAGTCGCCGAGCGCATCGAGTTCAAGGCCTACATCGTCATCGCCGTCGCGCTGACCGCGGTGATCTACCCGATCGTGTCGCACTGGAAGTGGTACGGCGACGGGGCGTGGCTCAACGACCTCGGGTTCTACGACTTCGCCGGGTCGACGCTGGTGCACATGGCCGGCGGGTCGGCGGCCCTGGTCAGCGTGTGGATCCTCGGTCCCCGCATCGGCAAGTACACCAAGGACGGCAGGATCAACGCCATCCCGGGCCACTCCATCCCCTTCGCCGTGTTCGGGGTGCTGGTCCTGTTCTTCGGCTGGTTCGGCTTCAACGGCGGGTCGACCCTGGCCGCCTACGGGCAGGCCGGCACCATCGGCATCGTGCTGCTCAACACGACCATCGCCGGGTCCTTCGGGGCGCTCGCGGCGCTGGTGGCCAGCTGGATGACCGCGGGCAAGCCGGACCCGGCGATGATCGGCAACGGGGCGCTGGCGGGCCTGGTCGGAATCACCGCGGGCCCGGACCTGGCGACCAACGGCTGGGCCGTCGTCGTCGGCGTGGTGTGCGGCGTGCTCGTGGTCTTCGCCGTCGCGTTCTTCGACCGGATCCGCATCGACGACCCGGTCGGCGCCACCTCCGTCCACCTCGTGTGCGGGGCGGTGGGGACGCTGTTCGTCGGGCATCTACGCCGCAGGCGAGTCCAACGGCGCGGGCAACGGGGCGACCATCTCGTTGCTCGGCCAGCTGGTCGGCGTCGTCGCGGTGTTCAGCTTCGTCGCGGTGGCCACGGCGCTGGTCGTGCTACGCGGTGAGGGCCACCATCGGGCTGCGCGTGCCGGCGCAGTACGAGCTCGACGGCCTCGACGTCCACGAGCACGGCCTGGCCGGGCTGCCGGACCTGGTCGGCCAGCCCTCCCGCTGACCACCTCGCGCCCCGCGAGGGCGCGAACCCGTCGCACTACGCTCGCGGGACGGCTCGCCCGACCCAGGAGCTCACCGCGTGGACAAGCAGCAGGAGTACGTGCTCCGCACCGTCGAGGAACGGGACCTGCGGTTCATCCGCCTGTGGTTCACCGACGTGCTGGGATTCCTGAAGTCGGTGTCGATCACCGCCGCCGAGCTCGAGCAGGCCTTCGAGGAGGGCATCGGGTTCGACGGGTCGTCCATCGACGGGTTCGCGCGCGTCCAGGAGGCCGACATGCTGGCCATCCCGGACGCCTCGACGTTCCAGCCGCTGCCGTGGCGCCCCGACACCAAGGGCGTCGCGCGCATGTTCTGCGACATCGTCACGCCCGACGGGGAGGCGTTCGCGTCCGACCCACGGCAGGTGCTCAAGCGCCAGCTGCGCAAGGCCGCCGACATGGGGTTCACGTTCTACGTCCACCCCGAGATGGAGTTCTTCCTCTTCGAGTCGCCGGACAACGCCAAGCCACTCGACAACGGCTCGTACTTCGACCAGACCCCGCTCGACGTGCAGTCGGACTTCCGGCGCCAGACGATCGACCTGCTCGAGAAGATGGGCATCTCGGTCGAGTTCAGCCACCACGAGGTCGCCCCGTCCCAGCACGAGATCGACCTGCGCTTCGCCGACGCGCTCACCATGGCGGACAACATCATGACCTTCCGCCTGGTGGTCAAGGAGGTGGCACTGCAGCGGGGCGTGTACGCCACGTTCATGCCCAAGCCGCTCGAGAACGAGTGGGGCAGCGCGATGCACCTGCACCTGTCGCTGTTCAACGGCGACGAGAACGCCTTCCACGACCCCTCCGACCCCCTGGGGCTCTCGGACACGGCCAAGGCCTTCACCGCCGGGGTGCTGCGCCACTCCCGCGAGATGACCGCGGTGACCAACCAGTGGGTGAACTCCTACAAGCGGCTGGTGCCGGGCTTCGAGGCGCCGGTGTACGTCTCCTGGGGCCAGTCCAACCGCAGCGCGCTGGTCCGCGTGCCGATGTACAAGCCGCGCAAGGGCACCTCCTCGCGGATCGAGTTCCGCTCCCCGGACCCCGCGTGCAACCCCTACCTGGCGTTCTCGCTGCTCCTGGCCGCCGGCATGAAGGGCATCGAGGAGGAGTACGAGCTCGCCGACCAGTCCGAGGACAACATCTACGAGATGACCGCGGCCGAACGCTCCGCCGAGGGCATCGACCGGCTGCCGACGGACCTCGGTGAGGCGCTGGGTGCGATGGAGCGCTCCGAGCTGGTGGCCGAGGCGCTGGGGGAGCGGCTGTTCGGCTACTTCCTGGCGAACAAGCGCCGCGAGTGGGCCCAGTACAACTCCCACGTCAGCCAGTTCGAGCTCGACCGCTACCTGCCCACGTTGTGAGCCAGGTCGGTGGCCGTGCCCGGCGCCCCCGCGGGGCGCTGGTCCGGGCGGGCCTGGACCCCGACCTCGCGCTGGCCGAGCTCGGACGGGCCGGGCTGGTGGACCCCGACGACCCGGAGCTCGACGCGGTCGAGGACCTGCTCGCCGTGTGCCGCGAGTCCGCGGCGCCCGACGACGCGCTGCTGACGCTGGCCGGGCTGGCACGCGACCAGCCGGCGGTGTTCGCCGAGGTGCGCGACGACACGCCGTGGCTGCGACGGGTCGGACTGGTGGGCGGGGCGTCCCGGCCGCTGGGTGACCTGCTCGCGCGCCACGTCGAGGCCGTCGAGGGCATCCGCACCCTCGGGCCGGTGGACCCGGCCGACGTCGCCACCCGGGTCGCCGACGCGTTGGCCGCAGCGGACGGGGCGCCGGCCGACGGGGCCGCGGCGATCGCCGCGATCCGCCGGCGGACGACCGCGCACATCGCGGCGCGCGACCTCGCCGGGCACGCCTCGCTGGACGACGTGGCGCGCGACCTCGCGGCGCTGGCCGAGGGGGTGCTCGACGGGACCCTGCGCGTGCTGCACGAGCACCACACCGGTGGCGCGCCGACGGCGAGGCTGGCCGTCATCGGCATGGGCAAGCTCGGCGGCCGCGAGCTGAACTACATCTCCGACGTCGACGTCGTGTTCGTCCACGCCCCGCGGCAGGACGCCTCGCCCGAGGAGGCCACCGAGGAGGCCCGCGCGGTGTTCACCGACCTGCTGGCGGTCCTCAACGCCTCGACCACCATGGGGCGCGCGTACGAGGTCGACCCGACGCTGCGCCCCGAGGGCCGGCGCGGCCCGCTGTCGCGGACGGTCGACTCCTTCGTGGCCTACTGGGAACGCTGGGCCGAGACCTGGGAGTTCCAGGCGATGCTCAAGGCCCGCCCCGTCGCCGGTGACCGCGAGCTCGGCCAGGAGCTGATCGCACGCGCCGAGCCGTTCGTGTACCCGGCCGACCTCGACCCGGGCGTCGTGGCCGAGATCCGCGGCATGAAGGGCCGCGTCGAGTCCAAGCCCGAGGTCGTGCGCCATGGCGAGCGGCAGGTCAAGCTCGGCCCGGGTGGGCTGCGCGACATCGAGTTCGCGGTCCAGCTGCTCCAGCTGGTCCACGGCCGCGGCGACCCGTCCCTGCGCATCCACCGGCACGCTGCCGGCGCTGGAGGCCCTGGCGGACGGTGGGTACGTCGCCGAGGAGGACGCCGCGACCTTCGCCCGCGCCTACCGGATCCTGCGCACGGTCGAGCACCGCCTGCAGCTGGCCAACGAGCGCCGCACCCACACCATCCCCGACGACGACGAGCGCCAGGAACGCCTCGCGCGGTCGATGGGCTATCGCGCCGAGGGGGACGTGGCCGCCCGCGGGCCGTTCCTGGCCGAGCTCCGCGCCGTGCAGGCCCAGGTCCGTGACCTGCACACCAAGCTGTTCTACCGACCGCTGCTCGAATCGCACGCGGCCGTGCCCGTGGGCGACGCCGACCTCGTGCGCGGCCGGGGCATGGCCGACGAGGCCGCTCGCGAGCGGCTCTGGGCGCTCGGGTTCGTGGACGCGGCTGCCGCCCTGCGGGACCTGCGGTCGCTCACCGCCGGCATGACGCGTGCGGCCCGCACGGTGCAGGCGATCCTGCCGGCCTACCTGCACGAGCTGGCGTCGACCCCGGACCCGGACACGGGCATGCGGCGGTTCCGGGACCTCATCGAGGCGCAGTCGTCGAACCAGACCCTGCTCGCCCGGCTGCGCGACCACCCGCCGACCGTGACCGGGCTCGCACGTGCGCTCGGGACCAGCGAGGTCGCCGGCGACCTGCTGCTGGCCCAGCCCCAGGGCGTCGAGTGGTTCGACGAGCACATCGGTGACCACGCCCCGCCGGGACGTGCCGATCTCGTCGAGCAGGCGGTGGCGCGGCTGCAGTGGCAGGACCCGTTCCCCGCGCTGCGACGCTTCAAGCGCCACCTGCTGCTTCGGACGGTCCTGCGCGACGTCCTGGCCGCGGTCCCCGTGGGCACGGTCGCGAACGAGCTGACCTCCCTGGCCGAGGCCCTGGTGGAGGCCGGGCTGCGCTCGGTGCTCACCGACATGGCCCTCGCCCAGGGCGGCGGACGCCCCGACGACCTGCCGCTTCGCATGGCGGTGATCGGCATGGGCAAGCTGGGCGGCGACGAGCTGCACTACGTGTCCGACCTCGACGTGCTGTTCGTGCACGAGCCGGTGGCCGGCGCCGACCGCTCCGAGGTGCATGCCCTGGCCAACCGGGTCGCCGAACGGCTCATGAAGGCGCTGGGCCAGGTGACGGCCGAGGGCTCCGCGTTCGAGATGGACGCCGACCTGCGTCCCGAGGGGCGTGGCGGGCCGCTGTCCCGGTCGCTCGAGTCCTTCGCCGCCTACTACGAGCGGTGGTCGGAGCCCTGGGAGCACCAGGCGCTGCTGCGGGCCCGCCCCGTCGCCGGGCACCCCGAGCTCGGCACCCGGTTCCTCGAGCTGGTCCGGCCGCTGGCCTACCCCGAGGACTTCGACGACCACGACGCGGTGCGGATGCGGCGCATGAAGGCCCGGATCGAGAAGGAGCGGATCTCGCGCCGACACGACGCGACACGCCACCTCAAGCTCGGACCCGGCGGGCTGTCCGACGTGGAGTGGACCGTGCAGCTGCTCCAGCAGCGCCACGGGGCGCGCGACATCGCCCTGCGCACCCCCAACACCATGCGTGCCGTGGACGCGCTGCAGGACGCCTCGGTGCTCGCCCATCGCGACGCGGCGTGGCTGCGCGACGGCTACCACTTCCTGTCGCGGGTGCGGAACCACCTCTACCTCATGGGCCAGCGCAACGTCGACGTGCTGCCCACCAACGGGACCGTGCTCACCCGGCTGGCCCACGGGATGGGGTACGGCCCGTCGGGACGCCAGGAGTTCGAGGAGGAGCACCTGCGCCACGTCCGCCACGTCCGCCGGGTCGCCGAGCGGGTGTTCTTCGACATGCCCGACGTCGCCGAGCGCGGGGCGTGGGAGCGAGCGTGACGAGCGACGAGAGGGAACGCCCGCGGGCGGTGGTGTTCGACTTCGACGGCACGATCGTCGACAGCGAACGCGTGTCGCACGCCGCGATGACCGAGGTCCTCGCCCAGGACGGCCACACGCTGACCGACGCGGAACGCCAGGCCGTCGTCGGCCACGCCTGGCCGCACACGCGGGCGTACCTGGTCGACCTGATGGGCTACGACGACGCCGGGATCGCGTCCTACCGCGAACGGGTCAGCGCCGCCTTCCAGGCCCGGATCGACCAGGTCCGGGTGTTCGACGACGTGGCCGAGACCCTGGACGCGCTGCACGGATGCATGCGTGCCCGTCGCGGTGTGCACGTCGTCGGGTCGCGGCTACCTGGAACGGTTGCTCGACCGAACCGGCATCGCCGACCGCTTCGCCGCCACGGTCGCCCGCGAGGACACCGAGGAGCACAAGCCCCGTCCCGCGCCCTACCTGCTCGCGGCCCGGCGCCTCGGGGTGGAGCCGTCCGACTGCGTGGTCGTCGAGGACACGCCCGCCGGGATCGCCGCGGCTCAGGCCGCCGGCATGCGGGTGGTCGGCGTGGACCGTGGGCTGGGACTGGACGTGTTCGGGCGCCGACCGTGTCGTCGCACGCGTCACGCCTACGGCGCTCGCCGACCTCGCCTGAGGCGCCGCTCGGTCAGCGCCACTTGCGCAGGTGCGGCGCCAGCACGTCGGCCAGCCGGACCGCGCCGATCTCCTCGAGCTCGTACGTCGCGCGTCGCAGCGGCACGTCGACCGTGACCAGCCGGGCGAGGTCCATCGGTGTGCCGCTGACGACGGCGTCGCATTCGGTGCCACGGATCGTGGCCTCGAGGTCGCGGACCTGCTGGTCGCCGTAGCCCATGGCCGGCAGCACGGGCCCGATGTCGGGGTAGCGGGCGTAGGTGTCCGCCAGCGCCCCGACCGCGTGCGGTCGCGGGTCGACGATCTCGGCCCCGGCCTCACGGGCGGCGACGGTCCCCGCCCCCCAGGGCATCCCGCCGTGGGTGATCGTCGGGCCGTCCTCGACCACCACGACGCGCTGTCCGGCGAGGGACGGACCGGGATCCAGGGACACGGGGGAGGCGGCCTCGACCACGGCGGCCGTGGGGTTGACCTCGCCGATCGTGGACAGGACGCGCTGGACGTCCAGCGGGGCGGCGGTGTCCACCTTGTTGACCACGACCACGTCGGCCAGCCGCAGGTTGGCCTCGCCGGGGTGGTAGGCCACCTCGTGGCCGGGGCGCAGCGGGTCGACCACCACGATGTGCACGTCGGGGCGGTAGAACGGCAGGTCGTTGTTGCCGCCGTCCCAGATGATGACGTCGGCCTCGTCGGCGGCGCGGGCGAGGATGTCGGCGTAGTCCACGCCCGCGTACATCACCATGCCCATGCGCACCGGCGTCTCGTACTCCTCACGTTCCTCGATGGTCGGGTGGGACGCGTCGATGTCGGCCAGCGTCGCGAAGCGCTGCACCCGCATCGCCGCGAGGTCGCCGTAGGGCATGGGATGGCGCACCAGCGCCACCCGGAACCCCTGGTCGAGCAGCAGCTGGCCGACGGCGCGCGAGGTCTGGCTCTTCCCGCAGCCGGTGCGCACGGCCGTGACGGCCACGACGGGGCGGGGGCTGGGGAGCATCGTGGCGCCCGGACCGAGCAGGCGGAAGTCCGCGCCGGTCGCCAGCACGCGCGAGGCCTGGTGCATGACCTCGGTGTGGGGCAGGTCGGAGTAGCTCAGCACCACCTCGTCCACGTCGAGGTCGTGGACCAGCTGCTCCAGCTCCTCCTGCGGACGGATCGGGATCCCCTCCGGGTAGGCGGGACCGGCCAGCACCGGCGGGTAGGTGCGCCCGTCGATCCCGGGGATCTGCGTCGCGGTGAACGCCACGACCCGGTGGTCCGGGTCGTCCCGGAAGACGGTGTTGAAGTCGTGGAAGTCGCGCCCCGCGGCTCCCATGATGACGACGCGACGCACGGCCCGACCTCTCGCTCGGTGGTGCCACCATCGTGGGCGGCGCCCGGGTGGCTGCAGTGCCGTTCGTCCCGTCCGGCTCGGGACCCGGTCAGGCCCCGGCGGGAGTCGTGACCCGTCGGGGGCACGGGGACTGCCGGGCATCTCCGCCTCGCCCGCGTGCCGAGCGCACAGCGGGACCAGCTCGCCGGCCGGGGCGTCGACCACCTCGTCGGCCGTCGACGCGCGCGGCGTGTTGACCGCCGGCTCCTCGCAGCCGTCGACGCTGCACCCGAGTCGGGGCCGACCAGGTCCGTCATGCGTCCACTTCCTGCCGCGTGCTCGCACGGTACCGAGGCAGGATTCTCGGCCGGGTACGTCCAGACGAGCAGAGCACCCGCTCCACGGTGGGAGCGGGTGCTCTGCGGCTGGTGCTGTGGGTCAGATGTCGTAGTTCACACGGAGCTCAGATGTCGTAGTACATCTCGAACTCGTGCGGGTGGGGACGAAGCGCCACGGCGGCGACCTCGTTCTCCATCTTGTACTCGATCCAGGTCTCGATCAGGTCCTCGGTGAAGACCCCGCCCTCGAGCAGGAACTCGTGGTCCTCGCGCAGGCCCTGCAGGGCCTCCTCGAGCGACCGCGGGACGGCCGGGAGGTTGTGCAGCTCCTCCGGCGGCAGGTCGTAGATGTCCTTGTCGACCGGGTCCGGCGGCTCGATGCGGTTCTTGATCCCGTCGAGGCCCGCCATCATCATCGCGGCGAACGCGAGGTAGGGGTTCGAGGACGGGTCGGGGACGCGGAACTCGATCCGCTTGGCCTTGGGGTTGCTGCCCGAGATCGGGATGCGGACCGCGGCCGAGCGGTTGCGAGCCGAGTACACGAGGTTGACCGGGGCCTCGTAGCCGGGCACGAGGCGCCGGTACGAGTTGGTGGTCGGGTTCGTGAACGCGAGGATCGACTTGGCGTGGGACAGCAGCCCGCCGATGTACCAGCGCGCGGTGTCGGACAGCTCGCCGTAGCCACTCTCGTCGTAGAACAGCGGCTCGCCGTCCTTCCAGAGCGACTGGTGGGTGTGCATGCCGGAGCCGTTGTCGCCGAAGATCGGCTTGGGCATGAACGTGACGGACTTGCCGGCCGCCCACGCGGTGTTCTTCACCACGTACTTGAAGTTCATGAGCTTGTCGGCGATCTTCGACATGGTGTCGAACTCGATGCCGATCTCGCCCTGCCCACCGGACCCGACCTCGTGGTGGTGCAGCTGGGTGGCGATCCCGAAGGCCTCGAGGTTGTGGACCATCTCGGAGCGCAGGTCGGTGAAGTGGTCCATCGGCGGAACGGGGAAGTAGCCGCCCTTGGTCCGCGGCTTGTAGCCGAGGTTGCCGCCCTCCTCGTCACGCCCCGTGTTCCAGGAGCCCTCGATCGAGTCGACCTCGTAGAACGAGCCGTTGCCGCCCGAGTTGAACTTCACCTGGTCGAAGATGAAGAACTCGGCCTCGGGGCCCATGAAGACGGTGTCGGCGATACCGGTCGAGGCCAGGTGCGCCTCGGCCTTGCGCACGATGTTGCGCGGGTCACGCGAGTACATCTCGCCCGTGATGGGGTCGTGGATGTTGCAGAACAGGTTGAGGGTCTTGCGGGCCCGGAACCGGTCCTCGACGGCCGTGGCGGGGTCGGGCTTCAGGAGCATGTCCGACTCCTGGATGCCCTGGAACCCACGCACCGAGGAGCCGTCGAAGTACAGGCCGTGCTCGAACGTGTCCTCGTCGATGTTGCTGACGGGGAAGGTGGTGTGCTGCGTGACGCCGGGCAGGTCGACGAAGCGGAGGTCGACGAACTCGTACCCCTCGCTCTCGATCATGCTCAGGACGTCTGCTGCGGTCTGGGGTGCGTCGCCCAACTGAACGCTCCTTGTGGTCGGGTGCAGTCACGGTGGCGGAGGTCACCACCGATGCAGGAGGGCGGGGCGCCCAGGTCGACGTGCCCACCGGACCGGGGCCCGGTGGGCCACGGTTGGGCTCGAACGCTAGACGCCCTGCCCGGTCGTGCGTGACGGTGGACCCGTCACGTCGTCCGGCGGGGGTCGGTGCCTCCTGCGGTGCAGGACGCTACGAGCGGGCCGTTTCTCCACCGTCTCGCCTCTGTTACGTGCGTGTTAACCAGCCGATGGGCCGGCCTGCGATCGGACAACGCTGGTGAGGTGTCGGCGCCGAACGTCCCTACGGTGGAGTCCACCGTCCCCTGCTCCCGGACCCGACGAGAGACCTGATCGTGCTGTCACCGATCGCGACCCTGGGCGTGCTCGCCCAGTCCGCCACCGAGCCCGGCATCTCGACGGGGGAGACCAAGCGCCCCCTGAGCGACTGGGTCCGCTCCACCTTCGGCGACGGTCGCACCGCCGACGTGATCGAGTTCCTGATCGAGCCGGCGTTGCAGATCCTGCTGGTCGTCGTCATCGCGCTGGTGGTCAAGTGGCTCGCGAACCGGTTGATCGACCGGATCGTGCGCCAGATGAAGACGCCACCGGACAAGGTGAGGGGCCGCACGGCCGCCACCTCGAACCGTCGCGCCACCCGCGCGGACGCGCTGGGAACCCTGCTGCGCAGCCTCGCCAACGTGATCGTGCTGACCATCGCCGTGTTCATGGTCCTCGGGGTGTTCGGCATCAACCTCGCCCCCCTGATCGCCGGCGCCGGGATCATCGGGCTTGCGGTGGGCTTCGGGGCGCAGGACCTCGTCTCCGACTTCCTGGCCGGCGTGTTCATGCTCGCCGAGGACCAGTACGGGATCGGTGACGTGATCGACGCGGGGGAGGGGATCGTCGGCGTGGTCGAGGGCATCAGCCTGCGCACCACCGAGGTCCGGGACGTCTCCGGCACGCTGTGGCACGTCCCCAACGGCCAGATCACACGCATCGGCAACATGAGCCAGGAGTGGGCCCGCACGCTGCTCGACGTCGGCGTGTCCTACGACACCGACATCGACCAGGCGTCCGAGGTCATCAAGGCGGTGGCCGACGAGATGGCGGCGGAGGAGGCCTACGCGCCCGACTTCCTCGGCGAGCCCGAGATCTGGGGCGTGCAGAACCTCGGCCCCGACTCGGTCGACATCCGGCTGGTGATCAAGACGACGCCGGGCACCCAGTGGGGGATCGCCCGTGAGCTGCGCCGGCGCATCAAGTACGCGCTCGACGGGGCGGACATCGAGATCCCCTTCCCGCAGCGCACCATCTGGCTGCGCACGGACACCCGCGGGACCGAGACGCCCCTCATCGACGTCGCCAGCCGCGAGGACGGCCAGGGCTGAGTCCTAGCGGCGCTGCGCGGCGCGCCCCGCGACGCGCAGCGCCCATCCCAGCAGCGGTACCTGCAGCGGCAGGCGCGCGATGGCGGCGGCGCGGCTGCCCAGCCACCCCGGCACCGGGTACCCGCCCTTGCGGACCGCCTCGACGTTGGACACGTACACGCCGGCCATCGTGGCGGCGGCGAGGTACGCGCCCACCTCCGCGGTGTCCTCGCGGACCAGCAGGGCCGCCGACGTGCCCTCGGCGACGGTCGCCACCGCGTTCCACGCCGCGCGGTTGCCGGGCAGCCACCGCGGCACCATCGACTCGAAGGCCTCGTGCTGGACGACGTGCAGCACGGTCATGCCGCTGAGGAAGGCGGCCAGGCCCAGGCGCAGGCCTCGGTCCGCGGACGACTCGTCCTCACCTGTCGCGCGTTGGTCCTCGGCCATGCTGCCTCCCGGCGTCGGCGCCGCGGGACCCTAGCGACGCCGCCCTCAGGCCGTCGGCGAGGCGGTCCGCGTGCTGGCGGGCTGGTCGGCGGACGCCTCCCAGGCGCCGGCGTCGGTGGCCTGGTCGCCGGCGTGGTAGCTGGAGCGGACCATGGGGCCGGACTCGACGTGGTCGAACCCGAGCTCGTCCTCGCCGATGTGCTGGAAGCGGGCGAAGGACTCGGGGGTGACGTAGCGATCGAGGTGCAGGTGCTGGGCCGAGGGCTGCAGGTACTGGCCGATGGTCAGCAGCTGCACCCCGGCGTCGCGCAGGTCGCGCATGCACTCGACGATCTCGTCGTCGGTCTCGCCCATGCCCGCGATGATGTTGGACTTTACCGCGGTGTCGGGGCCGAACCGGGAGCGGGCCTCGGCCAGAAACTGCAGCCCGCGGTCGTAGTCGAAGGAGGGGCGAACCTCCTTGAACAGCCGGCGGCAGGTCTCGAGGTTGAACGCGAAGACGTCCGGGGGGCTGTCGACGACCTGGGCCAGCGCGGCCAGCCCCTTGTCCGGGTCCATCCCGTAGCCGAAGTCGCTGGGCAGCACCTCGATCCCCACGTCGGGCGTGCGGGCGCGGACCTGGCGGATGGTCTCGGCCACCAGCCACGCCCCGCCGTCGTCGAGGTCGTCACGGGCGACCATGGTGACCACGACGAAGCGCAGGCCCAGGTGGTCGACCGCCTCGGCGACCCGACGGGGTTCGTCGGTGTCGTAGGCAGCCGGCTTGCCCGTCTTGATCTGGCAGAACCCACACCGACGGGTGCAGTCCTCGCCGCCGATCAGGAAGGTGGCCTCGCGCATCTCCCAGCACTCGTAGATGTTGGGGCACGCGGCCTGCTCGCACACGGTGTTGAGCTGCAGCCCGCCCATGAGCTGCTTGAGGTCCTTGAAGTTGTCCCCGAAGGACGCCTTCACCTTCAGCCACTCGGGCTTGCGCCCGTCGGCGAGGGAGGTGTCGATGCTCTTGCGCACCACACCGGCCCGCTGGGTGCGTTCGCGACCCAGCACGTTCAGGGTGCGGGCCCCCTCCGGGATCACCGGCGTGGGGGGCGTCGCGGGAGTCGTGGCCACGGGTGCCTCGTCTCGTGTGGGTCGGGCGATGGACCGAGGTCGAGGGTAGCGAGGCACCTCCGACCTTCGACCGTGGCGCGCGGCCCGGTTCCGCCGCCACCGTTGGGGTCTCCATTCCGACCAGCAAGGAGCCTGCATGGGTCTCGTCCGACGCCTCATCTCCCGATTCAGCCGCCGCAGCACCGGTGGGCGCCCCGTCCGCACACGCCGCCGTCCGGTCCGCCGTCGTGGCTCGACGACCGGGGGGCTGATGGGCGCCGTGCGCGGGTTCCTCCGGGGCAGCGGTCGCGCCCGCGTGTGACCGCACCGCCGGCGCCACGGCGTAGCCTCGACGCCCGACCCCGACCCGAAGGTCGCCCGTGGCCGACCGGCGAGACAAGCGACGCCGCCAGGAAGCACGCCGCCGTGCCCACCTCGAGCGTGTGAACGCCGACGAGGAGGCCACCCCCGCCGCCGACGAGCGGCGGGAACGCCGGCGCGACGAGGCGGCCCGCGCCGCGGCGGCCCGCGTCTCCGCGGCGCGCTGGCTCGTCCCGCGGGAGGCTGACGACCGCGGCCGCAGCCACCCGCTCGACGTGGTCGCCGAGCTGCTGGCACTCGACCCGCGTACGCGCCTGCGTGGGCGCGGCGACGAGGAGCTGCGGCGACTCGCGGGGCGGGTCGAGGCACTGGTCGGGATGGGGGCCGAAGCGCCGTCGGGACGCCTGCTGCTCGACGTCCTCGTCGCAGATGCCGACGTCCGCGAGGCGCTCGCCCCGGCGCTCGACCTCGAGGCGTTGCTGGCCGACGCCCCGGTGTCGGACCGCACCCACGACCGCACGGTGCGGCTGGCCGAGGCGCTGCTCGCCCGGGCGGCCGAGCACCGCGACGGTGGTGTCGACCTGCACGCCCTGGTCGCCCCGGTCGGGGTGGACCGCCACCCGATGGCCGACGAGGTCGAGGCGATCACCCGCTTGGCGACCGAGCACGTCACGGTGCCTCCCAACGCCGCCCCGGCGGTGATGGTGGACCCGGGCGGCTGGCTCGCCGTCTCGCCCGTCGAGCTGTTCCTCACCGCGGCACGCGGGCTGCTCGACGGAGCCGCCCAGCAGGTCGGCGGTGGGGCGTTGTACGCGTGGCTGGACCGTGTGGCCCGGGACGCCGGGGACCCGTGGTGGCTGACCCTGTCGGGCATCCTCGACGTCGACGTGCCCCCGCTGCTGCAGCAGGCGGCCGCACGGGCCGGCAGCGACCACCCCGACGTGGCCGGCAGCATCCTGGTGGAGATGATCGCGCTCCGGCACCCGCTGCTCTGACGCGCGCGGTCAGCGGACCAGTCGCGCCAGCAGCTCCTGCAGTCGGCTCGCGGGGTCGGTGGTCACGCCGGCGTGGACGGGACCGGGTTGCACCAGCGTGGATCGCGGGGCGGTCAACCACCGGAAGCGCACGCCGAGCGGTTGTCGCCCGGCGTCACCCGCGGCCGGCGCCCCGTCGCACACGGCCCGGACGGCGTCGAGCGCACGCCGGACGGCGTCGACGTCCACGTCGGGGCACAGCGCCAGCAGCCGATGCGGGTCGACGTCGTCGGCCATGCCCAGCCAGTCGGCGGCCTGGCAGTACAGGAGGACGCCCACGTTGAGGAACTCGCCCCGGTCCACCCGGGGGACCGCCCGCAGGACCGCGTACTCGTAGGGGGCCTCGGCCATCACGTCGTCGCCTTCGGCAGCCACGCCCCGCGGTCGTCCCGACGCCGGGTGAGGTGGTCCACGTAGGCCTGGCGGGTGGCGGTGGGGGAGCCGTGCTCGTCGTCGGCGAGCCAGGCGTCCGGGACCTCGTCCACGGCGGCGGAGACCACGGCGTCGGTCAGGGCCGCGGCGCAGTCGGCGTCGATCGCGGCGACCCGGTCCCGCCGGTCGGCGAAGACGTGCCCGGTGGTGTCGAAGGCCTGGGCGGCGAACTGCTCGGCGGCTCGCCACGCGTGGTGGAACCACAGGGCCGCCCCGTGGTCGATGGCCCACAGCTCGCCGTGCCACACCAGCAGGTTCGGGTTGCGCCACGTCCGGTCGACGTTGGCGGTCAGCGCGTCGAGCCACAGGATGCGCGCCCCGAGGTCCGGGTCCACCTCGAGCACGCCGGGCTCGTAGCCGACGGCGCCCGGCAGGAAGTCGACCGCGAGGTTGGTCCCGGCGCTGCGCAGCAGCAGCTCGGCGATCTCCGGGTCGGGCTCGTGACGGCCGAAGGTGGGGTCGAGCTCGATGGTGCGGAGCTCGGGGACCCGGATGTCCAGGGCCCGGGCGAGGTGCGCCACCACGACCTCGGCGACCAGCACCTTCGGGCCCTGCCCCGCCCCGTGGAACTTGGCGACCCAGGTGCCGAGGTCGTCGCCCTCGACGATGCCGGGCAGCGAGCCGCCCTCCCGCAGCGGGGCGAGGTAGCTGACGGCGCGTGTCGAGGTGAGCACGGGCGGAAGCCTACGGGGCCTCCGGGTGCCTCACGGGTCCACCTCGGCCGACTCGATCCGGGCCCGGAACCCCCGCGGCCCGGTGACGTCGCCCCCGAGGTCCGCGACCCGGGCACGCAGCCGCCGGTCGGCGGTGACGACGGTCGCCGGGACGTCCGTCGCGGCCAGCAGGTCGACGATGAGGTCGTCGGCGGCGTCGCGTCCACCGCCGGCCCACCGCACCTCCACCCCGCTCGGATCGGCCATCTCGTCCTCGCCGCGGCCGTCCGCGACGACCGTGATCCGGTCGGCGCCGAGGTCGGGCGCGGCAGCCCGGATCTGGGCGACCAGGTCGCCGATCGCGCCCCGTCGGTCGTGCCACCACCCGTCGGGGCGCGAGCCGACGACGTTCATCGCGTCGACCACGAGCCACCGGCCACCGAGGTCGTCGGGGGAGGGGAAGGGGGCAGGTGCCACGGCGGGGTCCTCGGGCGCTCCCGACGCACCGTAACGGGGCGCTACCGCGCGCCGTCCGCACGACAGGCCCCGGCCGGCAGGGTCCGGACAGTGGCGGGTCGTACCCCCCAGCGGCGTCGCGTCCACCCCCACTCCGAGGTCCCCGTGCTCCGAGCCTGCCGCATCCTCCTGCTCGCCTCCCTGCTGGCCCTCGGGTTGGTCCCGGCCGCGAGCGCCACACCGGGATCGGCCGGATCGGTGGTCGACCAGCTCGGCGTGGACCTCGACGTCGTCCGGGACGCGATGGCACGCGGAGCGCGCGACGCGGGCGCCCCGCCGGCGGAGGCTGCGGCGTACTTCGCCGACCGCCCGCTGCAGTGGTTCCACCCCACCGAGTCGGCCGTCACGCAGGAGCAGCCCGACGGCACGACCTTCGGGGCGCGGGTGCTGGACCTCGCCGAGGGCGGGGGCCAGGAGACCGTCGACGGGCACCTGATCACCCGGACCGACGACGGGTGGTGGCACTACGGCACCCGTGACGCCACGGGCCGGATCCTGCCCGGGGACGCGCTCGTCGGGCACGACCCCGCCCCGGCCGCTGCCGAGTCGTGGCGCATGCCCACCGCCTTCAAGGAGAACCTCGCCAGGCACCAGGGCTACGCCGAGCAGCTGGACGCGTGGTTCGCGTCCCGCACCCGTGCCCAGGCGGCAGCCGCCGCCGAGGCCGGGGAGCCCCTGGTCTTCAAGGTCCCGGCCCTCATGCTGGCCATCAACAACGAGCCGTTCCAGGACTCGTCCACGCCCGAGTCCGTGCAGGCCCTGTACTCGGGCACCGGCACCAACCCGACCGGCACGGTCACCGAGATGTACCTGGAGCAGTCGTTCGGCCAGCTCGTCGTGCAGGTCGACGTGTACGGCGTCTACAGCTCCGCCATCTCCATGAACCCGGTCAACGACTGCTGGTACGGCACCGACGGTGGCCCGGTCCTCGGCGACACCCTCGGACTCGGCGGCTACGGCGCGAAGGGCCTGGCGGCCGAGGCCGTGCCCATGGCCGACCCCGACGTGGACTTCTCCGACTACGACATGGACGGCGACGGCTACGTCGACTTCCTCATGATCGTGCACTCCGGCAAGGGCGCCGAGACGACCGGGGACCCCTGCGACGTCCACTCGCACCGCTTCGGCGGCCTCGCGCCGGCCCTGGTGCCGGGCGCCCCGTCCGAGCCCACCCCGGTGTCGGCCGACGGCGTGGCCATCGGGCAGGCACTGACCGTGCCCGAGCTCGACGCCGGCATCGGCGTGGTCGCCCACGAGCTGATGCACGCCTTCGGCGAGCCCGACTACTACGGCACCGAGGGGACCTCGGGCACCGGCGACTGGGACCTCGGCGGCGGCGGCTCGTACGGCGGCGTGCCGACCCAGTCCTCGCCGCTGCACTTCAACCCGCTGATGAAGGTCGACTTCGGCTGGGTCCAGCCCCGCATCGTCGAGGACACCACCCTCGACGTCGAGCTGCGCCCCCGCGCCAGCCACCCCGACCTCGTGCTGGTGCCGACCCGACGCGTCCCCGAGGGTGCCGACGGCCACGACGCCTGTGCGAAGGACCCGCTCAACACCGGGCAGGTCCAGACCGCGAACTTCCTCGCCGACAACGGTGACTGCCTCGTCGAGGGCTACCTGCTCGAGTTCCTGTCGCCGACGTCGGCGTCGTGGGACCGCGAGCAGTGCACGTTCACGCCGGCGGACTTCGACCGCCAGATGTACGGCACCGGCCTGGCCGTCTGGCACTACGACCTCAGCTCGTACGAGCAGCTCGGCAACGACAACCGGCTGCGCCCGATGCTCGACCTCGAGGAGTTCGACCGCCGGGACGGCGCCCAGGAGCTCGAGCAGAACATCACCCGCGCCCAGCCGCTCGACCTGTTCTGGGGCGACCCGGTGGGCATCAGCTCCGCGACGGCCGACACCGGCGGCGCGTCCTCCGAGATCGCCCCGCCGGACGGCAGCCCGTACACGGTCACCGCCCCGCCCGGCACGGCCGCGACCACCGAGGCCTGGACCGCGCCGGCCGACACGCCCGACGGGGCGCTGATGGAGGTGACCCTGTCGTGGACGACCCAGGACGTCGACGACTGGGACCTGGCCGTGCAGAAGAAGGTCGGGGACACCTGGCAGGAGGTGGCCACCACGGGGAGCCTGCCGGGCTCCGGCGCCGAGGTCGCCCAGGTCGCCGTCGAGCCGGGGGCCCAGTACCGCGGTGAGGCGGTCAACTACGCCTCCGCGTCCACCACGGCCGACGTCACCGTCGCCTACGTCCACGACGCCAGCATCGCCACGAAGTTCGGTCCGGCGAACACGATCTCGGCGGACAACGCCCCGACGGGATGGTCGTTCACCAACATCCGGCCGTTCGACTACGCCGGCATGGCCCACGCCGCACAGGCACCCGACGCCACCGTCACGCTGGACCTGGTCCACCACGACGACACCACCGTCGACGTCTCCGGGGACTTCCTCGCCCCCGTGACCGATGACGAGGCAGCCCAGCCGATCGTCGCCGGCGAGCCCGTCACGCTGCGGTCGCACGTCTACAACCACGGCGGCCAGCCCGTCACCGCCCGGTTCGACGTCTACGACGAGGACCCGTCCTCGGGATCGGACCCGATCGCGACCTTCCGGCGCGACCTCGGGGCCTACGCCCGTGATGCGATCGAGCTGGACGTGACCCCAGCGGCGGGGCGCCACAGCTACTGGGTCGTCGCGAACGCCCCGGGCGACCTGGTCGCCGGCAACGACGTGGTCCGCAGCGAGCTCGTCGCCAACCCGGCCACCGACGCCCGCGTGCTCGTGGTCGACAACGACCTGGGCTGGACGCAGGAGCAGACCGTGCAGGCCAGCCTGCTGGCCCTCGGGGTCCCGCACGACGTCGTGACGGGCGAGCCGGACGCCGACACCCTGGCCGACTACGACGCCGCGATCTGGCTGACCAGCGGCGTGTCCGGTGCCACCGGCGTGCTCTCGCCCGACGGCTGGGACGCCATCACCTCCTACCTCGACGGGGGCGGCAGGGTGTGGCTGGCCAGCAACCGCGCCGTCGGCTACGCGAGCGACCCCGGGGTCGCACGGACCACCCAGCTCGCCGAGTACTTCGGCGTGGTCGGGGACAACAACATCCTCGACCCGCTCGGCGACGTGATGACGGGCCAGGGCGACGCCATCGGGGGCTCCCGTGACGTCCTCATGTCCTACATCGACGGCCGGCCCTACGTCGACTACTTCCACCTGGCCTCCGAGGCCGCGGACGCGCCTGCCGCCCCGCGGGGCGAGGTCACCGGCCTGTTCGTCCACGAGCAGCGACCCGACGCGTTCGTCGGGGCGCGGCTGGACGCCGACGGCTTCCAGACGGTCGTGACACCCGCCCCGACCGGGATCGCCCGCGGTGCGGACCAGGTGGCGCTGGCCGCCGACGTCATGACCGCCTTCGGGATCGCCACGCCGGGGCCGGACCGTGCGGACACGCGTGTGGCCCACAACCGCTTCCAGCACGTCCAGACGGGCAAGCCGTGGGAGGTCACCGTCGGGGCGCCCAGCGCGGACGCCACGGCCTTCGTGTACCGCGTCCACGGCGACGACGACTGGACGCGCATGGCGCTGGACGAGTCCGTCGACGGGCTGTGGACCGGGACCATCCCGGCTGCCGACGTCACCAACAACGGGCTCGACTACTACGTCCAGGTCGTCACCCGCGGGCGGACACGGGACGTGGACGGCGGGGCGCGCCTGCCCGACGTCGCCTCGGGCACGTACGGGGACCCGGCGGACGTCGACTTCGGGGTGTGCGCCGCGCAGGTCGACGCCCCGGGGCGCGGCCGCGGTCGCGGCGTGCCCCCGGCGGCACCCGAGGCGCCGCCGGCCCGCGCCCCGCTGCCGACCACGGGCGGGGGACTGGCGCTGGCTGGCCTGGCCGGTCTGGCCGGGGCGGCGTCGCTGCGCCGCCGCACGGTCACCCGACGGGAGCCGTCAGCCCGAGGGTCGTGAGCTCGCCCGCCACCAGATCGGCGCCGTAGACGTCCGCGACCGCCTGCTCGGTGCGCGTGATCGCGTCCGCCACCCGCGCGTCCGCGCCGAGCGAGGCCAGCGACGCCACGCCCTTGTCGGGGTCGTCGATGCCGCACGGGACGATCCCGCCGAAGTCGGTGAGGTCGGTGGTGACGTTGGTCGCCCAGCCGTGCGTGGTCACGTAGCCGGCCGTGACGTGCACCCCGATCGCGGTGACCTTGACGTCGCCGACCCAGACCCCGGAGAACCCGTCGACCCGCTGGCCCTCGATCCCGTAGGAGGCCAGCAGCCGCAGGTTGAGCTCCTCGAGCGCACGGACGTGGTCGACCACGCGCGGCCCGGCCAGCCGGAAGATCGGGTAGCCGACGAGCTGGCCGGGACCGTGGTAGGTGACGTCCCCGCCCCGGTCGATCCGGTGCAGCTCGATGCCCCGGCGTGCGCGCTCGTCGGCGTCGAAGACCAGGTTCGACTCGTCGGCCCGACGCCCCAGCGTGTAGACGCGAGGATGCTCGAGCAGGAGCAGCACGTCACCGATCTCGCCCGCCTGGCGACGCGCCGCGAGGTCCCGTTGCCAGTCCCAGGCCGTCAGGTACGGGACCGTGCCAGCCCGCACCACCGTGATCGGTGCGTCGGCGTCCGCCCGCAGGGTGTGCGGGTCACCGGGCGGGCGGACGGCCATGCCTACACCCCGACCTCGCCACGGAAGTCGTGGTTCTCGATGACCCACTTGAGGTCCTGGAGGAACCGGGCGGCGTCGGCGCCGTCGAGCATCCGGTGGTCGTAGGACAGGCACAGGTAGGACATCCACCGGATGGCGATGGAGTCGCCGTAGGCGTCGGAGACCACCACGGGGCGCTTCTCGATCGCGCAGGCGGCCAGGATGGCGACCTCGGGCGGGTTGAGGATCGGGGTGTCGAACAGGGTCCCGCGCGAGCCGGTGTTGGTGATGGTGAAGGTCGCGCCCTGGATCTCGTCGGGCTGGATCTTCTTGTCGCGGGTGCGCTTGGCGATGTCGGCGATGGACTTGGCCAGGCCGGCCACCGTCAGGTCCTCGGCGTTCTTGATGTTGGGGACCAGCAGGCCGCGTTCGGTGTCGACCGCCATCCCGAGGTTGACGAACCGGTGGTAGGTCGCGGTGCCGCCCTCGAGGTCCATCGAGGAGTTGACCGCCGGGTGCCGCGGGATGGTCATGGTGACCGCCCGGGCGATGAACGGCAGCGGGGACAGCGAGGCGCCCTGCTGGGCCTTGAAGGTGTCCTTGACCGCGGCGCGCAGGTTCATGATCGCGGTCATGTCGACCTCGACCGCGGCGGTCAGCTGGGCGGTGGACTGCAGCGACTCCCACATGCCCTTGGCGATGGCCTTGCGCACGCGCGAGAGCTGGTGGGTGACCTCTCGCTCCCCGCCGAAGTCGATCTGGGTCGGCGAGGCCTCGGGGCGCTCGCCCGCCGCTGGGGGCGGACACGGCCTGCACCGGCGGGGGCGGGGTGACCTGGCCGCCACCCGCAGCGGGCTGCTGGCCCTGGCCCGCGGCAGCCGGCTGGCCGCCACCCGGCGCCCTCGCCACCGGCGGCGATGGCCCGTTCGGCGTCCTCACGGGTGATCCGCCCGCCCGGGCCCGTGGCGTTCACGTCCGCGGTGTCCAGGCCGGCCTCGCGCAGCATCTTGCGCACCAGCGGGCAGGTCAGCGCCCCGCCCGAGGTGCCACCCGGCTCGCCCGACGTGGACGCGGCCGGCTGCTGGGGCTGGGACGGCGCCGCCTCGGCCTGCGAGCTGGTCGTGTCCTGCTCGGGCTCCTGCTCCGGCTGGGAGTCCTGCGGGACTCGGCCTGCTCGTCGGAGACTCGGACTGGTCGGCCTCGTCCTCGGTCTGGTCGGCCTCGTCGCCGCCCTCGTCGTCACCGGCGGGGGCGTCGCCCTCGCCGATCACGGCGATGACCTGGCCGACCTCGACGGTGTCGTCCACCTCGGCGCGCAGCTCCTGCACGGTGCCCGCGACGGGGGAGGGGATCTCGGTGTCGACCTTGTCGGTGGAGATCTCCACGATGGGCTGGTCGACCTCGACGGTGTCACCGACCTCGACCAGCCACGACGTGATCACCCCCTCCTCGACGGACTCTCCGAGCTGGGGAAGTTCGACGTTGGCCATGTCGGTTCGCTCCTCGCCGTCCGGCGTGGTGGGAGTCCTACCCGTGCAGGGCGCGGCCGGCGAGTGCCAGGTGGGCTTCGCCGATCGCCTCGTTCAGGGTCGGGTGGGCGTGGACGAAGTGCGCCACGTCGCTGGGCAGGGCCTCCCAGTTGTAGATGAGCTGGCCCTCGCCGATCAGGTCGGTGGCCCGTGGTCCGACGATGTGGATCCCGAGCACGCGCCCGGCACCACCCTCGGCGTCCTCGTCCTTGATCGCGATGATCTTGACGGTCCCGGAGGCCTTCATCATGGCCGCGCGGCCCAGGGCCTGGAACGGGTACTTCTCGACCACGACGTCGTGGCCCTCCTCGCGGGCCTGCTCCTCGGTGTAGCCCACCGAGGCGACCTCGGGGTGGCTGTAGGTCACCCGGGGGACGCCCTTGTAGTCGATGGGCAGCACGTCCAGGCCGCCGAGCTGGTCGGCGACCAGGAAGCCCTCCTGGAACGACGCGTGGGCCAGCCCCAGGGTCGGGATGACGTCGCCGACGGCGTACACGCCCTCGACCGAGGTGCGGCAGTACTCGTCGACGCTGACGAAGCCCTTCTCGAGCTCGACCCCGACGTCCTCGTAGCCGAGGTCCTCGGTCACGGGGCGGCGGCCGACCGCGACCAGCAGGATGTCGGCCTCGATGGTCTCGGTCTCGCCCTTGGAGGTCTCGACGGTGCACCGCACGCCGTCCCCGTCGGTGTCGACCTCGGTCATCTTCGCGCCCGTCATGACCTCGAGGTGGTCACGCTTGCGGAAGGCCCGCTGGACCTCCTTGGAGGAGTCGGCGTCCTCGAGCGGCAGCAGGCGGTCGAGCAGCTCGACGATGGTGACGTCGACGCCGAAGGCGGACCACGCCGTGGCGAACTCCATGCCCACGGCACCCGACCCGAGCACGATCGCCGAGGACGGCAGCTCGTCCAGGTGCAGGGCGTGGTCGGAGCTGAGCACCTTCTCGCCGTCGAAGGGCGCGAAGGGCAGCTCGGTCGGCTTCGAGCCCGACGCCAGCACCACGTTCGGGGCGCTGACGGTGCGCTCGCCGTCGTCGGTCTGGACCGTGACGGTGTCGGCCGCGGTGAGCTTCCCGGTGCCCTCGATGGTCTCGACCCCGCGGCCCTTCAACGCCCCCTGCAGGCCCTTCCACATCTTGTCGACCACGCCGTCCTTGTGCTCGTTGAGCGCGGCGACCTCGATGCCGTCGTAGGACGCCTTCACCCCGAAGTCGCCGGCGTCCTGGGCGTGCTCGGCGACCTCGGCGGACTGCAGGATCGCCTTGGTGGGGATGCAGCCCCAGTGCAGGCAGGTCCCACCGACCTTGGCCTTCTCGACCAGCGCCACCTCGAGCCCGAGCTGGGCCGCACGCAGGGCCACCGAGTAGCCACCCGTGCCGGCGCCCAGCACGACCACGTCGTGGGTGTGGTCCTCGCCCCGTTGGCGGGTGCCCGAGGGCTTCTCGGACTCGCCGGAGACCTGGCCGGCCGGGGAGGCGCCGCCCGTCGACTGCTCCTCCTCGGAGGTGTCGGCCTCGGCCTGGTCGGGCTCCTCGCCCTCGTCGGCCTCCTGGGCCTGCGCGTCGCCGTCGCCCTGGTCGCTCTCGCCACCGGAGGACGCACCCTCGGACTCGCCGATCACGGCGATGACCTGGCCGACCTCGACGGTGTCGTCGACCTCGGCGCGCAGCTCCTGGACGGTGCCGGCGACGGGGGAGGGGATCTCGGTGTCGACCTTGTCGGTGGAGATCTCGACCAGCGGCTGGTCGACCTCGACGGTGTCGCCGACCTCGACCAGCCACGACGTGATCACCCCCTCGGTGACGGACTCTCCGAGCTGGGGAAGCTGGACCTCTTCGGCCACGGGCACGGCTCCTGATCGATGCGCCCGCGACCGGTCGGGACGCGGGCGGGTCGGTGCGTACGTCGTACGCGGTTCGGGGCAGCGACGCCGCCGTGCCGGTTGGCCGCCGGCGTCGTCGGTGACGGCCGGGTCGCGAGGCCATCACGCAGTCATCGAACCTAGCCGACACGTCCGGCGGGCGTGGTCGGCCGGACCGGGCGCCGACGACCACCGTCGCCGGTCGTGCGACGCCTAGTGTCGGCGCGTGTCCGCACCCGTCGATGGAGGCCGACGACATGAGCGACACCGAGCTGCAGGCGACGGCTCTCACCTCACGCCACGAACGGGCCGGGGCGCGGATGGCGCCCTTCGCCGGGTGGTCGATGCCCCTCGAGTTCGCCGGGACGCTGGCCGAGCACCAGGCCGTGCGCGAGTCGGTCGGGGCCTTCGACGTCTCCCACCTCGGGACCGTCGTCGTCGAGGGACCGGGTGCGACCGCCGTGATCGGGCGCTCCTTCTCCTGCGACGCCGACGCGGTCGCGGTCGGGACCAGCCAGTACACGATGTGCTGCGACGAGCAGGGCGGCGTGATCGACGACCTGATCGTGTACCGCCTCGCCGACGAGCGGTGGATGACCATGCCCAACGCGGCCAACACGGCCGACGTCGTGGCACGGCTGCACGACTCCGTCACCACCCTGGACGTGGCAGCGACGATCGAGGACCGCTCCGTCGAGGACGCGATCATCGCCGTCCAGGGCCCGGGCGCCCTGGCGCTGGCCACCGAGGTGCTGGAGACCGACGTCGCCGCGATCCCGTACCTGGCCGTGCGGGAGCTGGACGCTGGCCCCGCGGCGGGCGCCCGGATCGCCCGGACCGGCTACACGGGCGAGCCCGGCTGCGAGGTCGTCCTGCCCGGCGAGCTCGCCGGACCCGTGTGGGACCGGCTGATCGCCGGCGGGGCGGCGCCGTGCGGCCTCGGGGCGCGGGACACGCTGCGGCTCGAGATGGGGTACCCGCTGCACGGCCACGAGCTCAGCCGGGAGGTGACCCCCTACGAGGCGCGCATGGGGTGGGCGGTCAAGCTGGACCACGACTTCGTCGGCCGTGACGCCCTCGCGGCTCGGCGGGAGGCCGGTCCCGCGCGGCGCCTGTGGGGCCTGCGGGTGGACGGTCGTCGTCCGTTGCGCGAAGGGCTCGTGGTGCGCCACGGCGGGACGCAGGTGGGCGTGCTGACCTCAGGGTCGTTCTCCCCGACGCTGCAGGTCGGGATCGGCCTTGCCTACCTCGACGACCCGCTCGGCCCCGACGACGAGGTGGTCGTGGACGTGCGCGGCCGTGACGTCGAGGCGACGGTCGTCCGGCCCCCGTTCGTGGACCGGGACCCCCGGGGCTGACCCCCACCTCCGTCACGCTGCGTGATGTCTTCCTGCGGGCTGGTGACGGCTGCGGACGCGCACGTCCACCTGTCCGGCCCGGGGCATTGACAGCACGTACCCCGCGTCGGAACCGCCGGATCGGGGAGGCAGGTGTGCACTGAGCGCTCGTGCCATGAAGTGGGCACGGAAGGGCCGACGTGGCCGGTTTCGCGTCACATGTCGGCCCAGGGCGGCTGTCGTTGCCGTTTCGGACGGGGACTAGTCCACGCGGGCCGGTCGCAGCGTCCCGGTGCAGCCGCCAGCGACACATCGTCGATTTCAGTTCCACGTTCCGTCAACCGATCACCACGAGTGGAGTCCGCACACACCACCGTGAGTGATCATCATGACGAGCATCGCGCAGCACGCGAGTCGGGTCGCGCTGACCGCACTGCTGACCCTGGCACTGGCCCTCTCGCTGGCCGTCGCCCCAGCAGTCGCGGTCCAGGACCTCGGCGCCGAGCAGCAGTTCCTCTCGCTGATCAACGCCGACCGGCGCGCCGCCGGCCTGCAGCAGCTGGCGCCGGTCACCGACGTGCGCAACGTGGCGCTGGCCTGGTCCAACCAGATGGCCAGCGAGCGGCGGATGTACCACAACCCCAACTACTACAACCAGTACGGCAGCTGGCTGCGCGCCGCCGAGAACGTCGGCTGGACCACCGTGTCGGACATGAACGACGCCTCGGTCGTCGCCGCCGCGGTCTCCCGGCTGCACAAGGCCTTCATGGACTCGCCCGGCCACCGCGCGAACCTGATGCACCCGGACCACGACCACATCGGCCTGGCCATCGAGCTGCGGGCCGGCTCCTGCCCCGACGGCGTCCAGCTGCGTGACTGCATGTGGGTCACCGAGAACTTCCGCCAGTGGGACGGCACCCAGCCGGCCGGTGGCATCAGCAACCCCTACGCCGGCACCCGTGACACCACCAGCGACGACTCGACCCTCTCGCTGTCGATCTCCGACGCCGTGCACGACGGTGGCTTCGACGGCGACGACGCCACGGTCGAGCGCCTCGGCCGCACCGCCGACTCCGCGATCCAGGTGTCCCGGGCGCGCTTCGACAGCAACAGCGCCCGGCACGCCGTCATCTCCCGCAAGGACCGGTTCCCGGACGCCCTGGCCGGCGCGCCGCTGACCGCCGAGGGCCCGCTGCTGCTCACCTCCACCTCCGGGCTGAGCACCGCCGTCGCCAACGAGCTCCAGCGCGTGCTGCCCGAGGGCGCCACCGTGTACCTGCTCGGCGGCGAGGTGGCACTGTCCTCCACCGTCGACCGCCAGATCCGCAAGCTCGGGCTGAGCCCGAAGCGGCTGTCCGGCGCCACCCGCGTCGACACCGCCCTGGCCGTGGCCAGCGAGGTCCGCCGCCTCTACGGCGACACGGGCGCCGTCGCCATCGCCCGTGCCTCCGGCGCCGCGGCCGACCCCGACGGCCCCAGCGGCTGGGTCGACTCGGTCACCGGCGGCGCGTGGGCTGCCCGGCACCGCGTCCCGGTGCTGATCACCCCGACCGACCACCTGCCCTCCAGCGTCCGCTCGTGGCTGGCCGCCGACGCCCCCCAGGCCTCCGTGGTCCTGGGCGGCACGGTCGCCATCTCCGACGCGGTGCTCCGTGCGGTGCCGCACGCCACCCGGATCGCCGGTGCCGACCGCACCGCCACCGCCGCCGCGGTCGCCCGCCAGCTCTGGGGCGTCACCGCCAACAGCACCGACCGCCACTTCGTCGTCATCGACGGCTGGGCCCGCGACGGCTGGCGCCACGGCCTGGCCGCCGCCGGCCTCGCCGCCGACGCCAAGGCTCCCGTGCTGCTGGCCAGCGCCAGCGGCGGCTCGCAGCCCGCGTCGACCTCCAACCTCCTGTCGGCCTGCAGCACCCCGTCGGTCGACCTCCTGCTCGTCGGCGACCTCTACAACACCGTCGCCGCCTCGCTCGAGTCGCTCGACGGCCAGACCTGCTGACCCTCACGACCTGCGCTCACCGAGGGCGCGGACTCCATGGGCCCCGGCACCGCGCCGGGGCCCAGTCCGTTCGATGCTCGGGCGGCGGCCCGTCGCGATGTGGCACAACGGGACCTGGCGCAGCGGGCGCGTCCGCCCTCGGTCGCTGCTCGGGCGGTGGCCCGGTCAGGCGCGGGGCGGTCAGCGACGCCCCGTCGCCGGGCAGCGCCAGCATGCGGTCCAACGCGACCCGGGCCCAGTGGCGAGTGTCCGCGTCGACACGAACCTCGTTGACGACGGTGCCCTCGACCAGGTTCTCGAGCACCCACACCAGGTGGGGCAGGTCGATGCGGTTCATCGTCGCGCAGAAGCAGACGGTGTCGTCGAGGAACATGATCCGCTTGTCGGGGTGCTCGTCCGCAAGACGTCGGACCAGGTTCAGCTCGGTGGCGATGGCGATGTCGGACCCCGCCGGTGCCTGCTCGACCCAGCGGATGATCTGCGACGTCGAGCCGACCTGGTCGGCCTCGAGCACGACCTCGTGGCGGCACTCGGGGTGGGCGAACACCTGCACGCCGGGGACCTGCGTCCGCATCGCCGTGACCATCTCCGGCAGGAAGCGGGCGTGGACCGAGCAGTGGCCCTTCCACAGCACCACGCGGGCGTCACGCAGCTGCTGGTCGGTCAGCCCGCCGTCGGGCTGCCACGGGTCGTAGACCACGCAGTCGTCGAGCTCCAGCCCCAGTCCGAGCACCGCGGTGTTGCGCCCGAGGTGCTGGTCGGGGAGGAAGAGGACCTTGCCCGTCGTCGGCCGCACGCTCGTCGAAGGCCCACTGCATGGCCCGCGGGGCGTTCGAGGAGGTGCAGATCGCCCCGCCCCGCTCGCCGCAGAACGCCTTGATGGCGGCGGTGGAGTTCATGTAGGTCAGCGGCACGACGTCGTCGGCCACGCCGGCGCGTTCGAGGCGGTCCCAGCAGTCGGCGAGCTGTCGCAGCTCGGCCATGTCGGCCATCGAGCAGCCCGCGGCCATGTCCGGCAGGATCACCGTCTGGTCGTCACGGCCGAGGATCGAGGCCGACTCGGCCATGAAGTGCACGCCGCAGAACACGATGAACTCGGCGTCCGCCTGCGACGCGAAGCGCGACAGGGCGAACGAGTCGCCCCGCTCGTCGGCGAACGCGATGACCTGGTCGCGCTGGTAGTGGTGGCCGAGCACCACGACGCGGTCGCCCAGCGCCTCGCGGGCCGCACGAGCGCGGTCGGCCAGTGCCGGGTCGTCGGTCGCGGGCAGGTCCCCGGGGCAGTAGACGCCCTTCTCGGTGTCGGTGTCGGCACGCCGGCCGAGCAGCAGCAGCGGCGAGTCCGCGGGGATCGTCGGCCGGTCCGCGTCCGGCCGGATGCGTGCGGCCGCGGGGCGGGGCGAGGCGGGGCGCGTCGACGGCGGCGCGATCGAGCTGGCAGCGGGGGTCATCGGGATCTCCTCGAGTTACTGTCAAACTGACAGAAACTCTGGGGGCAGCGTACCACCGGCGGGGTGGGGGGTGGGACCCTGCCCGCCGCGCGCACCTGCGAGGACCCGTCGGACCGCCAACTAGCCTCGCCCCGGCCGCCCACCCCCGATGCCCGGGTCCACGACATGCGCGTCCTCGTCGCCCCTGACTCCATGGGGGGCCTGCTCGGTGCTCGCCGGCTCGCGGCCGCGATCACCCGCGGATGGCAGCGGGCACGGCCGGACGACGAGGTCGTGCAGGTCCCGATGTCCGACGGGGGCGAGGGGCTTGCTCGACGTCCTGCACCGGCCCCGGGACACCCGGGTCGAGGTGGAGGTCGCGGGACCGCTGGGGCACCCGGTGGACGCCTGGGTCAGCCTGCGTGACGACGGCACCGCCGTGGTCGAGAGCGCCCTCGCATGCGGTCTGGCGCACCTGCGTCCCGAGCAGCGCGACCCCCTGCGCGCGACGACCTACGGGGTGGGCCAGCTGCTGGACGCCGCCCGCGCCGCAGGGGCGCGGCGGGTGCTCGTGGGCCTCGGTGGCTCGGCCACCGTCGACGGCGGGGCCGGGGCACTCACGGGGCTGGGCTTCCGCCTGCGCGTGGCCGACGGGTCGGGGCTGAAGGTCGGCGCGGCCGACCTGCACCGTGTCGTCACCATCGAACGCGGGTGGGCGGACCCGGCCTGGGACGACCTGGAGGTCGAGGTCCTCGCCGACGTGCAGACGGTGCTCGGCGACGCCGCCCGCGTCTTCGGGCCGCAGAAGGGGGCGACGCCCCCGGTGGTCGAGCAGCTCGACGCGGCGCTGGCCCACTGGGCCGACGTCGTGGCTGCCGAGCTGGGGGACGGTGACCTGACCAGCCAACCCGGCACGGGCGCGGCGGGAGGGCTCGGCTACGGGCTGGCCGCGGCCCTGCACGCCAGGTTGGTGCCGGGCGCGCCGGCCGTCGCCGACCTCGTGGACCTCGACGCCCACCTCGCACGCGCCGACGTCGTGATCACCGGCGAGGGGCGGTTGGACGCGACCTCGTTGCAGGGCAAGGTCGTGGGGGAGGTGCTGGAGCGCGCCGGCGCAGCCGGCATCCGGGTCGGAGTGGTCGTCGGGGCCGAGGACGAGGGCGCCGAGCACGGCGACGCCGTCGTCGCGCACGCACCTGCGGAGGACCCGGACGAGGCGGACGAGCAGGCCGCGGCAGCCGGGGCGCGGCTGGCGGAGCGGCTCGGTCCGGCCTGAACCATCGCCTCCTGAAGGCAGCGGAAGGTTGTCGGTACACTCGGCGTTGGGTCCAGCGGTGCCCGCCAGCACGAGCGCGCACCCGACCATGCAGCACACCCACGCAGCGCTTCCCGCGCGGCGGCTCCCGCCCCTTCGACGGGACCGAGCCGGGACGACGAAGGAGCCCACGTGAGCGCCGACACGACCGTCGACACCACGAACGTCCTGACCCTGACCGAGAACGCGGCCGAGAAGGTCCGCGGCTTCCTCGCCGACGCCGACGAGGCGTCCGAGGTCGCACTGCGCGTGGCCGTCCAGGCCGGCGGGTGCGCGGGCTTCCGGTACGCCCTGTTCTTCGACGACCGCGCCCTCGACGGCGACCTGGTCGAGGAGCAGCACGGGATCACCATCCGCATCGACCAGATGTCGACGCCCTACATGCAGGGCGCGGTGATCGACTGGAAGGAATCGCTGGAGGCCTCCGGCTTCTCCATCGAGAACCCGAACGCGTCCGGCTCCTGCGCCTGCGGCGACAGCGCCACGTTCTGATCCAGCTCGGCTGCGTCCGGCGTCCCCACGGGGGCGCCGGACGTCGCTGTGTCAGGCGGGCAGGACCATCGACAGGGCTCCCGGCAGCACGCGGACGGTGAGGTCGTCGAGGGGCTGGTCGGTCCACAGCTCGCCGTCGACGTTCCACGTCAGGCCGCGCCCGCGGACGCGGACGGTGCGCCCGTGCGCGACCGCCACGTCGTCACGGTCCACGTGGGTACCGCGGGTCACGGCGACGCCGAAGGCCCCCCGCGCCGCGACGCCCGTGGCCTGGCACACCACGACGTCGAGGATCCCGTCGTCGGGGCGGGCGTCCTCGACGAAGACGTGCCCGCCTCCGATGGTCCGGCCGTTGCACACCAGCACCATCAGGGTCTCCGAGGTGTCCAGCGCCTGCACGCGCTCGCCGTCGACGGTCACCTCGCCGTCGAAGCCGCGAGCACCGACACCCGCGAGCAGCGCCCCGAGCGGGTAGGCGAGCTTGCCCAGGCCCTCGGGCAGGTCCTGGCTGCGCTCTGCGGCGTCCACCCCGATGCCCGCGTGCAGCGCGTTCACGGCCACGCCCTCGTCGCCCACGGCGAGCAGGTCCAGCCGGTGCGGGAGCCCCTCACGCAGCACGGTCGCCATGGCGTCGGGGTCCCAGGGCAGCTCCAGCGTGTGCGCGAGGTCGTTGCCCGTCCCCGCGGGGAACAGGGCGACGGTGACGTCGTCGAGCCGGCCGAGGGCATGGAGGCGGTTGGCGGCCAGGTGCAGGGACCCGTCCCCGCCGGCGACCACCAGGCCGCGACCGTCGAGTCCCTCGATGGCGTCGTCGAGGTCGGAGCTGCCCTCGGTCCGGCACAGCACGCAGGCGTCGTCGAGGGCGTCGACGAGCCGGGCGACACGCTCGACGTCCTCCTCGGGCGCATCGGCGCGCTGCACCACGAGCCACTGGTCGGGGTGGGGGTCGGGCATGGCGGTCCTCGCCGGTGGGGGTCGTCGGGGCTTCGGACGACCGGGGCGGCGTGGCGCGGTGTCCGGACGTCCTCCGGACACAGGCGTGGCGGCCCCGGAGCACGGGGGAACCCCGGGGCCGCCACATGTGTGCGGGTGCAGCGTGTCCGCCACGCCCGCACCCCGGTCAGCGCCGGGTGCCGGACCCGAGGTACGCGGGCGGTACAGACGTGCGCTTCGCGCACCTCGTGTCCGGTCGCGGGGCGGCGGGCGCTCAGGCCAGCCGTTCCACCCGGAAGCGCAGCGCCCCGTCGACGTCGTCGACCGTGACCAGGCGCTGCCGGCGCATGCGACACCAGACCGGCACGTCCACCCGGGCGGTGGGGTCGTCGGCCCACAGCTCGACCTGCTCGCCGACGGCGACCTCGTCGACCGCGGCGGCCAGGTCGATGACGGGGCGGGGGCAGGCCAGCCCGCGGGAGTCGACGACGCGGGCGGCGCCGGGGGAGGAGTCGGGTGAGGAGTCGGGGGTGCTCATGGGGTCGGGCTCTCGGAGGAGGGGGTGGGGCGGACATGGCGACGGAGCTCGGCGACGGCGTCGCCCCAGGCGTCCAGGAACGCGTCCACGTCCTCGTCGCGCGTGGTCGGTCCGACGCTGGCGCGGACGTGGCCGTGGGTGAGCGCGCCCATCGCGACGAGCACGTGGCTGGGCTGGCCCGACGTGGACGCGCACGACGAGCCCGAGTGCACGGCGAAGCCCCGGCGGTCCAGCGCGGCGACCAACGCCTCGCCGTCGACGTACAGGGCGCTGGCGGCGACGATCCCGGGGTGGGCATCGGCGAGCGGGCCGTGGACCTGGACGTCCTCGACCTGCGCGAACCCGTCCCGCAGGCGACGGCGCAGCCGCTCACGGGTGGAGAACTCGCTGCCACGGACGGCGGCGGTGACGTGGAGGGCGACGGCGGTGGCGGCGATCCCGGGCACGTCCGGGGTCCCGGCACGGCGGTGCCGCTGGCGGTCGTCACCCTCGAGGATGGCGGCGACCCGCGCCCGCGGCCCCATCACGAGGAACCCGGTCCCGCGCGCCCCGCCGAACTTGGCTCCCGACGCGGTCACCAGGTCCGCCCCGAGCTGGTCGAGGGTGACACCGAGCTGGCCGACGGTCTGGCAGGCATCGACGTGCAGCAGCACGTCGCCGTGGGCGCGGCACCGCGCCCCGACCTCGTGGGTCGGCTGCAGCGTGCCGACCTCGTGGTTGGCGTGCTGCAGGTGGACCGCGAGGGTGTCGGGTCGCAGGGCGGCCGCGACGCGGTCGGGGTCGACCCGTGCGGCGGCGTCCACCGGGACCACGTCCACATGGAAGCCGTGGTCGTCGGCCAGCCGCTCGGCGGTGCGCAGGACCGACGAGTGCTCGACGGCGCTCACCACGAGGTGGCGTCGGGGGTCGCCACGTCGGACGGCGGCCAGGCCGGTGCCGGCGACGGCCAGCGCCACCGCCTCCGTGCCGGAGCCGGTCCAGACCACGTCGTCGGGCTCGGCGCCGAGCTGGTGCGCGACGGTCTGGGAGGCCCGCTCGAGCAGGTCACGGGCGGCTGCGCCCTCCCGATGGGCCCGTGCCGGGTCCGCCCACGCCACGCGCAGGGCGTCGGCGTGGGCGGCAGCCGCCTCGGGGCGGACGGGCCAGGCCGAGGCGTGGTCGAGGTAGACGCGCTCCATGCGCGTCGACGCTACTCGGGTGGTCAGCCGATCATCTCGGCCAGCCGTGCGGCGAGGTCGGCGTCCGCGTCGACCCAGACGTTGTAGTTGTCGTGGTCGACGCCGATGCGCACGGTGGCCTCGCCCGACCGCATCGCGGCGGCCTGCTCCTCGGTGAGCACCCACTTGAGGTACTGGACCATCGGCGGCTCCTCCTCGCGGGTGCCCTCGTCGTCGGGGATGAGACGGGCCCGCTCACCGTCGATCTCGAGGACCAGCTTGTCGTTGACGCCGACCAGCAGGGGCTTCCAGCGGTACAGCTCCTCCATGTCGTCGATGCCGATGAGGAGCGTCGCGCACAGCTCGAGGTAGCCGGGGACCAGGACGTTGTAGGTCGCGAGCTCGTGGTTGACCTTCTCGGGGTCGGTGATCTGCTCGACGCCGATCATCCGGTTGACCTGCCAGCGGACGGTCTCGCGGTCCTCGAAGTCCAGCTGCATCAGGTCGCCGAGGTCGACCCGGCGGTCCCGGCGGTAGGCGATCATCTCGGGACGGCGACGTTCGAACTCCTCGGCCCAGGCCTGCAGGTCGAGGGTCAGGTCGTCGACGGTGACGGGGTCCATGGGGCGGCCTTTCGAGGTCGGGGTGGACGGGACGACGATGCGGGCCGCCAGGGGCGACCCGCATCGTGCGTGCTGGGCGGGGCTCAGGCCTCCAGCGAGTCGAGGCCCTTCTGGAAGCGGCCGGCGTGCGACTTCTCGGCGCGCGCCAGGGTCTCCATCCACTCGGCGACGTCGTCGAAGCCCTCGTCACGCGCGGTCTTGGCGAAGCCCGGGTACATCTCGGTGTACTCGTAGGTCTCGCCCTCGACGGCGGACTTGAGGTTCTGCTCGGTCGTGCCGATCGGCAGGCCCGTGGCCGGGTCCCCGACCTGCTTGGCGAAGTCGAGGTGGCCGAACGCGTGGCCGGTCTCGCCCTCGGCGGTGTCGCGGAACAGGCCGGCGACGTCGGTGTGGCCCTCGATGTCGGCCTGGCGCGCGAAGTACAGGTAGCGGCGGTTCGCCTGCGACTCGCCGGCGAACGCCTCCTTGAGGTTCTCGTAGGTCTTGGAGCCGTTGAGGTCGGCCATGGGTGGATCCCTTCCTGGTGGGCGAGCGGGAGTGCTCGGGGCGGTCAGCCGCGGCAGGTGGCACAGGTGCCACGCAGCCGCAGGTCGTACTCGGTGATCTGGACCCCCGACCGCGCGGTCGCGTCCGCGACCAGGCGGTCGGGCAGGGCCAGGTCGATGTCGAACACCGCGCTGCACTCGTCACAGATGACGTGCTGGTGCGGGTCGGTGTTCGCGTCGTACCGGGTCACCGCTTCGTCCGGCAGGCGCAGCTGGAGGAGCTGCCCGTGTCGAACCAGCAGGTCCAGCGTGCGGTAGACCGTCGCCACGCCGATGCCGGGTACCTCGGACTGCACCAGCCGCAGGACGTCGTCGGCGCAGGGGTGCGTGTCCGCCGCCTGGACGGCGGCGAGCACGGCCTCGCGCTTGGGCGTCATGCGGAGGGCGTCGTCGGGTGCGTCGGCACCGATGGGGAGACTCCTGCACGCTGGGGTGGGACGAAGGACATCAGCGGTGTGAGAGTGATAATCACTCTCAGCTTGAGCGTAGCGTGGCGGGTCGCCGACGTCACGGCACCGTGCCGTGGCCGATCGAGCGGGCCGGGCCGCGCCGCCGTGGCGCGGTCATTGGCAGTGCGGGCCTGCCGGCGCGGTCGCAGTAGGCTCGCACCGACCTCACCGACCCGCGAGGAGACGACCGTGCGCGTGCTGATCGTGTCGCACGACCCGGACGAGCGACAGCGCGCGGCCAGTGCCCTGCACCTGCAGGACGACGTCGAGATCGTCGAGGCGGCCGGCGGTCCCGAGGCGGGGCGGCTGCTGCGCGACGCCACGTTCGACGTCCTGGTCGTCGACGGGGACCTGCAGCCCAAGGGTGGGTTCTCGTGGCTGTACGAGCTGTACGAGCAGGCCGAGCTGCACGGCACCCAGCGTCCTCCGGCGATCGTCATGACCGCACGTGAGCAGGACCAGTTCCTCGGGGCCTGGTCGCACGCGCAGGCCCTGGTCCGCAAGCCCGTGGACGGCTTCGTGGTCGCCCGTGAGGTGGCCGAGCTGGCGGGGCGCACGCCCACCACGGCCTGACGGCGACGCTCAGCGGGCCAGCAGGCGCCGCGTGACCTCGGCGACGTCGTCGGGGTCGACCCCGAGTCGACGGGCGATCCGCTTGCGCACCGCGTAGACGTTGGACCGTGAGACGCCCAGCTCGGTGGCGATCTGACGTGCCCCGACCCCGTCGGCGAGCTGCTCGGCGACGTGGCGCTGCTGCTCGGTCAGCTCGTCGAGCAGGGCGGGGTCGATGGTCGCCCCCGCGTCGTCCTGCTCGCCCTCGCTCGCCCGATGGCGTTCGAGCCCGGAGAAGTGCACCCGCGGGCCCTCGCCCGTGCGCCCCGAGTCGAGCTCGGCCAGCCGCTGGAGCAGCTTGCGGGTCCGGTCACGGCGATCCTGCAGCTCGGCCTCGTCCGGCGGCTGCAGGGCGTCGCTGACGGTGCCGATCAGGGTCCGCATCTCGAAGGGCTTCGTGACGTAGCGGACCGCTCCCTGCAGGTGCCCGCGGATCAGGTCGCGTTCCTCCGACAGGGCGGTCAGCATGATCACCGGGATGTCGCGGGTGTGGGTGTCCTCCTTGAGCTGGCGGAGCACCTGCCACCCGTCGAGCACCGGCATCATCACGTCGAGAAGCACCAGGTCCGGGGGGTCCTGCGCAACCCGGTCCAGGGCGGCCCGTCCGTCCCCGACGGCCTGGACCTCGAGGCCGGCCAGCTGCAGGTTCAGCTCGACGAGTGACCGCAGGTCGTCCTCGTCCTCGACGACCAGCACCCGCCCACGTGTCTCGTCCGGCTCCACCGATGCCCTGTCACCCTGTGCATGCCCGCGGAGGGTACTTCGTGCACTCAGCCGTGCGCAGCATCTCGGGGGCGGCGTCACGCCTCGCGGCCACTAGCGTCCCTGCCCACCGCGACGCGAGGACCTTCACGTGACGGCGATCGACTGGCCCCGGGTGCTGGCCGCCGTGGTCGGCGGCACCGACCTGGACGAGGACACGGCCGCCGCGGTCATGGACGACATCATGGGCGGCGAGGTCGACCCGGCCCGCACCGCCGCGCTGCTGGCGGGCCTGCGGGCCAAGGGCGAGGGCGCCGCCGAGATCGCCGGGTTCGTCCGGGCGATGCTGGCCCACGTCGTGCCCATCGACCTCGAGGGTCCACTGCTGGACACCTGCGGGACCGGCGGGGACGGCGCCGACACCTTCAACGTGTCGACGGTCACCGCCCTCGTCGGTCGCGGCAGCCGGGGTGCGCGGTCGCCAAGCACGGCAACCGCTCGGCGTCGTCGCGCTGCGGGTCCGCCGACCTGCTCGAGGCGTGGGGCGTCGCCATCGACCTCCCACCCGCCGCGGTGGCCACCTGCGTGCGCGAGCTCGGGATCGGGTTCCTGTTCGCCCGCACCTTCCACCCCGCCATGCGCCACGTCGGCCCCATCCGGGCCTCGCTCGGCATCCGCACGGTGTTCAACGTGCTCGGGCCGCTGTCCAACCCGGCCGGGGCCGCCCACCAGATCGTCGGGGTGTCAGATGTCCGCCTGGCTCCGGTCATGGCCGACGCGCTGGCCCGGCTGGGCAAGCACCACGCACTGGTGTTCTGCGGCACCGACGGGCTGGACGAGCTGACCACCACCGGGCCGTCCCGGATGTGGGAGGTCCGTGACGGCCAGGTGACCGCGTCGACCTTCGACCCCCGCGACGTCGGCATCGAGCAGGCCGTGCTCGCCGACCTGCAGGGCGGCGAGGTGGCGCGCAACGTCGAGATCGCCGACGCGGTCCTGGGCGGGGCCCCCGGGGCGCCGGCCGACATGGTGGCGCTCAACGCCGGGGCGGCCCTGTACGCCGCGGACGTCGTGGACTCGATCGGTGACGGGGTGGTCCGGGCACGCGAGGTGCTGGCCAGCGGCGACGCGGCCCGGTTGCGGGACCGCTGGGTCGCGCGCAGCCGCGAGCTGGCGGGCTGACGGCTATGGCCGGCGAGCACCGCATCGACCCGGACGCGCGGCCGTACGACCCGGCCTCGACTCGCGCCCAAGCCCACCGTCGAGCCCGGTGACTTCTTCGCCATCGACATGCGGGTCGGCGTCGTCGTCGAGGTCGAGGACTTCCCCGAGGCCCGCAAGCCCGCCTGGAAGCTCGCCGTGGACTTCGGGCCCGTGCTGGGCGTGCGGTGGACCAGCGCGCAGGTGACCAACTACGCGCGCGACGCGCTGGTCGGACGGCGCGTGGTCGGGGCGATGAACCTCGGCACGCGGCGGATCGCCGGGTTCCGCAGCGAGTTCCTGGTCCTCGGCGGCCTGCAGCCCGACGGGACCGTCCACCTGCTGGGCGTCGACGACGACCTCCCGCTGGGGGCCCCGGTGGGCTGATGGTCCGAACTGGACCACCGCTCCACCGGGCCCGGTGGCGTAGGGGTTCACGCCGAGCGGACGGCGGCGACCTTGGCGTCGCCCAGCAGCAGCCGGTCGCGCCGCAGCTGGCGGCCGAGCCGGCGGGATTCCGCCAGCGCCTCGGCCAGCACGCGGCCGCCGGGCACGGGGGAGGCGGCGACGCCGTCGACGACCAGGAGGCGCACGGGACCGTCGTCCAGCCAGCCGAGCAGCAGCTCGACCTCCTCGACCTCGGCGGGGCCGGGCGGTCCGGCCGCGACCGTGGTCCCGGCCGACGCGGCGCGCAGGCGGTCGACCAGCTCGCGGTCGCCGCAGCCGCGCGGACGGACCAGCGTGGCGGTGACGCGTCCGCGGACGGCTCGGACCGCCTCGCCGTCGTCGCCGGGCCGCACCAGCACGAGCTCGTCGACGGCGCCGATCCACGCCAGGCGACGGGCCCGGGCAAGCGTGCGGGCCACCAGGTGCAGCCGCCCGCGCGCGACGGCGGCGTCCTCGTACCTGCCGTCGGCGGCCAGGTCCCGCATCCGGTCGCGCAGGCGCGAGAGCAGCGGGGCGGGGTCGCCGGCCAACCAGCCACCGACCTCGTCGGCCAGTGCGGCGTAGTCCTCGCGCGTGACCGACCCGTCGCAGGGGCTGGCGCAGCGGCCGAGCTCCTTCAGCACGCAGGTGGGATGGTCCTGTGCGATCCGCAGCCGGGTCGTGCACCGCCGCAGCGTGGACACCTCGTGGACGGCGTCGACGAACCGCTCGGCCGTGCGTCGCGTGCCGACCGACGTCACGTAGGTCGCGCGGTCCTCGCGGACGGCGGTGACCACCGACAGGCGGGGGAACGCCTCGTGCGTGAGCTTGAGGTGGACCTGGCGTTCGGGCAGCTTGGAGCGCCGGTTGTAGCGGGGCCGGTGGGTGCGGATCTCGCGCAGCTCGCGGACGCCGGCCTCCAGCGCCGTCGGCGTGACCGTCCAGTCGACCGTGGTGGTGTCGCGCACCAGGTCGGCGACACGCCGGCGCCGGTCCCCGCCGAAGTAGCGGCGCAACCGCGTGCGCAGGTCGCGGCTGGTGCCCACGTACAGCACCTCGCCCCGCTCGTCGCGGAAGCGGTAGACGCCCGGCGCGGACGGGGCGTCGCGAACCAGGTCGATCTTGCGGTAGGCGCGGTCGGAGGTGGAGGTGGCGTAGGCCTGCAGCTCCTCCAGCGTCGTCGCGCCGAGACTGCCGGCGCGTTCGAGCAGGTGGTGGAGCACGTCCAGGGTCGCGCGGGCGTCGGGCAGGGCGCGGTGCTCGGGCACGGTCCGTGACCGCACGTGGGCGGCCAGCGTGGACAGCCGGCAGTTGCGTACCTCGTCGCGCAGGATCCGCCGCGCGACGGCCGCGGTGTCGACCACCGGCAGCGCCAGCGGGGGATAGGCGTGGCGTTCCAGCGCCGCCGCGAGGAAGCGCGTGTCGAAGCTGGCGTTGTGGGCGACCAGCACCGTGCCGCGCAGGAACTCGACGAGCGCGGGCAGCACCGCCTCCAGCGGCGGGCGGGCCGCGACCATGTGGTCGGTGATGCCGGTCACGGCGGCCACGGCGGCGGGGACCGACCGGCCGGGGTTGACCAGCGTGGCGAACTCGCCCAGGACCTCGCCGCCCCGCGACTTGACCACCCCCACCTCGGTGATCCGGTCGTCGACCGGGGACAGCCCGGTGGTCTCGAGGTCGAGCACGGCGAAGGTCACGTCGATCAGGGGCGTGGACAGGTCGTCGAAGCTGGCCTGGACCGGCTGGGTGAGCACGGACGCCGTCGCGTCACGTCCCGGCGGGTGGACCCGGCGCACGAGGGCTCCTTCACGGGGACCGAAGGGGATCGAACAGGTGTTCGTGACGCACGTTGTAGCAGCCCCCTGCGACCACACCGGTGCGGGGTGGTCCTCGCCATCGGCGCGGCGGGGCGGAGCGGCCATCGAGGTGCAGCCGGCCGCCGTGCCCGTCGTGCCTACCTCACGCCACCTCGTGCACGGCGCGCCGTGCCGGTCGTGCCTGCCTCAGGCCACCTCGTGCACGGCGCGGCGGTGGTCGCGGATCAGTGGGCGGCGTTCGCGTTCGGTGGTGCCGCCCCAGATGCCGTGCCACTGCTCGTGCTGCACGGCGAAGCGCAGGCACGCGTCGCGCACCGGGCACGGCCGGCACAGCGACACCGCACGGCGTTCGGCTTCGTCCGTCGCCGGGAAGAACCACGCCGTCGGCACCTCGCGGCAGGCGGCGTCGTCGACCCAGGGGCCGGCGATGGCCCGGACGGTCGGTCGATGGTGTGCTCCCACGCTGCTCGTTCCCCGTCGCTCGTCGATCTCGCGGTGACACGGCCCGGGCAGGAAACGAGTGGGGGAAGGCCCTGGGTTCCGCGGCCCTCGAGCCGTGCGGCGTGCGAACGTCGGCGAGCGCCGCACGTGGCCACGGACGAGGCGAGCATGGCAGTAGCGTGCTCCTCCCACGCTTCCCGGACCGCGAGTCGCACGTGCCCGACGCCCCCGGTCGTCCCTCACGCCGTGACGACCTGCTGGCCGCTGCGGCCCGTCGATTCGTGGAGACGGGGCTGCGCAAGACCACGATGGAGGACATCGCCCGCGAGGCGGGGGCCGGCAAGGCGACGCTCTACCGCCACTTCTCCAACAAGTCCGACCTCATCGACGCCCTGCTCGTGTCCGAGGGCGAACGCCTGCGCCGCCGGTTGACGCGCGCCTACGACGCGCGGGACGGCGTGCTGCCGGGGATCGAGGACGCGTTCCTGACCGGGCTGCAGTTCCTCGTCGAGCACCCGGTCCTGACACGTGGTCGCGACGAGGAGCCGGCGATGCTGCTCGAACGCGTGGCTGCGCACCGGGGGCCGCTGGTCGAGGCCGCGCTCGACTGGTTCGCCGGTGTCATCGCCGAGGGCGTGGCCACCGGCGAGATCCGCCCCGTCGAACCGCGGTGGGCCGCCGAGGTGCTGGTGCGCCTCATGCTGTCGTGGTTCGCGTTCCCGCCGATGGCGATCCCCGTGCACGACCCGGAGCAGGCACGCGTGTTCGCCCACGTCCTCATCGCCGAGGGCCTGGCCGCCTGACGGCCCCGCCCCGCCGCCGCGTCGAGCCCCGGCGCGTCGAGTGTGCTGCTCACTCGGAATGCTTGAGCCACGAGCACACTCGAGTGCTGCTGGGCGGTCAGGGGCGTTGGCAGCGGGGGCAGTAGGTCGTGCCGCGCTGGGCCACGACCGTCTTGCGCATCGGGGTGCCGCACCGCTGGCAGGGGCGGCCCTCCTGCCCGTAGGCGGCCAGGAAGTCCGCGTTGCGCCCCGACTGTCCGTTGACCATCTGGTAGTCGCGGAACGTCGTGCCCTCCCGCTCGATGGCGCCGGCGATCACCTCGCGCACCGCGGCGTGCAGCGCACGGGCCCGTGCCCGCCCGACCCGGCGGGAGGCCGGGTGGATGCGTGCCCGCCACAGGGCCTCGTCCGCGTAGATGTTCCCGACCCCTGCGACCAGGCGTTGGCCGAGCAGGGCAGCCTTGACCGTCGACGTCGTGGCCGCCAGCGCGGCCGCGAACCGGTCGGCGTCGAAGGCGTCCGACAGGGGCTCCGGCCCGAGCGTGACGAGTGTCGGGACCACGCCCTCGTACCGCCCCGCCGGCACCACCGACACCCGCCCGAAGCGGCGTGGGTCGCGGAAGACCAGGTCGGTGCCGTCGTCGAGGACGAAGCGGGCGCGGACGTGGCGTGCGGCCTCGCTCGTCGGCGTGTGGTCGCCCGTCGAGGGTTCGAACCGGAACGAGCCGGTCATGCCCAGGTGGAGGACGAGCTCGAGCGGGGCGTCGGCCACGTCCACGTCCGGGCCGGGCAGCAGCGGGCACACCAGGTACTTGCCCCGGCGCCCCACCGCCCCGACGACCAGCCCCTCGACCAGCCCGACGTCGGAGAAGCGCTGCTGCGGGTGGGGGTCCCACCACACGGCGACGACGCGTCGCCCCGCCAGCGCGGGCGCCAGCTGGCGGCGGACGGATTCGACCTCGGGGAGCTCGGGCACGGCCGGGGAAGGTACTGGCGGGGCGTCGTTACGATGCGGGCGAGGAGGCCCATGTGCCAGATCGCGACCGCAACGAGCTCGGGGCGCCCGAGAACGCCCGTCCGCGCGACCGGACGGGGCGCCCCCTGCCGTACGACACCACCCGGACCGACCTGGCCGAGGAGTGGGAGGTCGAGACGGTCGAGGAGGCGCTCGCGGCGGGGCGGTGGCTGTGGGACGAGGAGCGCTACTTCGAGGCCCACGAGTGCCTCGAGCACGTGTGGCACCACGCCCCGGCCGACGATCGGGCGTTCTGGCAGGGCGTGATCCAGGTCGCGGTGGCGTGCGTCCACCACCAGCGGGACAACGCCCGCGGGGTGGCTGCGACGTGTCGCAAGGCCCTGGCCAACCTCGCCGACGCCCCGAGCGTGCACCACGGCATCGACGTGGACCAGCTGCGCACCTTCTGCGAGGGCGTGGCCGACGTCATGGACCGGACCGGCGAGTGCGTCCCCGTGGGCTACCCCGAGCTGCCCACCATGGACGACGGGCCGTGGTTCACCGAACAGGCGCGCCGGACGCCGCTGACCCGCGAACCCGCCTGGCGCGCCGCGGCCCGCCAGCGCCGTGCATCGACCAACGGGAGCCCTCCCGGCTCCTCCGACGACTGACCGACCAGGATCTCCCACGTGACCGACCCCGCCGACCTCGCCCTGGGCCTCGGCCCCGACCACCGATTCCGCTGCACCGCCTGCGGCAACGTGACGCGCTTCGACGTCGTGTCGACCTCCCGCGTGCGGGCCTACCACCACTTCGACCTCGGCGGCGAGCGCCGGGTCGAGGACGAGGACGTGCTCGCCCTCGACGTCGAGTCGGTCACCTGCCGGTGGTGCCACCGCGACGACGCCATCGTGGTCGAGGCCGCACCCGTGGCGGAGGCGTGAGGACGGCCGACCGCACCTCGGCCTTCCCGGCCCGGCCGGCGTCCTCGAGCGCTACCGTGGTCGACATGCGCATGCGCACCCTCGTGGGACCCCTGCTGGTCGTCGGTGCCGTGGCCATGGCCCGGCGCCGGTCCCGTCCTGACCCCGCCGACCTCTGGCTGGACGAGGCCGCCCCGCCCCCGCCGGCCGATCCGCCGGCCCCGGTGCCGGTGCGGACCTCGCGTTCGGGGCGGGCGACCGAACGTGGCCGTGGTGGGACGGTGCAGATGGACCTCGACCGGGCCCGCGCCACCGACGTCGAACCCGTCGTCGAGTTCCTGACCTACGTGCAGCAGCGGCGGGGCGACCGCGCCCACCTGCTGTTCGTGCGCACCGACGACCTCGACGCCATGGCCGAGGCGGCCGACGAACCCATCGAGTCGTTCCTGGCCCGTCTGGACCAGCTGGGCGTCGTCATCTCGCACAACTGACGGTGGCCGACGACGGCGACGCGTCGCTGCCGACCGGCCCGCCCGACGCGGGGCGGCTCGGCGGCCTCGACGACGACCTGTGGCGCCGCGTCGTCGCGCACCTGCGGCGCTCGCTCGCCGACGTCCCCGGCATCGAGGAGGAGCCGCGCCTGCGGCGGCTCCGATCCCTGCCCGCGTCACGACTGCTGGGTGGGCGGGCCCGGCGGGACGCCGTGGCCGCGCTGGCGGACGGCGGACCGCTCTGGGTCGACCTGCGACGTCGCCTCGTGGCCGATCGTGACCTGGCGGGTCCGCTGGCCGAGGCGCTGCACGGCCCGCCGCCGCCGGCGGATCCACCGTCCCCGCCACCCGTGGCGGGCGCGGACCCCGCCGAGCTCGACCGGCTCCGGCAGCGCGTTCGTCGGCTGCGGGAGGAACGCGACGACGCGCGACGTCGCGCTGACGGCGAGCGTGCCCGCGCCGACCGCGAGGCCACCGCGCGCCGCGACGTGGAGACCGCCCTGGCCGACGCCCAGGCCGAGGTGGCACGACTGCGCGACCAGCTCGAGGTCGCCGCCGACCAGCGGGCCAGCGCCGTCGAGCGCGAGCGCCGGCGAAGCGAGGCGACCCTCGCCGAGGTCAACGAGCAGCTTCGGCAGGTGCGTCGCGAGCACCAGGAGCGGGCGCGGCGGGAACGGGCCGCGGAACAGGCCGAGCAGGCCCGCGCCGCCCGCCCCGCGCCCCGCCCCCGCGAACCGGCCCCTCCGTCGCGACTCGTGCCGGGGCGCCCCAGTCGGCTGCCGGCGTCCGTGCACCCCGACACGACCGAGGCCGTGCAGCTGCTCCTGCACGCCGGCCGCCTCGTGCTGGTCGACGGCTACAACGTGACGCGCACCCACCGGGCCGACCTCGACCTCGAGGGCCAGCGGCGCTGGCTCGTGAACCTGGCGGCCGGGGCGGCGGCGTCCCGACGGATCGAGCCCCGCCTGGTCTTCGACGGGCACGGCAGCGGGGGCTCGGGGTCCGGCCGGCGCGAACGCGGCGTGACCGTGGTGTTCACCCCCGGGGGTGTCACCGCGGACGACGACCTGGTCTTCGAGGTCGAGGCCCTGGACCCCGCCCGCCCCGTCGTGGTCGTCACCGACGACCGCGAGCTGCGAGAGCGACTGGGGCCGTACCGCGTGGACCTGGTCTCGACGATCGGCTTCCTCGGGGCGGTGCGCTGACCGGTTGGGTGACGTGGACTAGCGTTGCCGATCGCGCCCGGTCCGCACGAGGGGACGGCGGGTGCGCTCTGCCCGGACGATGGTGGGGCATCGCGGGAGGCTCAGCGTGATCGAGTTGCACCTGATCGGCTACACGGCCGACCTCGGGCGCCTCGTGCTCGACCTGGCGGGGGCCGAGGGTGGCCGGTACCGGCTCGTCGTCGACGAGGACCTGTTCGCGACCATCGACGAGCTGCGTGAACAGCGTCGCGAGGCCGGTCTGCCCGTCGGCGACCTCGTCGAGTACGCCGAGGAGCTCGGGCTCGAGGTCGAGCGCCTCGCGGAGATCGAGGAGGCCGAGGCCGAGCGCGCCGCCGCGGCGGGCCACGTCTCCACGGGCTCCGCCGCCGGAGCCAGCGTGCTGGCGGGGGAGCGGCCCCTGCCCGCGGTCCCGGAGCCCGAACCGCGAGCCGGAGCCCGAGCCCGAGCCGGAGCCCGGAGCCCGAACCCGAGCCGGAGCCCGAGCCCGTTCCGGAGCCGGAACCTGAGCCCGAGCCCGAGCCCCGGAGAGCGAGGTCGGAGCCGGTCGTCGTGGACGGGGACGCCTCGGCGACGGTGCGCCTGGTGACACCGCCGCCGCGTCCCCCGGCGTCGCCCGAGCCCTTCCTGCCCGACGAGCCCGAGGACGAGGACGACGACGCGTCCCGCTGGGGCGACGAGGCCGACGGGCTGGTCGCGCGGCTGCTGGAGCAGCGAAGCCACGCGACGGCGCCCGAGCCGGAACCCGAGCCAGAGCCGGAGCCAGAACCCGAGCCGGAGCCGGAGCCCGAGCCGGAGCCCGAGCCAGAGCCGGAGCCCGAGCCGGAGCCCGAGCCCGAGCCAGAGCCGGAGCCGGAACCGCCGGCGCCGCCCGCGCCCCGCCCGGACCCCGTGCCGCGAGCCCGAGCCCGAGCCGGAGCCCGAGCCCGTGCCGGAGCCCGAGCCCGCCCCGCCGCCGCCCCCACGGGCGCCGGCGCCCATCGCGGTGCCGCCCCGCCGGGACGCCGACCGGCGCCAGCCCCCACGCCCGCTGGTCGAGGACCCGCCGCCGCGACCGCCGGCCCCAGCCCGCTCGCCCCGCCCCGCCGCCGACGACCCGCCCGCGTCCCGCCCCGCGGCCACGCTGTCGCCGGCCGAGATCCAGGCCCGCCTGCGTGCCGGTCGGTCGGTCCGGGCGGTGGCCCGCGAGGCCGGCGTGGACGAGACGTGGATCCGCCGGTGGGAGGCCCCGATCCTGGCCGAGCAGGCCCGGGTCCGTGACCGGGCCCTGGACGCGCGACTGCACCGAGCGCGGCTCGGGACCTCGTCGCTGCCGCTCGGGGTGGCCGTGGCACGCAACCTGGCCGCGAAGGGCGTGGCCGACGAGGACGTGAGCTGGGAGGTCTCGCGACGCCGGGACGGCCGCTGGCGCGTGGCGGTCCGCTACCTCTCGCGGGGGCGCAAGCGCTCGGCGACCTGGACCTGGGACCCGGAGGACGAGGCGATCGCGGCGGCCTCGGACAGCGCCCGGGAGCTCGGCTTCGTGCGTCGCGGCCGGTGACCCTGCCCCGGGTACCGTGCCGCCCCGTGCGCCTGCTGCTGCCCCTCCTGCTCGTGCCGCTGCTCGTCAGCTGCTCTGCCTCGCCGATCCCCACGGCGACGCCCTCGGCGCCCGACACCGAACGCGAGGTGGTGCTGGCCGACCTGCGGTCCGAGGTCGCGGCCGTGGCCGAGCAGCAGGCCGACGCCGACGCCGAGGTCAACGACGTCCTGCGGGCCGTCCGCTCGGTCGACGAGGCGGTGGCGTCCCTCGAGGACGTCGTGACCTTCGACGAGACCCTCGGGGCCTACGAGGCCGACGTGCACGCCGAGGTGGCCGCCACCGAGGCCACGGGGCTGCGTGACGGCTACCTGGCGGTGGCCGGGGACGTCGACGCGGCACGCCAGACGCTGGCCGACGCCCGCGCCCAGCTCGACGACCCGTGGGAGACCCAGTACCTCGACGCGCAGGACGAGGTGCTGCTCGCCGTGCGGGGCTACGCACGGACCGCCGACCGGCTCGCGCAGCTGCTCGAGCAGCACTGGCCGACCTACGTCGAGGTCGACGCGCGCGTCGTCGACTTCGCGTCCCGGCGCAGCAACTACCGCGACACGCCGGAGGCCGCGTCCGCGCTGGCGGTCGAGCTGGACACCATCCTCGACGACCTGGCCGTGGCCGAGGCGCAGCTCGCCGAGTACCGGGGCCGCCGCAGCGACGCCGGCCGCGAGGTCAACGAGGCCTCGTCCGCGGCCGTCGCCGTCTACGAGCAGCGGCCCAGCACGCCCGAGGGATGACGACCCCGGACGCGCGTCCCCGCGCCGGATGGTCACGGCCGCCGGTGAGCTGGGTGCTCGCGACCGTGCTGGTGGTGGCCGGCGTGCTGGCGGTGACGTGGCGTTCGTGGCCGGCCGCGCTGCCGGCGGTGCCCACGGACCTGGACCGGCTGGCGCCGGACGTCGCGCGGGCCATCGCCCGCTACCGCCAGCCGCGGCGCGTCCTGACCGTCGTGGTCCAGCTGCTCTCGGTCGCCGTGCCGGTGCTGCTCGTGGCGACCCGCGCGGGCCGGGCCCTGCTCGCGCGCATCGCCGGCGAGCGTCACGACCGGTGGCGCGGGCCCCTGCGCGGCGCGCTGGTGGCCGTCGTCGTCCTCGGGCTGGCACGGCTGGCCGTGCTGCCGATCCAGGCCTGGGCGGGGATCGTCCAGGACGGCTCCTGGGGCGTGCGCACGGCGTCGGCGGGGGCGTGGTGGGGCCGGATGCTCACGGCCCTCGCACTCGAGCTCGGCGTCGGGGCGCTCGTCGGCGCGGGGCTGGTCTGGCTGGTGCGCCGGCGTCCCCGGGCGTGGGTGGGGGACGCCGTGGTGCTCGGGGTCGCCGCGGTGGCCGTGACCACCCTGCTGTGGCCCGCCGTGGTGCTGCCGCTGACCACGCCGGTCCGGCCGCTCGGTGACGGGCCCGCGGCGAACGCGGTCCGCGACGTGGTGGCCGAGGCCGGGCTGGGGGACCTGCCCGTGGTGGTCTCCGAACGATCCCGCCGGGACACCCGCAGCAACGCCGTGGTGCACGGGCTCGGCCCGACCCGCCGCGTCGTGATCGACGACACGCTGCTGGCGCGCCCCGTGCCCGAGGTCCGCGTGGTCATGGCCCACGAGCTGGCCCACCAGCGTCACGGCGACGTGGGACGGGCCGTGCTCGCCTCGGCACTGCTGGTCGCCCTGCTGGCCCTGGCCACGCGTGCGGTGTGGGACCGTCCGCGAGTCCGCACCGCGTTCGGCCGGGAGGGCACGCCGGCGGGGCGCGACGACCCCCGTCTGGTCGCGGTGGCGATCGCCGTCGCGGTCGTGGTGGGGCTGGTCGCCGAGCCCGTGGGGCTGTGGCACTCGCGCCGGGTCGAGGCGGCCGCCGACGCCACGTCGCTGGCGCTGGGCGCCGACCCGGCCACGGTGGTCCGGCTGCAGCGTCGCCTGGCCATCGACAACCTCACGCCCATGGAGGTGCCCGACCTGGGAACGGCTGCTGTGGTGGAGCCATCCCACCACCGGCCAGCGGGTCCGGGACGCGGTCGCGTCCGCGGCGGCGACCGGTGCCGCGATGCCCACCCTCGCGGAGCTGCTCGCCGAGGAGGCCGCCGATCCGCCGGCGTGGCACGTCCCGACGTCGTAGGTCAGCGCTGCGTCGCGGGCACCTCGCCGGCGGCCAGCATCGCCAGGTCCGCGTGCAGGTCCCCGACGATCACGTCCCAGTCGTGGTGGGCCTCGACGAAGGCGCGCCCCGCCCGTCCCATCGCCCGCGCGCGGTCGGGGTCCTCGAGCAGCTCGACCACGGCGTCGGCGACCGCGGCCGGGTCCGCCCCGTCGACCAGCAGGCCCGTCTCGCCGGGCCGCAGCGCCTCGGGGGACCCGCCGGAATCGCCGGCGACCACGGGACGACCGACGGCCTGGGCCTCGAGGAAGATCACCCCGAACCCCTCGGCGTCGAGCCCTGCCAACCGGGTGCGGTTGGGATGGGCGAACACGTCCGCGGCGGCGTGGTGGGCGGCGAGCTCGTCCCATGGCACCCGCCCCGCCAGCACGACCGCACCGTCCGGCTGGGCGGCCGCGGCCTCGGCGAGCTCGTCGTGCAGTGGCCCGCCCCCGACGATCAGCAGGTGGGCGTCCGGCACGCGGGCGCGCACCCGCGGCCAGGCGTCGACGAGCACGTCCTGGCCCTTGCGACGCACCAGCCGGCCCACGCACACCACCACCGGATCGTCGCCGAAGCCGTGGCGGTCCCGGATCGCCCGCCCCGACACCGACGGGGCGAAGGTGTGCACGTCGACGCCGTTGCGCAGCAGCCGGATCGGCGGCCCGGTCCGCCCCACCAGGTCGCGCAGGTGACCGGCGGTGTGGTCGGACACGGCGTACAGGAGGTCGGCCCGTCGCAGGTCCCGGCGCAGCAGCTGGCGGGCCAGGGGCAGCCGCGCCGGGGTGACCAGCTCGTTGCCGTGGGAGACGACGGCGGAGGGCAGCCCCAGGCGAGGCCCGAGGGACACCACCGGCCACGGCGTCGCGAACAGCAGCACGTCGGCCCGGGTCGCGGCCACGGCGTCGCGCAACGCCCGCTCGACGGCCGGGACCGGGAACAGGTAGCGGTGCGGGCCCCGGATCACCCGGTAGGGCGCCGTGTCGTCGTGCTCGTGCGCCTGCGGGTGGGCCGCCGCGAACACGGCGGCGTCGGGCAGTCGCGAGAGCACCTGGTGGTTGAACACCTGGATGCCCCCGACCTGGGGCATGAGGTCGTTGGTGACCAGCAGGGTGCGCGGGGAGGGCAGGCGGGCGGCCTCGTCACGGGGCAGGGCGTCGGCGTGAGGGTAGGCGGGGGCGACGGGTAGGTTTCCGCCAGCCAGTCATCAGGGAGGCCCGTCGTGGACACCGAACGCATCCAGCCGGACTGTGCCCCGTGGCGTGCCGTCGGCGACGGCGACCGTGCCCGGACCGGCGTGGTGCTCACCCACGGCTTCACCGGCAACCCGCGTGCCACGACCCCGCTCGGCGAGCGGCTGCATGGCCTCGGCCACACCGTGGACGTGGTGCGCCTGCCGGGCCACGGCAGCACGGTCGGCGACCTCGCCCGGACCCGCTACGCGGACTGGCGCGGGGCGGTCGAGGAGGCGCTGGACCGCACGGCCGCCGAGTGCGACCGGGTCGTGCTCGTGGGCCACTCGATGGGCGGCACGCTGTCCCTGGACGTCGCCTCGGCCCGCCCCGCCGACGTCGCCGGCGTGGTGGCGATCAACGCGATCGTGCTCAGCCCCACCGAGCTGCTGGCCCGCCTGGCCCCGCTGCTGCAGTACGTGCTCCCACGGGTCCCGCGGGACGCCGCCGGGCTGCCCAGCAACGACATCGCGCGGCCCGACGTCTCCGAGGGCGCCTACTCGATGGTCCCGGCACGTGCGGCGCAGTCGCTGATCCGCGAGCTGCCGCGCGTGCGCGCCCAGCTGCTGGACCTGGTCCAGCCCCTGCTGGTCGTGACCTCCCCGCAGGACCACACCGTCGTGCCGACCAACGGCGACGCCATCGTCGAGCTGGTCGGGTCCGGCGACGTGCACCGGGTCACCGCCGCGCGCTCGTACCACATCCCCCAGATCGACTGGGACCGTGAGCTGGTCGAGACCGAGGTCTCGACCTTCGTGGAACGGATCCACGCGGCGACGCCGGCGGCCTGACCATGCTCCACGTGGACGACGACGGGTTCGTGCGGGCCCCGGCCGACCTGGTCTACCGCCGCCTGACCGACATCGGCCGTTGGCCGACCTGGTGGCACGGGGTCCGCACCACGCCGATGGAGGACGGCACCGGCCGCGAGGTCTGGGCGCTCGAGCTCCGCCGGGACCGGCTGCGTGGGCTGCGCGTGGCCGCCTGGCCCCACACCTACCGCCACGAGGCCGGGTTCAAGCTCTCGCTCACCGGCGACCTGGTCGGTGACGCCGAGTTCTGGCTGGAACCCGTCGAGGGCGGCACCGTGGTGCACCACCTCGCCGTCGGCGAGGCGACCCGCACCCCCCGCTCCACCCTGGCCACCTACCGCGCCGTGGCACGCCGGGGGCTGTGGGGGCTCAAGGACGCGGTCCAGACGGAGGTCCGCACGGCCGTCGGGATGCGGCCGTGATCGCCTGCCCGGCCTGCGGGGCACGCAACACCGACGGCGCGCCGTGGTGCACGCAGTGCCTGCGGCCCCTGGGCCAGGCGGACGAGCCCCCCTCGCGGCCCGTCGTCGGCCCCGTCGTCGGCCCCGTCGTCGCTCCCGGGGGCGAGCTCGTCGGAGGGGCCCGCGGCACCCCTGTGGGACACCCCGGGAACGGCGGACCCCTCCGCGGGACCGGCCGCCGCCCCCTCGACCGATCCCGTCCCGCCGCCGGCCGGCGAGGACCGTGCGGTGCGGTCGGTCGACGGCCGGTTCGAGTGGCGCTGCCCGGCCTGCGAGAGCTGGAACGACCTCGACCAGCCGATGTGTGCGGTGTGCGGCCAGCCCCTCGGGGCGACGGTCACCGGGGCGGGGCGCGAGGGCGTCACCGAGCGCGTGGGGCGGGCCCGGCGGCTGCTGTGGGTCGCAGCCGGCATCGGGGGCGTCCTCATGGTGGTCAGCGTGGTGCTGCTCGTCCTCGCCCTGCGCTCCGGCGGGGCGGGCTGACCAGGGGGCGGCCGGGGCCCCACGCCTGCGTGGGCTAGCCTCGCCGTCCGCCTCCCGTGCATCGTCTCGACCGGCAGGGACCCGTGACACGCGTCGTGCTCTTCACCGGCAAGGGTGGGGTCGGCAAGACCACCTGCGCCGCCGCCACCGCCGCGGCTGCCGCCGGGGCGGGCGCACGCGTGCTGGTCACCTCCACCGACCCGGCGCACTCGCTGGGGGACGCCTTCGACGCGGTCGTGGGCGACCGTCCCACCCCCGTGGCCGACCGGGTCGACGCGCAGCAGATCGACGCGCAGACCCGCCTCGAGGAACACTGGCGCGACATCCGCGACTACCTCGTGCAGCTGCTGGCCTGGGGCGGCCTCGGCGAGGTGCAGGCCCAGGAGCTCGTCCTGGTCCCGGGCTTCGACGAGCTGTTCGCCCTGCTCGACCTGCAGGAGCAGGTCGACCGGGACGCCTACGACCTCGTGGTGGTGGACTGCGCCCCGACCGCCGAGACGCTGCGCCTGCTCGCGCTGCCCGACGCGCTGCAGTGGTACGCCGAGAAGCTGGTCGCGCCCGGTCGCCGGGTGGCGCGGGCCGTGCGGCCGCTGGCCTCGCGCGTCGGCGGCGTGCCGGTGCCCGAGGACGGCGTGTTCGGGGCGGTGGAGCGCCTGCAGGGCCGACTCGGCGCCGTCCACGCCCTGCTGCAGGACCGCGACCGGTCCAGCGTCCGGCTCGTGGTCAACCCCGAACGCCTCGTGGTCAACGAGGCGATGCGCATGGCCACGTCGCTGTCGCTGTTCGGGTACGGCGTCGACGCCGTGATCGCCAACCGCATCCTGCCCGACGAGATCGACGACCCGTACCTGCGACGCTGGAAGCAGCGCCACGCCGAGCACCTCGACACCATCCACGCCGGGTTCGCCCCGACCCCGGTGCTGACGGCGCCGCTGTTCGACGACGAGCTGATGGGCATGGCCGACCTCGCCCGGCTCGGCCAGGCCCTCTACGCCGGCCACGACCCGTGCGCCGTCCTGCACCGGGGCGACCCCCTGCGCGTCGAGCCCACCGGCGACGGCTACGTGCTGACCATGCCGCTGCCGTTCGCCACCCGGGACGACCTCGACCTGCACCGCCGCGGCACCGACCTGCACGTGCGCGTCGGTGGGATGAAGCGCACCGTCCCGCTGCCCGCCGCGCTGCGGGCCACCCGCGTGGGCGGGGCGCGGCTGCAGGACGGCGTGCTCGAGGTCCGGTTCGTCCCGGCCCCCGCGCCCAGCCCGTCCGGGATGGCCCGGCCGTGACCGCCTCCGGACCGACGCACGAGGACCCGTGGTGGGCCAGCGGTCGCGACCCGGGGGAGGGGATCGACCCGTCCGAGGACCCCTTCGACGCGCACCGCGATGCCCGGCGGGGCGAGGCGCCCCCGCCGGGTGACGGCGACGGGACCGACCCCCGGGCACCCGGCGGCGAGGCCGCCCGGCTGGCCACCGACGCCATGGAGCTGATCGGTCGGCTCGCCGCCGAGGCCAGCCGCCGTGTCGCCGCACGGGCGACCAGCAACGCCGCGTCCGGCGGGGACGCTGGCGCGTTCACCCGGCCGGACGGTGCCGAGACGGCCCGTCCGGGGGCGGGTGGCGACGGGGCGTGGCGGCGCCTGGCGGACGGGATCGCCCCGCACGAGGACGGCCGCGTGTGCGACGCCTGCCCGGTGTGCATCGGCCTGCGGGCGCTGCGACAGGTCCGCCCCGAGGTGATCGGGCACCTGTCCGAGGCGGCCCACCACGTCTCGCTGGCCCTGCGCGCCTTCGCGGACGCCCAGGTCGCCGATGACGAGGGACTCGAGAAGATCGACCTCGACCCGTGAGCGCGGTCGCGATCGGCGTCGACATCGGTGGGACGCGGCTGCGGGCCGCGACCGTGGACGCGCACGGCTCCGTGCTCGAGCTCGAGGTCAGCGACCGCCCCGCCGGCACGGGCGAACAGCTCGGCGACCGGATGGCGGCGGTGATCGCCGAGCTGGCCGCCCGGTTCGGTCCGGACCTGCCCGTCGGGCATCGCGATCGCCTCGGTCGTCGACGACCAGGGCCGCCTCGTGATGGCCCCCAACCTCGGACTCGAGGCCTTCCCGATGCGCGAACGGGTCACCGGCGTGCTCGGGCGCGACGTCGTGGTGGTCAACGACGCCGCGGCGGCCTGCCTGGCCGAAGCGCGGCTCGGCGGCGGCCGCGAGCATCCCGACGTGGTGCTGCTGACCGTCGGCACCGGCGTGGGTGGCGGGGCGATGGTCGCCGGCCAGCCCCTGCGTGGGGCGCACGGCATGGCCACCGAGTTCGGGCACATCGTCGTCGCCGAGGGCGGGCGCCGCTGTCCCTGTGGGACCCACGGGTGCCTCGAGGCCTACGCGTCCGGGCGCGCCGTCGGTGACATCGCGGCCGAGCGGCTCGCCGACGGCCGTACCTCCGCGCTCGCGCGCGAACCCGTCGTCGACGGAGCCGCCGTCACCCGCGCCGCGCGGGACGGTGACCCGCTGGCCATCGAGGTCGTGACCGAGGCGGGGCGGTGGCTGGGCGTGGGCATCGCCAGCCTGGTCAACGCCCTGGACCCCGGCGTGGTGCTGGTGGGTGGCGGGGCCGGCGAGGCCATGGCGACCTGGATGCTGCCGGCAGCCCGCGCCGCGGCGGAACCGCGCGTGCTCGGCCACCGCGGACGCACCCTGCCCGCCATCACGCCTGCCGAGCTCGGCGACGAGGCCGGCGTCGTCGGTGCCGCCCTGCTCGCCCACGACGACCTGGCCCGCCCGACCCCCTCCGAGGCGTGACGTGACCGAGCTCTCCTTCCCCCGCGCCCATGCCCGGTCGCGGCGCTTCACACTGGGCCGTCCGCGGTCCTTCGTCGTGGCGCCGGACGGCAGCCGCGTGCTGTTCCTGCGTTCCGACGCCGGTGACGACCCCGTCCACCACCTGTGGTCGCTCGACCCGACGACCGGGGAGGAACGCCGGGTCGTCGATGCCGGGGCGCTCGGCGTCGACGACGCCGACCTGCCCGCGGCCGAACGCGCCCGTCGGGAACGGGCCCGCGAGGCCGGGGGTGGCATCGTGGGCGTCGCCACCGACCGCGACGTCACCATGGCCGTGTTCACGCTCGGCGGGTCGGCGTGGCGCGTCGAGCTCGACACGGGGACGGTGCAGGGCCTCGAGGTCGACGGCAGCCCCTATGACGTCCGCCCCGCCCCGGACGGGCAGCGCGTCGCGGCGGTCGTGGACGGGGCGCTGCACGTCGGCGACGGGGACCGCCTGGCGCCCCTGGTCGCCGAGGACGGCGTGTCCTGGGGCGTCGCCGACTTCGTCGCGGCGGAGGAGATGCGCCGGTTGCGCGGCTACTGGTGGTCGCCGGACGGCACCGAGCTGCTCGCCTGTCGGGTGGACGAGTCGGCCGTCGTGACCCTCACCATCGCCGACCCCGCCAACCCGCGGGAGCCGGCGGTGGACCACCGCTACCCGCTGGCCGGGACCGCCAACCCGGAGTCGACGCTGTGGCGGGTCGACGCCACCACGGGCGAGCGCACCGAGGTCACCTGGGACCGCGACGCGTTCCCGTACCTGGCCGTCGTGCGCTGGGGGGCCGACGGGCCGCCGCTGCTGCTCGTGCAGTCCCGCGACCAGCGCACCGCCCAGACCCTCGCCGTCGACGGCACCACCACGACCGTCGTGCGCACCGACACCGACCCCGACTGGATCGACCTGGTCCCCGGCGCGCCGGCGTGGGCCGGCGAGCAGCTCGCCACGGTCGTGGACCTGGCCGAGCACGGCGACGGCGGCAGCCGGGCCCTGGTCGTCGGCGACCGCGTGCTCACCCCACCGGGCATGCAGGTGCGCGCGCTGGTCCAGGTCGACGCCGACACGGCCTGGGTGACCGCCTCGCTGGACGACCCCACCCAGGTCCACGTGGTGCGGGTCGACCTGGCCGAGGGGGACGTCGAGGTCGTCACCGACCGCCCCGGCGTGCACGGCGTCACCCTCGGGGGCGGGGTCCGGGTCCAGACCCACACCGACCTCGACCACCCGGCCGACGCCACCGTCCACGGTCCCGCAGGCACGCACACGGTGCGGGGCGCGTCGCTCGCCCCGGGCCTGACCCCGTCGGTCGAGCTGCTCGAGCTCGGCGAGCGGGGGCTGCGCGGGGCGTTGCTGCGCCCCGACACGCCCGGCCCGTGGCCGGTGCTGCTCGACCCCTACGGCGGCCCCCACAGCCAGCGCGTGCTCCAGGCCCACGACGCCTTCCTCACGCCCGCGTGGTTCGCCGCGCAGGGGTTCGCCGTGCTCGTCGTCGACGGGCGCGGTTCCCCGGGGCGGGGCCCCGCGTGGGAACGCGCCGTGCGCGACGACCTGGCCACCGCCCCGCTGCAGGACCAGGTCGACGCGCTGCACGCCGCCGCGGAGGTCGAGCCGCGCCTCGACCTCGACCGCGTCGCCATCCGCGGGTGGTCCTTCGGGGGCTACCTCGCCGCCCTGGCCTGCCTGCGCCGCCCCGACGTGTTCCGGGCCGGGATCGTCGGGGCGCCGGTCACGGACTGGCGGCTGTACGACACCCACTACACCGAGCGCTACCTCGGCCACCCCGACGAGCAGCCCGAGGTCTACCGCGCGTCCAGCCTCGTCGACGAGGACGGGGCGCTGGTCGACCCGGCGCCCCTGCCGGCCGGGCGGCCCGCCCCCGAGCTGCTGGTCATCCACGGGCTGGCCGACGACAACGTCGTGGCCGCCCACGCGCTGCGGCTGTCCGGGGCGCTGTTGGCGGCGGGGCGCCCGCACGCCTTCCTGCCGCTGTCCGGCGTGACCCACATGGCCGTGCAGGAGGTGGTCGCCGAGAACCTGCTCCTGCTGCAGCGCGACCTGCTGCACCGGGTGCTCGCCTGACGCGCGGCGACGTCGTTCGATCCACCAGTGCGCGGACGGACGACACGCCCCGGGCGAGCACTGCGCTACGTTGACACCGACGTCGATTCCGGCGACGCCGGCCGGACCGCGCCACGACAGGGAGCCCGCACCATGCCCGGGATGCGCGACGCGCCCCCCATGTACCGCGTCCTCAAGAAGGTCCTTCCCAAGGTCCTTGGTCCCTACCTGCACCTGCAGGTCGAGGGACTCGAGCACCTGCCCGATTCCGCCCCGGTCATCGTGGCGTCCAACCACCTGTCGTTCATCGACTCGATCGTGATCCCGATCTCGGTGCCGCGGCCGGTGTACTACCTGGGCAAGGCCGACTACTTCGACTCGTGGCGCACGCGCTGGTTCTTCGAGGGGGCCGGGGTCGTCCCGATCAAGCGCGACGGCAGCGGGTCGGGTGACGCCGCCCTCGAGACCGGCGTCGACATCCTGCAGTCCGGCGACATCGTCGGGATCTACCCCGAGGGCACGCGCAGCCCCGACGGCCGGCTGTACCGCGGCAAGACCGGCCCCGTGCGCATGGCGCTGGCCGCCGGCGTCCCCGTGGTGCCCACCGCGGTCATCGGCACCGACCGCGCCCAGCCCACCGGCCAGTACAAGCGTGTCGCGGTACCCGGTCACCGTGCGGTTCGGCCGCCCGCTGGACTTCGCCCGCTACGCCGACCAGGCCGAGGACCCCTTCGCCCTGCGCTCGGCCACCGACGAGCTCATGTACGAGATCATGATGCTGTCGGGCCAGGAGTACGTCGACGAGTACGCCTCCCGGGTCAAGTCGGGTGCGGTCACCCTCGACGAGCCGGACACGCCTGGCGCCCCGCCGCGGGCCGGCGACGAGGTCGTCGACCTCACCGACGAGGCCGCCTCGCGCCGGGCCGGCTGATCCGCACCGCATGAGCCAGCTGCCCCCGGCCAACTGGTACCCGGATCCCGACGACGCCTCCCAGCAGCGCTACTGGGACGGCACCCAGTGGACCGAGCACCGCGCCCCGGCGTCGCCACGCCACGCCCGGCCACCGCTCCGGCCCCCGCCTGGGGGCAGGCGCCGACCGCGCCCGGCGGCGGCACCAACGGCCTCGCCATCGCCTCGCTCATCGTCGGCGGGGTCTCGTTCTTCCTGGCCTTCATCGCCGTGGGTGCGATCGGCGGGGTCGTGGCCATCGTCCTCGGCGTCGTGGCCCTGCGACGGATCGGGGCCGGCCAGGGCACGGCGACCGCCCAGGGCGGCCGCGGCCTGGCGATCGGCGGCATCGTCGTCGGCGTGCTCGCCACCCTGCTCGGGATCGTGATGACGATCGTCTTCGTCTTCGTCGGCACCGCCATCGAGTCCGGCGGCAACTCCTTCACCGACTTCCTCGACTGCCTCGAGCAGGAGGCCCAGACCGGCCAGGACCTGCCCGACTGCTGAGCGGCGAACCCGCCCCGTCCCCGCGAACACTGGGACGAGCCCCAGATTCCGTGGCAGGCGGGGCGCTGGCGCGGCTCGCCGAGCGCAGAATCTGGGCAGGAGCCCAGGATCTGACCCGCGGGCCACGAGGCGCGGTGGAACGGGGGCAGAATCTGGGACGGAGCCCAGAATCTGTTTTCCTCGGGGCTCAGGACGGGTCGAAGTCCAGGCTCAGCGAGTTGATGCAGTAGCGCAGGCCCGTGGGCTGGTTCGGGGCGTCGTCGAAGACGTGGCCGAGGTGGCCGCCGCAGTTGCCGCAGACGACCTCGATGCGGCGCATGCCGAGCGAGGTGTCCTCGTGCTCCTCGACGTCTGCGGCGTCGGCCGGGGCGTTGAAGCTGGGCCAGCCGCAGTGGGCGTCGAACTTGGTGCCGCTGGCGAACAGCGTCGCCCCGCACCCGGCACACCGGTAGGTGCCCTCGTCCCAGTGGTCGTCGTACGCGCCGGTGAAGGGACGTTCGGTGGCCTGCTCGCGCAGCACGCGGAACTGCTCGGGGCTGAGGCGTTCGCGCCACTCCTGCTCGGTCAGCTCGGCGGCGGGGCGGGCCTGGTCGCTCATGGCGTCCTCCTCCACGGGCCCGCGACGGTACCCGCGGGGCCGTGAACGCCCGATGAACGTCGGGGCGGCCGGGGCGGGGCGTGCGACGTGCAAGGAGGATGCAAGCGGTCGCCAGACCCTGTGTGACGCACTCGAACGTTCGTCCGCGTCCGAGCGACACGGACGCCCGAGACTCCTGCGAGGATGCCTGTGCGACACCGAGTACTGCTGACGGCCGGACTGACGATCGTCCTGACCCTGAATGGCTGCGCCGACGACGGCACGACCGACGTCGGGGGCGAGTCCGCGCCGCCGTCCGAGACGACCACCGAGGCCGCGACGTCGCAGCGGGCCGAGGCGTCGGCCGCGACGGCGGACGCGGCCTGGGGTGGGCGCCCCGCGACGGGCACACCTGCGTGTTTCGTGCAGACAGCTGGCCTTCGCCCCCGCCGCCTCGCGCGAAACCCGCACCGGCGCGGGCTTCGTGCACCTCGGCCGTCGGTCGTCCGGATTCGGTGTGCGGAACACGCGCCCGGGCAGGTTTCGTGAAGCCTGGGGTGGACGGCACCCGTCGGTGTGACGCGAAACCCGCACATCGTGTGGCCGCCGAGACGGATCGTGCGGCCCGGCGTCACTCGGTCGCCGGCGGCGGGAGAGGGCTGGTGGTCGCGGGTGTCGTGCTCGGGCGGCGGGGCGAGCGGCTCGCGCCTGCTCCGCGGCGAGGTCGACCTCCCACTGCAGGGGCCACGGGTTCTCGGTGCACGGGGCGGCGCCGGAGGACTGCTGGGCCATCACCGGCGCGGGCAGGTTCAGCGCCGGGCACTGCGGGGACGGGTGGTGCATGTGGAGCAGGTGCCCGACCTCGTGGTTGACCAGCATCCGCCGGTAGTCGGCCAGCGACCCCTCCCAGGTGTCCGTGGCCGTGCGCCAGCGGTCGGCGTTGAGCGCGACCACCGGCCCGTTCTGGCACGAGTACGTCCCGTAGGTGTCCATGGGCAGGCACAGCTCGTCGACCTCGTCGGCCTCGCCCAGCACGACGCGGTAGGGGGCGTCGGGGTCGTCGAAGGTGAACACGAAGCCGGCCCGTTGCCACCCGCGGGGGTCGCGCAGGATGTCGGCCACGGTGTCCCGGAACGCGGCGGTGGACACGCCACGTCGGTGACGTGCGAGACCACCCGCAGGGGCACCGGCGTGCCGGCCGCCTCGGCCTCGGTCGGGGTGGTCGCGGTCGGGGCGGGTGGGCCCACCTCGCCGGTGGGCTCCGGCGCGGGGGAGACCTCGGGGAGCGTGGGCAGGCCGAGGGCCGGCGCCGAGGCAGGGGCCGACGACGCCGGTGAGGGTGACGGCGGCTCGACGTCCGTCGCGGGGGACGCCGTGCAGGCCGCCGCCCCGAGGGCGACGGCCACCAGCCAGCGGTGCCTCATCCGCCCTCCACGACGTGGGCCCAGCCCGTCGAGCGCTGCACGGCGGCGTGCCAGCCGGCCAGCAGGCGGTCGCGCGTGGCGCGGTCCATCGCCGGGGTGAAGCGTGCGTCGGGCTGCCAGGCGCGGGTGAGCTCGTCGGTCGACGTCCAGACCCCGGCCGCCAGCCCGGCGAGGTAGGCCGCACCCATGACCGTGGTCTCCTGCACCTCCGGACGCACGACGTCGACGCCGAGCAGGTCGGCCTGGAACTGGCACAGCAGGTCGTTCGCGGACGCCCCGCCGTCGACCCGCAGCTCGGCCAGGTCCTGGCCGGAGTCACGCTCCATCAGGTCGGCCACGTCCACCGACTGGTAGGCCATCGCCTCGATGGCGGCACGTGCGAGGTGGCCCCGCCCCGTGCCGCGCGTGAGCCCGACCAGCGTGCCGCGGGCGTACGGGTCCCAGTGGGGCGCGCCGAGCCCGACGAAGGCGGGGACGAGGTAGACCCCCTCGTTGCCGGGCGGCACCTCGGCGGCCAGCGCCTCGGTCTCGGCGGCGGTCTCGACGATGCCGAGCTGGTCGCGCAGCCACTGCACGGCGGCCCCGGTCACGAAGATCGCGCCCTCGAGCACGTAGGTGCACTGCCCGCCGATGCGCCAGCCGATCGAGGTGAGCAGCCCGTGCTCGGACTCGGGGGCGTCGGTGCCGGTGTTGAGCAGCAGGAAGCTGCCGGTGCCGTAGGTGTTCTTCGACATGCCGGGTTCCCAGCAGCCCTGCCCGAACAGCGCGGCCTGCTGGTCGCCGGCGATGCCGGTGATCGGGGCGTCGATCCCGAGGAAGGCGTCGGGATCGGTCCGCCCGAACTCGCCCGACGAGTCGCGGACCTCGGGCAGCAGGGACAGCGGGACGCCGAGCAGCTCGGCCATCGCGGGGGACCAGTCGTCCTCACGGATGTCGTACAGCATGGTCCGGGAGGCGTTGGACGGCTCGGTGGCGTGCACCCGCCCCGCGGTCATCTGCCACACCAGCCAGGTGTCCATGGTGCCGAAGGCGAGCTCGCCGGCCTCGGCACGTTGGCGCACGCCCTCGACCTCGTCCAGCAGCCAGGCGATCTTGGTCCCCGAGAAGTAGGCGTCGACGACCAGCCCGGTGGTCCGGCGGATCGCCGTGCCGTGCCCGTCGGACTTGAGCCGGTCGCACGCCCCGGCGGTGCGGCGGTCCTGCCACACGATGGCGTGGTGGACCGGCTCGCCGGTGGCGCGGTCCCACAGCAGCGTCGTCTCGCGCTGGTTGGTGATGCCGATGCAGGTGACGTCGTCCGGGGCCGTGCCGGTGGCCTCCAGTGCCTCGCGGCAGGCGGCCAGGGTCGCCTCCCAGATCTCGTGGCCGTCGTGCTCGACCCACCCGGGGGAGGGGAAGTGCTGGGTGAACTCGCGGTACCCGTGCCCGAGCGGGCGGCCCGACTCGTCGACCACCACCCCGCGGACACCGGTGGTGCCCTCGTCGATGCTCAGGATGCGTGCCACGTGCCCTCCCGACCGCTCGGCGACGTCGAGGGGCGCACCCTACGTCCTCCCGCTCGGACGGTCCCGCGGGCAACCCACGAACCGCCGAGGCCTGCTCGCTAGTGTCGGCCCTCGTGTGTCCGACTCCCGCGAAAGGCACGACACGTGGTCGCGCGCATCGGGATCCTCACCGGCGGTGGTGACTGCCCCGGGCTGAACGCATCCATCCGTGCCATCGTCCGCCGCGCCGACCAGCACAACATCCAGGTGTACGGGTTCCAGAACGGCTGGAAGGGCGTGCTCGAGCAGAACGCCGAGCAGCTCACGATCTCCACCACGCGGGGCCTGCTGCACCGCGGCGGGACCATCCTCGGCACCTCGCGCGTCGATCCCTACCGCGAGGTCGACGGCCCCGGCCGCATCCAGGAGGCGCTGGACGTCCATCGGCTCGACGGGCTGGTCGTCATCGGCGGCGAGGGCACGCTGTCGGCGACCACGCGCCTGTACGAGGACGAGGGCCTGCCGGTCGTCGGCATCCCCAAGACCATCGACAACGACGTCGGCGGGACCGAGCTGACCATCGGGTTCCTCACGGCCGTCGACACCGCCACCGAGGCCGTCGACAAGCTGCACTCGACGGCCGAGTCCCACAACCGCGTCATGGTGCTCGAGGTCATGGGCCGGCACGCCGGCTGGATCGCGACCTTCGCCGGCATGGCCGGCGGGGCCGACGCCATCCTCATCCCCGAGGTGCCCTTCGACATCGACGCCGTGGGCCGCCACCTCAAGCACCGGGCCGGCATGGGGCGTGACTTCTCCATCGTCGTGGTCGCCGAGGGCGCCGTGCCCAAGGAGGGCACCATGGAGATGCCGAAGCACCCCGAGGACGAGTTCGGGCGCCCGCGGCTGGGCGGCCTCGGCGTGGCCGTCGCCCACGAGATCGAGGAACGCACCGGGTTCTCGGCGCGCTACACGATCCTCGGGCACACGCAGCGGGGCGGCACCCCCAACCCGATGGACCGTGTCATCGCCACCCGGATGGGCGTCAAGGCCATCGACACCGCCCAGTCCGGCAACTGGGGACAGATGACGGCGTACACGGTCGGGCGCGGTCGGCACCGTCCCGCTGGTCGAGGCGACCGCGCAGCTGGCCACGGTCCCCGAGCGCCTCTACCGCGTGGCGGAGGTGTTCTTCGGGTGAGTGTGCCTCGCGCTCCCCACCGGACACCTCGAGCCTGCTGGAGCTGGCGGTGGAGGTGGCGCTGGACGCCGGCCAGGTGCTGGTGGCCCACCGTGACGCGGTGCTGGACGTCACCACCAAGACCAGTGCGACGGACCCGGTCACGCAGGCTGACCGCGCCTCGGAGGACCTGATCGCCCGGCGCCTGCTGGGGGCTCGCCCCGACGACGGCCTGCTGGGCGAGGAGGACGCCGCCAACCGCCCCGGGACCTCGGGCGTGCGGTGGGTGGTCGACCCCCTCGACGCGACCGTGAACTACACCTACCGCCTGCCCCACTGGTGCGTCTCGATCGCGGCGGAGGACGACGACGGGCCACTGGTCGGCGTGGTGCACGACCCGGTCCGCAACGAGGTCTTCGCCGCGGGGCGTGGGCGGGGCGCGACACTGGACGGCGCCCCGATCCACGTCTCGGCCGCCGAGGACCTGGCCCGGACGCTCGTGGCGACGGGGTTCGCCTACGACCCGGCGGTCCGAGCGGACCAGGGCCGTGACGCGGCCGACCTGCTGACCCGCGTGCGGGACCTGCGGCGGGGCGGCTCGGCGGCCCTGGACCTCGCCTACGTCGCGGCGGGGCGGGTCGACGTGTACATCGAGTTCGGCCTGCAGCCGTGGGACTGGGCCGCGGGCCGGCTGCTCGTGACCGAGGCCGGTGGACACGTCAGCACCCACCACGCGCATCCTCGGCGGGGCGGTCCGCGACGGCATCGTCGCCGGGGGCCCCGCCGCCCACGACGCCCTGGTCGGCTGGCTGGGGGACCGGAGCACCCCATGATCGACCTGCGCAGCGACACCGTCACGCGCCCCACGCCGGCGATGCGCCGGGCGATGGCCGACGCCGAGGTCGGCGACGACGTCTACGGCGAGGACCCGACCGTCAACCACCTGCAGGAGGTCGCCGCCGACCGCTTCGGTCGCGAGGCGGGGCTGTTCGTGCCCTCCGGCGTGATGGCCAACCTGCTCTGGACGAAGGTCCTGGCGCCGCCGGCGACCGAGGTCGTGATCGAGCGGTGGGGCCATGCCGTCGCCTACGAGGACGGGGCGGGCGCCGCCAACGCCGGCGTGCAGTACCTCACGGTCGAGGGCGACCGCGGACGGCTCGACGCCGACACCGTGCGCGCGGCCCTGCGCCCCGCCGGGTTCCCGTACGTCACCGTGTCGATGATCGCCGCCGAGGAGACCACCAACCGCGGCGGCGGGGCGATCCACGGCCTCGAGCGCCTGCGCGGGCTGCGGGCCCTGGCGGACGAACGCGGGGCGTCGCTGCACGTGGACGGGGCGCGGATCTGGCACGCGATCGTGGCCACCGACGCCACGGCCGCCGACTACGGGGCGGTCGCCACGGGCATGAACTTCTGCCTGTCCAAGGGGCTCGGCGCCCCGATCGGGTCGGTGCTGGTCGGCGACGCCGACGCCATCGCCGAGGCTCGGGCGTGGCGGCGTCGGTTCGGGGGCGCGATGCGCCAGGTCGGCGTGCTCGCGGCCGCCGGACTGCACGCCCTCGAGCACCACGTCGAGCGGCTGGCCGAGGACCACGACCACGCCCGCCTGATCGCCGAGCGCCTCGCGGAGCGCGTCCCCGGGTCCGCCGACCCGGGCCTCGTGGACACCAACATCCTGTTCGTGCACACCGACGACCGCCACGCCCCTGACGTCGCCGCGCGGGCGGGGGAGCGGGGCGTGCGCTGCTCGGCGGCCGATGGCGCCAACATCCGGCTGGTCACCCACCTCGACGTCAGCCGCGACGACTGCCTGACCGCGGCCGACGTGCTCGCCGACCTCCTGACGGACGCGGCGTGAGCGAGCGTCCGGACCCGGCCGACGCCACCTCCCTCGACGACGTCCGCGACGCGATCGACGCGATCGACGACGAGCTGGTCGCGCTGCTCGGGCGACGGGGCGCCTGGGTGCGCCGCGCCGCCGCCTTCAAGGCCGACGAGGACGCCGTCCGTGACCCCGGGCGCGTCGAGCAGGTCGTCCGCCGGGCCCGCGACCGTGCGGAGGCCTTCGGGGCGGACCCCGACGTCGTCGAGGACACCTACCGCGCGATGATCGCCGCGTTCGTGGACGCCGAGCTCGAGGCCCACGACGCCGGCACCGACCCCGTCGTCGATCCTGGGGGAGCATGACCGCCGGCGTGCTGCTGCCGGTCGTGGTGGGCATGTTCCTCGGGGGCATCGCCAGCGGCGCCGTCGGGTTCGGGATCGTGCTGGTCAGCGCCCCGATCGTGGCCATCGGGGCGCCGCACCTGCTGCCCAGCGTGTTCGTCGCCCCGTCGTTGGCCGCGAACCTGCTCGTGGCCCATCGCGAGCGGGCCAGCCGCGACACGGCCCTGCTGCGGCGGCTGCTGGCCTGGCAGCTGCCCGGCGTCGGCGATCGGGCTCGCCGTGCTGGCCCAGGTGCGGGACGCCGACACACTGGCGCTTCTGGTCGCCGTGACCGTGCTGGTGCTCGTGCTGGTGGGCGTGTCGCCCTTCCGGCCGCGACGGTCCCGGACCACCGAGGCCGATCGCGGCGTCGATCGCCGGGCCTGGCCGGTGCGGTCGCCAACACCAACGGGCCGCCCCTGGCGGTGCTGATGGCCGACGACGACCCGGCGCTGCTGCGCGCCACGCTGCCGGCCTACTTCGTGGTGGCCCAGCTCGTGCTGCTCACCGGCTGGACGGTGATCGGCCGCGCCCCGGGTGAGGCGCTCCTCGCCGGTCTGGTCGCGGTTCCCGCCGCACTCATGGGGGCGCTGGTCGGGCAGGGTGCAGCCCGCCGCTTCCTCACCCGGCGCATGGTCCGGGTCACGGTCCTGGTCCTCGCGCTGGTCGCCGCGGGGCGCGCGGTCGGCCTCGCCTGACCTCGCCCCGCGCCCGCACCTCGGGCGCCCCCGCCCCACACCTCGATCCCGAGGAGGAAAGTGAGCGCCAGACCCCCCGGTACACCTCCTCGGTCCCGAGGGGGCGCAAGGCTGGCACGTCCTGGCGCGGGCCATCGCTCCTGCCCCGGAGGTGGCGGCCCGGGTGGGCGAGTTGGCGTGCGCTGCTCGGCCGCCGATGCACCGTCGATCCGATTGGCGGCCGACCTCGACGTCTCGCGCGCCGACGGCGTCAGGGCCGCTGATGGGCTGGCGGCACGGCTGGAGGCACGTCCGGCGTGAGCGCGGGCGCGGCGGGCGGGCCGAGCCGCCTGTCACGGCCATTGCGCACTGCCCGGTGACGGCCCATGATGGCGCGATGATCGGTCGTCGCGGCCTGGGCGTCATCCTCCGAGTCGTGATCTCGATGGCGCTCGGGGTGGCCGCGGGCGTCCTCGTCGGATGGAGCGCCCCGGCGGTCGGTGGCCTCGCGTCGTGGGGGGCGTCGACGACGTCCATGCCGTGGACGGCGCTCACGCTGGCCGGCGCCGGTGCAGCGTTGCTCGTGCCTCCGCCGGCCCGCCGCAGGCTTGCGGTCGTCGTCGCCGTGATGGCCGTGGTCCCGCTCGTGGCCCCCACGTGGGTCGCCGGGGTCCAGGGACAGCTCTGGTCCGGCGCCATGCGGGCGCCGGCCCCGGGGATCGACGTCGCCACGTTGTTGCTCGCGGCAGCCGCGTGGGCGACCAGCTCCCCGACGGCGCCGGACGGGTTGGCCACCGGACTGGGCGCCGGGGCTGGTGCGGTGGCGGGGCTGTCCCTGCTGGGGCGGGCCGTCGGCGCCGGGTGGCTGACCGACGCCGGGGCCGGTGCCGACGAGGCCGGCATGGCGTGGACCGGCGCCGCGATGATCCTGCTGCTGACGGCCGCCGTCTGGCTGCTCGACGCCCAGCAGGCCGACCTGGTCGTCGAGGGCGGTCGACGACACCGCATCGTCGGGGGCGTCGCCGCCCTGCTCGCCCCCGTCATCGTCGTGTGGGCGATCCCGGCGCCCGCAGCGCCGACGCGGTTCGACTACGCCACGACTGCCCTCATGGTCGTCGCCACGTCCCTCGTGGCCCAGCTCGCGCTGTGGCCCGGATCTGACGACCCGTCAGGTCGTGCGCTAGGGTGCTTGCCGATGGACCTCCGATACAGCGACGACGAGATCGCGTTCCGGGACGGGCTGCGGGCCTGGCTCGACGCGACCCTGCCGACCCTGCCGCCCGAGCCCGACCGTGACGACTGGGACGGCCGGCGCGCATGGGACACGCACTGGCAGCGGCTGCTGCACGACGCCGGGTACGCCGGGATCGACTGGCCGGTGGAGGCGGGGGGCAAGGGTGCCTCACCCACCGAGCACCTGATCTTCCTCGAGGAGACCGAGCGGGCCGGCGCCCCGTACGTGGGCGTGAACTTCGTGGGGTTGCTGCACGCCGGGCCCACCATCAACGCCTGCGGGACGCCCGAGCAGAAGCGGGCCCACCTGCCGCGGATCCTGCGGGGCGACGAGGTGTGGTGCCAGGGGTTCTCCGAACCGAACGCCGGGTCGGACCTCGCGTCGCTGCAGACCAAGGCGGTCCGCGACGGCGACGAGTACGTCGTGACCGGGCAGAAGATCTGGACCTCCCACGCCCAGGTCGCCGACTACTGCGAGCTGCTGGTCCGAACCGACAGCTCGGGGCGCAAGCACCACGGCATCACGTGGCTGATCCTGCCGATGGACACGCCCGGCATCGAGGTCCGGCCGCTGACGACCATCGCCGGGTCCGACGAGTTCTCCGAGGTGTTCCTCGACGACGTCCGGGTCCCGGTCGCCAACCGCGTCGGCGACGAGGACGACGGCTGGCGCGTCACGATGGTCACGCTGTCGTTCGAGCGCGGCACCGCCTTCGTGTCCGAGCTGATCCAGTCCCGCGTGCTGCTCGGCGACCTCGCGCGGCTGTGCCGGGACCTGCCGCACGGGGCCGGCAGTGCGTGGGAGGATGCGGGGGTGCGGCGGAAGCTGGGGCACCTGGCCGCCGAGTACGACGCGCTGTGGGCGATGACCAAGCGCAACGTGACCCAGGCGGCCCGCGACGGCATGCCGGGGATCGGCGGGTCGGTGTTCAAGCTCGCGTACGCCGAGTACCGCCACCGGCTCGGGGACCTCGCCATGGAGGTCCTGGGCGAGTCCGGCCTGTCGCTGGACGACCTCGGGGACCTGCCGACGGGGCGCCACGTGCAGCAGTGGCTCTGGGCCATCTCCATCGGCATCGCCGCCGGCACCTCACAGATCCAGCGCAACATCGTCGGCGAACGCATCCTCGGGCTGCCGAAGGAACCGAAGCCCGCGCCGGCCGGGGGAGGTGCCTGATGGACTTCGACCTCGACGACGACGAACGGGCGCTGCAGCAGGGGGTGCGCGAGTGGGCCGCGGGGCGGGCCACGTCCGACCGCATCCGTGCCACCGGGGACACCGGTGGCGTCGACCGCGACCTGTTCGCCGAGCTGGCCGCCCAGGGCGTGCTCGGCCTGGCGGCCCCGGAGGAGGCCGGCGGGATGGGGCTGGGTGCCACCCACGCCACCGTCGTCTTCGAGGAGCTCGGCCGTGCCCTGGTCCCGGGTCCCGTCGTGGCCACGCACCTGGCCGCCGGGCTCGTGGACGGCGCCAGCGAGGGCACCACGATCGTCACGACCTGCGAGCGCGGGGACCGCGTGCTGGACCACCCGACCGGCGTCGACGGGGTGGTGGTGGTCGACGACGACGGTGTGCGGCTCGCGACCGGTCCCGGCGCTCAGGTCCGGACCGAGCGGCCCTTCGATCCGCTGACCGCGGTCGCGAGCGATGGACGGGGCGCCCGAGGGGGGCCGCCGCTGGGCGGACGCGGACCTGGCCCGGCGGTGGCGCCGACGCCGCCTCCTGCTCACCAGCGCCCAGCTGCTCGGTGCGGCGGTGGGCGCGACCGACCTCGCCGTCGCCTACGCGCAGCAGCGCGAGCAGTTCGGCCGTGTGATCGGGTCGTTCCAGTCGATCAAGCACCTGTGCAGCGACGCCCTGACCCGCGCCGAGGTCGCACGGTCCGCGGTGTACGCGGCGGCGTGCCACCTGGACGGCCGGGCCGAACGAGAGGCCACCGAGGCCGACGCCGACGTCGCGCTGGCCACGGCGGCGCTGCTGGCCTCCGAGGCGGCGGTGCGCAACGCCAAGACCTGCATCCAGGTCCACGGCGGCATGGGCTTCACCTGGGAGGTGGACGCCCACCTGTTCCTCAAGCGAGCGACGGTGTGGGCCGCACGGGTCGGCGGGACCGACGAGAATGCGGATCGGGTGGCGCTGGCGCTGGGAGGCGCCTGAGGACGGCGGGAGCGCGGGCATGGCGGAGGTCGAGCGGGTGAGCGAGCCGAACATCGACAGGACGGTGCGGTCGGAGACGGCCTCACGTGAGGCCTCGGACGCCGACGAGGTGCGCGAGCGCTTCGACGCGTGGTTGGGGGACCGCGGGACGGTCGTGGGGTGGGAGGCGCCGGAGAGCACCGGGTACTCGTCGCTGACCTACCTCGCCGACGTCGAGCAGGACGGGCAGGTCAGCCGGCAGGTGCTGCGCGCCGTGCCGTCCGGGCCCGACGGTGTTCCGCGACTACGACCTGGACCTGCAGGTGGCCTGCCTGCGGCAGCTCGCCGACATCGTCCCGACGCCGCCGGTGCTGGCCCACGAACCGGACCCCGCCCCGCTGGGGCAGCCCTTCTACGTCATGGGCTTCGTCCCGGGGCGGATCCCCGACGACAACCCGCCGTACGCGCTGGCCGGGTGGCTCAAGGACAGCGACCCGGCCCTGCAGGAGGCCCACTACCGCAACGGGCTGGACGTGCTGACCGCGCTGCACCGGCACCGCCCCGCCGACGTGGGGCTGGCCGAGCACCTGGTCCGCCCCGAGCTCGGTGCGACGGGCATGGACCAGCAGCTGGCCACCTGGCGCGAGCTGCTCGCCTGGGGGCGGGAGGGCACCGAGCAGCCGACCATCGACGCGGCCTGGGAGTGGCTGGACGCCCACCGCCCCGCCGACCCGGGGCGGGACGTCGTGCTGTGGGGCGACGCGCGCATCTCCAACCTCGTCTTCGCCGACGACGGCACGGTCCGTGCGGTGCTGGACTGGGAGATGGCCTGCTCGGGACCGGGCGAGGTCGACCTGGCCTGGTTCCTGTGGATGGACCGGCAGTTCACCGATGTCTTCGGCGCCCCGCGGCTCGACGGCTTCCCCGGCGAGGACGCGCTGGTCGCCCACTGGGAGGACGCGGTCGGCCACGAGGCCCGCGACCTCGACTGGTACCTGGTGTTCGCCGGTGTCCGGTTCGCCACCGTCCTCTCTCGCGTGGCGATCCGGTCCAAGGCGGACGGGCTCGTGCCCGCGGACAGCGACGTCGAGCGCAACCACCTCGGCACGCGGCTGCTCGCGCAGGTGCTCGAGCTGCCCGAACCCGGCCCCATCGGGCTGATGGGCTGACCCGGCCCCACAAAGGACCCGCCGTGCTGCATCCCCACGACGAGCTGCCCTTCCACCAGGCCGCCGCGCCCGTCCTGCAACCGGCCACCGGCGACCCGAACGCCTACGACCGGTACTTCTTCCACGGCTGGGACGCCGACAGCGGCATGGTCCTCGTCGCCGCGCTCGGGCTGTACCCGAACCGGCAGATCGTGGACGCGGCCTTCTGCGTCGCCGCGGACGGGCACCAGCGGTCGGTGTTCGCGTCGGGCCGGATGACCCGCGAACGCGACACGCGGATCGGCCCCATCGCCGTCGAGGTCACCGACCCGATGCGCGAGCTGCGGGTCACGGTCGACGCCCCCGACCAGGGGCTGGAGGCGGACCTCACGTTCCACGCCCGCTCCGCGGCGATCCTGGAACCGCGCCAGACGATGATGGACCGGTCCCGGCTCATCATGGACACGTGCCGCTACGCCCAGTTCGGCCGCTGGTCGGGGTCCCTGCGCACCGGCGACCAGCAGGTGGACGTGCGCCCCGAGCAGGTGGGCGGGACCCGCGACCGGTCGTGGGGTGTGCGCCCGCTGACTGGTGGCACGCCCGCGGCTCCGGCCACCTCGCTGCCGGGCATCTACTGGATCTGGAGCCCGCTGCAGTTCGACGACGGCTGCCTGCACCTGGCGACCTCCGAGGACAACCGCGGGGCGCGCACGCTGGAGGCCGCCGTGGCAGCCGACGACCTCGACGGGCAGGACCCGTGGGACGCCGAGGACACCCTGCACCACGCGAAGCGCGTCGACCACGAGCTGACGTGGGAGCCCGGCCGCCGGCGCGCCGCACGGCTCGGGTTCACGGTCGAGCACCTCGACGACCGCGGCACCGAGACGCTCGAGCTCACCCCCGTGGGACGGATCCACATGCGGGGCGCGGGCTACACCCACCTCGAACGCGGCCACGGGGCCTGGCACGGCGAGCTCGACGTCGCCGGCGAGGAGCTGGTCCACGCCGACGTGGACCCGTGGGACCTGACCGGCCTGCACGTCCAGCACGTCGTCCGCGTGACCGGCGACCGCGAGGGCGCCGGCATGCTCGAGCAGCTGCACCTCGGGGCCCACGCCCCGACCGGCCTGACCGGGTTCATCGACCCACCGGCCTGACCGGCGGTGCGGGCGTGGGACGGGCCAGTCGGTAGCGTCGGGCGCCCGCATCCTGACGAGGTCCCCGCATGTCCCTCCGCCCCGTGCTCGGCGCGTTGCTGGCCGCCGTGCTCGTCGTGGGGTGCACCGGGGGCGACGGCGACCAGGACCCCACGGCCGCCCCGACCAGCACCGCCCCGTCCTCGACGACCGCCAGCGAGACGACCGACTCGCCCACCCCGTCACCGAGCCCCACCGACGACGACGCCACGGTCGCGTTCGGCACGGGGACCGTGACGCTCGACGGGGCCGAGCTCCCGGTCAGCGGCGACTGCGACGTGTCCCGCGAGTTCGGCGAGGAGCCCGTCGAGGGGCTCGACGACGACGTCGACGTCCTGCTGGCGGTCGACAACGTCACGGGTGACGGCGTGGCCAACGGGCCGTTCGCCCTGCGCGTCCGACTGCTCGGGTCCGGGGCGGTCGCGGGGCGCACCATCACCTCCGAGGGCGCGGACGCCGGTGACGGCACGACCGCCGACGTGACCTACGAGGGCACGGTCGAGGTGGCCGAGCTGCGCGACCGGCGCGAGCTCGAGTTCCTCGACGTCGCCGTGCTGCACCTGGAGGCCAGCCAGGACCGGGTCAGCGGGGACGCGGGCAGCCCGTCCCGCGACCTGGTCGTGGACGTGACGTGCCCGATCAGCCGCCCGACGCGACCCTGACCAGCGCGTCCGGGGCGACGCCCACGAGGGCGGCGCTGCGGTCCCACAGCCCCCGTGCGAGGGCGTCGTCGCGGGCCGCCGCGGACGGCGTGACGACCCGCCGCCGGGACAGGTAGACGCCCGTCACGCCCTCCATCGCCGGGGACGCCGCCGCATGGACGGACGTGGAGGCGCCCCGTTCGGCGTCGACGAACAGCGGCGCGGCGATCTGCACCCCGAGTCGCAGCAGTGGGTGACCCGAGCGGCCGAACCCGGACCGGACGGTGCCCGGGTGCAGGCTCGTGGACGTGACGCCCGCCGGTGCGAGCTGTCGGGCGAGCTCGCGCGCGAACAGGACGTTCGCCAGCTTGGAGGTCCCGTAGGCGAGCATCGACTGGTACGGGCGGCGTTCGAACATCAGGTCGTCGAGGTCCAGCTCGCCCTGCCGGTGCGCCAGGGACGCCACGGTGACCACCCGCGCCGCGGGGGCTGCCACCAGCGCCGGGGCGAGCAGGTGCGTCAGCAGGAACGGCCCGAGGTGGTTCACGCCGATGGTCATCTCGAACCCGTCGGCGGTCTCCCGGCGGGTCCCGATCACCGCGCCGGCGTTGTTGACCAGCACGTCGAGGCGGGGCGCCCGCGCGAGGACGTCGGCCGCGGCGGCCCGCACCGAGGCCAGCGACGCGAGGTCGAGGTCCACCACCTCGACCTCGTCGCTGCTGCCGCGTTCGCGGATCTGGTCGACGGCTGCGTCGCCCCGCGCCCGGTCCCGTGCCGTGGCCAGCACCCGCGCGCCGCCGCGGGCCAGCGCCACGCAGGTCTCGAGCCCGATGCCGGAGGTCGCCCCGGTCACCAGCACCGTCCGCCCGCGCATGTCGTGGGTCGCGGGGCGGGGCTGGGCGGCTCGCGTGGCCAGGCCACCGGCAGCCAGTCCCGCCGTGGTGGCCAGCAGGGCGGTCCGAGCGCGCACGAATCCTCCTCGGCCGGTCACGGTCACCCGGGAGCCGCAGGCTAGTTGTGGCCGCGGTGGCCGTCGTGCCGTGGACGAACGGCCGGGAGGAAGCGGCGGCCGCCACGCCGAAGTCCCTCCCGACGACACCCGAGGACGTCTCCCATGCGCACCGCACCCATCGCCCTCCTGCTCGGCGCCGCCCTGCTGACCGGGGCCTGCTCCGAGGTCGAGCAGGCCGTCGGCGAGGCCGCCGACCAGGCCACCCAGGTGGTCGAGACCGCCCGCTACTGCGCCCAGGCGGTGCAGGTGGCGCAGGCGATCGACGACCGGGACGTGGACGCGGCCGTGTCCGCCGGTCGCGAGCTCGTCGAGGTCGCCCCGCCCGAGCTCGTCGAGGATGCCCGGATCGTGCTCGAGGCTGCCGAGCGCGCCCAGGGCGGGGACCTGTCCGCCCTGCAGGACGAGCAGGTCCAGGCCGCGGCGGACCGCCTGCGGACCGCCACCGAACAGACCTGCGACCCGACCTCCTGACCCGGCGCGTCAGGCCCGCTGCGGCACCGAGCCGGCGAACCGGTCGCGCAGCTCGAACTTGAGGATCTTGCCCGCCGGGTTGCGCGGCAGGGTGTCCACCACCTCGAGCTGCTCGGGCAGCTTGCGCGTGATGATCCCGGCGTCGAGCAGGTGCTGGGTCATCTCGTCGAAGGTGAGGTCCTCGGCGTCCTCGGCCGTGACCACGACGGCGCACGCCCGTTCGCCGCGCTCCTCGTCGGCCAGGCCCACGACCGCGACGTCGGCGACCTTCGGGTGCCCGTGGAGCAGGTCCTCGAGCTCCTTGGCCGAGATGTTCTCGCCCTTCCGGATGATCACGTCCTTGATGCGGCCCGTGATCGTGAGCATCCCGGCCTCGTCGAGGCGCCCGAGGTCGCCGCTACGGAACCAGCCGTCCTCGTCGAAGGCGTCGGCGTCCAGTGCGCTGTCGAGGTAGCCGCGGGTCACCTGCGGGCCCTTCGCGCGGACCTCGCCCTCCTCGCCCGGAGCGGCCTCGCTCCCGTCGAGGGTGACCAGGCGCAGCGTGACGCCCTCGACCGGGGAGCCCTCGGTGTGCGCGAGCTGGTCGTCGGTGTCCTCGACCGACCCCATGGTGAGGATGGGCGCCTCGGTGAGTCCGTACCCCGAGATGATCCCGGCACCGCCGAGCTGCTCCTTCATGTCGCGGTGCAGCTGGGGCGGCTTGGGCGCCCCGCCACCCGGGAACGTGCGGACGTTCGGGAGCAGCCGCTCGCCCTCGGGCAGGTCCTGCTGGGCCTTGAGGTAGACCTGGTGGAAGTAGGTGCCGGCCCCGGCGTGCGTGACGTCCTCGCGGCGCAGCACGTCGACGGTGGCGGGGGAGAAGGCCTGGTCGAGCACGTTGGTGAACCCGACGTCGAGCCCCGCGTACAGCCAGGTGATCCCGCCGATGTGGGTGAACGGGAACACCAGCGCCGACCGGTCGTCGGGGCGCAGGTCGAGCCCCGCGGCCATGCCCCGCGCGGCCGTGCGGATGGCCACGTCGCCGTGCTGGGCGCCCTTGGGCTCGGAGGTCGTGCCGGAGGTGTAGAACAGCCAGCGCACCGGCGCGCCGTCGTCGTCCATGTCGTCGGTGGGCGCGGGCGGCAGGGTCGCCGGGTCGCCGGTGGGCAGGTCGTCGGGTCCGTCGACGAGCAGCACGTCGGTGTCGGTGCCCGCCGTCAGCGAGTCGGCCATCACGCCGAAGTCGAAGCCACCGAAGGTGCGCGGGACGACGAGGAGGCGGGGCCCGGCCTGCCCGACGATGAACCCGACCTCGCGGTCGCGGTAGATCGGCAGGATCGGGTTCTGGATCGCGCCGAGCCGGCGCAGCGCCCCGACCAGCACGACCGACTCGATCCAGGTGGGCAGCTGCCAGGACACGATGGTGTCGGTCCCCACGCCGAGCTCGGCCAGGCCGGCGGCGACCTGCTCGCACTGGTCGCGGTAGGCCGCGAAGGTCAGCTCGCGCCCGTCCTGGTCGACCAGCATGCGGGCATCCGGGGTGGCGTCCGCCCGTGCCCTCGATGAGCGTCCAGATGTTCGTCGCGTCCACCGTGTCTCCCATCCACGTCGGGACCTGCCAGAATGCCACATACCTGACACCCCGTCAGGAAACGTAGCCGACACCGCGGGCGCATGGCCACGTGGGGGAGTGACAGCATGGGCGACGACGTGCGGCTCGACTGGCCCGACCCCGGGGTGGCCGTCGTGACCCTGGACCGGCCCCACCGCCACAACGCCTTCACGGATGCCTCGGACCGGCAGCTGTTCGCCGTCCTGCGCGAGCTGCGGGACCGCGACGACGTCCGGTGCGTGGTCTGGCGGGGCGAGGGGCCGTCGTTCTCGTCGGGGCGGGACACGGCGGAGCTCGGCATCCGTCCGGACGGCGTCAGCGACCACGACTACATCGCGGCGGGGCACGCCGGCACCCGGGTCCTGCTCGAGCTGCGTTGCCCCACGATCGTCGCCCTGCACGGGTGGGTGCTCGGTGGCAGCTTCGAACGGGCCCTGCTGTGCGACATCCGCGTGGCCGCCCACGACGCACGCATGGCCCTGCCCGAGGTCGGCCACGGCGTCGTGCCCGACTCCGCCGGCGTGGCACGGCTGTTCCAGATGGCCGGGCACGGCCTGGCCGCCGACCTCGCGCTGACGGGGCGGGTCATGGACGCCGACGAGGCGCTGCGCCACGGCGTGGTGTCCCGTGTCGTGCCCCGCGAGGAGCTCGACGCCACCGTGCTCGAGATGGCACGGACCATCGCCGCGCGGCCGCGCCTGGCAGTGGAGCTGGCCAAGGGGACCATCCAGCGCCTGGCCACACCGGCCGTCCTCGACACCCTCGACCGGGAGCTGCTGGCGCAGTCGACCGTGATGGCCTCGCCCGAGTTCCGTTCATCACGTCGTGGTGACTGACCCTCGGGTCCGAGTTCCGTTCGTCGCGTGGTGGGGCGTGACCGGGTCATCCGGTCCGTCGGGACGGGGCCGTTCGGCCGATGCGGGGGCCCGGTCGTCCCTGTCGGCGACCGGTTGCGTCCACCAGAGTGAGGACACACCACCTGCAAGGGACGTGATGGACCGCTTCCTGGCTCGCTGCCCCGACTGCGCGGCGGAGACGCTGCTGGACTCCCACAACCTGCGGCTGCTCACGCCCGCCGACCCGGGACGCGACTCGCGTGCGGTCTTCACCTGTCCGACCTGCGCGGGGCGCACCTCGCTCCCGGTCCACGCCGACGTCGCCGATGCCCTGGCGTCCTGCGGGGTCCCGGTCTCCCACGGCCACCCCAGCATGGGGCCGCCGGCCGTCCGCCCCGACGGGCCGGCACTGACCCGCGACGACCTGCTGGACCTGCACCTGCTGCTCGACGAGCCCGGGTGGTTCGACCACCTGCTCGAGGTGGTGGACGCGGCCGGCGTGCGGTGAGGGTCAGCCCAGCTGGTCACGGATTGGGGTGAACGGTGGCTGGGTCAGCGCGCGGCGCTGCCAGTTGGCGCCGTCGACCACCAGGGTGTGCCCGGTGATGTAGCTGGCCCAGGGCGAGGCGAGGAACGTCGCCGCCCAGGCCAGCTCCCGCGGGGCGCCGACCCGCAGCGCCGGGCACCGCTGGTCCTCCAGGTCGCCCCGCCCCGGCACGGCGCGGATGTCGTCGGTCTCGTCGGCATGCGGCATGAGACCGGGGACCAGCCCGTTGACCCGGATCCCGTCGGGCGCCCACTCGACCGCCAGCGTCCGGGTGAGGTTGTCGACGCCTGCCTTCGCCGCCGCGGAGTGGGCGAACCCGGGCCCGCCGGTCCACGCGTACGACGCGCCGACGTTGACGATGCTGCCGCCGGTCCCGGCCGCGAGGTGGCGCCGGGCGAACTCGCGGCACATGTGGAAGGTCCCGTCCAGCACGATGCCGGTCACGGCACGCCAGCCGTTGGGGGACAGCTCCTCGGCGGGGACCGGGAAGTTGCCGGCCGCGTTGTTCACCAGCACGTCGGGCAGCCCCGCACGCCCCGTCACGTCGTCGAAGGCGGCCGCCACGGCCTCGGGATCGCGCACGTCGCAGGCGACGGTCACCGCGGTCCCGCCCACGGCCTCGACCGCCTCGGCGCCGGCGGCCCGGTGCTCGGCGCCGCGGCTGGCGATCGCGACCGTCGCGCCCAGTCGGGCGAACTCCACGGCGATGGCCCGTCCCAGACCGGTCCCGCCGCCCGTGACGAGCACGACCGTGTCGGCGAACACCCCGGCCGGAAGGGGGTGCGACCCGAGCGGGGGCGGGGCGGGCAGGCCGGGGGTGCGCGACACGGCGGTGGTCCTTCGCGGCGGGGCGCGGGTGGGGGACCTCGCGCCGGGTCTGGTAGCGTCGCACCATATCTGACGACCCGTCAGATATGGCGGCCGTGACAGGGAAGGACGTGGGACGTGGCTGGGTTCCTCGAGGGTAAGAACGTGGCGATCACGGGCGGGGGCGGCGGCATCGGTCGCGCCACCGCGCTGGCCTGTGCCGCGGAGGGTGCGAACGTCGTGGTCGCCGACTACGGGGTGTCGCTGGACGGCTCCGACCCCTCCAGCGAGGTCGCCGAGAAGGTCGTCGAGGAGATCACGGCGGCCGGCGGCACCGCGATCGCCGTCGCCGCCGACGTCTCCACCATGGAGGGCGGCGCCCAGGTGGTGCAGACCGCCATCGACGCGTGGGGGTCGATCGACGGGGTCGTCTGCGTGGCCGGGATCCTGCGCGAGCGCATGCTGTTCAACATGTCCGAGGACGAGTGGGACCCGGTCATCGCCGTGCACCTCAAGGGCCACTTCTCGGTGTTCCGCGCCGCGTCCGCGGCCATGCGCCAGCAGCGCTCGGGGACCCTGGTCGGGTTCACCTCGGGCGCCTTCCAGGGCTCGATCGCCCAGGCCAACTACTCCGCGGCCAAGGGCGGGGTCGTGTCGCTGGTCCGCTCGGCCGCCGTCGGGCTGGCCAAGTACGGGGTCACGGCCAACGCCGTCGCCCCGGTGGCCCGGACCCGCATGTCGGCCAACGTCCCGGGTGACCTCGCCGAGATGGGTGACCCCGAGGACGTCGCGGCCATGGTCGTCTACCTGCTGTCGGACCGGGCCAAGGACGTGACGGGTCAGGTCTACACGGTCGTCGGGAAGAAGATCGCCGTGTGGAACCAGCCACAGGAGGTCCGCGCCATGTACGCCGAGGACCGCTGGACCCCCGACACGATCGCGGACGCACTGCCGGGCACCGTCGGCACCGAACGCATGCCCATCTTCGCCATCCTCGAGAAGATGGCCAGGAGCCGCGCCGAGAAGGACGCGTCGGACTGATGGACCTGTCCGCGCCTGCGATCAGCTGGTGGTTCCTGGCCGCCACCCTGGTCGGGCTGTGGTTCATGCGCCAGGCGATGTCGCCGGTGCCCCAGCCCCGGCGGCGGGCCATCCCCAGCTTCTTCGCCGGGTGGCTGGCCAACGAGCTCGCCGTCCACCACGTCGTCTGGCAGCTCGTCGCCACGGCGCTGTTCGTGTGGGGCGGGGCGCTGTCGGGCTGGCCGGGATGGGTCGGGCTCGCCGTCGGGGTCGTGCAGTGGGCGATGGCCTGGCGGCTGGTCCGTGCTGCGCTGCGCACGCCCGAGGTGGTCGAGCAGGCCCTGGTCGAGGCCCTCGGCCCCTCGTACCGCGAGGAGCTGCCGGCCTGCGACGCCGGGTGGGACCGACCGCGGTGGGCGCCCGTGGTGCTGCCCCTGCTCATGGGACACCGCGACGTGGTCTCCCGGTCTGGTGTCACCTACGGCCGGGCCGGGGCCAAGAACCTGCGACTGGACGTGTTCTCGCCCCGCGCCCCGGGGGAGCGGCGCCCCGCACTCATCTACGTCCACGGCGGCGGGTGGACCCTGGGGTTCCGCGACCGGCAGGGACTGCCGCTGCTGGTCGAGATGGCGCGGCGAGGGTGGGTCGGCATACGGCCCGCGTACCGGCTGAGCCCCCTGGCCACCTTCCCCGATCACCTGGTCGACGTGAAGCGGGCCATCGCCTGGGTGCGTGCCCATGCCGACGAGCTCGGGGTGGACCCGGGGATGGTCGCCGTCGTCGGGAACAGCGCGGGCGGTCACCTGGCCGCCCTGGCCGCCCTGACGGACGCGCCGTCGCTGCAGCCCGGGTTCGAGGACGCCGACACGCACGTGCAGGCCTGCGTGCCCTTCTACGGGGTCTACGACCCGCTCGGCCAGCTGGGCCACCAGATCCCGGGGATGCAGGAGTTCCTCTCGCGGGTCGTGCTCAAGGCCGACCCCGACGAACGCCCGGACCGGTGGCGGACCGCGTCCCCCGTGGCGCAGGTCCACGCGGACGCGCCGCCGTTCCTCGTGGTGCACGGTGACCGGGACAGCATCGCCTCCCCGCAGGAGGCGGCCGCCTTCGCGGCGAACCTGCGGGAGACATCGCGGGCGCCGGTCGGGCTCATCCAGCTGCCGGGCGCCCAGCACGCCTTCGACATGTTCCCCTCCATCCGAACCTCACACCTGGTCCTCGGTGTGGCACGGTTCCTGGAGGTCATCGCACCAGCGGACGACCGGGCACACGCGCACCGTGGACGCGCAGGCCGGCACGCGGGATCGGGAGTCGCCATGAAGCGCATCGCCGGCAAGGACGCCATCTTCCTCTGGGCCGAGACGCCGTCCACGCACATGACCATCGCGTTCGTGGGGATCTTCGACCCCTCGACGACCCCGGGTGGCCCGCCGGCCCCGGGCGAGCTGTACGCACGGTTCAAGCGGCTGCTCGAGGAACGCATCCACCTGGTGCCGCCGTTCCGCCAGCGGGTCGTCAACGTGCCGCTGGGCCTGGACAACCCGTACTTCGTGGACGACCCCGACTTCGACATCGGGTACCACCTGCGGCGCATCGCCCTGCCGGAACCCGGGGACATGGGGCTGCTCCAGGAGTTCGTGGGGCGCCTGGTCTCGCGGCCGCTCGACATGACCAAGCCGCTGTGGGAGATCTACCTCGTCGAGGGCCTCGCCGACGGCTGCTGGGCCTACGTCGGCAAGGCCCACCACGTGCTCGTCGACGGCGTGGGCGGCAACGAGATGCTGGTGCAGCTGCTCGACCTCGAGCCCGAACCCCGCGAGGTGGAGCCCCCCGAGCAGCCCTGGTCGCCGGGCCCGCTGCCCAGCGAGCTGGACCTGCTGCGCAACGCCGCGGTCGGCACCGCGCTGAAGCCGGCCCGCTTCGTGCGCACGCTGCGACGGTCCGCCGACGTCGCCCTGGACTTCGCCCGGTGGGGGATCCGCCGCGACGACGACGACCCGGGACTCAGCGTCCTCGGGCCGCGGACGTTCCTCAACGGACCCATCCACCCCCATCGCCAGATCTCGCTGGGTCAGGTCTCGCTCGAGGACGTCAAGCGGGCCAAGCGCGCGCTCGGCTGCACCGTCAACGACATCGTGCTCGCGGTGACGGGGCGGGCCCTGCGGGCCTTCGTCATGGCCCACGGGGAACGTGTCGACAAGGGCATGGTCGCGGCGGTGCCGATCTCGATCCGTCCGCGGGGCGAGGGCGCCGACACCACCATGGACAACCAGGTGTCGGGGATGACGGTGCCGCTGCACGACGACGTCGACGACGTCGTCGAGCAGCTCCGCCTGATCTCCCGCGCCACCAAGCCCGCCAAGGAGCAGCTCGGGGCGGTGGCTGCGACGTTGCTGCAGGACTGGTCCGAGTACGCCCCGCCCGCGGTCGCCGCCCAGGCGATGCGCTTCTACTCGCGCGCCGGGCTGGCGCGCCGCCACCCGCCGATCGCGAACGTGACCCTGTCCAACGTGCCCGGGCCGCCGATCCCGCTGTACCTGGCCGGCTCGCAGATGGTGGCGATGTACCCCATCGGGCCGGTGATCCACAACCAGCGGCTCAACATCACCGTCGTCAGCTACCGCGACACGATGTTCATCGGGGCGGTCGCCGACCGCGAGGCCGTGCCGAACGTCGACGAGCTCGTGGAGCAGTTCGACAAGGCCCTGGCCGAGGTGCTCGCGGCCGCGGAGCGGGTCGAGCAGGACGGCGCCACGGACTGAGGTGGTCCCGCTTGCCTCGCGGACGATAACGTGTTCTACTTCTGACACACCGTCAGGTAAGCGCTTCACGGGAGAGCAGCGTGGGACAGTCCCTTCGTGTCGAGGTCGATCACGACGTCTGCGAGGCCAACGCCGTCTGCGAGGACATCTGCCCGGAGGTCTTCCACGTCACCGAGGAGGACGTCCTCGAGATCCTGCAGCCCGAGCCACCGGCCGAGCTGCACGACCGCGTCCACGAGGCCGTGGACCGCTGCCCGAAGGCCGCACTGCGCGTGACCACCGACTGACGCGGCCGAGGCCGCAGGGAGAAGGAGCACCAATGACGTTCCGAGGCAACGTGGCCCTGGTCACGGGGGGCGGCAGCGGCATGGGCCAGCGCATGTGCGAGCGCATGGCGGCCCAGGGGGCCAAGGTCGCCGCGCTGGACCTCAACGAGGAGGGGCTGGCGAAGACCGCCGCGACCTCCCGCAACATCACGACGTTCCCGGTGGACGTGACCGACCGCGCCGCCGTCGAGCAGATCGTCGAGAAGGTCTCGGCCGACCTCGGGCCCATCGATCGCGTGGCCGCCGCCGCGGCCATCATGCCCTCGGACGCGCTGGCCGAGATGGACGCCGACCTGATCACCAAGGTCGTCGACGTCAACTTCAACGGCGTGGTGCACGTCACCAAGGCCGTCCTGCCGCAGATGCTCGAGCGCCGCAGCGGCGACATGGTCATCTTCGCGTCGCTCATGGGCCACACGCCGCAGATGTACATGGGGGCCTACTGCGCCAGCAAGCACGCGGTGAAGGTCTACGCCGAGACGCTCAAGTACGAGAACGAGGGCTCCGGCATCCGGTTCACCTGCGTGTGCCCGCCCGCCGTGAAGACCCCGCTCATCGACCAGATGAAGCCCAACGCCCGGTCGTTCCTCGACGTGCTGCCCGAGTCCACGCAGCTGACCCCGGACAAGGTCATCGACGCGATCGAGAAGAGCCTGGACAAGGGCGAGCTGTGGACGATGCCCGGCATCGCCAAGCCCGCGGCGACCTACTACAAGCTCATGCCCAAGGTCTTCTGGCGCAGCAGCCTCAAGCTCGACGCCAAGAACAACCCGGTCTGACCCGGCGCGCGTCGAACAGATCCTGGGCGCTGGCCCAGGATCTGTTCGCGTCCGGGTGTCGTTGCCCCACGCGGCCGGCAGATTCTGGGACGGATCCCAGATTCGGGTGTCAGGCTGGCTCGGGGAGGTCGAAGCTCTCCCGGACCACGAAGATGCCGGTCGCCTCGGCGGTCACGGTGTCGTCGGCGGTCGCGCGGGCCCACATGACGAGCTTGCGGCCCTCGCGCCGCTCGACGCCGGCCTCGATCGTCACGACCGTGTGCAGCGGGGTGACGGCGAGGTAGCGGACCTCGAGGGTCCCGGTGTAGCCGGCCGCCCCGGCCGCCATCTGGGCGATGCCCAGCACCTCGTCGAAGGAGGCCGCGAGCACGCCGCCGTGGACGCCGCCGGCCGGTCCCTCGTGCTGCTCGGTGAACACCGCGTGGGCGACCGTCGTGTCCCCGAAGCGCAGCCGCAGGGGGTAGGCGGCCGGGTTGCTCGCGCCCGTGACGGGGGAGCGCTCGGTGAGGTAGGAGACCGGGACGTCGGCACGGGCCGGCGTCGTGGGGGTCCGCACCAGGTCGGTCACCTGGTGCCGGAGCCGGTCGGCGAGGTCCTCGACGGCCAGCAGGTCCTCGAGCTCGTTGTGCTCGGCGTCGACGCGGACCAGCTCGCTGGCCACCACCCGCAGGGTCTCCACGACCCGGTGCAGGGCCTGGCGCGGTTCGCTGCGCTCGACGTCGTTGCCCAGCCAGCGGTTCATGATGGCGGCGGCACGATCGTCGACGGGGCGGGGGGCGGCGGATTCGGTCATTGCGGTGCTCCGGGGCGGAATCTGACTGGCCGTCAGAACTAGAACGTGTTATACATCACCACCCCGGCGCCGTGCCCATCCGCGTCCTGTCCGGCCCGACGCCCCGACACCTCACTCGTCAGCAAGGTCCCGATCGATGCGGCTCGCCCCGACCCCGGAGCAGGAGGCCTTCCGCGAGGAGGTCCGCGACTACTTCACGTCCGTGTACACCCCGGACGTGGCCCGTCAGGTCGAACGCGACCCGGTCGACATCGGGGCCTACCGGGACCTCATGCGGCGCTTCGGCCAGGACGGCTGGCTCTGCCCCACGTGGCCGACCGACATCGGTGGACGCGGCCTCAGCCCGGTCGAGCAGTTCATCTTCTTCGACGAGACCCAGCGCCTGCGGGTCCCGATGCCGTTCCTGACCACGAACACCGTCGGCCCGACGATCGCCGCCTTCGGGTCCGACGAGCAGAAGGCGGACTACCTGCCGAGGATCGTCCGGGGCGAGGTCCTGTTCTCGATCGGCTACTCCGAACCCGGGGCGGGCACCGACCTCGCCTCCCTGACCACGCGAGCGGTCCGGGACGGGGACGACTGGGTCATCACCGGCCAGAAGATGTGGACCTCGCTGGTCGACCGCGCCGATGCCGTGTGGCTGGCCTGCCGGACGGATCCCGATGCCCCGAAGCACAAGGGCATCTCGATGATCATCGTGCCCACCGACAGCGACGGCTTCTCGTGGACGAAGGTGGACACGATCGGCGGCGGCCTGACGGCGGCGACCTACTACCAGGACGTGCGTGTCCCGGTCGCCAACACCGTCGGCGAGATCCACGGCGGCTGGCGCCTGATGACGGCCCAGCTCAACCACGAACGCATCGCCCTGGCGGCTGCCGGACCGGTCCAGCGGCGGTTCGAGGAGGTTCGCCGGTGGGCCCAGCAGACCAAGCTGGCCGACGGGCGGCGGGTCATCGACCAGGAGTGGGTCCAGCGCAAGCTGGCGGAGGTCCGGGCACGGCTCGAGGCCCTGCGCCTGCTCAACTGGAAGGTCGCGTGGGAGGCGTCGCAGGACCGCATCGACCCCAAGGACGCGTCCGCGATGAAGGTCTACGGGTCCGAGTCGGGGCTCGAGGTCTGGCGGCTGCTCATGGAGGTCGTCGGCCCGCTCGCCCCGCTGACCCCCGACGACGACGGGGCGGTGCTGGCCGGCGAGCTCGAGGAGGAGATGCGCCGCGCGGTGATCGTCACCTTCGGGGGCGGGACCAACGAGATCCAGCGCGACATCATCGCCACGATGGGCCTGGGCATGCCCCGGCCGCCGCGCTGAGGGGGACGACGTGGACTTCGCACTGACCGAGGACCAGCAGGCCGTCGCCGACCTGGCCGACCGCGTGCTGGGCGAGCACGCCGACCCGGCGCGCCTGCGCACGCTGGAGGCGGCCGACGGCCACGACGACCAGGCGTGGCGGGCGCTGGTGGACACCGGACTGCTCGGGGTCGCCGTGCCCGAGGCCCACGGCGGGGCGGGCATCGGCTGGCTGGCCGCGCACCTGCTGTGCGAGGCCGCCGGACGCCACGTCGCGCACGTGCCGGTGGTCGAGCAGGTCACGGCCGCGACCCTGCTCGCGGCTGTCGGCGACCCGACCGAGCTGCTGCCCGGTGTCGTGGCCGGCGACGTCGTGGTCACCCTCGCGCTGCAGGACGTCGGCGCCAGCCCGTGGGACCCCGCCACCGTCCTCGACGGGACGGGCGACGAGGCACGCGTCACGGGCGCCAAGGTGGTCGTGCCATGGGGGACACGTGCGATCCACCTGCTCGTCAGCGCCACGCCCCGTGGTGGCGGGGCGCCCCGCGTCGCCGTGGTGGCCGCGGCCGATGCGACCATCCGCCCGCACCACCTGTCCTCCGACGTGCCCCATGCCGCGGTCGACCTCGACGACGCCCCGGCCGTGGTCGTCGGGGACGACACGACGCTGCCGTGGCTGTTGGACCTCGCCGTCAGCGCGCTGGCCAGCCACCAGGCGGGGATGCTGGCCGCGGCCGTCGACCTCGCGGCCTCCTACACGACGCAGCGCGAGCAGTTCGGTCGCCCGATCGCGACCTTCCAGGCCGTGTCGCAGCGCGTGGCCAGCGCGTTCGTGGACGCCGAGTGCGCGCGCCTGGCCGCCCTGCAGGCCGCCTGGCGGCTGCACGAGGGCCTGCCCGCCACCGACGAGGTCGCCATCGCCAAGTGGTGGGCGGCCGAGGCCGGCCACCGGGTCCTGCACGCCGCCCAGCACGTCCACGGCGGGGTCGGTGTCGACCGCGAGTACCCATTGCACCGCTACCTGCTGCGCACCAAGCAGGTCGAGTTCGCGCTGGGATCGGCCGCCGACCAGCTGGGCCGGCTCGGGGCGTCCCTGGCCGCCGACCCGGCCTGATCCCGCCCGCCAACCTGATCCCGCCCGCCCAACCTGATCCCGCCCGCCCAAGGAGCGCACATGACCATCGACCTCGACGGACGCGTCGCCATCGTGACCGGCGCGGGGCGCGGGCTCGGGCGTGCCGAGGCCATCGACCTCGCCGCCCACGGGGCGCGTGTCGTCGTCAACGACCTCGGCGCCACCCTCGACGGCCAGGCCACCGGCGACAGCGCCGGGCAGGAGGTCGCGGCCGAGATCCGCGCCCAGGGCGGCGACGCCGTCGTGCACCACGGCGACGTCGCCGACTGGGACGACGCCGCGGCGCTCGTCGACGCAGGCCGTGCGCGACTTCGGCGGGCTCGACGTCCTGGTCAACAACGCGGGCATCATCCGCGACCGCATGATCTTCGCGATGTCCGAGGAGGACTTCGACGCGGTGGTGCGGGTGCACCTCAAGGGCCACTTCTGCATGTTGCGGCACGCGACCGCGTGGTGGCGCGAGCAGTCGAAGGCGACCGGGGGCGCCGGTGTACGCGCGGGCGATCAACACCACGTCCGAAGCCGCGCTGCTCGGCTCGCCGGGCCAGCCCAACTACGCCGCGGCGAAGTCGGGCATCATCGCGCTCACGCAGTCGACGGCGTTCGGGTGCGCCAAGTACGGCGTGCGAGCCAACGCGATCGCCCCGCGCGCCCGGACGCGCATGACCGAGGGCGTGTTCGGCGAGGCGGACGGCCCGGCCGACCCGCTCGCGCCCGAGCACGTGGCGCCCCTGGTGACGTGGCTGGCCTCACCGGCAGCCGAACGGGTCACCGGCCAGGTCTTCGTGGCCTACGGCGGCTTCGTCGGCCTGATGGGGGGTCCACCGTTGCGCCACCGGGTCGACGCGCCCACGGGGCACTGGGACCCGGAGGACCTCGGCAAGGCCCTGGACGAGGAACTTGGGGGCTCGGGGGCGAAACTCACGTACATGGCGGCCGACCTGATGCAGGTGGACGCCGCCGACTGACACGAACGGACCGCACGGGCCTGACGGCCTGCGCGGAGCGCACACGGACACCGCTGACCGGGCCGAGGGAGTGGCCCCGAGGCGGCGGTGGCGTCACCGACCACCACGGTCGTCGTTGCCACCATCGAGGTCCCCACGGACGTGGGGAACCGCATGACGCACCCCCCGGGCGGGAAGGGCTGCACATGACGTCGAGCATGCGAGGCATGGCAACGCTCGCCGTGGTCGCACTGTTGGCCACGGCGTGCGGCTCGCGCCTGTCCGAGGACGAGGTCGCGCTGTACGCCGGTGGCGCCGCGGCCGGCGACGGCACCGTGGCCGGGTCGGTGACCCAGCAGCTCGAGGGGGCCGACGACCCCGTCACCGGGGCCACCGACCAGGGACCCGCCGAGGCCGCCACGGGCAGCACCGGGGGGACCGGTACCGCCGTCTGGCACCGGCACGACGTCCACGACCGGCTCGACGGGGGGCGGGGCCGCCGACGCACAGGCCGGCGACACCGACGGCGCCGCGGACGACGGTGGGGGCCAGCGGCCGCCACCGAGCAGGGGGGAGCACGTACCGACACGCGTGCCGCCCCGGCCGGGGGCAACGGCGGGGCGACCGACGTCGGCGTCACGGCGGACTCGATCACGATCTTCAACGTCGCCGACCTCACGGGCGCGGTCCCGGGCCTGTTCCAGGACGCCAAGGAGGCCACGCAGGCCTACGTCGCCTACTTCGCCGCCACCGAGGGCACCGTCTACGGGCGCTCCCTGAAGTTCGTGTCACGCGACACCCAGCTGTCCAGCAACGGCAATCGGGCCGCCTACCTCGACGCCTGCGACCAGGCCTTCGCGGCGGTCGGGTCCATGTCGGCCTTCGAGGAGGGCGCGGTCGAGCCCATCGAGGGCTGTGGGATCCCCGACCTGCGCAACATCCGCACCAGCAAGGCGCTGCAGGGGTCGCGCTTCTCCTTCGGCGCCGACGCGCTGCGGACCGGCGAGGTGCCGCTGAGCGAGTGGTCGTACTACAAGGAGACGTTCCCCGACGCGATCACCAACGCGGGGTACGTCTACCTCGAGAACCAGACCACGACCTACGGCACCACCCAGAACCGGCAGGCCACCGAGAAGATCGGGTACCGCTGGAACGCCAACATCCCCGTGGCCGTGGCCGAGACCAACTACGCGCGGGTCGTCAACGAGCTCAAGTCCAAGGACATCCAGCTCGTCGCCTTCCAGGGCGCCTACCAGCAGGCGGCCCGGCTGGCCAGCGCCATGGCGCAGCAGGACTACGCACCGAAGGTCTTCGCGCTCCAGGCCAACAACTACACGCCGGACCTCATCGAGACCTGTGGGCAGGCCTGCGAGGACTTCGTGTCCGTCTCCCAGACCGGGGCACTGCTCGAGGAGATGGACGGCAACCCCGAGCTGCAGACCTACGCCGAGTGGCTGGCCCGGGTGAACCCGCGGGCGCGCCCCACCGGGCTCGGCATGTACTCGTGGTCGGCGGCGAAGCTGTTCGTCCAGGCGCTGAAGGAGATCGGCCCGGAACTGACCCGTGCGAAGCTGCTGGAGTACCTCGGGACCGTCACGGACTACGAGGGGGGCGGGCTGATCCCGCCGCAGGACGTGGCCAGCCAACAGCCCACCGACTGCATCATCATCCTGGACATCGATGGGGGCCAGTTCGTTCGCGTCGAACCCGGCGACGGCTACCGCTGCCGCCCCGCCCCGGGGAAGATCTGATCATGGCGAAGGGGTCCAGCTGATGGGTGCGCTCGGAGACCTGCTGTCCAACCTGTTCACGTTCACCGTGCTCGGGCTGATCACGGCCGCGGCGTACGCGATCGCGTCGTCCGGCCTCGTGATCACCTACGCCACCTCGAACGTGTTCAACATGGCGCACGGTGCCGTGGGCATGGTCAGCGCGTTCCTGTTCTGGCAGCTGGTGGTGCCGTGGGGCCTCCCGATGGCGCTGTCGGCCGTGCTCGTCGTGCTGGTGTTCGCGCCGCTGTTCGGGGCACTGCTCGAACGCACGATGATGCGCCACCTCACCGACGCCTCCGTGACCGTCTCGCTGACCGTGACGGTCGGGCTGTTCGTGCTCCTGCTGGGGACGGCCCAGACCGTGTGGCCCGGCGGTGTCGCGCGCGACGTGCCGCCGTTCTTCGCCGGCCACAACGTCGGGCTGGGCGGCATCAACATCGCCTACCACGACCTGCTGACGCTGTTCCTGGCCGGGCTGGTCGCCGGTGGCCTGTACCTGCTGCTGAACCGGACCCGCACCGGCACGGGCATGCGTGCCATCGTCGACAACCGCGAGCTGCTGGCGCTGCACGGGGCACGGCCCCAACGACTGGGCATGCTCTCGTGGGCCATCGGCTCGAGCCTCGCCGCGCTCGCCGGCGTGATGCTGGCCTCCAAGATCGGGTTCCAGTACGTCACCCTGACGCTGGTCGTGATCAACGCCTTCGCCGCCGCGATGGTCGGCCGGCTCAAGTCGCTGCCGCGGACCTTCGTCGGCGCCATCCTGCTGGGGGTCGTCATCGAGTGGTCGATCGGGCTCGGCTCGACCTACCTGCCCGAGGGCCTGCAGGACAACGACATCTACAAGGGCGTGCTCGCGTCCCTGGCCACGATCTTCCTGTTCGCCGCCATGCTGGCCCTGCCGCAGGAGAAGCTGCGCGTCGGCCGGGTGGAGGGCGCCAGCCTGGTGCGCCTGCCCTCGCGGGCACGGACCCTGATCTCGGGCGCCGGCCTCATCGCCGCGGTCGCCATCGCCACCCAGTTCCTCGGCGCCGGGACGACCTCGTCCCTGTCCCGCGGGCCTCGGGCTGGCCTGCATCATGTTGTCGCTGGTCCTGCTGGCCGGGTACGGCGGGGACATGTCCCTGGCGCAGCTGACCTTCGCCGGGTTCGGGGCGCTGACCGTGGTCAAGTGGGGCGCCTTCGTGTTCCAGGGCCAGGTCAGCATCTTCGCCATCCTCGCGGCCGGGCTGGTCGCCGGTGCGGTCGGCGCGCTGGTCGCCCTGCCCGCGCTGCGGCTGCGCGGCCTGTACCTCGGGCTCGGGACCCTCGCGTTCGCCGTGGCCATGGACGAGATCGTGTTCAAGAAGCCGCTGCTGGGGTTCCAGCTCGGTGGCGGGGCGACGATCACCCGTCCGTCGATGTTCGAATCCGAGGCGGGCGCCGCCGTCTACGTGGCCATCGGCTTCGTCGTCCTGGCCGTGCTCGTGCTCGAGCTGCGCCGCAGCCGCTTCGGCCGCCTGCTGCTGGCCAGCCGCGACAGCCCCGCCGCGCTGAGCACCCTGGGGCAGTCGATCACCCGCACCCGGGTGGCCACGTTCGCGATCGCCGCGGCGATCGCAGGCATGGGCGGCGTCCTGCTCGCCAACGCGCAGGTCGCGGTCGGCGACGCGGACTTCTACTTCTTCCAGAACCTGCCGCTGCTGCTGCTCGTCGTGGTCGGGCGGGATCACCTCGGTGACCGGCGCGCTGCTCGGGGGCCTGTTCCTCGGGCTGTCGCCGACGATCACCGACCTGTTCCCGACCATCGGCGGGCTGCTCAACCTCATGATCGGCGTCGCGGCCGTGCTGCTGGGGCGCAACCCCAACGGGCTGGCCGGGGCGATGTTCGAGGCGGGGCGCCAGGTGCTCGGCCGCGGGGAGTCCGAGGACGCTCCCGCCGAGCAGCGGCAGGTCGCCATCGGCGACGAGGACGAGGACTTCGAGGAGGTGACGGTCGTTGGCGCTTCTTGAGACTCACGACGTCCTGATGCAGTTCGGCGGCATCACCGCCGTCGACCATGCCTCCCTGTCGGTCGAGGAGGGCCGGATCCACGGCCTGATCGGCCCGAACGGGGCGGGCAAGACCACCACGTTCAACATCATCTCCGGCCTGCAGGAACCCACCTCCGGCGTGGTGACCTTCGACGGCGAGGACGTCACCCGCGAGACCGTGCACCAGCGGGCCCGCCGGGGCATCGCCCGCACGTTCCAGCGCCTCGAGGTGTTCGGCTCGCTGACCGTGCGCGACAACATCCAGACCGCGGTCGAGATCCACCGGTCCTGGTCCGGCGTCCGCGACCACGGGGTCCGCGAGCAGACCGAGGAGCTGATCGACCTCGTCGGCATCCGCGGCTTCGCCGACCAGCGGGCCGACGCGATCCCCACCGGCGTCGCCCGCCTGACCGAGCTCGGCCGCGCGCTCGCCATCCGGCCGCGCGTGCTCCTGCTCGACGAGCCCTCCTCGGGGCTGAACGAGGAGGAGACCCTCGAGTTCGGCCACCTGCTGACACGCCTGGCGACCCAGGGGATGGCGATCCTCATGGTCGAGCACGACGTCGACCTCGTCATGCGCGTCTGCTCGTGGATCGACGTGCTCGACTTCGGGGCGGTCATCGCCTCGGGCGACCCGGCGATGATCCGCGACAACCCGGACGTCCAGGCCGCCTACCTCGGCAGCGCGGAACCCACCGCGGAGGTGCCGGCATGAGCACGCCCATCCTCGAGCTCGACGACGTCCACGCCGCCTACGGGCGCATCGAGGTGCTGCGGGGCGTGTCCTTCACCGTCCCGCGCGGGTCGGTCGTGGCCCTGCTCGGCCCCAACGGGGCGGGCAAGACGACCACGCTCAAGCTGGCCTCGGGGCAGATGGCCCCGACGGCGGGGACGGTTCGCGTCGCCGGTGTCCCGCTGGCGAGCACCGTCACCCCGGACGAGCTGGTCCGGATCGGCATGTGCACCGTCCCCGAGGGCCGCGGGATCTTCCCGAACCTGACCGTCGAGGAGAACCTGCGCCTGGCGGCCTATGCGGGCTCGGTGCCCGAGGCGACAGATCCGCGAGCGGGCCTACGAACGGTTCCCGCGGCTCGGCGAACGCCGGACCCAGCTGGCCGGCAAGATGTCCGGTGGCGAGCAGCAGATGCTGGCCATGTCCCGGTCCCTGGCGACCGACCCGGCCCTGCTGCTGCTCGACGAGCTGTCGATGGGCCTGGCCCCGCTGATCGTGGAGGAGCTGTACGGCATCGTTCGCCAGCTGGCCGAGGAGGGGATCTCCATCCTCGTCATCGAGCAGTTCGCGCGCACGGCGCTGGCGGTCGCCGACTACGGCGTCGTCATGGTGAACGGGCGCGTCACGGCCATGGGAGAACCCGCGGACCTCGCGGGGGACATCGAGGCCGCCTACCTGGGAGGAGCCGCATGAGGACCCCGAGGACCACCACCCTGCGCCGTGGCATGGCCGTGCTCATGGCCGCCTCCGGCGCTGCCCTGCTCGTCGCCTCGCCGGTGCTCGCCCAGGGCGACGCGGTGCGCACCGACACGGACCTGTTCGGCTACGACCTCGAGGCCGAGGCCTCGCCGGTCTCCGTGCGGTTCTTCGAGGACTTCATCCCCATCCCGACCGACCCGGGCGAGCCTCAGTTCGAGATCACCGGCTCCTACACCGGCGCCAAGCTCGGCACCGGGCCCAACGGCCGTGCCGTGGCATCGTCGATCTGGCCCGGGGCGGCCGTCGGCGACGGGTTCGGCACGCTCGCCGGCGACGAGAGCCAGACCTACCCGGTCCGGGCCGCGGCCCGCTACCCGGGGCGGGGCGAGGACAGCTGGAGCCAGCAGACCACCATCGACGGCACCGGGGCCGGCATGTTCGCCGAGGCCCGCGGGCTCGACGTCACCGCCCGGTCCGAGGGCGGCGGGGTCCCGGCCGACGCGGCGGCGCTGCTCGACTTCGGCCAGGTCCGCTCCGAATCCACCTCCACGGTCCGTGACGGCAAGGCCCTGGCACGCAGCGTGGCGACCATCAGCGACGTGAAGCTGCTGGAGGGGATCATCGTCCTCGACAGCGTCAGCACCGAGCTCGGGGCCAGCTCCGACGGGAACACCGCCTCCACCAGTGGGCACACCACGGTCGGGCGGGATCACCGTGCTCGGGCCGCCCGGTCCGCCTCACCGACGAGGGGGCCGTGATCGTCCCGCCGTCCGACGACGAGGAGGGCGACGGCGACGGCGAGGGGTCCGACACCCCGCTGCAGCCGGTCCAGGACCTGCTCGGTCCGGTGAACCAGGCCATCCAGCAGCTCACCGACGACCTCGTGGCGGACGGCCTCGAGGACGTGCTCGGCATCCGGATCGAGGCACTGGACCACCGCGAGGAGATCGACGCCACCGTCGGCGAGCGAACGGCGGAGGGCGTGCGCATCACCATCGACCTGCGCGTCCTGCGGGGGTACCTCGACCCGCTGCTGGACGTGGTCCCGGTCGGCGACCTGCTGGGTGCCATCCCCGAGGACGATGGCGGTGGCGTGCAGCAGGTCAAGGGCCTGGTGTTCGAGCTGCTCGGCCTCGCACCGAAGATGGAGTACGTCGTCGGCAGCGGCTTCGTGGCCGCCTCGGCGTCGCCTGCCTTCGAGATGCCGGAGCTCCCGGCGCTGCCGCCTCCACCCCCGCCGCCGGTGGCCTCCGGCACGGCCGGCGGGACCTCGTTGCCGTCGTCAGGTGTGGCCCTGCCGCCACCCACGTCGGCCGGCACGACCGACGTGCCCGCGGCCAGCGTGGCGCCGCCGTCGGCCGAGTCGCCCTCCGTCGCTGCCCCGGTCCCGGCCAGCGACCCGATCGAGCCCTTCGGGGGTGTCCCGGCGGCTGCCGTGGGGATCTCCCTGCTGCTCGGCGCCGTCCCCACCTTCGGGATGCGGTCGGTGCGTGACGCGGCCGTCGGGCTGTCGGCCAGTACAGACGTTCCCCATCAGCTTCCCGACCTCCGCGGAGGTGCCTGACATGAGTGATCGCGAGATGGACACCAGCCCCCTGAAGCGGGCCGAGCCCCTGCGGCGGGTCGACCAGGTCATGGAGATCGTCGGCATCGCCCTGCTGCCGGTCGGCCTGACCGCACTGCTGGTCGGGTGGCTCGGCGTGGCCAGCAACGGGCTGGTCTTCCTCCAGCTGCCCTACGTGGTCAGCGGTGGCCTGCTGGGCGTGGGCCTGCTGTTCGCGTCCGGCACGATCTACCTGGCGTCCTGGATCTCGCGCACGGCCGCCGTGCAGCGCAGCCAGAACGAGGAGGTGCTGCACGCCCTCCGCAAGCTCCAGCAGACGCTGGCGGTGGTGCCGCTGGCCGGGACCGGCGGTGGGTCCAACGGGCACGCCGCCTCGGGCAACTTCTTGGCGACGCCGAGCGGCAGCATGTTCCACCGCCCCGAGTGCGCGATCGTGACGGGGCGCGAGGACCTGCGCGAGGTCGAACCGGACGCCGCCGGCATGAAGCCCTGCGGCATGTGCGACCCGCTCGACGCCGACGCCACCACGGTGATCCCCGCGCACAACTGATGGCGTGCTCCGTCACCACGTGGTGGTGCGGGCCACCTCGAGGAATGCTGCAGCGGGCGGTGGCACGTCCTCGGGGCGGTACAGGACGGCCAGGTCGAGGGTGATGGGCGGCGTGACCGGGCTGACGACGGCTCCCTGCGCCCGGGCGCCCTCGGCCAGTCCCGTGGGCAGGAACGTGATCCCCACACCGGCGAGGACGAGCGGCACGACCAGCTCACGCAGGCCGGTCTGCACACCCACCGCCACGTCGGTGGGGTGCCGGTCCAGACGGCCCAGCTCAGCGCCCGCCAGGTCCGGCGCCAGGGGAAGGATCACGCGTCCGGGCAGGGCGTCGAGGTCGACCGGGGGAGGACCCAGCTCGGTGCCCGGCGGGCAGACCAGCACGAACTCCACCTCCCCGAGCGGCATCGTCCCGAGTGAGGCGGGGGCCGGCCGGAAGGTGATGCCGAGGTCGCAGCGGGCCGTGGCGACCATGTCCACGATCTCGTCGACGTGGGACGGGGCGTCCACGTGGACGCCCACGTCGGGGTACCGCTGGCAGTAGGTCGCGAGGATGGCCGCCAGGCTGGCTGCGGCGACCTGCCCCGGGGCGGCGACGCGCAGCGTCCCGACCCGGAGCTCCGACACGTCGGTGACGACCTCGCGCACCCGCTGGACGCCCCGTAGGGCCCGGCGGGCCTCGGCGACGACGGCCTCGCCGGCGTCGGTGGGCACGACCGGGCGCACGTCGCGGCGGAACAGGCGGACGCCGAGGCTGCGCTCGAGGCTGGCGATCCCCTCCGACAGCGCAGGTTGGGTCACGTGGAGTGCGTCGGCGGCGCGTGAGAACCCGCCCGTGTCGGCGACGGCGACGGCGTACTCCAGCTGGCGCAGGTTCATAGGCAGAAGTTATCTCATGGATCCCGAAGATCGATTGGATGGATGCCACGTCTCGTGATGTGATGGCGTGCGCGCCATCGACCGACGCGCGCACAGAGGGAGCCCGCCGTGCCCACCGCCACACCCCGTCCTCCCGTGCAGATCCCGCAGGTGCTCGACGACCGCGACCTCGTTCGTCGGCTCGTCGAGGACAACGCCCCGTACCTGCCCACCCAGCGGTACTTCGCCAACGCGGCCGAGTACCAGGCCCTCAGCGGGGACGACACGGCCGTGGAGATGCCGGTGGCGTCGCTGTTCCGCGGGGACTGGGCGTACGACGAGCCGTTGATCCGGGGCGTCGAGCCCTTCCTCCACCACGGCGGGTTCGTCGAGGCCGCACGTGCGCTGTTCGGCGGCACGGTCGTCCGTCCCCAGGTCGTGTACGCCAACCTGACCTACCAGCTCCCGGTGGCGCAGGGCATCGGGCACACCGACGTGCCGGCGTTCCTGGGCTTCGACCGCACCGAGCACCCGGTCGCGTTCCTGTGCATCATGGGTCACTCAGGCCTGTTCGAGGACGTGCGCCTGCGGATCGCCACCGCGGTGTCGTGGTTCCACCGAGGGCCGGACGGTGGGTTCGAGTACTGGCCGGACGGCCCCGAGGCCCCGTCGATCCGCCACGAGGGCGACATCGACAACACCGCGATCGTGGCGGACAACGACCTGATGTTCCACCGTGCGCTCGGGGTCGGCCGGCTCGAGGACGGCATGGTCCAGGGCATGACGCTGGACACCGTCCTCGATCGTGACGGTGACGGCTGGGCCATCCGCGACGGCGACGCCGTGCTCGCGCGCCCCACGACCGACGAGCTCCGGATCAGCATCTCCTGGAAGGGGCTGGTGTTCGCCGACCAGGACGAGGCCGACGCCCACGATGCGGGCGAGGGCGGCATCGACCTGGACGAGGTGCTGTCGCGGTTCGAGGCCGACCTGGCGGCACGGGGCGTCGACGCGACCATCCCGGCGACCGGTGCCGAGCGGGACCCGGCGTTCGTGCGGCTCCTCCAGCAGACCTACGTCCACGAGCCCGAGGCCGAGCTGGTGTGACCGTCGACGCCATGGTCGGTGGCTGGAGCGTTCGGGGAGGTCCTCGTCGCTGTGGTGCCGTACGCCGCGGCGATCGCCCTCAGCCCGCTGACCATCGCGTTCGTCATCGGCCTGCTGCTCGGGCAGCGGGGCGCGAGCCTGCACGCGGGCGTTCCTGGTGGTCTGGTTCGGCACGCTGACCGTGGCGGCGGTGGCGGTCCTGCTGCTGTTCCCGACCGCGGCGCAGGTCCCAGCGGCTGGTGGGTCGGCGCGTCCGGGGGCCGACGTGGCGGTCGGTGCCCTGCTGGCGGTGCTCGCCGTGGTCGCGCTGTGGCGCGCCCGACGACGGGGGCGGGTCCGCCCGCTGGTGCAGCACCTGGACCGGCTCACGCCCCGCCGCACCGCAGCCGTCGCCGCCGTCCTCGCCCTGAACCCGAAGAACGTCGCACTCGTGCTCGGGGGCGCCGTGGCCGTGCCCGTGCCGGGCCCGTCGGTGGCGGAGTCGCTGCTCGTCGGAGCCGGCTTCGGGCTCATCGCGTCGGCACCGCTCCTGCTGGCCCTGTCCGTGTCGACCACCCCGTCCCCGCGGGTCGAGCACGCACTCGACCGCACGCACGCCTGGGCCACCCGGCACGGCGACCTGCTCGCCGCGGCCGTGCTCGCCGTGCTGGCGGCGATCCTGATCGCCCGGGGCATCGCCGCCTGACCCGGGCGGCGGTCAGACCCGGTGAGTACGGCGTCGGGGCGGTTCCGTCCGTCTCACGACGGGCGACCTATGGTCTGCGACACGCTGCGCCCGGGGATCCGGGCGAGCTTGGGGAGCTGGAGCGGGACGGCATGACCGGTCGAGGACGCAGGCGGCCGACCGTGCTGCTTGCCCTGGGGCTCGCCGTGGCCGCCTTCGCCGCGTGGGTTGTCGGGATCGTCGGCATGGGGCAGTTCGGCGAGGACATCTGCCTCGACCATCCTCCTGCCGAGGCGACCGGCTACCAGACCGAGGGTTCACTGTGGCCGCCCCGTCTGACGTGCATCTACGGCACCAACGAAGGCGGCACGCTGGAGGTCGACCACTGGCTCTACGCCGCAGTCGGGGCGACCTGGGTGCTTGGCTTTCCCCTGCGTGGCCGCGGCGGGGATCGGCACGGTCGGCATCGTTGGGGCACGAGGGCGGCGTGTCCAGGCCGCCGGCACACCAGATCGCCCAGGACAACCTGACTGAGCCGCGAACGGGAACGGCGGCGCGGGTTCCGTGCACCGGTCCGGCTGACGTGGTCGACCTGCACGAAGCACGCGCTGGCGCGGGTTCTCACTGGACGTCACGAGGCGGAGCTCATCTCCTGCACGAAACACGCAGACCGCACCGCGGTGGAGAACGCCCGCTCGGATCACATCGGGCGTGGAGCTGTCGACCGTCTCAGGCCCCGGTGTAGACCGGGTCGCGCTTCTCGGCGAAGGCGCGCGGGCCCTCCTTGGCGTCCTCCGAGCCGAAGACCTGCATGCCGATCTTCAGCTCGAGGCCGAGCGCCTCGGCCTCGGGCAGGTCGGCGGTCTCCCGTGCCGAACGCAGGACCGCCTGGACCGCCAGCGGGCCGTTGCGGGCGATGCGGTCGGCGATCTGCTGGGCGGTGGCCAGCGCCTCGCCCTCGGGGACCAGTCGGCCGACCAGGCCGATCCGCTCGGCCTCCTGGGCGGAGATGCGCTCGCCGGTGAGCAGGATCTCCATGGCCTTGGTGTAGCTGACCTGGCGCTGCAGCCGGACCGTGGATCCGCCCACGGGGAACAGCGCACGCTGCACCTCGGCCAGGCCGAAGGTGGCCGTCTCGGCGGCGACGCGGATGTCGGTGGCCTGGAGGATCTCGGTGCCCCCGGCCAGGGCGTAGCCCTCGACCGCCGCGACGAGCGGCTTGGACAGCCGGGACGAGCGCAGCATCCCCCGGAACGCCTGGGTCGCCCCGCCGACCTTGTCGGCGAACCCGTCGTCGCCGGACGACCGGTTGGCGCTCATGGCGGTGAGGTCGGCGCCGGCGCAGAAGTTGCCGCCGGCGCCGGTGAGGATCGCGACGCGGACGCTGTCGTCGGCGTCGATGGCGTCCCAGACCTCGGCCATCCCGTGGATCATCTCGCCCGACCAGGCGTTGCGCTTGTCGGGGCGGTTCATGGTGACGGTGACGACGTGGCCGTCCTGCTCGACGAGCAGGTGGTCGGTGGGGGAGGTGATCATCGGCGTCTGCCTCGGGTCGTGGTGGGAGCGGCGGGGCTCAGAGGCGCTGCAGGACGGTGCCGGTGGCCAGCGCCCCGCCCGCGCACATCGTGATCAGGGCGTGCTCGCCGTCGGTGCGTTCGAGCTCGTGCAGGGCGGTGGTGACCAGCCGGGAGCCGGTGCAGCCGACCGGGTGTCCGAGGGCGATCGCCCCGCCGTTGACGTTCACGCGGTCCATGTCGGGTTCGTGCTCGCGGGCCCAGGAGCAGACCACGGCGGCGAACGCCTCGTTGACCTCGAACAGGTCCATGTCGCCCATCGCCATCCCGGCCTTGCCGAGCACGTTCGTCGTCGCCTGGCGCGGACCGTCGAGGTGGTAGTAGGGGTCGGCGCCGACGAGGGTCTGCGCCACGATGCGTGCCCGCGGACGCAGCCCCAGGGACTCGGCACGGCGGCGCGACATCCACAGCACGGCGGCCGCCCCGTCGGAGATCTGTGACGAGTTCCCGGCGGTGTGCACGCCGTCGGGCACGACCGGGTTCAGCTTCGCGAGTCCCTCCGGGGTGGTCTCGCGCAGGCCGCCGTCACGGGTGACGGGGCGGGTGTCGCCGGTGGGCTTGCCCTCCTCGTCGAGCACCGGGGCGTCGAGGTGGAACACCTCGCGGTCGAAGCGGCCCTCCTCCCACGCCCGGGCGGCGTTGCGCTGCGACGCGAGTGCCAGGTCGTCCACGTCCTGCCGGGTGACGCCGCGGTCCGTGGCGATCCGCTCGGCGCCGACGAACTGGTTGGGCAGGTCCACGTCCCAGTCGTCGGGGCGGGGGACCCCGGGACCGTTGAGCACGTTGTCGCCCAGGCCCACGCGGCTCATCATCTCGACCCCGCAGGCGATCCCGACGTCCATGGCCCCGGCCGTGATCAGCCCGGCCACGAAGTGGTTGGCCTGCTGGGCCGAGCCGCACTGGCAGTCCACGGTCGTGCAGGCCGTGGTCTGGGGGAGGTGCTCGGCCAGCCAGGCGTAGCGGGTGATGTTGGCGCCCTGCTCGCCGGCCTGGGTCACGCACCCTCCCACGACCTGCTCGACGTCCGTGGCGTCGATCCCGGCGCGGGCGATCACCTCACGCAGCGTCGCGCCGAGGACCTTCGCCGTGTGGAGGCCGGCGAGGTCTCCCTTGCGCCGGCCGATGGGGGTGCGCACGGCGGCGACGATGACGGGTTCGTTGGGGTCGGCAGCCACGAGACGTCCTGTTCTCGAACGGGCCCGGGGCGCGTGCCGCCGAGCGGAAGACCTGACGGTGTGTCAGACTAGCAAACTAGAACGTGTTATCGTTCTCGTCGCGGGACGCCGGCGGGGCGCCCGCACGACACGACAGGCAGGGAGACCCTCGTGCCATCCACCCCGGAGGAGCTGCTCACCGAGCTTCGTGGGCGCGACACCGAGACGTTGATCGCCCAGGCGCGGGCGTACGTCGAGGACGGGGTCGTGGGCGAGCCCCTGCACGGGCCCGACCCCGTCAACGTCCCGATGGTCCGCCACTTCTGCGAGGCGATCGGGGACACCAACCCGGTCTACCTCGACGAGGACGCGGCGGCGCAGACCCGCCACAAGGGACTGATCGCGCCACCGGCCATGCTGGGCGTGTGGACGATGGGCACGGCGCGCAACGCGGGCGGGCCGCGCGACCAGGTGCTCCGTCGGCTCGACGCGGCCGGGTTCACCTCGGTGGTCGCCACCGACTACACGCACGAGTACCTCGAACCCGTCCGCCCCGGTGACCGCATCCACGAACGCCGGTCGATCGAGGACCTCGTCGGCCCCAAGCGCACGGCGCTGGGGGAGGGCTTCTTCGTCACGTCGCGCTACGACTACCACACCGCCGACGGCACGCTCGTGGGCATCGGCCGCATGCGGCTGCTGAAGTTCCGGCCGCCGGACGCCCCGAAGGCGAAGGGTGGGTCGTCGCGTCCACCGATGCGTCGTCCGCGGCCGCCGATCAACCGTGACAACGCCTTCTTCTGGGAGGGCGTCGAGGCCCGCGAGCTGCGCATCCAACGCTGCACCGGCTGCGGCGAGCTGCGCCACCCGCCCGGGCCCATGTGCCCGCAGTGCCGGTCCACCGACTGGGACTGGGTGGTGGCGTCGGGGCGCGGGACGATCTTCTCGTACGCCGTCCACCACCACCCGCCGCTGCCCGGCATCGAGCTGCCGCACGCCGTGGTGCTCGTGGAGCTGGAGGAGGGAGTTCGGTTCCTGTCCGAGGTGGAGGGGATGTCCCACCGCGACGTGCGGATCGGGATGCCGGTCGAGCTGACCTGGAAGACCATCGATGAGGACGACGGCCGTGGGGGACCGGGCCTGGTGGTGCCGGCGTTCGCCCCGGCACCGGGTGCGCTGCCCGAAGCCGCCGCCCGCGCCCCGCGTGCTCGAGGACGTCGAGGCCGGCACCGAGCTGCCCGGCTTCGACGTCGCCATGACCCCGACCTTCATCGTGTCCGCGGCGCTGGCCAGCCAGGACTTCGAGGAGGTCCACCACGACGCCGAGATCGCCCGCGCCCGCGGCAGCGAGGACCTGTTCCCGAACATCCTCACCTCGAACGGCCTGGCGTTGCGGATCGTCACCGACTGGCTCGGACCCGACGCGGTCGTCGAACGCGCCTCCGTGCGCCTGGGGTTGCCCGCCTACGTCGGCGAGGTGCTCCAGATGCGGGCCGAGGTCGTCCGCGTCACGCCCCGCCCCGAGACCGGCGACGGCGAGGTCGAGGTGTCGGTTCGCGGCCGGATCTCGACCGGCGACCACCTCACCGGGACCGTCGTGGCCAGCCTGCCGATGGGGGAGGGGAGCCGATGACCAGGGACACGGGCTTCAGCCGCCGTACCGCGATCGCGGGGATCGGGGCGACCGAGTTCTCCAAGGACTCGGGGCGCTCCGAGCTCCAGCTCGCCTGCGAGGCCGTCAGTGCCGCCATCGACGACGCGGGCCTGCAGCCGTCCGACGTCGACGGGCTGGTGACCTTCACCATGGACACCAACCCCGAGATCGAGGTCGCCCGCAACGTCGGCATCGGCGACCTCAGCTTCTTCTCGCGCATCCACTACGGCGGCGGGGCGGCCTGCGCGACCATCCAGCAGGCCGCGATGGCCGTGGCCACCGGCATGGCCGAGGTCGTCGTCGCCTACCGGGCGTTCAACGAGCGGTCCGGACGTCGGTTCGGCTCCGGCTCCAAGCAGTGGGAACCGACCGCCGAGGGCGTGGCCTTCGGCTGGTACACGACCTACGGCTTCATGACGCCCGCCGCGTGGGTCGCGATGTTCGCCACCCGGTACCTGCACACCTACGGGCTGACCCCCGACGCCTTCGGTCCGGTGTCGGTGGCCGCGCGCCGACACGCGGCGACGAACCCGGCCGCGCACTTCTTCGAGCGCCCCATCACCCTCGCCGACCACCACAGCTCGCGCTGGATCGTCGAGCCGCTGCGGCTGCTCGACTGCTGCCAGGAGACCGATGGCGGCCAGGCCGTCGTGGTCACCACGGCCGAGCGGGCTCGTGACCTGCCGAACGTCCCGGCGCTGGTCGTCGGGGCGGCCCAGGGCTCGGGTGCCGGCCAGGAGCAGATGACCTCCTACTACAGGGACGACCTCACCGGTCTGCCCGAGATGGGGGTCGTCGCCCAGCAGCTGTGGGCGCAGGCGGGCATCGGGCCGGGCGACGTCCAGACCGCCGTGATCTACGACCACTTCACCCCGTTCGTGCTGTCCCAGCTCGAGGAGTTCGGGTTCTGCGGACGGGGCGAGGCCGCCGACTTCGTCGCCGACGGCGGCATCGAGATCGACGGCCACCTGCCGGTGAACACCCACGGTGGCCAGCTCGGCGAGGCCTACCTGCACGGCATGAACGGCGTGGCCGAGGCGGTCCGCCAGGTGCGGGGCACCGCCGTCAACCAGGTCGACGACGTCGACCACGTCCTCGTGACCGCCGGCACGGGCGTGCCGACCAGCGGCCTGATCCTCGGAGCAGATGAATGAGCACGGAGCTGCAGCGACAGTTCGGCATGGACGTCCCCGTGTGGGGCTTCACCTACGAGCCCGAGGTGGCGGCCGCCATCTCGCGCGAGGGAGGCTTCGGCGTCCTCGGCTGCATCCGCTTCGGCGGGGACGCCGACGAGATGCGCGAGGCCGTGCGCTTCCTCGAGAAGGAGTCTGGCGGTCGCCCGTTCGGCCTGAACGTGGTGATGCCGGTCTCGTCGGAGGTGGTCGACACCAGCGACCTCGACGACCTCGAGTCCAAGCTCGAGGCGATGATCCCCCAGGAGCACCGCGACTTCGTCGAGCGGTTCCTCGAGGAGCACGACATCCCGCCGATGCCCGACGACGCCGAGGAGGAGGCCCGCGGGGTCCTCGGGTGGACGCCGCAGACCGGGGCGGTCCAGCTCGAGGTGGCGATGGAGTCCAACCTCGCGATGCTGGCCTCGGCGCTGGGCCCGCCGCCCCGCGAGTCCATCGACGCCGCCCACGACAAGGGCATCCCGGTGTCCGCGCTGGTCGGGCGCGTCGACCAGGCCCTCAAGCAGCGCGAGCAGGGCGTGGACATCGTGGTCGCGCAGGGCACCGAGGCCGGGGGCCACACGGGCGAGATCGCCGGGATGGTGCTGACGCCCGAGGTGGTGGACGCCGTGGCGCCCGCCCCGGTGCTGCACGCCGGCGGCGTGGGGAACGGACGCCAGCTGGCCGCCGCACTGGCGCTCGGCGCCCAGGGCGCCTGGACCGGGTCGGTCTGGCTCGCCTCCACCGAGCTGCACCAGCCGCAGATGATCCAGGACATGCTCGCCCGGGCCGAGGCACGCGACACGATCCGCTCGCGCAGCCTCACCGGCAAGCCGGCCCGCCAGCTCCGCACGCCGTGGATCGACGCCTGGGAGGACCCGGCCAACCCGGACCCGCTGCCGATGCCACTGCAGTACCTGCTGACGATCGACGCGCTGGCCCGGATGCGCGCGGCGGGGCGGTACGACCTGGTCGGCACGCCCGGCGGGCAGGTCCTCGGGTCCATCCACGAGACCCGGCCCGTGGCCCAGATCATGCAGTCGCTGCGCGAGGAGAGCGCCGCGGCGTCGCAGGCCGTGGACACCGGGCTGGGTCGTTGAGCGGCGCAGTCTTCGGATCGGAGTGGACCTGACGACCCGTCAGGTCTACGCTGGCCGACGAACTGCAACGTGTTCTACCGACGCGACGCGCGCCCGATCGAGAGGCCCCACGACGTGGACCTGTCCGACATCCGGCTGTACGACCCGGCGGTGTTCGCCGAGCGGTTGCCCTTCGAGTGGTTCGACCACCTGCGTGCCCACGCCCCGGTGCACAAGTTCGACGACCCGATCCAGGGCGTGCCGTTCTGGGCGGTCACCCGCCACGAGGACGTCGTGGCGGTGTCCCGACAACCGGAGCTGTTCTCGTCCTACGAACGGACCTCGCTCTTCCGCGAGTCGACCCCCGACGAGCTCCTGCAGCAGCAGCTCATGATGCTCAACCAGGACCCGCCCGAGCACACGCGGCTGCGCAGCATCGTGAACAAGGGGTTCACGCCCCGCGTGATCGGTCGGCTCGAGGAACGGATCGCGCAGTACGCGGCCGAGATCGTCGACCGTGCCATCGCCAAGGGCGAGGGCGACTTCGTCGAGATGGTGTCGGCCGAGCTGCCGCTCGAGGTGATCGCCGAGATCATGGGCGCCCCACTCGAGGACCGCGGCACCATCTTCGAGCTGTCGAACCGGCTGATCGGGTTCGACGACCCCGAGTTCAACACCTCGCAGGAGGAGGCCACCCAGGCGGCGGCCGAGATGTACGTCTACTCCGAGGAGATGCGCCAGCAGCGCGAGGCCGAGCCGCGGGACGACGTCCTCACCCGGTTGACGCAGGCCGAGGTCGACGGGCAGCAGCTCGAGCCGCTCGAGTTCAACCTCTTCTTCCTCCTCCTGGCCGTCGCCGGCAACGAGACCACCCGCAACGCGATCTCCCACGGCATGCAGGCGTTCTTCGACCACCCTGACCAGTGGGAGCGCTTCGTCGCGGACCCCCAGGGACTGTCGGCCACGATGGCCGACGAGGTGATCCGGTGGGCGACCCCGGTGATGGAGTTCCGCCGCACGGCGATGGACGACACCGCCATCGGGGGCGTGCCCATCGCGAAGGGGGACAAGGTCGTCGTCTACTACATCTCGGCCAACCGCGACGAGACGGTGTTCGACGACCCGTACACCTTCGACATCGGGCGGGACCCGAACCCCCACATCGCCTTCGGTGGCGGCGGACCGCACTTCTGCCTCGGATCGCACCTGGCCCGGCTCGAGGTCCGCAAGGTCTTCGAGGCGATCGCCGAACGCATGCCCGGCATCGCCCCGACGCAGGCGCCCCGGCGGCTGCAGTCCAACTTCATCAACGGCATCAAGGAGCTGCCGGTCCGCTTCGCCAGCTGACCGGTGAGGGAGAGGGAACACCCATGAGCGAGCAGACCACCGACGCCCAGCCCGTCTTCGGCATCTGGAACATCGCCCGGGCGACGCCCGACGCGGACTGCCTGGTCGAACCCGACGACACCGCCTACACCGCCGCGGAGGTCGTGGCCAGGGCGCACCGGACGGCCAACGGCCTGCAGGCGATGGGGCTGGGGCGGGGCGACAAGGTCGCGGTGCTGCTGCCCAACCGCGTCGAGTACTTCGACCTGCTGCTCGGCACCGGCGAGTCCGGCATGCACATGGTGCCGATCAACTGGCATCTCTCCGGGAAGGAGATCGCCTACATCGTCGAGGACTCGGGCGCCAAGGCCCTGGTCGGTGACGTCCGCTTCGCCGAGCAGCTGGCCACCGTGCTCGACGAGGTCGACCTGCCCGAGGACGCCCGCTTCGCCGTCGGCGGGGCGGTCGAGGGCTACCGCGACTTCGCCGCCTGGCAGGCCGAGCAGTCGGCCGACGAACCGGCCGAGCGCCCCGCCGGCGACATCATGCCCTACACCTCCGGCACCACCGGTCGCCCGAAGGGCGTCGAGCGGCCGCTGGCCGACATCGACGCCGACACCAAGTCCGCGCAGGGGTCGTTCCTCACGCACCTGTTCGGGATGGCGACGCCCGACCACGTGCAGCTCACCGTCGCGCCGCTCTACCACACGGCGGTGACCAACTTCGCCCAGGCGTCGCTGCACGCCGGGCCACCGCGTGGTGCTCATGGACAAGTGGACCCCCGAGGGGTGCCTGGAGAAGATCGACCGCTATGGCGTCACCACCTCGCACATGGTCCCGACCATGTTCCACCGCATGCTGCGCCTGCCGAAGGAGGTCCGCGACCGCTACGACGTCTCCAGCGTGTCGCACATGATCCACTCGGCCGCCCCGTGCCCGGTCCCGACCAAGCGCGCCATGCTCGACTGGTGGGGCCCGGCGATCTGGGAGTACTACGCGGCCAGCGAGGGCGGGGGCACGATCTCCTCGCCGCAGGACTGGGAGGCCAAGCCCGGCACGGTCGGCAAGGCCTGGCCCATCTCCGAGGTCATCATCTCCGACGACGAGGGCAACGAGCTGCCCCCGGGCGAGGTCGGCACCATCTGGATGCGGATGGGCCAGCACCGGTTCGAGTACCACGGCGACGAGGAGAAGACCAAGAAGTCGTGGAACGACCAGGGCTTCTTCACCGTCGGTGACGTCGGCGAGATGGACGAGGACGGCTACCTGTTCCTCCGCGACCGCAAGGTCGACATGATCATCTCCGGCGGCGTGAACATCTACCCGGCCGAGATCGAGTCGGTGCTCATGCAGCACCCGAAGGTCCTCGACTGCGCCGTCTTCGGCATCCCCAACGACGACTGGGGCGAGGAGGTCAAGGCCGCGGTCCAGCCGTCCGACGACGCCCCCGCCGGCCCCGAGCTCGAGCAGGAGCTGCTGGCCTACCTCGCCGAGCACCTCGGCGGCTACAAGGTCCCGCGCTCGATCGACTTCCACGACGACTTCCCGCGCACCGAGACGGGCAAGCTCGTCAAGCGCACCCTGCGCGACCCCTACTGGGAGGGCCGCGAGAGCGCCCTGGTCTGACGGCGGGTCGGCCTCTCTCGAGGCGGCGTGCGGGCGGCGGGGCGCGGGTTTCGTGCGCCCCGCCCCGTCCCGACCCGCTCGGTACTGGGTGCATGAACGAGGCCAGACCGTGGCCCATGCACCCAATGGACGCCTGCCGGCCGGTCCTCACCGGTGCTGGGTGCATGAACGAGGCCGGGCGGCCACCCATGCACCCAATGTCGTCGTGGACGCGCGGTTGCCTTCCGAGTGGAACGTGTTCTAGTATCCCTGACGGGTCGTCAGGAACAGTGGAGAGGGAGAGCCATGGCGCAGTCGACGGGTGTCCTCGAGGCGCCGCACGTCCTCGAGTTCCCGTACACGCGCTCGACGGGGCCGGTCCTCGGGGCGTTCCTGGCGGGGCTGAAGGCGGGGCGCGTGCTCGGCGTGAAGGCCGAGGACGGGCGGGTGCTGGTGCCGCCGCAGGAGTACGACCCGGTCACCTCCCACGGCATCGACGAGCTCGTCGAGGTCGGTGACCACGGCACGGTGACCACGTGGACGTGGAACCACACGCCCAAGGAGGGCCAGCCCACCGACCGGCCGTTCGCCTGGGCGCTCGTGACGCTCGACGGGGCGGACACGCCCATGCTCCACGCCCTGCACGTCGATTCGCCCGACGAGGTGTCGACGGGCATGCGGGTCCGGATCCGCTGGGCCGACGAGCGCGAGGGGACGATCCACGACATCGCGGGCTTCGAGCCTGCGGAACCCACGCCCGACGCCGTGGCCGGTCCGACCGACGCGGGGCGTGCGGGTGACGCCGAGCAGGTCGAGGTCGTCACCACGCCGATCCGCATCGCCATGACCTACCGCCCCGGCGAAGCGGCCGAGCCGTTCCTGCTGGGCACCCAGCGCCGTGAGCTGCTGGGTCGCCGGTGCTCGCAGTGCGAGAAGGTCTACCTCCCGCCCCGCGGCGTGTGCTCGATGTGCGGGGCGGCGTTCACCGACGAGCAGGTCGCGTGCGGCCCGAACGGGACCGTGGCCACCTTCCTCGTGGTCAACGTGCCCTTCGCCTCGCAGGAGATCGACCCGCCCTACACCGCGGTCGAGGTGCTCTTCGACGGGGCGCACATCACCTCGCAGTTCCTGCTGCTCGGCACGCCGGTCGAGGACGTGCGCATCGGCATGCGCGTGCGTGCCGTCTGGGACGACGCCGACGAGCTCACGCCGACGCTGTCCAACGTCACCCACGTCGAGGCGATCGACGAACCGGACGTCCCGTACGAGGACGTCCAGGCCTACGGCTGACCGCCGCCCCGCCACCGCCGCCGACCCCCTGCAAAGGCATCCCGCATGCGTGACGTCGCGATCGTCTCGTTCTCCCAGGCCGCGTTCCCCGAGACCCGCCTGAACGAACCCGAGCTGCTCCTTCCCGTCCTCGACGAGGTGGCCGGCCGGGTCGGGCTCGAGAAGACCGAGATCGGGTTCACCTGCTCGGGCTCCAGCGACTACCTGGCGGGCGCCCCGTTCTCGTTCGTCGCGGCCCTGGACGCCGTCGGCCCGTGGCCGCCGATCGCCGAGAGCCACGTCGAGATGGACGGCGCGTGGGCCCTGTACGAGGCCTGGCTGTGGCTGCAGGCCGGCGACGCCGACACCGCGCTGGTGTACGCCTTCGGCAAGACCAGTCCGTCGGACGTCTCCCGGACGCTGGCGCTGCAGCTCGAGCCCTACACGCTCGGCCCGCTGTTCCCCGACAGCCACGCGCTGGCGGGACTGCAGGCCCGGGCGCTGCTCGACGCCGGCCACGCCACCGAGGAGTCGCTGGCCGAGGTCGCGGCCCGGGCCAACCGCGACGCGCGCGACAACCCGCACGCCGTCCGGGCGGGGGAGTGGACCGCCGAGGACGTGCTCGCCCAGGACATGCTCGCCGACCCCCTCCGGGTCGGCCAGGCGCCCCCGACCACCGACGGGTGCGCAGCGATCGTGCTGGCCGCCGGTGACCGCGCCCGCGAGCTGACGGACACGCCCGTCTGGATCCGCGGCATCGACCACCGCGTCGAGTCCCACGCCCTCGGCACCCGCGACCTCACGGACTCGACGTCCGCACGCGACGCCGCGAGGCAGGCCGGGCTGAACGGCGACCCGGTCGACCTGGTCGAGCTGCACACCCGCTACGCCCACGAGGAGGTCCTGCTCCGCCGCGCCATGGGGCTGGACGCCGAGGACCTGCGGGTCACGCCGTCGGGCGGGGCGCTGGCCTCCGACCCCTTCATGGCCACGGGGCTCACCCGGATCGGCGAGGCGGCGCGCCGCCTCGCGGAGGGGGAGGGACGACGCGCCCTGGCGCACGCGCAGGCGGGACCGTGCCTGCAGCAGAACCTCGTCACGATGCTGGAGGCCTGAGCATGGGATCGACACGAGTCGCCGTCGCCGGCACCGGCCAGACCACCTACGCGGCCAAGCGCCAGGACGTCTCCATCGCGGGGCTGCTGCGCGAGGCGGCCCAGGAGGCGCTCGACGACGCCGGCATGGACTGGGCGGACATCGACGCCGTCGTGGTGGGCAAGGCCCCGGACATGTTCGAGGGCCTGATGATGCCCGAGCTGTACCTGGCCGACGCGCTGGGTGCCGCGGGCAAGCCACTGCTGCGCGTCCACACGGCCGGTTCCGTCGGGGGGTCGACCGCGGTGGTCGCCACGCACCACGTCAGCTCCGGGCGGTTCGACCGCGTGCTCACCGTCGCGTGGGAGAAGCAGTCCGAGTCCAACGCGATGTGGGCGCTGTCGGTCAAGGCGCCCTTCGGCCAGCAGGCCGTCGCCGGGGCCGGCGGGTTCTTCGCCCCGATCGTGCGCGGCTACATCCAGCGCTCGGGCGCCCCGCTCGACACCGGCTACAAGGTCGCCTTCAAGGACCGTCGCAACGCGCTCAAGAACCCCAAGGCGCACCTGAAGGACCCGGACCTCACCTACGAGGCGGTCGCCAACTCGCCGATGCTGTGGGACCCGATCCGCTACCACGAGACCTGCCCGTCCTCGGACGGTGCGGCCGCGATGGTGCTGGTCTCCGAGTCCCACGCCGACACGATGGGGGACCACCC
>CAWCLK010000031.1:0-65942 GCA_963796225.1 uncultured bacterium
CCCCGCCCCGCGACTCCAAGGGTTCTCCAAGGGTGTCCACAGGCTCCTGTGACCCCCGGACCGCATGCTCGTCCTGCACCTCGACGACCGGAACCGCACGATGGACGGAACCCTGGCCTGGTACATGGCTCGCGCTGGTGGGCTGTTGGCCTGGGTGCTGCTGAGTGCCTCGGTGCTGTGGGGGCTGTTCCTCAGCACGAAGGCGCTGGGCAAGGCCCCGCGCCCCGCCTGGCTGCTGGACCTGCACCGGTTCCTCGGGGCGGCGGCCGTGGTGTTCACCGGGATCCACGTGGCCACGCTGATCGCCGACAGCTACACCGACCTGTCGTGGCTGCAGGTGCTGGTGCCGTTCACGTCGTCGTGGCGCCCCGTCGCGGTCGCCTGGGGCGTGATCGCCATGGACCTGCTGCTGGCCGTCGAGCTCACCTCGCTGCTGCGCAAGCACCTGCCCCGCACCTGGTGGCGCCGGATCCACCTCAGCTCCTTCGCGCTGTTCGTCGTCAGCACCGTGCACGCGGTGACCGCCGGCTCGAGCAGCTGGTGGTGCTGGCCATCGCCGTGGTCACGGTCGTCGGCGTCGCCGTCCTCACCGGGCTGCGCGTGTCGGCGACCGCCCCGCGCCCGCCGGTCCCCCCCCCGATCCCGCACCTCGACCTCTGGAGCCCTGCGATGAGCACCCCGTCTCCCACCCCCCGCCCCCGTCCGCGCCGCCGGCACCCCGCCGCCGGGGCCCGCCGCATCGTCGGCGTCGGCAGCGCCGCCGCATGGTCGCGCTGACCGCCGGCCTCGCGGCCACCTCGGCCGCCGCGGACCAGGCCACCCCGACGACCACGAGCTCGGCAGCCGCCAGCAGCCTCGACGGGCGCGCCTCGGTCACGCAGCAGTTCCAGCGAGGAGGACGACGAGGGGCTGCTGGCCTGGCTGCTCGACCAGCAGGCCCAGTCGTCGAGCGCCCAGGGCCAGGTCCGGGTCGTGCGCCCGCAGACCGCCACCCGAGGGAGCTGATGACGGTGCCGACCTCCGAGCGGCTCGCCTTCCGGGCCATGGGCACCGACCTCGAGGTCATCGTGGTCGACGCCCCCGCCCGGGACCGCCACGGCCGCGCGTCGTCGCATCGACGAGCTCGAGGGGCTGTGGAGCCGCTTCCGCCCCGACTCCGAGGTCAGCTGGCTCACCGCATCGGCGGGCCAGTGGGTCCCGGTGTCCCCCGAGACCGCGCTGCTCGTCGACCGGGCCCGAGCGGCCTGGGAGCTGACCGGCGGGGCGTTCGACCCGACCGTGCTCGGCGACGTCCTGCGGGCCGGGTACACGACCTCGTGGGACGGCCCGGGTCCGCGCCGGGGGGGCCGGAGCGACCTGTTCACCGGCTGCGGCGACATCGAGGTCCGGCCCGGCGAGGTGCGGCTGCCCGCCGGGACCGGGTTCGACCCCGGTGGGATCGGCAAGGGGCTGGCCGCGGACCTGGTCACCCTCGACGCGTTGCGGGGCGGGGCGGCGGGCATCTGCGTCAACGTCGGCGGCGACCTGCGCGTGGCCGGCCCGTCCCCGAGGGCGGGGCGTGGACCGTCGCCGTCGAGGTGCCCGACGGGCTGGTGACCGACGGGCTGGCGACCGACGGGCTGTGGCCGACCGACGCCACCGCTGCCCGAGACCCTGCGGCTGGAATCCGGGGCGGTGGCGTCCTCGACCTCCCGCCGACGCACCTGGACCGTGGACGGCGTGGCTCGCCACCACCTCATCGACCCGCGCACTGGCCAGCCCGCCGACACGACCCGCGCGTTCGCCACGGTCGTCGCCGGGTCGGGGTGGCTGGCCGAGGCGCTCGCCACCGCGGTGATGCTCGCCCCGGCCGAGCACCCCTTCGACGTGCTCGGCGGCACCGGCGCCGAGGGGCTGGCCATCGACGGCGACGGCCGCGTCACCGCCACGGCCGGGCTCGACGCCTACCTCGCGCCCCGCGCGAGCGAGCGCGCCAGCGCCTGACCGGCATCCGGTGTCGCAGGTCGAACGCATGATCGAGTCCTCCTGGAGAGGACCCCGCATGCGCACCGCACAGGGACGCCCCGCCGCCGCCGAGCTCCGGCTCGTGCTCGTCGACACCGCCCCGCAGGTCGTCGCGGCGTGGCGGGGCGCGATCGCCGACGTGGGGCTCGACGGGTGGAACCTCGAGGTCGTCGAGGGCCCGATCCTGTCGGTCGGGACCGACGCGGTCGTGTCGCCCGGCGACAGCTTCGGGACGATGGAGGGCGGCCTCGACCTGGCGCTGGTGGACCGGTTCGGGGCCGAGGTTCGCCAGCGGGTCCAGCAGGCGATCGTCGAGCACACCGCCGGCGAGCTGCTCGTCGGCCAGGCGCTGGTCGTGCCGATGGACCCCGTGCGCGGCACCCACCTCGTCACCGCCCCGACCATGCGCGTGCCCATGCGGCTGCCCGCCGACACGATCAACCCCTACCTCGCGATGCGGGCCGCGCTGGCCGCCGTGCAGCGGGGCGTGGTCCGGGGCCTCGACGGCCGCGAGCGCCCCGTCCGCGACGTCGTCCGCAGCCTCGCGGTGCCGGGGCTCGGGACGGGGACGGGGCGGGTCGCCCCGGAGGTGGCCGCGCGGCAGATGGTGGCGGCGCTGGCCGACCTCGGGCGGGGCGTGGACCTGCCCCCGCGCCCCTGGGAGCAGCTGGTCGCCGAGCATCGTGCCCTGGCCGGGGCGGGGCGGTCCCGACGACGTCCCGGGCCCCGGCACGGTTCGATGTCGCAACCCCGGGGCACGCTGTCCCCGTCAGCGCGGGGCACGGCGACCGTCGAACGGCCGCCACCACGCGACACCAGGAGGCATCGATGCAGGACGCGATCGCGGCGCCACGCGGGCAGCAGCTCGCGGGGCGGTTCGCGCAGGCCGTGGCGTACGCCGCCGCGGCCCACGACGACCAGGTCCGCAAGGGGACGGACGTGACGTACGTGGCGCACCTGCTGTCGGTGGCCGCACTGGTGCTCGAGCACGGGGGCTCCGAGCCCCAGGCGGTCGCGGCCGTCCTGCACGACGTCGTCGAGGACTGCGGGGGGACGCAGCGCCTCGACGACGTCCGTGCCACCTTCGGCGAGGAGGTGGCCCAGCTCGTGCACGACCTCTCCGACGCCGCCCCGGCACCGGGCGAGGCCAAGGCCCCGTGGCCGCAGCGCAAGCAGGCCTACCTCGCCCACCTCGCCGAGCTGGCCGACGCTGGATCGCCGGCCGTGCTGGTGTCGTGCTGCGACAAGCTCCACAACGCCGAGGCGATCGTCGCCGACGCCACCGACCCGGACGGCCGCCCCGGGCTGGCGGTCTTCGACCGGTTCTCGGCCAGCGCGGACGACACCGGCTGGTACTACGGCCAGCTCGCCGACGTGTTCGCCCGGGCCGACCTCCCCGCACGGCTCGTGGCCCGCTTCGAGGGGGCGGTCGCCGCGCTGCGCCGGCACGCCGCCGCGGCGGCTCGCGTCCACCGGCGGTGCGTCCTGACCCGACCGTCCTCACCTGTCCCCACGGCCGCCTACGGTCCGCGTCCGGACGACGCGAAGGGGCTCGCGGTGATCGGCTTCGGACAGGGGCGCGACCGGGCGGAACGGCTGCTCACGCTGGCCTGCGTGCTGCAGGTCGGACGTCCCCTGTCACTTGCCGACCTGCGCCAGCGCTTCGAGCTCTACACCTCCGGGTCGGAGGACTCGACCCGCCGGCAGTTCGAACGCGACAAGCAGGACCTGCGGGCGCTGGGCATCGACGTGGTCACGCGCACGCTCGGCGACACCGAGGCGTACGCGATCAGCACCCGGCTGCCGGCGGTGGCGATCTCGTGGACCGAGGAGGAGCTGATCGCGCTGGCCACGCTCAGCGCCGCCGTCGGGGACCAGGTCAGCGGCACGGCGCTGGCCAAGGTCAGCCACCACCGCGACGTGATGCCGGACGAGCGCCCGCTCGCGCGCATCCGCATCGACCTCGGCGAGGTCCCGGCCGTCCTGGCGCAGGCACAGGCGGACCACCGCCGCGTCCGGTTCCCGCTACCGCAACGCCCGGGGCGAGGTGGCCGAGCGCCTCGTCGAGCCGTGGGCCATCGCCACGCGCCGGTCCCAGACCTACGTCACCGGGTACGACCACCTGCGGGAGGCCGGCCGCGCGTTCCGGGTCGACCGCATCCTCGGCGAGGTCGTCGACGCCGGCGAGGCCACCATGCCCCGCCCCGCGGACGGGCTCGGGGTGCCGCTGGCGCCCGAGGACCGCTCGGACGTGCGCCTGCGGATCCCCGGCCACCGCCTGCCCGACGCGCTGGCCATGGGGGCGGTCGTCGTGACCTCGGACGATGACGGCGACGACCCAGCCGCGGACACAGGACACGGCACGGTCGAGGTCGAGCTGCGGGGCGTGCGCGACGAGGCAGCCATCGGCTGGGCGCTGCGCCACCGGGCGGAGGTGCTCGCCCCCGACGCCATCGCGACGACCGTCGCCGAGCGGCGTGCATCGCATCCGCGACCGGCACACCGGCGACCCGTCGCTGCCGCCGCTGGCCCCGGCGGGCAGCGCGGCGACGAAACGACCGCGACGGGCCGGGCTGACCGAGCAGCGCCTGGCGCGCCTGCTCACCCTGCCCGAGTGGCTGGCCGCGCGCCCCGGGATCACCATCGACGAGATCGCGACCGCGTTCGGCTGCGAGGTCGAGGAGCTGCGCGCCGAGCTGGACCTGATCGACAACCTCGACGTGCCGCGCCTGGGCTTCGTGGGGGACCTGCTGACCTACGCCGACGGGCAGCTCGAGTTCACGCCCCGTGTCAACGCCCCGCGGGGCGAGCTGACCACGGTCGAGGCGGTCCACCTGCTCTCGCTGGTCGAGGCGGCGCTGGCGCTGCTGCCCTCCGACGAGGTGCCGGCCCTGCGGTCGGTGGCGGCCCGCCTGCGCGACCACCTCGGCGACACCGCCGCCGGCATGGCGCTGGTCGAGCTCGACGCCCCGGCGCTGCCCACCCTGCGCGACGTGGTCGGCACCGACGCGGTCGTCACCTTCGACTACCGGGGCCGGCACGACGAGGCCGTCGAGCACCGCCGTGTCCAGCCGCTGCAGCTGCAGCTGGTCGGCGGGGCGGTGTACCTGTCGGCGTTCGACCTCGACCGGCGGGACGTGCGCAGCTTCCGGCTGGACCGCCTCCACGGCGTGGAGGTGGAGACGCCGGCCACCGCGGAGGTGGCGCCGGCCGGCCACGAGCCGGCCTACGTCCCCGTCGACGAGGAGGTCGCCGTCGAGCTGCGGCTGACCACCCAGGCGACGTGGATCCTGCGGCTGCTCCCCCCGACGCAGGTGCAGCCGCTGGACGACGGCGAGGTGCACGCGCTGGTCCACACCGACGCGCCCGACTGGCTGCTCGCCCACGTCCGCGCCGCCGGCGGGCAGGCCGAGGTGCTGCGGCCGGCGGAGCTGCGCGGGGCGTTGGCGGGGGCGTGATGGTGACCCGCGAACCCGTGCGAGGTCCGGGTCGACGTCGGCGTGCGTGCTGGCTGGTGGGGCTCGCCCTGGTCGCGGGCTGCACCACGGGGCCCGCATCCTCCGAGGGCGTCGTCGCCGGGGTCGTCGTCGCCGCGGGCTCGTCGTCGCGGTCCGTGGCCAGCCTCCGCCTCGCCCGGCCGCCCGATCCGGGGACGGCCGTGACGCGACCGTCGTCGACGTGATCGACGGGGACACGCTCGAGGTGCGGGTCGGCGGGGCGACCGAGCGGGTGCGCCTGATCGGGATCAACACGCCCGAGTCCGGGGAGTGCTTCGCCGACGAGGCGACCGAGGCGCTGGCCGACCTCGTCGCGGGGCGTGAGGTGCGGCTGGTCCGCGACACCTCCGGCCGGGACCAGTACGACCGGCTGCTGGCCTACGTCGAGGTCGACGGCGAGCACGTGAACGCGGCGCTGGTGCGGGGCGGGTACGCCATCGCGCGGGCCTACCCGCCGGACACCGCCCGCGCCGACGCGCTCGCAGCGGCGCAGCGCGAGGCCGAGCAGGCCGCCGCCGGGATGTGGGCCGCCGACGGGTGCGCCTCCGACGTCGACGCGCGCGGCATCGCGCTGTCGGTCCGGGCGGACGCCCCGGGCGACGACGGTGCCAACCTCAACGGCGAGTGGCTCGACATCGCCAACACCGGTCGAGGGCCCGCTCGACCTGTCCGGCTGGACCGTCAAGGACGAGTCCGCCAGCCACCGGTACACGTTCGCCGACGACACGACGGTGGCGCCCGGGTCCAGCCTGCGGCTGTTCACCGGCTGCGGCCAGGACAGCGCCACCGAGCGGTACTGGTGCATGACCGACTCGGCGGTGTGGAACAACGACGGCGACACGGCGTTCCTGCTCGACGCCGAGGGGCACACGGTCACGACGTACGCCTACTGACGCCGTCCCCTGCTCACGCTGGTTGGCCGATGTTGACCATCCAGGCGGTGCCGAACCGGTCGACGCACATCCCGAAGTGGTCGCCCCACGGTGCCTGCTGGAGCGGCTCGACGACCGTGCCGCCGTCCGACAACGCCTCGTAGCACCGGCGCAGGGTCGGCTCGTCGTCGCCGCTCAGCGAGATCGAGATGGCCGACCCGGGCTGGTGGGGCACCCCGTCGGGCGCGTCCGAGGCCATCAGCACCAGGCCCTGGGGCGACACCAGCTGGGCATGCATGATGCGATCGTCGTTGGACGGGTGGCCGCTCATGCCGCCCTCGGCGAACGTCTGCATCGTGAGCTCGCCGCCGAAGACCTGCTCGTAGAAGGTCATCGCCTCGCGGGCCCGGTCCTGGAAACGCAGGTAGGGGTTCAACTGCACCGTCATGGGGCGCTCCTGGGCGAATGGGACGGAACGGGACAGGGGGTGGACGTGGCGAGCGGCGAGGACTCATCGGTCCGGAGCCACTACCCGCTCACCTGTGAGTCTGCACCGCGGGCCCGGCCCCGTCCACGACGAGACGTGTCGTCCGCTCCGCCGGTCGCGCCGCCTCGAGCTCGGTGGCCAGCGCGGTGACCAGGCCGTCGTCGCCCGGCGCCCCGGCCAGCTGCACGCCGAGGGGCACGCCACCGTCGTCGGTGCCCCACGGCAGGCTCAGCGCGGGGCCGCCGGTGACGTTGAACAGCCCGGTGAACGGGGCGTGCGCGACGATCTGGCCGAACAGCTCGGCGGCCGTGCCGTCGGTGCGCACGACGCCCGAGGTGCGGGGCGGGCAGCGCCGTGGTCGGCGTGAGCAGGACGTCGACCTCGTCCATGAACGCGGCGAGGTCGCGTTGCATCCGCCGGAGCCGGTCCTCGGCGAGCAGGACGTCGACGGCGCTGGCGTGGAGGCCGCGCTCGGCGAGCTCGAGCACGGCGGGCTCCAGCGTGTCCGCGGACGCGCGACGTCCGGTGCGGGCCTCGAGGTCGGCGCAGGCGGCGGCGAGGTGGCCGGCGATCACCTCGGCCAGCACCGGGCCGAGCTGTGCGGCGGCGGGCGGGAGCGTGACGGGGCGGATGTGGTGGCCGAGCTCGGCCAGCGTGGTGGCGGCGGACTCGGTGGCCGCCCGGCAGGCGGGGTGGACCGGGACGGTCGGCGCCTCGGTGACCAGCCCGACCACGAGGCGGCGCCCCAGCGGCTGCCCGAGGTCGGACGGGGCGGCGACGTGCCAGGCGTCGCCGTGCAGCGGGCCGGCGGTGACCTCGAGCAGCCGCAGGCTGTCGGCGACGGTCCGGGTGACGGCGTGCTCGTGCGACAGCCCGGACCAGTCGGACTGGCGGTGCGGACCAGCGGGGTTCACGCCCCGCGTGGGCTTGAAGCCGACCAGTCCACACCACGCCGCGGGGATGCGCGTCGACCCGCCGCTGTCGGTGGCGTGGGCGGCCGGCACCATGCCGGCGGCCACCGCGACCGCGGCCCCGCCGCTGGAGCCGCCCGGCGACCGGGACGGGTCGTAGGGGTTGCGGGCGGGGCCGTGCAGCACGGGCTCGGTGGTGATGCTGAGGCCGAGCTCGGGGGTGTTGGTGCGGCCGAGCACGACCGCCCCGGCGGCCTCGACCCGGCGGACCAGCTCGGAGGTGCCGATGGGGGGCAGGTCGGCGAACAGCCGGCTGCCGCGGGCAAGCGGGAGGCCGTCGACGTCGGCGTGCAGGTCCTTGACGAGGTAGGGCAGGCCGGTCAGTGGGCCCGACGGCAGCCCGGCGGCGATGCGCGCCTGCGCCCGGTCGACGGCCAGCAGCACGACGGCGTTGAGCACGGGATCACGGTCCTCGATCCGTCGCACCGCGGCGTCCAGGACCTCGCCCGCGGTGACGGCACCCGACCGGACCGCGCCGACCAGCCCGTCGATCGAGCCGTCGAGCAGCGCGGCGACGTCGGGCGCCGGGGGCACGTCAGTCCCGGCCCGCCTCGACGAGCTTGGCCGCCAGCCCGGCCGGGTTCGAGAACAGCACCTCGTGGGACCCGTGCATCTGCACCAGCCGCGAGGGGCCGAGCCGGCTGCTCTGGCCGGGGTGCCACGAGAACGGGGCGGGGAACACGTTGTCCTCGGTGGCGAAGAGGACCGACCGCGGGACGGGAACGGTGGCGAACGTGGGCAGCTTGACGGGCTCGGCGGCGCGGGCGAGCGGCTCGGGACCGAGCTTCGCGAAGGCGGCCCGGGCGGTGTCGAGGTCGGCGTCGTTGATGAACCCGTCGCGGAACACCTCGAAGGGCAGGGAGACGGTGCCGTCGCCGGCGGCCTCGGCGAGCGCCTGGAACGCCTCGGCGGACGGGGCGGGGATGTGGTCGAACACGGTCTGGCCGTCATCCAGCACGTAGGCGTTGTGGAAGACGAGTCGGCGCAGCCGCTCGGGGACGGCCTCGGCGACCTTCTGGACGACGACACCGCCGAAGCTGTGCCCGACGAGCACGACGTCGGTGAGGTCGCGTTCGACCAGGCCGTCGACGACGGCGGTGAGCGTCTCGTCGAGGGTCACGTCGGCGCGCAGGTCGTCGCCGTTGCCGGGCAGCGTCGGGGCCCACACGGCGTGGCCGTCGGCCTCCAGCCGCTCGCGGACGCCGTCCCAGCTGCTGCCGTCGTGCCAGGACCCGTGGATGAGGACGAACTGCATGGCCGCTCCCGTCGTCGACGCCGTTCGTCCCGACGCTACGGAGGCCCGTCGCGGGCCGACATCAGGTGCGTGCCGGGACCTCGTCGGATCCGTGCCGGCGGTCGCGGCTGCGCCAGGCCGTCGGTGTCATCCCGTACTGCGCCCGGAACCACACGCCGAGGTGGGAGGAGCTGGCGAACCCGTACCGCAGGGCCAGCTCGGTGACGGTGCGCCCCGCCTCGGCGGGATCGTCGAGCGCACGGGCGCAGGCGGCGACGCGGCGGGCGCGGATCATCGCGGCGGCCGAGGTGTCCGAGCCCTCGAAGGCACGGTGGAGCTGGCGGACCGACACGCCCAGTCGCCCGGCGACCCAGGCCGGGGTCAGCGCCGGGTCGCTCACGTGCTGGTCGGCGAGCACCGTCGCCTCCACGCGGATGGCCCGCAGCGGGTCGCCGGCGAGGTCCCCGACGGTGTGGCGCAGGGCCAGGTGCAGGGTGGCGTCGAGGACGGCGCCGAGGTCGTCGGCGTCCGCGGCGGTGGCGGCGGTCCCGGCCAGGGTGGCCAGCTCGCCCCAGCGCCGGCTGACCCCGCGCGCCAGGGGGTCGAGCTCGTGCGAGCGGATCGGTCCGTCGAGGGCGGGGAACCGGTCGGTCACCTCGGGTTCGGGCAGCACGACGAACACCACCCGCGAGGTGACCGGGTAGGCGACCTCGAACGCCTCGGCCCCGGGGACGACCACCAGCCGCCCCGGCGCGATGACGTCGGTCCCGGCACGGTGGCGGATCTCGCCCCGTCCCCGTTCGCAGGCGAGCAGGAAGACGCTACCGGCGGCTCGGCGGCTCTCGTCGGAGCTGCGGCGGGCCGCCAGCGGGGCGACGGTCGCGGTGACCAGCCGGGCGCGGGACACGGGAGCGGCGGTCATCGAGGCGCGGAAGCGGTCCGCGTCCGCGCGGATCGTCTGGCTGACCAGCGTGTCCCGGACGGACGCGTTGAAGTCAGACAGGCCCGCTGGACCGATGAAGCGGCGACCGCGCATGCCACACCTCCCTGGCAACCGTACTGCCAGGGTGGTGGGGGTGGACGGTCCTCGGACGCCCTGCGGCGGCGAGCGCGGCCCCGACGGGGCGCGACTCGCGGTCGTCGCGGGCCTGCAACCGGGCCCAGGCGGCCTCGAGGTCGTGGGTGTCGGTGATGCCTTCGCGGGTCAGCGCGACCCGGAGCGCGAGCGCTGCCTCCGTGAGGTCGACGGAGAGCTCGGCGTGGCGCTGCTCCCAGGACTCCCGGACGTGGCGTCCCGCCTCCACGCGACGCGCGGTCTCGGCCAGGGCCTCGAGCTCGTCCGGGTCGGTCGGCAGCCCCGCGTCCTGCAGTGCGGTGAGGGCGGCATGGCGGGCCCGGGCGAGGTCGGCGTTGTGGTCCATGGTGCGCAGGAACTCGGCGCGGGCCTCGGCCCGGGCCGCCTCGAGCGCCTCGTCGCGGACGGCGCGGCGGGGCGTGGCCCCGATCACGACGGCGACGACCACGAGGGCCACCACGGCGAGGACGCGTTCGACGGCGGTGTCCCCGACCATGATGAGCCCGAAGGCGCTGGTCACCGTCAGCAGGATCGCAGCGACGCGCCCCGCGGCACGCAGGCGGGACCGACGGGGCGGGGACGCGTCCGCGAGGCGGGCCACCTCCTGCTCCAGCGCCGGGTCGGGCATTGCGGGCGAGGTCCGCAGCGTGGCCAGGTGCGAGGAGAGGGTCGCGCGGCCCAGGCCACGCAGGTCGGGCTCGACGAGCGGGGCGGGCTCCGTCCCGGCGTGCTCACGCAGGGCGGCCCGGGCCCGCTGCCAGGCCGCGTGGGCCGCGGTGGTGCGTGGGTCGACCGCGACGGGGCGGGGCTCCGGGGCGGAGGGCGCGGGAGCCGGCGGGGCGGGGAGCGCGGGAGCCGGCGGGGCGGGGAGCGCGGGAGCCGTCGGGGCGGGGAGCGCGGGAGCCGGCGGGGCGGGACGGTCGGCGAGGACGATCTCGAGCTGATCGGTCGACCAGGAGGTGATGTCGTCCTCGCGCACGACCACGCCCCGTGCGGGCTCGCCGTGGAGGCGCACCTGCACCGTGCCCTGCAGGTCCTCGATGGTGGAGACCATCCGCTCGAGAACCTCGTTGGTGCTGGTCGCGTCGGTGATGTCGATGACGACGTCGTGGACCCGCGTCATGGTTCGCCCCCCTGCCGGTGCAGCCTGACAAACGACGGGATCGGGGCGCAGTGACGCGCGCCTGGCCGCACGCCGCCGCGCGGGGCGGGCTCGGCGCCCGCGAGGGGCCGTTCGCCCCGGCCCGGCGGGCCCTTCGTCGCTCGTCGGGGCGCCCGTCCGCGCACACACTCGAGGGCGAGGGGATGTGGAGGTGTGTGCGATGACCACCATCCGAGAGGCGGCTGACGCGTTCCTCGCCAACACGCGGATCGCCGTGACCGGGGTGTCCCGCGACCCGGCGAACCACGGCGGCAACGTCGTCTACCAGCGGCTGCGCGAGCGCGGCTACGAGGTGTTCGCGGTCAACCCGAACGCGGACACGGTCGAGGGCGACCCGGCCTACCAGGACCTCAAGTCCATCCCCGACGGCGTGGACGCGGTCGTGATCGCCACCCGCCCGTCGATCGCGGAGCAGACGATGCGCGAGTGCGTCGAGCTCGGCATCGACCAGGTGTGGATGCACCGGGCGTTCGGGGCGGGCAGCGTGTCCGACGAGGCGACCCGCTACGGGCGCGAGCACGGCGTGACCGTCATCGACGGGGGCTGCCCGCTGATGTTCGAGCCGTGCGACGACGGCGGGCACCGGTTCATGCGCCGGCTGTTCACGCTGACCGGCAAGGTCCCGCGCCAGGTGTGACGCTCGCGCCACGGGTGGGACCCACGCCCCGTCCACAGCGAGCGCCCCGCGCCGTTCCCTGTCGCACCCGTCGCTAGCCTCGAGGACGAGGGCGCTCGACGAGGCTGACGGGGACGGATCCAGGTTGCTGCACGTGCATCGCGCCCCGCGGGCGGACCGGCTCGTCGGGGCGCTGGCCGAGGCGCTGGCCGTGCCGATGCCCGACCCGCTGGCACCCGAGGTGGTGGCGGTGCCCTCGCGCGGGATCGAGCGGTGGATCTCGCAGGAGCTCGCGGCGCGGCTGGGGACGGGCGAGCTCGGCTCGGACGGGGTGTGCGCCAACGTCGAGTTCCCGTTCCCCGGCCGGCTGATCCGGGACGCCGTCGCGCGCGGCTCGGGGATCACCCCCGAGCAGGACCCGTGGCTGCCCGAGCGGCTGACCTGGCCGTTGCTGGCGATCGTCGAGGAGGACCCGGCCGCCCCGCGGCTCGGGCCCCTGCGTGCCCACGTCGGTGGCCACGTCGGCGGGACCGACGACGACGGCACGGGGCTGGCGCGCCGGCTGGGGGCGGTCCGGCACGTCGCCGACCTGTTCGACCGCTACGGCGTGCACCGCCCGGCGATGATCCGCCGGTGGCGCGAGGGCGACGACGTCGGCCCGGACGGGGCGGACCTGCCGCCGCGGCACCGGTGGCAGCCGCAGCTGTGGCGGGCGGTGTCGGACCGGGTCGGGGCGCCCAGCTTCGCCGAACGCCACGCGGCGGCGCTGGCCGCCCTGCGCGAGGACGGCGAGCTGCTGGACCTGCCGCCCCGCCTGGCCATGTTCGGCCTGACCGCGTTGCCGGCCACCTACCTCGAGGTCGTGGCGGCGCTCGGGGCCCACCGCGACCTGCACCTGCTGCTCCTGCACCCCTCCCGCGACCTGTGGGAGCGGGTCCACACCGCCACCGCCGCCACCCGGGCCGCCAGCGCCGCCGGCCAGGCCCTGCCGTTGCGCGACGCCGACCCGACCGCCGACCTGCCGGCCAACCCGCTGCTGCGGTCGTGGGGCCGGGACGTGCGCGAGCTGCAGCTGGTCACCCCGCTGCCCGACGACGCCACCGTCGCCCACCACGACCCCACGCCCCCCGACCCCACACAGACAGACCCCGACGCCCCGCCCGGCCACGCCCCGACCCTGCTCGAACGGCTGCAGGCTGCCGTGCGCGACGACGTGCACCCGGGCTCGCCGACCAGTGACAGGAGGCCGCCGCTCGACCCCAGCGACCGGTCCGTGCAGCTGCACGACTGCCACGGCCGGCTGCGGCAGGTCGAGGTGCTGCGCGACGCGATCCTGCACCTGCTCGCCGTCCCCGGCGGCCCCGAGCTGCGCGACGTGATCGTGATGTGCCCGGACATCGAGGCGTTCGCCCCGCTGATCACGGCCGTGTTCGGCGCGGAGGCGGTGCTCGACGACCGGGGCGGGGCGGGCAGCGACGGGGCGGGCGCGCCGGCCGACGCCCCGCCGGCGCTGCGGGTCCGGCTGGCCGACCGGTCCCTGCGCGGCACCAACCCCGTGCTGGAGGTGGTGGCGCAGGTGCTCGACCTGGTGGACGGGCGGGTGACCGCGTCCGACGTGCTCGACCTCGCCGCGCGGGAACCCGTCCGCGAGCGGTTCGGGTTCGCCGAGGACGACCTCGGCACGCTCGAGTCCTGGGTCGACGAGGTCCACGTCCGGTGGGGCTTCGACGGGGCGCACCGGCAGCGCCAGGGGCTGCCCGACCTCGACGCCCACACGTGGCGGGCGGGGCTGCAGCGGCTGCTGCTCGGGGTCGCGATGGCCGACGAGGACCTGCGGATGGTCGAGGGGATCGTGCCCTTCGACGGGCTCGAGGGCCAGGCCAGCGACCTCGCGGGGCGGTTCGTCGAGCTGGTGGCGCGACTGGCGGACGTGCTGGACGACCTCGCCGCGCCCCGCCCCATCGACGGGTGGCGCGAGGCGATCGGCGCGACCGCCGACCGGCTGACCGCGACCGACGCCGACACCGTCTGGCAGCGACTGCAGCTGCACCGCGTGCTCGACGAGCTGGTCGACGACGCCACCACCGCCGGCGAGACCAGCCCGGTCGAGCTGGCCCTGGCCGAGGTCCGCACGGCGCTGGCCGAGCGGCTGGCAGGACGGCCCACGACCTCCAGCCACCGCACCGGCGACCTGACCTTCTCCACGCTGGTGCCGATGCGGTCCGTGCCCCACCGGGTGGTGTGCCTGCTGGGCCTGGACGACGGCGCCTTCCCGCGCACCACCGTGGCCGACAGCGACGACCTGCTGGCCACCGCCCCGCGGGTCGGTGACCGCGACGCGCGGTCCGAGGACCGCCAGCTGCTGCTCGACGCCCTGCTGGCCGCCACCGAGACGCTGGTCGTGACGTGGGCGGGGCGCGACGTGCGCACCAACGAGGACCGCCCGCCGGCCGTGCCCGTCGACGAGCTGCTCGACGTGATCGACCGCACGGTCGCCTCGCCCGACGAGGATCGTCCGCGTACGCACCTGACCACGCGCCACCGGCTGGCCGAGCACGACCACCGCAACTTCACGCCGGGCGGGCTGGGTGCAGGGCCGCGGGGCGCCGGCGACCGACCGTGGAGCTTCGACCCGTCGATGCTGGCCGCCGCCACCGCGGCGCGCACCGAGCCCGTCCCGGTCGCGCCGTTCCTCACCGACCCGCTGCCGCCGCCCGACGGCGACGTGATCGAGCTCGACGACCTCGTGGCCTTCCTCGAGCACCCGGCCAAGGCGTTCGTGCGGCAACGGCTCGAGCTGACCCTGCCGACCGACGACGAGGCGATCAGCGACCGGATCGGCTCGTCGCTCAAGGGCCTGGACGCGTGGAAGGTCGGCGACCCGGTCGTGCAGGCGTGGCGGGACGGGCACGACCCCGATCGGGCCGTGGAGGTCGTCCGGGCCCGCGGGCTGGTGCCGCCCGGGGCGCTGGCCACCGAGGACCTGGGCCGCATCCGCGAGCACGTCGAACGGATCATCACGCTGGCGGGTCGCGTGGGGGTCCACCCGGGCGAGCGCACCACCGTCGACGTCGAGGTGACCCTGCCCGACGGCCGGCGGTTGGCCGGCAGCGTCCCGGACGTGGCCCGGCTGGGCGAGGCACTGGTGCTGACGACCGTCGGGTACTCGAGGGTCAAGCCGCGGCACCGGCTGGCGGCCTGGGCCCGGTGGCTGGCGCTGTCCGCCCACGACCCGGACGCCGAGTGCGGGGCGGTGACCGTCGGGCAGCACCCGTGGCGCCGCCACACCGCCCAGGCCGTGATGCTGCGCCGCCCTGCTGGCGACGCGCAGGACGTGGCCGCCCACGCCACCCGCCAGCTGCGCCGGCTGGTCGAGCTGTACGACCGGGGGATGCGCGCCCCGGCGCCGCTGTACTGCGAGGCGTCCGCGAAGGTCGCCGAGAACCTCAGCCGCGACCAGGCCGCGGACCGCTACGTCCCCAAGGTGTGGGAGACCGACGGCTTCGCCCCGTTCCCACGCGAGGACCTCGACCCGTACCACCTGCTGGTGCTGGGCGGCCAGGTCCCCACCGACGCCCTGCTGGCCGAGGCGTGCCGCGACGACGAGTCGTCGTGGACCGACGACCACCGGCGCGTGGTCGCCTGGGCCTGGCGGCTGTGGCAGCCGGTCCTCGACGCCGAGCAGCGACGGGAACAGCGATGAGCGAGCACGCCCCGCCCCCGACCGCCCCGCCCCGACCGCCCCGCAGCCGTTCGACCTGCGCGCCCCGCTGCCGTCCGGCAGCCTCGTGCTCGAGGCCAGCGCCGGCACCGGCAAGACCTTCACCATCGCCGGGCTGGCGACCCGGTGGGTGGCCGAGACCGAGGTCCGGCTGCCGCAGCTGCTCGTGGTGACCTTCACCCGTGCCGCCACCGCCGAGCTGCGCGACCGCGTCCGGGCCCGGCTGGTGCAGGCCGCCGACCACGTCGAGGCGGTGCTCGGCGGGGCGCCGGTGGACCGCGACGACCCGGTGCTCGACCGCGTGGCGGGGATCGGGGACCGCGACGAGCTGCGCCGCCGGCAGGCGCGCCTGGCGCGGGCGCTGACCGACGTGGACGTCGCCACGATCGCGACCATCCACGGGTTCTGCCAGCACGTGCTCGACGGGCTGGGGATCGCCAGCGACCTCGACCGCGACGCCGAGCTGGTCGACGACGTCGCCGAGCTGGTCGAGGAGGTGGTCGACGACCTGCTGGTGGCGACCTGGCTCGAGCCGACCGACACGCCCCGCCTGGACCGCGACACGCTGCTGCACCTCGGCCGGGTCGCGGTGGCCAACCCCACCACGCCGCTGGTGCCCGACGCCTCGACCGACCCGGTCGCGGCCCTGCGGGTGCAGCTCGCCCACCGCATCCGCACCGAGGTGGCCCGCCGCGCCCGCCAGCGCCGGCTGCTGTCCTACGACGACCTGCTGACCCGGCTCGACGCGACGCTGCACGACCCGGCGCGGGGCGGGGCGGCCCGGGCGGCGCTGCGCCAGCGGTACCGGGTCACGCTGATCGACGAGTTCCAGGACACCGACCCGGTGCAGTGGCGGATCGTGTCGCGGGCGTTCACCGACACGCCCGACGACACCGACACGGCCGGTCGGGCCCTGGTCCTCATCGGCGACCCCAAGCAGGCCATCTACGCGTTCCGGGGCGCCGACGTCCACGCCTACCTGCAGGCCCGCCGGCAGGCCGCGGTGCACCGCACGCTCGGGACCAGCTGGCGGTCCGACGCCGGGGTGCTCACCGCGTTCGGGGCGTTGTTCGACGGCGTGCACTTCGGCCATCCCGACATCCCCCACCGCCCCGTCGACGCGGCGCCGGGCCACGACGCGCCCCGCTACCTGCGCGACCGGCACGCGACCCCGCTGCGGCTGCGGGTGGTGCCGCGCCACCCGTCGTTCCGCATCTGGGAGGACAAGCCGAACGCGGCCCAGGTCCGTGACCTGGTCGCCCGGGACCTGGCCGCCGACGTGGTGGCGCTGCTCGAGGACGTCCCGGAGCTGGCGGACCGCGACGCGGACGGGGTCGAGACGCGCCGGCGCGCGCTGGAGGCCGGCGACGTCGCGGTGCTGGTGCGCTCGCACGCCCAGGCCGAGCTGGTCCACGACGCGCTGCGCGCGGTCGACGTGCCGGCGGTCGTGGGCGGGGCGGGCAGCGTGTTCCTCACCCCGGCGGCGACCGACTGGCGGCGGCTGCTCGACGCGCTCGAACGCCCCGCCGCGTCGTCGCGCGTCCGGGCCCTGGCGCTCAGCCACTGGATCGGCTGGACCGCGGACCGGCTGGCCGCGGCCACCGAGCAGGACTGGGACCGGCTGCACGAGGACGTGCACCGGTGGGCCCGCACGCTGACCACCCACGGCGTCGCCGCGACCTTCCGGTCGATCCTGCTGCAGCGCGAGGTCCGCCGCCGGCTGCTGGGCGAGGAGGGCGGCGAGCGGGTGCTGGCCGACCTCGAGCACCTCGCCGAGCTCGCCCACGCCGCCGCCACCGGCGAGCACCTCGGCCCCACCGGGCTGGCGACCTGGTTCCGCGACCAGGTCGCCGAGGCCCAGGGCGAGGGTGACGACGAACGGCTGCGCCGGCTCGAGACCGACCGCGACGCCGTGCAGATCCTCACGATCCACGGGTCCAAGGGGCTCGAGTTCCCCGTCGTGTACTGCCCGTACCTGTGGTCGTCCTCCGGCGGCGCCTCGGACGTGCCGGTGTTCCACGACGACGCCGGCGACCGGCTGGTCGACGTCGGGGGGACCACCCACCCCGAGCACGCCGACCACGTCGCCGCCGCCGAGGACGAGCTGCGGGGCGAGGAGCTGCGCCTGCTGTACGTGGCGATGACCCGGGCGAAGCACCAGGTGGTGGCGTGGTACGCCCCGGCCGGGATGCCCGAGTGGTCCGGGCTCGGGCGGGTCCTGCTGTGCCGCGACGACGCGGGCACGCCCCACACCGACCAGCCCGCCCCGCTGCTCGACGACGCCGGCATCCGTGCCGCCTGCGACCGGCTGGCCGCGACCAGCGCCGGGACGCTGGTCGTCGAGGAGGTCGGCGAGCACCCGGCCGACGCCCCGTGGCGCCCCACGGACACCGACCTGGCCGAGCTCGACCGGGCCCGGTTCACGCGGGCGCTGGACCAGACCTGGCGCCGCACCTCCTACTCGGCCCTGACCGCGCTGGACGTCGACGACCCCCGGGTCGGGTCCGAGCCCGGCGAGCCGGTCAAGGACGACGAGCCCACCGGCGCGGTCGACGAGGACGAGGCCGAGGGCGGCGTGGTCGGCGACGACGACCCGCACGGGCTGCGGGCGACGGCGCTGCCGCTGGCCGACCTGCCCGGGGGGCGCCACGTGGGCACGTTCGTCCACGGCGTGCTCGAGCACACCGACTTCGCGGCGGCCGACCTCGACGCCGAGGTCCGCGGGGTGGTGGAGGCGCAGCTGCGCGCACGCCGGCTGGACCTCGACCCGGACCTGCTGGTGACCGGGGTCCGGGCCGCGATCGAGACGCCGCTGGGGGACGCCGCCGGTGGGCTGGCCCTGCGGGACGTCGCCCGGTCCCACCGCCGCGACGAGATGGGCTTCGAGCTGCCGCTGCACCTGGCCGGAGGGCGCCCCGCGGTGCTGGGCGACGTGGTCGCGCTGCTCGCCGACCACCTCCCGGCCGACGACCCGCTGGCCGGCTACCCGGACGCGGTGCCCGCCCCGCTGCTGGACCGTCCGCTGCGCGGGTTCCTCGGCGGGTTCATCGACCTGATCGTGCGGCGGCCGGGCCCCGACGGCGACGTGTTCCACGTGATCGACCACAAGACCAACCGGCTGGGGGTGTGGGGCGAACCGCTGACCGCCTTCGACTACCGGCAGGACGCCCTGGCCGGGGCGATGGCCCACGGCCACTACCCGGTGCAGGCGCTGCTGTACGCGGTGGCGATGCACCGGACGCTGCGGTGGCGACTGGGGCGCGCCTACGACCCGGGGCGCTCCCTCGGCAGCGTCCTCTACCTCTTCCTGCGCGGCATGGCCGGGCCCGCCACCCCCGCGCCCGACGGCCGCCCCTGCGGGGTGTTCGCCTGGGACCCGCCGGCGTCGCTGATCACGGCGACCTCCGACCTGCTCCACGGGGGTCCGGCATGAGCGAGCCGACGACGACCACGCCGCCGGTGCAGGCCGGCGACGGCCGAGCTCGACCGCGACGACGTGCGGGTGGCGACGGGCACCCCGGAGGCGCTGGTGGCGTTCAACCGCGCGGGCGTGCTCGGCCCGGTCGAGGTCCACGGGGCGCGGGTGCTGGCCGAGGTCACCGGCGAGTCGCGCCCCGAGGTGCTGCTGGCCGCCGCCCTGGCCCTGCGCGCCCCGCAGCACGGCCACGTGTGCGTCGCGCTCGACGACGTGGTCAGCACGATCACCGTCGGCGAGGAGTCGGCCGTCGACGTGGCGGCGCTGCCCTGGCCGGACCCGGACCCCTGGCGCGCGATGCTGGCCGACAGCCCGCTGGTGCGGGTGCGCCCCGAGGGCACGCCGTCGCGGGCCGAGCTGCAGCCCGAGCACGACCGACCGCTCGTGCTGGTCGGGCACCGGCTCTACCTCGACCGCTACTGGCGCTACGAGCGGCGCGTCGCCGCAGTGCTGAAGGCCCGGGCGGGGCGGGTGGACGAGGACGTCGACCTCGACCGGGTCCGCGAGGCGATCGACCGGCTGCTCCCGGCCGGGGAGGAACGCCCCGACCGCGCAGCGCCTCGCGCTGGCCACCGCCGCGCGGCGGGCGCTGACGGTGATCGCCGGCGGGCCCGGCACCGGCAAGACCCACACGGTCGCCCGGCTGCTGGCGCTGCTGCACGAGCTGGCCGATCCGGGCGCCGCCCCACGGGTCGCGGTGGCCGCCCCGACCGGCAAGGCCGCCGACCGGCTCACCGCCTCGCTGCGCGACGCCGTGGCCGACCCGGCGCTGCAGGTGTCCGACGCGGTCCGCGCCCGGCTGGCCGGCCTGGAGGGCTCGACCCTGCACCGGCTGCTGGGCTGGACCCCGCACAGCGCGACCCGGTTCCGGCACGACCGCACCCACCGGCTGCCCCACGACGTCGTGGTCGTCGACGAGACCTCGATGGTCGACCTGCCGCTGATGTCCAAGCTGCTCGAGGCCATGCGCACCGACACCACGCTCGTGCTCGTGGGCGACCCCGACCAGCTCGCGTCGGTCGAGGCCGGGGCGGTGCTGGCCGACATCGTCGGGCCCTCCGGCACCGGGCTGTGCATGACCGAGGCGCACCGCGCGGCGCTCGAGGCGGCCACCGGCGAGCCGCTCGGACCCGACGTGGTCACGGAGGCGCGCGACGGCGGGATCGACGACGCGGTGGTGGTGCTCGGGGCGGGGCGCCGGTTCGCGGCCGAGTCCGGGATCGCCCACCTCGCCGGCGCCATCCACCGCGGCGACGGCGACGCGGTGGTCGAGGTGCTGCGGTCCGGGGCCGACGACCTGACCTGGGTCGAGGCGCCCGGGGAGGCCCGCGACGTCGCCGAGCTGGCCGAGGTCCGCGCACGGGTGGTCGCGGCGGGGCGGGCGGTCACCACCGCCGCGCAGGCCGGGGACGCCGGCGGGGCGCTGGCCGCCATGGACACGCTGCGCGTGCTGTGCGCCCACCGGCGGGGGCTGGTGGGCGTGACCGGATGGGTCCGGCTGGTCGAACGGTGGCTGACCGAGGAGGTGGACGGCTTCGTGCCCACGGCCCGGTTCCACGTCGGGCGCCCCGTGCTGGTCACCCGCAACGAGCCGCGGCTGCACCTCTACAACGGTGACGTCGGCGTGGTCGTGCGGGCCGGCGACGGTGTGGCCGTCGCCTTCCACGGCAGCGGCGGCGTGCGCACGTTCGCCCCCAGCCGGCTCGAGGACATCGAGACCGTGCACGCCATGACCATCCACAAGTCCCAGGGCTCGCAGTTCGGCCACGTCGTGGTCGTGCTGCCGGACGCTTCCTCGCAGATCCTCACCCGCGAGCTGCTCTACACCGCCGTCACCCGCGCCCAGCACGGCGTCACGCTGGTCGGGTCCGAGGAGGCGGTGCGGGGCGCGGTCGGCCGCCGCGTCGCGCGCGCCTCGGGGCTGCGCACGACCCTCTGGCCGGCAGAGGCCTCCACGCCTTGACCGCGCGGCCGCCGAGGCGGACCGTGGGGGAATCGCCCCGAAGAGAGGTCGGCGACATGTTGGGAGACAGCAAGGCCTGTGCCATCGTGCCCACCCACGACATCGACCGGGCCCGGCGGTTCTACGAGGACACGCTCGGCGCCAAGGTCATCGACGAGATGCCGAGCGAGGCGATCCGGTTCGAGTGCGGGGACGGCTCGGAGTTCCTGCTGTACCGGACGCAGGTGGCCAGTCCCCGCCGAGCACACGTGCATGTACTTCCTCGTCCCCGACGTGGACGCGGCCGTCGTCGACCTCGAGAGCCGGGGCGTGCGGTTCGAGGAGTACGACCTCGAGGCCATGGGCTTCGCAGGGCGCCGGCAAGGGCAAGATCATCCGCCGGGAGGACACAGCCTCGGCGTGGTTCACCGACCCCGAGGGCAACATCCTGAGCGTCACCAGCGTCGGGAGCTGATCCCGGCCGATGGGTGCCGTGTCCCATCCTGCCGCCTGGATGCCCCACGCATCGGCGCCGGATGGGGCATGGCACCGCGGCGCGGCAGGGACCGCCCCGCCCCGCGGCGAACCTCCCGGCGACACCGGGAGGCGAGCCATGCGACCGATCTCACGACGGCAGGTGCTGCAGGGCGGGGCGGCCGCCGGGGCGATGCTGCTGGCACGCCCGAGCGGGGCGCTGGCGGGGCCGCTCGGCCCGACCGACCACTACGGCACCTCACGGGCGTCGCGGCTCGACCCCACGCGCCTGCTGGTGCACGCCGACCTGCACAACCACACGCTGCTGTCGGACGGTGACGGCGAGGCGTCCGAGGCCTTCGCGTCGATGCGGTCGCAGGGCCTGGACGTCGCCGCGCTGACCGACCACTCGACCGTCAACGACGGGCTGCCCGAGTCCGTGTGCCTGCCCGCCTCCCTGCTCGACCAGGGCGCCCACGCCGAGTGCATGGCGCTGGCCGGCATGCACGAGGGCTCGTGGCAGGTCAGCGCCGAGCTCGCCCGGGCCAACAGCGTCGACGACGAGTTCGTCGCGATCCGCGGGTTCGAGTGGTCCAGCCCGACGCTCGGGCACATGAACGTGTGGTTCTCGCAGGAGTTCACCGACCCGCTGCACACCGGCGGGCTCGGCACGCCGGCGGACCTCGCCCGGTTCGCGACCGCCGAGGGGTTCCCCGCCCCGACCGAGGTCGTGGCCGCGCTGTCCGAGCTGGTGGACGCCACGCCGGCCGCGGGTGCCGGGATGGCCGGCTGGTTCGAGTGGCTCAAGCTCGCCCCGTCCACGCCCGGGCTCGGCGGCGGGGCGGACGGCATCTTCGGGTTCAACCACCCGGGGCGCGAGGCCGGCCGCTTCGGCGACTGGGCGTTCGACGCGGCCCTGGTCGACCGCTGCGTCGGGCTCGAGCTGTTCAACCGGCGCGACGACTACCTGTTCGAACGCACCGACGACCTCGGCCTGGCCTCGCCGCTGGTCGCCTGCCTCGACGCGGGCTGGAAGCCCGGGCTGACCGGCGTGACCGACGAGCACGGGACCGACTGGGGCGCGCCGGACGGCAAGGGCCGCACCGGCGTGTACGTGCGCGAGCTGACCGCCGACGGCGTCCGCGAGGCCCTGCTCGCCCGCCGGGTGTTCGCCACCAACCTGAAGGGCCTGCGCATCGACGCGACGGCCAACGGGGTCCCGATGGGCTCGACCCTGGGCCACCGCAGCGGGCCCGTCACCTTCGCGCTCGACGTCGACCGCGGGCGTGACTGGTGGGGCCGCGAGCTCGTCGTGCAGGTCCTGGCCACCGGCACCCCGCTGCCCACCGTCGTGGACGAGCGCACCGTCACCGTCCCGCGGGGCGGCCAGCCGCCGATCCGGTTCACCGTCCCCCACGACGTCGCCGACGGGCGCTGGCTCGTGCTGCGCGTGTGCGATCCCGACCCCGCCACCCGCGACCCCCGCGCCCCGTCGGGCTGGAGCCCGGCCGGTGGCGCCCTGGCCTACACCAGCCCGTTCCACCTCGACCCGGACGCGGCCCCCGGCAGCGGGGCGGCGCCCACCGGCGCGACCTCGACGACCGCCGCCCCGGCGAGCAGCGTGCGGGCCGCGGCCGCCACGCCGACCACGACCGTGCCCCTGCCGACCACCGGCGGCGGGGCGGGGGCGGCCGCCGCCGCGATCGTGGGAGCAGCCCTGCTCCGACTGCGCGGACGACGTGACGGCCACTGAGGCCCGCCGCGCCGGTCACGCCAGCAGACGAACTCGGTGGGCGCGGCGCGCCGCGCCACGCTCACGCCGACACGAACTCGGTGGGCGCGGCGCGGCGGTAGTCGAAGGTGCCCACGCCCTCGTACGGGTCGAGCAGCTGGCGGAAGGCGTCGCTGATCTCGGCCATGCGGAACTCGGCGAGCACGTGACGGTAGGGGCCCGCGGACGCGTGCCGGTCGGGGTGCCAGCTCCGGGCGAGCCGGCGATAGGCAGCCGCGACCTCGCCCGAGCTCGCGTCCTCGGGAAGTCCCAGCACCTCGAACGGATCCCGCACGCCCAGACCTCGATCCTCGTCGACCGGACGGTCACTAACACAACGTAGCGCGGCAGTGACCCGATGTCACTGCCGCCTGCGGTGGAACCACCCGTCGTCGAGACCCGACGGGCTAGTCCTCGTCGAGCTCCAGCGGCTTGCCCGCCAGCGCCTTCGCAGCGGTCTTGGCCGTGCCGCGCGTGGCGTAGAGCTTCTCCGACTCGGCCAGCGTCTTGCCGTTGGACGACACGATGCGGACCTTGAACTGGCCGTCGTTGCGTGCGACGACCTTGACCTTGTTCGCCTTGTCCTTGGCCATGGTGTGACCTTCTCCTGGAAGCGTGTGGGGCGCACCGTAGGCCCCGGTGCGTCGGTCCGCGCACATCCGCGCCGCGCGGGGCCTCGTGGGATCAGGCCTCGTCGACCGCGGGGCGCGGGGCGGGCGGCGTCCCGAGGTCCTCCAAGCTGCCGACCTCGGCCATCCCCACGACCCGGTCGCGGCCCTCGCGCTTGGCCGTGTACAGGGCGAGGTCGGCGCGACGCATCAGGGCGCGCGCGTCGTCGTCGGCGGCCAGCGTGGCCACCCCGAAGCTGGCCGTCACCGCGACACCGGGGCGGGCGACCCGGGCGTCGGCCACCAGCCGGCGGCACCGCTCGGCCAGGACGCAGGCCGCCTCGTGGTCGGTCACGGGGGCGAGCAGCAGGAACTCCTCGCCGCCCCAGCGTCCGAGGAGGTCGGCCTCCCGGACCGCCTGCGCGAGCGACCGCACCGTGGCGACCAGCACCTGGTCGCCGACCTCGTGGCCGTGGGTGTCGTTGACGGCCTTGAACTCGTCGAGGTCGACCAGCACCACCGAGAGCGGCTGGTCGTAGCGGCGGGCGGCGGCGACCAGCCGCTGCAGCTCGTCGTCGAGGCGGCGACGGTTGGCCACGCCCGTCAGCGGGTCGGTGGTGGCCTGCTCCTCGAGCACCTGGGCCCGGGTGCGCACCGCGGCGAGGTGCTCGACGTCACGGGCCAGCACCCACAGGACGCCGACGAGCGCGACGTGTCCGGCCGCCAGGAAGACGACGATCGCGATCGGCCCGCGCCCCGTCCCGGCGTCCGCCAGCATCCCGTCGACGGACGACCACGCCGCACCCGCCTCCACCAGGGCGAACCCGACCAGGCTGACGATGACGCCCCGCCGCGTCCCGAACACCAGGAACGCGAGGGCGGCGAGCACCCCGAACCAGGCGACGGCCGCCACGACGAGGCCGAGGTCCTCGGGCCGCGAGGTCGGAACCAGCTCCCAGACCAGCAGCCGGGCGACGAGCACGACGGCCGGCGACACCACCACCCACGGGGCGGTCTGGCGGACGGTCAGCCGGCCGGTCAGCAGGCCGGCCAGCAGCGTGCCGTGCACCACGGCCACCCCGGGGAACACGATCATGCGGAAGGCGTCCGGGGTGCCGACGAGGACCCACAGCACCAGGACGAGCCCGAGCGGGATCGCCAGGACCACCAGGTGCACGCGTCGGAGCAGCGTGTCGTCGGCCCGCAGCGCGTCCATCGGCGTACCCGTTCGACCGGCGGACGACCACCCTGTGGCGCGAGACCCCGCCGGGACATCCGCACCGTAACCCGCCGGGCCGCCCCGGAACGGGTGGTCGGCCACCTGCCGTGGATGCGCCGCCTACCGTGGTCCCGAGCGAGCGCAGCGAGGTCGACGTGCGAGTGCTGGTCACCGGGGCGAAGGGCAAGGTCGGAGCCGCCGCGGCGACGGCGCTGATGGCCGCCGGGCACGAGGTCGTGGCCACCGACCTCGCCCCGCCGGTCCACGAACGCGACCTGCCGGACGAGCCCGCCTACCTGCAGGCGGACCTCACCGACGCCGGGGCGGTGTATGCGCTGGTGCGGGGCGTGGACGCCGTGGTCCACACCGGCGCGATCCCCGACCCGGCCCACCACGCCCCGCACGTGGTCTTCCACAACAACGTGATGGCGGGGTTCAACGTCGTCGAGGCGTGCGTGCGCTGGGGCGTGTCCCGCCTGGTGAACCTGTCCAGCGAGACCGTCCCCGGGATGATCTTCGCCGAGCGACCGTTCCTGCCGCCCTACGTGCCCCTCGACGAGGACACCCCCGTCGCCCCGCAGGACCCGTACGGGTTCGGCAAGCACGTCATCGAGCAGTGGTGCGACGCGGCCGTGCGACGCAGCGACATCTCGATCGTGTCGATCCGCCCGTCGTGGGTGCAGACCCGGGACAACTACGAGCGCAACGTCGGGCACATGGTCCGGCACCCGTTCGAGCCCTCGCCCGCGTTCTGGTCGTACACCGACAACGACGACCTGGCCGAGGCGATCCGGCTGGCCGTGGAGGTCGAGCTCACCGGCCACGAGGTCGTCTACGTCGCCCAGCCGGACAACGCCACCGGCCGGCCGCTGGCCGAGCTGATGGAGGCCGTGCTGCCCGACGCCGACGTGGAGCTGCGCCCCACCGACCGCCCCGACGCGTCGGGCATCGACTCGGGCAAGGCACAGCGCCTGCTCGGGTGGGAGCCGACCCGTGGCTGGCGCGACGTGCTCGACGAGGACGGCCGGCTGCGCTGAGCGGTCAGCGGCGGGACGGCACCGCGCCGTCCTCGCGGCGGGCGTGCTTGACCACGTACAGCTGCTGGTCGGCCTCGCGCAGCAGCTCGTCGCCGTCGCAGCCCGGCCACGCCGTCGCGATCCCCAGGCTGGCCGACACCGCCACGTCCACGCCGCGGGCCAGGCGGATCGGCTCGTCGACCATCCCCCCGAGCCGGGCGGCCAGCGTCGCGACGTCGGTCTCGTCGACGGCCCCCTCGCAGACGATGGCGAACTCGTCGCCACCGACGCGGGCGACCAGGTCGGTGGCACGTACGCCGTCGGTGAGGCGGCGGGCCACCTCGACCAGCACCTCGTCGCCGGCCTGGTGGCCGTGGGTGTCGTTGACCGGCTTGAAGTCGTCGAGGTCGAGCATCACCAGCCCGACGGGGTGGCCGGACCGGGCGTAGCGGGCCAGGGCCTCCTCGAGCCGCGCCGTGAAGGCGCGGCGGTTGGCCAGCCCGGTGAGGGCGTCGTGCAGGGCGTGGTGGAGGATCTCGGCCTCCAGCTGGCGACGCTCGGTCACGTCGCGGACGTTGAGGACGTAGCCGGACCCGCGGATGGGGCGGCTGACCTTGGTCTCGACGTGGCGGACCGCGCCCCGCACGTCGTACATGCGGTGGGCGAGCTCGACGCCGCTGGCCAGGTCGCCCTCCTGCACCGCCCGCAGCACCATCCCGCGGTCGTCGGGGTGGAACAGGTCGAACACGTTGGTGCCGACCAGCTCCTCGGGGCGGTAGCCGTGGACGGCGAAGGTGGCGCGGTTCAGGAAGGTGAACACGCCCTGCTCGTCGAGCAGCCCGATGATGTCCGAGGATCCCTGCAGGACCGAGGTCAGCACGGCCTCGCGCGAGGCCACCTCGTCGGCCAGCGCCCGGCGGTGGCGGTGGCGGGTCCACAGGGCCGCGGCCACGCCGACGGCGACGGCGATCACCATCGTGGTCAGCAGGCCGAGCTCGGGCACGGGCGTCCTCCGCGGGGCGGGGCGGGTCGCCGCGCTCCCCTCCCCCTCGTCGGCAGGTGACCCCCGCCGCTGAACCGCCACGGAGCATGGCCACACGGCCAAGGGTGGGCAGGAGGCCGGGGCGTGACGTCGAACCTCTCGACCGGGGCGCCCCGCCCCGTCTCCTCCGTCTGCCCTCCCGAGGACCGCCGTCATGCCCACCCCGACTGCCTCGACCGGCCGACGCCTTGCCGCCCTGGCGGCGGTCGCGACCGCCGCCGTGATGGTGGTGGGCGCGCCGGCACCGGCCACGGCCGCTCCGAGCTGCACGACCCCGCCGGCCACCGACGGCGTCGAGCCGCCGTGCAACCCGCACCTGGCCGACTCGCCCTGGCCCGGCAACCACCGCAACGCCTACGCGCAGGCCTCGTCGCCGTTCCCGGGTCCGGCGGGGCCGGCCGACCACGTCAACGTCGACCACGACAGCCTCGTGGCCGCCCCGATCGTGCTGTCGTTCTCGCCGACGTACCCGGACGGCGGTCGGGTGATCTGGGCGTCGACGGTCGGGGCGACGGCCGAGGTGGTCAAGATCGACCCGGCCACGGTCACCGTCATCGACAAGTACATCCCGCAGGTCGAGGAGGGCGCCGGGCCGGGGACCGTGTCCGTCTCCGGTGCCTACAACGTCGTCGACGCCGACAACCACCTGCTGGTGGGCCAGGCGACGGGGCTCGAGGTCTACGGCGACGCCGTCCCCGGCGAGCGCCGGTCCACCATCGCGTTGCTGCGCCGCTTCGACCTGCCCGCCGAGGCCCGGTGCGGTGACGACGACACGCTGGTCGGCATCACCATGACCTGGGACGGCCGGGTGGCGTTCGCCACCGCGAACGGCGTGGTCGGCACGGTCCCGCGCGACCCGGCGAAGATGGACGCCGCGCACCTGCGGACGCTGTCGTTGAACGGTCCCGACTGCGCCGGCGGCCCGGACGGGGCGGTCGAGACGGTGTCGAACTCCATCGCCGCCGACGAGGACGGCGGCATCTACGTGGTGACCAGCCACGCGATGGTGCGCGTCGACGACGGCCCCGACGGCCTCGCGGTGACGTGGCGGGCCGGCTACGCGGGCGCCGGTGGGTCCGGCGGAGGCCGGCTCGGGGCGGGGTCGGGCGCGACCCCCTCGTTGATGGGCACCGGCGACGACGACCGGTTCGTCGTCATCACCGACGGGCAGGAGCTGATGCACCTGGTGCTGATGTGGCGCGACGAGGTCCCCGCCGACTGGGAGCCGATCCGTCCCGGCGCCGACCCGCGCATCGCCTGCGAGGTGCCGGTCACCTTCGGCGACCCCGACGCGCAGCGGTCGCTGTCGGAGCAGTCCGTGCTGGTGCGCGGCACCTCGGCGGTCGTGGTGAACAACCTCATGCAGCTCGACCCGGTGCTGGGCCAGCTGCCGCCCCGCGCCGCCCCGCTGAGCCAGCTGCTCAGCGGCCTGCCCGGCAACGAGCCGCGCGGCATCCAGCGGTTCGCGTGGGACCCGGCCACCCGCACCTGCAGCGAGGTCTGGGCCAACCCGGACGTGGCCATCCCCAACGGCATCCCGACGATGAGCGCCGCGTCCGGGCTGCTGTACGGGATCGGGGCGCGCGACGGCGTGTGGACGCTCGAGGGCCTGGACTGGGACACCGGCGAGGTCGTGCTGACCGTGCCCACCACCGCCTTCCCGATGTCCAACAGCTTCTACGCCGCGACGACCGTCGGCCCGGACGAGACCGTCTGGACCGGGACCTTCGGCGGCGTCACCCGCTTCCAGGCCTGCGCCCCCGGCGACGAGGGCGGCTGCGGCCGCCGGCTCGACCCGGCCGAGGCGGTCGTCGGGCAGCTGCCGACGGACCCGGAGGCAGCGGCCCGCGACACCATCGGGCTGCCGAACGACGACCCGGCCCCCGCCGACGACCCGAGCCCGGACGACGCCGGGACTGCGCCCGGTGGGGGTGGCGGGCGGCGAGGCCGAGGAGGGCGGGGCCGGCGGGGCGCCGCTGCCGTCGACCGGCGGCGGGGCGGGCCTGGCGGCGCTGCTGGCTGCGATCGCCGGGGCGACCGGCCGGGCCACGTCGGGCCCTTCGGCCCGGGGCCGGCGGCGTCGGAGGGGGGAGGATTCGGGGTGAGCATCGAACCGGTGGTGCCGCCATGGCGACCCTCGTCCACACGCCGATCCTGCAGCCCGAGCACCACGCCCCGGTCACACGCCCCGTCCACCTCGTCCTGAGCTGGACCCTCGCGGGGGTGCTCGTCGCCGCCACGCTGTACGGGCTGCTGGCCAGCGGGGCGTACCGGGAGACCCCGGCACGCGAGTACCTCGGGGCGACCCTGCGCGGCCAGGACGTGCTGACCCTGCTGACGGCCCCGGTGCTGGTCGTGACCGCGCACCTGGCCCGCCGCGGGTCGCTGCGTGCCCACCTGGTGTGGCTGGGCGTGCTGGCCTACGTCACCTACACCTACCTGATGTACGTGGTGGTCCCCTACAACGACGCGTTCCTGCTGTACGTCGCCGCCATCGGGCTGTCGTTCTGGGCGTTGCTCGACGGGGCCATCCGCACCGACGTGCACGTGCTCCACGAGGCCGCGCACCACCTTCCCCGGCGCGGCGTCGGCTGGTTCCTGATCGTGACCGGCAGCCTGTTCGCCCTGCTCTGGCTGGTGCAGGACCTGTCCACCCTGCCGGGCGGCGTGCCCGACGGGCTGTTCGTCTACGACGTGCCCAGCACCGTCCACGTCCTGGACCTGGCCTTCGTGCTGCCGCTGGTGGTCGGCTCGGGCGTGCTGCTGCTGCGTGGCCACCCGGCCGGACCGGCCCTGGGCGCGGTCGTGCTGGTCAAGATGGTGACGCTCGGCCTGGCGCTGCTGGCGATGGCGGTCGGGACGGCCGTGGCCGGCGGCCCGCTCAACGTCGCCGAGGTCGTGTCCTGGTCGCTGATCGCCGTGGTCAGCACCAGCATCCTCGCCGTCTGCAGTCGTCGCCTCGCACCGCTGCCCGGTCCGTGGCTGCAACCGCGGGTCTGGTGAGCAGGCAGCACCGCGGACGACGTCACCTGGTCGCCTCACTACCGTCGAGCTCGACGTCCACGACGAGGAGCACGCATGGGTGACGCGGTGGTCGACGAGCTGCGGACCCGCATGGGACGGATCGGGATCTGGACCGGGGCGTTGGACGGCCTCCCGGTCGCGGACGCCCGGGCCTGGGCCGCCGAGGTCGAGCGGATGGGCGCCGGGGCGCTGTGGTACGGCGAGGCCTACGGGCGCAACGCCTTCCTGCAGGCGACGCTGGCGCTGGCCGACACCACCGAGCTCGTGGTCGGCTCGTCGATCGCGAACATCTGGGGACGCGACGCCTTCGCGGCCCGGTCCGCGCAGGCCACGATCGGGGCGATGCACCCGGGCCGGTTCGTGATGGGGCTCGGCGTCAGCCACGCCCCGCTCGTCGAACGCCTCCGCGGCGGGAGCTACGACAGGCCACTGGCCGCCATGCGCGAGTACCTGCAGGCGCTCGACGCGAAGGACCCCGTCGTCGCCGACGCCGCACCGGCGCACCCGCGGATGATCGCGGCCCTCGGCCCGCGGATGCTCGAGACCGCCGGCGAGCTGGCCGACGGGGCGCTGCCCTACCTGACCCTGCCCGAGCACACCGCGCAGGCGCGGGAGGTCCTCGGTCCCGACAAGGCCCTGGTCGTCGAGGCGGGCGCTGTCATCGACGGCGACGAGGACACCTGGCGCGCCCGCGCCCACGCCCATCTCGAGATCTACACCGGCCTGCCGAACTACCGCAGCAGCTGGTACCGGCAGGGGTTCACCGAGGAGGACACGGCGCGGGGCGGCAGCGAGCGGCTGAAGTCCGCGATGGTCACCCATGGCCTGGACGCCACCCTCGAGCGGGTCCAGGAGCACCTGGACGCGGGGGCCGACCACGTCGCCGTGCAGGTGCTCGGCGACCACGCCTTCGACATCCGGCGCGAGGACACCGCCACCCTGCTCGCCGCGAGCGCCGAGCGGTGGGGCGCCCCCTAGTCCTTCTGCTTCATGACCACGTCGATGGCCAGCGACGCGGCCAGGGCGAGGCTGCGCATCGGCTCGGTCGCGGCCTCGAGGTGCACCACGTAGGTGTCGGCGTCGGTGAAGGACTCGGTCAGCAGCCCCCGCCACTTCTTGGTGACGCGCGCCACCTCGGTGCCCGCCCCGTCGACGACCGTGAAGTCACGGGCACGCCAGTTCTGGGCCTGCACCTCGCCGGCGGGGGACCCGTCCGGGCCGGCCAGGGTGAACCGCGCCTTGCCGAGCCGCACCTGCTTGGTGATCGTGCCGACCGGCGTCCCGTCCGCTCGTGCCACCTGGACCCGCCACGTGAACCACGGCTTGTGCAGCCGCAGCACCGGCTGGCCGGCAGCGTCCTCGATGGCCAGCGTCGTGGGCAGCGCGACGTCGAGGTCGCTCATGAAGCGGACGAGGAACTGGAACGGGCTCTGCTCGACCTGCTCGATGGCACCGACGCGACGGCCCTCGGTGTCGAACAGCCCGTACTGGTTGCGCATCTCGAACAGCTTGCGCACCTGCTCGACGACGAGCACGTCGTGGGCCAGCGGACTGTCGGTCATGGAGGTCCTCCGTGGGTGTGGCGGCCGCCAGCATGACATCTCGGGATCGCGGCCGCTTCGACTCCCACCCGCTCCGACGCCTCACCGGCGGCCGCCCCGGCCGGTCGGTCACCGACCTCCACCCGGACGGCAGCGAACGACCTGCGGAGATCCCCCACCGAGGACGCCGCATGCCCGCCTCCCCCCTGCCTGCCCCGCTCCCGCTGTTCGCCCAGGCCGACGTGCCCAGCCTCGGCCCGGGCATGTTCGGTGACCTCGGCCTCGGGTTGCGGCTGGCGATCGGGGCGGCGGTGCTCGTCGTCGGGTTCGTCGCGGCGCGCCTGGCCCGGCGGGTCCTGGAACCGCGGCTGGCGCGGCTGCGGACGCCGTCGTTCGGCAGCGTCTTCGCCCGGCTGACCGGCTTCGGGATCGGGCTGGTCTCCGCCCTGTTCGCGCTCGTCGTCGTGTTCCCCAGCGTCAACGTGGGGACGCTGGTCGGTGGGCTCGGCGTCTTCGGGATCGCGGCCGGGTTCGCCTTCCAGGACATCCTGTCCAACCTGCTGTCCGGGATCCTGCTGATCTTCCGCCAGCCCTTCGTCAGCGGGGACCAGATCACCGTTGCGGACGTGTCGGGCACCGTCGAGGAGATCACCATCCGCGAGACCCGCATCCGCGGGTACGACGGGCGCCTCTACGTGGTGCCGAACATCGACGTCTACACGGGACTGATCGAGGTCCAGACCAACCGCGCGACCGTGCGCACGTCGCTGGTCGTGGGCGTCGGCTACGACACCGACCTGGCCGAGGCGCAGCGACTGGCCCTCGAGGTCCTCGACGGCATCGACGGCGTGCTGGCGGACCCCGCCCCGCAGGCGTACTGGACCGAGCTCGGGGCGTCGTCGGTCAACCTCGACCTGCGCTACTGGACCGATCCGCACCAGGCCCAGATCCGCCGGGTCCAGAGCGACGTCGTGGCCGCGATCTTCGACGCCTACAACGACGCGGACATCGACATGCCCTTCGACGTGGTCACGCTGGACGCGTCGGACTCGGTCACCGAGTCGCTGGCCCAGGCCCTCGCCCGCCGCGACGAACGCACCTGACGCCTGCGCCCAGGACCGTCACCGTCCGTTTGTGTTTGACGTGTCATCTCGTTATCTTTCGCTCTCGGCAGAGGGGGGTCGGGATGGCATCGGTGGTCCGCGCGGACGTGTGGGCGCTCGAGCGCGCCTGCGACGCCGGGACGGAGCTGGCCGACCGGCTGCGGCGCGATGCGGGCGAGCTGGGCGATGCGCTCGACGCGCTGCGCACCGCCCCGTCCGAGATCGCACTGGACGTCGCCCCGGCCGACCTCCACCTGGACCTCCTGGCGACGCAGTGGGCCGAGGTGGCCGGTGACCTGGGGCTGGTCGCGGCCGCGTTCCGCACGGTCGACGACGACCTGCTCGGGTGGCTGCGCGCCCAGCTCGCGCTCGTGTCGGTGTGGGCAGAACGGCGCCACACCGACCGGCCGTGGGAGGTCGACGGGGCGCGCGTCGACGCGGCCGTCGACACCGTCCGCGCCGCGCTGGACGTCGGCGGCTGGGGCGTGCGCGGCGACGACCTCGCACGGATCCACGACACGCTGGCCGGCATGTCCGGCGCCGAGACCGACGCCGTGCTCGCGCGGCTCACCGACGACGAGCTCGCGACCTGGTTCGACCAGCAGCACGACGGCTGGCTGCGGGGCGGCTGGTCGGCGAGCCAGCGTCGGGAGCTGCTCGTCGTCCTCGGCGAGAAGGTGTCGCTGGACACCTGGCGCCGGCTCTCGCGGTTCACCGACGAGATCGACCCGCCGCCCCGCGAGGCGCTCGGCGACACCGCCTCGGCGGACCCGGCCCGCCGTGAGTTCTTCGAGGCCCTGACCTACGCGCCGACGTCGGGGGTGCTGATCGCCGGCGGCCGGGGCGACCACGGCCCGTTCGCCGTCGACGACGCACGCCAGGGCCGGATCGGCGACTGCTACCTCGTCGCGGCCATGCAGGCACTGGCCATGCACGACCCGTGGTCGCTGGCCGACCTCGTGCGGCCGAACCCCAACGGCACGTTCACCGTCACCTTCGCGAACGGTGACCAGGTCGTCGTCAGCTCCGACCTGCCGATCCGTTCCGACGGGCACCTGGCCTTCGCCCGCAACGGACCCGGCGCCGACGGCGGCACCGAGCTGTGGCCGATGCTCGTGGAGAAGGCGGTCGCCCAGCGCGCCGGGGGGTGGGGCGAGATCGTCGGCGGGTCGCAGTCCGCCGCGATCGAGCTGCTGACCGGTCGACCCTCGGGCTGGATCGACGCCGACGAGGTCCGGGTCGCCGACCTCGCCGACCGGGTCGCGGCCGGCGAGATCCTGGGCCTGTCCACCATCGACGCCCCGTCGCAGGACAAGGACGCCGTGCTGGCCTGGGTGGCCTCCGACGCGCCCGAGCCCTTCCGCCGGGGCGACGGCCCCTGGGACCGCCTGCACCAGAACCACGCCTTCATCGTGACCGCGGTGGACGCCGACGCCGGCACGGTCCGCGTGGTCAACCCGTGGGACCCGACAGCCGGCTCGGTGGTGCTCACCGAGGACGAGCTCCGGGTGTCCGTCAACGGCGTCCGGGTCAGCGGGGTGGCCCCGTGATCCCCGACCTGCCCGTTCCCCGGCTGGACCCGACGACCTTCCCGGACGCGGAGGTCGCCACCGCCGTCGAGGTCCTGCGGCGGGTCGCCTCACGCCTCGAGGTCGCCGCGGGGGACCGCGCCGCCGCGACCGCGCCCGCCCTCGCGAGCTGGCAGGGCCGCACCGCGACCGTCGTGGGCGAGGACCACGCTGCCGGGCAACGGGCCGCGGCGGCGCTGGCGGACCAGCTGCGCGCGCAGGCGGCACGGCTCGAGGCCGCAGCCGACGACGCCGCGGACCTGCGTCGACGCCGCCGACGGACGTACGAGGAATCCCTTGCCACCTGGCGGCGCCTCGCGGCGTCCCACGCCTGACGCGACCACGACACCGAGGACCACATGCGCCACCGCCACCTGCTCACCGCCACCCTCACCGCCGGCCTGCTCCTGTCCGGCTGTGCGAACGCCACCCCGGAGGCCACCGTGACCGACCCGACCACCGCCGACGCGGACCGTCCCCTGGTCCCGCTCACCAGGGGCACCGTCATGGGCGCGGGAGAGCTCGAGATCCGCACGGTGCTGGCGGGCAGCAGCGGCGTGGACCTGATCGTGCATCGCGGCGCCGAATCCGAGGAGGTCGTCCTCGACGTCGGGGAGTCGACCGAGCTGTTCGGCCACACGCTCGAGCTGGTCAGCTCCGGCGCGGAGGACGCACTGCTGGCGGTCACCGCCCCGGACGGGACCCAGCTCGGCTACTGAGCACCGCCGCAGCGTCACCGCCCCGTCGCGCTGACGTGCATGAGGTCCTGCAACGAGGTGTAGGTCCCGCCCCAGGTCCAGCCGGCGGCCTCGATGGCGGCGACCACCGGCCCGTCCGGGTGCAGCATCCCGGGCAGGTCGCGGGACCGGTCGGTGTAGGCGGTCGCGAGCTCGGGGAGCACGACCCGGCCCTCGTCGGTCTCCTTGACGTAGGGGTTCTGGAACGGGTTGATGTCGACGGCCCGGCCGTAGGCGTGCTCGGACCACGATCCGCTCCCGCGTGCGTCGCGGCAGACGAAGGCGCTGGTGACGTTGCCGTCGCCGGTGGGCGGGGCGTCGAGGTCCGCGGGGGTGGTGATCGCCACCTGCTCGAGCGGGAACCGCGCCTCGTGCATGGCCCGGAACATCGCCACCACGGCGTCGGCCGCGTCGGCGTGGACGAGCAGCTCGCCGGTGTGGAACGCCCCGTCGAACCCGACGAAGGCCACCGTCACGACCCGCAGGTCGGCCAGCGCCACCGGGCAGCCCTCGTGCCAGGTCGAGCGCGCCGCGACGTCCTCGCCGACCGGTTCCACGGTGGCGTGGAAGTCGGCGTCGGGTGGCGGCGGGAGCACGTCCTCGGTGACGATCGAGCGCGGGAACAGCTCGGGCGGGGTCGGCTGGGGCGGCGGGAACCCCGTGGGGCCGGGTTCGAGCACACGGGTGCCGAGCCAGGACGGGGCGGCCGTGGCCTGCGGGGTCGGCGACGGCGACGCGGTGCTGCCGGTCGGTGACGCGGCGACGACGTGCTCGGCGACGCCCCGCTCGGTGACGACGTGCTCGTGCTCGTGACCGGCGTCGGCGAGGGAGCGACGCCCGGCGCGCCGGTCCGGCACGCCGGCAGCAGCAGCGCGAGGAGGGCCCCCGCGAGGAGACGACGGGACATGCCGCCACGGTATGGCCTCGCGCAGGAGGCAGGGACGGGGGCGGGGCGCGGCGAACCTCCGGGTCCGGGCGAGGGGCCCGGGCGAGGTGGGAGCCGACCATGGGTCGATGGCGACGTGCGATCGGGGTGCTGGCGGCCGTCGGCGTCCTGGGGGTCGGGACCGCGGCCGCCGCCCCGGCGCGGGCGGCCGAGGACGTGCCCGCCGCGACGGTCACCGAGGTCCCGCCGGACGCGGGGCTGCACGGCCACCCGATGTGGGACCCGTGGTTCGACCCGGCCGCGTTCGGCTACGAGACCCACGAGTACCTCGTGTCGGGCACGGCGACCGCGACCGGCGCGGACACGACCGCCGACTACACCACCCGGATCGTGGTGACCCGCCCGAGCGACCCGGCGGACTTCGCCGGGACCGTGCTGCTCGACTGGGTCAACGTCACGGCGCAGTTCGAGAACCCGGTCAACACCCTGACCTCGATCGAGTTCCTGCTGCGCGAGGGCTGGGCCTTCGTGCACGTCTCGGCCCAGGCGGCCGGCATCTGCTGCACGCCGCTGACGCCGGCCGTGTTCGACCCGGTCCGGTACGGGGCGCTGGACCACCCGGGCGACGAGTACGCCAACGACATGTTCCGCCAGGTCGCGCAGGCGGTGCGGGCCCCGGCCGAGCTCGCCCCGCTCGGGCCACTGGACGCCGAGGTGGTGATCGCCGCCGGGCAGTCACAGGGCGGCAGCCGGCTGTCCGACTACCTCGCCACGACCGCCACGCCCGACGGTCCCGTCGACGCCGTCCTGCAGCAGGCAGGTGGGACCAAGACCTACGCCTCCGCCCCGCCGATCCCGGTGATCCACCTGCTCGGCGACCGCGAGGCCACGCCCGAGCCGCCGACGCGCTGGCCGAGCTACCGGCTCTGGGAGGTCGCGGCCTCCTCCCACCAGGACATGTGGGTCGGCCGGCAGCAGACCGAGGGCCAGTCGGTGCGGCTGGCCACCGGCGCCCCGCTGTCGCGCGAGCAGGCCGAGGCGCTGTGGGCGTCGGCCGGCACCTATGGCGAGCAGGTGGACCCGCGGTCGGCGGTGTGCATCGTCAACGGGGCGCAGTTCCCGACGCGCTACGTGGCCAACGCCGCGCTCGCCCACCTGGACCGGTGGGTCCGCGACGGCGTGCCCGCGCCCCGCACCGGCCGCTTCGCGTTCGAGGGTGACACGCTGGCGGCCGACGAGCTCGGCAACACCCTCGGGGGGATCCGGCTGCCCCCGGTGGACGTCCCGGTCGCCCACTACGTGGCCGACGTCTGCAACCTCGGGGGCGTCACGGTGCCGCTGACCGACCTCGAGCTGGCCGATCGGTACGGCGACCACGCCACCTACTACGCGCAGATGGCCGCGGCCACCGAGCGTGCCGAGGCGGCCGGCGTGCTCCTGCCCGCCGACGCCGCCGACCTGCTGGCCCGGGCCTGCGCCGCCCGCAACCGCTTCGGGGACACCTCGACGGAACCGTGCACGGCCCCCGCCGCCGCCCCGGGGACGCCACCTGATGCCCCGGCCCCGGCGCCCGGCGCCCCGCCCGAGCCGCCACCGGCCCCACCGGCCCGGCCGCTGCCGGCGACGGGCGGCGGGGCGGCCGGTCTCGGGCTGCTCGCGCTGCTCAGCGCCCGGCGTCGCCGGCGGTGACCGTGTCGCGGACGACCTCGGCGAGGTGGTCCATCGAGAACGGGGCCACGACCGTGCAGCCCTCCAGGTGCTCCGCGTGTTCGCGGGACTGGTGGTAGGTCGCCTCGACGACCACCGGGAGCCCCGGGTAGCGCTCGCGAAGGGTCAGCAGGACCTCGCGGTCGGCCGGGTCGTCGAGGTCGAGGTCGTGCACCACGGCGCTGGCGCGTCCGACCTGCGGGCAGTCGGCGGTCTCCACCAACGGGCAGCCGCCGGCGTGCAGGGCTCCGCGGCCCGGCACAGGTGGTCACCTCGAAGCCCTGCTCGTGCAGGCTGCGGACCATGGCCTCGCGCGCCCCGGGGCGTGCGCTCTCCACGACGACCATCGGGCGGGGACCCTCTCCCACGGTGTGCATCGCACCTCTCCACGTCGGCGATGGCCCCATGCTGGCCACGCGACCGCCGGGCGGCGAGGGCCGAAGGACCCGGCGGGCACGGGCCACTCACCGGCCCTGTACGCGGATTCCCGACCGTCCACCCCCCGGCTCCGAAAGGACTTCGGGGGCACCGCAGGCGGTTCCCCCGGCACGTGATCAACACCGTTCGTGACACGGAGACGCGACGATGTCCGAGACCAGCCGGATCGTGGACCACGAGGTCGCCGTCCTCGAACGGGTGGCCGACATCGCCCGCGAGCTGGCCAGTGCGCGCAGCGTGGACGAGACCCTCCACCGTGTGGTCGAGCTCGGGCAGAACTACGTCGCCGGCTGCGAGGCGGCCAGCCTCAGCATCATCCACGACCGGGTGGTGTCGACGCCCGCGTGGTCCCACGACATGGCGTGGGAGGTCGACCAGGCCCAGTACCGGACCGGCGAGGGCCCCTGCCTCGAGGCGATCGTCGCCCAGGACACCATCGTGCTCGACGACCTCGCCGAGGAGAAGCGCTGGCCCCGGTGGCGCGAGGCGATCGCCGACCTCGACGTGCGGTCCATGATGAGCTTCCGCCTGACCGTGACGCCCGAGCCGGACGCGGCCCTCGGGGCGCTGAACCTCTGCTCGACCCGACCTCGCGCCTTCGGGGAGCAGTCGCGCCTGTTCGGGCAGGTCTTCGCGTCGCACGCCGCCGTGGCCCTGCGCTCGGCGTTCACCGAGGCCGGGCTCGAGACCGCCCTCGAGGCGCGCGAGCAGATCACCCAGGCCAAGGGCATGCTCATGGAGCGCGAGCACCTGAGCGCGTCGGAGGCCTTCGACCGGCTGGTCGCCCTCTCGAAGCGACGGCGGACGACCGTCCGGCAGGTCGCCGAGGAGATCGTCGGCTCGACGTCGGGGCGCGAACCCGTGGCGTGACGGCCGGCTCGTAGACTGCGACGGTGGCCATCCCGCTCCTCGCCGTCGCGACCTCGGTCGCCACCCCGGTCCTGCTCCTGGTCGTCGGGCTCGCCGTGCTCGCCGTGGGCCTGGCCCTGCTGACCGGGGGCGGACGCGCACGCCGCCGGCCCGCACCGACCTACGCCCGCCCCGCCACCCCGTCCACCCCGGCGCCACCCGCCGATGCGCCCTGTGACTGGTCGGCGTGGCTGGAGGGCGAGGCAGGCGAGCGGGTGCTGCTGCGGGGCGCGGCAGGCCGCGCCTGCTGCCGCTACGTGATCCGGGTGCGCGACCTCGACCCGGTCGCCGCGCCGCTGGACCAGGTGCAGGAGTCGCTGGTCTGGGCCGGCGAGGCCACCCGCCTGTCCCGCGACGGGGCGCGGACGCCGCTCACGCGCGATCTCGTGACGCGGCGGGCCGCGGCGGGCGCGGGGACCGCGACGCTGGCGATGGGACTGGACCGCACGGCCGGGCCGACGGTGGCCACGGCCGCCGACCTGCCGCACGTGGACGCCGACGACCCCGAGGTCGAGCGCGGCACGGCGCGGCGCGCGGCCCGGCTGTGGCACCAGCACCTCGACGACCTGCACGCCCACGGGGCCCGCCCCGCCCCGTCCGACGGCGACCGGGTCGCCCCCGCCGCCGTGCAGCGACGGGTCGAGCTGGTGGTGGCCGTCGACCGGGGGTGCGAGGTCGCCGCGCACCGCTGCGAGGCCGAGGTGGCGTGCGAGGCCCGGCTGGACGGCTCGGTGGCCGTCGGCACCGCCCGGCTGGCCGCCCCGCTGCTGGCCAGCTGGGTCGAGGTCGGCACGGCCACGATCGCCGCCGACGCCGCGGTGGACGGCCAGGTCGGGATCGCCGCCTGGCACCCGACGAGCGTCCCGCCCGCCCACGGCGTCACGGCCACCGGCGGGGCGGCGTCGGGGTCCTGCGCCGCCGCGTGGCAGGGTCGCCGCACGGTGCGCGTGGACGAGCGCCGCGCCACCGTCGTGGTCGGCAGCGCCGTCCGACTGGAGCTGGAGGCCGACGACGACCAGCCCGAGGTCCGCGGCGAGCTGCACGCCTCCACCGCCGCGGACGTCCGCGTCCACCTCGGCACGGCCGACGGCCGGGGCGCCGGGTGCGCGCGGTGCCTGCCCGAGGTCGAGGTGCGGGTCGGCCGCACCACCGCACCGGACGTGCGCTCCACCCCCGCCGGTTCGACGTGCGAGGTCACGATCGGGTTGGATGGGCACACCGTCCGGCTGCAGGCCCCGACCCCCGACGGTGGTGCACGGTCCTGGACCGTCGATCCCGCGGACGCTCGTCCCGGGCGCCCCGCAGCCGGCCACGCTGTGAGGTGAGGGATGACGACAGGGCTGCGACGCGTGCTCGGCGTCCTGCTGACCGCCGTGGGCCTCGTGGTGGCCACGACGGGCCTGGTCACCCTGGTCACGCCGGGGCTGGACCGCACCCCCGCGGCCGTCCCGCCGATCGCCCTGCGCGACCTCGCCGGCCCGTCCACCACCGAGGCCGCCCCCGTCCGGCCCGGTTCCGGGCCCGACCGCGAGGTCGGCGACGACAGCACCGCACCGTCCGACTCGGCGACGTCCACCACCGACACGCCCGCTGCCTCCGGCGCCCAGCCCGGGCCCCGCGTCGAGGCGGCCGGCCAGGCCGACACGCCGAGCACCTCCGACGTCGGGGCCGTGACCATCGAGTCCCCCGAGCCCGCGACCGCCGGCGGCACCCGAACCACCGCGGGCGGGGCCACCGCGACCCCGCCGGTGCCCCAGGCCGTCAGCACCACGACCACGACGGCCACGGACGCGACCGAGGACGACGCCGCGGCGGTCGACGACGGCGCCGCACCCGCCGCGCCCGACGACGAGGACGAGGCGGCGGACGACGACCCCAACGGCGTCGCCCGGCGCGACGACGACCGCGAGGACGCCGACCAGGACCAGGGTGACGACGACGGCGACGACGACACCGGACGCCGTCGCACGCTGGCCGCCGCCCCGACCCGCACCACCACGACGCGCGGCCGCCGCCGCCGACCCCCAGCAGCACCGCCGGCCACGGATCGTCGGTCGAGGCCCCCCGCGGGCCGGCCATCGACGTGCCCGGGGTCGCCCGCGGTCTGGTCGACCACGCCACGGGGCGTGGCCACCGCGGTGGCGGCCCCGGACCCCACGGACGCCTCTGGACCGCCCGGGGCCGCTGAGGCTCAGCCGGCCAGCGCGGCGGTGACCTCCTCGCGCATGGCCCGGACGGTCAGGTCGCGTCCGCGGTCCTCGGCCCGTGCGGCCTCGGCAGGTCCCAGCCGATGGCGCAGGCCGTCCCGCACGGCGGCGACCTCCACCTCCTCGGCGAGGGGCCGACGACGGGCCCGGGCGTACTGGGCGTCCACGTGCCCGCAGACCGCCAGCGCCAGCTCGGGCCGGTCGTCGGCGAGCACGCACACCACCCCGGTGTAGACGGCGCACAGGTCGAGCGGGTGGTCGGCCGGGATGGGGCGCAACGCCTCGGCCAGCGCGGCACGGGCGGCCGCGGGGTCCCCGGCGGCGAGGTGGACGTGGGCCCGCTCGATCAGGGCGCCGGACAGCGCCGGCTGGTCCACCGAGCGACGGGCCAGGCGTTCGGCGGCCTCGGCCTCGCGGGCGCTGGCGGCCAGGTCGCCACACCGGCGCTCGGCGTGGGCGATCCAGCGCCGCGCCTTGCTCTCCTGCCGGTCGAACCCGTGGGCGGCCAGCACGGCGGCGGCCTCCCGCAGCCGCTGCGCGCCCCGCTGCGGGTCCCCGCGCCAGGCGTCGTCCAGGCCCTGCCACAGCACGCACTCGGCGCGTTCCAGGGTCCGGTCCGGATCGTCGGCGAGCAGCGCCTCGGCCCGCGCCAGCAGGGCACGGCCGTCCTCGAGGACCCGGTTGAGGTGGGTGCGGCCGAGGCCGTAGAGCGCGTCCCCCGCGGCGCGGTGGTCCCCCGCGTCCTCGGCCAGCGCGAGCGCCTCCCGGAAGCGGGCGTCGGCCTCGTCGTAGTCGTGCACGACGTAGGCGAGGAAGCCCGCCGACCAGGTCGTCGCGGGGCGCACGGCGGGGTCGACGCCGAGCGCCAGGGCCCGCGCGATCCAGCGCTGCCCCTCCCACCCGAGGAACCGGGCGTACCACCAGCGGGTCAGACCGGCGGCGATCGTGGCGACCCCGGTGCCGTCACCGCGGTCGGCCAGCCACGTCATGGCGCCGCGCACGTCGGCCATGACCCCGTCGAGGCGCGCGAAGGCGGCGGCCTCGTCGGGCCCGCGGGCACGTGCTGCCTCCTCGACCACGACACGCCGGAACACCTCGGCGTGGCACGTCCGCACCCGCTCGCCGTCCCCCGCGGCGTCGAGGCGGCGCCGGGCGAGCTCGCGCAGCGGTTCGAGCATGCGGTGGCGCACGTCCCCGTTCGGCAACGGCTCCACGGTGACCAGCGAGGCCTCCACCAGCCGCACCACGGCCCCGACGAGCGCCTCTTGCGGCGCCCCGTCCGCGACGACGGCGATGGCGGTGGCCAGCTCGAAGGGCCCGTCGAACACCGACAGGGCCGCGAACACGTCGCGGTCGGCGGGCAGGAGCAGGTCCAGGCTCCAGCCGACCGCCGCGGCCAGGGAGGTCGGGGCGCCGGGGTCGTCCCCGGCCGCGGCCACCAGCCGTTCCACGTCGCGCAGGCCGAGCTGCGGCACGCGACGCGCGACCAGCTCGATGGCCAGGGGCACGTCCCCGACCTGGCGGCACAGCCGGGCGGCGACCTGCCGTCCCCGGTCGTCGAGCTCGAGCTGGGGGGCCAGGGCGGCCACCCGGTCGAGCAGCAGCTCCACGGCCGCGTCCGGCCCGTCGGCGGCCCCCACCAGCGGGGCGAGGGTGACGGGGTGCTCCGCCGGCACGCCGAGCCGGGTGCGGCTGGTGACCAGCACCTCGAGCGCCGCCCCGCGCGCCTGCAGGGCGGTGACCAGCGTCCCGACCGGTGCCAGGACGTGCTCGGCGTTGTCGAGCACCACGAGCCCGCGCACGCCGGCCAGTGCCTCGGCGAGGTCCTCGACCGTGGCGACGACGCCGGGCACCGCCAGGACGGCCGCGACCGTCGCGACCACGTCGTCCGGCGACCGGGCGCCGGCCAGCCGGACGAACCACGCGGGCAGGCCCTGCTCCCGGTGGCGCCGGTGGCCGAGCTCGACCGCCAGCCGCGTCTTGCCGATGCCGGGCGCCCCGAGCACCGTGACGGGCCCGCCCGCGTCCAGCGCCGCGGTGACGCGAGCGAGCTCCTCCCCGCGACCGACGAACCGGGTGGTCGGCAGGGGCAACGTGGTGGGCGCGAGGTCGACGCCGTCGAGCCCCGGGTCCTGCCGCAGCACCCGACGTTGCAGGTCCTGCAGCCGGGGTCCCGGTGCGAGCCCCAGCTCCTCGAGGCGGTCCCGGGCACGGTCGAAGGCCGCCAGCGCGGCGACCTGCCGCCCCGCCCGGTACTCGGCCAGCATGAGCCGCTCCCAGGCGGTCTCGTCGTGCGGCCGCGCGGCGACCACCGCGGCGAAGTGGTGGGCGGCCTCGTCGGCGTGGCCGAGCTCGAGCAGCGCCACGGCCGCCAGCTCCTCGAGCTCGTCCCGGACCCGTTCGAGCCGGGCGACCTCCGGCTGGGCGAAGGCCAGGCCGGCGACGTCCTCCCAGGGCTCGCCGCGCCACAACGCGAGCGCCTCCTCGGCGGCCGCGCGCACGCCGTCCCAGTCGCCATCGCGAGCGCCGCCCCGCGCTCGGTCGGCCGCCGCGTCGAAGCGACCGACGTCCACCTCGTCGGGGCGCACGTCGAGGCGGTAGCCGCGGGGGCCGGTCTGCAGGACCTCGCCGACGGTGCGGCGCAGCCCGGACACGTGGGCCTGCAACGTGTTGACGGCGGTCTCGGGGGCGCCCGCCCCCCACAGCCGGTCGATCAGGACGTCGCGGGGGACCTCGCGCCCCGCGTCCATCAGCAGCGCACACAGCAGCCGACGCTGGGCGGGGCGCGGCGGGACGGCCGCGGTGTCGTCGTCGACCCGCAGCGGTCCCAGCACCTGCCATCGCCTGGCCACGTCACGCTCCCGCGACGCCGGTGGCCCCGATCCCCCCGGCGACCGCCCAGCGTAGACTCCGGCGTCCGCGTCCCGCGGCGACGTTCAGGCGGCGTTCAGCCCCGCCCCGTAGCGTCCGACCGCGACGCACCCTCCGGCGGTGCGGCAGGGCCGGGGGACGGGAGCGACGGGTGCACCGGTATGACGTGCTGGGGCCGCTGCGTGTCGACGGTGGGCAGGACCACGCGCCCCGCCGCCCGGCGCAGCTCCGCCTGCTGTCGCTGCTCCTGCTCGAACGCCAGGGCCCGGTCCCCCGCGACGTGCTGATCGACCGGATGTGGCCCGACGGGCCGCCGTCGGGGGCGGTCAACACCCTGCAGGTCCACGTGTCCGGCCTGCGCCGGCTGCTCGGCAGCGACGCGATCCGCACCGACCACCGCGGCTACCAGCTGGTGGTCGCCGACGACGCGGTGGACGCCGACCGGTTCGGGGCGCTGGCGGCCACGGCCCGGACCGAACGCACCGCGGGGGCCCACGAGGCCGCCCTGGCCGCGTGCGACGCGGCGACCGCCCTGTGGCGGGGCGAGCCCTACCCGGACCTGGCCGACGACGGGTGGGCGGTCCCGGAGGTCGACCGGCTCGTCGAGGCCCACGCCAGCGTCCGGTCGCTGCGCGCCGCGCTGCACCTGGACCTCGGCCACTGGCACGAGGCCACCGAGCAGCTCGAGGACCTGCTGGTCGGCCACCCCCACCACGAACGGCTGTGGGAGCTGCTCATGCTCGCCCGCTACCGGGCGGGGCGCAGCGCCGACGCCCTGCACGCCTACCAGCGGGCCCGGGCGGCGCTGGGCGAGCTGGGCCTGGACCCGGGCCCGGCCCTGCGCGAGCTGGAACGCCGGATGCTCGTGCAGGACCCGTCACTGCTGGGCCCCGGGCCCGGCGGCGAGGCCGCCGGCGGGATGCGGGCGGGGCGGGGCGCCGGCGTGCACGCGTGGCCCCTGATGGACCGCGACGACGAGCTCGCACGGCTCGACGAGGTGCTCGAGGGCCACCGGGTCGGCATGGTGCTGGTCGGCCCGCCCGGCGTGGGCAAGTCCCGGCTGCTGCACGAGGTCACCCGTCGGGCCGAGGCGACCACGACCCTGATCCCGGTGCGCGCCAACGCGTCGCTGCGCACCATCCCCCTCGGGCCCGTCACCGACCTCGTGCACCTGGCCCCCGGACCGGTCGCGGCCCAGCTCGACCAGCTCCTCGCGGTCCTGCGCGGGCTGGCCGCCGACGGCGCCCCGCCGGTACTGCTGGTCGACGACGCCCACCACCTCGACGACGCCACCCTCGCGCTGCTGACCCGCGCCATCCAGGCGGGGGTCGCCCGCGTGGTCGCCACCCTGCGCAGCGACCTGCCCACCCCACCCGACGTCACCGCGTGGTGGAAGGACTCGGGCCTGGACCGGCACACCGTCGCCCCGCTGCGCCCCGAGGCCTTCGGGCACCTGCTCGACCGCGTGCTGGGCCCGACCGCCACGGCCACCCACCAGCGCCTGGTCGACGTCGCCGCGGGCAACCCGCTGCACCTGCGCGAGCTGGTCCGGGCCGCCCGGGACGAGGGCGCGCTGGTGCACGAGGCGGGGCGCTGGCGGCTGGTCCGCCCCGTGGTCGGGTCGGGGCGCCTGGCCGAGCTGGTCGACCTGGCGTTGCGCGGGCTCAGCCGGCCGTCACGCACCGGGCTGGAGGTGCTGGCGCTGCTGCGCCCCGCCCCGCGGGCGGTGCTCGACGCCGTCGCCGGCCCCGGCGCCGTGGACGACCTGCTGCACGCCGGCCTGGTGCAGCTCGCCCGCCAGCCCGACGGCGACACCGTCGTCGACGCGGCCCACCCGCTGTACACGGAGAGCCTGGCGGCGCGCATGCTGGCGACCCGCCGGCGCGAGCTGGCGGGGCGGGTGCTCGCCAGCCTCGCCCACGACGACCAGCTCCCGCCCAGCCGCGTGCTGCAGGTCGCCGTGCTGGCGCTGGAGGTCGACACGCTCGACGTCGATCTGGCGTTGCGGGGCGCCCGCGAGGCCCTGGTGCGCCTGGATCCGGCGCTTGGCCCGACGGCTGGCGACGGCCGCGGTGGACGACGGGGCGGGGGCGGAGGCCTGGATGCTGCTCGGCCGTGCCGCCGCCATGGCCGGCGACCACACCGCCGCCGAGGACGCCTTCGTCGCGGCGGGACAGCTCGCCAGTGCCGAGCAGCTGGTGGAGATCGACAGCCAGCGCGCCGCCACCCTGGCGATGGTCCGCCGCGACCCGGCCAGCGCCGTGGCCGTCCTCGACGACGCGATGCGCAGCCACCCGGCCGACACGCCGGCCGCCGCCCGGCTGCGGGTGGAACGAGCCCTCTACCTGGCGGTCTCGGGGCGGATGGTCGAGGTCGTCGACGAGGTCGCCGCGCTCGCCGACACGCCGCTGCCGGACCCGGTGCAGCTCAGCATGGGGCTGGCGGACACGCTGGCCCGCGCCATGCTCGGGCGGGTCGGCGACCTCGACGGCCGGCTCGACCGGCTCGATGCCCTCGCCGCCGCGCTGCCCGAGGCGTTCCCGCTCGCCCCGGACCAGCTGGCGTTCAACCGCGTGCAGGGGCTGCTGGTCGCGGGGCGGCTGGACGAGGCGCGCCGCGCCCTGGACGCGTGGCACGCCCGCGTGGAGCAGGGCGAGGCACTGGTCGGGCTGTGGCTGCAGGCTCGCATGCTGCTGCTGGACGTCACCGGCGAGGTGGCCCAGGCCGTGGCGCTGGACGAGGCCACCCACGAGGCGTTCCTCGCCTCCCCCGACCCCTTCCGGCTCCAGGCGAACCAGCCGGCGTTGCGGGCGATCGCGCTGGCGCAGGGCGGGCGGCTGCACGAGGCCCGCGCGGCGCTGGCCGAGGTCGACGACGGCGCCCTGCACCAGGACGCCCGGTCGCTGGCCCTGTGGCGCACCGCGCGGGCATGGACCCAGGTCGACGACCCGCCCCGCGCCGCGGCCGCCTTCGCCGAGGCGGGACGGCTGGCCGTGCAGCAGGGCCACGCCGCCTGGGGCGTGCACGCCTGGTACGGGGCGGTGCGGACCGGCCGCGCCGACCTGGCGCTGCCGGCCCTCGAGGCGGTCCACGCCACCATGGACGGGGCGGGCACCGTGGCCGCGCTGGTCGAGGGGGCCCGCGCCCACCTCGCCGGGACCGCCCGGGCGCTGACGGCGGCCGGGCGCGCGGTTCGAGGCGATCGGGGCGCGGCTGCTGGCGGCCGAGGCCCACGCCGAGGCGGCCCGCCGGGCGGAGGACGACGGCGACGACGTGGCCGCCGACCGGGCCCGGGCGGAGGCCACCCGCCTCGCCGACGGGCTGGGGGCGCGGACCCCGGCGCTGGCCGAGGGCGTTCAGGGCCCGTTCAGCCCCGCCTCGTAGCGTCCCGTCGCCACGAACGAGGAGGGCGGCGTGCGACGACGGGACCATCGGCATGCGGGGCGCGACGGTCGGGCTGGCCGGGGCGCTGCTGCTCACGGGATGCGGGGGCGGCGAGACGACCCCGGCCGCGACGACCGCGACGGGGGAGGACGTCGCAGCCACACCCACGTCCGCCGCCACAACCGCGCCGGCCGGCGAGGACGACGCACCCGCGGCCACCGGCGAGTACGGGACCGCGACCGTCCGCGTCGGGGGGACCACCACCACGTTCACCGTGATCCAGTGCTTCGAGGACACGCCGTCCGTCAGCACGGGCGACATGGTGGCCCTGGCCCTGGACGGGGTGCCGACGGACACCCCGCCCGAGCTCATCGAGCCGCTGCTCGGCGCAAGGCCGAGGCCGAGCGCGGGCCTCGACCTGCTGGAGCCGGTGCTGGCCCTCGGACCCATCCTGTCGGTCGTGCGCCTGGCCGAGAGCGGCGACATCGTGCAGGTGATCGACGCGGCCTTCGAACCGATCAGCACGGGATACGACGTGGCGGAGGACCCGGCACAGCGCTTCCTCACATCATCGACGACGGTCGCGTGACCGGCTCCAGCCCGGCCACGGGCCCCGACGGCGAGCTCGGCGACCTCGAGATCGAGGCGACCTGCCCCGGATGACGGGAGCGCACACCGGCCGTCCGTACCGTGACGCGCGCCGCCGTCGGTCGTTGACGGGGGCGACTGGTGATGGGGACCCGGCCGAGGAGGACGCCCCGTGCGCCCTCGGCTGCAGACGATCGCCCTGACCGACGAACCCCCGGGCTCGCGGGTCGAGGTCCGCCTCGACCTGCCCGGCCACCCCGACCTGCACGGCGAGGCGACCGGCGGCGCGACCGAGCTGGCCCAGGCCGGCGCGGCGGCCCACGCGACGGTCCGTGCGCTGGCGGAGGTGCTGCCGGACGTCCGGCTCACCGTCGACGACGTCGTCGCCCAGACGGGCGGGGACGCCACCTGGGTCACGGTGCTGGTCACGGCGATGGGTGGCAGCGGCATCGAGCGCCTGGTCGGCTCGGCGCTGGTCGAGGCCGGCATGCACCGCGCCGCCGTCCACGCGACGCTGCACGCCTGCAACCGGCGCCTGCTCCACCTCGGCGTCACCCCACCCGTCGAGGCCGCACCGCGGGTGGTCACCGACAGCGGCCCGCCGCCCTCGCCCCGCCCGGGGGTCCGGGACGCGGCGTCCGTGCTGCTCGGCTACCTGCGCCTGCTGCGTCGCCACGTCGACGATCTGGACGACCGCGAGCGGCTCACCCTGCTCGACCGCAGCATCGTCGCCGCGGACCGGCTCGTCGACGCCGCCGACCCCGACGTCCCGGCGGGCCCCGCCCCGACGCGGTCGCCCTCGTGCAGCACGCCGTGGCCGGCGCGGTCGCCGACGTGGCCGCCCCCGCCGGCGACGTCGTCTCCCACTGCCCGCCCGACCTGCGCGCGTCCGCCGACCCGGGCGACCTGCGCCGGATGCTCGCGACCGGGATCGCGACGATCCTGCACCACGGGACCCGCCCCGCCACGGTCCGCGCCGTCGCCGCCGACCCCTGGGTGCGCATCGAGGTGCACGGCACCGCCGGCGACCCGCAGGCCGAGCACCCCGACCGCGACCTGCGCCAGGCGCTGCGTGCGGGTCGCGACCCCGGACCCGGGCTCGCGCTCGTCCGGGTGCTCGCCGAGGCCAGCGGGGGCACGGCAGCCATCGAGTCGGACGGCGCCCACCTGCGCCGCCTGCGGCTCAGGGTGCCCCTGGCGGGCCGACCCCCGGGCGTTCAGAGGGCGTTCAGGACGCCCACGTAGCGTCCCGTCGTCGACGCGCCCCGCCCGGGTCGCGCGTCGCGGACGAGGGGTGCGTGATGACGACGACACGACGACGGCTGGCGGCGGGCCTGGTGGCCTGCATCGCGCTCACCGGGTGCGGCAGCGGCGACGCCACGACGGCGGCCGACGACGCGACGTCGGCGGCGGCGGACACGACCGACAGGCACGGGCGCGGAGACCGAGGTCGGCGCGATCGACCGCGAGGCCGAGGACGGCGAACGTCCCGAGGGCCTGCCCGAGGACGTGCCCGTCCCCGCCGGCCTGCGCAGCGTCCTGTCCATGGGCAGCGACGGAAACCAGCTCGGCTTCAGCGGGTCGATCTCGGGGACCGACCCGGCCACGGCCGCGGACGGCCTCACCGCCGCCCTCGAGGACACCGGGTGGACGGTCACGCGGCAGGAGACCGGCGAGGGCCAGGCGGTCGGGCTCGACGCCGAACGCGACGGCGAGCACTACACGGCCAGCTTCACCGGACTCGGCCAGATCGTCAGCGTGCAGCTGACCTACGGCACGGAGTGACCGGTCGGTGCCGCCGGCTCGCCGTGCGGCGGGCCGGGGTGGCAGGCTGCGCGCTCCGCCGGGCCCGCCGAGGACATCGTGACCGTCACCATCGCGCCGCCATCGCCCACCGACCGGGCGGCGGTGCTCGCGGCCGTGGAGGCCAGCCGGACCCTGCACGAACCCTGGGTCGCCCCGCCCGCGGACGCCGACGCGTTCGCCCAGTGGGTGGACCGGCAGGGCGAGCGGCACCGCTCCTGGCTCGCGCGCGACGACGACGTCCTGGTGGGGGTGGTCAACGCCAACGAGATCGTGCGGGGCGCGTTCCACAGCTGCTTCCTCGGCTACTACGGCTTCGCCGAGGGGGTCGGTGGCGGGCGGATGACCCGCGCCCTGGCGCTCGTGCTCGACGAGCTGTTCGGCCCGGTCGGGCTGCACCGGGCCGAGGCCAACATCCAGCCGGGCAACGTCCGCTCACGCCGGCTGGTGGAGCGGCTCGGGTTCCGCAAGGAGGGCTTCTCGCCCGACTACCTGTTCATCGACGGGGCGTGGCGCGACCACGACCGGTGGGCGATCCTGGCACCGGAGTGGGCCGGCGCGGGGCGTGTGGCGGCGGGCTGACCCGCACGCCGACCGTCACCAGCGCACGTCGTCGACGGCCTCGCGCCGGACGAGGAACGCGACGACCAGCAGGACGACGTCGATCACCACACCGGCGATCGCCTGGGGCAGCGCCCCGACGCTGAGGACCAGCGAGACCCCGAGCACGACCACGGTCGCGTCCCACCACCGCACGTGGTGGGTCCACAGCCACGCCGCCGCGAACGCGCACCCCGCCGCTGCGGCGACCCACGCCACGGCCAGGACGCTGGCCCAGGCCCCGGTGACGTCGACGGCGCCGAACAGGTACGGGACGGGCTCACCGCCCCCGGCGGCGTCGATGGCGGCCTGCGCCCCGACCAGGTGCGCGATGCCGTGCAGGACGAGGAACACCGCGATCCCGCGCCGAGCCCACTCGGTCCGACTGGTGTCGCCGGCGAGGTGTCGCATCGAGCTCATGGGGGACCTCCGCAGGTCGTCGTCCCCCCACCCAACACCGGCGCGGACGACGTGCCGACGGCCGAAGGACCCGGTGCGGCCGGGGCAAGGGTCCGTCAAGGACCTCCTCAGCAGTCGTCGCTGCCCGAGTTCGAGTTCGGCTGGTCCGGGATCGAGGTGTCGATGAGCTCGAGGTGGGTGTGGGGCCAGTCCGCGGGCCCCGAGGCCTCGTCGACCTGGCTGGCGAACGGCAGCTTGGTGGGCCGCGGGCGCGATCACCGTCTCCCCGGCCACGACGTGGTCGCCGGCCTGCACCTGGACGCCGTCGATGTGCAGCATCTTGACCTCGATGCCGGGGCGGCCCTCGGGCTCGATCACGGCGAAGTCGTCGAGGTTGTCGCAGTAGAGGGTGTAGGTGCCGGCGCGGACGACGGTGCCGGTGACCGGGGCGCGCAGCTCGGTCGTCGGGGTCGACCACGATGTCGGCGGCCGAGCGCCGCCCCGTCCCGCGTTCGCGTGACTCGAGCACGACGGTCGGCACCGGGCTGGCCTCGACCGCGTCGAGGTTGCGCGCGCCGTCGTTGTTGGACTGGTGGAAGCCGACCAGCTCGGTGCCGGGCGGAGGGCACCCGCAGGTCGATCCCGTCCCAGGTCATGGTGACGGGGTAGGCCTCGGGCGGCGGTCGGGCTGGCGGTGGGCGACGGGGCGGCGGTCGTCGGCGGCTGCGTGGTCTCGGTGGGGGACGCCCCGCCCTCGTCGAAGCCGACCGGGTCCTCCTCGGGCGGCGAGGTGGTGGTCGACGACGGCCGTCGGGGCCGCGCCCGGGTCGGTGCCGGCCTGGGTCACCTCGCCGTCGCCGCCACCGCCGCAGGCGGCCAGGACCAGGCCGAGCACGAGGGCGAGGACGGTCGAGCGTGCATGCGCGCGCAGCACCGGATGGGCTCCTGAGTCGTCGGGCTGCCCGACGGTACGGCGCGCCCCGGGGCGGGTCAGGGGACGCGTGGACGGGGTCGGGTCACCGCGAGCGGGTCGCCCAGCGCAGCCACCCTCCGGCGACCCCGACCACGAACGCGGCCACGCCCGGGGACCACGCCCCACAGCACGTCGAGGCCCAGGGCGTGGTCGAGCGAGGCGACGCCCGGGCCGGTGATGGCGACGGCGGTGGCGACCACGACGAGGTAGCCGTTGAGCTCCCAGCCCTTGCGGACCGACCAGAACCCGCCCTCGGCGTTGTTGACGAACCCGGCCGTGGTCATCGCCCCGATCATGGCGGCCGCCGCGAACGGGGTGAGCAGCCCCAGCGCCAGCCCGAGCCCGCCGGCGACCTCGCTGGTGCCGGCCATCACCGCGGCGGCCCTGCCGTCGCCGAACCCGAGGCTGCGGAACCACCCGGCCGTGCCCTCCAGCCCGCCGCCCCCGAACCAGCCGAACAGCTTCTGGAACCCGTGCAGCGAGAACGGCACGCCCACCAGCACCCGCAGCACCAGCAGGCCCAGCGCCGGGGCGCCGAGGCCATGGGTCGACAGGTCGATGATCTCCACGTCGCGCTCCTCATTCGCGGGGGGTCGGCGGCGAGGGTGGCGTCCGGTCAGCGCAGGCGCCACTCCCCCGGCTTGGCCGACGCACGGTCGACCTGCGCGGTGGCGCGGTCGTTGCCGAGCATCGGGTAGGCCAGGCCGCGCTCCAGCGCGACCGTACGGGGCAGGTCCAGCGACTCCCAGATCGCCTTGACGGTCCCCTGTGTGGCCAGCGGGGGCTTGGCGGCGATGGTGCGCGGCGAGCTCGGCGGCGCGGTCCCAGAGCCCGTCGCGGGGCGTGACCTCGGTCACCAGCCCGACCTGCAGCGCCCGCTCGGCCGACATGCGCTCGTCGAGCCCGAGCAGCGTCCAGCGCAGCACGTCGCCGAGGTTGACCCGCCGGGCCAGGCCGATGGGTTCGAGCGCGGAGATCATCCCGTAGGTCACGTGCGGGTCGAAGAACGTCGCGTCCTCCGAGCAGATGATGATGTCGGCCTCGTTGAGCCAGTAGAAGGCCCCGCCCGCGGCCATGCCGTGCACCGCCGCGACCACCGGCTTCCAGCAGCGGTTGGCCTTGGGCGACAGCGCCGCGCCCGGGTCGACCGCGTCGTAGGGGTTGTCGGAGAAGTCCACGCCCTCGACCACGTCCACGCCGGTGCAGAACGCCTTCTCGCCGGCGGCGCGGAGCACGACCACGTGGACGTCGTCGTCGGCCTGGGCGCGCCGCCACAGGTCGCGGAACTCGTCGCACATCCGCTGGTTGAAGGCGTTGTGCTTCTCGGGGCGGTTCAGCGTCACCGTGCCGACGTGGTCGGCGACCTCCCAGGTGATGGTCTCGTACTCCACGCCGGGCCTCCCGCGCCGCCACGTGCGTCCTCGTGGGCGGCACCCTACGTGGCGCGCCCCCGACCCTCGCAGGCCACCGTGCGCGGTGGCGGGCGCGGGGCGCGGGAGGCTGTCGTCGAGGGTGGCTCGTCAGGCGTCGAGCAGGCCGGCCAGCTCGGGGCGCACCACCTTGCCGAGCGGGTTGCGCGGCAGGGCCTGGACGACCTGCAGCCGCTCGGGGCACTTGAACCGGGCGACGCCCTGGTCGGTGAGCCACTCGGCCAGCTCCTCGACCGTGACCGACTGGCCCTCGGCGGGCACCACGATCGCGGCGGCACGCTCGCCCATCACGTCGTCGGGGTAGGCGGTGACGGCGGCCTCGGCGATGGCGGGGTGGCCGACGAGCAGGCCCTCGAGCTCGGCCGCGGAGATCTTCATCCCGCCCCGGTTGATGATGTCCTTGGTGCGACCCACGAAGTGGTACAGCCGGTCGTCCTCCTCGGCGATCTCGAACACGTCACCGGTGCGGAAGAACCCGTCCTCGGTGAAGACGCGGCGCGCGGTCCCCGTCGTCACCCAGGTAGCCGTCGAAGACCGTGGGCCCCCAGATGACGAGCTCGCCGGGGTGGCCCGGCGCGGTGACCTCGGCGTCGGTCTCGAGGTCGAGCAGCTTCGAGCGCATCTGCGACGCCACCGGGTTGGACCACTCGAGGCCCTCGACCCCGAACCGGGGGAAGTACGTGGCGCGCTTGACCGGGTCGGGCACGTCGGTGGCGTTGGACACCAGCGACACGCCCTCGTTCGAGCCGAAGTTGTTGATGATCGGCAGGCCGTACTGCTCCTGCCAGCCGACGACCATGGACGGCGGCAGCGGGGCGCTGCCGGACCCGATGGCCCGGACCGCGGACAGGTCCACCTGCGCGAGGACCTCCGGGCGGGCCAGCAGCATCGTCAGCACCGCCGGCGGGGCGATGGTGTAGGCCACGCCGCTGGACAGCTGGGCGAGGAACACCTGCATGTCGAAGGGGTGGTGCAGCTCCAGCCGGGCCCGTTCGAGCAGCCAGGGGACGAAGAACCCGCCGAAGCTGGCCATGTTCACGAAGGGGAACGGGTTCAGCATCCCGTCGCCGTCCTGGATGCCGGAGGCCGACGCGACCGCCCGTCCGATCGACAGCCAGTGGTTGTGGGAGCGCGGCACGCCCTTGGGCTCGCCGGTGGTGCCGGAGGTCCAGCAGACCGTCAGGACGTCGTTGGCGTCCGCGGCGACCTCGGTGACGCGCCCAGCGCCGCCCGGTCGTCGTCGGAGGGATCGAGGTCGCCGAGGTCGAACCCGTCGCCACCGCCGACGAGTCCGACGAGCACGTCGTCACCGAAGGCGGCCCGGCGGGGCGACACGAAGTCCTCGCCCCGCAGCGTCGGCCGACGGTCAGCCAGGCACGCGCCTGCGTCTCGGCCGCGATGCCGCCCAGCTCGTGCCGGCCGTACTGGACCGGCACGGGCGAGATGATCGCCTGCAGCCGGATCAGCGCCATGTAGGCCACGACCTGCTCGACGATGTTGGGGAACTGCGTGACGACGACGTCGCCCCGCTCGATGCCGGCACCCGCCAGCCGGGCGGCCAGGCGATCGGCACGGTCGCCCAGCTCGGTGTAGGTCAGCGACAGGCGGTCGCCCGCGACCAGGTCGGGGCGGTTGGGCTGGTCGACGACGGCGACGCGGTCACCGACCTCGGCGACGTTGCGGTCGAACAGCTCGCCGGCGGTCGTCGTGGACCACCAGCCCGCCTCGGTGAACTCCCGGATCCGGTCCTCGGGGGTCGTGCGCATCCTCGTTCCTCCTGGGGATGACGGGGGATGTCGTGGCGCCGCGCGCCCGACACCGCGTCCCGCCGCGGCGCCCTCCCGGCGCGACGGAGACACTAGCACTGTTGTAGTAACGTGCCGCGCGCGCCCGCAGCACGTCCAGGAGCCCGCATGCGCATCCCGACGACCGCCCGCCCCGACGTCACCTCGGTCAGCGTGGTCGCGGGCCTGTGGCAGGACCGCCCCGGCGCCGAGAACCTCGAGGTCGCCCGGCGCGTCGGCCGCGCTCGGGTTCCGCGAGCTGTGGATGGGCGAGATGGCCACCTACGACGCCTTCGCCCTGGCCACGGCGGTGGGCACCGCCGTCCCGGGACTGACGCTGACCGTCGGCCCGCTGGCCGTGTCGGTCCGCACACCGATGACCATCGCCATGGGGGCGGCCAGCGTGGCCGACCTCACCGGCAACCCGGTGCGGGTCGCGCTCGGGACCTCCAGCCCCGTCGTCGCCGACCGCTGGCACGGCGCGCCCGCGCCGGCGCCCCGCGACGATGCTGGCCGAGTCCGCCGGGATCGTCCGCGGGCTCCTCGACGGCGAGAAGGTCGACGTCGTCGGCGAGACCGTCAGCTGTCGCGGCTACCGCCTCCGGCTCGACCCGCCCGGGGCCCACGTCACGATCGCGGCCTTCGGCGACCTCGCCGTGCGGGCGGCCGCACGCCACGCCGACCGGATGGTGCTCAACATGGTGACCGTCGACATGGTCGCCCGGTTCCGTCGCCAGCTCGAGGCCGAGGCCGCAGGCGGCGGGGCGGCCGACCCCGACGCTGGCGGTGTGGGTGGCCGGCGCGGCCGACCCCGCGGCGGACACCCTCGGCCAGCTCGCCGCCGCCAAGGTCGGCTACTACGCGGCGCCCGGCTACGGCGAGATGTTCACCGACGCGGGCTTCGGCGACCTGGTCGACCTGGCCCGCTCGGGGGCCCACCCTCGCGAGGTGCTGGCCGCCACCCCGCCCGAGGTCGAGCAGGCCATCGCCATGGTCGGCGACCAGGCCACGCTGGCCGAGCGGCTGCAGGCCTACCTCGATGCCGGCGCCGACGAGGTGTGCGTGGTCCCCGCCACGGCCGGCGACGACGGTGCGGCCCGGACCCTGCAGGCCCTGGCCGAGGTGGTCGAGGGCACGACCCCCTGACCCGCGTCCTCAGCCGTCGAACTGGATCGTGCGACGACGCAGCGGCTGGCCACACGCGTCGCAGGTCCAGCGTGGCTGCAGCGGCCGGCCACAGGCCCGGTGTTCGATGGTCAGCGTGCGCGCCGGGTCGCCCGGCCGCCAGCGCGCGCCCCAGTCGAGCAGCGTCGCGAACACCGGGAAGAACGACAGGCCCTTCGGCGTGAGCCGGTACCGCAGCCGCCGGGCCCCGGGCTCGACCGGCACGCGCTCGAGCACGTCCTGGCGTTCGAACGTCGCCAGCCGGTCCGACAGCTGCAGGGGCGGGATCGCCCCGATCTCGGCCTCGTAGTCGGCGAAGCGCTGGACTCCGAGGAAGCTGGCCGCCATGACCGCCGTGGACCAGCGATCCCCCAACAGCGCGGTCGCGTCCATCACCGCGTCGGCGTCCGCGGCGTCGTCGGCCGCCTGCGAGGTGCGTCGGTAGCGGCGGGGCGGGTTCGCCTCGGTGAAGGTGACGCCCTCGGGGCGGCGCGCCGTCGTGTCGCGCGCGGTCACGCCCACCGCCCCGCACGCCTCGTCGGCCAGCCGGGGCGCGGTCACGACGTGGTCGCAGTCGTCGTGGTGCAGGTCGGCCTGCTCGATCCACGCCGACCGCGGCAGCCACGTCCGGTCCCAGGCCCACACCGCGATGAACAGCGGCCACAGGTCCCGGGCGGGCTCGGTCAGCCGGTACTCGTCGCGGGGTGGCGTCTCGCTGTACCGGACCTTCACCAGCAGCTCGTCCTCGACCAGGTCGGCGAGCCGCCGGCTGAGCACCGACGGCGAGATGTCGAGGCGGTGCTGGAAGTCGAGGAACCGCCGCGCCCCCCGGAACGCCTCGCGCAGGATCAGCAGGCTCCACCGGTCCCCGACCAGCTGCAGGGTGGCGCCGATCGGGTCGGTCGCCGGGGTGCGGGGCGGGGTCATGCAGGGCCAGGCGGGTCGGGAGCGGCGCCCCATCCTACGGCTGGCCGGGCCCGGCCCCGCCGGCTCACACCCGTTCCACGACCAGGGCCGACCCGAGCCCGCCGGCGGCGGGGATCGCCAGCGCCCCGACCTGCAGGTCGCGGGCCTCGAGCTCGTCGAGCAGGGTCGCCAGCAGGATCCCGCCGGTCGCGCCGAGCGGGTGGCCCATCGCCATGGCACCGCCGGTCACGTTGACGCGGTCGGCGTCCACGCCCGTGGTCGCCATGAAGTGCAGCGGCGTGGCGGCGAAGGACTCGTTGATCTCGAACAGGTCGACGTCCTCCAGGCGCATGCCGGCCTGCGCGACGGCCTGCTGCACGGCGACGGTCCCCCCGGTCAGCCCCGGGGAGCGCAGCGCGACGTTCGCGGCCGCGACGATGCGGGCGCGGGGCGGGCTGTCCAGCCGCCCCGGCGCGGCGAGCAGCACCGCCGACGCCCCGTCGCACATCTTGGGGGACGTGGCGATGGTGTGCAGCGCCTGCAGCTCGTCGAGGCCGAGGCGCTCGCACATCACGGCCCGCTGGGCGTCGTCGACCTCACCGAACAGTGCCGGCAGCTGGGCGAAGGCCTCGAGGGTCGCGTCGGGGCGGATGCCCTCGTCGTGGTCGAGCAGCAGCTGCCCGTCGTCGTCGACCACGGGCAGCATCGAGGGGCGGGCGGTGGCCGCGGCCGCCCGCAGGTTCGACTCGACCCCGAGCGCGTCGAGCTGCTCGCGGGTGAAGCCGGCGGCGGCGGCCATCGCGTCGGCCGCCGGTCCGATGTCGACGTAGCCCGACGCGGCCCGGACCTCGGGGTCGGCGTGCAGCGCCCCGTGGTCGGAGAACATCCCGACCCGCGACATCGACTCGACCCCGCCGCCGACCGCGACGTGGTGCATGCCGGCGTGGACCTTGGCCGCCGCGGTCGCGATGGCGTCGATGCCCGAGCAGCACAGCCGGCTGACGGTGCCGCCGGCGGTGCGGTCGTCGAGCCCGGCCCACAGCACGGCGGTGCGGCCGATGTCGGCGCCCTGGTCGCCGGTGGCCGAGGACACGCCGAGGGTCACCTCGTCGATCGCGGCCGGGTCGGTGCCCGTGCGGTCGAGCAGGCCGCGCAGGGTCGTCGCGGCCAGGGTGGCGGGGCGCACGTCGGCCAGCGAGCCCTTGCGCATGCGGCCGCGGGGGGTGCGGACGGCGTCGTGGACGAGGACGTTCATCGCGTCTCCTCGGCGGTGGTCGGGGCGGGGGCCGGTTCGCGGTGCTGGACGACGCGGAAGCGGCCGGCGACGAACGCCTCGTCGGTCAGGCAGGCGTTGCCGGCCGGGCCCAGGCCGGTCACGTGGTAGTCCGAGAACGCCGCGGAGAAGTTCAGGGGCATGGGGCCGGTGAGGTTGCGCGACACCGACGCGCCGGCGTCGAGGTAGGCGTCGACGGCGCGGTCGCCCCAGGCACGGTCGGTCGAGTAGACGTGGGAGGCGATCGCCCCGTTGCGTGCGACCAGCGCGGTCGCGGCCCGCAGCGCGGCGTCGCGGTCGTCGCTGCGCACGACGTAGCCGACGGGGCCGAACACCTCGTCGGCGAAGCCGTCCCGGTCGGCGTCGACGTCCCGGCCCCGCAGGATCGCCGGGGTCAGGGTGCGGGCGTCGGGGTCCTGCGGGTGGTCGTAGGGCCGCGGGGCGCGCACGAGCCGACCGTCGGCCTCGGCGCGGGCCGCGAGGTCCTCGATGCGGCGCACCGTGGCCTCGGCCTGGACCGCGCCCGCGACGCCGGCCGCCCGGCGTGGCACCTCGACGATGTCGTCGATGGCGGCGACCAGCGCGGCCTCGACCTCGTCGGCCGGCACGACCCCGTCGGGCGTGCGCACGCCCTCGGCGGGGACGTGGACGTTCTGGACGCTGGTGCACATCTGGGCCGAGAACAGCGTGAAGGAGGTGGCGATGGCGGCGGCGACCGCCGGCAGGTCCTCGACCGACTCGAGCACCACGGTGTTGACGCCGGAGGTCTCGGTGAACGCGATCGCCGGGTGCGCGTTGGCCTCGATCCAGTCGCCGAAGGCGGCCGAGCCGGTGAAGTCCACGATGCGCGTCGCGGGGTGCGCGATGAGCTCCTTCGCCACCGGGTCGGCGGCGGTGTCGACGGCCAGCTGCACGACCTCGCGGGGCAGCCCGGCGCCCGCCAGCACCTCCTGCGCCGCGGCGACCATCATCGCCATCGTCAGGATCGAGCTCGGGTGCGGCTTGACCACGACGGTGTTGCCCGCGGCGAGGTTGGCCAGCAGCGCCGGGTAGGCGTTCCAGGTGGGGAAGGACGCGCACGTGATGACCACGGCGGGCCCGCGGCCGCGGACCTCGTAGCGCTTGTCGAGGGTCACCTCGGTGCGTCCGAAGGACTGGCGCCAGCGGGCGGCGGTCGGCACCCGCCCGAGCGCCATCGCGGTCTGGGCGATCCCCTCGACGCCCCGGTCGATGGCGTTGGTGCCCGACCCGATGCGGCTCATCGACGGCGACTGCCCGGTGGTGTGGTGGTTGGCGACCGCGATCGGGTGCAGGCGCCGGCCCAGCTCGGCGGCGACCTCCATGGCGAGGTCGACGCGGCGGGGCCAGGGCACCTGCTGCCAGGTGCGCTGGACCGACGACGCCGTGTCCATCAGCGCGTCGGCGTCGTGGCGCAGGTAGGAGATGTCGAGCAGCTCGCGGGTGGCGGGCGAGACCTCCTCGCCCCGCATCGGCTGCCCCCCGGCGGGGCCGGCCACCTCGAAGGTGCCGCCGCGCAGCCCGTGGACCTCGGCCTCGGCGGCGGCCATCGCCTCCTCGGCGCCCGGTTCGCGGTCGGGGCGGGCCGGCATGGTCGAGAAGGCCTCGCGGGTCGTGCAGGCGGCGACGGCGTCGCCCAGCAGCCCGGCGTGGGCGATGTGGCGCAGGTCGGGGTGGAGCAGGTCGGTCGTCATCGGTGCTGCCTCGTCGACGTCAGCGGGCGGGGGTCCAGTGCAGGCGATGGGTGCGGTGGCGGCCGTCGGGCAGCGGCTCCTCACCGGTGAGCACGAGGTCGGCGCCCTCCCATGCGATGCGGCGGACCTGGCGGGTGCCGACCATGTCCGGCCACAGGGAGGTCTCGACGTCGTGGACGACGGTGTCGCCGTCGACGGTGAAGCGACCGCCGTAGGCGAAGGCCGACCGGGCTGCGGCGGCCGCGACGTCGTCGGGCACCTGGCGCAGGGGCGCCCCGAGCGGGGCGCGGTCGGCGGTCGTGATCGTGGCGAGCATCCCGCCGTCCGGCGTGTAGAGCAGCAGGCCGGTCGGGGCGTCGCCGAAGGGGCGGTGGACGGTGGCGTCGCCGGCCCGGTCGGTCGTGGTGACGGTCCAGTCGACCAGCCGCCACGCCCCGACCAGGTCGGCGCCGGTGCCGGGGTCGGTCACGCCGCGGCGCCGGTGCGGGCGTCGGCGGCCCAGGTGGCGTGGAAGCCCAGCGGCACGCGGACGCCGAGGTGGATGCGGCAGACCGGGTCGGCGGTGATGTCGCGGGCGTCGAACACCTCGACGGCCGTGGTCATCGCGGCCGCGTCGGTGACGAAGGTGATGACGTAGCCGTCGTCCTCGGCGGTGGCGCCGTCGCGCGGGGCGAACACGACCTCGGAGGCGAACCGCCCCGGGCCGAAGTGGTGGACCTCGGAGCGGTCCTGCTCCCAGTCGTAGGCGACCAGCGCGTCGTGCAGCATCGTGTCCTCGTCGGCGATGTGCATGTGCCAGGCGTGCCGGTTGCGGTGCCCGGAGAAGCCCTGGTTGATGGCCGGGAACTCGGTCAGCACGTCGTCGAGGGGACGTTCGGTGGTCCGGCCGGTGCGCAGGTCGAAGCGGTAGTGGTGGGCGACCGCGTCGGGGCGCAGCGACGCCAGCATCGAGCCGAGCGGCCCGCCGACCGGCACGCGGGGCGCCGGGTCCGTGATCCGGCAGGCGATCATCTCGACCGCGTCGTCGGTCTCCCACGCGTTGCTCACGTGGTAGATGTAGGTCGGGTCGGCCTCGAACCAGCGGACCTCGTCGCCGCGGCCGTGGCGGGGGATCACGCCGAAGCGCGCCGGCGTGTCGGGCAGGAACCCGATCTTGTAGCGCCCCGCCTTCGCCGCCTCGGGGTCGTTGACCAGCGGCAGGTCCATCAGGATCGAGTGGTTGGCCGTGATCGCCATGTCGTGGGGCAGCCGCGGCCCGGGCAGGTCGATGTCGACCAGCGAGGTCACGCGGCCGTCGGGGCCGACCACGCCGTGGCGCATGTACGGCGTGTGCTCGCCGTAGTCGAAGAACATCAGCTCCTCGGTGCGCTCGTCGACCTTGGCGTGCGCCGAGACGTCGCAGGACAGGGTGGCCCGGAAGTCGTCGGTGCCGAGGGTCTCGAGGGTGCGCGGGTCGAGGTCGTACGGGGCGCCGGCGCGGTACCACAGCGCCAGCACCGACCCGTGGTGCACGAGCACGTCGGTGTTGGCCGTGTCCTTCTCGGGGGCCTCGGTCGGGTTCTGGCCGCGCGGCTCGAGCAGCCCGGACCAGACCGCGCGGCCTTCCTCGTCCTCACGGCGCAGCGCGGCGGTCTCGACCCAGCGGTTGCGGTAGGCGACCCGGCCCTCGTCGAAGCGCACGGCGTGGACCATCCCGTCGCCGTCGAACCAGTGGTAGCGCCCCGGCGGCTGCCACCGCAGGTCGGGACCGTTGCGCAGGTACACGCCCGAGATGTCACGGGGCACGGTCCCCTCGATCACCATGTCCTCGTCGGTCAGGTGCCGTTCCCGACCGACGGGCGCGTACAGCCCGGACGCGTAGGGGTTGTCGAGCATCCCCACGCCGGGCTCGATGCGGCGCCCGGGGCGCGCGGCGGGGCGGGGCGATGGGGTGGTCTGGGTCATGCGGACGGCCTCCCGGTCCTGTCGTCGCCCGCCCAGCATACATTCAATAGTCGTAGTGACTACCGGTCTGCCGATGGGGCTCAGGCGTCGACGACGACCTCGAGCTCGTCGGGCGCGAGGGAGGCGTCGCAGGCGTCGCATGCCAACCAGGGGCGGAGGGGCTGGGCACAGGCGCGGTGGCGGACGACGACGGACGGGCCCTCGGGGGCGCGGAACCACCGCTCGCCCCAGTCGATCGCCAGGATCACGACCGGGAAGAAGGCGAGCCCCTTCGGGGTGAGGTGGTACGCGGGCCAGTCGGCACGTTCGCCGCTGGGCCCGGGGGCCAGGACGTCGAGGTCGCACAGGATCCGCAGCCGGTCCGCCACGACGGTCGGCGGTGCCATCAGTGCGTGCTCGAACTCGTTGAACCGGTGCACGCCCTGGAAGGCCGCACCGATGAGGGCGGCCGACCACCGGTTGCCGAGCATGGCCATCGTCTCGGGGAACTGCAGGCGGTCGTCGTCGAGGCTGCGGCGCCGCGTCGCCGCCTGGGGCACGGACCGCGCCCAGGTGCCGGACGGGCCGAACCCGCCCTCGACGTCGCCCGCCTCGGCAGGCTCCCCGCAGGTGCCGCACACGATCGTCGGCGAGGTGGTGGCGCCGCACGCGAGGTGCCGGAGCCGCGGCAGGTCCTCGGGGTGGTGCTCCACCCAGGTCGCCTCCCACGTCCAGATCGCGGTGAGCACGGGCCACAGGTCACGACTGCGCTTGGTGAGCACGTACTCGGAGCGGGGCGGGCGGTCCTGGTAGCGGACGCGCTCGAGCATCCCCATCCGGGTCAGCCAGGCGAGTCGCCCCGCGAGCACCGAGTGCGAGATCGGCAGGGCCTGCTGCCACTGCCCGTACCGGGTGCTGCCCAGCAGCGCGTGCCGCAGGATCTGCAGGTTCCACTCGTCGCCGACGAGCCCGAGGGTCACGGCGAGCGCGTTGGGGCCCCCGGCCTGCGAGCTCGGTGGGTCGGGACGGGTCGTCGACGGTCAGCTGCCCGGCGTCGTGGGCCACCGCGTCACACGACGGCGTCGGCGGCGCGGTCCACCTGGTCCCAGTCGGGGATCGCCGAGCCCGGCGCCCACGTGGCGTGGGTGCCGCTCGCGATGCGCTGCGGGAGACGGATGCGGGCGATGGGGCCGTCCTCGACGTTGGCCGCGTCGATCACGAGGCACTCCGACAGGTCGCGGTTCATGTCGGTGGTGAACGTGACGAGGTACCCGTCGTCCTCGGCGGTCGACCCGACGCGGGGCGCCATGACGGTCTCGGAGCAGAACACCCCGTCGTCGAGCTTCAGGCGCTCGTCGCGCCCCGTGGTCGTGTCGTGCTTGACCAGCCCGTCGAAGAGGAACCACCCCGGCCTGGCCGTGGCCGCGTAGACGTACCGGTAGGGCCGCCCCGCGTGCCGGGCGTTGATCATCCCGAACTCGGTGAAGTCGTCGCGCAGGTGCTCCTCGCGGACGGTGCCGGTGACGAGGTTCAGCCGCCACCGGTGCAGGCGCGTCTGCATCCAGTCCAGCGCCAGGTACCGGAACATCCGCATGCCGTCGTCGGCCGGGGGGTTCGGGACCGGGGCGTCCTGGAAGAAGCCCTCGAGCACGATCTCGTCGCCGTCCTCGTAGGCGTTGGTCCAGTGCAGCACGTAGGTCGGGTCGGCCTCGAACCAGCGGATGTCCTCGACGCCGCCCCGCCGCGGGATCACCGCCAGGCGCGTCGGGGCGTCGTGCATGCGGGCGGCGTACACGCCCTTGCCGATCAGGTCCTCGTCCCAGTGGAGCGGGAAGTCGTTGAGGATCGCGTAGTGCTCGGTGAAGGCCATGTCGTGGGGCAGGCGTGGCCCGGGCAGCGGCACGTCGGTGTAGTGCACGAGGCGGTTGTCGGCGTCGACGACCCCGTAGTGCATGTAGGGCGCCTCGGTCGAGTAGTTGAAGAACAGCATCTCGCCGGTGTGCTCGTCGACCTTGGGGTGCGCGGAGACGCCTTCGGGTGGGAACCACCCGTCCCAGCTGGTCGCGCCGACCGTGTCGAGCGTCAACGGGTCGAGCCGGTACAGGTCGCCGCACTGGTAGAAGGACGTGAGCGCCTGGCCCGCGTGGACGACCACGTCGGTGCTGGAGGCGTCCTTCATGCGGCCCCGGGCACCCCAGCCCTGCTCGCGGACCGCGCACCGGCGGTCCTCGGCGATCCCGGCCCACAGGGACTGCTTCTCGTGCTGCTCCTCGACGAAGCCGGCGGTGCGCACGAAGCGGTTGCGGTAGAAGGCCTGTCCGTCGCGGAACCCGATCATGTGCACCATGCCGTCCCCGTCGAAGGGGTGGTAGCGCTGGATCGCCGGGTGCACCGGGTTCTCCGTGTTGCGCAGGTACACGCCGTCGAGGTCGGCGGGCAGCTCGCCCTCGACCTCGAGGTCGTCCGCGCGGAGCTCGTCGACCTGGGGCCGCCACGGCCCGGTGCGGTAGGGGTGGTCGTCGTCCTCGGGGAGGGTCGACAGGGCGCGACCGACGAGCTCGATCTCCATGGTGTCCTCGGGGTGGGCGGCAGCCGGACGGGGCGTGTCAGCCGTCGTGGCGACCGACCACGAACGAGCAGGTGGTGGCGGTGCTGCCGCCGATGTTGAGCGTGGCGAAGCGGTCGGCGCCGTCGACCTGCGTCTCGCCGGCACGCCCGGTCACCTGGCGGGCCGCGTCGACGAGCATGCGCACGCCCGTGGCGCCGACCGGGTGTCCCCCGCCGATGAGGCCCCCGCTGGGGTTGACCGGCAGCCGGCCGTCGCGCTCGAGGTCACCGGCCTCGACGGCCTTCCAGCCGTCGCCGGGAGGCGTGATCCCGAGGTGGTCGATGGCCATGTACTCGGACATGGCGAAGCAGTCGTGGGTCTCGACCCCGTCGAGGTCGGTGATGTCGCTGACCTGCGCGCGGTCGAGTGCGTCCCGGACGGTGCCCGCCACGTGCGGCAGGACGTACGGCTCGTCGGCGCTGCGGTCGAGCTTGGACTGCATCGAGAGCCCGACGGTGCGGTGGCCCCACCCGAGCACGCGGGCCGCGGAGCGACCGCGCAGCACCTCGGGGTGGTCGCGCACCCACCGGTCGCTGGCCAGCAGCACGCCCGCCCCGCCGTCGGTGACCTGGCTGCAGTGGGTCTTGCGCGTGCGGCCGTCGATGACCGGGTTGGCGTCGTCGTCGCTGGTGAAGCTGGCGTCGGTGAACTGCCACTCGCGGGTCTGGGCCAGCGGGTTCGACCGGGCGTTGCGGTGGTTCAGCTCGGCGATCGCGTGCAGGTGGGCGTCGTCGAGCCCGTACCGGCGGTCGTACTCCTCGGCCAGCTCGGAGAACATGTACGGCCACATGAACGTGGCCTGCTCGCCCTCGTGCCCGACCCAGGCGGCCGCGCCGAGGTGGTGGGCGGCCTGGTCGCCGGGGACGGTCTTCTCGAGCTCGGCGCCGACCACCAGCGCGCACCCGTAGCGGCCGGACTCGAGGTCGGCCATCGCGGCGAGCGCGGCGATGCTGCCCGAGGCGCAGGCGGCCTCGTGCCGCGAGGCCGGCAGTCCCCACAGGTCGGGCTCGACCGTGGCCGGCATCGCCCCGAGGTGGCCCTGGCCCGTGAACAGCTGCCCGAAGGCGTTGCCCACGTGGACGACCTCGACCTCGGCGGGCGCCACGGCGGCGTCCGCCAGCGTGCCGTGCACCACCTCCGCGACGAGGTCGTGGAACTCGTGGCCCTCGCGTACCCAGTTGCGGGCGAAGTCGGTCTGGTGACCGCCGAGGATCCAGA
>CAWCLK010000032.1:0-57452 GCA_963796225.1 uncultured bacterium
AGCAGGTCGCCCCAGTCGGTGTAGAAGGAGCCGTCCTCCTCCTTCGAGGGGATGCCGCGGAGGTCGTCGAGGCGGGAGGCCAGCTCGGACTTGCCGCCGATGCGCTCGTACCAGGCGTGCAGCGGCTCGTCGCCCTGCTTCTCGGCCTGGTACTGCTCGATGATCCGGGAGGCCGCGATCGGGGCGTGCTTGGCGGGCAGGTTGACCACGTACTGGCCGAACTTGCTGACCGCCGTCCTCGTTGTGGCCGCCGACCCAGACGCGGTAGGCGGGGGCCTCGTTGCCGTCGCTGTCGTGCTTGGCCATGCCGGAGAACCCGATGTCCCAGGCCTGGTGCTGGCCGCACGAGTTCGGGCAGCCCGAGATGTTGATCCCGACGCCCGACACCGAGTCGCGACCGTCGGCCTTCAGCTGGTCCTGCACCGCGGCGCCCAGGCCGCGCGAGGCGGTGATGGCCAGGTTGCAGGTCTCCGCCCCGGGGCACGACACGACGTCGCCGGACTTCTCGGCGAAGGGCCGGTCGAGGCCGTGCTCGCTCAGCACCGCCCAGACGTGGGGCAGCTGCTCGGCGGTGACGTCGCGGAAGACCACGTTCTGGCGGATCGTCAGCCGGGCGTCGGACACGCCGGTCTCGCGCATCATCCGGGCGATGGCGCGGAACTGCTCGGGCGTGAGGTCACCCAGGTACAGCGACGCCCACAGCGCGAACCGGTCGCCCTGACGCTGGCGGACGACGTTGGCGTCCAGCCACGCGCGGTAGGCCGCGGCGTCACGCCCCGCCAGCGTCGTCCGGCAGCTCGGTGGGGAACGGCACGGCCTCGGCCTCGGGCACCGGCGGGTGCGGCACGACCGTGGACAGCACCCCGTCGGCGACCAGCGCGCCCCGCCGCTCGAGGATCTCGGCGACGAACGCCTCGCCGCCCATCTTCTTCACGAGGAACTTCATGCGGGCACGGACGCGGTTGCGGCGCTCGCCCTTCTCCTCGAACAGGTCGAGTGCGGCGATGCAGGTGGGCAGCAGGTGCTCGGGTTCGGTGAACGGCTCGAGCGCCACGGCCTCGCGGGGCGAGGAGCCCAGCCCGCCGCCCAGCACGACCTGGTAGCCGGGGCGGCCGTCCTCGGGGTGCAGCTTCGGGATCACGCCGACGTCGTGGAAGCCGGTGCCGGCGTCGTCGTCCGCGGTGGCGGAGAAGGCGATCTTGAACTTGCGCGGCAGCGCCTGGTACGCGGGGTGGCGCAGCAGGGCCCGGACCACCTCGTCGGCGGCGGCCTGCACGTCCAGCACCTCGTCGGGGTGCACGCCCGCCAGCGGCGACATCGTCACGTTGCGGATCGCGTTGCCGCACGCCTCGCGGGTGGTCAGCCCGGCCAGCGCCACGATGCGCAGCACGTCGGCGACCTGCGGCAGCGGGATGCGGTGGAACTGGAAGCACTGGCGCGTGGTGATGTGGCCGACCCGCGGCGGGGCGTAGCGGTCGGCGATGACCGCCATGGCCTCGAACTGGCGCGCGTCGAACCGGCCCAGCGGGGTCTTGACCCGGACCATGTGGGTGTCGGTGGACTGGCGGATCCCGTAGACGCCGAAGTGCAGGCGCTGCGGCCGGAACTCGTCGTCGGTGATCTCGCCGTCGGCGAGCCTGCGGACCAGCTCCTCGAAGTCGGCGATCTCGTCCAGGTCGCCGTAGCCGCTCGGCGGCAGGTCCTCGGGGCGGATCGTCGACGGGTCGACGTCGGCCGGGAACACGTCCGGCTGGACGTCGGTGGCGGTCGGCGGGGTCATGACGGCTCCTTCGGGTGGTGCGTCACGCAGTCGGTGCGGTCGCGGCAGCGCCGCGCGCGGCCATCGCCGCGGTGGGGATCTCGGTCTCGGTCAGCAGGGAGCGCAGGGCCACGACGTCGCCCACGACGATCGTGGCCGGCGAACGCACCCCCGCCCGGGTGATGTCGTCGGCGAGGTCGACCAGCGTGGAGGTCAGGACCTCCTGGCGGTCGGTGGTGCCCCACCGGACCACCGCGACGGGGGTGTCGGGGCGGCGGCCGTTGGCGACCAGCATCGTGGCGATGCGCCCCGCGTTGCCCACGCCCATGAGGAACACCAGCGTCCCGTGGAAGCGCGCCAGCGCCTCCCAGTCGACCTGGGTGTCGGGCTTGGTCGGGTCCTCGTGGCCGGTCACGAAGGCGACGCCGGTGGCCACGCCCCGATGGGTCACGGGCACGCCCGCGGCCGCCGGGGCGGCGATGGCCGAGGACACGCCGGACACGACCTCGTGGGGGACGCCGGCGGCGGCGCAGGCCAGGGCCTCCTCGCCGCCCCGCCCGAACACGAACGGGTCGCCGCCCTTGACGCGCACGACGGCCTTGCCGGCCCGCGCCTCGGCGACCAGCAGGGCGTTGGTGTCCTCCTGCTTCCAGCCGGGACGGTCGACGGTCTTGCCGACGCAGATCCGTTCGGCGTGGGCCGGGGCGAGGTCGAGCACCTCGGCGGGCGACAGCCGGTCGTAGGCGATCAGGTCCGCGGTCGAGATCAGCGCGGCGGCGCGCATGGTCAGCAGGCCGGGGTCGCCGGGGCCCGCGCCGACGAGGTGGACGTGGCCGGGGCGCGCCCCGCTGATGCCCAGGCGCCGCCGGGTCGATCGGGGCGGCGGCACGGGCGACGTGGCGCTCGGGCGCGTCGTGCAGCGGACGGTCGGGGGTCAGCGTCATGGGGTGGCCACCTCCGGGGTCTCGACCCTGTTCTGGTCGACGATGGCGTCGGGGCGGTCGGTCACGATGTCGACGGTGCGCTCGACGAGCTCCTCGACGCGCCCCGCCCGCACCATGTCCAGCAGGCCGTCGAGGTCGTCCAGGGCGCACTCCCACCGGGCGGCCCACACGTCGAAGGGCACGTCACGCGCCCCGGCGCGGGCCCGTGCCTCGGCCAGCGCGTCGACCAGCGCGCCGGCGGTGTCCCCGAGGGTCTCCTCGAGGTGCCGGCGCAGCCGCTTGGCCAGGGCCGGGGCCCGCCCCGCCGTGGCGATGGCGATCCGCAGCGACCCGGACCGCACCAGTGCCGGCGCGGCGAAGTCGGCGTGGTCGAGGTCGTCGAGGACGCTGGCCAGCACGCCCCGGTCGCGGGACTCGGCCCAGAACGCGTCGACGTCGAGCGGTTCCTCCCGCGTGGCGATCGCGAGGCTCGCCCCGGCCAGGTCGCCGGGGGCGTAGGCGCGCCGCACGAGCGTCACCCCGTCCAGCGCCGCGACCTCGGCCAGCTCGTCGCAGGCGTCGGCCGCCACGACCCGCACGCGCGCCCCGGCGTCGCACAGGTCCACGACCCGCGACGCCGCGACCACGCCACCGCCGACCACGACGGCCAGGCGGTCGTCGAGGTCCAGCGAGATCACGTATCCGAAGGGCATGGTGGCGTCCTATCCCGGGGTGGTGGTGGCGCGGACGACCTGGCCGTCCTCGGTGAGGTGGATGCCGCACTCGGTCTTGCCGTCGAAGTCGGCCCAGCGCCCCGCCCGGGCGTCCTGGCCCGGGGCGACCGCGCGGGTGCACGGGGCGCAGCCGATCGAGGGGTAGCCCTGGTCCACCAGGGGGTGGCGGGGCAGGTCGTGGGCGGCGAGGTAGGCGTCGATGTCCTGGTCGGTCCAGGTGGCCAGCGGGGCGACCTTGACCAGCCACCGGTGGTCGTGCTGGCGGGCCTCGACCACCGGGGTGCCGGCGCGCTCGGGGGTCTGGACCCGCCGGACGCCGGTCGCCCAGCCGTCGAAGTTGGCCAGCATCCGGCGCAGCGGGGCGGTCTTGCGCATCCGGCAGCAGGCGTCGGGGTCGGACGCGAACAGCTCGGCACCGAAGCGCTGGTCCTGCTGGGCCACCGACAGGTCGGGGCGCACGTCCAGCACGGTCAGCCCGAGGTCCCGGGCCAGGTCGCGCCGGAACGCCAGCGTCTGGTCGAAGTGGTAGCCGGTGTCGAGGAACAGCACCGGGACCTGCGGGGCGACGGCGCTGACCAGGTGCAGCAGCACCGCCGAGTCCGCCCCGAACGACGACGTGATCACGAACCGGGGGACCACGTGGGCGGCCCAGCGCAGGACCTGGTCGGCCGGCTTGCCCTCGAGCATCTCGGCGGCCTCGGCGGCCATGGCCCGCACGAAGGTGGCGTCCTCGCCCTCCTCGGTGGCCCGGAAGCGGTCGTCCTCGTCGAGGGTGGCGCCCCGGCTCGCCCCGTCGACCGAGTCGGCGACCGCCCGGCGGTCGTCGTCGGTCAGCACGCCCCCCGCCCCGCCAGCACGTCCTCGGCCACGTCGACCGTGCCCGGGCGACGGGACGACATGTGCAGGGGCACGGCAGGACCTTCGGGGGAGCGGGACGGGAGACGGGGCGCCGACGACGCGGCGTCGCGGGTGGGCACTGTCGGGGCGGTCGTCGGACGCGGCCACCCGGCCGCGTAGCAACGGTGCGAACCCCCGGTAGTCGGGCAGGTGGGAGGCTGCGAAAGGGCATGACGGGTCGCGTGTGGTCCGGACAACCTGGGGCCTTTGTGCGGTCAAACGAGCCCGTCACCGGCCCGCCGGTGGCGTCCCGACCCGGGTCGTGTGGCAGGCTTGGCGGCCGCACGAGGGACACCGACGACGGGGAGCAGGGCGTGCTGGAACGACTGGCGGGCGCACGGGTGGTCGTGACCGGCGGGGCGGGGTTCCTCGGCTCCCACCTGTGCGAGCGGCTGCTCGCGCTCGGCGCCGAGCAGGTCGTGGCGATCGACAACCTGTCCACCGGCAACGTCGCCAACGTCGAGCACCTCGTCGGCCAGCCCGGCTTCCGGTTCGTCCACTACGACGTCACCGACTACCTGCACGTGCCGGGCGAGGTCACCCACGTGCTGCACTTCGCCTCGCCCGCCTCGCCGGTGGACTACCTCGAGCTGCCGATCCAGACCCTCAAGGTCGGGGCGCTCGGCACCCACAAGGCGCTCGGGCTGGCGCACGCCAAGGGCGCGACGTTCATGATCGCGTCGACCTCCGAGGTGTACGGGGACCCGCAGGTCCACCCCCAGCCCGAGACCTACTGGGGCCACGTGAACCCGGTGGGGCCGCGGGGCGTGTACGACGAGGCCAAGCGCTACGGCGAGGCGCTGACCTACGCCTACCACCGCACCCACGGCGTCGACGTCCGCGTGCCCCGCATCTTCAACACCTACGGCGAGCACATGCGGCCCCACGACGGCCGGGCGGTGCCGACCTTCATCGGCCAGGCCCTGCACGGCGAACCGATCACCATCCACGGCGACGGCAGCCAGACCCGGTCGCTGAACTACGTCGACGACGAGGTCGAGGGGCTGCTCCGGCTGCTGGCGTCGGACTGGACCGAGCCCTGCAACGTCGGCAACCCGCACGAGGTCTCGATCCGCGAGCTCGCCGAGCTGATCCGCGAGCTGTGCGACTCCGACAGCGAGATCGTGCCCACGCCCCGCCCCGAGGACGACCCCAGCGTCCGCCAGCCCGACATCACGATCGCCCGGCGCGAGCTCGGCTGGGAGCCGACCACCTCGCTGCGGGACGGACTGGCCCGCACCATCCGCTGGTACCGCGAGCAGGTCGAGGACTGACGGCGCAGCTCGCCGGCGACGCCGCCCCGCCGTCAGCCGGTCAGGCGGGCGTGGATCTCGCGGGTCGCCGTGGACCGGTTGAGCGTGTAGTAGTGCAGGCCCGGCGCCCCGGCGTCCAGCAGGTCCTGGCACAGCTCGGTGGCCACGTCCACGCCGATGCGGCGGACCTCGGCCGGGTCGTCCTCGACGGCCTGCAGGCGGTCGGCCAGCCACGCGGGGAAGGCCGCCCCGGACAGCTCGGCGAACCGCACGATCTGGCGGACGTTGGTGACCGGCATGATCCCGGGCACGACGGGGCGGTCGCAGCCGAGGTCGGCGAGCTCGTCGACCATGCGCACGTAGTCGTCGACCGAGAAGAAGAACTGGGTGATGCCGAAGTCGGCGGCCTGCAGCTTGGCCGCCAGGTGCGTGCGGTCCTCGGCGCGGTCCTGCGACAGCGGGTGGACCTCGGGGTGGGCGGCCACGCCGACGGAGAACTGCTCGCCGCCGACCTCGCGGACGAGCTCGACCAGCTCGACGGCGTAGCGGATCTCGCCCGGGTCGGCGTCGGGGTCGTCGGCCGGCGGGTCGCCCCGCAGGGCCAGGATGTTCTCGACCCCCGCGTCGCGGTAGCGCTCGAGGATGCGACGCAGCTCGGCCCGGGTGTGGCCGTGGGCGGTCAGGTGCGCCATCGGCGTCATCGAGGTGCGCTGCAGCACGTCGACGACGATCTGGTGGGTGCGGTCGCGCGTGGACCCACCGGCGCCGTAGGTGACCGACACGAAGGACGGCGCCAGCGGCTCGAGCGCGTTCAGCGCGTCGCGCAGCTTGCGGTCACCCTCGTCGGTCTTCGGCGGGAAGAACTCGAAGGAGGTCGTGCGACCGGCGGCGAGCAGGTCGGCGATGCGGGCCACGGGGGATCCTCACCGGGATTCCGGGAGTGCGTGGGGCCGGACTCGGCGACGCGACGGGCCGAACCGTACCGGTGCGCTGGGCGCACCTGCCAACCGGCGCGCGGGTCAGGCGCGGGCGTCGCGGCGACGTTGCATGCGCAGGTTCTCCACGCGGATCGCGGATGCTGCGCCAGGTGTCGTCGTCCACGTCGGCAGCCCAGGCGACGAAGGCGTCGGCCGAGGTGTCGGCGGGACGTCGGGCGGGTGGGGGCGTGGGCGCGCGGGGCGCCTCGTGCAGTGTGGTCTCCATGCCCCCAGCATCGGCAGGTCGGGGCTCGAACCCTTACCGATCCGTCCGCCGCCCCGGGATGGCCACCTTCATGCGCACGTCGACGGCGGCGACGCCCCGTCCGTCGGGGCGCACGAACACCGGGTTGAGGTCGAGCTCGGCGACCTCGGGCAGGTCCTCGACCATGGCGTTGACCCGGTGGAGCAGGTCGCGCAGCGCGTCGACGTCGGCCGGCTCGGACCCGCGGTAGCCCTCGAGCAGCGGCTTCATCTTCAGCCCGTCGAGCATCTCGTCGACGTCCCGGTCGGTCAGCGGCGTGATCCGAACGCTGACGTCCTTGAGCAGCTCGACCAGCGTCCCGCCGAGGCCGGTCAGCACCAACGGGCCGAAGGACGGGTCGTGGCTGACGCCGACGACCATCTCGATCCCGTCGTCGATCATCTCCTGCACGAGGTGCGTGCCGGCGTGCTCGCCGAGGTCGTGCTCCTCCAGACGCCGGTCCAGCTGCCGGAACGCCTCGGCGGCGGCCTCCGGGGTGTCCATCCCGAGCTCGATGCCGCCGATGTCGGTCTTGTGGATCGGGGCGGCGACCTTGACCGCGACCGGGGCGCCCCACTCCCGCTGGGTCTCCGCGGCCTGCTCCGGGGAGGTCACGATCGCCGACCGGGCCCGTGGGATCCCGTAGGCGTCGAGCACCGCCTCGGCGTCCTCCTGGCTCAACCAGGTCGAGCCGTCCTCGTCGACGTCGCCGGCGAGCGCCCCGTCGACGATGCCACGGGCGGCCTCGACGTCGATGCCGTCGGGCAGTATGACCTCGCCGAGCGGCTTGCGGCCCCACTCGGCGTGGTTGGCCACCCGCCCCATGGCGCGGGCGGCGTCCTCGGGGAAGGCGAACGAGGGGATGTTCGCGTCGGCCAGGCCCGGCGGGATGCCGCGCACCGACATGAAGATCGACACGATCGGCACGTCGTCGGGCACCTGCTCGCGGGCGCGCACCATCGCGGCGGTGATGTCCTCGATGGCGGTGGTGCCCGTCGGGATGAAGATCACGAACATCGCGTCGACCTCGCCCGAGGTGCCGAGCGTGGTGATCGCCTCCTCGTACCCGGCGGGGCTGGCCGAGGCGATCATGTCGACGGGGTTGGCCACGCCCGCCTCGGGCGGCAGGAAGTCGTACATGCGCCGCTGCAGGTCCTCGGACAGCCGCGGGACGCGCAGGCCGTTGGACTCGCACGCGTCGGCGGCGAGGATCCCCGGGCCGCCGGCGTTGGTGATGACCCCGATGCGACGCCCGCGCGGCAGCGGCTGCGAGCTGAGCAGCGTGGCGACGTCGAACAGCTCCTCGAGCGTGTCCGTGCGGATCACGCCGGCCTGCTTGAACAGCGCCTCCACGGCGACGTCGCCGGCCGAGATCGCGGCCGTGTGGCTGGAGGCCGCGCGCACCCCGGCGCCGGTGCGGCCGGACTTGACCGCCACGATCGGCTTGTGGCGCGAGATCCGTCGGGCGATGCGCGAGAACTTGCGCGGGTTCCCGAACGACTCGAGGTAGAGCAGGATGACGTCGGTGTCGGGGTCCTGGTCCCAGTACAGCAGCAGGTCGTTGCCGGAGATGTCGGCCTTGTTGCCCACCGACACGAAGGTCGACAGGCCGAGCCCGAGGTCGTTGGCGTGCTCGATGACCGCCAGCCCGAGCGCCCCGGACTGCGACGAGAACGCCATGCGCCCCGGCATCGGGAACGTGGACGAGAACGTGCCGTTCATGCGCACGCCCTCGGTGGCGTTCATGATCCCCATGCAGTTGGGTCCGACCACCCGCATGCCATGGGCGCGGACGATGGCCATGAGCTCGTCGTGGCGCGCGCGTCCCTCCTCGCCGGCCTCGGAGAACCCGGCCGAGATGATGCAGACGGCGCGGACCCCGGCCGTGCCGGCCTCGTCGACCACCCCGGCGACGAACCGCGCGGGCACGCACACGAGCACGAGGTCGGGGACCGTCGGCAGGTCCGACACCGACGGGTAGGCCTGCACGGCGGACACGTGCTGGGCGTTGGGGTTGACCGGGTAGACCACGCCGGCGAAGCGCCCGTGGAGGATGTGGTCGAAGACCAGCCCGCCGATGGACTTCGGGTCGCGGCTGGCGCCGACGACCGCGATCGACTCGGGCGAGAAGAACCGGTTCAGCGACGCGGTGGCGGCCTTGCGCTCGTCCTCGTCGACCACGCGCAGGAAGGACTCGCCGAGCTCGAGCCCGAGGTCGCTGCGCACGACCGACTGGTCGCGCTGGTCCTTGTGCTCGAAGCCGAGCTCGTTGATGAGGCGCAGCATCCGGGCGTTGTCGGCCAGCACGTCGCCGGACAGGGTGCGGACCCCGGCCTCGTAGGCGTGCATGGCCACGTGGCGCACCAGCGCGGTGCCGACCCCGCGGCCCTGCTGGGCGTCCTCGACCAGCGCGGCGAACTCGGCGTGGCTGGGGTCGTCGGGGTTCTGCACGTACCGGGCGACCCCGACGATGGATTCCTCCTCGCCCCGCCCCAGCGTCGCGACCAGCGCGAACTGCAGCGAGGGGTCGAACTCGGTGAACAGCTTGACGGTGCGTTCGTTGAGGTCGAACGAGCCGTGGAAGCGCTGCCGCCGGGACCGGTCCGAGGTGCGGTCCCACATCCGCAGCAGCCGTCCGGCGTCGTCGGGCGTGATGGGACGGACGTAGACGGTGGTGCCGTCCGGCAGGACGTGGTCGTGCGAGATGCCGGCCGGGTCGTCGCTGGGGGTCGCCACGGGAGCCATCCTCCACGGTCGAGGGCACCGTGCCCGACGCTAGACCATGGCCCCCGGGTCGTGTCGGCGGGGCGGGGGGCCGTCCGGCACGGTGCGTCCCGCGGAACGGCACCGAATGCTCCGGGTCGTCCGGGGGCAGACGGGCAGGCCGATGTCGACGCACGCCGAGCCGCACCTTGGTTGACTGAGGACGTCGCCGACCAGGAGCCCGTCCGTGAGTGGGATCGACCGCACGTCCGCCGCGGCCGAGGCTGCGCTGGACCGCATCGACGACGGCGCTGACGTGCCCGCCGCCGACGGCCGTGTCGAGCTGACCGACGGGATGCACATCGAGTCCGCCCCGTCGCAGCTCGCCGGCGACGAGGACGACGACGGCGAGGACGAACCGCACGTCCGGGTCGACCACGCCGAGCTCGTCGACGAGGTGTGCGAGGCCTTCAACGCCCGCGACCTCGACGCGCTCGCCGACCTGTGCGCCGACGACTGCGAGACCCCCGGGCTGGCCTCGGACATGGACGACCTCGAGAGCTCGCTCGGGGACCTGTGGGAACGCCGACCGACGATCACCATGACCCGCAGCGTCGACGACGACGGCGTCGCCGTCGGGGTGGTGTGGGAGCGGGGCGAGACCGCCGGGTGGTCGCCGCTCGGCCTGTGCCACGTCGACGTCGACCACGACGGCCTGGCCGTCGTGCTCGAGTTCAGCGACGACGTGGGCCTGCTCGACCAGCTCGAGCTCGACCCGCCCGACGGCGAGCTCGAGGAGGGCGCCACCTGGGCCGAGTGGGACGAGGGCGTCGAGGCCTGACCCCGGCCACGTGGCCCCCGCCGTGCGTGGTGTAGCATGAGATGCAGCGACGTGCGTCACGGTGAGGAGGGGGCCGATGGGGGACCGCATCCACGTCTCGCCCCGCGAGCTGCGCGAGGCGGCGGCGCGACTCCGCGCCCTCGACGCGGCGCTCGACGAGCTGCACGATCTCGACGTGGACGCCGCCGCCCTCGGTGACGCGGCCGTCGCCGACGGGGTCGTCGAGGTGCAGCGCGGGTGGCACCTGCAGCGCGCATCGGTTCGCCAGCACCTGGCCACGCTGGCCATCTTCGTCGACGCGGCCGCCGACGCCGCCCGCGACGCCGACGCGACCGTCGTCACGGGACGTGCCCCGTGACGGACTGGACCCCGCTCGCGCACGACGACCCGCTGGCGGGGCGCCCCGACGGGATCGCGGTCACGGGGCGGCGGTTCCTCGACCTCGCCGACGCGCTGGACCGGCTGGCGGACGCGCACCACCGCTTCGACGACGTGGTCGCCGGGTACCGCGACGCGGCACGCCGGACCTCGGACCGACTGGCCGAGGCCGACGACGTGCTCGACGACCCGGCATGGGCGGTCGGCCCGCTCGCCGCGATGGCCTCCCGGCTGCTGGTCGCGCCGCGCTCGCTGTCGTTCGTGGCGACCGCCGACGGGCTCGCGCTGAACACCCCCGAGGCCTGGCGGTGGGAGACCTACCGTCAGGCCGGCATCGACCCGGCCCGGTGGGACCCCTCGCTCGGGTTGGCGCCACTGGACCAGGTCGCCGTGGACGCCTGGGCGTTCTACGCCGAGCTGTTCGACCGTCGCCCCGAGCAGTTCCTGTGGGCCGGCATGGCGACGCTGGCCGGCGGGACCTTCTACGCCGCGTTCCAGGACGTGCACGTGCTGCGCCGGGCCCTCGAGTCGGGGTCCGTGCGCGCCGACGAGGTCGGCGAGCTGTTCCGGCGCCTGTACCCGCGCCAGCCGGGTCCCGTCCTCGACCTGATCGGCGACCTCGCGGCCCGCGACATGGCCGCCCTGGCCGCCGAGGTCCGCTACGTCGAGGTGCGGTTCCTCGACATGCAGCAGCAGATCTTCGACGACCTCGCCTGGCAGCACGTCGCCTTCGAGCAGGGCGGCCTGCCCGCGATGGAGGCCCTGTTCGCGTCCGGTCGCATCGACGAGGTGCACGTCGGCGCCTGGCGGGACATCGCCACCGGGGACTACCAGCGGGTCCGGCGTGGCAATCGCGACCTGCTCCACCACGAGCAGGAGCGCATCATCGGCGACGACTACGACGAGATCCGCACCCACAGCCCGGTGACCTGGGCGATGACCATGGGCATGTCCGGCGTCGCCCACTCGCCGGTGCCGGGCGGACGCCCCTTCCGCGACGTCGTGCCGTACGAGGTCGCGGTCGACACGCCCGACCGGTGGCCGCTGGTGCCCGACTGGGCGGTCCCGGACCGGGTGCCGTTCACCGACCTCGACGTGCCCGGTGGCGGAGGCCTGTACCTCGACACGCCCGACCGCGTCGAGCTCGCGGAGCTGCCCGTCAACAACGTGTCGATCTTCGAGAACCGCTGGGCGTGGATCGACGGGGACATGCTGCCCGCGTGGGTCGACCACCTCGAGGACGGCACGGCCGCTGCGCTGGTCGCCGAGCCCCTGGCCGACCAGGCCGCGCGCCAGCGCCTGCTGCCCGACAGCCTGCTGCCGTACGAGCCCCAGGAGTGAGCGTGTCACGTGTCCTGCCGCTGCTCGTGCTCGCCGTGATGCTGTCGGGCTGCCTCGTGACTGGAGGGAACGTGGACGTGCTGTCGGTCTGGGACCTCCGGGACAGCCCGTCGACCGAGGCCGTCGGGTGGCCCGAGGACGCCGGGTCGGCGTTCGAGGCGCGGTCGAGCCAGGGGCTCGACCGCATCCTGCTGCCGGGCGACCACGTGGTCGAGGGCGAGTTCCGTGCGAACGTCTCCCGGGACGGCGGTCTGTACGGCCGTCCCTACGAGGACCGCCTGCGCAGCCTGACCGTCACCTTCGAGCGCGAGGCCGTCGACGAGGTCATGGAACGCGCCGACGCGTACGCGGAGGAGCTCGGCATGGGGCTGGGCCGCCTGTCGTCGTGGGCGCGCGCGAACCGGGGCGGTCAGGACACGAGCCCGGGCGGTGCCATGGCGCTGTCCGACCGCACGACGCTGGGGCCCGGGGGCCCGTCCGTGCAGATGGAGACGCGGGCGTTCCCCTCCGGCGACGCCCTCCTGCGGCTGCTCGTGGTCTGGCCCCGGGACGAGTGAGGAGCTCGCACGGACCGGGCGGCTGCGCCCCGCACGGCGTGAGCCCCGGACTATCCTGCCGACCTCGGTGGGGCCGCGACCTGGGGAGTGTCCCGTGTCCCGCAAGCTCATCGTCCTCGTGGCGGCCCTGGCGGTCGTCGCTTCGGCCTGCGGGTCGGACCCGGAGTCGGCGCCGACGCCGACGCCCCGCCCGTCGACCGCGTCGCCGACGAGCGAGCGCGAGACAGCCTCGCCCACCTCGACCGACTCCTCCGCGGCGGACCCGTACGTGGTGCCCGACGAGATCGACGTCGCGTACGTCCAGACCGTGGTCGACGAGCTCGACCCCGTGTGGGGCGAGATGATGGACGCCTTCGCCGAGGCCGAGAGCCTGGAGGCGCCGGCGGGCGTCGAGCGTGCCGCTGCCCTGTTCACACCGAGCTGGGCCTCGCAGTACCTCCAGCTCGTCCAGGACGGCAACGAGGCCGATCCGGCCGGCTGGGACGCCTACGCCGACCCGGTCGGCGCCCCGACCACCACTGTTCGCGAGCTGGTCCGGGCCGACGAGCAGTGCGTGGTGGCCCGGGTCCTGCGGGACCAGTCGGCCGTCTTCGCGGAGGGCGGTGGTGATCCCGACCCGAGCTGGTTCGTCCTGCGCCGAGTCGAGGACGACCAGCCGCCAGCGGACCTCAACCCGACACCGTGGCGCATCGCGTTCGACGGCTACACCCCGGACCGCGACGAGCCACGAGCCGAGTGGTGCGCATGAGCCGGTCTGGGGGGATGCGGGCAGGGGTCAGCGCCGTGGTGGCGGCGGCACTGCTGCTCGGGCCCGCCGGTCCCGCGTCTGCACAGGACGCCGGCGGCGACCGGACCTGCATCAGGCGCGGCGATCGCCTGATCTGCCAGGATCACACCGGGGGTGGCGGCGGTGGGCCCGGAGGGTCCGTGCCCGAGGACGCGATCTGGTTCGTCTACTACAACCCCGCGGCCACGTGCTACGCGACCGGATGGGAGCGTCCCGGCGGCAACCTCGGGTATGCGGGCTGGGCCGTGCTCACCGAAGCCACGTTCCCGGTGCTGATGGGCCTGTTCACCTGGCTCGGCACGGGGACCTTCACGTGGCAGGACTTCGACGCCGACGGCGACGGGACCTGGGATGGTGGCGAGGCCGCCGCGGCCGCCAACGCACTCTTCGCGTCCTTCGACATCGACCCCTGCGCCGGCCCGCCGTCCGACAACGCGTGGGTGCTCGACTTCATCGCCTCGCTGGACTTCACCGCCGGGGCGGTGGCGACCGCCCCGCCGGGTGATCCAGTGGTGGGGCTTCCCGCGTACGTGACGCTGGAGCCGGACTACGCCGCGCTGGAAGCCGCGGGTGGCGTCGTCGTCCAGGACCCCGACGGGTCCACGTCGGTGGTGTGGGACCTGACGAACCCCGCGTCGGGCAACACGATCAGCGTCACCGCCGACCCGGTCTACCGCGTCTACTGGGACCTTGTCGGCGACCCCGACCTGTTCACCGAGTCGCACCGCGGCGACCTCACCTGGCCGGCCGAGGGCGAGGGCGAGCTCACCCACGTCTACGAGGTCGACGGTCCCCGGGATCTGCTCGGGCAGGTCCGCTGGCAGGTGCGGTGGGAGACGCCGGTCGCGTCGGGCACCGAGGAGTTCGTCCGCGAGACCCCGCACGCGTGGACGGTTCGGCAGTACCAGGCCGTGGTCGACGGGCGCTGACGCCACCACGCAGGCGGACCCGGACCGGACCCCAGCGACGGTTCCGGTGTTCGAGTACCGGAACCGTTGACGAGGTGACGGCGGGGCGCAACCACCCCGACAGCTCCGGTGCCCCAGTACCGGAAGTGTCAACCGGGGCCGGGGGCCGGGTCAGCCGTGGTCAGCTGCTCACCGGCGTGGCGGTGGCGGTGGCAGCGATGTCGCGCGACACCACGCCGAGGAAGCGCACCGGGGACACCAGCTGGCGGACCCGCCCCGTGCACGACACCACGACCCGGGTGCCGCCGTCGGCCAGCGACGCGGTGCAGGCGGCGTGCAGCTCGTCCACGTCGGTGCGCCGGGCGAGGGTGGCCGCCACCCGCTGCTGGACCTGGGCGGGGTCGAGCACCACCTGGCCCTGGAGGTAGTACGCCTCGTCGGCGACCGCGGAGGCGGCGTCGTTCGCGGCGGCCGCCGCGATGTCGGTGAGGGACCGCTGCGCGGAGAAGGTCAGGGCTGCGTCGATCGCCATCGACGCCAGCACGAACATGACCATGATCGCGGCGGGGAACAGCGCGAGGGTGTTCCCGGACTGGTCGCGCAGCCGCTCACCCACAGTCGGCCCTGCCCGCCAGCCCGCTGCGGAACGGGTCGATGATCTCGGTGTGCTGGCCCTCGACGGTGATGGGGGTCTGCCAGCCGCCGAGGAACGGCAGGCGGATGCCCTGGACGGGATAGCGGACCTCGACGGTCACCCGGGCGCAGCGTTGCGGCGTGTCCACGCTGCTGGTCCACGGGTCGTCGGCGAGCGTCACCACGAACTCGTCGGGGTCCGGCAGCAGGGCCGGGTCCTTGCCGTGCCCGGCCATGGTCGCCACCGCCACGTCGTGGGCCTGCCCCGCGTCGACCCGGTCGCCGTCCGTGCCGACCATGCCGGCGCGGGACACCGCCCCGCCGTCCACGATCGCCCTGGTCGCCTCGCGGGCGGCGGCGTTGGCGGCCAGGTGGGCGTCGAGCACGGCCCAGCCGTTGAGCATGACGATGCTGCCGACCACGAAGACCAGCACCCCGAACGCCAGTGCCTCGGCACCGGCCGTGAACCCGTCCTCGGCGGCGTGCCACCGAGCCAGCGCGCCCCGCAGTCGCCCCGTCATGGTGTCCCCCCGGCGCCGGCGCGGAACTGCTCGCTGCGCACCCGGACGGTGCGCTCGAAGGTGGCGAGGCCGGTGGCGCTGCCGAAGGCGGACAGCAGGTTGGCCGGCGACGGCCCGACGACGCGGAGCACGACCTGGTCGGCCCCGAGCTCGTCGCCGGTGCAGCTCACGTCGACCTCCTGGCCCCAGGTCCCGAGCCGGTCGTGCACGGCCGCCTCGGCCTGCGGGCAGCCGTACGTGCCCGTGGACACCGACGCGGCGACACGGCGGGCCTCGTCGAACATCACGGACGTCGACGTGGAGACCGCGTACAGGTGGATCGCGGTCTGGACGGCCAGCAGGAGGAAGCCCAGGAAGATCATCACGCCGACGATGCTGGTCACCGGCGAGTCACCTGCCTGGTCCTCGTGCCACCGCTGCAGGGCGGGGCGCAGCACGAGCACGTGCGGGGCGCGGCGGTCAGCCGCCAGTCCCACCGCCGGCACCGCCGCCGGTGGTGTCGGAGCACGAGTTGGTCGTCGTGCACTCGACGTTGTCCTGGATGTTGTCCGACGCCGTGTTGAAGACGCCGCTGAAGGCGACCCACATGGCGGCGCCGAGCAGGGCCATGATCAGCACGGCGATGCCGGTGGAGATCACGCCCTCCCCGCGCTGGTCGGCCGCGATGCGGCGGAGGTGGTCGAAGATGGTCACGGTGGTTCCCCTCGTTCGTGGTGACAGGTCGGTGGTGATCACAGGTTGAGTCCGTCGAGTGCCTGGGTGAACGGGATCGCGATGAAGATCACGCCGGGCACCAGCGTGGCCACGGTGACCGGGATCCAGACCTGCTGGCCCCGCTTCTCCATGGTCTCGATCAGCTCGCGTTGCACGTCGCGGCGGATGGTGCGTGCCTCCTCGGCGATCAGCCGGCCGAGGTCGGTGGCCTCGCGGTTGAGTGCCAGCACCGACACGAGGCGTTCGACCGCCTCGACGTCGGCGAGGTCGGCCCACTCGCGCAGGGCGGTGGACTCGTCCACCCCCTGGCGGGTGCGGCGCAGCACGCGACGCAGGTCCTGTGCGGCGGCGCCGTGCCCGCGGCGCGACACCCGTTCGATCGCGGCGCCCAGCGAGTAGCCGGAGCCGAGCAGCATCCCGATCTGCTCGGCGACCACCGGCAGCTCGAGGTACAGCGAGCGCTTCCAGCGGTCCGACGCCCCGGCGACCTGCTGCTCGAGGACCAGGAACGCCAGCAGCGCCCCGCCCAGCGAGAACAGCAGCCCGATGGGCACCGACGGCCGGATCGCCACGGCGAGCAGCGTGCCGATGCCCAGGCCGGCCAGGCCCCAGCCGACCTGTCGGACGCGGAAGGCGGTCACGTCGAGCTGGCTGTGCACACGTGTCAGGCGACGCTCGAGGTCCTCGGAGATGCCGAAGACCCGGGACAGCCGCTCGCCGACGGTGCGCGCCAGCGGACCGACGGCCTCGCGGAACGACTCGGCCGACAGCAGCCCCACGCGCCGGGAGGTCCCCATCGCCCCGGGCACGTAGGGAGCGAGGCGGTCGCCCAGCGACGGTCGCGAGAACCAGCGGAACTCGTGGAACAGCAGGGTGAGCCCGACCCACAGCAGCAGGCCGATCGGGACCAGCGCGCGCACCATCAGGCCACCCCGTCGTCGTAGAAGACCCGTTCCTCCTGCGGCAGGGACATCAACCGCCCCGCCCAGATCCAGCACAGCCCGATGATCCCGAGGGCGACGAGGATGGCCACCTGCGCACCGGGCGTGCCGTACGCCCCGCGTCCCTCGGCGATCGACTGGCCGACCAGCGCCATGCCCAGCGGCACGACCAGGACGAAGTTGCGGGCGAACCGCGCCCCGGCCTGCTTGGCACGGGCGTCCTTGCGGCCCTGCAGGTCGAGGATGCGGTCCTCGATCAGGGCCCCGAGCCGGCGTTCCACGTCGGTGCCGCCGACCTCGTGGGCGATGAGCAGCGTCTCGCAGACGGCGTCGGCGGTGGGGTCGGCCAGGTGCGCCTTGAACACCGCCAGCGTGCGGTCGAAGTCGGTGGAGATGAGCCACTCGCGTTCGGCGGCCTCGAAGGCGGGGCGCATGTCGGCGGGGGCGCGGCGCCCCACGAGGAACAGTGCCTGGGGGATCGAGCGGCCGAGGCTGACCGACTGGATGCGGATCTCCTCGATGAGCCGCGGCCAGGCGTCACGGGCCTGGTCGAGCCGGCGGGCGCGACGGGCCCGTGCCGACGCGATCGGGAACCAGGCGGCCCCGAGCCCGATGGCGAACGGGGCGATGACGCCGGTGAACAGGGCCCAGCCGATCGCTCCGCCCACGAGGAACAGCACGGCCGCCACGGCGACGAACTCGCCGACGCCGACGCGTTCGAGCCCGGCCTGGACGAGGAAGTCCTGGAATCGGTGACGGGACCGTCGGGGGCGCGGCCGGGCGGCCGGCCCCAGCCCCCGCCAGCCGAACGCGATGGCCGTGAAGAGCAGGAACACGCCGTAGCCGACCGCGAGGGCCAGCAGGAACGCGACGACGCCGGGCGACATCACGCCACCCCCGGGGCGGCACCGTTGGGCGCGAACCCGCCGGCCTGGCCCATGCTGGAGGCCGTCGAGACCTCGAGCAGGTCACGCAGGTCGTGGCCGGCCTCCTCGAGCGGGCGGCGCATGCGGGCGGGCAGGTTGCCGGTCCACGTCAGCTCGCTGTCGACCGTCGGGCGGTGGAAGACCGTGGTGATGGTGAAGGCGGGGCCCTCGGCGGAGGCCTGCAGGTCCTCGACGGCCACGACCTCCTCGACACGCGGGACGCCGTCGTGGCGCGAGCAGTGCACGACCACGTCGACCGCCTCGGTCACCAGCGAGTTCAGCGCGGCCATGGGCAGCTCGGACCGGGTGTCGGCGAGCTGGCAGATGAACCGCAGCCGCGACAGCGCCTGGCGGGCCGACCCGGCGTGGATGGTCGTGTAGCCCTTCACGCCCGACGACAGGGTGAGCAGCAGCGGCAGGGCCTCCTGGTCCCGGACCTCGCCGACGATGGCCACGTCCGGGGCCATGCGCAGGAACCCCGACACCAGCCGCCGCAGGTCCACGGCGGGACGGTCGGGGCGCGCGGCGCGGGTCTGCATCGACGCGACGTTGGGCAGCGGCACGTCGACCTCGAACACCTCCTCGGCGGTGACCACGCGCAGCGTCGGGTCGAGCTCGGCGGCGCAGCAGGACAGCAGCGTCGTCTTGCCGGACCCGGGCGGGCCCGCGAAGACCACGGACTGGCGGCCCTGCACACAGGCCCGCAGGAACCGGGCGACCTGCGCGGTCAGCATCCCGCGGTCGACGAGCTGGTCCAGCGACCGGAACGCGACGCCCGTGAACTTGCGGATGTTGACGATCAGGTGGCTGCCCCGGCCCACGTCGCGGTGGACGATGTGCAGCCGCGCCCCGGAATCCAGCTGGGCGTCCTGCAGGCCCTCGGAGGGGTCGAGCTTGCGGTGCGAGGACGACGCGTCGTCGAGGATCTTGGTCAGGGTGCGCATGACGTGGTCGTCGTCGTGGAACGCCTCGTCGTGGTAGCCGGACACGCCCCGATGGCGCTTGACGAAGATCTGGTCCGGGGCGTTGATCATGATCTCCCAGACGTCGTCGTCGTCCAGGAGCGGTTCCAGCGGCCCGTACCGGGTGAGGTTGCGGAAGGCGCGGTCGACGACCAGCTCGGGGGAGGAGAGGTCGAAGGGGCGGTGGCCGTGCTTGTAGTCGAGGCTCCACTGGGCGACCTCGGACTCGATCAGTGCCCGCAGCTGCGACGGGGCGGCCGCGTCGTCGAGGTCGAGCATCTCCTGCTTGGCGCGTTCGAGCACCCGCCGTTCGATCTCGGCGAGCGGCGAGGTGGTGGCGTGGTCGGTGGTCGGGTTCACGTGGTGCGCTCGCGGGACGAGGTGAACATGGACAGGGAGCCGGGGGCGACGCGTTGCGGGGTGGCGCCGGTGGCGCCGGGCAGGCCACCGACCCGGTCGAGCACGTGGGTCACCGCCCCGACGAGCAGGTCGGGCAACGGCTTGGGCATCGCGACCCCGTCGCGCAGGGCGGTGTCGACCTTGCGGCGTGGCAGGAACACCGGCGAGGGCAGGGCGTTGCCGCCCGCCCCGAGCGCCGTGTGGGCCAGGGCGCCGAGGGCGGAGGACAGCTCGGCGCGTTCGCGTGGGCTGCGGGGCGCCTGGTTGAGCACGGGCACGATGCGGCGGCCCGGCACGCCGAAGGCCAGCAGCTCGAGGATGGTGCGCACGAGCGCGTGCAGGCCCTTCATGCTGGGCTCGCCGACCGCCACCACGGCGGTGGCGCGGCTGGCGGTGGCACGCGCGAGCAGGTGGCGGTCCTCGACGTCGAGCGAGCCGGTCTCGTCCTCGCCCTCGAGGTCGGACTCGATGTCGGCCACGACGACGTCGAAGGTCCGCTGCAGCGAGTCCAGCGTCGCCTCGAAGGCCTGCGGGCGGACGGTCACCCAGTGGCGGGGGCGACGCAGGCCGAGCAGCAGCCGGTAGCCACGCTCGACCACCTCGAAGGTCTGGTCGCGCACGTCGCGGGTCGCCGGCGTGCCGGCGCGGTGGGCCTCGGCGACCTCCTGGACGCTGGGGACGACCACCCGGGAGTCGTGCAGCATGGCCTGGTCGGCGACCCGGCAGAAGTCCGCGAGCAGCACGCCACCGCGGTTCGCGGCCGCCAGCCCCTGGGCCAGCGCGATGGCGGCCACCGATGCGCCCGTGCCGCCGGGTCCGGTGACGGCGACGACCGCCCCGCGACGACCCGTGCCGGGGTCGGGGGCGTCGGGCTGGTCGCCGACCACCGCCGGTCCGACCATCCGCGCGTGGGCCGCGAGCGTCTCGAGCAGGGCGTCGCGGTCGAAGTCGGCGGCGAGCACCGCGGCGGCGCCGAGGTCACGCCAAGGGCGGCTGGTGGCGTCGTCGACGACCACGGCGGCCACGCCGGCGTCACGGAGGTCGGCGAGCAGGTCGCGGTCGACGCCGGGGGAGGCCCCGTCGAGCAGCGCCGCGGAGAACGGGCGGCCGGAGGTGAGCCGGGCGCGCAGCTCCTGCACGGAGATGCACCGCACGAACTCGGCCGGGATCGACGCCGCGGTGGCCCACCGTCCGACCCGGGCGAACCAGTCGGCCCGGGCGCGCGCCAGGCCGAGCAGGACGTAGCGTTCGCGCATCACCGCCCCCGCACGTCGGGGCGGAACGGCGGGGGCGTGTCGCCGTCGGCGTCCGGGTCGCTGCGGACCACGAAGACCTGCGCGGCGTCGAGGGCGTTGGCGACGGCCAGCACCGTGTCCGGGTCGTCGACCGCGATGGTGATCGTGGCCCCGCCGTCGCCCCCGGCCGTGGCCGGGTTGGCCAGCAGCTGCACGTCCCGCGCGACGTAGACGGTGGTGTCGCTGTAGGTGGCGACGATGTCGATGCGGTCGCCGGCCGCGAGGTCGCCGCGGAAGGCCACGCGGGTCGCGGGCAGGGAGAAGGTGAAGGTGGTGGCGCCGTCGGGAGCTTCGACGGCCAGCACCGTGGTCCACTGCAGCAGGTCGCCGTCCCGGACCGGGCCGAGCGCGACCCGGCCGGTGACCCGGTCCAGGGCGTCGGCGGGCACCAGGCGGTCGCGCTGCGCCTCGGGCACGTCGATGGCGACGGTGTCGAGCGACCCGCCGTCGAGCACGTCGCCCGGGGCGATCTCGGTCGCGGCCACCAGCCACTCGGTCGACGGGGCGGCGGTGGCGTTGAGGTAGGCGGCGAAGACGCCGACCGCGGCAGCGGTCACCAGGAACGCACCGGCCACCGCGCGCCCGCCGGGCAGGGACCGGCGGCGACGGACGGTCCGGCTGGGCGCGGAGCCGTTTCCGGCCACGTCCGCAGGAGCCGTGGTCGTGCCCAGGTCAGCCATGGATCGTCCCCCTCACGAGACAAGGTCTGCGTCCCGTCCCCCGAACCCTTGGCCCCCCGGCGACGTTCGCCGCGCACCGTAGCCACCGTCGTTCGGACGGTCCGAGTCTGAAACGAGCGAGGACGCCGATGGTCACGCCCGGCCCGACAGCTCGAGCGCGACGACCTCGATCGCCCTGTCGGCGACGTAGGTCGGCAGGCGCGAGCCGTCGAGCGCCATGGTCAGGACGTCCTCGCCGACCGCCAGCAGGCGGCCACGCAACAGGTCACCTCCGCCGGTCACCGCGACGGCGATGGCGGGGCGGTCGGCCGCCCATCGGGCGCAGCGTTCGAGCAGCAGCAGGTCCTGGGCGTGCTCGCGTTCGCCCTGGGCGACCGGCACACGCCCGTCCGGGTCGGGGCGGGCCACCGCGACCCGGTCGAGGCGGACGAGGACCTGCTGTCCGGCCCGGGTGGCGAGCACCAGGTGATCGACGGCCACACCGACCAGGCTGCCGCGTTCGGTGCGCCCCGAGGTGGTGGTCACGCCGACGCCGGCCTGTCGCTCGGCCAGGTCGCGCAGCGTCCCGACGAGGGTGGCCAGCTCGGTCGCGCGGGCGGTGAGGTCACGCTGTCCCGCGCGTTGCGCGATGGCGTCGGCCACGCGCGCGTCATCGGTCAGCCCGACCAGCGGGTCCTGCCCCGGCTGCCACGCCCCGCTCATGCCGGGCCGCCGTCGGCGTCGAGGTCGGGCAGCACGAACCGCTGGCCCGGCAGCACCAGGTCGGGGTCCTCCGGGTCGACCAGCCGGCCCCGGTTGGCCTCGACCAGCCGGGTCCAGTACGTGGCGACCTCGGCATCGCCGACGGGGTGGCCGTGGTGGTCGCGCAGGTGGCGTTCGGCGATGGCCCAGAGGTGGTCGCCCTCGACGACGGTCACCAGGTCCACCTCGTCGGCCTGTCTGCCCGCGGGGCCGGCGTGGGCCGGTCGGGGCGCCGGGTCGGGGTCGGAAGGGGCGGAGGTCGCGGGCAGGGGGCGCATGCCCGGCGGGGCGGGGGCCGCCGACGACGCCTCCTGCTCGAGGGGTGTCATCGTCGGGGAGGGTGCGGGGTCGACGGCCGGGGCGAGGGGACGCATCGCCGGTCCGTCCTCGATCGACTGGCCCGCGGCGGCCGCGAGCGTCGGGCCGCCATCGGCGCGGGGCGGGACCACGCCGGTCGAGGACATCGCCACCGTGGTCGCCAGCCCCACGCCCAGCGAGGTCTGCAGCACGCGGCGCACCACCGGCAGGCTCAGCGCGTCCGCGAGCCGCACGAGCCGCGTCCACCGGGCGACGCGTGCCACCGCCCCGACGGTCGTGACGCCCACCAGGTACCAGGCCATGGCCAGCACCATCAGGCGCAGCACCGCGACGGTGGCGACGATCGCGTCCCGGTCGGCGGCCCAGTCGGACCACGCCCCGGGATGGGTGAGCGGCGGGGCGGCCAGCTGCCCGCCGCCCATGGCGCTGAAGGCCACGATCGCGACGACCAGGGACACGAGCCAGGCCACCAGCGGCGCTGCCGCGCCGGTGCGCTCTCCCACCTCGTCCCCCCGTGTCGTCGACGATTGCGCATGGTGATGCATCGAAGTGCACGACATGCTACCGAAGGAGCGAAACCGTCGGCCAGTCGGGTGTGGACGGTGCGCGCCTCCCGGACCCCGTCGCGCGTCGCGTAGGCTGCCGCGCGGCCGGTGGGGGCCGCCCCGGCGGGGTTCGAGGTGGGCATGGCGGACGACGACGAGGTGCTGGGCGAGGTCGTCCTGCTCGAGGTCGTCGGCCGGGGCACCGACAGCGTCGTGCACCGTGGGCGCCAGCGGGACCGTTCGGGGCGCATCGTCGCGGTCAAGCGGCTGCGCACGGACCCGGACGCAGACGTCCTCCCGGACGCGCTGGCACGGCTGCGCCGTGAGGCCCACCTGCTCGCCGGCCTGGCCCACCCCGCCATCGTGCCGCTGCTCGACGTCCTCGAGGACCCGGCCGGGGGCGGCGTCGCGCTCGTGCTGCCCTGGGCCCCGGGCGGGTCGCTCGAGGACGTGCTCGCACGGGACGGGGCGCTGTCGTGGCCGCGCGTGGCCGACGTCGGGGCGCGACTGGCCTCGGCCCTGGCCAGTGCCCACGCGGCGGGCGTGCTGCACCGGGACGTGAAGCCCGCCAACGTGCTGCTCGGCGCCGAGGACGAACCGCGGCTGGCCGACTTCGGCACCGCGGAACTCCGGGCGGCGGGAGGTGGCCACGTCGTCGGCACCGCCGAGTACCTCGACCCCGCGGTCGCCGTCGACGGCCAGCCGTACTCGGCGCGCAGCGACGCCTACGCCCTCGGCGTCCTGCTGTACCGCGCACTCGCCGGCCAGCTGCCCGTCGCCGCCGGCAGCCCGCAGGCCACGGTCGCCGCCGCGGCGCGGGGCGTCCAGGCCCCGCTCGCCGACCTCGCGCCCGACGCCCCGCCCGCGCTGGTCGAGGCGATCGAGCGCGCCATGGCGCGGGATCCCGACGACCGGTTCGCCTCCCTGCAGCAGCTGCAGGTCGTGCTCGAGGCGCTGGTCACCGAGCACGAGGCCGACCAGTGGGACCGCCTCGGCCACCAGCTCTCCCCGAGCGGGGCGCCCGCGGCCGACCGCCCCGACCGCCCCGACGCCCCCGCCCCGCCGGCGACCCCCGCCCCGGAGCGCCCCGCCCCGGAGCGCCCCGCGCGGGAGCCCGGCAGCGCGGACCCCGCCCCGCCGCCCGCACGCCCCGATGGCGACAGCGGCACGCGCCTGTTCGGGCCGCGTCCACCCGCCCCTGCCGCCGAGGCCGACACGGGGGGCGGCGCGCGCCGATGGGCGGTCCCCCTCGTGCTCGTCGCGCTGCTGGTGCCGGTGGCGGTGCTCGGATGGCTGCTGCTGCGCACCGACGACGCCCCAGAGCCGGCCGCCAGCCCATCCGCCGCCGCCCCGACACCCCATGCCGCCCCGCCCCGCTGCGACGACGCCGCCCCGCCGGGCGACGGCGACGTCGTCGAGGCCGACGTCGACGGGCGCGGCTGCGCCCTGGCCCTGCTCGTGGGGGAGGAGGACGTCGACGGCCAGCCTGCGTTGGTCCTCACCGTGCCGTCCGAGGCCGGTGAGCTGGCGGGGCGGTACGCCGTCGGCGTGCCCGGGGACCGCCTGCTGGCCGGCGACTGGGACTGCGACGGCAGCGAGACCCCGGCCGTCGTGCGCGACGACGGCACCACCTACCTCTTCGACGGGTACGGGGCGCTGGACCCCGTGCCGGGCCCGACCCTGCCGCACGGCGCCGAGCCAGCGGTCGTCACCGACGCCGGCGGCTGCGACCTCCTCGTCGAGGCGAGCTGACCCGCCCCGCGCCCCGCCGCGTCCCACCGGCCCCGCCGTGTCCCACCCGCCCCGCGCCCCACTCTGCCTGACCGCCGCCCCGCAGGATGCTGCGGAGGTTTCGATCGCCTCGTGAGCGAAAGGTCCGCACCACGCGATGGCCGCGCCCCGCCGCCCGACGAGCTGCGGAGGTTTCGGTCATCCAGTGAGCGGAAGCTCCGCAGCAACGGCGGCGGGGTCGGCGAGGTCGCGGCGGGGGCGGCGAGGTCGCCCCGCGGGGTTACCGTCGCGGCGTCGGGGTCGAGCGGGAAGCGGGGACCGGCATGGTGCGACGGTGGACGGGGCTGGTCGGGGCGCTGGTGACGGTCGGGGCGCTGCTGGTGCCGCTGCCCGCGGCATCGCAGGACGCCGTGACCTCGACGGCGCTGGTGCTCGGCGGACCGGTGGCGGTCCCGGCGACCGTGGCCGGGGGGCTGGCGCCGTGCGTCGACACGGTCCGCCGCGTGGCCGGACCCGACCGCTTCGCCACCGCTGTCGCGCTGGCCCGCCGCGGGCCTGACGGTGGGCCGGTGTACCTGGCCTCGGGGCGCTCCTTCGCGGACGGACTCGCAGCCGGCCCGGTGGTGGCGGCGGCGGGCGGGGCGCTGCTGCTGACCGAGCCGGACGAGCTGCCCGACGCCACCCGCGACGAGCTGGTGCGGCGGGGCGCGACCGACGTCGTGGTCCTGGGGGGCCCGGTCGCGGTCTCCACCGACGTGGTGATGGAGGTCGAGGCGCTGGGAGCCGCCGTCCGGCGGGTCGGCGGCGCCGACCGATACGCCACGGCCGCACGGCTGGCCGGCTTCTTCCCTGCCGGCGTCGACCGTGTGGTGGTCGCCACGGGGCGCACCTTCGCCGACGCGCTGGCGATCGGCCCGGTCGCCGCCCGGGACGGGGCGCCGGTCCTGCTGGTCGAGCCCGACCGGGTCCCCGACGTGGTGGCCCGCCAGCTCCAGCGGCTGGCGCCCCGCGAGGTGGTCGTGGTTGGCGGGACCACCGCCGTCTCCAGCGACGTGGCCACGCGGCTGCGCGAGCTGACCGGCGTCGTGCCCCGCCGCGTCGCCGGCGCCGACCGCTACGCCACGGCCACCGCGATCGCCCGGACGTTCGTGCCGGACCCGGCCGGGACCGTCGCGGTCACGACAGGGCGCGAGTTCGCCGACGCGCTGGCCGCGGGCCCGGTGCTGGGCGGGGCGCTGCTGCTGGCCGACCGCGACCTGGCGGTCGACACCGCCGACGAGGTCGTGCGCCAGACCGGCAGCGACTGCGAGGTCGTCACCGCGCGCCCCGACCCGGTCGAGGGACTGACCCTCGGGCCGTCGTCGACCGGTGGTTCCACCCTGCGTGTCGAGGTGGGGGACGGCGCCGCCGTGCTCACCACGCCCACCGACACCGGGGCGCTGCTGCGCGCCCCGGGCACCGGCGACCAGCAGGTGCGCCTGGCTTACCCCACGCCGCTCGGCGGGGCGGCGGCGGTCACCTGGACCCAGACCCTGGCCGCCGACGCCGGCCAGCTCGTCGCCCGGCAGCCGTGGCGCGGCCGCCGGCCGTCCCCGCCGGACGACGTCGTGCTGGCGTGGCAGTACACGGGCGACTCCGCGCGCTACCGGCAGGAGGTGGCAGCCGCCCCGGGGCTGACCGTGACCGCCCCGTTCCGGTGGTACCTCGGCAGCGGCGGGGCGCTGGTCGGCCGGGCCGACCCGGCTTTCATCGCCGACATGCACGCCCGCGGGGTCGACGTGTGGCCCACGATCCACACCTGCGGGGCCAGCTGCATCCACGACGCGCTGGCCGACCCGTCGCGGCGCACGGCCCTGGCCCGCACGATCGCCCAGGACGCGATGGCCGCCGGGGCCGACGGGATCCAGATCGACATCGAGGGCTTCCGCGACGCCGACGGCCCCGCGGTGACCTCCTTCGTGCAGCAGCTGTCCGGTCTGGTCCAGCCACGCGGTCTGGTGACCTCCTTCGACTTCACCGTGCTCACGGACACCTGGCACACGCCGCCGGAGGAGTTCGCGTTCTGGTCCACCGCCCCGGACCGTCGCGCCATCAGCGAGGCTGTCGACTACGCGGTGCTGATGGCCTACGACCAGTTCAACCGGCACCGGCCACGGGGCCCAGTGGCCTCGCCCGGCTGGGTCGAGGAGGCCCTGCGCCACCAACTCCGTTACACGGACCCGGACCGGCTGCTGCTCGGCGTCCCGTTGTACGGGCGCATCTGGTCGGGCTCGACCCCGACCGCGGTCGGCATCGGCACGATCGAGCAGGCGGTGCGCGACGGCGTGGTGACCCCCGACCCGCAGTTCGGGGTGGACCGCGTGACGCTGCCCGACGGTCGGGTGACGTGGGCGGAGACCGTGGGCGGCCTGCAGCACCGGGTCGACCTCGTCGACCGGTTCGGGCTGGCCGGGACCGGCAGCTGGCGCCTCGGGTTCGACGTGCCAGGGGTCTGGTCCGTGCTGGCCGGTGACTAGCGTCGGCCGGGCGCCGACCCTCGAGTGCCGATGACCGCCCCGATCACCGCGGCCCGCACGGGCGGGGTGTCGTTCCGGGTGGGCGGCATCCCGGTGACGATCCACCTCACCTTCCTGCTGGTGATCGCGTTCCTCGGCTTCGACGCCGGCGGGCTCGATCGGGTCGCCGTGTGGGTCGCGGTGGCCACCGCCGCCGTGCTCGTCCACGAGCTCGGGCACGCCGTCGTCGGCCGGCTGGCCGGCCTGCAGCCTCGCATCGACCTGGCCGGCTTCGGGGGCGTGACGTCGTGGTCGGCCCACCAGCACGGGCGCAGCCGGGGCGGGCTCGGGCGCGGCTGGAGCCTCGCCATCAGCCTCGCCGGGCCGTTCACGGGGTTCCTCGGCGGCGGCATCGCCGTGGCGCTGGGCGCCCCGTGCTGCAGGATCCCCGCCGGCGGCGACCTGGCGGCCTTCGCCGCCGGGGTCTGGCTGTTCGCCTCCTTCGGGTGGGGGATCCTCAACCTCCTGCCGATCCTGCCGCTGGACGGTGGGCAGGCCCTGCGCGAGCTGCTGCCCGGCACGCCGGCGCAGCGGCTGCAGCGTGCGGCGGCCGTGGGCGTGGTCGTGGGCGGGCTGCTGGTCGCGTGGGCGCTCACGACCGGGCAGGCGTTCCTGGCGCTGCTCGCCGGGTGGATCGCGTGGTCCAACGTCCAGCAGGTCCAGGCCGCACGCAGCGCCCGCCCCGGCTCGCCCGCCTCCCGCGTCGCCGCGCTGCAGGAGGCCGCCCGCGCCGGTGACGCCGCCCGGGTGATCGAGGAATCCGCCGAGCTGTACCCCACGGCGACCGAACCACGGGTCCGCCAGTTCGCCGTCCTCACCCACATCCAGGGGCTCCTGCGCGCCGGCCGGACCGCCGACGCCTACCGCGCCGTGGTCGACCCGCGCCGCGACGTCGACCTGCCCACCGAGCTGGTCGGCGGTGTCGTCGCCCGCCACCCCGACCGGCGCGAGGTCGACACCGTCGCCCGCGGCTGGGCGGCCCGGGCCACCCACCGCGACACCCGCGGCCTGGCCGCCGTGGTGCTGTCCGCCCACGGCCACCACGACGAGGTCCTGACGCTGCTGCGGGGCGCCACCACCGACCCGCCGGTCGTGGAGGCAGGGGTCGCCGTGGCCGTCCAGACCGCCGCCCACCAGGCCGGGCGCCACGACACCGCGGCGGCCATCGGGCACGCCCTGCTCGGACCCGGCGGGCTGCGCAGCCCGGTGCTGGCCTACAACACCGCGTGCTCGTTGGCGCGGGCGGGGCGCCCCGACGACGCCGTCCGCACGCTCTCCGACGCGCTGCGCCTGGGGTTCTCCGACCTCGAGCTGCTCGCCGGCGACGACGACCTGGCAGCCCTGCACGACCATCCCGCGTGGCCCCGTCTGCGCCAGGGCGAGCCCGTCCCCGACCCCCACGGAGACCCGCGATGACCGCCGAGCTGGCCAGTCCCCTCACCAGCCCCATGATCGGCACCGTCGTCCACCTGCCGGTCGGTGCGGGCGAGGTCGTCGCGCCCGGCGGGACCGTGGTCGTGCTCGAGTCCATGAAGATGGAGCACCCGGTGCGCACGGACGGCGGCGGCACGGTCACCGAGCTGCTCGTCGGACTGGGCGACACGGTCGAGGCCGGCCAGGTGCTGGCGCGCCTGGCCGCCACCGACGAGGCCCACGTCCACGACGCCGACGACGAGGGCACCAGCAGCGACGACCTGTCCACGATCCGCCCCGACCTGCAGGCCGTCCTCGACCGCACGTCCCTGCTCGAGGACGCCGCGCGCCCCGAGGCCGTCGCAAAACGCCGGGCCACCGGCCACCGCACCGCGCGCGAGAACGTGGCCGACCTGCTCGACGGCGGCAGCTTCCGGGAGTACGGGGGGTTGGGCATCGCGGCCCAGCGCACGCGCCGCAGCGTCGAGGACCTCCAACGGGCCACCCCGGCCGACGGGCTGGTCACCGGGACCGGCACCGTCAACGCCGACGTGTTCGGCGAGGACGCCTCCCGCGTGGCCGTGGCCGCCTACGACTACACCGTCCTGGCCGGCACGCAGGGCTGGACCAACCACCACAAGAAGGACCGGCTGTTCGAGCTGGCCCACCGCCACCGGCTGCCCGTCGTGGTCTACGCGGAGGGGGGTGGTGGCCGCCCCGGCGACACCGACATCGTCGCCGCGTCGTGGCTGGACGCCGAGGCCTTCCACCTGTTCGCGCGGCTGTCCGGGCTGGTCCCGCTGGTCAGCGTCGTGACGGGGCGGTGCTTCGCCGGCAACGCCGCGCTGGCCGGGTGCGCCGACGTGATCATCGCCACCGAGGACGCCACCCTCGGCATGGCCGGCCCGGCGATGATCGAGGGTGGCGGGCTCGGGCGGGTCACCCCCGACGAGGTCGGGCCCATGGACGTGCAGACCACCAACGGCGTCGTGGACGTGCTGGTCGCCGACGAGGCCGAGGCCACCGCCGTCGCCCGCCAGTACCTGTCGTACTTCCAGGGCCGGCACCCCGACCGTGACCACGCCGACCAGCGGCTGCTGCGTGCGGCGGTGCCCGCCAACCGACGCGCGGTCTACGACGTCCGGCACATCGTCGACGTGCTGTTCGACACCGGGTCGGTGCTCGAGCTGCGTCGCGACTTCGCGCCCGGGATGGTCACCGCCCTGGCGCGGTTGGACGGGCGCCCCGTCGGCGTGCTGGCCAACGATCCCACCCACCTCGGCGGGGCGATCGATGCCGACGGTGCCGACGCGGCCGCCCGGCTGCTGCAGCTCTGCGACGCCTTCGACCTGCCGGTGGTCGTGCTCTGCGACACGCCCGGGTTCATGGTCGGCCCCGAGGCCGAGCGCGACGCCGGCGTGCGCCACTTCAGCCGCATGTTCGTCGTCGGCGCGAACCTGCAGGTCCCGCTGGTGACCGTGGTCACCCGCAAGGGGTACGGGCTCGGGGCGCAGGCGATGATGGGCGGCCACCTGAAGGTGCCGCTGCTGACCGTCGGCTGGCCCACCTCCGAGCTGGGTCCCATGGGCCTGGAGGGCGCGGTCCGGCTGGGCTTCCGCAAGGAGCTCGAGGCCATCGCCGACCCCGACGAGCGGGCCGAGCGCGAGGAGCAGATGATCGCGCTGGCGCACGCCAACGCCGAAGGTCTCAACGTTGCCAGCTTCGGCGAGATCGACGACGTCATCGACCCCGCCGACACGCGCGACCGTGTGGCCGCCGCCCTCGCCGCCGCCGGCCCGCCGACGCCGCGCACCGGCAAGCGGCGACCGCACGTCGACACCTGGTGACCCGCCGCCGGCCGCCCGGGCACGGTGGTCGCGCGCGATGCGCACGTGGAGGGCGTGCTGGCACGGTCTCCGGGACCCGGTGTTCGGCCGGAGTCACAGGCCCCACGTAGGGTGCCCGCGGGGCCAGTCCGCACGGTCGTGCGGGCGACAGCGATCATCGGGGACCGCAGGGGTACTCCGGGGAAGTCACATCCATGGTGTTCATCGCCATCGCGGCGGGCGTTCTCGTCGCAGCGGTGCTGCAGGAGCTCGTTGCCGACCGTCTCCGCTTGCGGAGCACGCGTTCGGTGTCCGCACGCCGGACGCCGTCGGAGTGAGGTCCACGCCGGACGGGCACCCACGCACGTGGGTGCCCGGCCGGCACGGCGCCGGGTCGGACGACCCCCGGGGCGGGGGCGCGGACAGGGGTGACCGTGTCCGAACGGACAGGGTGACGCGGCTGTCCACATCCGGACCCTTGTGAACCCGCGCACAAGCGGTTGGTGTCCCCCACCAGTCCAACCGCCCCTGTCTCCCCGTGACGCCCTGTCGTTGGGCTCACCGGCAGGACCGCGCGGCCACCCCCGTGCCCCCACCAAGGCTGTTGACCCTTGCCGTCCCGCCACACGTCTCCTCGTGCGCGGCGTGCTGTCAGCGTCGTGCTCGCCACCCTCGCCTGCCTCGCCCTCATCGCCCCCGCCGCCTCGGCCGCCTCGCCGGTCGACCGCCTCGCGGGGGAGAACCGGGTCGCGACCTCCGTCAAGGTGGCGCGCGCCGGATGGGACCAGGCCGACCACGTCCTGCTCGCCACCGCCGTCGACTATCCCGACGCCATCGCCGCCGCCGCGCTCTCCTCGGCGCAGCAGGCGCCGGTGCTGCTGACCATGCCCGACGCGCTGTCGCCGGAGGTGGCCTCGGCCATCGACGACCTCGGCGCCACCCGCGTGACCCTGCTCGGCGGGACCAAGGCGCTGTCGGCCCGTGTCGCCCGTGACGCGACCAGCCACGGCGCCGTGGTCGATCGCATCGCCGGCGCGAACCGCTACGAGACGGCCGCGAAGATCGCCCGTCGCGTGGCGGCCAGCACCGACGTCTCCCGCGTGGCCGTCGCCCTCGGCAACCGCGCAGACGGTCGCGACGCCTGGCCGGACGCCCTATCCGCCGCCTCGCTGGCCGGCGGTGACGAGGTCATCCCGACCCTGCTGGTGGACCGCCGCGAGCTGCCTGACGCCACCCGCGCCGTGCTGCGCGACCTCGCGCCCGATGCCGCGCTCGTCCTCGGCGGCGACGCCGCCGTCAGCAGCGATGTGACCGAGGCCGTCAGCCGCATCGTCCCCGAGGTCAGCCGCGTCCGCGGCCCCGACCGCTACGAGACCGCCCTCGAGGTCGCACGCGTCGCGATGCGCTCCGCCGCCAGCGACCAGGCCATCTTCGTGTCCGGCGAGGACTTCGCCGACGCCCTGTCGGCCGGCGCCCTGGCCGCCCGGATGTCCGCCCCGCTCCTGCTCGTCCCCGCCGCCCTGCTCGACGACGACGTCGACGCCTACCTGCGCAGTGACGCCAGCCCGTTCCAGCGGGCGATGCTGATCGGCGGGGACCGGGCCGTGACCGAGCACGTCGAGACCGAGCTGGTCGCCGCCATGACCGGCGAGCCCCGCCCCGCCCCGCCGCCGCCCGAGTGCCCCGCCAACTCGTCGCCGGACTGCCAGTACACCTACCGCCACTCGATCTCCACCTGGGAGCGCCTCGCCCAGTGCGAGTCCGGGGGCAACTGGGCCATCAACAGCGGCAACGGCTACTACGGCGGGCTGCAGTTCTCGCTCGGCTCGTGGCAGGGCGTCGGTGGCTCCGGCTACCCCCACCAGAACTCCAAGTGGGAGCAGATCCACCGCGGCGAGATCCTCCAGTCCCGTCAGGGCTGGGGCGCCTGGCCGGCCTGCTCACGCAAGCTCGGGCTGCGCTAGCCCGTCCCGCACCACGACGAGGGCCCCGACCGCATCGGTCGGGGCCCTCGCCGTGGTACGCCCGGCATGGGCGACTGTTTCGGGGTGGAAGTCCCCGAGTTGGGAGGTGATGCCCGGCTGAGCCGGAGGCAACTGCGGCATCGTGAGGTGTCGTGGGAAGGAAGCCCGAGGCGAGACCCCGGACCTGACGAACAGGAATCGCATAGGAGGCACGTCGACCTGGGTGAGCCAGCCATGGATGGTGAGCCCGTCATCGCCTATGGGTGCGGCGTGTAGATGCGGCAGGGCTCGGGGGACAGCAGTCGTTCTTATCCGGGGAGGCCTTCTCGGGTGTCGACGGCAACGTCGACGACCATCGCGGGGACGTGGTGGTGCGCCGGGAAGGAGTCAGCAGAGGCCGTAGTACCAGCGGGGGTCTCAATACCTACGCGTCAGGAGGGACGCGGGCTGGGAAGGGCCGAACGTCATGCCGAGAGGATGGATGTGGTGGCTGGTGATGGTCGCGTGGATCGCAGCCAACCCGCGTGTGCGGGTCATCTGCAGGAGCAGACGGTGAGCCCGTCGGGGCCTGTGGGTGGGCGTAGTGGCCGTCCGGAGTCGCCCGAGTCGTCGTCTCAGCCCGTCCGGGTGGATGGCCTGTGGGAGCAGGTGCTCTCAAAGGCCAACCTGACCCGGGCGTTACGGCGCGTCGAGCGCAACAAGGGCGCGGCCGGTGTCGACGGGATGACCACGGAGCAGCTTGGTCCGTGGCTGAACGTGCACTGGGCCGAGGTCCGTGGGCGACTCGATGCGGGGACATACAGGCCCTCGCCGGTCCGGCCGGTCGAGATCCCCAAGCCCGATGGCGGGTCGAGGGTGCTGGGTGTTCCCACGGTGCTGGACCGGCTGGTCCAGCAGGCCATCGCCCAGGTGTTGGAGCCGATCTTTGATCCGGGGTTCTCGCAGCACAGCTACGGGTTCCGTCCGGGCCGGGGTGCCCATCAGGCCGTCGAAGCCGCTCGTGGCTTCCTCGAAGACGGCTACCGGTGGGTGGTCGATGTTGATCTGGAGCGCTTCTTCGACCGGGTCAACCACGACAAGCTCATGCACCGGGTGGCACGTCGGGTGGCCGACAGACGGCTGCTCAAGCTCATCCATCGTTACCTGCAAGCAGGGGTGATGGTGGAGGGGGTCAAGCAGGCATCGGCGGAGGGCACCCCGCAGGGGTCGCCGCTGTCGCCGTTGCTGTCCAACATCATGCTGGACGACCTCGACATCGAGCTGGAGCGTCGTGGCCACCGGTTCGTGCGCTACGCCGACGACCTGCGGGTGTTCGTGCGTAGTGAACGGGCTGCCCACCGTGTTCTCGACGGTGTCACCGGCATCGTGGAGGGCCGGTTGAAGTTGAAGGTCAACCGCGACAAGTCCAGCATCTCCACCATCACGGTGGCGGGGCTGCTGGGGTTCGGGTTCTACGTCGCCGCGGGCGGCAAGGTCGGCATCCGGGTCGCACCCAAGGCGTGGAAACGTCTGAAGATGCGGCTGCGGCAGCTGACCCGCCGCAATTGGAGAGTCTCGATGACCTCCCGGATCGCACGGCTGAACCAGCTCATCGCGGGCTGGTGCGCCTACTTCGCCGTCGCTGACGGCCGGAAACGGTTCGCAGCGATCGACAAGTGGCTGCGCCGACGCCTGCGAGCGGTGCGGTGGACCGAGTGGAAGCGCTACAGGACCAAACGCCGCAACCTGCGCGCGCTCGGGGTTTCCGAGGACAACGCCGCCCAGTGGGCAGCCACGTCCAAGGGCCCCTGGCGCATCGCCGGGTCCGCGGTCCTGCACAGCGCCATGCCCGACAGCTACTGGACCGACCACGGCCTGCACGGACTCAGCCACCACTGGCACCGCCGTCGTGGTGCCTGACGAACCGCCGGATGCGGACCCGCACGTCCGGTGGTGTGGGAGGGGCCGGGGAGAGCCCGGCCCCTACCCGATTGCACGCGCGGTCAGTCGGCCATCGCGGTGAGGCGTTCGAGCTGGTCGTCGGTGAGCTCGACCTCGGCGGCCGCGACGTTCTCCTCGAGGTGCTCGACCGAGCTGGTGCCCGGGATCGGGATCATGACGTCGGAGGTCTGCAGCAGCCAGGCCAGCGACACCTGGGCCGCGGACGCGCCGGTCTCGTCGGCGACCTCGGCCAACGTCCCGCGACCCTCGGCCAGCTCGGAGGCCGCGATGGGGAACCACGGGATGAACGCGATCCCCTCGGCCTCGCAGTGCTCGAGGACGTCCTGGTCGTCGCGGTGCGACAGGTTGTAGAGGTTCTGGACGCTGACGACGTCGACGACCTCGCGGGCGGCCTGCAGCTGCTCGACGTCGACCTGGGAGAGGCCGACGTGGCGCACCTTGCCCTCGTCGACGAAGTCCTTCAGCACCCCGAACTGCTCCTCGGCCGGGACGTCCGGGTCGATGCGGTGGAGCTGGAACAGGTCGATGGCCTCGACGTCCAGCCGGCGCAGGCTCATCTCGAGGCACTGGCGCAGGTACGTGGGCCGGCCGATCGCGTGCCACTCGTCGGGGCCGGTGCGGGCCAGCCCGGCCTTGGTCGCGATGGTCACGCCTTCGAACGGGTGCAGCGCCTCGCGGATGAGGTCCTCGGACACGAACGGGCCGTAGCTGTCGGCGGTGTCGATGAAGTCGACGCCGAGGTCGACGGCACGGCGCAGCACGCGGCGGGCCTCGTCGGGGTCGGCGGGGTCGCCCCAGATCCCGGGGCCGGTGATGCGCATGGCGCCGTAGCCCATGCGGGTGACCTTGAGGTCGCCGCCGAGCGTGAACGTGCCCGAGGCGGCCGCGGGCGTGGAGGAGGGCATGTGTGGCCTCGTCAGATCGGGAGGGGGAGTCCGTCGAATGGTTCGGCGGCGAGGCGGGCCTGGACGAGGCCCGTGCGGTCGGATCGGACGGGGTGCCCGTCCTCACGGCCCCCGGCCACGGACCCCTGGCACCTACCGTGCACCCCGCCCGGCCCCCGACGGACTCCCCCCATGATCGCCACATGACCGCCACGCCCCCCGACGCGCTCGCCGCGACCTACGGCAACAGCCAGCTCCTCGACCTCGTCGGGGTGCGCACGCACGTGCAGACCTGGGCACCGCAGCAGGCGCCAGTCGCCACCGTCGTCGGGCTGCACCACTTCTACGGGTCGGCCCAGACCTACCACCGGCTGGGCCCGCTGCTGGCCGACGCCGGCATCCGGCTGGTCGCGTTCGACCGCGTCGGGTTCGGGCTGACCGACCGCCCCGACCCGGCGGGGCGCTGGACCGGGCCCGACAGCCCCTACACGCGGGCCTTCGCCGTGGCCCAGCTCGAGGCGCTGCTCGACCACCTCGAGGTCGAGCGGGCCGTCGTGACCGGTACCTCGATGGGTGGTGCCATCACGATCGAGTTCGCCCTCACCCGGCCCCACCGCGTCGCCCACGCCGTGCCGTGCTCGGCGCCGCTGACCGGCGATGCCTCCGCGCCCGGATGGGCACGACGGGCCCTGCGCGCCCGCGCCCTCGCCGGCGTGGGGTCCCGGCTCGTGGCGCGCCTCGCCGGGACCATCGACCACGCGCGGGTCGGCCGGTCGTGGCACGACAGCGGGGCGGTGGAGGAGGCCGACGTCGACGCGCACACCCGGTTCCGCGAGGCGGCCGGCTGGGAGCGCGGGCTCTGGTGGAAGTGGATCGCCGACGAGCCCCCCGACCTGCTCGTGCGCCTGCCCGAGCTCAAGGCCGCGGGGGTGCCGGTCACCGCCGTGGGCGCCACCCACGACCGCCTCGTCCGCCCTCGCGTGGGACGACGCATCGCCGCCGACACCGGTGGGCGCTACGTCGAGATCGACTGCGGCCACGTCGTGCACGCCGAGGGCGCTGGTGACCTTGCGCGGGTGCTGGTCCGGATCGCCGGGGGCGAGGCATGAAGATCGAGCTCGACGGCCACGACGAGGTCGCGGTCGGGACCGGGGCACACGACGTCGCCGATGCCCTGGCCGATCCCGACGAGCTGCTCGAGCTGCTCCGCGGGATGATCCGGCCGTCCTCGACGCCCGAGCGCTGGATCATGGCCGAGGTCGAGGCCGGCCCCGTGCGGCTCACCCCGGCCGTGGACGTGGGGGTCGAACGCGACCACGACCGGCAGGTCACCATCGAGGGGCGCCCCGTCCCCGGCCACACCCCGGCCCACCTGGACCTCACGCTGGTCGTCGAGCCCGGGGCCGACGACGGCCACAGCACGATCCGGTCCCGGTGGGACGTCACCGTCGACGTGCCCGGGCCGCAGTTCCTCGCCTCGACGATCCACCCCCTGATGGCCGCGAGCTCCCGTTCGGTGACCCGCCGGTTGGCCGACCGGCTGCGCGACCGCTTCGATCCCCCGTCCCGCTGACCCGCCCCGCTGACCCGCCCCGCTGAAAGGTGCCCGACGTGCCTGCCGTCTCCCGCCGCCTGGCCACGCTCGCCGAGGAACCCCTCCGCCGACTCGGTGCGCTGCTGCACCCGCGCCTCAGCTCCCGTGGGCTGCCCGGCCTGGACCCCGACATCGCCCGCGCCGTGGCCGCCGCGGGGCCGATCGACTCGAGCCGGCTGCCCGTGCCCGTGATGCGGGCCGCGTACCGCCTGCAGACCATGCTCTGGAACCGCCCCCGGGAGACCGCCGTCCGCGTCGAGGACGAGGCCGTCACCGAGCACCTCACGGTCCGGACCTACACGCCCCACCTCGAGCGGGGCGGTGGTGTCGTCTACTTCCACGGCGGCGGCATGGTGATCGGGGACCTCGACACCCACGACCGCTGGTGTCGCTGGATCGCCGTCCGGGCCGGGGTGGTCGTGCACGCCGTCGACTACCGCCTCGCCCCCGAGCACCCGTTCCCGGCCGGCTGCATCGACGCGCTGCTGGCGTGGAACCACGTGGTCGCCGGATGGCAGGCCCAGGGGCGCCCGCTGTCGCGGCTGGGCGTCGGCGGTGACTCCGCGGGCGGCTACCTGTCGGCGGTCGTCGCCACGCAGGCCGTCGAGCCCACCCTGGGCGTACCCGTGGCGGCCCGCCCGGCGTTCACCTTGCTGCTGTACCCGGCGGTGGACGCGGTCCGCCGCCCGGAGCAGTTCGACCTGTTCCCCGACGGCGTCCTGCTCACCGGGCCGACCGTCGAACGCTTCACGGACGAGTGGCTCGGTCCCGACGGCGACCCGCACGACCCGGCGCACTCCCCGGGGCTGGTCCACGACCAGGTCCTCGGCGAGATGCCGCCGACCCACCTGGTCACGTGCGAGTTCGACCCGCTCACGCCCGAGTGCCTGCGCCTGCTCGAACGGCTTCGCGGGCTGGGCGTCGAGGTGACCCACCGCCACTTCGACGACCTGCCGCACGAGTTCATCTCGATGAGCGGCGTCTCGCGCGCGGCCGCGGCCGCAGGCGAGGAGACCATCGACGCGCTGGCCCGGCTCGCCGACCCACGCTGACGGGCCGGGTCACTCGGCCGCGGCGTCCGCGTCCGCGTGCGGGTAGAGGTGCTCGAGCTCGCCCGGCTGGATGCGGGCCTCGGCGATGAAGGCGTCCACCTCGTCCTGCTGCAGCCGGATGACCCGCCCGAACTTGTAGGCGGGCAGCTGGCCCTCGTCGATCAGCCGGTAGAGGGTGCGGGGGGTGATCCCGAGCCGCCGCGCAGCCTCCTTCGTGCTGAGCCACTCGATCTCGGACATGGGGCCTCCGGCGGGGCGTGGCAGGGAACAGGATGGTGCATGGACACGCGCAGTGTGACGTCGCACCGTCACGGTGCCTGTCGATCACTCTAATGTCCTTCAGCCCTCTTCGCCACGTCCTGTCCACAGCCTGGTCGCACGGCGCGTGCGCAGACCGCGTGGCACGTGGCGCGACGGGAGCCGGTCGGCACCCTTGCACGCAGTGCCCGACCCTCGAGGTCCGGGCCTGGACGACGGGACGTGTCCGCCCGGGGAGGAGATCCCCGCGCGTGGCGCGAACCTTCCCCCGGAGAGACCGCAGGAAGACGACGACCATGCCGCACCCCGGAGGCCCCACGGGCCGCCGTGACCGCCTCGAGGGCCCGCCCTCGGAGCAGGCGCGTGCCGCGTTGTCCGAACGCCTGCGTCGCGAGCTCGCCGACGCCCGGGTCCGCTTCGAGGAGGCCGGCCTGCGCGCCGAGACCCACCGCCTGCTCGGCCAGGACGCCGCCGCCGCGGAGGTCGTGGCGGAGCAGGAGCAGATCCTGGCCGACATGCAGGACCGCCTCGGGCGCGCCGTCAGCGCCGCCGTGGTCGAACGCGACGCCGAGCAGGTGCTGGCCGACCTCGTCGCCACCGAGCCGTCGCTGGCTCCCGGCCCGGACGGCGCCCGTCGACGAGCCCGCGCCCCGCGAACCCGCCGCCCCGGTCCGGGTGCCCGCGCTGTCCGGCGTGACCTCGATCGTCGCGGTGCTCGGCCTGGCGGCCGCGGCGCTGCTCGGGATCACCGGCGGCTTCGACCGGGTCGAGATCACCGAGGCCGCCGCCGACTCGACCCCGATGGTCGACCTCGGCACCGAGGACGCCACCGGCGCACCGTCGCCCGACGCCGTGTTCAGCCCCCGTCCGGGCGGTGCGGCCAGCGACCCCGCCACCGTGGCCCTGCCGGCCTCGCCCGCGGACACGCCCGATGCCACCGAGGTGCCGCTGGCCGGCCCGACCACCGAGGACGGGTCGCCGTCGCCGACGGAGTCGCCCACGCCCGCGCCCGAGCTCGACACCGTCGTCCAGGAGCTCATCGACGCGGTGGCGGGCCTCGACCCGGCCGGGCCCGACCCCGACCCCACCTCGGACCCGTCGGAGGACCCGGGCGACGTGCCCGAGGACGTCGGCGCGTCGGTGCCCGGCGTCGAGGAGCTGTCCGACGCCCTCGACGGCGACACGACCGGCGGCACGAACGGCGGTGGCGCGGACGACGGGACCGGTGACGACGACGGCGGCGGCTTCGTGCCGCGTGCCCCCGCCCAGTAGCATCCGGCGCGCCCGCGCCCACCTGCCACACCCCGAGGACGCCCCGCCATGCGACGACTGCCCCCCGTCGTGCTCGCCACCCTGGTGGCGGCCCTCCTGCTGGTCCCGGCCCCCGCGGCCCTCGCCGCGTCGCCGTCCGACGCCGCCCCGGCCGTCGCTGGTGGGTCCGACGTGGTCGTGCTCGCCGCCGAGGGTGGCGGTGAGCTCCAGGGCCCCGAACCGCGCGGTCCGAACGACACCGAGAACAGCAACGCCCCCAAGGAGTACGAGCCGCCGTTCCTCATCAACGCGGCCGTGGGCCTGACCGCCCTGCTCCTCCTGCTGGTGCTCGGCCTGGGCGGCCTGTACTGGCTGCTCGTCCAGCGGCCGAAGTCCGCCAGCCAGGGCTGACCGGACTGGCTGGTCGGCGGCCCTCGCCCGAGGGCCGGCTCGCTACCGTCGCCAGTCGCGCCGGAGGCAGGAGCCGTCCACCCATGCCCAGCCCATCGTCCGATCCCGCCATCGTCGACGAGTCGGTGGCGCTCTGGGCTGCCCGGCTGGTGCTGCCCCGCAGCCGCCCCGACCCCGACCGGGTCGCCGAGCTGCGCCGCGAGGTCGCCCGCGACATGGCCGAGGTCGACCGCGCCGCGCGCGCCTGGACCGAGCTGGGCGCCGACCTGCCCCCGACCGAGGGCGCCGTCGTGAGCCGGCTCGGGTGGGTCCGCGCCAACCTCGCCGCCATCCGGGGCGCGTTCGAACCGCTGGCCGAACGGCTGCACCGCCGTCGCGCCGTCGCCGCCCGGGTGCTGGGGGTGCAGATCGGGTCGCTGCTCGGGCTGATGTCCACCAAGGTGCTCGGCCAGTACGTGCTGCCGCTGGGCGGGCCCGGCGGCGGCCAGCTGGTGATCGTCGGGCCGAACCTGCTGGACCTCGCCGACGAGCACGGGGCCGTCGCCGCGGACATCCGCCGCAGCGTGCTGGTCCACGAGGTCACCCACCGGCTGCAGTTCGACGGGGCGCCGTGGCTCGGCGACCACCTGCGTGGCCTGCTGCGCACCTACCTCGAGGGCACCCGGCTCGACGCCGGGGCGCTGCTCGGCGTCGCCGCGGACCTGCCCGGGGCGGTGCAGCGCGTGGTCACCACCGGCTCGGTCACGCCCCTGCTCGAGGCCGTCCTCACCGACGAGCAGTACGAGATCATCATGCGGGCCCAGGGACTGATGAGCCTGCTCGAGGGCCACGGCAACGCCGCGATGTACCTCGGCTCCGGTCCGGTCGTCGGCGACGCCGAGGCCGTCCGCGAGGCCCTGGACTCGCGGCGGGGCGACGTCACCTCGAAGATCCTCACCGCCGTGGCCGGCCTGGACATGAAACGTCGCCAGTACGCCGAGGGCGAGCAGTTCGTCCGCACGGTCGTCGACCGGGCCGGCGTCCCGGCCCTCAACCGTGCGTTCGCCGGGCCCGAGCAGCTGCCCGGACCGGACGACATCGCGGACCCCGAGGCGTGGCTGCGTCGGGTGGGCGAGGTCGCGTGACCGCCGATCCGACGCCGGGGCCCCTCCCCGCCGGTCGGACGCGGGGCCAGCTGCTCGACGAGGTCGCCCAGGCCCTGGAGCGCGTGCCCCGGGACGCGACGATCGCGATCGCGGTGTCCGGTGGGCCCGACTCCACCGCGTTGGCGTTCCTGGCCACCGAGGCGCGCCCCGACCTGGGCTGCATCCTGGTGCACGTCCGCCACGGCCTGCGTGACGACCGGCACGACGTCGCCGCCGTGCAGACCCAGGCGTCCTGGCTCGGGCTGCCGCTCGAGGTCGTCGACGTGGTCGTGGACCCGGCCGGGCGGGGCCTGGAGGCCGAGGCACGCAGCCAGCGGTACGCCGCGCTGCGGCGGGTCGCGCGCGCCCACGACGCGGGCTGGCTGCTCGTGGGCCACACCGCCGACGACCAGGCCGAGACCCTGCTGCTGCGCCTGGCCCGGGGGACCGGCGTCCCGGGGCTCGGCGGCATGCCGCCGCTGCGGGGCGACGTCCTGCGGCCCCTGCTGCGCCTGCGTCGCAGCGACGTCCACCGGTTCGTGGAGATGGAGGGCCTGCCGCACGCGGTGGACCCCACCAACGCCGACACGCGCCTGACCCGCAACCTGGTGCGTCGGGAGGTGCTGCCGCTGCTCGCGCGCGTCGGGCCGGACGTCGTCGGGGCGCTGGGGCGCCTGGCCGAGCTCGCCCGGGACGACGCCCGGGCGCTGGACGCCTTCGCGGCCGACCGCGTCGCCGAGGTCGTCCACCGCCACGGCCCGGTGGTGGTCGTCCCCCGGGCGGTGCTGGCCGAGGGTGACCCCGCGATCGTGCGCCGGGTCGTGCGGGCGCTGGTGCTGGAGGTGCGGGGCGGGGGCGACCCGCCCACGGCGGCCGAGGTCGAGTCGGTGCGGCTGCTGGACGAGTCGGCCCTGGACCTGCCCGGCGTGGTCGCCACCTCCGCCGGCGGGTGGACGGCCCTGGGGCCCGCCGACCTCGCCGAGCCCGAGCCCCGCGTGCTGGACGTGCCCGGCGACACCCCGTGGGGGTCGTTGCGGTGGCGCGTGGAGGCCACCACCCCCGACTCCGCCGGCGAGGGCCAGCTCCAGCTCGGTCTGGCCGGGGCGTGGCAACCGGCCGCGGTGAAGGTCGACGACCGGGTGCTGGTGCCCGGGGCGCGCGCCGAGCTCGCCCAGGTCGTGCTCGGCGGGCTGGACGACCTCGACACGCTCGTTGCCCGGACCCGGGTGGCGGGGGACCGGGTCCTGACGCCCGGCGGCACGCGCAAGCTGCAGGACGTCTTCGTGGACGCCGGCGTGCCGCGCCAGCTGCGCGACCTCGTCCCGGTGGTGACCGTGGGCGAGCGGGTCGTGTGGGTGCCCGGCCTCGCGGTCGACGAGGAGGTGCGGCTGGCGGGGCGGGCCGCCCCGCAGGTGCACCTGGCCATCACCCGGGGACGTCGGCGCTGACGGGGCCACTACGCTGCGCTGCCATCGCCACCGTCGCCGGTGGCCCGAGTCGTCTCCACCAGCCTTGTCGCGATTGGCCCCGCCGTGGTCGAGCCTGCTGCCGCCCCGCCTGCCTCCGAGGTCCCGCCGCCCGCGGAGGCGATCCCGGCGTCGCTCGTGGATTCGATCGAGCGGGTGCTGATCCCGTCCGAGCGGATCCAGGAGCGCCTGGCCGAGGTCGCCCGCCACATCGACCGTGACTACGAGGGCGTCGACCCGCTGCTGCTGGTCGGGGTGCTCAAGGGCGCGTACGTGCTGATGGCCGACCTGGCCCGGCACGTCTCGCATCCCCACCAGCGTCGACTTCATGGCGGTGTCGTCCTACGGCTCCTCGACCCGGTCCTCGGGCGTCGTGCGGATCCTCAAGGACCTCGACACCGACATCGAGGGCCGCCACGTCCTCATCGTCGAGGACATCGTCGACTCCGGCCTCACCCTCGACTACCTGATCAACAACCTGCGCTCGCGCGGCCCGGCGTCGGTCGAGGTCATGACCCTGCTGACCAAGCCGGACCGCCGCACCGTCGGGGTCCCCGTCCGCTACGTGGGCTTCGAGGTCCCCGACGTGTTCGTGGTCGGCTACGGGCTCGACTACGACGAGCGGTTCCGCAACCTCGGGTGCATCGCGACGCTCAAGCCCGAGGTCTACGGCGGCGCGTGAGGGCCTGAACGGACCTGCGCGCGGTCGGCGCAGGGGCGGAACGTGCGGCGGCAGGCGCGCGTTGGCACTGGCGAGCCCGTGAGGCGCATCCGAGGCCACTGGTAGCATCGGATACTCCACGCGGAGCGCCCATGGCGGTGCCGTCATCTCGCCATCGGGGTCCCGACGGCACGTGTCCTGGACACGACCCAGAACCGTCGGGGCGACCCCTTCGCTCGTTCGACAGGTGGAATCACCGGTGAAGTCCTCCCAGCGCCTCCTGCGGGGCCCCCTGCTCTGGATCATCGTGCTGGGCGTCGCCCTGTTCGCGACGGTCAACCTCGTGTCCGGCAACATCGGGACCGAGACGATCTCGTTCAACAAGTTCGTCCAGCTCGCCGAGGACGGCCAGCTCGAGGGCCAGGACCTCGAGCCCCTGCAGGTCGGCCTGCGCTCGTACGAGATCTCCGGCGAGTACGTCGACGGCGGCGACCCCGTCCCGTTCACGACCACCTACTCGGCCGACATCAACGACCAGACCCTGTCCCGGCTGATGTCCGAGGACAAGATCACGGTCGACTTCGACTCCGAGCAGACCGGCACCCTGGTCAGCCTGCTGCTCAACCTGTTGCCCTTCGTGCTGATCTTCGGGCTGTTCTTCTTCCTGATGCAGCAGATGCAGGGTGGCGGCGGCCGGGTCATGCAGTTCGGCAAGGCCAAGGCCAAGATGGTCAACAAGGACTCGCCGAAGGTCACCTTCGCCGACGTCGCCGGCTGTGACGAGGCCATCGAGGAGCTCCGCGAGATCAAGGACTTCCTCGAGAACCCCCAGAAGTTCCAGGCCATGGGCGCCAAGATCCCGAAGGGTGCGCTGCTGTTCGGCCCGCCCGGGACCGGCAAGACCCTGCTCGCCCGCGCCGTGGCCGGCGAGGCCGGCGTGCCCTTCTTCTCGATCTCCGGCTCGGACTTCGTCGAGATGTTCGTCGGTGTCGGTGCCTCGCGCGTCCGTGACCTGTTCGAGCAGGCCAAGGCCAACGCCCCGGCCATCATCTTCATGGACGAGATCGACGCCGTCGGCCGCCACCGCGGCGCCGGCATGGGCGGCGGCCACGACGAGCGCGAACAGACGCTCAACCAGCTGCTCGTCGAGATGGACGGCTTCGACCAGCGCCAGGCGATCATCCTGATCGCGGCCACCAACCGCCCCGACATCCTCGACCCGGCCCTGCTGCGCCCGGGCCGCTTCGACCGCCAGATCGTGGTCGACCGCCCCGACCTGCTCGGCCGCGAGAAGATCCTGTCGATCCACTCGCGCGGCAAGCCGCTGGCCGACGACGTCGACGTCAAGGTCCTCGCCCGCCAGACCCCGGGCTTCACCGGCGCCGACCTGGCCAACCTCGTCAACGAGGCCGCCCTGCTGGCCGCTCGCTTCGGCAAGAAGGAGATCGGCCAGGCCGAGCTCGCCGAGGCCATCGACCGCGTCATCGCCGGACCCGAGCGCAAGACCAAGCTCATGTCCGAGAAGGAACGCACGATCACGGCCTACCACGAGTCGGGTCACGCGATCGTCGGGCACGCGCTGCCGCTGAACGACCCGATCCACAAGATCACGATCATCCCGCGTGGTCGGGCCGGCGGGTACACCCTGGCCCTGCCGCAGGAGGACAAGTCCTACGCGACCCGCGGCGAGCTGACCGACCGGCTGGCGATGATGCTCGGTGGTCGCGTCGCCGAGGAGCTCAAGATCGGCGACTACACCACCGGGGCGTCCAACGACATCCAGAAGGCCACCAACCTGGCCCGCGAGATGGTCACCCAGTACGGGATGAGCGAGACGCTCGGCCCGATCCTGCTGGGCCAGAAGGACTCCCAGCCGTTCCTCGGCCGCGACTACGGCCACTCCGCCGACTACTCGTCCGGCGTCGCCGAGCAGATCGACCGCGAGATCCACAAGCTGATCGACGAGGCCCACGACGAGGCGCTCGAGATCCTGGTCGAGAACGACGAGGTCCTCGAGTCCCTCGCCCAGACCCTGCTCGAGGTCGAGACCCTCGACGGCAAGGCGCTGGCCGAGGTGCTCGAGCCGGTCCGCCAGCGGCCCAGCCGCGCCGCCGAGGCGCCCGAGGGCATGACGCCGGCCAAGGTGATCGAGCTGCTGCGACGCGGTGACCCGCACGCCAACGGCACCAACGGCCACGCCGGCAACGGCAACGGGTCGGGGAGCCGCAAGAAGTCCACGTCCGGACGGTCGTCCGGGGCCAAGAAGTCGACGGCCAAGAAGTCCACGAAGAAGGCGACGAAGAAGTCCACGTCGCGCCGGTCGTCGTCGAGCTGATGTCGGCCGACGGCTTCACCGACACCGGGCTCGAGGCGGCGGCGACCGAGGGTCGTGCGCACGAGGTCGCCGCCTCCCGCGCTCGCGTGCGCGCCGTCACCAACGTCGACCCGTCGGCCGCCTTCGACCACGACAAGATCCGCACGGCGGTGCGGATGCTGTTCGAGGCCATCGGCGAGGACCCGGACCGGGAAGGCCTGGCCGACACGCCCGACCGCATCGCCCGCGAGTACGACGAGATCTTCGCGGGCCTGCTGGTCGATCCCGGTGACGTGGTCTCGGTCATGTTCGAGGAGGGCCACGACGAGATCGTGATGATGCGCGACATCGCGTTCCACTCGATGTGCGAGCACCACCTGCTGCCCTGGTTCGGCCGGGCCCACGTGGCCTACCTGCCCAACGAGCGCGGCTGCATCACGGGCCTGTCGAAGCTGGCCCGCCTGGTGGACGTCTGCGCCAAGCGGCCCGGCGTGCAGGAACGCATGACGACCCGCATCGCGGACACGCTCGAGGACCGGCTCGACCCGCGTGGGGTCATGGTCGTCGTCGAGGCCCGGCACCTCTGCATGGAGATGCGCGGCATCCGCAAGCCCGGGGCCGAGACCGTCACCTCCGCGGTGCGGGGCGCGTTCCGCTCCGATCCACGCACCCGCGCCGAGGCGCTGGCCCTGCTCAACGGACGGTCCTTCGCGTAGTCACCGGCTGCCACGTGGCGGCTACGGTCGTCGGCCCCACGAGATCCGCACACGAGCAGGGACGCGACGTGGACGAGTTGGTGGTCAGGGTCGAGGACGCCCGTCTGGTCCCCGGCGGCGGACCCGCGTGGTTCGTGGTCACCGGTCTGCCCGACCCCCGCGCCGTCGGTGACCGGGCGGCGTCGGCCGGCGGCGCCGTGGAGGTCGACGACCAGGGCCGACTGCGTGCGCTGGTCACGCCCCGCCAGCTGGTCAACGCCGCGGGGCGCGTCGATGCCGAGCTCGGCCGTGCCGTCGAGGAACGCGTCGACCCGGTCGTCGAGGCGTGGGTGCACCCGCCCACCGCCGTGCGCGTCGGGCCGGACCGGCAGCTGGACGCCGCGGAGCGGCCACTGGTCATGGGCATCGTGAACGTCACCCCGGACTCGTTCTCCGACGGCGGCACCGCCTACGACCCCGCCGAGCACCCGGCCCGCGCCGTCGAGCACGCGCGGGGCCTGCTCGAGGCGGGCGCCGACCTGCTGGACGTGGGCGGCGAGTCCACCCGCCCCGGCGCCGACCCGGTCTCCGTCGACGAGGAGCTCGCCCGCGTCGTGCCGGTCGTCGAGGCGCTGGCCGGCGACGCCGTCGTCTCGGTGGACACCACCAAGGCCGCCGTGGCCCGCGCCGCCGTCGAGGCCGGTGCCGTGCTCGTCAACGACGTGTCGGCCGGCGCGCTCGACGACGACCTGCTGGGCACGGTCGCCGACCTCGGCGTCGGGTACGTGCTCATGCACATGCGCGGCACCCCGCGGACCATGCAGCAGGACCCCCGCTACGGCGACGTGGTCGCCGAGGTCTACGAGTTCCTCTGGCGCGGCCGGTCGCCGCCTCGAACGGGCCGGCATCGCCCCCGACGCCGTGCTGGTCGACCCCGGCATCGGGTTCGGCAAGACCGGCGAGCACAACAACGCCCTGCTGGCAGGCGTGCGACAGTTCGCCGGCATGGGCGCGCCCGTGCTCGTGGGCACCTCGCGCAAGTCGTTCCTGGCCGCTGGCACGGACACGCCGCCGACGGCCCGGCTGGCGGCCTCGGTCGCCACCGCCACCGCGGCCGTGCTCGGCGGGGCGGCGATGGTGCGCGTGCACGACGTCGCCGAGACCCGCCAGGCCGTCGACGCCGCGCGACGCGTGGCCTCGGCCGCGACCTGACACGAGGACGGCCATGCCCTCCGACCGGATCACCCTCACCGGCATCCGTGCGCGTGCCCACCACGGGGTGCTCGAGCACGAACGTCGGCTGGGTCAGACCTTCGTCGTCGACGTGGTCCTCGAGGTCGACCTCGGCGCCGCCGGCACCTCGGACGACCTCGCCGACACGATCGACTACGGCGCCGTCGCCGCCGCCGTCCACGACCGCCTCACCGGCCCCACCCACGACCTCGTCGAGGCCGTCGCCGCCGACGTCGCCGCCGCGGTGCTCGCCCACGACCAGCGCATCGACGCGGTCGAGGTGACCGTGCACAAGCCGCAGGCACCCGTGGGCGTCGACCTGCAGGACGTGGCCGTCACCATCCGGCGGGCGCGGAGCCAGGCATGACCCGCGCGGTCACCGCGTTCCTCGGCCTCGGGTCCAACGTGGGCGACCGCCTGGAGACGCTGACCAGCTGCCTGTTCGTCCTCGACGACACCGACGGCATCGCGGTCGAGGACGTCTCCGGCGTGTACGAGACCGCCCCGTGGGGCGTCGAGGACCAGGACCCCTTCCTCAACGCCGTCGTGCGGGTCCGCACCACCCTCGGACCGCACGAGCTGCTCGCCGACTGCCAGCGCACCGAGGCGGCGTTCGGACGGGACCGGGACCGCGAGCAGCGCTGGGGCCCGCGCACGCTCGACATCGACCTGCTGCTGTACGGCGACGAGGTGATCGACGACCCCGACCTGGTGGTCCCGCACCCCCGGCTGGCCGAGCGGGCCTTCGTGCTGGTCCCCCTGATGGAGGTCCATCCCGGCGGGACGATCCCGCCCGACGGCCAGCGGCTGACCCAGCTGCTCACCCGGCTGGCCCCCATCGAGGGCATCGACCTGTTCGTGCGGTTCGCCGACGTGCCCGGCACCGGGCACCGCCTCGAGCGCCCCGAGGGCCCCCGCGGCCCCGGCGCGATGACGGCCGAGCAGTGGCAGCGCCCCGAGGGCGCCCCGCCGGGGACGGAACGATGACCGCGCAGATGCCACCCGCGCCCCACCGAGGTTGCAGCGATCGCGCCACGTCGTCGGCGCCCCGCTTCAACCTCGCGGGCCCTCCCGGTGGAGGTTGCAGCGGTTGCGCCAGTTCACCGGCGGGGCGCTTCAACCTTGCCGAGGTGGACGCGGAGGCGGCACCGTGAGGCACCGGGACGTGGTGGTGGTCGGGCCGGGGCGGGTCGGGACGACGCTGGCGGTGGCGCTGGGGCGGGCCGGGTTCCGCATCGTCGGCGGGGCGGGGGGATCCGAAGCCTCGCGGGACCGCTTCGCCTCGCACGTCGCGGGGGCTCGCACCGCGGCGGACCCCGTCGACCTGGTGCCGCGCGCCGGCACCGTGCTGCTGGCCACGCCCGACGACGCCCTGGCCGGGGTGGTCACCGACCTGGCCGTGGCCGACGCCTTCGTCGAGGGCCAGCACGTCGTCCACGTGGCGGGCTCGAGGGGGCTGGAGGTCCTGCGCCGGGCCTCGCTGGCCGGCTGTCGGGTCGCCGCCTGCCACCCGGCCCAGACCGTGCCCGGCACGCGGGTGGACCCCGACACCTTCGTCGGGGCCGCGTGGGCGGTCACCTGCGCCGCCGCGGACCGGCCCTGGGCCGTCGACCTGGTGGAGGCCGTCGGCGGCGACGCCCACCTGGTCCCGGACGACCGCCGCGTCCTCTACCACGCGGGCCTGACGCTGGGTTCGAACGCCGTGGGCGCCGCCGTGGCCGTGGCCCGGCAGCTGCTGGTCGCCGCGCAGGTCGACGACCCGGCGGCGTTCCTCGGTCCGCTGGTGCGGGCCAGCGTCGACAACGTGCTGGCCGACGGCGCGGCCGCGCTGACGGGGCCGGTGGTGCGGGGCGACACCGGCACCGTGGGCGCCCACCTCGACCGCCTCGACGCCGACGTGCCGTCGCTGGCGGCGGCCTACCGTCACCTCTCGCTGGCGCTGCTCGACGTGCTCTCGCCGACACTCGACCAGGCCACTCGCCAGCAGCTGCGGGAGATCCTGGAGACGTAGTTCGCCGGTCAGCCGACGGCGATTCGACGGGCCACGATCCCGAGGAAGGCCTCGACGTCGCCGAGGCTGGTGGTGACGATGGTCCAGACGCGCGCGGGGTCCACCTCCGCGTACTCGTGCACCAACAGGTTGCGGAACCGAGCCATGGCGCCGAGTCGCGAGGCGAGCTCGTCCGCGATGACATCGCGGTCTGCCAACGCGGTGAACAGCTCGGCCAGCGTGTCCGGCCGGTGCCCTGCCGACTCGGCGACGACGTGCGCGGCCAGGTCGATACAGATCTGGATCGCCTGCTGCAGGGGGAACTGAATGCGGTACTGCTCGCCGCGCTCGGCGAGGAAGCGGTCCCGACCCACCTCGTCCCGGAAGCGACGAACGTCGGCGAGATAGGCCTCACCCGACGCGAGGAGGTCGAGTACCCGTGGCGTGTCAACCATCCCGGGCCGCCAGTCTCGCCCGGGTCGCTTCGCGGATGCGATCGAGGTAGGGGCGGTAGTCCCAGTACGCCCGCATGATCCGCACCTCGCCGCGCACGCGCGCGCCTTCGTCCCGGACGAGGACGGGTCGGCCCTCGTCGATGACACGGAACTGCAGGTCGACAGGCAGCTCGTCGAGGTCATGGACGTCAACGGTCATGCCGGTGGTCGCCTCGAGGTCCTGTTGGAGCGCCAGCAGTGCGGTCAGGCGATCGGCCCCGTGGTGGAACACCACCGCCAGGTCGATGTCGCGAGGGTGCGGGGCGTCGAGCGCGGCCGACCCGTACAGGTAGGCGAGCTCCACCTCGTCGTGCTGACGCAGCCGTGCAAGCACGACGTCCGGGTCGGGGGAGGTGGTCACCATGTCAGGTCCAGCCTACGGCTGGGCACCTCGTAGAGTCGCGCACGTCGTCAGCGACCGGGCAACCATGCAACGACTCACCACGATCGCCGACCTGCGTGCCCGCGTGGCGGCCGCGCGCCACGACGGGCAGCGCATCGGGCTGGTCCCCACCATGGGCGCCCTGCACGACGGCCACCTGTCCCTGGTCTCCCACGCCCGGTCGCTGGCCGACCTCGTCGTGGTCAGCATCTTCGTCAACCCCACCCAGTTCGCCGAGGGCGAGGACCTCGACGCCTACCCGCGCGACCTCGAGGGCGACGAGGCGCGGCTGGACTCGCTCGGGCCCGAGGCCCCCGACCTGGTGTTCGCCCCGACCGCCGCCGAGATGTACCCGGGCGGGCTGCCGCCCCGCACCCACGTCCGCGTGACCGGGCTGGTCGAGGGCCTGTGCGGACGGTCGCGCCCCACCCACTTCGACGGCGTGGCGCTGGTGGTCAGCAAGCTGCACAACGTCGTGGCCCCCGACGTCGCGGTGTACGGCCGCAAGGACTTCCAGCAGCTGCGGGTCATCCAGCAGATGGCCGCCGACCTCAACCAGCCGGTCGAGGTGGTCGGCGGGCCGACGGTGCGCGAACCCGACGGGCTGGCGATGAGCTCACGCAACGCCTACCTGCAGGGCGACCAGCGCCAGGCCGCACGGGTGCTGTCCCGGGGCCTGCGCGCCGGCGTGCTCGAGGCCCGCCGGGCCCGCGAGGCGGGGGACCGGCCGGACGCCGGGATGATCCGCGACGCCGTGCGCGTTACCATCACTGCGGAACCACAGGCTCGGATCGACTACGTCGACGTCGTCGACGTGGACACCCTGGCACCGCCCGACGCACCCGTGCGCGAGCAGGCACCAGGACCCGGACCCGCGGCTCCGGACGCTCCCGACCCCCACACCACCGGCGAGGCCCCGCCTGCTCGCCGCCGTCGCGGTCCACATCGGCGCGGCTCGCCTGATCGACAACGTCGTGATCGGCGACCTCGACGACGAGGACCGGCTGCTGGCGGCCACGGCCTGACCCGATTCGGTTGGAACCGCCCGACGGGCGGACGACACGAAAGAGGCCCCACGATGCGCCGCATCATGATGAAGTCGAAGATCCACCGCGCCACCGTCACCCAGGCGAACCTCGACTACGTCGGCTCCATCACGATCGACCGTGACCTGATGGACGCCGCGGACCTGCTCCCCAACGAGAAGGTCCAGATCGTCGACAACGACAACGGCAACCGGCTCGAGACCTACGTGATCGAGGGCGAGCGCGGCACCGGGGTCATCGGCCTCAACGGCGCCGCGGCCCGCATGGTCTACCCGGGCGACAACGTCATCATCATCTCGTACGCCGAGATGGAGGACGCCGAGGCGCGCGAGCTCGAGCCCACCGTCGTCTTCGTCGACGACGACAACCGCCCCGTCCGCACGGGTGTCGAGATCGCCGGCCGGGTGGCCTGAGTGACGGTCCCCGTCCAGCTGGGCGAGGTCGACGCCGACCGGCTCGCGCGTGCCCGCCGTGCCGCGGTCGCGCGTGCCCTGGCCGAGGACCTCGGTGACGTCGGCGACGTGACCACCGCCGCGACCGTCCCGCCCACGGCCACCGGGTCGGCCCGGCTCGTCGCGCGTGCCGACGGCGTGCTCGCCGGCCTCGACGTGGTGCGCGAGGTGTTCGAGCAGGTCGACCCGCGGGTCGAGGTCGCCCTCGAACGGGCCGACGGCGACCGGGTCGTCCGCGGCGACGTGGTGGCCACCCTCCGCGGGCGGCTGCGCTCCCTGCTGACGGGCGAACGGGTCGCGCTGAACTTCGTGTGCCTGCTGTCCGGCGTGGCCACCCAGACCCGCCGCTACGTCGACGCCGTCGAGGGGACCGGCGTGGCCGTGCGGGACACCCGCAAGACCACCCCGGGGCTGCGCCTGCTCGAGAAGGCCGCCGTCGCCGCCGGCGGGGGCGCCAACCACCGGGTCGGGCTGTACGACGCGCTGCTGGTCAAGGACAACCACGTGCTGGCCGCCGGCGGTGCCGGGGCGGCCGCCCGACGCGCGATGGAGCGCGCCCGGGGACGGCACGTGCAGGTCGAGGTGACCACCCTCGACCAGCTCGACGAGGTCCTGGCCGCCGGGGTCGAGGACGTGCTCGTCGACAACTTCACCCCCGACGACATCCGCCTGGCCGTGCGGCGCGTCGCGGGGCGGGCCAGCCTCGAGGCCTCCGGCAACATCACGCTGGACACGATCCGCGCCTACGCCGAGACGGGCGTGGACCGCATCGCCACCGGGGCGCTGACCCACTCCGCCCCGTGGCTGGACCTCGCCCTGGACGTCGACCAGGTCGACGGGGACGAGCCGGCCGACGCCGCCGGCGCCGCGACCGGTGACGACGGCGGGACGTGGCTGGAGAGCGTCACGGGCCTGCGCGCCGAGGAGGACTGAGATGCTCCTCGCGCTGGACGTCGGCAACTCCAACACCGTGCTCGGGGTCTTCGAGGGCCACGACGTGGGGGCCCACTGGCGGGTGTCCACCGAGCCGCACCGCACGCCCGACGAGGTCGCGCTGACCCTCGACGGCCTGCTGCGGTTCGCGGACCTGTCGCTGCGCGACCTCGACGGGATCGTCATCGCGTCGGTCGTCCCGCCGGTGACCGAGACCTACCGCGAGATGGCCACCCGCTACCTGCACGCCCCGCCGATCGTGGTCGAGCCGGGCACCCGCACCGGCATCCCCATGCGGGTCGACAACCCCCGCGAGATCGGTGCCGACCGCATCGTCAACGCCGTCGCCGCCGCCGAGCTGTACGGCGCCCCGTCGCTGGTCGTCGACTTCGGCACCGCCACGTCCTTCGACGCGGTCGACGCCGACGGGGCGTTCGTGGGCGGGGCGATCGCCCCGGGCGTGCGCGTGGCCACCGACGCGCTGGCCGAGCACGCGGCGCGCCTGCCCAAGGTCGAGATCGCCCGCCCCGACGCCGTCATCGGCCGGACCACGGTCTCCGCCCTGCAGTCCGGCATCGTGCACGGCTTCGCGGGGCAGGTCGACACGATCGTGCGACGGATGTGCGACGAGCTCGGTCCCGGGGTCACCACGGTGGCCACTGGTGGAGCGGCCACGACGGTGCTCGAGACGTGCGAGACCATCGACCACCACGACCCGTGGCTGACGTTGAAGGGGCTGCGACTGATCTGGGAACGGAACACCTGATGCCGGTCGCGTTCAACGTGGCCCTGGTCGCCGTGACCATCGGGTCCTTCCTCATGCAGGCCGTGCGCATCCGGCGCTACGGCGCCGCCGGCGTGTCGCGGTCCACCTGGCTGGGCCTGCTGATCTCGGTCACGCTGTGGAGCGTCTACGGCATCGCCCGCGCCGACTGGACCATCACCGCCACCAACGTGCCGCTGGTGCTGGTCGCCACGGTCATCGTCTGGGCGATGGTGCGCGACGGGGCGGCCAACCGCTCCGACCCGCTGGTCGCGGGGGTGGGGACGTTGGCCGCGGCGCTGGTCGCCGTGGTGCTCGTCGGCCCGAGCGTCGTCGGGGCCGGGGCCGCCACGCTCGTGGTCGCCCGCATCGTCCCCCAGCTCGTCGAGGCGTTCCGCGCCGAGGACGTCGCCGGCGTGTCGATCACGACCTGGCTGGGCAACGTCGCCAACAAGGTCCCGTGGGCGATCTACGGCGTCGCCGCCGTCGACGTGTGGATGACCTGGGCCTCGGTCATCGCCGTCGTGCTGTCGCTGGCGATCGTGGCGGTCGTCGTCGTGCGCCGGCGGGGCGGGGCGCGGGGCGCAGCCACGCCGAGCCGGTGTTCGCCGAGCGCTGAGGTCGGGGCGGCGGGGCGTCGAAGGTGCGGCAGCTGGCCATCGAACTGACGCGATCGCTTCCACCTGTGGGGGTGCCCGGCCCAGGCTGAAGCGTGCCCCGCACCGTCCGGCACCGCCGTCTCGGCCTTGCCGGTAACCAGGATGACTCGCCGACATCGACCGGGACTCTGTCCCGTTCCGATACGGATGGGATTGAGTTACCCAATCTTGGGGATGGCGGAGTGCGGCTGCGGGAGTTCTCTTGGCCTCGCCGGTCGGGGACAACCGGGCCGGACGGGGCGAGTGACGATCCATCAGCCTGAACGGTCGCCTGGGGCGGATGGGGAGCGAGGGCGAGACCGGCGCTTCGAAACCGAAGCCACCTCCCTCAGAGGGGAATGCACATGCTCAAGAAATCCTGACCTTGGGCTGGCCGCCGGGATGATCACCGTCGGCGCCGCCTCCGCAAACACCTTCACCGAGACCGGTGCCCATCTTTGGAACGGTCCTGGCCTCTGACGTCATGGACGTCCAGGCCTGCACCGTCGACGACGTCTCCATCGTCGGCTACTTCAACACGGGTGCTCCGCTCAATGGGGTCACTGTCGACACAGGACCTGGAACTGCGCAGATTGCCTTCAAGGGGATGAACTCGGAGTGCGTCGGCGAGGAAATCGACGTGCGAGCCCACGACGGCAACACCATGCTGGCCCGGGCATACAACCTGACGATCCCGAGCGCGGACTTCGTGGTCACGCTCCAGCAGTCGTTCTCGGCCGAGGACGTCGACAAGTTCGTGATCCTCGTGCACGACCAGGTCGTGGGGAATGCTGAGGCCGGTTCGATCGCGTCCTCCTGATTTCGAGCGAGTCGACGTAGGGGTTTGGCGATGACCCGAGGTGCATCGTTAGGTGCAGTCGGACTCGTGACCGGACTCCTCGCGTTCATCGTCGTCTGGCCTGCCTCCTTCGGGGGGCAGGCCAAGCTACATCGTCGTCGACGGCACATCCATGGAGCCGACCTTCGTCACGGGTGACTTCGTCATCGCTCGGAGCGCGAGCGAATACCGCGTAGGCGACATTGTCGTCTTCCAGACCGAGAGCGCCGACGTCATTCACCGCATTGTCGGCGGCAACGCCGAGGACGGCTTCGCGACGCGCGGGGACAACAAGACCAACGAATGATCCCTGGACCCCGACCCCGGACCAGATCAAGGGGCGGGCGTGGATCCACGTCCCGCATGTCGGGGGGTACATCCGTGCGGTCCACCAAGCCGTACCCCTGCCCGTGTGGGGAGGCGGACTCGCCTTGATCCTGGGATCAGGCCAGGCACGTAAGCGACGTCGACGGCAGCGTCGCCGCAGCGACCAGAGCCCGGCTTGCGGCTCGATGGCCATCACCACCAACACCAGGCGAGGCACCGACATGAAGAACCTGACGAACACCACGCCGCACACTACGGCTGCGGTGGGTCTGGCCGTCGTCGGCCTGCTCGTCCTCGCCCTCGCCCCGACCGCGTGGACGGCCTTCCGGACGTCACCGGAGTCCGACGTCACCCCACGGGGGCGGGCCGCCGAGCACCAGCTTGCCTTCGAGTACACGGCCATCGCGGAGGGCACGTCGGTGGTGTACCCGTCCGGGCAGGTCGGTCCGGTCCGCGCGCCGTAAGACGCCGGCTCCGACGCCGCCGAGACGGAGCAGCAGGGCGCCCCCGAGGACGGTCCCGTGGAGGCTGTTGCGGACGCGGTCGCGCCCCAGGCCCTCTACCGCGACCTGATCGATCACATCGACGTGGTCGTCGACTACGCCCCGACCTTCGACATCTCTCAGATCTCCGGCACGTACAAGGTCGAGCTGCGATCTCCGCCCCCGACGGGTGGACCACGACCCTGCCGGCCATCCGCGAACGTGACATCGACGCCGTTCCCATCTCCGTCGACGTGCCCGTCCGCTTCGACACGGCGCAGTCCCGCATCGCCGAGGTCGCGGCCGTCACCGGCCAGTCACCTGACAACTTCACCGTCACGGTCGTTCCCACCTTCGACGTCACGGGGACGGTCGACGGTCAGCCCGTGGACGCCATGATCAGCCAGCCCCTGACCTTCCACATTGCAGGCAACGTGATCCAGGTCGAGGGCACTCTGCGTCACACGGAGCCGGCGGTGGCGGACGGGGCTGCCACGGTCAGCGCGCCGAACGACGTCAGCGTGTTCGGAGCCACCATGACGGTGTCCGACGCACGCAGGTTCTCGTTGGCGGCCATCGCCGGCCTCCTCCTCGTTGCCGCCGGTCTGGCGTGGTTCGGGTGGGGCCGCCGCCCGGAGGACCGCATCCGAGCGATGTACCGGTCGCGCCTGGTCGACGTCGCCGAGAGTGCTGCCGACACTGGCCAGCCGATCCCGGTGACCTCCTTCAACGAGCTGCGTCGCCTCGCCACGCGGGACGACCGGATGATCCTCCACCAGGTCGTCGAGAACGGTGCGCACCGCTACTTCCTGCCCGATGGGGACCTCACCTACGAGTACGTCCTCGGGGGCGCCCCAGTCGACATCCCTGCCTCCGAGCTGTTGGCCGAGGACGTGGCGTCCCCCCGGGGGAAGCTGTTCGCGAAGGGCCGGCGGGGATGACCGCCTCGGCCAGCATCTCTGGCGCCGCCACAGGCCGACGTGCCTCGTCCTGCTGGTCGCGACCCTGGCGGCGGGCGTCGCGAGTGCCGCCGCCTGGACCGGCGGCGCGTGCCGTGGCAACGCATGGAACGGGCCACCTGGCTCGATCGACGTGGACCTCGGGTGGGAAGACGGGACAACCGGGGGAGTCTGGGTGACCGAGGTCGGCCTCGACGGCCTGCCGAGGCGTTGCGAAGGCGCACCCCTGCGCATCACGGCGCGAGGAACCGCGGCGGAGGCCACGTCGGGGGTCGTGATCTGGCCACCACGTGGTCCGACCGTGATCCGTGCTCAGGAGCCGCCCGTCCGTCGGGTGTGGTGACTGACGGGCGCGTCAGAGCAACATTCTGTCTTACGACGCAGCCTGTGTCGGGAGAAGCCCTGACCGAGCTCGAGTTCGCCGTGCCCGTGCTTCCGGGCAACCCGCACGATCAGGTCGGGGTCGGCGAGCGAGCCGTCGATGGCGGGACTCCCGGGCAGGACACGGAGGCGCTTGCCAACATGGCAGGTGAGCGTACGGCGAACTGTCCTCGACCGGACGGGACATCGACCGACTCCTCGCCCTGGGGGCCGGGTTCGTCCTGGCCGGATCGCTGATTGTCCTTCGATCCCGATCCAGAGGCACCGGCCGACACTCGCGGTAGACGCCTCGAGAACACGCGCGGCGGCCAATCGATGCGAATTGGACGCCACGGCCGGGACCGGGGTCCCGGGGCCTGTCCAAGACGGTGTCCACCAGCTGGGCGGGTCGTTCGCCGTCGTGGTCCCGCCCCGCCC
>CAWCLK010000033.1:0-119991 GCA_963796225.1 uncultured bacterium
CCGTGGCCGACGGGGTGGTGTCCGCGGTGTCGGATCCGCCGCCGCAGGCCGTGGCCAGCAGGGCGGTCGCCAGCACGAGGCCGGCGGTGCGGGTGGGTCGGACGGTCATGGGGTCGGACCTTCGTCTCGGATGCGGGTGCGCAGGTGCGTCCCGAGCGCCCCGGGCTGGACGGCCAGCAGCACGCCGGCCGCCACCTCCACCCGGGCCTCGGGCTGCGCGAACTCGTTGGAGACACCCCGGGACGAGCCGACGGCCAAGTCCTCGTGGTCGAGGGGGTAGAGCAGGCCGCGTCGTCGTGACCCCGCTGGCGGGGCCGTGGACGGGCAGCAGGGACACCAGCTCGCCGGGCGTGCCGGCCAGGGCCGCGGTCGAGCGCACCACGGTCACCGTGGCGTCGCCCATCCGCGCGGTCACCTCGACCGACGCGTACGCCGGCGAGGCCAGCAGCATCGCGTTGGCGAGCAGGTGGTCGAGCCGACCCCCGTGCCCGCCGACGACGACGAGGCGGTCCGCCCCGTGCTCGAGCGCGGCGTCCATGGCCAGCGCGAGGTCGGTCTGGTCCTTGGCGGCGGGGTGCTCGCGCACCTCGACCCCGGCCTCGCGGGCGCTCGCCAGCGAGCGGGGGTCCACCGAGTCGAGGTCACCGACGACGAGGTCGACGGTCATCCCGAGCGCCAGCGCCACGTGCAGCCCCGAGTCGGCGGCGATCACGCGGGCGTCCGGCGGCAGCGTCGCGGCGACGTGCGAGGGCACGGGGTCGCCCCCGGCCACCGCCACGACCACACGTGACGACTGCATCCGCGCACACCTTCCTCCGCTGGCATGATCCAGCTCAGGTTCCACGGGTCGGTGGCGCGTGCGGCCACCCTCTCAGCCCGACGCGTGCTCGGACTCCCCGGGTGTCTTCGTCCGCGCCGCCCGGGGAAGGGCGACGCTGACGTCCAGCCTACCGGCGGGCTCGCCCACGGCGCAGGCCCGCCCCGCCGGCCAGGGCCAGCACGCCGAGCAGGCCCAGCCCGCCGCCGGTGGTGGGCAGGGGCAGGTCGGGGCGCCCCGGCGGCGACGACGGCGGGCCCGCGGGCACGTCGACCGGGGCGGCGCCGGCGGCGTTGGTCACGACCTCCGACGAGACCAGGTCCGCGGCGATCTCCTCCTCGGTGAAGGCCACGTCGACCCACTGCTCGTCGGACCACAGGCGGGTCTGGTCGTCCTGGTGGGCGCTGGTCGGGTCGCTGGACTGCGAGTAGGTGAGGATGGTGGACGCGTCCACGCCCTCGTCGGTGAAGGCCACGGCCTGGATGTGCGACGAGCCGTAGCTGACGGGGTAGCGCACGTCGGTGTTGGCCGTCGGGTTGTTCACGGCGATGGCGTTGGCGTTGCCGGTGCTGCCGTAGCCGCCGTGGATCGGGATGTCCCCGGCGCCCTCGTCCCCGGCCTTCTGCAGGTCGCCGAGCGGGGCGTCGTAGGGGATCCCGGCGTCGTCCAGCGCGGCCGCGGCGGCCTCGAAGGCGGCCAGCACGTCGGCGTTGTCCTCGTCGAGGTCGCGGGGCGTGGTCACCGGGTCGGCCGCGTCGAAGGGCACCTCGAACCGGTCCGTGGTGGTCGGTGAGGTCGTCGACGCCTGCGGCGTGCGGCCCCAGAACTCGCGGAACAGGTGCGCCCCGACGCTGTCGGTGTCGGTGTGGCCGTCCCAGGCCGCCAGCGTGTCGCAGAAGCGGCGTGTCCACGCCGGAGGCGCGGCAGGCGGTGTCGAGGTCGCCGTTCTCGCGGGCCACCTCGGCGCCGAAGACGCGGTTGGTGGTCTCGACCCGCTTGAGCTGCTCCTTGGTGAACAGGTTCGGTCCGCCGAAGCCGTCGGAGCCGTCGAGGCGGTCCATGACGTAGCGGTAGACCATGCGCGTCCGCAGGGTGCGCTCGCACTGCTCGCAGCCGATGATCGGCGAGTAGCCCTCGAGCCGGGTGTCGGGGTTGGGCAGCCAGTAGCTGTCGTTGGCGTTGACCACCCAGTCCCGGGTGGTGACGTCGGGCAGGTTCGACGGGCCCAGCGTGCCGGCGCGGGAGGCGTCGTCGTCGCTGCCCCAGGCGCAGTCGGACGATGCGCGGGTGCCGTCGAGGCCGGGCAGGCCGGCCAGCTCGAACAGCACGCGCCCGATCGGCGTCATGCACTGCTCGATCTGGTCCGCGGTCACGTGCGGCACCACGGAGTGGTCCGCGTACAGCGCGTCGCCGTCGCGGTCCGCCGCGATGGTGTTGACCCACGGCATGCCGGCGGCCTCGTCCTGGGCGGCGAGCAGCTCGCCGACCGAGTGGGTCCGCCCCATCTCGAAGAACACGTCGAGCGTGCGCAGGTGCTCGGCGTTGGCGTCACGGAAGGCCCACACGCTGGTCGGCGTCCAGCCCATCAGCAGGTCCGGGGCGTCCAGCACGAAGCCCTCGTCGGTCGCCCACAGGTCCTCGGTGGTGGTGGAGCCGTCGGGCAGCTCGACCTCGACCTCGCGGCGCTCGACCTCCTTCACGCCCCCGTCGGCGGTCGCGTAGGTCGTGTCCGCGCCCGGCACCAGCCGGTACTCGTAGGGGGTGAAGCGGTACGCGGTCGAGACGGTGTGGGTCCAGGCGACGTCCTCGTTGAAGCCGATGTTGACCACCGGCGAGCCGTGCAGCATGGCCCCGTACACGTCGTACTCACCGGGGATGCGCAGGTGGCTCTGCGTGAAGCGGTAGCGGCCCTGCCACGGGAAGTGCGGGTTGCCCAGCACCATCCCGCGCCCCGTCGTGGTGGCGTTGGCGCCCAGCGCGGTGCCGTTGGAGCCGAAGGGGGTCTCGGGGTCCTTGCCCAGCCCGGCGCGCAGCTCGTCGGCCGAGGGCAGCTGGTGCGGGGACGGGCGAGAAGGACGGGGCGGCGGCGGTGGCCCCGGCGCCCGGCTCGGGGACACCGACCAGGCCGAGCGGCAGGCCGGTCTCGCCGGACACCGACGGCGGCTCGGCGTCGGCGATCTCCTGCACGAACACGCCGGCGGAGGCGAGCAGGTTGGCGGCGTAGATCCCGCGGTAGAGGTCGATGGGCTCGGCCTTCTGGTACCCACGGGGCGCCCTTGCAGGCCGGGTCGTCGATCCCGTCGGCCCCGCCGACGTCGTCGAGGTACTGGTTGAGCCCGGCCACGTAGCCCTCGACCATCTCGCGGACCTCGGGGCCCGGGGCGACCCCGGGCTCGTCCGAGGCCAGCAGGTCCTCCACCACGCCCCGCTGGATGATGTCGCCGAAGACGGTGTCCACCGCGAGGTTGGTGGCGTTCAGCGTGACCTGGTCGTCGTAGCGCTCGTCGGGCCCGAAGTACTTCGACCGCTGGGCACGCGCCGTCACCAGGGTGTCGGCCAGCGAGCAGATGATGTCCTCGCCGGCCCCGTAGCCCTGCCCGAACCCGAGCGACCCGAAGTCGTCGGCGAGGATGTGCGGGATGCCGTAGGAGGTCCGGCGGATCTCGGCCCGGTAGACCCGGTCCGGCCGCCCTCCTGGCCCAGGGCGGCCGGGGCGAGCAGGGCGACGGTGCCGGCAGCTGCCACCGTGGCGGTCAGGGCGCGGGGGAGACGAAGGGTCACGAGGGGGCTCCGGGGCAGGGCGGGGGTGGCACCGGGAGGTTCGCCCCGGCCGGCTCGGATACCTCCCGGGATCCGGACCCTCTGCCCTTCGACCCACGCCCAGCGTGGGCCCAAGGGCCGAGGGTCCGAGCCCGGCCCGAAGGGCTTGAGACGATGGGACTGGTAGCGTCTCACTGGCCCGGCCGAGGAGAGGGGACACGCGTGGGTGCCGAGGACGGGTACTTCCCGCGGTCGACGTCGCTGGCGCGCCGCATGATGGAGGAGCGGGTCGTCGCGCTGTACTACGGCCAGCGCGCGTCGCTGGTCGGGGCGCTCGAGGCGCTGGCGTTCGTGGGCACGACGCTGCACACCTACGCCGGCGGCGGGAAGCTCTACGCCCGCATGCTGCGCACGGCCACCTCGTTCGAGACGATCTGGCACGGCTCGCGCGCCGAGGCCGACGCCGAGCTCGCCCGCGTCCAGGCGATGCACGAGCAGGTGTCGGGCACGATCGGGCAGGACATCGCCCCGCAGTACCCGGCCGGGACGACCTACGCGGCCTTCGACCCGTGGTTGTCCTACATGACGATGGCGTTCCTCGCGGACTCCTCCCGTGCGATCTACGAGGCGTTCGTCCGTCCCCTGAACCGGCACGAGCTCGAGGCCTGGTGGCAGGACTGGCTGACCTTCGGCGAGATGTACGGCATGACCCGCTCCGCGGTCCCGGCGACGTACGCCGGCTTCCGGGAGCAGTTCGACGGCTGGCTGCACTCCGACCAGCCGCACCTGACGCGTCGGGCGAGACGGGCGGGGATGACGCTGCTCGACGTCGAGCTGCCGACGCTCCTGCAGCCGTTCAACCAGGCGGCGCGACTGGTCGTGGTCGGCACGGTGCAGCCGCGGGTCCGGGAGCTGTACGGGCTGCCCTGGACGCGCCGGGACCAGCTGGCCTTCGACGCCGTCACGCGGGCCTCGCGGACCCTGCGCCCCGTCACCCCGCGCGTGGTGGCGACGGGGCGGCTGACACCGCTCGGGAAGGCCCTGTTGCCCATCGCCGAGAAACGGCTCACCGCCCGCGTGGGACGGCCCCGCCCCGACTCCGATGGGGCGTCGGCCCGGTCGGCCTGACACCCTTGCCCGGACGCCCCGCACCAAGGACTCCCATGCGCATCGCCAACTTCCTGCAGTACGCCGGTGATCCCCGGGCCGCGGCCGACCAGGTCGTCGCCCAGGAGAAGGCCGGGCTGGACATCGTCTGGATCGCCGAGGCCTACGGCTTCGACTCGCCCACGCTGATGGGCTACCTCGCCGCGAAGACCGAGACGGTGCAGATCGGCTCGGCGATCCTGAACGTGTACTCGCGCACGGCCGGGGCGCTGGCCCAGACGGTGGCGGGGCTGGACAACGTCTCGCAGGGCCGGGCGATCCTGGGACTCGGGGCGTCGGGGCCGCAGGTGATCGAGGGCTTCCACGGCGTGCCCTACGCCAGGCCCATGACCCGCACCCGCGAGACCATCGACGTGGTCCGGGCGTTCCTGCGCCGTGAGGAGCCGGTCACCTACGACGGCCGCACGATCCAGCTGCCGCTGCCGGAGGGCCAGGGCCTCGGGGCGGGCAAGGCCCTGAAGATGCTGACGCACCCGGAACGCAACGAGGTGCCGATCTACGTGGCGGCGCTCGGGCCGAAGAACGTGCAGATGACCGCCGAGGTCGCCGACGGGTGGATCCCGCACCTGTACGTGCCCGAGCACGCCGATGCGGTGTGGGGCGAGGACCTGGCCACGGGGCGCGAGCAGCGCGACGCCTCGCTCGGCGACCTCGAGGTCGTCGCCGGCGGGATGCTGGCGGTCGCCGAGGGCGAGCACCGTGAGAACCTGCTCAACCTGGGCCGGGCCATGGTGGCGCTGTACGTCGGCGGCATGGGCTCGCGCGAGAAGAACTTCTACAACGACCTGTTCGTGCGGTACGGCTGGGAGCAGGAGGCCAAGGAGATCCAGGACCTCTACCTGGACGGCAAGAAGCGTGAGGCCGAGGCCAAGGTGCCGTTCGAGGCGCTCGAGCAGATGAACCTGGTCGGCTCGCCGGGGTTCATCCAGGAGCGCATCGCCGCCTTCCGCGAGTCCGGCGTCACCATCCTCAACACGATCCCGGTCACCGAGGACGCTCCCGGGGCGATCGCCCAGGTGAAGGAGTGGATCGGGTGACGATCCGGCGCCGCCGTGCGCGCAGGCAGGCAGGACGCGCCGCAGCCTGAAGGGCCCGCCCGAACCGGCCGATGTGAGGGACGGGGCGTGCGACACTGTCCCGGTCGCGGGAACGCTCCCCTCCCTCCTCCTGCCTCGCCGAGGCCTCGCCATGTTCCGTCCCTGGTCACGGCGCCGGACGTCCCGGCTCGTGGTGGCCTGCCTGGTCCTGTTCGTCGCCCTGACGGCCGGGGGCTTCACGGTCGTGGGCCTGGACGAGTCGCAGCGTGCCTTCGGCGACGAGGAGCTGGTCCTGGCCGAGGCTGCCGCCCTGCGGGCCCACTTCGAGGACGAGCTCTACAGCACGTTCAACCTGGCCACGGGGGTGCGGGCCTACGTCGCGGCCTACCCGGCGCTGGCCGACCGTGACCGACTCGACCAGCTGCTCGGGACGCTGGTCGGGGCGGGCGCGCACATCCTCGACATCGGCATCGCGCCCGACGACGTGGTCGAGGTGGTCCACCCGCTCGAGGGCAACGAGGCCGCCCTGGGTCTGGACTACCGCACCGTGCCCGAGCAGTACGCGTCGGTGCAGCAGGCCCGCCTGATCCGGCAGCCGGTCCTCGACGGACCGCTCGACCTCGTCCAGGGGGGCCGGGGGCTCGTCAGCCGCACACCGGTGTTCCTCGACGACGGCTCGTACTGGGGCGTGATCACGCTGGTCATCGACGTCGACAGCGTCGTCGAGGCCGTGGAGGAGGAGTCCGCACCGGCGACCCTGCCCATCGACTGGGCGGTGCGCACCTGGTCGAACTACGGCGAGGTCCGCCCGCTGGTCGGCGACCAGGGCCTGTTCGGCCGGCCCGACGTCCGGCTCACCTTCGACGTGCCCAACGCCACCTGGGAGCTGGTCGCGTCCCGCGCCGTGACTGGCGGGCTCGACGGCCGAGCGACCGCCCTGCGGGTCGTGGCCCTGGTCATCGCCGCGGTCGTGAGCCTCCTGGTGTTCGAGGTCGTCCGCGAGCGGTGGAAGGCCGTCGCCCTGTCCCTGCACGACCCCCTCACCGGCCTGCCCAACCGTCGCCTGTTGGCTGACCGCATCGAGGGCGCCGTGGCCTCGGCCCGCCGCCGGGACCGACCCTTCGCCGTCGCGTTCATCGACCTCGACCACTTCAAGCGCATCAACGACACCCATGGCCACCGCGCCGGTGACCACCTGCTGCAGGAGGTCGCGCGGCGGCTGGAGGCCCGCACGCGCGCCACCGACACCGTGTCACGGGTCGGTGGGGACGAGTTCGTCCTGCTGCTCGCTGACGCCGACCCCGACGCCCTCCGCGAGCTCGTCGCCGACCTCGAGTCCGCGGTCACCGCCCCGGTGGCCTGGGAGGGCCAGGAGCTGCGGGTGGGCGTGTCCACCGGGGTGGCCGTCTATCCCCATGACGGCACGGACGCGCAACGGCTCATCCAGCGGGCCGACCACGGCATGTACGTCGCCAAGCGCGACGGGCAGGACGTCCTCGACGGGGTCTGATCCGCGTCAGCCCGCGGCCGCGTGGTGGCGCGCGAGTGCGCGCTCGATGCGGGGCCGGTTGCGCGGGTCGAGCGCGCGCAGCAGGGGCCCGCCGACGTGGAGGGTCGCGCCGGTGGCCACCACGTCAGGGACCAGCGGGCGCCCCGCCCGCAGCGACACGCGCAATCCGGCGTGGGCCGCCCGGTGGGCCGGCGTCCACCGCAGCCCGTACGCCTGCCGGACCCGCCCCGGGAGCGTGCCGACGACCAGCAGGTAGGTGAAGTCGTTCACGCCCCGCAGCGGGAGCGGCAGCGGCCACTGCAGGGCGGCCAGGCCGGCGGTGCGGGCCAGTGGGATCAGGTGGGGGCGGTCCGAGTGCAGCCACCCGTCGAAGCGGGCGCGGAACTCGGCCCAGTCGCTGGTGGCCGCGTCGGACGGCATGCCGAACAGCTCGCCGAAGCGGACCCAGTCGTCGTGGTAGGCGTCGCGTTCGGCGGGGGTGAGGCGGCGGACGTAGGCCTCGTACAGCGCCAGCGCCGAGTCGCACAGGACGGCCATGGTGAACCAGGACAGCCACGGGTCGTGGGCGTCGTAGGACGTCCCGGCCGGGTAGGTCGGGGCGAGGTCGTCCGCCAGGGTCCCGCGGACCCGGCGGTGCATCCCCGCGACCCGCCGGACCGCGTGGTCCGCGCGGTCGCGGGAGCCGCGGATCACCGCGTCGAACATCGTGGCGGTCGAGACCAGGCGGTCGTAGTAGCGGGCGTCCTGCGCCGCGCGGCTGTGCAGCAGCGTGCCGGTGAACGCCAGGGGTTCGAGCGCCCCGACCACCAGCGCCCGCTGGCCGTAGAGCAGGCCGACGATGCGCTCGTCCATGACGCGGCGCAACACGGAGCGGCCCTGCGGGAACTCGCCGTCGTCCCTCGCGGTCATGTGGTCGCTGTCCTCGGATCGGTGAGACGATGATACTGATACCATCTCACGACATCGATGACGCCGGATGCTCGAGGCCCCCGTGCCCAGCCCTCGCCTGCCCGACCGCCGCACGCTGCTCGCCGCCCCGCGGCGGACCGTGGACCTGGCGCGGCGCACGACCCGCAGCGCCCTCACGCAGGCACGCGAGCAGGTCGCCCAGGTGCGGGGCGTGGACCAGCCGCTCGCCGTCCCCCCGCCCGGCAGCGGGCTGAAGCCCATCCTGGGCGACCCGGGCTGGCCGCTGCTCGGCCACTCGCTGGACTTCTTCGGGGACGTGCTGGACTTCGGACGCCAGCGGTACGAGCGGTACGGGCCGCTGTCCTGGGCCCGGGCCTTCGGGACCCGCATCGTGTCCGTGCTCGGTCCGGAGGCGGCCGCCGAGATCCTCACCAACCGGGACAAGGCCTTCGCCAACGGGCCGGGCTGGGAGTACTTCATCGGCCCGTTCTTCGAGCGAGGCCTGATGCTGCTCGACTTCGAGGAGCACCTGCACCACCGTCGCATCATGCAGCAGGCGTTCACCCGCGACCGGCTCGTCAGCTACCTCAAGGGCATGAACGCCGTGCTGGGCGACGGCTTCGACGCGTGGCAGCCGCAGGATGGCTTCCGGTTCCACCCGGCCTTCAAGCAGCTCACCCTGGACCTGGCCACCGTGGTCTTCGTCGGCCACCACCTCGGTCCCGAGGCCGACGCGCTCAACCGCGCCTTCTTCGACACGGTCCAGGCCGGCACGGCCATCGTGCGGGCCCCGGTGCCGGGGGGCCGGTGGTGGAAGGGGCTGCAGGGTCGCCGCGTGCTCGAGGACTTCCTGCGGGCCGAGCTGCCGGCCAAGCGTGCCGGGCAGGGCGACGACCTGTTCACCGCGCTGTGCGACGCCACCGACGAGGACGGCAACGCCTTCACCGACGACGACGTCGTCAACCACATGATCTTCCTCCTGATGGCGGCCCACGACACCTCGACCACCACGATGACGACGCTGGTGTACGAGCTGGCGCGCCACCCCGAGTGGCAGGAGAGGCTGCGCGAGGAGTCGCGCGCGCTCGGGACCGACCACCTCGAGCACGAGGACCTCGAGCGGCTCCCCCATCACGCCATGGCCATCAAGGAGGCCCAGCGCATCATCGCCCCGGTGCCGGCGCTGGCGCGGTACGCCGTGAAGGACACCGAGGTGCTCGGCCACTACGTGCCGAAGGGCACGCGCCTGGGCGTCAGCACCTACTTCACGATGCGCATGGAGGAGCACTGGCCCGACCCCGACACCTTCGACCCGGACCGCTTCGCCGTCAGCGACAAGGAGGCCGGCCGGCACCCCTACGCCTGGATGCCCTTCGGGGGCGGGGTGCACAAGTGCATCGGGATGCACTTCGGCAACCTCGAGGTGACCGCGGCGTTGCACCAGTTCCTGCTTCGCTACGAGTGGTCCGTCCCGGACGGCTACGAGATGCCGGTCAACCTGGTGTCCCTGCCGTACCCCGACGACGGCCTGCCCATCGACCTGCGACCGGTGCGCTAGCCATGTCCTCCTCCACGGCCGACCACCTGCTCGACGAGGTCCGAGACGCGGCCGAGGTCGACGACCAGACCTCCGCGCGCATCCTCGACGCGGCCCTCGACCGGTTCACGACCTTCGGGGTGCGTCGCACCACGATGGACGACATCGCCTCCGCCGCGGGCATCGGCCGGGCCACCGTCTACCGCCGGTTCGCCGGCCGCGACGAGATCGTCCGGGCCGTGATCCTGCGCGAGATGGCCCGCTTCATCGGCGAGGTCGACGCCGCCGTGCAGGCCATCGACGACCCCCTCGAGCGGTTCGTCGAGGGGTTCGTCGCCACGCTGCGCGAGGCCCGCGAGAACCCCCTCCTGCGTCGCCTGCTCGAGGTCGAGCCCGACCTGCTGCTGCCCTTCCTCACCGTCCAGGGTGCCCCGGCCCTGTCCCTGTCCCGGGCCTACCTGTCCGAGGAGTTCCGTCGCTCCCAGGCCCAGGGGCACATCCGCGCCGACGTCGACGTGGACCTCGTGGCCGAGATGCTCGTGCGGCTGTGCCAGTCGCTGCTCCTGACGCCCGACGGGATGATCCGGCTCGACGACGACGCCGGCCTGCGCCGCCTGGCTCGGACCTACCTGGCGCCGGCCCTGTTCGTGCGCCTGAGACGCTCGCGCTCGCGGCCGCGTCGGCCGCCTGCGACCCGGTCGATGGGATGTGGCCACGCCATGTGAGGTGCCCAGCACTGTCCGCTCGGTCACATCGGGGCGGGCGTGGGCTCCGGACCCTGTGTGGAGCAACGTTCTGACCGGCGACCCGGACCCCGTCGTCGCCCACACCGGGAGAAGTGGAGCTGCACCGATGGACCGAGACACCGAGGATTCCGACCGAACCCCCGAGATCGTCGCCGCCGTCGACTACGAGACCGGCGTGATCCCCCTTGCCCGGCCCGGCGTGGTCGTGTGGCTCGAGGACGACGCGCCCGACCAGCAGGAGGTCGACCGGGCAGCCTCCATGCGCGCCCATCCCGCGAGCGGCTCGTCCGTCCGACGAGGACGAGGAGGACGAGGACGCCTCCCACCCCCACCTCCGCGCCGTCAGCTAGACGCGTCTCCCGGTCAGACGGCGCGGATCGCGCGTTCGGGCGGGGCGCACGTCGTACTCGTCCAGGTCGGGTGCGGCCAGGGCGGTGCGGTGCTCCTCGGCGAGGAACGGCCACAGGGTGGGGTCGCCGTTCGCGTCGAGGTACCAGGAGTCGCAGCCACCGACCCAGGCGGTCTTCGGCATCTCCCGGGCGATCGCGTCGTTGAAGGCCGCCGTCGCCTCGGGCGGTGGGGGCCATCGTGATCCCCCGCTGGCCGATCACCTCGACGCACTGGACGACGTAGCCGGCCTGGGTCTCGGCGGTCTGGATGAACGACTGGTTGCCCGCCGGCGAGTGGGGTCCCTGCAGCATGAAGAAGTTCGGGAACCCGGGCATGGCGACGGTGCGGTGGCTGCGGGGGCCCTCGGCCCACGCCTGGTCCAGGGTCTCGCCGTCGCGCCCGGTGATCGCCATCGGTCGCATGAAGCGCTGGGCGTGGAACCCGGTGGCGAGGACCAGCACGTCGAGCTCGTGGACGACGCCGTCGGCGGTCTCGATCCCCTCGGGCACGACGCGGACGATGTCGTCGGTCACCACGTCGACGGTGTCGCGCTGGACCTCGCGGTAGAAGCCGCCCGAGATGATCAGGCGCTTGCACAGCGGGTCGTCGGTGGGGGTCAGCTTCGCGCGCAGCTCGGGGTCGCGCACCGTGCGCAGGCAGCCGCGGACCATCGCCCCGACCAGCCGACGTCGCCACCCGGGGCGGGTCGCGGCCTGGCTCATGGTCTTCTCGAACACCCACTGCCAGCCGCGGTGGGCGGCGCGCCCCAGGCCGGGGACCACCCGGTGCAGGGTCCGTCCCAGCGGCGTGTACGACAGGTTGGGCAGGCTGAGCACCCAGTGGGGCGTGCGCACGTAGAGGTCGAGCCGCTCGGCCACGCCGGCCAGGGCCGTGGTGATCTGGACCCCGGTCGAACCGGTCCCGATCACGCCGACGCGCTGACCGTCGAGGCGGACGTCGTGGTCCCAGCGCGCCGAGTGGAAGCACGCCCCGCCGAAGTCGTCCAGTCCCGGGATGTCGGGAACCTTGGGGTCACGCAGCACGCCGGTGGCCGCGACCAGGACGTCGAACTCGTGCTCGGTCCCGTCGTCCAGGGTGACGCGCCACACGGGATCGTCCCACGTGGCGTCCTGCACGCGGGTGCCGAAGCGGATGAACCGGCGCAGGTCCAGGTCGTCGACGACGTGGTCGAGGTAGTCGAAGATCTCGCCGCCGGGTGCGAACACGCGGCTCCACCCGGGTACGGGCGCGAACGAGAACGAGTAGTACCGGGACGGCACGTCGCAGTACAGCCCCGGGTAGGTGTTGTCCCGCCACGTGCCACCGACCCGCTGCGAGGCCTCGAACACGGTGAAGGTGTCGATGCCGGCGTCGCGCAGCAGGGCGGCCGTCGCGATCCCGGACGCGCCCGCCCCCACGATGGCCACGCGTGGTGACGTGCGGGCGGGGGAGGAGGGCGACGGGGCGGGGCGGGTGGCGGTCACGCGGGGGCCTCGACGGTCGGCGACGAACGGAACGATACCGATCAGATCGTTCCGATATCCACTTGGAGGGGGACGGGTCAGCGCAGCGGTTCGGCCGGTTCGAAGTCCATGGTCGCGTGCTCGATCCAGGCCGTGGCGAGCGCCCGCGACCCCACGCCCCAGCCGCGCAGCCGGTCGGCGATCGGGTGGGTGCCGAGCCGCACCCGCGCCCCGCCGGGCCCGACGCGCATCCCGGACCCGTGCATGGCCAGCCGGGTGCGCCACACGATCCCGTCGTGGAGCGTGTAGGCGTGCGAGACCTGCGCCGGGACGGGCAGCCGGCCGCCCCGTGGGACGGTCAGCTCGACGACCTCGCCCTCGTCGGTGGCCCACCGCAGCCCGGCACGCCGGTCCGACATGCGCCACTCGAGCCGGTCCACCGTCTTGGGAAAGCCCCAGATGCGCTCGCCGGCCTCCCGGGTGAACGCCTGGGACACGGGCATGTGGTGCACGAAGACGCCGTACCGCCCCGCCAGCACGTCCTGCAGCGACGCCAGCGCCCCGTCGTCGTGGCCGGGGCGGACCACCGAGGCGACCACGCCCTCGTCGTAGTCGCCCAGCGGGTTCTCGACGTACTGGACCGCCAGCAGCGCGACCAGCGTGCGGCCGGGGCGGGTCTGGACGGGGCGCAGCCCGGCCGGCAGGTCGTCGCCCACGGCCGCGGCATCGGCGGCCATCAGCGCCATGCCGGCGCGGGCATGCCCGATGTGGCAGGGCAGGCGCACCTCCTCGCCCTGGATCAGGTAGCGGTCGTGGCCGGGGCCGGCCGTGGCCGGGTCGTGGGGCGCACGCGTGGTGGTGGACACCGTCGGGGCCTTTCGTGCCGGGTCAGGCGGTGGGAACGGGCTCGGCGGCGGTCACGCGCACCCAGGTCGCGTTCAGGGCGCCGTTGCCCGACAGCTGGTCGAGCAGCGTGGCGTCGGTCAGCAGGTTGACGTTGGCGCCGGGGTGGGCCGCGGCGGTGGACCAGCCGACGCCCTTGACGTCGTGGCCCCAGCCGTGCGGGATCGCCACCACGCCCCGCCGGATCTCGTCGCTGACCTCCAGCGGCACCTCGATGGCGCCGACGGGGGACACCACGCGGACGGCCTGCCCGTCGAGCAGGTCCCGCGCGACCGCGTCGTCGGGGTGCATCAGCGCCGTGCACCGGTCCCGTCCCTTGACCATGGTCGGGACGTTGTGCATCCACGAGTTGTTGGACCGCAGGTGGCGCCGGCCGATCAGCTGCAGGTCGAAGGTGTCGTCGGACCGCCCCGCGTCGATCTCGGCGCCGTCGTCGTCGGCCGCCCCGCCGAACAGCGTGGCGGCCTCGTCGAGCAGCAGTGGCGGGGCGAGGTGCACCCGGCCGTCCTCGGTGCGCACGACCTTCGACAGGCGGTGCTCCTCGAGCGGGCCGAGGTCGATGCCGCCCCGCGCCCGCTTGACCTTCCGCAGCGTCAGCCCGCGCGGCCCGCGGCGCAGCACGCCCTGGGGCCCGGCCGCGATCAGGGCCGCGAGCACCACGTCGGGCGGGGCGCCCGACGACAGCAGCCGCAGCACCCACCCGGTGCGGTCCTCGACGGCGCGCAGCACCGACGGCACGGCGGGCAGGTCGCGGACGACCGGGAGCCGCGAGACCCGTGGGCGGGGCAGCAGCTCGCTGGCCACGCCGAGGATGAGCTGCCAGTCGTGGCGGCTGTCGGCGGGCGGGTCCATCGCCGCCGGCGAGTACCGGGCGTTGTTGCGCACCCCGAGGTAGGGGAAGATCAGGTCGAACTCGCCCCGCTCGAGGTGCGACGTCGGCGGCAGGATCACGTCGGCGTGACGGCTGGTCTCGGTCACGTACAGGTCGATGGAGACCTGGAAGTCGAGCTGTGTGAAGGCGTGGTCCAGCCGCCCCGCGTCCGGGGTCGACAGGCACGGGTTGCCGGCGTGGACGATCATCGCGCGGACCTGGCCCTCGCCGGGGGTGAGGATCTCGTCCGCGAGCGTGGCCACGGGCAGCTCGCCGCCGAGCTCGGGCAGGTCGCGCACGCGGCTGCGCCAGCGGTCGCGCCCCGACGGGCCGGCGACGGTCCGCAGCAGCCAGGCCAGGTCCACCGGTGGCGTGGAGAACATCTGCCCGCCGGCCCGGTCGAGGTTGCCCGTCACGGCGTTGAGCGCGTTGACCAGCCAGTGGGTGACCGACCCGGTCGTGTGGTGGCACACGCCGATGCGGGCGTAGGCGACGGCCGCTCGGCCGCGGCGAACGCGCGGGCCTGGGCGACGGATCGTGTCGGCCGCCACGCCGCTGGGACCGCTGGCGCGTTGCGGGGTCCAGGGCGCGACCAGGTCCCGCAGCTCGTCCCAGCCCGACAGGCGTCCGCCCAGGTGCGGGGGCATGGGCAGCCCGTCGTCGAACAGCACGTGCAGCATGCCCGCGAGCAGGTACGGGTCGCCGCCGGGGCGCACCGCCACGTGGTTGTCGGCGATGCGGGCGGTCTCGGTGCGCCGCGGGTCGACCACGACGACCGTCCCGCCCCGCTTCCGGATGGCCTTGATGCGGCCTCGGGCGTCGGGCATCGTCGTGATCGAGCCGTTGGACACGGCCGGGTTCGCCCCGAGGATCAGCAGGTGGTCGGTGCGGTCGACGTCGGCGATGGGGAACACCGCGTGGTCGCCGAACATCTCGAGGTAGGCGACGTACTGCGGGAACTGGTCCACCGACGACGCCGAGAAGACGTTGCGCGACCGCAGGACCTTGCGCAGCACCTCGAGGTACATCGCCGAGGGCGAGTGCGCCGACGGGTTGCCGACGTACATCCCGATGGCGTCGCGCCCGTGCTCGCGCCGGATGCGTCGCAGGTTGTCGCCGACGATCGCGAACGCCTCGTCCCAGGAGCACTCCTCGAACCCGTCGCCGACCTTCTTCAGTGGTCGCCGCAGCCGGTCCGGGTCGTGGTGCAGGTCGGCCAGCGCGGTGCCCTTCGGACAGATGTAGCCGTGGCTCATCACGTCCTCGGGGTCCCCCTCGATGCGCCCGACGACCTCGTGCCCGTCGACCTCCTCGACGTCCACGAGGATCCCGCAGTGGGCCTCGCACAGCTGGCACTGCCGTGCCACGGTCCGGGTGCTCCCCACGCGCTCTCCCTCACCTGAGACGAATTGGCTGAGAACGTATCGCGCGCGCCCCGCGACCCCCACCTCCGACGCGGTGGCGATGGGTCCGGCCGTGGGACTCGAGTCGCCGACCGTGTGCGGGGTGCGGACGAACCCGACGGGCGACGCAGCGGCTGCCGGGGTCCCGATGGGGCCCGGCGCGATCCGCTCGCGCCCGTCGGAGGGCTCAGGCCGTGGCGCGGTCGGGGCGCAGCGGCTCGCCGGCCTCGGCCTTGTCCTTCAGCGACTGCGGCGGGTCGAAGCGGTCGCCGTAGCGGTCGGCCAGCTCCTTGCAGCGCGCCACGAAGCCCGTGGTGCCGCCGGGGTACTGGTCGACGTACTGGGCGACGCCGCCCGTCCAGGCCGGGAAGCCGATGCCGAAGATCGAGCCGATGTTGGCGTCGGGGAACGTCATCGAGGACGCCCTCGTCGAAGCACTTGACGGTCTCGAGCGCCTCGGCGAACAGCATCCGCTCCTTGAGGTCACGGATGAGCTCGGCGTCGTCGTCGTGCAGCGTCTTGTCGTCGGCGATGTCGAAGTGCTCCCAGAGCCCGGACCACAGGCCGGCACGCTTGCCGTCCTCGCCGTACTCGTAGAAGCCCTTGCCCGACGAGCGGCCCTCGCGGCCGAACTCGTCGATCATGCGGTCGACGATGGCCTCGGCCGGGTGCGGGACGTAGGTCTCGCCCGCGGCCTCGACCGACGCGATGTACTCGTTGCGGATCTTGCGCGGCAGCGTGAGCGTCAGCTCGTCGAGCAGCTGCAGCGGCGGGGCCGGGTAGCCGGCCTGCTCGCCCGCACGCTCGATGAGCACCGGGTTGACGCCCTCGCCGAGCGCCGCGACGGCCTCGTTGATGAACGTGCCGATGACGCGGCTGGTGAAGAACCCACGCGAGTCGTTGACCACGATCGGGGTCTTCTTGATCTGCATGACGACGTCGATGGCCTTCGCCAGCGCCGCGTCGGAGGTCTTCTCGCCCCGGATGATCTCGACCAGCGGCATCTTGTCCACCGGCGAGAAGAAGTGCAGGCCGATGAAGTCGGCCTGGCGCTCGACGCCCTCGGCCAGCTCGGTGATCGGGATGGTCGAGGTGTTCGAGCACAGCAGCGCGTCGTCGTTCACGACCGGCTCGAGGTCACCGAAGACCTGGTGCTTGAGGTCGGTCGACTCGAACACGGCCTCGATGACGAGGTCGCAGCCGGCGAGGTCGGCGTAGTCGTCGGTCGGCGTGATCCGGGCCAGCAGCTCGTCACCCTTCTCCTGGGTGACCTTGCCCTTGCTGACGCCCTTCTCGACGAGCGTGCGCGAGTAGTCCTTGCCCTTCTCGGCGTTCTCGGTCGAGATGTCCTTGAGGACGACCTCGATGCCGGACTTCGCGCACTGGTAGGCGATGCCCGCCCCCATCATGCCGGCGCCCAGCACGGCGACCTTCGTCGCCTTCCACTGGTCGAAGCCGTCGGGGCGGGACTTGCCCTTGTTGATGGCCTGCAGGTCGAAGAAGAACGCCTGCGTCATGTTCTTGGACTGCTGGCTGTTGCAGACCAGGTCCACGAAGTAGCGGGTCTCGATCTGCATCGCGTTGTCGACGTCGACCTGCGCACCCTCGTAGACGGCCGCCATGATGTGGTGCGGGGCGTCGTAGTGGGCGCCCTTCATCTGCTTCTTGAGGTTGGCGGCCAGCGCCGGGGAGTTCTGGGCGAACATCGGGTGGGACGGCGCCCCGCCCGGCATCCGGTAGCCCTTCTGGTCCCAGGGCTGGGCCGACTCGGGGTGCTCGGCGATCCACGCCCGCGCGTCGGCGAGCATGGTGTCCTCGTCGGCCACGACGGCGTCGATCACGCCGACGTCCTTGGCCTTGGCGACCTTCATCTGCTGGCCCTGGACGAGCACGTTCAGCAGCCCGTTCATGATGCCGAGCAGGCGCGGGACGCGCACGCACCCGCCGCCGCCGGGCAGCAGGCCGAGCGTGACCTCGGGCAGCCCGATGACGGTCTTCGGGTTGTCGATGGCGATGCGGTGGTGGCAGGCCAGGGCGATCTCGAGCCCGCCGCCGAGCGCCGAGCCGTTGATCGCGGCGACGACCGGCTTGCCGAGCGTCTCGATGGTGCGCATCGCCGCCTTGATGCGGTTGGACTGCGCGGCGACGTCGTCGGCGTCCTCGGGGGTCGCCTTGATGAGGTCGCGCAGGTCGCCGCCGGCGAAGAAGGTGGACTTGGCCGACGTGATGATGATGCCGGCGATGTCGTCCTTCTCGTCCTCGAGCTGCTTCGCGACCTTCTCGTAGCTGTCGACGAAGTCGGCGTTCATCGTGTTGGCGGACTGGTTCGGGTCGTCGAGCGTCAGCGTGACGATCCCGTCGCCGTCCTTGTCGTAGCGGATGGTGTCAGTGTCATGGGTGTCTGGTCCTCGTCAGGTCGGTGGGGGAGACTCATCGGGCGCGTCACACGCGCTCGACGACCGTGGCGATGCCCATGCCGCCGCCGATGCACAGCGTCACCAGGGCGGTGTTGAGGTCGCGGCGCTCGAGCTCGTCGACCATGGTCCCGAGCAGCATCGCGCCGGTGGCACCGAGCGGGTGGCCCATGGCGATCGCGCCGCCGTTGACGTTGGTGTTCTCGTGGTCGACGCCGAGGTCACGCATGAGCTTGAGCGCGACGGAGGCGAAGGCCTCGTTGATCTCGACCAGGTCGATGTCGTCGATGGTCATGCCGGCCTTGTCCAGCGCCTTGCGGCAGGCCGGGGCGGGGCCGGTGAGCATGATGGTCGGCTCGGAGCCGACGACCGCGGCCGAGCGGATCTTCGCGCGCGGGGTGAGGCCGTGGCGCTTGCCCTGCTCCTCGTTGCCGAGCAGCACCAGCGCGGCGCCGTCGACGATGCCGGAGGAGTTGCCGGCGTGGTGGACGTGGTTGATCGACTCGACGCGCGCGTACTTCTGCAGCGCGACGGCGTCGAAGCCGCCCATCTCGCCGATCGCGGCGAAGGACGGCGGCAGCTGGCCGAGGTCCTCGACGGAGTTGCCGGGGCGCATGTGCTCGTCCCGGTCGAGGATGACGCGCCCGGTGGCGTCGGTGACGGGGATGATCGAGCGGTCGAAGTGGCCGTTGGCCCACGCCTTGGCGGCGCGCTCCTGCGACTCGACGGCGAACGCGTCGACGTCGGTGCGCGAGAAGCCCTCGACGGTGGCGATCAGGTCGGCCGAGATGCCCTGCGGGACGAAGTCGGTGGCGTAGTTGGTCGCCGCGTCCATCGCCCACGGGTCGCCGCCCGAGGCCATCGGCACGCGCGACATCGACTCGACGCCGCCGGCGAGGATCAGGTCCTCCCAGCCGGAGCGCACGCGCGCCGAGGCCTGGTTGACCGCCTCGAGGCCCGAACCGCAGTAGCGGTTGAGCTGGGTGCCGGCGACCTGCTCGGAGAAGCCGTTGGCCAGCAGGGCCGTGCGGGGCAGGACGCCGCCCTGGTCACCGTGGGGCTCGACGGTCCCCATCACCAGGTCGTCGACGCCGGACGGGTCGAGCTCGGGGTTGCGCTCCTTGATGGCGTCCAGCAGCGTCGACACCAGGTCGACGGGCTTGACGGTGTGCAGGGAGCCGGTCTTCTTGCCCTTGCCGCGGGGCGTGCGCACCGCGTCGTAGACGTAGGCCTCGGCCATGGGGTGCTCCTTCGTTGAGCGGGGGGTGGGACGAGTGTGTCGGGGGAGGGTGGTCAGGGAGAACTCAGACCAGGGCGCGGCCGACGATCTCCTTCATGATCTCGGTCGTGCCGCCGTAGATGGTCTGGATGCGGGAGTCGAGGAAGGCCTTGCTGATCGGGTACTCGGTCATGTAGCCGTAGCCGCCGAACAGCTGCAGGCACCGGTCGGCGACCTTGGTCTGCAGCTCGGTCGACCACCACTTGGCCTTGGCCGCGGCGACCACGTCGAGCTTGCCCTCGGTGTGCAGCTCGATGCACCGGTCGATGTAGGCGCGGCAGACCTCGGCCTCGGTCGACATCTCGGCCAGCTGGAAGCGCACGTGCTGGAACTTCCCGATCGACCGGCCGAATGCCTCCCGCTGCTTGCAGTAGTCGATGGTCAGCTCGAGCATGTGCTCGACCGCCGACGCGGCGACGACGGCGATGGCGAGCCGTTCCTGCGGCAGGTTCTGCATCAGGTACAGGAACCCGTGGCCCTCCTCGCCGAGCACGTTCTCCGCCGGGATGCGGACGTCGTCGAAGTACAGCTCGGCGGTGTCCTGGGCCTTCAGGCCGATCTTGTCGAGGTTGCGGCCGCGGGTGAAGCCCTCCATGCCGCGCTCGACGAGGAACAGCGAGAAGCCCATGTGCTTGGCGTCGGGGTCGGTCTTGGCGAACACGATCACGAGGTCGGACAGGATCCCGTTGGTGATGAAGGTCTTGGACCCGTTGAGGATCCAGGAGCCGTCGTCCTGCTTCTCGGCGTGGGTCCGGATGCCCTGCAGGTCGGAGCCCGGCCGCGGGTTCGGACATGGCGATCGCGGTGATGATCTCGCCGCTGCAGAACCCGGGCAGGAAGCGCTGCTTCTGCTCGTCGGTGCACAGCTTGAGGTAGGGGTAGACCACGTCGTTGTGGAGCATGAACCCGGGGCCGGACACGCCGGCGCGGGTGGTCTCCTCGGCCTCGACCACGTTGAAGCGGTAGTCCTCCATGCCGCCCCCGCCGTACTCGGTGGGCACGTCCATGCCGAGCAGGCCCTGGGCGCCGGCCTTCGTCCAGACCTCGCGCGAGACCTGGCCGTCCTTCTCCCACTGCTCGGTGTGGGGCACGCACTCCTTCTCCATGAAGGTGCGCACGACCTCGCGGAAGGCGTCGTGGGACTCGTCGAACAGCTTGCGCGGCATGTGGATGGCGCTCACGCGGACCTCCGGGTCGGCCTGGAAGACGAGCCGGGCCGCCCGGCTCGCTGTGCATCCTGCGCACCTATGTTACAGCACTGGTGTACCATTCGGAAAGGCACATGCCTGCTGGCACGTGCGGGCAGCAGGCCCTTGCAGGCCGTTGCAGAGCAGACGAGGAGGCCGTGTGGCGACGCCGGGACCATCGAGGGCCGTGGCGAACGGGGCCGAGCTGACCGTCGACGAGCTGGCCGCGAAGGTCGGCGTGCCCGTGCGCACCATCCGGTTCTACGCGGGCAAGAAGCTGCTGCCGCCGCCCCGCCTCGAGGGACGCACCGGGCTGTACGGGCCGGTCCACGTCGCCCGGCTCGCGCTGGTCCGCGACCTGCAGCAGGCCGGCTACACCCTGGCGGCCATCGAGCAGTTCCTCGGCACCCTGCCCGACGACGCCGACGCCGAGGCGGTCGAGCTGTTCGGGACGCTGCTGACGCCGTGGGTGCCCGAGGAGACCACGGTGCTCACCGTGGACGAGCTCGCCGACCGCATGGACCGCGACGTCGACGGCGACCTGCTGCGCCTGCTCGAGGCCGCCAACGTGCTGGAGGTCCTCGACGACGACCGGGTCGCGCTGACCGGCGCGCAGCTCGAGTTCGGCCAGCGGCTGCTGGACCTCGACGCCCCGCTCGACGCCCTGGTCGAGGCCGGCCAGGTGATCCGTCGGCACGCCGCGATGCTGGCCGAGGAGCTCCAGCAGGTGTTCCGCGACCGGATCCTCGCGCAGTTCGACGGCGCCTCGCCCGACGACCGCGTCCGCCTGCGCGCCCTGGCCGCCGGCCTGCGGCCGCTGACCATCCAGGCCATCGTCACCGCCTTCCAGGAGGCCCTGGACCGCGAGGTCCGTGGCCAGACCGTCGAGACCACGAGGACCGCCCGATGAGCGAACCCGTCGTCACCATGCCGCTGCAGCCCTCCGAGGAGGAGCAGATGCTCCGCGACGCCGTGCGCGGCATCGCGTCCGAGTACGGCGCCGCCTACATGCGCGAGAAGATCGCCAAGGAGGAACCGCCGGTCGAGCTGTGGGACGAGCTCGGCAAGGGCGGCTACCTCGGCATCAACATCCCGACCGAGTACGGCGGCGGCGGGATGGGCATGACCGGCCTGGCGGCCGTCCAGGAGACGCTGGCCGAGGCCGAGTGCTCGCTGGCGCTGCTGGTGGTCTCGCCCGCGATCACCGGGTCGATCCTGGCCAAGCACGGCACGGAGCAGCAGCGCAAGGACTGGCTGCCCGGCATCGCCGCGGCCACCACCAAGGTGGCGTTCGCCGTGACCGAGCCCGACGCGGGCTCCAACACCCACCAGATCACGACCAACGCCCAGCGCACCGAATCGGGCTCGTGGCGCCTCAACGGGCAGAAGTACTACATCTCCGGCGTCGAGCACGCCGACTCGATCCTGGTCGTCGCGCGCAACCGCCAGCCCGACGGGTCGCTCGGCCTGCCGCTGCTGTTCCTCGTGCCGGTCGACGCCCCGGGCCTGACCAAGCAGCCGCTTCCCACCACCGTGCCCTGGGCCGAGTGGCAGTGGACGCTGTTCTTCGACGACGTCGAGGTCGACGAGTCCCGCCTGGTCGGCGGCGACACCGGCGGCCTCGGGGCGCTGTTCGACGGGCTCAACCCCGAACGCATCATGGGCGCGGCCGGTGGTGTCGGCGGGGCGCGGGTCGCGCTGGACAAGGCCGTGGCCTACGCCCAGACCCGCAAGGTCTGGAAGGACCAGCCCATCGGGTCCCACCAGGCCATCGCGCACCCGCTGGCCGAGACCTGGATGCAGTACGAGCAGGCCAAGCTGATGCTCCAGAAGGCCTGCGCGCTGTACGACGCCGGCCACCGCGACGCCGGGTCGGCCTGCAACATGGCCAAGTTCGCCGCCGGCGAGGTCGCCGTGAAGGCCGCCGACCGCGCCATCCAGACCCACGGCGGCAACGGCATGAGCGTCGAGTACGGGCTGACCGACCTCTGGCTCGGGGCGCGGCTGATCCAGATCGCCCCGGTCTCGCGCGAGATGATCCTCAACCACGTCGCCCAGCACACCCTGGGCCTGCCGAAGTCGTACTGACGCCGCCGTCGCGTGTGCCGTCTGGCGGCGTCATCGGGACGTCGAGGAGCGGGTCATTCGCCGGCGGGGCGGCGGCAGGCGAGCGGGTGCGGACATGAAGAGAGCCGTTCACCGAGGAGCACCAGCAGCTGCGCGCGTCGGTCCGGGCCTGGGTCGACGACGAGCTGATCCCGAACGTGCCGGCCTGGGAGGAGGCGGGCATGTTCCCCGACGACGTGTTCCGTCGCGCGGGCGAGCTCGGGTTCCTCGGCCTGTCGGTGCCCGAGGAGGACGGCGGCCAGGGCGGGGACTACTGGGCCACCGTGGTCTTCCTCGAGGAGATCGCGCGGGCGTCCGGGTCGCATCGGGCATGGCGCTGTCGGTGCAGACCGACATGGCCACGCCGCCGATCCGGCAGTTCGGCACACCGGAGCAGAAGGAGCGCTGGCTCGAAGCCCGCGCTGCGGGGCGAGGTCATCGCCGCCGTCGGCATCACCGAGCCGGACACCGGGTCGGACGTGTCGGCGATCCGCACCCGCGCCGAGCGTGACGGGGACGGCTGGGTGCTCAACGGCCAGAAGATGTACATCACCAACGGCGTGCGGGCCGACGTCGTGACGATGGTGGTCCGCACCTCGCCGGCCCTGAGGGGAACCCGTGGGGCGGGATCTCGCTGTTCCTCGTGGACACCTCGCTGCCCGGCTTCGAGGTGTCGAGCAAGCTCGACAAGGTCGGCATGCGGTCGTCGGACACCGCCGCTGCTGTTCCTCGACGACGTGCGGGTGCCCGACGACGCGCTGCTCGGCGTCGAGGGCGAGGGCTTCGCCCAGATCATGTGGGAGCTGCAGGGCGAGCGGCTGGCCGCGGCGTGCCTCGCGGTCGGCGGGGCGTCGGCCAACGTGCAGCGGGCCTTCGACTACGCCCGCGAGCGCGAGGCCTTCGGTCGCCCCATCGCGAGGTTCCAGGCCGTCAAGCACCGCCTGGTCGACATCGCCACCGACGTCGAGCAGGTCCGGTGGCTGGTGTACGAGTGCGCGGACAGGTGGAACCGGGGCGAGTACGCCACCACCGACATCGCCATGGCCAAGCTCGCGCGCCGCCCAGATGTCCTTCCGGGTCGCCGACGAGGTCATGCAGGTGTTCGGCGGGTACGGCTACTCCGAGGAGTTCCCCGTGGAGCGTGCCTGGCGCGACGCCCGGCTCGGCCGCATCGGCGGCGGCACCGACGAGGTCCAGCGCGAGATCATCTCGCGGCTGATGGGGGTCTGAGCATGTCGGCCACCGACGCCACCCACCAGGCCCACGCGTACGCCACCGAGCCGGCGCTGCCGATGTTCACCGCCGAGCACGACGCCTACCGCGACTCGGCCCGCAGCCTTCGTCGCCCGCGAGCTCGCCCCGCACGTCGAGGACTGGGAGGCCGCCCGCGACTTCCCCAAGGAGGTCTTCCGCACGGTCGGGCAGGCCGGGTTCTTCGGCGCCAAGTTCGACCCGCGCGTACGGCGGCAGCGGGCCCCGACCTGCTCGCCGAGGTGTGCTGGATCGAGGAGCTCGCCCGCGCGGGCTCGGGCGGGCTGGCCGCCGACCTCGGGGCGCACAGCCAGCTCGCCGCCCTCTACATCGACCGGCAGGGCACCGACGAGCAGAAGCAGCGCTGGCTCGCCCCGTCGATCTCCGGCGAGGCGGTCGGGGCGCTCGGCATCACCGAGCCCGGCGCCGGCTCGGACGTCAACGGCATCACCACCCGTGCCCGGCGTGACGGCGGCGACTGGGTGCTCGACGGCGCGAAGGTGTTCATCACCAACGGGGCGTGGTGCGACCACGTCGTCGTCGCCGCGAAGACCGACCCGGACGCCGGCCACGCCGGCATGACGCTGTTCGTGGTCGAACGCGACATGCCCGGGTTCACCTCGCGGCGGATGAAGATGCTGGGCTGGCGCACCAGCCACACCGGCGAGCTGCACTTCGACGCGGTCCGCGTGCCCGACGCCAACCGACTGGGCGAGGAGGGCCGCGGCTTCTACGCGATCATGCAGAACTTCGCCTGGGAGCGGCTGATGATGTCGCTCGGGGCGGTGGTCGCGGCCGACGTCGCCCTGCAGGACGCCATCGCTCTACGCCCAGGGGCGCGAGGCCTTCGGCCGCCCCGTCGCGCGGTTCCAGGTGTGGCGCCACCGCTTCGCCGAGCTGGCGACCCGCATCGCCACGGCCCGGGCGCTGACCAACCACGCGCTGCGGCTGACCGTGCTCGGCCGGAGGCGCGGCGGACTGCGATCGCGGGTCGAGCGGCCGAGGTGCTGCGGGCCACCGCGATGGCCAAGCTGGTCACCCAGCGGCTGGCGTTCGAGGTCGCCGACGAGTGCGTGCAGGTGCACGGCGGGGCGGGCTACCTGATGGAGTACCGCGCCCAGCGGCACTGGCGCGACGCGCGGCTCGGCCCGATCGGCGGCGGGACCGACGACATCATGCGCGAGATCATCGCCGGCACCTACGGCCTGTGAGGACGTCGACGATGAGCGACGCAGCGAGACGGCTACCGGTCGGTGCTGCGCCCCGGCCTCTACGACGGCCACGTCATGGTGGTCACCGGAGGCGGCAGCGGCATCGGTCGGGCCATCACCCACGAGCTGGCCAGCCTCGGGGCGACCGTGGTGATCATGGGACGCACCGAGTCCAAGCTCGAGGCCGTGGCCGCCGAGGTGGCCAGCGACACCGACGCGGGCACCTGCGACTGGACCACGTGCGACATCCGCGACCCCGACCGGGTCGCCGAGGCCGTGGCGACCGTCGTCGAGCGACACGGGCGGATCGACGGGCTGGTCAACAACGCCGGTGGGCAGTTCCCCTCGACGCTCGAACACATCTCGCCCCGCGGCTTCGAGGCGGTGATCCGCAACAACCTCACCGGCACGTTCCTGATGATGCGCGAGGTGTTCAACGCCTGGATGGGCGAGCACGGCGGGGCGATGGTCAACATCACCGCCGAGCACCGCAACGGGTTCCCCGGCATGGCCCACACCGGGGCGGCGCGGGCCGGCGTGGCCAACCTCACGATGACGGCCGCCGTCGAGTGGGCGCGTGCGGGTGTGCGCGTCAACGAGGTCGCCCCGGGCCTGATCGCCTCCTCCGGGCTGGACACCTACGACGAGCCGATGCGGTCGATGATCCGCACCTTCCCGGCCACCATCCCGCTGCAGCGCCTGGCCAACGAGGCCGAGGTCAGCGGGGCGGTGTGCTTCCTGCTCTCGCCCGCGGCCGCGTTCATCACCGGGCGCGTCCCTGCGCGATCGACGGGGGCACGCTCGGGGCGCACCGCGAGTGGCCGCTGGCACCCCACGACGCCGTCCCGTACTTCGACGGGTTCCACCGCGCAGAGCTGCCGACGCTGTTCGACGAGGGGTAGGCGCGCGGGCCGGCCGGCCCGCCGCGGGTGGGACCTTCACCGTGCGAGCGTCGCCCGCGCAGGCGTAGCGTCGATGGCGAGATGGACCCGACCCGTTCCCTTCGTCGGTTCCGGCGGCTCGTGTCGCCGCCGGGTCGTGCCGCTCCGGCCGCGGTGCCCGTGGACCGGGACGCGACGTTGGCCCAGGAGCTCGCGGCCGTGCTGTCCGCCGTCGACGAGGTGGACCGCGAGGTCACGCGCATCCGCGAGGAGGCCGACGAGCGGGCCCAGCGGGTGCGCGACGACGCCGATGCCGAGGCTGCGCGCCTGCTCGACGAGGCGAGCGAGACCGCAGATCGCGAACGGGCCGACGCCGGGGCCGCCCGCACGCGCGAGATCGAGGACGAGCTGGCCGACCTGGAGGCCCGGACCGATGCCGAGGTCGCGGCCGTGCGCGCCACCGCGGCGAACCACCACGACGACGTCGTGGCGCAGCTCGTGCGACGGGCCCTCGACGTCGCGCCCACACCCGAGGCGGTGCCCTGATGGTCGCCGGGATCGGGTGGAACGCCGGGGTCGTGCGTGCGCGGCTGCTGGAACGCCATCGCCTGGGCTCGGGCGGTCGTGCCGACCTCGCCCGGTCCGGCAGCCTCGAGGAGGCCCTGCAGGTCGTGCAGTCCGGCCCCTATGGCCACGACGTGCAACCGGGCATGTCCCTCGACGCGGCCCAGTGGGCCGTCGCGGCGACACCCCTGTGGCACCTGCGGGTGCTCGCCGGCTGGCTGCCGCCGGCCGGGGGCGAGACCGTCCGCGCGCTGGCGGGCTGGTGGGAGGTGCTCGACGTCGAGAACCTGCTCGTGGCGCTGGCCGGTGGGAGCAGCTACCCGCCCTACGAGCTCGGCCGCCTCGACACCGCATGGCACCGCGTCGCCCGTGCGACCTCGGCGACCGAGGTCCGTGACGGCCTGGCCCGGTCCGAGTGGCTGGACCCCGGGGCGGACGACATCGCCACGATCGTGACGTGGCTGTGGCTGTCGTGGGCCCGGCGGGTCGCCGACGAGGTCCCGGCCGCGGCCCGGCTCGTGGCCGGGTGGGCGGCGCTGGTGGCCGCCCGCGACCTGCTGCTCGGCAGCGCGACGCGTCGAGGTGATCGTCCCCACCGCATCCGCGAGCTCGGCTGGCGCTGGACGGAGGCCGGCGACCTCGACGGCCTGGTCGAGCGCCTGCCCCGCGACGCCGCCTGGGTGTTCGACGACATCTCCGGCCCCGAGGAGCTCTGGCGGGCCGAGGTCCGCTGGTGGCGCCACCTGGACACCGACGGGCGGGATCGGGTGCGACGGGGCGAGAGCGGCCCCGACGCGGTCGTCGGCGTGTTCGCCACCCTGCTGGCCGACGCCCACGGGGTGCAGGGCGCGCTGGAGCTCGCCGCGCACGGCTGCGACGAGGAGGTGCTCCGTGACGTCCTCTGACCTGCGCCCCGTCCCGATGGCCCGAGTCGCCGTCGTCGCCCCGCACTCTCGACGTCGCGAGGCGATGGTCGAGCTGGCCGACGCCGGGGTCGTCGAGCTCGATGATCCCGGGACGCACGGTGGCCCCGGGGCGGCGGCACGACGGCTGCGCGAGGCCCCCGACGACGTGACGCCCCGCCTGGCCCGCGACGACCCCGACCTGGACGAGCTGCAGCGGCGGGGCGCCTGGGACCTGCTGGCCGGGGAGGCGGCGCTGGAGGGGCGGCTGGCCGGCACCGTCGAGCACGGCTCCGCGACCATCGTGGCCGGCTGGGTCCCGGAGGACGACCTCGACGACCTGGAGGGCCGGATGGCCGCGCACGGCACGTCCGTGGTGCGACTGCCCCGGCAGCCGTTCGTGGAACCGCCCACCCGGTTGGCGGGCGCCCCGCTCCAGCGGTCCCTGCAGCCCCTGGTCCGCACCTACGCGGTGGTGCCGTACGAGGACGTGGACCCGTCGCTGTTCGCCGGCCTCACCTACGTGCTGATGTTCGGGATGATGTTCGGCGACGTCGGCCACGGCCTGGTCCTGGCCGCGCTGGGCGTGTGGCTGTGGCGCAGCCGGCACCCCCGGGTCGCCAGCGTCCGCCACCTCTGGCCCTTCCCGGTCGCCGCCGGGCTGGTGGCGGCGGTGTTCGGCCTGCTGTACGGCGAGGCCTTCGGGCCCACCGGCCTGGTCCCGACGCTCTGGCTGGCCCCGCTGGACGAGCCGGTCCGCCTGCTCGTCGTGGCGGTGGGGGCCGGCGCGGTGCTGATCGCCGCCAGCTACGTGATCGGCACCATCAACCGGTGGCGGGAGGCAGGTCCGGCCGGGGCGCTGTACGCCAGCTCGGGCATCGCGGGCGTGGCGGTGTTCCTCGGCGGGGCGCTGCTGGCCGGCGGCCTCGCGTGGGGCCGCTCGACGTTGAGCATCGCCGGCGCGGTGGTGACGGGCGTGGGCCTGGTGCTCACCTTCGTCGGGCTGCTGGCCGAGGCGGGGGGCGGCGGTGCGGGCATCGGGCAGGCCGTGATCGAGCTGTTCGACACCGTCGTGCGCGTGTTCGCCAACATCGTCTCCTTCGGCCGCCTGGCGGCCTTCGGGCTGACCCACGCGGCCATCGGCTTCGCGGTCTGGTCGGGCACCACCGCCGCTGTGGGGACCGGGCATCGGCCGGGTCGTCGCGGCCGCCGTCCTGTTCACGATCGGCAACGTCGTCGCGTTCGCCCTCGAGGCGCTGGTGGTCGGCGTGCAGGCCCTGCGCCTCGAGTACTACGAGCTGTTCTCGCGCATCTTCACCGGGGAGGGGCGACTGTTCGCCCCGTGGCACGTCCCCGCCGTCCAGGAGGAGGAGCCATGACCCCCCTGTTGCTGTTCGCCATCCTCGCCAACGTCGGCCCCGGGTTCGCCGCGACCGCCCAGCAGGCCGCCACCAGCGGCTCGTCGGGAGCCGCGCTGATCGGGGCGGCCATCGCCGTTGCGGGTTCCTCGATCGGGGCGGCGATCGCGGTCGCCTACACCGGGTCCGCCGCGCTGGCCGCCATCAGTGAACGCTCCGAGCTGTTCGGCCGTGCCATGGTCATCGTGGGACTGGCCGAGGGCATCGCGATCTACGGGCTGATCGTCGCCGTGATGCTGATGGGACGGGCATGAGCCGCATCGTGGTGCTCGGCGAGTCGGCACGCGTGGCCGGCTACGTGCTCGCGGGCGTGACCGTGCTCGAGACCGACGAGGACGGGGCGGAGGCCACCTTCGACCGACTGCCGGACGACGCCGGCCTCGTCGTGCTCACGCCCGACGCGGCGTCGCCGTTGCAGGAGCGCCTGGCGGCCCGACCCCGACTGCTGTGGACGGTGATGCCGACGTGACCCTCGACGTGTTCCGCGACGCTGCCGTGGCCGAGGCCCGGGCGGCCGCCGACGCGACCGTCGACGAGGCGACGCGGGACGCCGAGGCACGGGTCGCCGATGCCCGCGACCGTGCCACCACACTGCGCGAGACGGCCCGTCGCCGAGGCCGGGAGGTGGCCGAGCGGGAGGCCCACCGCCGCCGCTCCCGCGCCCGGCGACGGGCTCGCGAACGCGTGCTGGCCGCCCAGCGCGAGGCGCTCGAGCAGGTCCGCGACGGCGCGGTGGCCCGACTGCGCGAGCAGGCCGGTGCCGGCGAGCTGGACGACCTGTTCGATCGCCAGACCTGTCGTGCCCGCGAGCTGCTCGGCGACGACGCCGTCATCGAGGCCGGCACGGACGGCCTGGTGGCCCGTGCGGCGGGGCGGTCGGTCGACGAGCGCTTCGGGACCCTGGTGGACCGGGCCATGGAGGACCTGGGAGCCGAGCTGGAGGTGCTGTGGCCATGACCGCCCCGCCCCGCCCCGCCGTCGTCCGCGTGAGTGGCCCCCTGGTCGCGATCGCCGGGCTCGACGACGTCCAGGTCGCCGAGGTGGTCGAGGTCGGCGAGCGCGGGACGTTGGGCGAGGTCGTGACGGTGCACGAGGACGTCGCGATGGTCCAGATGTACGAGTCGACCGAGGGCACGGCGCCGGGGACGTCCGCGCGGGGGAGTGGTCGGCCACTGTCGGTCCCGCTGGGCCCCGGGCTGCTGGGCTCGGTCTTCGACGGGCTGCTGCGGCCGTTGGCGCTCGGGCCCGAGTTCCTCGACGCCGGCTGGGGGACGCAGTCGCTCGGTGTGCCCACGCGGACGTGGACGGTCGACCCGCAGGTCGCGGTCGGGGACGAGGTCGGGCCCGGGACGTGCCTGGCGACGGTCGCCGAGACCCCCTCGGTGCTCCACCGCGTCCTCGTGCCGCCGGGTGTCACGGGCACCGTCCGGGAGGTCGTCGCGGGCGGCGAGCACACGGTCGACGAGATGGTCGCGCGCATCGACGACCACGAGGTGACGCTGACCCAGTGGTGGCCCGTCCGCACGCCCCGCCCCGCCGTGGAGCGCCTGCCGGCCGACGCGCCGCTGCGGACCGGCCAGCGGGTCGTCGACCTGCTGTTCCCCATCGCCCGCGGGAGCAACGCCGGCGTGCCCGGCGGCTTCGGCACCGGCAAGACGATGCTGCTGCAGCAGATCGCCAAGTGGTGCGACGCCGAGGTGATCGTCTACGTCGGGTGCGGCGAGCGCGGCAACGAGATGGCCGACCTGCTCGAGGACCTCCCCGGCCTCGAGGACCCCCGGACCGGCCGGGCGCTGATCGAGCGGATGGTCATCATCGTCAACACCTCCGACATGCCGGTGATGGCCCGCGAGGCCAGCATCTACACCGGCATCACGGTCGCCGAGTACTACCGCGACATGGGCCACGACACGGTGGTCATCGCCGACTCCACCTCGCGCTGGGCCCAGGCCCTGCGCGAGTTCGCCACCCGGACCGGCGAGCTGCCCGCCGAGGAGGGCTACCCGGCCCGGCTCGCCTCGGCGCTTGCCGACTTCTACGAGCGTGCGGGGACGGTGCGCACCGAGGGAGGGGAGGTGGCCTCGACCACGATCATCGGGGCGGTGTCACCCCCCGGTGGGGACACCACCGAGCCGGTCACCAGCCACACCCAGCGGTTCGTCCGGTGCTTCTGGTCGCTCGACCCGACCCTGGCGGCGGCCCGGCACTACCCCGCGGTCGGCTGGAGCGGGTCGTTCTCGCGCGATGCCGACGCGCTGGCCGGGTGGCACGCCGAGCACGGGGACCCCGACTGGGCGGGGCGTCGAGCCCGCATCGCTCGGCTGCTCGGCGACGCCGACGAGCTGGAGTCGATGGTCCAGCTGGTGGGCCGGCAGGCCCTGCCCGACCACGAGCGCGTCACCCTGACCACGGCCCGGCTGATCCGCGAGGGCGTGCTCCAGCAGAACGCACTGAACGCCAACGACGCCTCCAGCGGGGCCCACAAGGACCGCGCCCTGGTCGACGCCGTCCTGGCGGTCCACGACCGGGCCCGCGAGCTGGTGGACGCCGGCGTGCCCGCCTCCATCATCGAGGAGGTCGACCTCGCCCCGATCGTGCGCGTGCGCGAGCAGGCCGGCCCCGACGACGCCGACACGGTGGTGAAGGCGCGCGACGAGGTCCTGGCGCGACTGGAGGAGCTGGCATGAGACCCGCCCCGATCGCCTACCGGAGCGTGCGCGGTGTCGACGACCCGCTGCTGGTCGTCGAGGGCGTCGACGGTGTCGGCTGGGACGAGGAGGTCGTCGTCCGGCTCGACTCGGGCGAGGTCCGGTACGGCGTCGTGCAGGAGGTCGACCACGACCTCGCCGTCGTCCAGGTGCACGAGGGCACCGCGGGCATCGGCCGCCACAACGCCGGGGTCACCTTCGTCGGCCGCCCCGCGACCATCCCCGTGGGCGCCGCATGGCTGGGGCGGGTGACCGACGGTCGCGGCGACCCGCTGGACGGCGGTCCGCCGGTGCTCGGGGCAGAGCGTCGCCCCGTGGCGGGCCGGCCGATCAACCCCGCCCGGCGGGCCACGCCCAGCGAGCCGGTGGTCACCGGCGTGTCGGCGATCGACGGCCTGGCCACCCTGGTGCGCGGCCAGAAGCTGCCGGTGTTCTCCGTGGGCGGCCTGTCCCACCTCGACCTCGCGATCCAGCTGGCCGCGCAGGCCCACACCGGCGACGAGCCGTTCCGCGTGGTCTTCGCCGCCCTCGGCATCACCCACGCCGACGTCATGGCCGTCCGCGACGGCCTCGAGGACCGGGCCGAGCGGGGCGAGCTGTCGCTGGTCGTCAACACCGCCTCCGACCCGATCATCGAGCGGATCCTCACGCCCCGCATCGCGCTGACCGTCGCCGAGTCGCTGGCCTTCGACCTCGGCTACCACGTGCTGGTCGTGCTGTGCGACATGACCAACTACGGCGAGGCGGTCCGCCAGCTGGCGTCGGCGCGGGGCGAGGTGCCGGCCCGACGCGGGTACCCCGGCTACCTCTACAGCGACCTCGCGTCGCTGTACGAGCGGTGCGGCCGGCTGCGCGACCGCGACGGGTCGGTGACGATGGTGCCGGTGCTGACCATGCCGGCCGGCGACATCACCCACCCCATCCCGGACCTCACCGGCTACATCACCGAGGGGCAGCTCGTGCTGTCCCCCGAGGTCGCCGCCCGCGACGTCTACCCGCCGTTCGACCCGCTGACGTCGCTGTCCCGACTCATGCGCCGCGGGGCGGGGGCGGGGCGCACGCGCGAGGACCACCTGCCGGTGGCGGCCCAGGTGCAGGCGTCGCTGGACCGCGCCCGGCAGGCCAGCGAGCTGTCGGAGCTGCTCGGCACCGAGGCCCTGTCGGAGACCGACCGGCTGCACCTGCAGTTCATGCAGGCCTTCGAGGAGGAGTTCCTGTCGCAGTCCCGCGACGCCAGCCGGTCCCTCGACGAGACCCTCGACCTCGCGTGGAAGGTCCTGTCGGTGCTGCCGCGCCGCGAGCTGACGATGGTCGGCGACGAGCTGCTCGACGCCCACCTGCAGGAGGGCGGGCGATGACGCGCATGCCGCCGGGGCGCACCGCACGTCGCTGGGCGCGACGCCGCCTGGAGGTCGCCGACCGCGGCATCGAGGTGCTCGAGCAGAAGGTCCATGCCCTGGCCCGCGAGCAACGGCGGCTCCGCCACCACGTCGACGACACCGAGCAGGCATGGACGCGGGCCAGCCACGAGGCCGACCGCTGGTTCCTGCGTGCGGCGGTGCTCGGCGGGGCCACCCAGTTCGACCTCGCGCGTCCCGCCGGGGACGCCGACGCGACGATCACCTGGCGCAGCATCATGGGGGTGGCCGCCCCGTCGGAGGTGCGGGTCACGCCCGCGCCGCAGGTGCCGGTGGGCAGCCTCGCGCACACCAGTGCGCTGGCCCACGCCGCGACCGCGCACCGCCAGGCGGTCGCCGCGGCGCTGGACCACGCGGCCGCCACCCGGGCCCTGGCGGTCGTCGAGGGCGAGCTGGCGGTCACCCGTCGTCGGCTGCGGGGCCTCAGGAACGGGTGGGTCCCGCGGCTCGAGCAGGCGCTGCACGACGTCGAGTTGCGGCTGGCCGAGGACGAGCGGGAGGACATGGTGCGCTCCCACTGGGTCGGCCAGCGACAGGAAGGGCCGCCGTCATGAGCACGTCACGGCTGCTGGTCTGCGTCGACGGGTCCCGGGCGGCGCTGGCAGCGGCCCGCCTGGCCGTGGAGCTGGCCGCCGAGCACGGCGGCGACGGGCTCGTCCGGGCGGTCACCGTGCGCGACGAGGACTGGGAGACGACCCAGCGGCTCGATGCCCGCGGGACCCACGAGACGCCCGCGCGCGAGCGCCGCCACCAGGCGCTGCAGGCCGTGCTGGACCGGGTGACGTCCATCGCGGCAGACCGCGGGGTCGGCGTGGAGACGGTCGTGCTCGAGGGTGAGCCCCTCTGGACGATCCTGCGGGACGCCCGGGCATGGGGTCCGGACCTCGTGGTCGTGGGACGGACGACCCGCTCCGGGCCCGGGTCCCCGCTGGTGGGCAGCCTGGCCATGCACCTGGCAGAGTTCACCGAGTGGCCCGTGATCATCGTGCCCGAGCCCGGACCGCCGACCTGACCGGGACGCCTGCTCGCATCACGTCCGCAAGACTCGTAAGCTTACGAGCATCCGTATGTTGTCGAGTCTTGCGGGGCGCCGAGTGGCCGAGGTCCGGGATGCCGGGAGCAACCCCTTCACGCCCGGGTACGGCATCATCCCGGCCGTCTTCGCCGGGCGCCAGGCGGAGTTCGCCGACTTCGAGGGCGTGGTGCTGCGACGCGTGGCGCAGGGCACCTACGAGCCGGCCCGCATGATCACGGCCGACCGGGGGATGGGCAAGACCGCCCTGCTCAAGCAGTTCGAGGCCGAGGCGACCGAGACCGGGCACTGGGTCGTGCGGGTCTCCGCGGTGCGGGGCGACGCGGCGCTGCCCGACGTGGTCGAGGCGCTCGTCGACGAGCTGTCCGCCCGGGACGTGGCCGTGAAGCTGTCGCGCGAGGCCAAGCAGGCCCTCAAGCGCGTGGCCGGGCTCACCGTCGGACCGACCGGCGTGACGGTGATGGACCGGCCGAAGCGCGGCAGCAGCGACCGCTGGCACAAGGACCTCACGGTCATCCTCACCGACGCGGGGCGGCTGGCCCGCGAGGCCGGCGTGGCGCTGCTGATCCTGCTGGACGAGTCGCAGAACATCGACAAGGCCGCGATGGGCGCGCTCTTCCACGCCTTCCAGGAGAGCCAGTCCACCACCGTCACCGAGCGCCACCCCACCGGGGCACGCATCCGCCAGCACCTGCCGCTGGCGGTGTACGTGGCCGGACTGCCCGGCCTGACGGCGTTGCTCCGGGCCGCGGGCACCACCTTCGGCGAACGGGCCCGGCACATCTCGTTGCCGCCCCTGACCGACAACGACGTTGCCGAGGCCCTGCGGGCCTTCGCCGACACGCGGGGCGTGGCCGTCGACGCCGACGCGGTCGACCGCTTCTGCGAGCTCGTCGGCGGCTACCCCTACTTCCTCCACGTCGTCGGGTCCCAGGTCTGGGTCGCCGGTGACGGTCCCGTGATCACCGTCGAGGACGTCGAGGAGGGGTGGCGCATGGCCGCCCCGACCATCGAGCTGTTCTACGAGGAACGGCTGCGCGACCTCACCGACAACCAGCGGCGCTACCTGGTCGCCGCCGCCGACCTCGACGAGCCCGAGCGCACCTCCGGGGCCGTCGCCGAGGCGCTCGGCGAACGCACCGAGGCGCTCGGCTCCACCCAGCAGGCCCTGATCGACACCCACGGGCTGCTGCGCCGGTCGGGGCGGGGCCGGATCGCCTTCACCCTGCCCGGGATGGACCGCCACCTCGTCGGCGGCCTGACCGAGCCCGGCCACCGGCGAGTCCGTGCATGGGTGACGACGACGCGATCGCGCGGTGGAACGCGCGCTACCTCGGCGGCGACGCCCCGGCCGAGCCGGACCCTGCCGTCGTCGACCTGCTGGCGGACCTGCCGCCGGGGCGGGCCATGGACGTCGCGGGCGGGGCGGGCCGGCACGCCATCTGGCTGGCGGGCCGCGGCTGGGACGTCGTCCTCGTGGACGCCTCGGAGGTGGGCCTGCGGCTGGCGGGCGAGCGCGCCCACATGGCCGGCGTGACCCTGCAGGTCCTCCAGCCGCAACCTCATGGACGACCCCCTGCCGCCGGGGCCGTTCGACCTCGTGGTGGTCGTGGCCTTCCTCGACCACGACGTCCTCGACGCGATCCCCGACGTGCTCGCCCCGGGCGGTCGGCTGGCGTTCGTCCAGCCCACGACCACCAACCTCGAGCGCCACGACCGCCCGCCCCGCCGCTACCTGCTCGAACCCGGCGAGATGGGCCGGATCGGGGCGCGGCTCGGCCTCGAGGTCGAGGTGTGCGACGAGGGGTGGTGGGGCGACGAGGAGGCCCCGGGGCGCCACCAGGCCCGCCTGCTGGCCCGCCGCCCCGCCCCGTGACCGCCCCGTGACCACCTCGCCCGCCGCCCCGCGCGGGGCGTGCCTGGCGCCACCCGGGGTGCACTGGGGGCATGGATGAGGCTCGGGCACCGATCGCGCCCCCAGTGGCCGCGGGCCGGGCCGCATCGGCGCGCACTGGGTGCATGGACCGGACGTCTAGGCTACCGTTCATGCACCCGATGGTCCAGGGGCCGCGCCGCCCCGCGCGAGGCGCGCCACCGCGGACCACCGGGCGCACGCCGATGCGACGGTGAGACGATCTGACCGTTATCGTTCCACCATCCCCGTCGAGGTCGAAGGGACCACGCGCATGGCACGCAACCTGAACGGCAAGGTCGTCGCGATCACGGGCGCGGCCCGCGGGATCGGACTGGCGACCGCGAAGGCGTTCCTGCGCGAGGGCGCGAAGGTCGGGATCTCCGACATCGACGAGATCGCCCTGAAGGAGGTCGCCGACGGGCTCGGTCCCGACTGCATCGGCGTCCCCGCGGACGTCACCGACGGCGACTCGCTCCGTGCCTTCGTCGACGCCGTCGAGGAGCAGCTCGGCCCGTTGGACGTGATGATCAACAACGCCGGGATCATGCCCACCGGGGCGCTGCTCGAGGAGGGCGAGGCGATCGCCCGCAAGACCATGGAGATCAACGTCCTCGGCGTGATCACCGGGACCAAGCGGGCGCTCGAGTCCATGGTCCCGCGTGGGCGGGGCGTGATCGTGACGCTCGCGTCGATGGCGGGCGAGTCCCCGATGCCCGGGCTGGCCACCTACAACGCCAGCAAGTTCGGGGCGCTCGGCTTCACCCTGGCCGCGCGGGCCGAGGCGGCAACCGCGGGCGTCGACGTCGTGGCGGTGCTGCCCGCCTTCGTCAACACCGAGCTCACGGCCGGGACCACCGGCATCGCGGGGATCGAGAACGTCGAACCCGAGGACGTGGCCGAGGCCATCGTCGGGGCGGTGCGCCGCTCGCGGCCGCCGGCGAAGGTCTACGTGCCGCGCTCGGCCGGCGCGATCGTGAAGTTCGGCGTCCTGATGCCCGAGTCGATCCAGCGCCTGCTCACGAAGGTCTTCAAGGCCGACACCGTGATGCTCGAGTACGACCACGAAGCCCGTCGCGCCTACCACGAGCGCATCGGCAAGGACTGAGCCGGGCCCCGCCGCGCGACCGGCGAGCTGCCCGATCGCCCCATCGGGTCGCTGCGCGTTCTGCGTGCACCTCGTCCCGACTTCCTATCCGAGTAGTAGGGCGAGGACTACGGTCGCCGGGTCGTCGTGTGGGAGCGACGGCACACCCCTGCGACGAAAAGGCAGACATCGCATGCGACGCACGCGCAGAGCCACACGGCTCGCCGCCGCACTCGCCATCACGGCCCTCGCCCTGACGGCCTGCAGTGGCGAGACCACGACCGACGACGACGTGGCCTCGGACGGCGAGACCACCACGTCCGACAGCACGGCGACCGAGGGCACGACCGGCGGAGGGACGGGCGGGGACGCCAGCGTCCTCGTCGTCGGCACGACCGAGAAGCCGTCCACCATCGACCCGGCCGAGGTCTACGAGAAGATGGCCTCGGACTTCCTGTTCAACTCGACCGACCGGCTCATCGAGCTGGAGACCGGGACCGGCGACGCCGTCCCCGGCGTGGCCGAGGACTACCAGGTCAGCGACGACGCCCTGACCTACACCTTCACGCTGCGCGACGGCGTGACCTTCCAGGACGGCTCGGACCTGACCTCCGAGGACGTCAAGTGGTCGCTCGAGCGCGCCCTGAACATCAACCACCCGGACAGCGCGACGTTCCTGCTCGGCGGCATCGAGTCCATCGAGACCCCCGACGACCTGACCGTCGAGATCACGCTGGGCGCGCCCGACGTGACCTTCCTGTCCAAGCTGGCCTACACGGTCGGCACGATCCTGCCCAGTGACTCCGACGCCTACGACGCACCGGACGAGGCGCTCGGCGACCCCTCGGCCGAGGAGGCCGACAAGTTCATCACCGGCGACACGATCGTCGGGTCGGGCCCGTACGAGATGACCGACTACTCGCCCGACCAGGGTGCGACCTTCGAGGCCTGGGACGGCTACTGGGGCGACGCCCCCGCCATCCCGACCGTGAAGGTCCAGTTCTTCGAGACCACCGCCCAGATGGCCAACGCCCTGCGCAACGGTGAGATCGACATGAACATCAACGACTTCGGGCCGGCCGAGCGTGGCGCCCTGGAGGGCACCGACGGGATCGCGGTCGAGCAGGGCGAGGGCGGTCGCATCCGCTACGTCGTCCTCGACGTCACCCAGGCGCCGTTCGACGACCCGGCGGTCAACCGGGCCATGTCGGCCTCCATCGACCGCCAGCGCATCATCGACGAGGTCTTCGAGGGCGTCGGCCAGCCGCTGTACTCGATGGTCCCGCCGGCCTACCCGGCGTCCAAGGACTACATGAGCGACATCGAGCCCGAGGTCGACGGTCCGATCGACGTCGAGCTGTGGTACCCGCTGAACAAGTACGGCGACACCGAGCCGGACGTGGCCGAGACCATCGCCCGGTCGATGAACGAGTCGGGCCTGTTCAACGTCACCACGCAGTCGTCGGACTGGGCGGCCGAGTACGCCAACAACCTCAACACGGGCGCCTACAAGGCGTACCTGCTGGGGTGGTACCCGGACTACATCGACCCCGACGACTACATCTCGCCGTTCTACGCCAGCTCCGGCTTCATCGGCTTCTACCAGGACGACGAGATGGACCAGCTGATCACGGACGAGCAGGCGGAGACGGACTCCGACGCCCGCGCCGGGATCTTCGACCAGATCCAGCAGAAGGCGGCCGAGGACATGCCGCTGATCCCGCTCTACGAGGAGTCGTTCACCAGCTACGCCAGCAACGACCTCTCCGGTGTCGAGAACTCCGTCGACATCGCGGGCCAGGCGCGCTGGTACATGATCAGCCGCTGACCGCACCTCGCACGGGGGCGACGGCACGTCGCCCCCGTGCGGCAGACGAGCAGGGCGGGGCGTCACGGCGCCCCGCCCTGTGCGTACCCCTAGGTTGCGCGCCCGTCCGGGTGCGTCCCCGTGCAGGAGCGACACGTCGTGGCGAAGCGGTCCGAGTCCGGCAGCATGCGCAGCTACGTGCTGGGCCGCCTGGCCTTCGCGCCGATCTTCCTGTTCATCCTGCTGACGCTGCTGTTCGTCCTGCTGCGGGTCATGCCCGGCGACCCGGTCGCGGCGGCGCTCGGCGACCGCATCTCGGCCGCCCAGCTCGAGGCACGACGCCAGGCTGCCGGGCTCAACGACCCGATCCTGGTGCAGTACGGCCGCTACCTGGGCGGCGTCGTGCAGGGTGACCTCGGCTCACCCGTGACCGACCCGCGCTCGGTGACCCAGATCGTGGCCGACCTGTTCCCGGCCACCTTCGAGCTGACCATGGTCGCCATGCTCATCGCGGTGGCCCTCGGGATCGGGGTGGGCGCCGTCGGGGCCAGGTTCCGGGACGGTCCCATCGACGTCGGTGGACGCATGTTCGGCATCGTGGCCTATGCGGCTCCGGTGTTCTGGCTGGGGATCCTCGCGCAGCTGCTGTTCGCCAACCGATGGCGCCTGTTGCCCACGGGCAACCGCATCAGCGCCCGCATCAGCTACGACGACCCCACGGGCTTCTACCTGCTGGACTCGGTGCTCACGCGCGACTGGACCATGTTCACGAACTCGCTCCAGCACCTGATCCTGCCCGGGGTGACACTGGGCCTCGTGATCAGCGGCGTGTTCATCCGCATGGTGCGCGTCAACATGCTGCAGACCCTGCGGGCCGACTACGTCGAGGCCGCGCGCGCCCGCGGCGTGGCCGAACGCAAGGTCCTGTTCCGGCACGCCTTCCGCAACGCGCTGGTGCCGGTCGTCACGATCATGGGCCTGCAGTTCGCGCTGCTGCTCGGCGGGGCGATCCTCACCGAGACGACGTTCTCGTGGCCGGGGCTCGGCCAGGGCCTGGTCGAGTTCATCAACAAGCGCGACTACGCCGCGGTGCAGGGCATCGTCACGTTCTTCGCCGTGCTGGTGGTCATGGTCAGCCTGCTGATCGACATCGTCAACGGCCTCGTCGACCCGCGTGTGAGGTACTGAGCGATGTCGGCCACCGCCCCCACCGAGGAGACCGTCGACGTCGCCCCGCGCACGTCATGGCGGGCGCGCCTGTCCCACTCGCTGCGTCCCTGGCGGCAGGCGAACCCGATGGCCCGCCGCCTGGTCGCCATCGGCCTGCTCATCACGACCGCCTTCGCCGTCATGGCGATCACGCCGAGCCTCATCGCCCCGTACGCCGAGGACCAGTACCGCTACGTGCCCGGCGTGGAGGGCGACCCCGACGCCTCCAACACCGACGCGCTGGCCTGCACCGCCGAGGTCGAGTGCGTCGACATCCCCCGGCGCATCAGCCCCGACGACGGGTTCCTGATGGGCACCACGTCGTCGCGCCTCGACGTGCTCAGCCGCGTGGTCCACGGCGCGCAGATCGCCTTCGCGATCGTGCTCCTGTCGACCGCACTGGCGATGGGCGTCGGCGTGCCGCTCGGGCTGATCTCCGGCTACCGGGGCGGGTGGCTGGACCGCACGCTGGTGACGGTGATGGACGCCCTGTACGTCATCCCGCCGCTGCTGCTGGCGATCATCGTCGCGTTCGTGCTGCAGGCGATCTTCTCGCCGGGCCTCGCGTCGGCGTCGGTGGCGGTCGGGGCGACCTACATCCCCCAGTACTACCGCGTGATCCGCAACCACACCCTGTCGGTGAAGGAGGAGCCGTTCGTCGAGGCGGCCCGTGCCATGGGCGCCCCGCCCCGCACGATCATCCTGCGCTACGTGTTCTTCAACGTCGTGCAGTCGGTGCCGGTGATCTTCACCCTCAACGCCGCCGACGCCGTGCTGACGCTGGCCGGCCTCGGGTTCCTCGGCTACGGCGTGCCCTACCCGCAGGCCGAGTGGGGCCTGGACGTCTCGCGGGCCGTGTCCGACTCGGTGTCCGGCTACTGGTGGACGGCCTTCTGGCCCGGCCTGGCGATCATGCTGCTGGTCACCGGCCTCACCCTGGTCGGCGAGGGCCTCAACGACATCGTCAACCCCCTGCTGCGCGTCAAGGGCTACCGCGGCAAGCGCAAGGGGGGCGGCGCCGGCGGCGCGGGCGACCAGCCCAGCGTCGCCGCGGGCCAGCCCCAGGCAGGAGCCGGCGCATGAGCCAGACCCCCAGCGCCACGCGTCGTGGTCGGGACGCCGTCCGGACCGGCGACGTCGTGCTCGAGACCCGCGACCTGCGCGTCAGCTACGGCACGCCCCGCGGCCCGCTGTACGCGGTGGACGGCGTCGACCTCACCCTGCGGGCCGGCGAGAGCCTCGGCATCGTCGGCGAGTCCGGCTGCGGCAAGTCCTCGATGGGACGCGGGCTGATGCAGCTGCTCCCGCCCGGTGGCCGGGTCGAGGGCTCGGTGCTGCTGGCCGGTGACGAGCTCGTCGGCGCCTCCGGCGGGGTCCTGCGGCGCGGGCGGGGCGAGGACCTCGCGCTGATCTTCCAGGAGCCCATGACGCGGCTCGACCCGCTGATGCGGGTGGCCGACCAGTTCGTCGAGACCATCCGCACCCACCGTCCCGAGGCCTCCAAGGCCGAGGCCCGCGAGATGGGCCGGGTCGCCCTGCGCGAGGTCGGCATCCCCCCGTCGCGCATCGACGACTTCCCGCACCAGTTCTCCGGCGGCATGCGCCAGCGCATCATGATCGCGCTCGGCATCGTGCTGGGACCGCTGGTCGTGGTCGCCGACGAACCGACCACCGCCCTGGACGTGATCGTCGAGGCCCAGATCCTCGACCTCCTCGACGGGCTGCGCCACGAGCAGGCGCTGGGCCTGATCCTCATCACCCACAACCTCGGGATCGTCGCCGAGACCTGCGACCGGGTCGCGGTGATGTACGCGGGGCGCATCGTCGAGCTCGGCCCCGTCGACGAGGTGTTCACCCACCCCCGCCACCCGTACACGCAGGGCCTGCTCGCGTCGGTGATCAGCCTGGACACCACCGAGCTGCGCTCCATCGACGGCACGCCGCCCGACCTGGTCGACCCGCCCCGCGGCTGCCGGTTCGCGCCGCGTTGCCCGAAGGTCTTCGACGACTGCTGGACGGTCGACCCGGCACTGCGCGAGGCCACCCCGGTCCACCATGCGGCGTGCCTGCTGGACGAAGCCGTCGCCCCGCGCGGGGAGGTGGGCGCATGAGCACCACGGACACCGCCGCTGCCGCCGGCGCGGCCCGCACCGACGACGCCCCGCTGCTGCAGGTCACCGACCTGCACACCCACTTCCAGGTCGGCGCCGGCCTGCTGTCCGGCGGGCAGACGGTCCGCGCCGTCGACGGGGTGACGTTCGACGTACGGCGGGGCGAGATCTTCGGGCTCGTCGGCGAGTCCGGGTCCGGCAAGACCACGCTGGGCCGCACCGTCCTCGGCCTGGTGCCGGCCACCTCGGGGTCGGTGCTCTACAAGGGCACCGAGCTGGTGGGACGCAGCGAGAAGGAGTTCCGCCCGCTGCGCCGCGAGCTGTCCATCGTCTTCCAGGACCCCAACGCGTCGCTGAACCCGGCGATGACCGTCGGCCAGGGGGTGGGCCACCCGCTGCGCATCCACGGCCTCACCTCCACCCGCGCCGAGACCCGCCGCCGCGCGGCCGCCATGCTGGAACGGTGCGGGCTGGCGCCGGCCTCCCGGTTCCTCGACGCCTATCCCGACGACCTCTCCGGCGGACAGAAGCAGCGCGTCGTCATCGCCCGTGCCCTCATCACCGAACCCGAGCTGGTCGTGGCCGACGAGCCCGTGTCCGCCCTCGACATGTCGGTGCGCGCCAAGGTCCTCGAGCTCATGATGGACCTGAAGGACGAGCTCGGCCTCACCTACCTCTACATCACCCACGACCTCGCGTCGGGGCGGTTCGTGTGCGACCGGCTGGCCATCCTCTACCTCGGGCAGATGGTCGAGTGGGGGCAGGCCGAGGCGCTGTACGACGACCCGCAGCACCCCTACACCGACGCGCTGCTCGGGGCGATCCCGCTTCCGGACCCGACCCGGCGTGGTCGGGACCGGATGCTGCCCCACGGCGAGATCCCCGACGCGCTGACCCCGCCGGCGGGTTGCCGCTTCCACCCGCGCTGTCCGCGGGCGTTCGAGCCGTGTGGCTGGGAGGGTGCCGACCTCGTCGCCGCCCTCGAGGACCGCTGGACCCAGGTCGGCGACGACGTGATGGAACGCGAGCTGGCCATGGTCGGCGGCGACCTCGCCGACGCCCAGGTCGACCGCGACCACGTGCGCTTCCCCGGTGGCGACGCCGAGGCGTTGCGCCGCTGGGTCGCCGACGCCGCCCCGACGCTGCCCACCCCGATCCACCTCGGGATCGACACCATCGAACGCGACGGCGGCGACGCGGTGGTGACCTTCCGCGAACGTGTCGTGCCGGTCCCGCAGGAGGTCGCGGGGCGCCAGGTGTCCTGTCACCTCCACGGCGTGGTGGGACCGGCCAGCTGACCGGTCACGGTGCCACGCCGCGGCGTGGTGGGACCAGCCAGCTGATCGCCCGCTCGTAGGCTGCCGCGGGCATGGATCCCCTCGGCGTGGTGCTGGTGGCGGTGGCGGCCTTCGTGGCCGGCACCGGGCTCGGCCTCTGGCTGCGACGCGACGCAGCCCTGCGCCCCCGCCCCGAGACGGGGCGTGCCAGCGCGGCCCCGAGGACGCTGCGCGCCATCGACTCCCTGGTGGCCGACTCGATCACGCGCCTGACCACGTGGATGCGCCCCGGCGCGGTCGGCAACGCCGACCCGTCCGGGATCCGGCTCGGCGCCGACGGCACCCTGACCCTGCTGTTCTGCGACATCGCCGGGTCGACACGTCTCAACCGCCAGCTGGGCGACGACGCCTTCGCCACGCTGCTGCGCAAGCACGACGCCGTCGTTCGTGAGGTGGTCGGGGCGCACGACGGCCACGTCGTCAAGACGCAGGGCGACGGGTTCCTCGCGGTCTTCCCCGAGGCCCACGACGCCGTCGCGTGCGCGCTGGAGCTGCGGGAGGTCCTGGCCGACCCGGTCCACACCGGCACGGCGCTGGACCTGCGGATCGGCCTCCACACGGGCCGGGCGGTCGCCGAGCAGGGGGACGTGTTCGGCGAGAGCGTGGCCTTCGCGGCGCGGGGGTCGCGGGCGGGGGGCGGTGAGGTGCTCGTGTCCTCCGAGGTCCGGTCGCGGGTCGAGCCGCAGGTCGCCGACCTCACGTTCGCGGGGCGCCTGCTCCCGTCGCGCCTGAAGGGCATCCCCGGTCTGCACCAGCTGCACCGGGTCGCCCGCTCGGCCTGACCCGCCCGTCACCTGTCCCGCCCACCCGTTGGGCGTCCGGACGAGGCGGCGGGGCCGTACGGTTGACACGCGACCCACAGGACGCTCCCCGATGCACGTGCTCGTCACCGGTGCCACCGGCTACGTCGGCAGCCGCGTCGTCCCCCGTCTGCTCGACGACGGTCACGAGGTCACCGTGCTGACCCGCAACCGGTCCCGCGCCCTGGCCCGCCCGTGGCACGACCGCGCGGACATCGTCGAGGGCGACGTGACCGACGGCAAGGCGGTGACCGCCGCCCTGCTCGGCGTCGACACCGCCCTGTACCTCGTCCACGGCATGGGCGGGGCGGTCGACTTCGCGGCCACCGAGGCGAAGGCCGCCCGCACGTTCGCGGACAACGCCGCCCTGGCGGGGGTCGGCCACGTCGTCTACCTCGGGGGACTGGCGGACGACACCGACCCGGGGCTCAGCCGCCACCTCGCGTCCCGCGTCGAGACCGGCCGGCTGCTCGCCGACGGTGGTCCGCCGACGACCGAGCTGCGCGCCTCGATCGTCCTCGGCACCGGCTCGTCCTCCTTCGAGCTGATCCGCTTCGCGGCGCGCAGCGCCCCGCTCCTGGCCCGGCCCTCCTGGGCCCGCCACCGGTGCCAGCCGATCGCCGTGGCCGACCTCGTCGAGGTGGTGGCCGAGGCCGTCGCCGACGGGCCGCAGGGCCAGCACCACGTCGTCGAGGTCGGGGGACCGGAGGCGCTCGAGTACGTCGACCTGGTCCACCGCCTGCGTGCCGTCGAGGGCCACCTGCGCCTTCCCACGCTCGACGTCCCCGGGCTGCCGCCGCCGGTGGCGGGGCTGGCGGCCACGCTGCTGACACCGATCCCAGCCGGGCTCGTCGCCCCGCTCGTCGAGTCCCTCGCCCACGACACCGTCGTCGTGCCGGGGCGCCACGACCAGCGTGTCGGCGCCATCGGCGTGGACGCGGCCATGCGTGCCGCCGTGGACGAGGTCGGCATCGCGGGGCGCATGCTCGGCGATCCCGCGTGGGTCGACGTGCCCGCTGACCTCGTGGGCGTCGTGGCGTGGTGGGCCACCCGACTGCCCGCCGGGATCCTGCAGGGGCCCCAGCTCGCGGCCATGGCCGCACACATGGCCCGGGCCGCCGTGAGGGACCGGCGGTGACGTCCACGACCGGGGACGGAGCGCACGTCGAGGGGGACCACTCCCACGGCGGGCACGACCATGGCGGTGGGGGGCACGGTCACAGCCACGCGGCGTTCGACCGTGAGCTCGCGACCCGCGCCGAGGCGGTCCGTGCGATCTGGATCTCGGTCGCGGGGCTCGGCGCCACGGCCGCGATCCAGCTGGTCATCGTCGCGATGTCCGGCTCGGTCAGCCTCTTCGCCGACGCCCTGCACAACGTCGGGGACGTGGCCGGGACGGCCGCGCTGTGGGTCGGCTTCCGACTCTCGCGCCGCCCCGCCGACCGCCGGTTCACCTACGGGTGGCGCCGGGCCGAGGACGTCGCCGGCCTGGTGATCGTCCTGGCCATCCTCGTGTCGGCCGGGCTCGCCATCACCGACGCGATCTCGGCCCTGGTGGGCGAGGGCCACATGGTCCGCAACCACGCCGTCGCGCTGGCCGCGGCGCTGGTCGGGGCGGTCGGCAACGAGGGCGTGGCCGTCTACAAGATCCGTGTCGGGCGACGCATCGACTCCGTGCCGCTGGTGGCCGACGGCGAACACGCCCGGGTGGACGGGCTCGTGTCGTTGGCGGCCGCGGCCGGGATCGCCGGCTCCTGGGCCGGGTTCGAGCTGGCCGACCCCCTCGTGGGACTGGGCATCGGGCTGGTCATCCTGCGGATCCTGGTCACCACGGGGCGCGAGGTCCTGCTCCGGGTCCTCGATGCCACCGACGAGGGTGTGGTCGACGCCATCCGCGAGGCCGCCGGGTCGGTCGACGGGGTCGAGGCCATCCACGACGTCCGGGCCCGGCACGCGGGGCGGGCGCTGCTCGTGTCCCTGCACGTCGACGTCGACCCGACGCTGACCGTCCTGCGCGGCCACGACATCGCCGAGGACGTCCGCCACGCACTCGCGCACCGCTTCGACACCCTCGAGGAGGCCCTCGTCCACGTCGACCCGGCGGGGCACGACGGCGCCCACGAGGAGACCGAGCACCACTTCGGATGACCGGCGCGCCCCGCCCCGTCAGCCGGGGGCGGCCTGCTCGGACCGGGACTGCAGGCGTGCCCCCATCAGCACCACGTTGTAGCCCTTGAACCGCGACATGGTGAACCGCACGTCCTCGTCCTGGCCCGTTCCCGGGAGCAGGAACGGGGCGTACAGCGACGGGAACTCCAGCGACGACGCGACCAGGCGTGCCCGGCTCCACGGACCCGTCAGGTCGTCGGCGGTGCGCATCACGATGCCGCCCCGCAGGTCGTCGAGGTACATCATCAGCCAGCGGTCGAAGCGGGCGTTCCACGCCACGGACAGCTCGCCCACCATGGGCGGGACGACCTGCACGGCGTCCGCCTCGTCGGTGGCCCAGCCGCCCCCGTCCCAGTAGCGCCACGCCCCGACGTCGAGCAGGTCGTCCGCCGGGACCCGGGCCAGCTTCGCCGCACCGTCGCGGCCCTCGGGGATCCCGAACGCGTAGACCAGGTCGCCGGAGGGCACGAAAGCCACCTGGGCGAACCCGCTGCCAGCCGGCCAGGTCGCCCCCGGCACCCGGCGCACGTGCCGGCCACCGTCGTCGGAGACGGCCAGGCCGCTCTGGCGCACCGCCCACCGGCCGTGCGCCCCCCAGCACGCCACCGACATGTAGTGGATGACGAGCCGGTCGCCCACGACCACCGAGTTGGTGGGGATGACCGTCTGCTCCCAGCCGTTGATCTTCAGTGATCCGAGCAGCTCCCCGGCCTGCCCCGTCGGGGCCTCGTGCATCTCGGTGATCCGGAGCCGGTCGTCGGTCGGCCGGTCGACCCACCCCAGGACGTTGCTGCGCCAGCCGGGACCGCTGGCGGCCGGGACGGCGAAGGTGTCGCCGAACACCAGGCCCAGCCGCCCGTCGAGCAGGAACGGGTGGCCGAGGTCGGTGCCACCGACGTCCCACCGCGCGTTGGTGCGACCCGACGACCCGGGGCCGGTGACCCGGTCCAGCTGGCGGACCGAGACGGCCTCGAGGTCCTGGAGCGGCCCGACGTCCAGGCTCTGCTGCCGGACCTCGTTCTTCAGCGATTCGAGGTCGACGATCTCGCCAGGGGCGGGCGGGAGCGGCTTGTCCTTGCCGAGGCACTGGTCGGGGGCCACGTAGCCCAGCACGCCCCGCAACGTCGCCGACGGCCAGGCAGCGACGAGCAGCACCCCGGCGAGGCCGCAGGCGACGGCGGCGAGACGGTCCGTGCGGGGCGTCAGGGCGTGGTGGTGGCGCCGTCGCACCGCGAAGAGCACGGCGAGGCCGAGCACCGGCCCCGCGAGCACGAGCAGCGCGATCACGGGTCACCTTCGCGGGTCGGCGATCGTGATGCGCCCACGATACGAGCGGCGCCCGCCCCGCACCGGGACGAACGGGCGGTGACGAGGATGGCCGGTCGGCCGACCGGACAACTGGGCGAGGGGGCGGACCTCCGTGGCCGGTCGGCCGTGCACGAGGGGCGCGGATCGGGTTGCGTGGTGGCGGACCACATGAGCGGCAGGAGAGGTGCCGTGGACCTGCGGCGCGCGCTGGCGGCCGGCCTCGTGCTGGTCGCGGCTGCCTGCTCGCCCGGCGGCGACGTGTCGCTGGCCGGTCCGCGCCCCTCCCCACCCGCCGCTTCGCGGTCCTCGCCGGTGGCCCGCGTGGCCGGCGTCCCGGCCCCGGAACCGAGCGAGGCGCCTGCCGGCATCGTGCGCGTCCAGGGCTGCGAACCGCACAGCCTCCTGCCGGCCAACGCTGCGCGATCCTGCGGCCAGCAGGTCGTGACGGCCCTGTACAGCCCACTGGTGGACCTCGACCCGCTGACCGGTGCCCCGCGGTGGGGCGACGACACCGACAACGGCGTGGCGGCCTCGGTCGACTCCATCGACGGGCGCCGCTGGGTGATCGAGCTCGAGGACGGGTGGCAGTTCCACGACGGCAGCCCCGTCACGGCGCAGTCGTTCGTCGACGCCTGGAACTTCGCGGCCCTCAGCCCCAACGGCCAGGCGGACGCGTTCCTGTTCCGTCCGATCCTCGGGTTCGAGGACCTGCACTGCCCCGAGCCTGGCTGCGAGCCCAGCGACACGACCCTCGACGGGCTGCGCGCCATCGACGACACGACGCTCGAGGTCGTGCTGGCCGCCCCGGACCGCTCCTTCCCCCGTCGGCTGGCGCACGTGGCCTTCTCGCCGCTGCCCGCCGCCGCCCGGGAGGACCCCGACGCGTTCGCCGAGGCCCCGATCGGGAACGGGCCCTTCCGGATCGACGGGGCCTGGGAGCACGAACGACGGATCGCGCTGCGTGCGGTGGAGGACCATCCTGGCGGGGCGCCCGCGGCGGCGGGCGTGGACGTGCTGCTCTTCGACGACCTGGAGGCGGCGTGGCAGGCGCTGCTGGACGGCACCCTGGACGTCGCCACGGCGCTGCCGCCCGCCCATCGCGACGAGGTGACCCGTCGGTTCGCCCGCAGCATCCGGGGCGGGGACGACTACGAGGCCCTCGTCGTCCCGAGCTACCGGCCAGCGCTGGCCGAGGACGACCGGCTGGCCCGGGCGATCTCGATGGCCATCGACCGGGAGCAGCTCATCGAGGAGCAGCTCGGCGGGGCCGCCCGCCCCGCCCGAGGGCTCGTCCCGCCGGCCGTGTCCGACGAGGTCGACCGGTGCGGGAGCACCTGTCGCTTCGACCCCGCGGCGGCACGCCGCCTGCTCGCACAGGTGGGACTGCCCCCGGGCGGGCTCGAGCTCTGGCTCGATCGGTCGGCCGGTCACGAGGCCTGGGTCCGGGCGATCGCGCAGCAGCTCCGCCAGCACCTGCAGCTGGGACCCGCGCAGGTCCGCGTCCGGTCGCTGGACCACACCTCGTGGCTGTCCCACCTGCAGGACCGCCGTGTGGGGGGCCTGTACCCGACCGGCTGGAGCATGGACGTGGCCTCGGAGGAGGAGTACCTCGAGGCGTTGCACGGCCCCGGGGGCCTGTTCAACTTCGACGGCTACACCGGGGTGGACGCCGGCGCCCAGCTCGCGGCCGCGGCGTCCGCACCGACCGACCGGGACGCCCGGCTGCGCCTGCGCCGCCTCGAGCAGGACCTGCTCGACGACATGCACCACATCCCCCTGTGGGTCCGCACCCACGAGGCCGTCTACACCAACCGGGTCACCGGCGTGGCGATGGACGCGGCGGGGCGGGTGCGGCTCGACGAGCTCGCCCTGGTCGACACCGAGGACTGAGCCGCGTCCGGTCAGGGTTGTGCGCCACCGAGGGCGGGGCGGGGCCGGCTACCTCACCGCTGGACCCCGCCCAGCTCTGGTGCCGGGTGCAGCTCGGTCGCCTGCCGGGCGGGGATGACGGACACCTCGGACAGGATCTCGGCCTCGTCGCTGTCGGCCGAGCTGGGGAACCCGTCGGCCAGGGTCCCGTCGAGCTCGCGTTCCGGGTTGTCGACGTGGATGGCCGCCGGTGCGGTGAGGTGGACCACGCCCACCCAGGTGTCGTCGGCGAGCTGCAGGCGTCGCATGTGTGCCATGGGTGAGTCGTGCCAGCGCTCCAGCAGGGTCGTGTCGAAGACCAGCAGGGTGTCGACCTCGACGGGCAGCAGGGCGTCCGGACGGGCGTGGGCGAGCTTGTCCACGCCGTAGGTGGTGCTGCGATCGCGGGCGTGGAAGAGGTACCCGAGGTCACCACGCCGGTCCCAGCCGAACCCGTAGAGGTTGTGCTCGGGCGCGTAGTACGACAGGTGGCGGAAGCTGCCGGCGCTGCTGGTCTCGGTGAGGATGCCGGTGGTGGCGGGGTCGTAGTGCTCGATGAGCGCCGTGACGTCCCGCCAGTGGCGGTCGTTGCGGGCCACGTCGTACTGCCGGGTGCGGTCCAGCGAGACGGGGTGGTCGGCCACCTGCTCCTCGGGCGTGTCGTCGTTGGCCAGCGCGGCCGCCTCCGAGCGATCGAGGATGCTCAGCCCGGCGGCGGGCAGCACGAGGAACGCGATGGTGTTGAGCACGAGCAGGGTGGCCACGGCCACGGCCGGGCGACGCACACGGGGCCGGTGCTCGCGGCGGGCCAGCCGAGCGCGGCGGGCGGCCGGCAGGTCGGGCAGGACTCGCGCGACCCCCACGTACACGACGGGCAGCAGCAGGATCACGTAGCCGAGCTGGCCGGTGTGCAGCAGCAGGTAGACGGCGAGCGCCGGGGCGACCCAGGCGAGCAGCAGACGGCGCTGGTCACGCGGCAGGCCCCCGAACGGGTGCAGGCCGTTGCGCCGCGCCAGCGCGAGGACGACGAGGCCCCCGAACAGGCCCAGTGCGAACCCCGCGGTCACCATCCCGACGTTCTGGCCGATCCCTGCCAGGTTGCCGCCGAAGATCCACGTGCGGCCCCCGGCGAGGTCGGCCACGGCGGACCCCTGGCCGGCGAAGGCGGCCGGGCCGCCCGACAGCCAGATGAGCGGCACCACCCAGGCGAGGCTCAGGACACCCATCACGAGCGTGGCGCGGACGCGGGACCGCCACCCGAAGGTCAGCGTCACCAGGGCCCAGGCGGGGAACAGCATCGCCTCGTCGGTCGGGCGCAGGGCCCCGACCACGGCGAGCAGCACGCTGGCCACGACCAGCGCACGCAGCGACCGCTTCTCGAGCGCGACCAGCAGTGCCAGCAGCAGCCCCATCGCGGCCGCCCCGGTCGTCATGTAGGACAGCGCGACCACGCTGTAGTACCAGACCAGCGGGGCGGTGCTGAAGAGCAGCGCCGCGACCATGGAGGCACGCCGCGACACGAACCGCCGTGCCAGCAGGTAGGCCAGCGCGGTGGCGACGGCGCCGCTGATGGCGCTCAGCAGCGTCATGGCCGCGTTGGGGTCGCTCGTCAGCCAGGTGGCCGCGCGGCTGAGGACCACCCAACCGAGGTAGCCCGGCGGGTGGGGCTGATGGGTGGCCAGGTCGAAGCCGCCCACGCCCAGGGCGAAGTTGACCGAATCCCAGTTCACCAGGAAGTCGGCGCGGAAGGGGAGTCGCACCGCGATCGCCAGCACCGCGAGCACCGCGGCGACGCCGCCGTCGGTGCGCCACAGGCGGGTCAGTCGGGTGGAGACAGCAGTGGTGGGGGTGGTCGACATGGCGAGGTCCGGGCCTGAGTCGGCGTCTGCCCCGAAGTGTCCGGGGACCGCGACCGGACGGGCACGGTCCTTCGGGCAGATCGGACGCGCGCACGGCCGTGCGGACGGGCTCGACCTCAGCCGATCGGGCAGGGTGCGTGGGGGTCCGGGACGCTCAGGAGGTCGCGGAGGCCCTGACCGCCTCGGCGACGGCCGAGGACACGTCGCTGTTGAACACGCTGGGGATGATGTAGGCCGGGTGCAGCTCCTCGGGCGTGACCACGTCGGCGATGGCCCGGGCGGCGGCGACCTTCATGCCCTCGGTGATGTTGCGGGCCCGGGCGTCCAGCGCCCCGCGGAAGATGCCCGGGAAGGCCAGCACGTTGTTGATCTGGTTCGGGTAGTCGCTGCGCCCCGTGGCGACGACGGTCGCGTGGTCCATGGCCCCGGTCGGGTCGACCTCGGGGTCGGGGTTGGCCAGCGCGAACACGATCGCGTCGTCGTTCATGCGCGCCAGCTCGGAGGCGTCGAACAGGTTCGGGCCCGACACCCCGATGAACACGTCGGCGCCGTCGAGGGCGTCGGTCACGCTGCCGGTACGGCGCTCGGCGTTGGTGTGCTCGGCCAGCCACTGCTTGGAGCTGTCCTTCTGCTGCTCGCCGTCGCAGATGATCCCGTGGCGGTCGCACACGCGAACGTCCCCGACGCCCTCGCGCAGCAGCAGCTTGGTGATCGCCACGCCGGCCGCCCCGGCCCCGGCCATCGCGACGTGGATGTCCTCGATCTGCTTGTCCACCAGGCGCAGCGCGTTGTACAGGGCGGCCAGGACCACGATCGCGGTGCCGTGCTGGTCGTCGTGGAACACCGGGATGTCCAACGACTGGCGCAGGCGCTCCTCGATCTCGAAGCAGCGCGGGGCGGCGATGTCCTCGAGGTTGATGCCCCCGTAGACGGGCGCCATGGCCTCGACGATCGAGATGATCTCCTCGGTGTCCTGGGTGTCCAGGCACACCGGCCATGCATCGACGCCCGCGAAGGCCTTGAACAGCGCCGCCTTGCCCTCCATCACCGGCAGGGCGGCGGTCGGCCCGATGTTGCCCAGCCCCAGCACCGCCGTCCCGTCGGTGACGATCGCGACCGTGTTGCCCTTGATCGTCAGGCTGGACGCGTCCTCTGGCTTCTCCGCCAGCGCCAGGCACACCCGCGCCACACCGGGCGTGTAGGCCATGGACATGTCGTCACGGTTCTTCAGCGGGACCGTCGGGTTGACCTCGAGCTTGCCGCCCAGGTGCAGCAGGAACGTGCGGTCCGACACCCGGTGGACCTTCACACCGTCCAGCGCGTCGACCGCGGAGGTGACCTCCTCGGCGTGGTCGCCGTCGGAGGCGTTCACCGTCACGTCGACCGTCTGGTAGCTGCGCGAGAGGTCGACGAAGTCCACGGCGGTGACCGCCCCGCCATGGTCGCCGACCGACGTCGTCACCCGTCCCAGCGCCCGATGGTCGTCCGGGTCCAGGTGCAGTCGCATCGTGATCGCGTAGGAGGCGCTGGGGATGGGCATGGTCGTGCTCCACGGCGGGCGTCGGGTGGCGTCATGTGACGCTAGTGAGCCGGGCGTGCCCGTGACCGGCCGTTCGGCTCATCCCTCGAAGGCCGAATAGCCCAGTCCGTGTCCGCCGTCGGTCAGCGTGAGGCGTTGGCCGTCGACCTCCACCTGCACGTCGGCGGAGGTCAGCACGTCCACCACGTGGCCGTCCTGGCCGGACAGTTCGTCGCACTCGACCTCGTCCACACCGACGTCGGAGAAGGTGAGGGTCCCGTCGCCACGAGCCCAGGACCCGACCAGCGACCGGCAGCCGGTGGACGCCCGGAAGGTGCCGTCCTCGGTGAGCTCGAGGGTGGCCGGGTCGCCCCGCACCGTGCTCGCGGCGTCGCCGAGCACCAGCGTGTCGAGGTGCCAGGTCGTCCCCACCAGCGCGGCGTCGGGCTCGGGTGGCTCGAACGTGAACACCAGCTCCACCCCGTCGCCCGACAGCGTGAGCGTGTCGCCGTTGCGGGTGATGTCGGTGACCTCCGGCAGGGCGGCGAGGTAGGCCGACTCGGCGGCCATGCGCGGTTCGTCGCAGGCCATCTCGGTCGCCCCGACGCCGCCGATCGTGATGCTCGCTCCGTCCCGGTCGACGTCGGCGAAGTAGGAGTTGCACGCCGCCGTGCCGCGGAACTGCCCGTCCTCGTACACGAGGTCCACGCGTGCGTCGGGCGGGACCTCTACCGGTCCCCGCGGCCCGGTCCCGGACTCGAGCACCCACGTGCCGTCGAGGTCGACACCGAGGAGGCCATGGCCTCCGCACCCGCCGGCTGCCACGCCGAGGGCGAGGACCGCCAGCAGCACGAGCACGCGACGCATGCCACCACCTCTCGTCCTGGGGATCACCAGTGTGACGCCTGGCGGGGTGTGGGCGTTGCGTCTGGCCCGACGACGACGGCCCGCCCCGGGAGCGGGGCGGGCCGTGATCGATGTGCGTCGGCGCTACTGGGTCGAAGCAGGCTCCGGGTCGGCCGCCGGCTTCACGCCCTTCTCGGCCATCGGGAGCATCCGGCCGCGCTGCAGGACCTCGGAGATGTCGAGCACCTCGACCGAGTTCTCCTCGATCGTGCCCTCCTGGACCTTCTGCGCGATGCCGTCGGACAGCATCGTCGTGCAGAACGGGCAGGCGGTGGTGATCAGCTCGGGGTCGGTGCCGAGTGCCTCGTCGATGCGCTCGATGTTGACGCGCTTGCCGATGTCCTCCTCCATCCACATGCGCGCCCCGCCGGCGCCGCAGCAGAAGCCGTTGGACCGGCAGCGGTGCATCTCGGTGGGCTTGAGGCCCGGGACGGCGTCGACGACCTTGCGGGGCGTCGAGTAGACCTCGTTGTGGCGCCCGAGGTAGCAGGGGTCGTGGTAGGTGACCCGCTTGTCCATCTCGTTGGTGGCGACCAGCCTGCCGTCGTCGATCAGCTGGCTGAGCACCTCGGAGTGGTGCAGCACGGTGAAGTGCCCGTCGAAGTCCGGGTACTCGTTCTTGATGGTGTTGAAGCAGTGCGGGCACCAGGCGATGATCTTGCGCTTGTCCGCCCCGACCGACGTCAGGTTGTCGACGTTCGTCTGGGCGAGCATCTGGTAGAGGTACTCCATGCCCAGGCGGCGGGCCGGGTCCCCGGTGCAGGTCTCGGCGTTGCCGAGGATCGCGAACTTCACACCCGCGTCGTGCAGCAGCTGGGCCGTGGCCTGCGAGATCTTCTTGGACCGGTCGTCGACCGAGCCGGCGCAGCCGACCCAGAAGATGTACTCGATCTCGGGGTCGAGCTCGGTGCCGGGCACCGCACGCGGGATGTCGAAGTCGAGCTTCTCGGTCCACTCCTCGCGCTTGGACTGGCCGACGCCCCACGGGTCGCCGGAGTTCTCGACGTTCTTCAGCATGACGCCGGCTTCCTGCGGGAAGCTGGACTCCATCATGGCCTTGTAGCGGCGCATCTCGACGATGGTGTCGACGTGCTGGATGTCGACCGGGCACTCCTCGACGCACGCGCCGCAGGTGGTGCAGGACCACAGGACGTCGTAGTCGATGACCGCTTCGGCGCCGGGCTGGTCGCCGACCAGCGGGATGTTGATGACGTCGCCGTGGAACTCCTCGTCACCCTTGCCCAGCAGGTAGTCGCCCTTGGCGTACAGGTGGTCCCGCAGGTCCATGATCAGCATCTTGGGCGACAGCGGCTTGCCGGTGTTCCACGCCGGGCACTGGCTCTGGCAGCGGCCGCACTCGGTGCAGGTGTAGAAGTCCAGGAACTTGTCGAAGGTGAAGTGCTCGACCTGGCCCACGCCGAGAACGGTGTTCTCGTCCATGTTCTCCATGTCGATCATCTCGGTGGGCAGCGCGCCGAGCGCCTTGTCGCGATCGGGGTCGCGCGACAGCTCCTGGAAGGGGATCGTCAGGATGTGCAGGTGCTTGGAGTTCAGGGTGAAGACCAGGAACCCGCCGACGATGGACAGGTGGATGACCAGCCCGACGGCGCTGACCCAGTCGAGGGTCAGCGTGCTGAGGCCGGCGAAGGCGTTGCCGAACTGCTGCGACACGAAGGCGGCGCCGGTCGGGGCGTGGTCCTCGGCGAACCGCACGCCGTGGGCGATCCACAGCGTCCAGACGACCAGCGACTCGGCCATCAGGACCCACCAGCCCTGCTTGAGGTTGGAGCCCGCGAACCGCGAGGTGCGGCCCTTGCGCTTGGGGTCCTGCGCCCAGCGCATGGCGGCGAAGATCGCGATGCCGGTCAGCGACAGCAGCCCGAAGGTGTCCTGCAGGAAGCCCAGCAGGTCGTAGGCCGTGATGCCGCCCAGCGAGATGCGGTTCAGGAGCGGGATCTGGAAGCTCGGCCCCCAGAACATCTCGCCAGCCGCCTCGATCAGCGTCGTCTGGGCGACGAAGAACGCCCACATCACCCAGAAGTGGGCGATGCCCGGCAGCGACCAGCGCAGCAGCTTCTCGTTGCCGAAGATGTTGCTCAGCGCGTGGCGGATGTTGGCCTTGAAGGCCGTGCGGAGGTTCCGCTCGGGGGCGGGCGCCGCCTTGGTGGTCAGCTGGTACAGCCACGTCGCGCGGCGCAGCGCCAGGCCCCCGAAGATCGCGATGACGGCGAGGCCACCCACGAGGCGGACGATCTGCAGGAAGGTCTCGGCTTCCACGTTCAACAAGCCCTTGTCGTCGACAGGCAGTGACGGGGGTCGTGCGCGCGGCCGCGACGAGGCACTACCGACACGTGCACGCGGCCACAGGTCGCCGCAGAGTCTACGGAGCGGGGGGACCGACCCCCCAACCGCGTGACTCCGGGTAACAGCGCCCCGCTGCCCGCCGCCTGCCGCCCCTTGCCCCGACCGGTGTGGATGAGTCCCGCTGCTGGGACTCATCCACACCGTTGCGTGCGCAACCCCGGCAGCGGGACCGATGACGCCCGGGTGTGGGACTCATCCGCACCGTTCCGGCGTCGTCCACAGGCGGCGGGTACGGGGGCCGGGAGGCGCCCCAGGGCAGGTTGAGTGGGCGCATGGAGAACTGGGACCGACTGATGCGGCGGCTGGCCGCCAAGGGTTGGGTCGGCACCCCGGCCGACGCCCGTGCGTGTGACGTGTCCGAGTCGACGTGGCACCGCAACACGCGTGTCGGTGCCTGGGGACGGCCGTACACCTCGGTACGCGTGGCGCCCTGGGCCCCGCGGGGACCCAGGACCGACCTTCGTGCGGCGCTGGCGGCCGCGCGGGGGCACGGGGCGGCATCGGGCCAGACCGCCATGTGGGTCGCCGGGGTCGGGGGTGCGCCTCGCAGGCTCGAGGTGATGCTGCCCCACGGCGTCAGCACGTGCCTGCGCAACGGGTCACGCTTGCGGGTCCGGCGGGCGAGGTGGCTGAGCGGGGACGACATGGTCGTCGAGGACGGCATCGCTCGGCTCGCGTGGCCCGCCGTCGCGGTCTCCCTCGCTGGTCGTCGACTGGCCGAGCTCAGGGGCCTGCTCATCGATGCCGTGCAGGCCGGACGGCTGGATCTCGACGACGCCCTGACGCGGCTGGCCACCACCGGTCCCGTGGCGGGGCGCGGTGGGCTCGAACGCACGCTCTGCGAGCTCGGTGGGCGACGCCCCGAGTCGTGGTTCCATGACATCGTCCTCGCCGACCTCGAGGCGCGCGGCTACCCGGTGGGTCGCGAGCCCCTGGCCGTGTCGACCCCCGATGGGCGGGGCGTGGTCGTGGACATCCCTCTGCAGGCGTTCCACGTCGGTGTCGAACCGGAGGGCGACCGCTACCACCAGGATCGGGGCGCGCGCCGCAACGATCGTCGGCGTTCGGCCCAGACGGCGGGCACCGACTGGCGGCTCGTGCCCGTCGACTGGCGCGACTGGCACCAGCGACGGCCGTGGGTGCTCGCCACCCTCGACGCCGCCATCCTCCACCAGCTCCGGGCGGGCGTGGGGTCACGTCGCGACCTCCCCCCGCACCTGCGCGACGCCGGCGACGAGAAGCTCACCAGGTGATCAGATCCGGTTGAAGGCCGCCTGTGGGATCGCGTAGTGCTTGCGGATCCATCCGAGGTTGTCGCCCCGGAACCCGACGCACTCGCGCAGAACCAGCAGGGCCCAGGCCGCGTCGCGGATCTCGACGATCGCCGCCTCGACCTGGCTGAGGTGGCGTGCCCGACGTCGACGAGCAGGTGCCAGGTGTCGATGGCGTTCTCGAGCCGATCGCCGGCGCGGCTGAGGGTGTCGGCTCGCTCCTCGGCCAGCGCGCGTTCGATGCCGGCCACGCGCCCCGACACGCCGCCCCGCCGGGCGGAGGCGAGGTCGCGGACGCGTCGGGAGTTGGCCATCGCCCCGAAGGTACGCCACCTGCGTCGTCCACCGCACCGGTCGCGATGAGTCCCGAATTCGGGACTCATCCGCACCGTTGAGGTCGCAACGACACGACCGGTGCGGATGACGCCCAGATCTGGGACTCATCCGCACCGGTCGGGTCGGGGTGGGGTGTGGGGTGGGCGGGGCGTGGCTACTTCAGCTCGCTGGAGGACAGGCCGAGCAGACGGCGCGCGATGATGAGCAGCTGGATCTGCTGGGTGCCCTCGAAGATGTCGAGGATCTTCGCGTCGCGGGCCCACTTCTCGAGCAGCTCGGTCTCGCCGTACCCGACGGCGCCGGCGAGGCTGACGCACTCGAGGGCGATGTCGACGCAGCTGCGCCCCGCCTTGGCCTTGGCGTAGCTGGCCTGCAGCGTGTTGGGCTTGGCGTTGTCGCCCATCCAGGCGGCCTGCAGGGTCAGCAGGCGGGCGGCCTCGAAGTCGGCCTCCATCGCCAGCAGCCGTGCGGCGGCGTGGGGCTGGACGGCGGCGGGGCGCTCGTCGTCGACCTCGATGCCGGCCTCGGCGAGCAGCTCGCGGGTGCGGTCGATGCAGGCCCGGGCCAGCCCGACGGCCATGGCGGCGACCAGCGGGCGGGTGTTGTCGAAGGTCTGCATCGCCCCGGCGAAGGACGCCTCGGTCTTGATCTCGGGGTCGCCGAGCAGGTTCTCCTTCGGCACGCGGCAGTCCTCGAGCACGTACTGGGCCGTGTCGGAGGCGCGGATGCCGAGCTTGTCCTCGACCCGCACGAAGGTGCAGCCGGGCGTGTCGGTGGGGACGATGAACGACTTGATCGCGGCGCGGCCCATCGCGGGGTCGAGCGTCGCCCACACCACCAGCACGTCGGCGCGCTCGCCGGCGGTGATGAAGATCTTGGTGCCGTTCAGGACGTACTCGTCGCCGTCGAGGGTGGCGGTGGTGCGGACCGCCGCCGAGTCCGAGCCGACGTCCGGCTCGGTGATGGCCATGGCGGCCCACTTGTCGCCGAACCGCTCCTGCTGCTCCTCGTTGGCGACCGAGGCGATCGCCGCGTTGCCGAGGCCCTGGCGGGGCATGGACAGCAGCAGCCCGACGTCGCCCCAGCACAGCTCGGTGATCCCGAGCACGGTGGACATGTTCGAGCCGTTGCGGTTCTCGTTCTTGTCGGCCTTGGTGCGCTTGACGCCACCGGCGCCGGCACCGCCGAGCTCGCCCGACTCGTCGAGCCCGTCCAGGGCCGCGGCGAGCATGTCGAGCTCGTGGGGGTAGGTGTGCTCCTCGCGGTCGTACTGCCGCGAGATGGGACGGAACACGTTGAGCGCGACCTGGTGGGCCTGCTCGACGATGAAGTCGAACTTCTTCGGAACTTCGAGGTTGATGGCCACGGTGGTGCCTCCTTCGTGGGAGTCGCGGTGGCGGGCGGCGCGCGTCCTCACACCAGCAGCGCGCCCTCCATCAGGCCGGCGGCGCGCAGGTCGCGGTACCAGCGCTCGACGGGGTGCTCCTTGACGTAGCCGTGGCCGCCGAGCAGCTGGACGCCGGACGAGCCGATCTGCATGCCCTTGTCGGCGCACAGCTGGCGGGCGACCGCGGCGGCGCGCGCGAACGGCTTGTCCTGGTCGGCCAGCGACGCCGCGCGGTAGGTGGTCAGGCGCATGCCCTCGAGCTCGATGGCGATGTCGGAGACCGAGAACGCGACCGACTGGCGGTGCGAGATCGGTTCCCCGAAGGCCACGCGCGAGTTGACGTAGGGGATGACGTAGTCGAGGACGGCCTGCCCGGTGCCGACCGCCAGTGCGCACCACGCGATGCGGGACCGGTGGATGCAGGCGGCGTAGACGTCGCGGTCGCCGCCGCCCAGCAGCGCCCCGCCACCCACGCGGACGTCGGCCAGCGTGAGCGTGCCCGCCCCGGTGGCGCGCACGCCCATGGTCGGCTCGGGGGCGACGGTGAGGCCGTCGGTGGAGGACTCGACGACGAACAGCGCCGGGGTGCCGTCGAGCTCGGCCGCCACGACGAACAGCTCGGCGTCGGCGACCCGCGGGACCATGGCCTTGGCGCCGTTCAGCACGAACCCGTCACCGTCGCGGCGGGCGGTCGTCCGCAGGTCGAAGGGGTCGAACAGGGCGCGGGGCTCCATCACGCACAGGGCCGCGACCGGCGGGTCCTCGCCGGTGAACGGCGGCAGGTAGGTGGCCTGCTGGTCGGCGTCGCCCCACAGCGAGATGGCCGTCGCCACGGCGCCGGGTGCGAGGGCGGCCGCGGCCAGGCCCATGTCGCCCTGCGCCATGGCCTCGGCGGCCAGGACGGTGGTGACCGAGGAGCGTTCGTCGACCACGCCACCGAGGTCGGCGGGGATGCCCAGCAGCGGCGTGCCGAGCTCGAGGCTCTGGGCCATCAGCTCGGACGGGGCGGCCGCGTCGGCGTCGGCGGCGAGCGCGGCGGGGCGCAGCCGTTCCATGCCGAAGTCGCGGAACGCCTCCGCGAGCATCTGCTGCTCCTCGGTCGGCGTGACGTCGAAGAGCGGCTTGGGGGTGGTCGGGGCCTGGCGGGCGGGGCGCGCCAGGGAGGTGGCCTTCGCGAAGGTCCGGCCGGCCGCCGCGGCGGTGCCGAAGCCGGTCTTCGTGGCGTTGAAGACCACCTTCTCGATGTGGGGGCGCAGGCCGAGGCGGTCGACGACGGGGAGGCCGGCGAGCACGCGCAGGCCGCCCAGTGCGGCGCCGAGGCCGCGGGACGCGGCGGTCATGGGTCGCCTTTCGGTCGGTGGGGGACGGTGAGGAGAACGAGTGGTGTTACCCGAAGTTACAGCCGGCGCGAGGGGAACGGTACCCGATGGACAGGGCGCGTGTTACCCGGGGTTACACGTCGTCGGTACACTCGCAGCCGTGTCCCATCGATGGGGGCGGCGACTCCCACACCCCGGCCGCGCCCACGAACATCGAATGACACCTCCCCGACGCCCAGCGCTCGCGACGTGACCCCAGGAGGGCACCCCGCCATGGCCGACGCCGCCAAGAAGTCCACGACCAAGGCCGCCTCGAAGAAGGCGTCCACCGCGAAGAAGACCGCGGCGAAGAAGACGGCGAGAGACGGCTCGTCCTCCTCGTCGTCGCGCTCCTCGAATGGGGGCGGCGGCCTGCGCGACGCGGTGGTGGTCGGCGGCAACCGCATCCCGTTCGCCCGGTCCAACGGCGCCTACGCCAACGCCTCCAACCAGGACATGCTGACCGCCGCACTGGACGGGCTCGTCAGCCGGTTCGGGCTGGCCGGTGAGCGCATGGGCGAGGTCGCCGGCGGGGCGGTGCTCAAGCACAGCCGCGACTTCAACCTGGTGCGCGAGTCCGTGCTGGGGACGGCGCTGGACGCGGCCACCCCGGCCTTCGACGTGCAGAAGGCGTGCGACACCTCGGTCGAGGCCACCGTCGCCATCGCCAACAAGATCCGCCTCGGCCAGATCGAGGCCGGGATCGCCTGCGGCGTCGACACCACCTCCGACGCCCCGGTGGCGCTCAACGACGAGCTGCGCCAGATCCTCATGGACGCCAACCGCGCCAAGGAGCCGCTCGACTACGTCAAGCTCCTCGGTCGCCTGCGCCCCGACCAGCTCGTCCCCGAGATCCCGCGCAACAGCGAGCCGCGCACCGGCCTGGCGATGGGCGAGCACCAGGCCATCACCACCGCCGAGTGGAACATCCCGCGCGAGGACCAGGACGCCCTGGCCATCGCCAGCCACGACAACCTCGCGGCGGCCTACGACCGTGGCTTCATGGACGACCTCGTGACCCCGTACCTCGGGCTGCAGCGCGACGACAACCTGCGCCCCGGTTCCAGCATCGAGAAGCTCGGCAAGCTCAAGCCCGTCTTCGGCGACCCCGAGACCGGCACCATGACCGCCGCCAACTCGACGCCGCTGACCGACGGGGCCGCGTCGGTGCTGCTGGCCACCGAGGACTGGGCGACCGAGCGCAACCTGCCCGTCCTGGCCCGCTTCGTCGACGCCGAGTCGGCGGCCGTGGACTACGTGCACGGCCACGAGGGCCTGCTCATGGCGCCGGTCTACGCGGTGCCGCGCATGCTCGAGCGCAACGGCCTGTCCCTGCAGGACTTCGACGTCTACGAGATCCACGAGGCCTTCGCCTCGACGGTGCTCACCACGCTGAAGGCCTGGAACGACGAGGACTACTGCCGCGAGCGGCTGGGCCTCGAGAAGCCGCTCGGCGAGATCGACCGCTCGAAGCTGAACATGGCCGGCTCGTCGCTGGCCACCGGCCACCCCTTCGCCGCCACCGGTGCCCGCATCGTGGCCACCGCCGCCAAGCTGCTGCACGAGAACGGGGGCGGCCGCGCCCTCATCTCGGTCTGCGCCGCGGGCGGCAACGGTGTGACGGCGATCCTCGAAGCCTGAAGGAGACACGATGCCTGACCGTTACGCACAGATCGTCAACGCCCCGATCATCGAGAAGGTGGCCGACGTCCTCGGCCTGCCCAAGCCGATCGAGCTGCGTCGCTACGAGCCCGGCCAGCCCCTGCTCGAGGGCCCGGCACTGGTCGGCGGCGCCAAGGGCGGCCGCCTGCAGGACCGCGTGGTCGACCTCGTCGAGCACGCCGGCTGCACCGTGGACACCGAGCCGAACAGCTCGGACACCGCGCCCCGCTACAGCGCGCTGGTCTTCGACGCGACCGGGATCACCGAGTCGTCGCAGCTGGTGGAGCTGTACGACTTCTTCCACGAGACCATCCGCCGGCTGGGCCACTCCGGCCGCATGATCGTGCTGGGCACGCCGCCGGACCTGATCGACGCCCCGGCCGAGCGCACCGCCCAGCGCAGCCTCGAGGGCTTCGTCCGCTCGGCGGCCAAGGAGGCCCGCGGCGGGTCGACCGCCAACCTGATCCACGTCGCCGAAGGCGCCGAGGACGGGGCCGACGCCGCGCTGCGGTTCGTCCTGTCGGCCCGGTCGGCGTTCGTGGACGGGCAGGTCATCACCGTCGGCGCCTCGACCGACCACCACCCCGCCACCCCGGCCGACCGCGAGAAGCCGCTGGACGGCAAGGTCGCCGTCGTCACCGGCGCGGCCCGCGGCATCGGCGAGGCCATCGCCCGCACGCTGGCGCGTGACGGGGCGCACGTGGTCTGCCTCGACCTGCCCGCGTCGGGCCAGTCGCTGTCGAAGGTGGCGAACTCCATCGGCGGGTCGGCCCTGCAGCTCGACATCACCGCCCCGGACGCGCCGGAGCGCCTGGCCGCGCACCTGACCGACCGCCACGACGGCGTGGACATCGTCGTGCACAACGCCGGCGTCACCCGCGACAAGACGCTGGCCGGCATGGACGACAAGCGCTGGAACATGGTCCTCGACATCAACCTGCGGGCCCAGGAGCGCATCGACGACCACCTGCTCGACGCCGGCACCCTCAACGAGGACGGACGCATCGTCTGCGTGTCCTCGATGTCGGGCATCGCCGGCAACCGCGGCCAGACCAACTACGCGACCTCGAAGGCCGGTGTCATCGGCCACGTCGAGTCGCTCGCCGACCGTGTCGCCGACACCGGCGCCACCATCAACGCGGTGGCGCCCGGCTTCATCGAGACCGAGATGACCGACGCGATGCCCTTCGGGCCCCGTGAGGTCGGTCGCCGCATCTCGTCGCTGGGCCAGGGCGGCCTGCCGGTGGACGTCGCCGAGACCATCGCCTTCTTCGCCGGCCCGGACAGCACCTGGATCAACGGCACCACGCTGCGGGTGTGCGGCCAGAACATGTTGGGGGCCTGAGCATGGTGTCGACCGAGTCGTACGAGACCCACGAGGTCGACCACGACCCGAACCTGACCGCCCTGCTGGCACGCGCCGTCGTGACCAGCCCGGGGCGGTCGGGGGACCAGCTGCCGGACACCGAGCTGGTGCGCCGTGGGGTCACCATCGACCGTGACGACCTGGCGGCCTACGCCGAGGTGTGTGGGTTCAACCTCACCGACACGCTGCCGGCCACCTACCTGCACATGCTGGCGTTCCCGCTGTCGGTGCAGATCATGGCGGGGCGGGACTTCCCGTTCGTGCTGGCCGGGCTGGTGCACGTGCGCAACCGCATCACGCACCACCGTCCCGTCCGGGCCGACGAGGTCGTCGACGTCGCCGTGCGCCTGGCCGACCTGCGGCCCCACCCGAAGGGTCGGCAGTTCGACGTCATCGCGCGCGCCCAGGTCGACGGCGAGGTCGTCTGGTCCTCGGTGTCCACCTACCTCAAGCGCGGCAAGGGCGACGACGACGCGGCCACCGACGACACCGGCGCCGCCGGCGTCGACGTCGCCGCGCTGCCCATGACCTCGCGGTGGCGCATCCCCTCCGACATCGGCCGGCGCTACGCCGCCGTGTCCGGGGACCGCAACCCGATCCACATGTCCTCGATCGCGGCGAAGGGCTTCGGGTTCCCCAAGGCCATCGCCCACGGGATGTGGACCAAGGCGCGCAGCCTCGCGGCGCTGCAGGGCCGCCTGCCCGAGCGCTACGAGGTCGACGTGCTGTTCAAGCTGCCGGTCCTGCTGCCCGCCACCGTCGAGTACGCCACCCGGCGCGACGGTGACGACTGGCAGTTCGCGCTGCGCAGCCGCGGCTCCGGCGACGGCGGCGGCAAGCCCCACCTCGCCGGCGTCGTCACGCCCATCTGACCGACCTGGGACCGAGGTGCCGAGTCCCCGCGCGGGGTGACCCGGCGTCCCGGTCCCACCCCCCTGGGGGCGGCGGTCACGCCGCCCCCAGCTCGTCCGTCAGCCAGCGGTGCAGCGGCAGCAGCTGCCCCCACCGTCGCAGGCACCAGTCGGTGAACCGGGCGGTCCCGAGCACCCCGGGAACGCGGCAGGTCCGCCTCGGCCCACAGCGCCGTGTGTCGCAGCAGCTCGGCGCGCTCGGGGTCGTCGACCTGCACCCCCCGAGGACCCCGCGCCAGGGTGGCCCCGTGCAGCGGCCAGCCCGCCCCGCGGACCTGCTCGACGGCCTCGACCAGCGCCCCGCCGCGGTCCGCGTCCAGCACCGCCTCGCGGTAGGCACGCAGGCGGTCGGGCGACAGCCACCGGGCACCGACCCCGACGGTCACGTGGTCGGGGTGCACCCGCAGGAACAGCACGGACGGGGCGTCGGCGCGCTCGCCCTCCCAGAACACCAGGCCCACGTGGTCGCGGTAGAGGGCACGGTCGCTGCCGAAGCGCACGTCCTGGCGCGGGTGCAGGATCGAGCCGTGCACCCGCGGCTCGGCTCGCAGGCCCGGGGCGAGCCGGGCCAGGCCGGGCGCCACCGCCTCGACGAAGGCGGCCGCGGGGTCGCGCCAGTGGGCGTGGTAGCGGTCGCGGTTGGCGTCGAAGAACGTGCGCGTCGGGTCGGCGGCGAGGTCGCGCAGGAAGGACAGCGTGTCGGGCGGGAACCCAGCCATGGTGGCTCCGTGGCGTCGGCGATGCGGGGCGCGTGCGTGCCGATGAGAGTCTGGGCGGCGACCGCGAGGCGCGCCTGCCGTCGTCCACAGGGGGGTGGCAGCTAGCGTGGCCGGGCACCGAATCGGCGCGACGACACCACACAGGGGGACGCGCGATGGCAGACACTCCGGCAGGCTGGTACCCGGATCCCGAGCAGGCGGGGCAGCAGCGCTACTGGGACGGCCAGCAGTGGACCGAGCACCGCGCCCCGCTCGAGGGCGGCGGGGTCCAGCAGCCCGCCTGGGGCGGCCAGCAGCAGCAGCAGGGCTGGGCCGCGGGCCGGCGCTGGGTCCAGCGCCGCCACGGCGGCCGGCGACGTCAACACCGTGGCTGTGGCAGTCGATCGTCGGCGACCGTGCTGTGCTGCCTGCCGGCGGGCGTGGTCGGGATCGTGTTCGCTGCCCAGGCCAACTCGGCCAAGAACGTCGGCGACCTCGCCACGGCGCGCGAGAAGGCCCGCATCGCCAGGATCTGGACGCTGGTGTCCGTGGGACATCGGCGTCGTCGGTGATCCTGCGGGTTCCTCGTGCTCGGTGGTGTTCGGGGCCATCGTGGACAGCTCCAGCAACTTCTGATGCTCGTCCCCGCCCCGGTCCGCGACCCGTCACCCGGCGTGACGGCGCGCGCCCCGTGGCTCGCGCCGGCCGCGGTCGGGGCGGCCGCCGTGGCCGGGCTGGCGGTGGTGGCCGTGGTCGACCCGAACGAGCCGGGCCACTACCCGACTGACCCTTCCTGGCGATGACCGGGCTGCCTGCCCGGGCTGCGGCACGCTGCGGGCCCTGCACGCCCTGACGCGGGGCGACCTGCTCACGGCGATCGACCTCAACGTCCTGACCGTCGTGCTGCTGCCGCTGCTGGCTCGCGGTGGGATGGGTCGCGTGGCTGGGTCGCAGTCACGCCCTGGGGGCCGGTCCGGCCGCCGCGCGTCCCCGGCTGGGCTGCGCGCCCGGCCATCGCCGTGGCCGTCCCGGTCTTCTGGGTCCTGCGCAACCTGCCGTTCGCCGCCGCCCTCGCCCCGTAGCCGGACGGCGCCGCCGTCAGCGCCGCGGTCACTTGTTGTGCTCGCCCTTGTTCGCGTAGCGCTTGCGGCGGAAGACGTCGGTGCGGGCCGAGGCGACGCGGTCGAGGATGAGCAGGCCGTCGAGGTGGTCGAGCTCGTGCTGCAGGGCCCGGGCCTCGAACCCGCCGGCCTCGACCACGCGGGGCTGGCCGTCGGGGGTGGTGCCCCGCACGACGACGTCGGTGGCGCGGCGCACGTCGCAGGTCCAGTCGGGCACGGACATGCAGCCCTCCCGCCGGAGGTCGGAGCCGGTGGCGACGAGCAGCTCGGGGTCGAACAGGACGACCAGGCCGTGGTTGCCGGCGGGGGGCTTGCGCATGACGGACACGTCCAGCGCGAAGGCGCGCAGCGGCACGCCGAGCTGCGGGGCGGCCAGGCCGACGCACCCGGGGGCGTCGTACATCGTGTCGACGAGGTCGTCGGCCAGGCCCCGTTCGCGGGGACCGATCTCGCCGACGGGGCCCGCCAGTCCCTTCAGGACACGCGCGGGGTAGGGCAGGACGGGACGGACGGGCACCTCGGTCGCTCCTTCGTCGCCTGACTCGATCGCCTCGCCTCGGTGAGCAAGCTCCCCGGACTCGGCTCACTCGTCAGTAGGTCTCCGCCTCGATGGCCCGCAGCGTGTGGTCGACGCCGAGGGCCTCGCAGGCGTGCGCCACCGCGTCGGCGACCGCGTCTGGCCGTCGGGGGCGACGAGCTCGATGACCATGGCGTACACGGGGGTGTCGCCCTCGGCGCCGAGCAGCCGCGTCTCGAGGTCGGTGATGTTGGCCTCGACCTCGGCGAGCGCGGCCGTCACGCCGGCGAGGATGCCCGTGCGGTCGGGGCCGTAGACGCTGAGCAGGTGGGTGGGGTCGGCCGAGGCCTGCCCGCCGGTCGCCTCGGTGACGTGGACGGTCAGGCCGAAGCCCTCGGTGGCCGCCGCGAGGGCGGCCTGGACATCCGCCGCGTCGTCGGCGCACTCCACCAGCATGACGATCGCGAAGTGCCCGCCGAGGATCGTCATCGCCGAGTCCTCGACGTTGGCGCCGCGGTCGTTCAGCACCGCGGCGACCGCGGCGACGATGCCGGGTCGGTCCGCACCGATGGCGGTGACGGCGAGTTCGGGCACGGCAGGCTCCTGGGTGGTCCGCAGGCCGCGAGGCTAACAACGCGCGGCGGGGCGGGACCGGCCCGCGGCTACGGTGCCGGCATGCGACGCGTCCCCATCTGCTGCTCGTCCTCGCCCTGCTGCCGGCCGGGTGCGGGGCGGGCCCCACGGCCGCCCCGGTCGAGGTCCCCCCGCTGCACCCGTCGGTGGACGGCTGGGAGGCCGGGGCCGTCGAGGTCGTCACCGCCGACGGGGCCACGCACGAGGTGGCGGTCCGCGTGGCCCGGACCGAGCAGCAGCGCCAGCACGGGCTCATGGAGGTCCCCGAGCTGCCCGACGGGGCGGGCATGTGGTTCGTCTACGACGAGGACCGCACCGGCGGGTTCTGGATGAAGAACACGCTGGTGCCGCTGGACATCACCTACGTCGGTGCGGACGATCGCATCGTGGACGTCGCCGAGGCCGTGCCCTGCGAGGCCGACCCCTGCCCGGCCTACCCGCCGTCCGGGCCGTACCGCAACGTCCTGGAGGTGCCGGGCGGGTACCTGGACCGCATCGGGGCGGGGGTCGGCGACGTCGTGACCCTCGCGACCCCCTGAGCCGGCGAGCCCCGTGGCCTTCGACGACGACACCGGCTGGACCGAGATCCTCGTCGACGGGTGGGGGCCGCTGGTCCGTGCCGCCGTCGTGGACCGGGTCGAGCGGGCGATGGTCGGACGGCGGGGCGTGCTCGTGCGGGCCCTGACCGAGGAGTCGGCCTCGGCGGGCCACGCGGCCTGCGTCGAGGAGGTCCACCTGCGGATCGTGGACGGCATCCGGGCCGAGACCGGCGCGGACCTCGACGAGCTCGGCAGCCAGGCGGCGTGGGCCTGCTACGACCAGGTGTGGGGCCAGCTGCAGGCGCGGTGGTGCGACGGCGGGGCCACCTCGGCGGTGGCCGCACACGCGCAGGCCGAGGTGGTCGCCCTGCTGCGCTCGTTGTCGCCGGCCGCGGCCCAGCACGCCGGGGTGGACGTGGGCACGGCGCCGTGGTCCCCGATGCGGTGCGGCCCCGACGTGCGGGTGGACCTCGAGGGGCTGTTCGCCTACCTCGCCCGTGACCGCGGCGAGGTCACGGCGGCCGACCGGGCCCTGATCGACCGGATGGTGGCGCTCGTGCGTGGCCCGGCGGGGCAGGGGTGACGGGCCAGCCGGTACGCATACGTGCGACTGTCGCACGCGATCAGCGCGCCGGGTGGACGGCATCTCCGGGCCGTGGGGGTGGCGCATCCGGGACCCAGGGTGCCCCTGCGGTGACCGGAATCGCACGCGGCGTGTGCAAGGGCCGGCATCGCGACACGCGATGCGCGACCATGGCAGCCCGATCCGGGGAGGGCGGGCATGACGGCGAGCACCATGCTCACCTGGGTGACGAACGTGGCGTTCCTGGCCGCGGCCGTCGCCGCGCTGCGCCTGTGGCGGCGCCACCACTCGCCCGCCACGTCGTGGCTGGCGGCGACGTTCGTGGCCTTCGCCGCCGTCATCCTGGCCTCGCTGCTGCCCGAGGACCTCGGCCAGCAGCTCGTCGTCGGGATCCCCCTGCTCATGGTGCTGCTGGCGACGCCGTACCTGCTCTTCCGGTTCGCCGACGCGGTGGTCGGCGGGGCCGATCGTCTGCGTCAGGTCGGCCTGGGGGTCGCGGTCGCGGTCGTCGTGACCGTCCCGATCGTGCTGCCCCGGCTGCCCGAGGGCGGCGGCCTCGGGGACCTCGGCCCCCTGGGTGCGGCGTGGGCGGTGGCCGTGCTCGCCTACTGGTTCGGGGGCAACGCGACGGCCGCGTGGCTGCTCGTGCGGGCGTCGGTCGGCGAACCCGGCGTGGTGCGCAACCGGCTGCGCGTGCTCGCGGTCGCCGCCTTCGGCCTGGGCCTGGTGCTCGTCGGGTCGGCCCTGGTCGGCGACGACAACCCGGACGTGCTCACCGCCGCCGAGGTCGTCACCGACCTGCTCTCGGCCGGGCTCGGGATCCTGTTCCTCGTGGGCTTCGCCCCGCCGAACCTGCTCAAGGCGGCGTGGCGCGAGCGGGACGAACGGCGCCTCTACGAGGCCGCGGTCGGCCTGATGGGCGCGCAGCACCCCGACGACGTGGCCGGCGTCGTCGTCCCGGGGGCGCGGTCCCTGCTGGGGGCGCCCAGCGTCACCCTGCGATCCGCCAGCGGCGAGGTCATGGCCCACTCCGGGGGCGACCCCGAGGCCATGCGCACCGTCCGGGAGGTCCGCCACCGGGCCATCGGCAACACCGACCTCGAGATGGTCGTGGCCCCGACGATGCCCGTCTTCGGCTCCGACGAGACCCAGCACCTGGACCGCCTGGCACTGCTCGCGGAGCTCGCGCTGGACCGGGTGCGGCTGCTGGAATCCGAGCGTGCGGCGCGGGACGACGTCGAGCGGCTCAACGCCGAGCTCGAGTCCTTCGTCTACACCACCTCCCACGACCTCAAGAACCCGGTGATCGCGCTGCTGGGCTACCTCGACGTGCTGGCCGAGGACCATGCCGACGACATGCCCGACGACATGGTCCACATCTTCCGGCGGATGCAGGTCAACGCCCGCCACATGGACTCGCTGATCCGGGACCTGCTCGAGCTCTCTCGTGTCGGCCGGGTGGACGTCATGCCCGACCGGGTCGACCTGAACCTGCTGGTCGACGACCTGGCCCGCGACGTCGCCGCGCACCGTCCCGGTCTGTCCATCGAGCACGGGGACCTGCCCGCGGTCTGGATGAACCCGACGCGGACCCGGCAGCTGTTCACCAACCTGTTCGACAACGCCGCCACCTACGGCGGTCGTGACCACATCACGGTGCGCGTCGGCGCCGAGCGCCGGCCCGGCGGGGGCGTGCGCATCGTGGTGGCCGACGACGGCCGGGGGATCGGCGAGGAGCACCTCGAGCGCGTCTTCGGCGTGTTCGAACGCCTCGATCCCGAGGGGCCCGGCGGCACCGGCATGGGGCTGGCGATCTGCCGTCGTGTCATCGAGCACGTGGGTGGCACCATGCGTGCCGTGGCCTCCGAGCACGGGGCCGTCTTCCACATCGATCTCCCCTCGGCCGCGATCCACGTCGAGGACCCCGACCCCACCACCGTGCCCCTGGAGGGAATCGCGCCATGAACCGAACCGTGCGCGTCCTGGTCGCCGACGACAACGAGGACCACCGCTTCCTCATCGAGCGCGCCCTGCGCAGCATCGACGACGTGGACCTCGAGGTGGCCTCGGTCGCCGACGGCGAGGAGGCGATGGAGTACCTCGAACGGCGCGGCCGGTACGAGCACTCCCCCCGTCCCCACGTGATGCTGCTCGACCTGCGCATGCCGCGGATGAACGGCCTCGACGTGCTCAGCAAGGTCAAGAACGACCCCGAGCTGCACCGCATCCCGGTGTGCGTGCTGACCTCCTCGGATCGCCGGGACGACATCGACGAGGCCTACGCTCGGGGGACCAACTCCTACGTCGTCAAGTCCGACACCATGCACGACATCCGCAACGGCCTCGGGTACGTCTCCCGGTACTGGGGTGTGGTGGCCGCCCTGCCCGAACCGCCGGAGTGAGCCTGCAGATGGCGGTCAACGACCCGGGACCGGAGCTTCTGGCGCGCCGGCCCGTCCACGTGCTGGTGGTCGAGGACAGTCCCGACCACCGCATGCTGATCGTGCGCGCGCTGCGGGGCGCGGGCTACGAGGTCTCCACCGCCGGGACGGGCGAGCAGGCCCTCGAGACGCTGCACCAGCGCCCCGCCGACGTCGTGCTGATCGACCAGAAGCTGCCCCGGATGTCCGGGGCCGACCTGCTGGCGGCCGTGGTCGAGCTGCCCGACCCACCCGCCCCCGTGGTGGTCACCGGCACGGGGTCGCAGCAGCTGGTCGTCGACGCCCTGCGGCTGGGGGCCGTCGACTACGTGGTCAAGTCGGCCGACTACCTCGGCGAGCTCCCGGCGGTCGTCGCCCGGGCGCACCACCAGCACGACCTCGCACGTCGCTACCGCGAGCTGCAGCGGTTCGCCCTGCTGGTCCACGAACCCACCGCCCGCGAGGACGCCGTCACCGAGATCGTCACCGCGGCCCGGCGGCTGCTGCGGGCACGGGGCGTGGCCCTGGCCCGCGGGGGCGACGACGGCTGGGAGATCGCCGCCAGCTCGGGGGAGGTCGACGAGCCCGGTCTGCTGCTGCGGTGGCTCGACGCCCGCGAACGCGGACGGTCGTTGCCTCGTACCGCCGATCTGGTGGTCGACCTGCCGGTGGACGCCCACGAACCGCCCGGCGCGTTGGTCATCGTGCCCGAGCCCGACGCCCCGTTCCTCGAGGACGAGGTCCAGCTCGCCGCCACCTTCGCGGCCTTCGCCGCCTCCGCCCTGCGCCAGGTCCGACGTCTCGAGCTCGAGCGCGGGTTGGTGGACCAGCTGCAGCAGTCGGTCCGGGCTCGGCAGGACTTCATCGCGTCGGTCTCCCACGAGCTGCGCACGCCCCTGACCGTGATCGCGGGCTACGCCGAGACCTTGCTGCACCGGTCCGAGTCGATCCCGTTGTCCCTGCAGCAGCACCTGCTCGAGCGCATCATCGGCAACGGGGGCGAGCTGCGCCGCCTGATCGACCAGCTCCTCGACGTGGCCGCCCTCGAGCGCGGCCACGAGCTGACCACCGAGGCGACCCGGGTCGACCTCAAGGAGCTCGTGGCCACCGTCGTGGACGAGGTCGCCTTCCACCTCGAGGGGCGCCCCGGCACGCGCGAGGTCCCGACGACCTGGGTCGAGGTCGACCCCACCCTTGTCCGGCGCACGCTGGTCAACCTCGTCTCCAACGCCTGCAAGTACTCCGACCCCGAGACCGCCGTGTCGATCCGCCTGGTACCGGGGGACGACGAGGTGCGCATCGAGGTCGTCGACCAGGGCATCGGGGTGCCGGCCGAGGACCGGGCCAGGGTCTTCGAGCCCTTCTGGCGCGGACCGACGGCCGTCGCCGAGGCCATCCGGGGCACCGGGATCGGCCTGGCGCTCGTGCGTGAGTACGTCGACGCCTTCGGCGGCCGCGTCGGCGTCGACCCCGGGGAGGAGGCCGGGTCGGTGTTCTGGTTCACCGTCCCGGCCGAACCGGCCGACCTGCCCGAGCCCGCCGCCTCCGCGGTTGCGGACGACGAACCGGCCCCCGGTAGGCTGCGAGGACCCCGCCCCGAGTGATCGAGGAGGCTCGACGTGGACGCCTGGCAGCTCATCCTGGTCGCCTTCTTCTTCCTGCTCCCCATGGTCCTCATGGTCGACTTCTGGGGCGACGAGCGGCTCACGTTCCGGGGGCGGCCCATCCCGCGTCCCTGGCGCAAGCAGGTGGACCACCCCGACCCGGGTGAGGATCACCACTGACACCTGCCGGGCCCCCGATCGGGGGCCCGATCTCATGGGACGGGGCGAGGCATCCCGCGGTCCAGTCCTTCGCGCGTCAGCTAACCTGCGCGTACTCGACTCAGGTTTCTTCAGTTGTGCGACTGCACAGGGATTGCACCTCGCGCTACGGCCGTTATCGTGGGAGACAGACGCCAATCCCGCCAACCCCTGGAGGTACCTGATGTCCCGCGCAGTCGGCATCGACCTCGGAACCACCAACTCGGTCGTCGCCACCCTCGAGGGCGGCGAGGCCGAGGTCATCGCCAACGCCGAGGGCGCGCGCACGACGCCGTCCGTCGTCGCCTTCAAGGGCGGCGAGGTCCTGGTCGGTGAGGTCGCCAAGCGCCAGGCCGTGACCAATGCTGACAAGACCATCCGCTCGGTCAAGCGTCACATGGGCACCACCTGGACGCAGGAGATCGACGGCAAGTCCTACACGCCGCAGGAGATCTCCGCCCGCATCCTCATGAAGCTCAAGCGGGACGCCGAGGCGTTCCTGGGCGAGGACGTCACGCAGGCGGTCATCACCATCCCCGCCTACTTCGACGACGCCCAGCGCCAGGCCACCAAGGAGGCCGGCGAGATCGCGGGCCTCGAGGTGCTGCGCCTGGTCGCCGAGCCGACCGCCGCGGCCCTGGCCTACGGCCTCGAGAAGGAGGACGACCAGACGATCCTCGTCTTCGACCTCGGTGGCGGCACCTTCGACGTGTCCGTGCTCGAGATGTCCGAGGGCGTGTTCGAGGTCAAGGCCACCCACGGTGACAGCCACCTCGGTGGCGACGACTGGGACCAGGTGCTGATCGACTGGATGGTCCAGAGCTTCAAGAACGACCACGGCGTCGACCTGTCCAACGACAAGATGGCCCTGCAGCGCCTCAAGGAGGCCGCCGAGAAGGCCAAGATCGAGCTGTCGTCCTCGCAGGAGACCTCGGTCAACCTGCCGTTCCTCACGGCGACCGACGCCGGGCCGCTGCACTTCGAGCAGACCCTGACCCGCGCGAAGTTCAACGAGCTGACCAGCGAGCTGCTCGACAAGGTCAAGGGCCCGTTCGAGCAGACCATCAAGGACGCCGGCACCGCCCTGGGCGACATCGACCACGTCATCCTGGTCGGTGGCTCGACCCGCATCCCGGCCGTGCAGGACCTGGTCAAGGACCTGACCGGCGGCAAGGAGCCCCACAAGGGCGTCAACCCGGACGAGGTCGTCGCCGTCGGAGCGTCGCTGCAGGCCGGTGTGCTCAAGGGCGACGTCAAGGACGTCCTGCTGCTCGACGTCACGCCGCTGAGCCTCGGCATCGAGACCAAGGGCGGGATCACCCACAAGCTCATCGAGCGCAACACCACGATCCCGACCAAGCGCTCCGAGGTGTTCACCACCGCGGACGACAACCAGCCCGAGGTCGAGATCAAGGTCCTGCAGGGCGAGCGCGAGTTCTCCAGCGACAACAAGCTGCTGGGGAAGTTCAACCTCACCGGCATCCCGCCGGCGCCCCGCGGCATGCCCCAGATCGAGGTCACCTTCGACATCGACGCCAACGGCATCGTCCACGTCAACGCCAAGGACCTCGGCACCGGCAAGGAGCAGTCGATGACCATCACCGGTGGGTCGGCGCTCCCCAAGGACGACATCGAGCAGATGATCAAGGACGCCGAGGCCCACGCCGCCGAGGACGCCAAGCGCCGCGAGGCCGCCGAGACCCGCAACCAGGCCGACACGCTCGTCTACCAGACGGACAAGACCCTGAAGGAGCACGGCGACAAGGTCGACGCCGCCACGAAGGCCGAGATCGAGCAGGCCCTGACGGACCTGCGCCAGGCCCTCGAGAGCGACGACACCGAGTCCCTGCGCCCGAAGATGGACGCGCTGGTCGAGAAGTCGCAGGCCATGGCGCAGGCGATCTACAGCCAGCCCCAGGAGGGCGAGGCCGACGCGGGTGCCGCGGCCGGCGAGCCCACCGGCGGCGAGGACGAGGTCGTCGACGCCGAGATCATCGACGAGGGTGATGACGACCAGTCCGCCGCCTCCTGACAAGACACACCCAGAACCCCCGAAGGGAGGTGAACGCAATGGCAACCCTGATGCACCGATCCACCAACCCCTTCCGTGACCCCTCTGGCTTCCAGTCCGAGCTCGAGCGGGTCGTCCGCGACGTCTTCGAGGGGCCCCGCGGCCCGGCCACGGCCGGTGCCTTCGCCCCCGCGCTCGACGTCGAGGAGACCGAGGACGGCTTCACGCTCGTCATCGAGCTCCCCGGCGTCGCGGCCGAGGACGTCGACATCACCCTCGAGGAGAACGTCCTGACGATCTCCGGCGAGCGCAGCTTCTACGCCGACAAGGAGCCGGAAGGCTTCCGTCGCGTCGAACGCAGCTTCGGTCGCTTCCACCGGGCCGTGCGGCTGCCCGACCGGGTCGCCGCGGACAAGGTCGAGGCCAACTACACCGACGGCCTGCTGACCATCACCGTGCCCAAGGCCGAGGAGGCCAAGCCGCGCCGGATCGAGGTGCGCTCCTCCTGACGGCCGCACAGCCGACGCGCGGGCGGCCCCGGCCCCTCCCGGGGCCGCCCGCGCGTCACCCCACGACACGCCAGACGTCTGACGCCGATGAGCGCAGCATGACCCGGACACGACCGAGGAGACCGCCCGCGCCGTGACCAGGAGCCGCGGCCGACCAGGCCGCGGAGGCTGCGCCGAGCAGGCCGCCGACCGAGGTGCAGGGCGAGAGCCGACGCCGAGGCGCGACGAGCATGCCGCCGACGAGCGGTGACGAGGCCCCTGTCGGCGGACGATGACCCCTTGTCCGTTGCCCAGCGCGAACGGGACGAGTACCTGGACGCGCTGCGTCGCAAGCAGGCCGAGTTCGAGAACTTCCGCAAGCGCATGATGCGCGAGGGCGCGAGCCAGCGCATCACCGGGCACGCCGAGGTGGCCGAGCGCATGCTGGACGTCCTCGACGACTTCGACCGCACCATCGAGGCCGCGGGCGAGGTCGACCCCGGCTTCCTCAAGGGCGTGCAGCTCGTCCACGACAAGCTCGCCGGCGTGCTGGCCGACTTCGGGCTGACCCGCATCGACCAGACCGGCATCGCCTTCGACCCCAACCGGCACGAGGCCGTCCAGCAGGTGGCCGCCGACGAGGACCACGAGGAGCCGCAGGTCGCCCAGGTGCTGCGCCCCGGCTACGAGCTCGGCGGGCGCACCCTGCGCGCGGCGATGGTCGTCGTCGAGCAGTAGGCGATCGGCCGGGCGTGAAGGAGCGAGACGAGGACGACAGCGATGAAGGAGGTGGACCGTGGCGCCACAGCGTGAATGGCTCGAGAAGGACTACTACGCCGTGCTGGGCGTCGACCAGGACGCCTCCGCCGACGAGATCAAGAAGGCCTACCGCAAGCTCGCCCGGCAGTACCACCCGGACAGCAACCCGGACGACCCGCAGGCCGAGCAGAAGTTCAAGGACATCGGCGAGGCCTACGCCGTCGTCGGCAACGAGGTCGACCCGCAAGGAGTACGACGAGATCCGCCGGCTCGGCGCGTCCGGCCTCGGCGGCTTCGCGGGGGGTCGGGGTGGCAGCCCCTTCGGCGGCGCGGGCGGTGCTGGCGGCGCCGACTTCGGCGACCTGCTGCGCACGATCTTCGAGCAGTCCGGCAGCGGCGGCGGGCGGCAGCCCCTTCGGCGGCTTCGGTGGCAGGGGCACCCGCACCCGCGCCCGCTCGCCCGCCCCAGCAAGGGCCGCGACCTGCGTGCCGAGGTGCACCTGTCCTTTGCCGACGCCCTGGCTGGCGTGCGGACCAAGCTGCGCATCCGCGGCGACGGCCCGTGCGACACCTGCCACGGGACCGGCGCGAAGCCCGGCACCCAGCCGCACACCTGCACGACGTGCGCCGGGGCGGGCCAGGTCACCATCGACCAGGGGCCCTTCTCCATCGCCCAGCCGTGCCCGGCCTGCGGCGGGACCGGACGCGAGATCGACGACCCCTGCCCGACCTGCGAGGGCAGCGGCCGGACCGTCAAGCCGCGCGAGGTGACCGTGCGCATCCCCGGCGGGGTGCGCGACGGCGCCACGATCCGGGTCCCGGGTCGCGGGGGCCCCGGCACCAACGGCGGTCCCGCCGGCGACGTGCTGGTCGAGGTCCACGTCGAGCCGGACCTCGTCTTCGGTCGCAAGGGTGACGACGTGACCCTGGAGGTCCCGGTCACCTTCGCCGAGGCCGCGCTCGGCACGAAGCTGACGATCCCCACGCCCGGTGGGGGGCACCGCACCATCAAGGTGCCGGCCGGCACCGCCTCGGGGCGGACGTTCCGGTTGCGGGGCGAGGGCGCGCCCGGTCGCAACGGGCGGGCCGGCGACCTGCTCGCCACCGTCCGCGTCCAGGTCCCCGAGAAGCTGTCCCGCGCCCAGAAGACGCTGGTCGAACAGCTGCGCGAGCACGACGACACCTCCGAGCGCGAGCGCCGCTTCGCGGCGCGCGCCGACGGGTGAGGAAGGCACCGCCCATGCCCGAGCAGCAGTTCATCGACCAGGACGAGGCCGTCAACCCGCCGGCACGCCCGGGTGGGTTCGGCCAGCGCGGGCCCGACTACGACGAACCCGTGTACGTCATCTCCGTGGCCGCGGACCTCGCCGACATGCACCCGCAGACGCTGCGCTCCTACGAACGTGAGGGGCTGGTCGAACCGGCCCGGACCTCGGGCAACACCCGCCGGTACTCGCAGCGCGACATCGACCGGCTGCGGTTCATCCGCCACCTGACCCAGGAGGAGGGCCTCAACCTCGCCGGCGTCCGGGTGGTGCTCGACCTCGGCGAGAAGCTCGAGGGGTCGCGTCGCCGCATCCGCGAGCTCGAAGACATGGTCCGCACGCTGGCCAGCCGGCTCACGGACGACGTCGAGGCCGCCCACCGGTCCCACCGGTTCGAGGTGGTGCCCACCGGGCCGCGCGACATCGAGGTCCACCCCGCCTGCGCCGGCGCAAGCCGGCCAAGCAGCGCCCCGCCTGAGGCACGACCGGCGGCGCTACTCCTCCTCGTCCCAGCCCACGTCGTCGATGTCGCCGGCGCGCAGGGACGGGTCCGCCGAGGATCCCGTCGGCGTTGGCGACCGCGCCGATGATCCGGAAGCCCTCGCGGGTGATCTCGTAGGACGCGAGGCGCTTCTCGTGGGCACTCTCGCGCATCTTCAGCACCATCAGGGCGCGCCCGACCTCGGCGCCGATCTCCATGTACCGCAGCACCAGCACGTTGTGGAACAGGTAGCTGAGCTTGGCGAACCGGGCCTCGGTGGGCCCCAGGGCCGTGGTCTCCTGGGTGAAGATCAGGCTGGCGCCGGTGGCGGTGATCGTGGTGGCCAGCGCCCAGATGTAGCCGGGGAAGCGCCCGAGGTCGTTGGACACGGGGACGAGCTCGCCGAGGCTGTCGAAGACGACGCGGCCGATGTCCTGCGGACTCGACCAGCTGGCGGACTGGTGGGCGAGCTGGTCGATGTCCAGCTCGATCGGCGGGACGTGCAGGATGGTCAGGTCGCCGCGATCCACGGCGTCGCCCCATCCCCAGCCGAAGGCGTCGGCCTTCTGCCGCAGCTGGTCGGCGGATTCCTCGAAGGAGACGTAGAGGCACTGCTGGCCTGCGGCCAGGCCCGCGCTGACCCACTCGGAGGACAGCACGGTCTTGCCGGCGCCCGACGGGCCCATGACGAGCGTGGCCTCGCCGGGGGGCAGCCCGCCGGCGGTCATGCGGTCGAGCACGTCGTTGCCGAAGGCGCGTCGCGCTCCGCCGATGGAGGGCGGGCGGGGCGCCAGCGACTCGGGCCTCGGGAACAGCTCGTAGCCGCGGCCGGTGATCCGGAAGGCGTGCTTGCCCATCAGCGACGCGCTGCCGCGCAGCTTGCGCACCCGCAGGTAGCGACGGTCGACGGGACCGTCGATGTCGTGGCTGACCTCGAGGATCGCGTCGGCGACGGCGAACTCGGGGTCGGCGAGGATCTCCTCCTGGGTGTACTCGCCGACCAGCAGCAGCAGCGCCCCGGTGTGCGAGACCTTCGAGGCCAGGTCGAACACGGCCTCACGCATCCGGTCGTCGGTGACGAAGTGGTGCAGCGACTTGAACGAGTCGACCACGATCATGGACGGGGAGGTGTCGAAGGCTGCATGGAGGACCTCGTCGAAGAAGCCCTCGAGCCCGCGGTCGTCCTCGGTGGTGCCCTGCAGCAGCTCGGTCACGTGCAGGAACCGCACGGCCCGGTCGAGCTTGGATCTCGTCGTAGAAGTCCATCGACGACAGATGGCGCCGCATCTTGGCGTGCGACTCGGACAGGGTCGTGTAGTACAGCGATGGGTGCTCGTCGGTGGAGGCCGAGAAGGCCAGCTGCTGGGCGAGGATCGTCTTGCCGGTGCCCGGTGGCCCGGCCAGCACGGCCAGCGACCCGGCGGGCAGGCCCCCGTCCAGGATCTCGTCGAGCTCGGCGATGCCGGTTCGCACGCGGTCCATTCAGCCCTCCAGCAGTTCGGTGACCTGGCGCACGAGCGCGTCCCCGCCGTAGGGCTTGGGGACGATCGCGTCCACGGCCAGGCTTCGGTCCGGGTCGGCGCTCCAGACGAGAATCCGGACCTCGCGTGTGCGCTCCTCGGCGCGCAGGCGTGCCACGAGCTCCGGGCCGTCCATGACCGGCATCCGCAGGTCGGTGATGACCACGTCCGGCAGGTGCTGCTCGATCACCTCGAGGGCGGCCTGCCCGTTCGCGGCCTCGACCAGCTCGACATCGTGGTCGCGAAGCAGCATGCGCAGGAGGAACCGGTAGTCCGGTTCGTCGTCGACCACGAGGACCATGGCCACGGACACTCCTGCCATCGTCGAGCGGCGCCATGCGGCGCAGCAATCTACTGGTGCTCCGTCAGCGCTGGACGGGTCGTTCGGACGCACGAGGGCAGGGTGCGGCGCCGAGTCAACCACATCGGCCGCTACCGTCCCGAGGCGTCTCGCGTGACACGCCCGCCCGGAGGGCCCACGTGTCCGTTCCCCTCCCTCGTCTGACCTCGCGCGCCGACGCGCGGGGCCGACCCGACCTGCTCGTCGGCGGGCTGGTCGGTGTGCTCGTCCTGCTGCTGGCCGGCGGGATGCTGCTGGTGCGGGTCGCGGACGCGCTCGTCCCGGACACCCACATCCCGTCGCTCGAGGACGAGGTCGTGGCCGACGCGGTCGAGCCGGCGGATCCCACCGCCCCGGCCTCGGAGCCGCCGGTCCTGCCGGGGGTTCGCGACGTGCTCGTGGTGGGGCTCGATTCGCGCGAGGGCCTGACCGAGGAGCAGCTGCTCGCGCTCGGGACCGAGGACAACGGCTCCCGCCTCACCGACACGGTCCTGTGGGTGCAGGTCGACGCGACTCACGGCCAGGTCCGCATGGTGTCGTTCCCGCGCGACCTGGCGATGACCCCCGACGGCGCCCCGCGGGTCAAGCTGAACGCCCTGCATGCCCTCGGTGGGCCCGAGCTGCTGGTCTCGGCGCTCGAGGAGCTGGTGGGGGCCGACCTGGACCACTACGTGGAGGTGGACCTCGCCGGGTTCATCCGGCTGGCGGACACCCTCGGCGGCGTCGAGGTCTGCCTGCGCGAGCGGATGGTGGACCGGTACGCGGGCGTGAACCTGCCGGCCGGGTGCCAGGAGCTCTCGGCGACCCAGGCCGCCGGGTTCGTGCGGGCCCGCCGCGTGGTGGACGAGTTCGGTGCCGGCACGGCGGGGCGGGCCGCCCGCCAGCAGTACTTCATCCGCCAGGCCGTGGCCGAGGCGGTGTCCTCGGCCACGCTCACCAGCCCGGGGCGGCTGCGGGGCCTGGTCGGCCTGGCGCGGGACTCGCTGGTGGTCGACCAGGGCTTCTCCACCGCCGAGCTGCTGCGGTTCGCGACCGCGCTGCGGGACGTCGACCCGGCCGACGTCGTCGGGGCGACGGTGCCGTTCACCAGCAGCCGCCTGGACGACGGGCTGTACTACGACCAGCTGACGGAGGACGCCTCGGCGCTGTTCGACGCCATGCGGGAGCACGCCCCGCTGCCCGCGGACCTGGTCGTCGCCGGCGAGGTCACGTCCCGTGGGCTCGCAGCTGGTAGTGGTTCTCGGTGACGGTGACGACGCCTCCCTCGGCGTCGGTCAGCTCGCAGGTCCACGACCAGTCGGCCTTGCCCCGCTCGTCGGCCTCGGTGCGGATGCGCTCGATCTCGTCCTCGGCCAGCTCGACGGCCACCTCGACGTCGGTACGGGCCGCCCGACGGAAGTCGATGTGCATGTCGCGGACGACCGGGTAGAAGCGCGAGGCGTCGAAGGTGGCCAGCGCCATCGCCCCGCCCGGGATCTCGGCCAGCGTGTACAGCGCCCCGGCGTACATCGTGCCGATGTGGTTGACGTTGGGCGCCAGCGGCATCCGTGCCCGGCAGAAGCCGGGGCGCAGCTCGACCACCTCGAAGCCGGTGCGCTCCACGAAGGGGAACGGGCGGCTCATGCCCTCGCGGATCGCCTCGAGCTGTGCGTCGTCCACGTGGATCTCCGCGTGGTGGTGGGGCGGTGCGGGCGGCGGGCACCCTATTGGGCCGGCCGTGCAACCGAGCGGCCCCAGCGGGGCGTCCCATCCGACGAGCCCGCCACCGTGGCGGTCCACCGGCACCGACCGGCGAAGAACGAAACGGCTCCGACGTGTCCACCCTCCTCCGCTCCCGCCGCCGGCTCGTGCTGGCGGGCCTGTCCGCTGGCCCTGCTGCTCGCTGCCTGCGGCGCCGACGACCCCGCCCCCGTCGCTGCCCCGGCGGCCGACGGCGCCGCCGCCGGGATGTGCCCGGTCGGCACCACCGACTGCGTCGACGCCGACCTCGGCGACGCGGGCGAGGCGATCATCGCCCCCGACATCCACGTGGTCGACGCCCTGCCCACCGACATCCGCATGGTCGAGATGGACGGCGGCAGCCCTGACGCATTCCCGTTGTTCATCCAGGAGGCGGTCGTCGACGGCAGGCGTCTGGACCTGATCTTCAGCGGTGGCGAGACGCCGTGCTTCTGGGTCGACCACGTCGAGACCACCGAGACCGACACCGAGGTCGTCGTCGACCTGCGGGCCGGTGGGGATCCGGAGGCCGAGGACTGCGACGGCCAGGCGATCTCGACCCAGGGCGGTCACGGTCGAGCTCGACGCCCCGCTGGGCGAGCGTGCCCTGCTCGACGCCAGCCGCGTCGTCCCCGACGGGCTGACCGCAGCCCCGGTTGCGCCCCGCCGGCTCAGGCCGCCTGTGCCGACGGGGCGCAACCTGCCTCAGTGGGGACCTGTGCGAAACCGCCACGGGAGCGGGTGCGCGTCGTACCTTCGAATCGACGTTCGCACACACGCAGAGGTGATGGGGCATGGACTTCGACAAGCTCACGCGCAAGTCGCAGGAGGCGCTGCAGCGCGCCATCGAGATCGCCCGGGACCAGCACCACCCGGAGGCGGCGCCGACCCACCTGCTCGCTGCCCTGCTCGAGCAGACCGACGGGGTCGTGCTGCCGCTGGTCCAGCGACTCGGGCGTCACGCCGACCAGCCTGCGCAACGCCAACGCCGAGGTCCTGAACGGCCTGTCGGCCGCCTACGGGGCCTCGGGCGAGGTGCGGCTGTCGCAGGGCCTGTCGAAGGTGCTGGATGCGGCCGCCGAGGAGGCGCGCGGGCTGGACGACGACTACGTGTCCACCGAGCACCTGCTCATGGCGATGGCCGAGTCCTCCGACCGCGTCGCCAAGGTGCTGGCCGACGCCGGGATCACGCGGACCTCGATCCTCGGGGCGCTCAAGGAGGTCCGCGGGGCCCAGCGCGTCACCTCGCAGGACCCCGAGTCGACCTACGAGGCGCTGGAGAAGTACGGGCGCGACCTGACCGCGCTCGCTCGCGAGGGCAAGCTCGACCCGGTCATCGGACGGGACGAGGAGATCCGCCGGGTCATCCAGGTGCTGGTCCGGCGCACCAAGAACAACCCGGTGCTGATCGGCGAGCCCGGTGTCGGCAAGACCGCCATCGCCGAGGGACTGGCGCGCCGCATCGTCGAGGGCGACGTGCCCACGCTGCTGGCCGACAAGAAGCTGGTCCAGCTCGACCTGACCGCGATGGTCGCCGGGGCCAAGTACCGGGGCGAGTTCGAGGAGCGGCTGCAGGCCGTCCTCAACGAGATCCAGGCCTCCGAGGGCCAGATCATCACCTTCGTGGACGAGCTGCACACCATGGTCGGGGCGGGCAAGGCCGAGGGCGCCGCCGACGCGGGCAACATCCTCAAGCCGATGCTGGCCCGTGGCGAGCTGCGCATGATCGGCGCCACGACGCTCGACGAGTACCGCATCATCGAGAAGGACGCCGCGCTCGAGCGTCGCTTCCAGCCGGTCAAGGTCGGCGAGCCCAGCGTGCTCGACACGATCGGGATCCTGCGCGGGCTCAAGGAGCGCTACGAGGTCCACCACGGCGTGCGCATCACCGACGACGCGCTGGTGGCCGCCGCCCAGCTGTCGGACCGCTACGTCACCGAGCGCTTCCTGCCGGACAAGGCCATCGACCTGCTCGACGAGGCCGCCGCACGCCTGCGCATCTCGATCGACTCGATGCCGCCGGAGGTCGACGTGGTCGACCGGCGCATCAAGCAGCTCGAGATCGAGAGGATCTCGCTGGCCAAGGACGATTCCGAGTCCGCGCGGGCCAGGCTGGCCGACCTCGAGCAGGAGCTGGCCGACCTGCAGGAGCAGATGGGCGGGCTGCAGGCCCGGTGGCAGTCCGAGAAGGAGGCCATCGACCGGCTGCGTGCCGCCAAGGAGGAGCTCGAGCAGGTCCGTGAGCAGGCCCAGCTCGCCGAGCGCGACGGCGACTACGAGAAGGCCGCCGAGCTGCGCTACGGCCGGGCCCGCGAGCTCGAGACCGACGTGGTCCGCGCCCAGGCCGAGATCGACGAGCTCCGCGCCAGCGGGCGACAGCCTCCTCGAGGAGGAGGTCACCGACACCGAGATCGCCGAGGTCGTCGGCGAACTGGACCGGCATCCCCGTCGCCAAGCTGGTCGAGACCGAGGCCCACAAGCTCGTCACGCTCGAGGACCACCTGCACCAGCGGGTCGTCGGCCAGGACCAGCGCCGTCGAGGCCGTGGCCGACGCGGTGCGCCGGTCCCGGTCCGGCATCGCCGACCCCGACCGCCCCACCGGCTCGTTCCTGTTCCTCGGCCCGACCGGCGTGGGCAAGACCGAGCTGGCGCGCGCCCTGGCGGCGTTCCTGTTCGACGACGAGCGGGCGCTCGTGCGCATCGACATGGGCGAGTACCAGGAGAAGCACACCGTCGCCCGGCTCATCGGCGCCCCGCCCGGCTACGTCGGCTACGACGAGGGCGGCCAGCTGACCGAGACGGTGCGGCGCCGGCCCTACGCGGTGATCCTGCTGGACGAGGTCGAGAAGGCCCACCCGGACGTGTTCAACGTCCTGCTGCAGCTGCTCGACGACGGCCGCCTGACCGACGGGCAGGGCCGCACCGTGGACTTCCGCAACGCCGTGGTCATCATGACCAGCAACCTCGGCAGCCAGCACATCCTCGACGTGTCACTGGATCCGGCCGACCTGCGCGAGCGGGTGATGGCCGACGTGCGCAGCTACTTCAAGCCCGAGTTCCTCAACCGCGTCGACGACGTCGTGATCTTCGACCGTCTGGCCCGGGACCAGCTCGCCGCGATCGTGGACATCCAGCTCGAGCGGCTGCGGGCGCGCCTGGCCGACCGCGACATCACCATCGAGGTGACCGACACCGGCAGGGCCTGGCTGGCCGACCGCGGGTACGACCCGGTGTACGGGGCGCGGCCGCTGAAGCGGGTCATCCGCCAGGAGGTCGAGAACCGCCTCGCCAAGGCGATCCTCGACGGGGCGGTGCACGACGGCGACACCGTCACCGTCGACACCACCGCCCCGGTGGACGACCCGACCAGCGAGCTGGTGCTGCGCTGACACTGCCCTGTTCGCCCGCGTCCACCGCGGGCGACGGGGCCTGGTCCGGGCGGAAGGGCCCGGGGCTTGCTCAGGGTCGTCAGGCGTTCAGGAGCGTTCTCGGGAGCGAGGTCGTCACGGAAAGCGGCGTGGCGAGGTCCCCGGGCGTGAGGGGCGCGACGATCGTGTAGCCCTCGTCGGACGCGACGCCGTCTGCGTCGGAAGGTAGGTCTCGGACCTGGATCAGCATCTGCACAGCCGGCCCCCGCTGAGCGCCACTGCGCGTACAGGTCGTTCCCACTACTGCCGCTCCAGTCGACCGAGACCTGGGCCATCGACGTCGGCGGCGGCAGAGTCCGAGAGCGGGGTCAGAGCCGCAGGCACCAGTGGCCGGTCGACGGGTCGGGTGATCTCCGAGATGCCAGTACCGGCCGCCATCAGTGCACGCGGTGGCGACGGGCGCGGCTGCGAGCAGCTCGGCTGCCGTCCTTCCCTCGAGCTTGTCGCTGTCGGCGGCCGTGTCGGTGGCGCCGAGGTAGTCACCTGCGGGCTGGAAGGCGGTGGAGTCCTTGCCGTCGAGCGAGATCGGCTGTCGACGGCCTTGTGCGTCGGCGGGGAGGGCGGCGGGGTTGTAGTCGCCGAGCAGGTCGCCGATGGCGGCGGCGGTGGCGAACCGGTCAGCCCCGGCCGCACGCACCACGCCGGAGGACGGTGGTGGGGTGGGGTCGACGGTGGGCAGGCCGGTGACGGCGGCGATGGCGTTGACGACGTTGTCGGAGATGGCGACGGGGCCGCCGAGCACGATGACCAGCTGGGGGTTGTAGGCGTCCAGCGCGTCGGAGGTGGCCTGCGGGAGGCTGTCCTGTTCGGTGGTGTAGATGGGGGCGCCGAGCTGGCCGGCGGTGGGGCCGGCGGCCAGGGCGTCGGCGGGCACGCGGCCGTTGGCGACGAAGGCGATGCGTGGTGGTGGGGGGTCGGCGGCGATCGCGGCGGTGACCCCGGCGATCGCGAGCAGGGCGACCACGATGGTCGCGGTGAACGTGTGGCGTGTCCTCATGTCGAGCCCCTTTGGCTCCCGTGATGCGGACGAACGGACGCTACGAGACGAGCGTGGGTGGGGCCGTGGCCCTGCTGCTCACCGCACGTGCCGCCCGTGCTGCCGCGCGGTCACGTCCGGCGCCACCGCGCCGCCCGACGTGACGGCGCCCCGCCCCGTGGATCTGGGGGCGGGGCGGCCGGCGGCTGTGCTCAGGGTCGGAAGGCGACGAACTTCCAGGCCCTCGACGCTGGGTTGACGGCGGAGGCGGTCGGATTGCAGAGGTTGTATTTGATCGTGCCATCCCCGACGGGAGACACGACGGTCACGGTCACCGAGCCGATGTTGGCCGACGGTCGGACATAGGCGACGTCCTCGAACTCGACGTCGGCAGCCGCCTGGACCTCCGTCACGCAGGACTGCGCGGCGATGGCCGGGGGGTCGACCGTGATCTTCTCGCTGAACACGGCCATGTCGGTGAGGCGCAGGGAGCCGTCCGCGACCTCGTCGGTCCCCACGGAGCCGGCCGCGCTGGACAGGAACTCGGAGGTGTCCTTGCCGTCGAGCAGGTCGGAGTCGACGGCTTGTGCGTCGGCGGGCAGGGCGGCGGGGTTGTAGTCGCCGAGCAGGTCGCCGATGGCGGCGGCGGTGGCGAACCGGTCAGCGCCGGCGGCACGCACGACGCCGGAGGACGGTGGTGGGGTGGGGTCGACGGTGGGCAGGCCGGTGACGGAGGCGATGGCGTTGACGACGTTGTCGGAGATGGCCACGGGGCCGCCGAGCACGATGACCAGCTGGGGGTTGTAGGCGTCCAGGCGCGTCGGAGGTGGCCTGGGGGAGGCTGTCCTGTTCGGTGGTGTAGATGGGGGCGCCGAGCTGGCCGGCGGTGGGGCCGGCGGCCAGGGCGTCGGCGGGCACACGGCCGTTGGCGACGAAGACGATGCGTGGTGGTGGCGGGTCGGCGGCGATCGCGGCGGTGACCCCGGCGATGGCCAGCAGGGCGACCACGATGGTCGCGGTGAACGTGTGACGTGTCCTCAAGGTGAGCCCCTGACTCGTTGGAGGGAACCAACGACGCTACGGACACCGGTCGAACGGACGGGGCCGACGCGGGAGGCAGCGCACATCCTGACCTGCCGCAGCGCGCAGGTTCCGGGCGGCGACACCGCCGAGCCGTCCTAGTCGGGTACCGATGCCGTAGTTGACCAGGGTCGGGTCGTCGCCCGCGTGGGTGACGGTCACGATGCCGCCCCGGCCGTCCTCGTGCTTGATGGAGTAGGTCACCGACTCCATGTCATCCATGGACTGCCGCCGCGTGTCGACGATCTCCCAGCCGTTGTCCGGCAGGGCCTGCTCGAAGTAGCCGGAGAGCTCGTCGACGGAGGCCTGGACCTGGAGCGCGGCCTGCATCTGCAGGCCGTCGCTGCCCTCCTGGGAGAAGCTGCTGGCGACCTCGTAGTCACCCTCGGGCAGGGGCATGTCGTCGGGGAACGCCTCGGGCAGCGACCCGCCGCCCATCTGCACGGTGCCCTCGGAGGAGGTCATCGACACCGTGCCGTTGTCGGTGTCGATGTTCACGTCACCGCCCCCCGCCTGCTCCATGGCCTTCTCCGCGGCCAATTCGGCGATGTCGTCGGCGGAGCAGGCGGACGTGGCCAGTGCCAGGGCGGCGACAGCAGCGAGCAGGCGGACCGTGGTCATGGGAGCCCCCGTGTGGTGGTGGTCGTGGAGAGGAACGGCACACGGGGGGATGCGAAAGCCGAGCTGGGGCGGGCGTCGCCCCCGAGCGCCAACCCCACCCTAGACGTGCGACGGCCCCGACCGAAAGGACGGGGCCGAGACGAGCGTCGGGGAGGGGTCACTCCTCGTTGCGGACCTGCTCGCCCTTGTGGCCAGCCGCCTGCTGGCGCTTCTGGGCGGCCTGCTGCTCGAGGCGCTCGGCGTCCTCGGCCGCGTCGGCACGCTCCTGTTGCGCCTGGCCCTCCTTGACCTTCTCGTCGTCACCGACGAGCTTGCCAGCGAGCTCCTTGGCGGTGCCCTTCAGTTCCTCAGCGTCGTGGTCGGCCATGGGTTGCTCCTCGTGGTCGGGGGAACCCGGCTCCTCGACATGGGTTCGCGGGGGCGAGGGTGGACCGGACCCCGGTCGTCCGTCGGGGCGAGGTCAGAGGTGCACCGCGCACTGCACGGCGACGTCCGCGGGGCGCGAGCCGTCCGGCGGTGACGCCACTCGCCGTCGCGGATGGAAGGGGCGAGGGAGTTCACCTCAGATAGATCGCGCAGGTGAAGACGGCGTCCATCGCCGCACCGTCAGCGTCATAGGTCTCGACTCGCAGATTGCCGGCGACCATCTGTGTCGTGATCAGTGTGGGGACGCCGGTCGCGGGCGTGCACGTGGCGAAGTCGTTCTGGGTGGACAACGAAGCCCCTGGAAGCCCGATTTGGTACGCGCCCACGCCGGTTCGGGCCGCGGTCGGCTCCGACGTCACGGGCTGTCGGAAGCCGGCTTCCATGATGGATCCGTCGACCCAGACCTTGATCAACGCCACAGGTGCGAACGCACCGGTGGAGGCAGGCAGGTAGTCGCCGGCAGGTTGGAAGGCGGACGAATGCTGGCCGTCGAGGGTGTCGGCGTCGACGGCCTGGGCGGTGACCGGGAGGTAGGCGGGGTCGTAGGCGGCCAGCAGGTCGGCCACGGCGGCGGCGGTGGCGAACCGGTCGGGCCCGGCGGCGCGCACGATCCCGCCGGCCGGGGTGGGCTGGTCGGTGGCGGCCAGTCCGGTGGCGGTCTCGACCTGGTCGATGACGTGGTCGGAGATGGCCACGGGGCCGCCCAGGACGATGACGAGTTCGGGGTCGCCGGTGTCCAGGGCGGTGGCGGTGGAGTCGGGCAGGCTGGCCTGCTCGGTGGTGTAGATGGGGGCGCCGAGCTGTCCGGCGATGGGGCCGGCGGCCAGGGCGTCGGCGGGGACCCGGCCGTTGGCCAGGAACGCGATCGCGGGCGGGGGTGCGGGGGCCGGATCGGCGGCGACCGCGGCGGTCACACCGGCAGCGGCCAGCAGGGCGACCGTGGCGGTGGCAGCGAACGTGCGGCGGGGCAGGGGCATGGCTCAGCTCTCTCGGTCAGCGGTTCGTGGGTGTCTCGGGTCGCAGGCTCAGCACATGACGGCGACGTCGAAGGGGGCGTCCTCCGCGGTGAAGCCCGGGACGCCGCTCTGGAAGCGCTCGATCTGCACGCCCACCGTCCCCGGGTCGACGCTGGGGTTGCCGACGGCCTTCGTCACGGAGATGATCCGGCTGTTCAACGACGACGTGCCGCTGCGGGACCCGAAGGAGGCGGTCACGGCGCAGTAGGTCACGTCCTGGATCGAACTCGAGGACGTACCACCCGTCGCTGACGTGGACGTTGCCGGTGGTGGTGAGGTGGGAGCCGGCTCGGACGGTCCCGTCGCTGTCCACGACCGCGAACAGTCCCCGGGCGAAGTCGCTGCCGTCGGTCCCGTCGAGGGTCTCCGCGTCGATCGGGTCGCCCTCCTCCACGAACGCGCTGGCGTGCTTGCCGTCGAGGGTGTCGGCGTCGACGGCCTGGGCGGTGACCGGGAGGTAGGCGGGGTCGTAGGCGGCCAGCAGGTCGGCCACGGCGGCGGCGGTGGCGAACCGGTCGGGCCCGGCGGCGCGCACGATCCCGCCGGCCGGGGTGGGCTGGTCGGTGGCGGCCAGTCCGGTGGCGGTCTCGACCTGGTCGATGACGTGGTCGGAGATGGCCACGGGGCCGCCCAGGACGATGACCAGCTCGGGGTCGCCGGTGTCCAGGGCGGTGGCGGTGGAGTCGGGCAGGCTGGCCTGCTCGGTGGTGTAGATGGGGGCGCCGAGCTGTCCGGCGATGGGGCCGGCGGCCAGGGCGTCGGCGGGGACCCGGCCGTTGGCCAGGAACGCGATCGCGGGCGGGGGTGCGGGGGCCGGGTCGGCGGCGACCGCGGCGGTCACACCGGCAGCGGCCAGCAGGGCGACCGTGGCGGTCGCAGCGAACGTGCGGCGGGGCAGGGGCATCGGGAACCTCGGAGACAGGGGGAGGGGTGCCCGCGAGGGGGCGCCGCACCGTCGCACGGCCCCGTGTCACCGCCGTGTCAGGTCGGGGTCAGACGCGGCGTCGCAGGTAGGCGGTCAGGTCCCGCAGCTCCGGGCCGGCACCAAGGCCCTCGCGGTGCAGCCGATCGCACACCCGGTCGAGCAGGTCCAGGGCACGGCCGCGATCGCCGGCAGCGGCCAGCACCCGGCCGGTGCGCGCGACCCGGTGCTCGGCCAGCGGGTCCAGCCGCAGCGCCGACAGCAGCACCGTGGCGGCCTCGTGGGGGCGCCCGGCGTCCTCGGCGGCATCGGCCAGTCGGTCGTGCAGGGCCAGGCCGCGCATCCGGTGACGCTCCCGCGCGGTGGCCAGCCACGTGTGGTCTGCACCCAGCCCCGGTGCGACCTGTTCGTCGAACAGCTCCAGCGCCGCCCGGGCGCACGCCGTCGCCGCCGGTCCGCGCTGTTGCAGTGCGCGATCGGCCAGGCGGTCGAACTCCCAGAGGTCGACGTCGAGGCCCTGGGCCACGGCCACGCCGTCATGGTGCCGCGAGATCACCGGGCCCACCTGGCGCCGAGTCCGCGCCAGGACGGTGCGCAGCCGTTCCCGCCCACGTCGGGGCGGGACGTCGGGCCACAGGGCGTCCGCCGCCTCCTCGGACCGCAGGCGAGGTCCCCGCACCGTGAGCAGCACGACCAGCTCGGCCACCCTCCCACCCAGACGGTGCGCCCCGTGCCGGTCGAGGAGCTCGCGTCGACCGAGCAGGCGGACACGGGCCCGTGCATGGCAGGCCGCCCCGCCCAGGGTCGGCGCCGAGCCCCGTCGGGCCACCGCGTCAGCCAGCCGTGCCAGCCCCGTGGACACCTCGACGTCGAGGTCCTCGACGAGGGCGGCTGCTCGGGCGAGCAGCACGACGGCGTCGTTCGGTGGTGGTTCCGGTTCGGGAGATCCGACCGCGCGCCCCCGCGTCTGTGTCTGGTGTCGTCGACCCTAGTCGCCGGCCCCGTATCGTCCCGGGGACCTCCTGCGCCCCGGACCGACCATCACCTCAGCCGTCCCGTCCGCCGAGCCCGAACCGCGCAGCACCCCCCAGCTGCTCGGCGACCGGGCCTTCGGGCCGTACCTGGCCGGCAACCTCGTGTCGTCGACGGGCAACTGGTTCCAGAACGTGGCCGCGGCCTACGTCGTGTTCCAGCTGACCGGTTCGTCCACGCTGGTCGGCGTCGTGGGCGTGCTGCAGTTCGGGGCGACGCTGGTGCTCGCCCCGGCCGCGGGCGCCGCCGCCGACCGCGTGGATCGTCGCCGGCTGATGGTCGGCGCCCAGCTCGTGTCCTTCGCCGGGGCGGCGGCGCTCGCGGCGGTCGTGGTGGTCCTCGGCGTCGACGGGCTCCCCGGGGCATGGCCGGTGTTCGCGGCGACCGCGATCATCGGCATCGGCTACGCCGTGACGATCCCCGCCACGCAGGCGATCGTGCCTGCCCTGGTCCCGCGCGAGGACCTGCCGCAGGCCATCGCGCTGGGCTCGGTCAGCTTCAACCTCGCCCGGGCGATCGGGCCGGGACTGGCGGGCATCGTGCTGGCCACGGCCGGTGCCGGCGTCGCCTTCTCGATCAACGCGACCACCTTCGCGTTCTTCGCCGTCGTGCTGGCACGGCTGCGTCCTCGTCGGCCGACCCGGCTCGAGCCTCGGGAGGGTGCCGACCGGTCCGTGCGCGCCGGGGTCCGGGTGGCCACGGGGGACCCGTTCATCGTGCGGGCCCTGCTCGCCACCGTGGCCCTGGGCTTCGCCACCGACCCCGTCCAGACCCTCGCTCCCGCCCTGGCCGACGCGTTCGGGCGGGGCGGGGACTTCGTCGGCTGGATCGGCTCGTCCTTCGGGGCGGGGGCCGTGACGGCCAGCCTGGTGCTCACCTGGCTGCGGGAGCGGTTCCCCCGGACCCGGCTCGCGGAGCTCGGCTACGCCCTCCTGGCCGTCGGCATGCTCGTCACGGCGACCGCGCCCGTCGACGACCTCGTGCTGGTCGGCATGGGCATCGCCGGGGCGGGCTTCCTGCTGGCGGTCACCACCGTGAACGGCGAGCTGCAGTACCGGCTGCACGAGGAGGTCCGGGGGCGCGTGATGGCGCTGTGGTCCGTGGCGTTCCTCGGGTTCCGCCCCGTGGCTGCGCTGGTCGACGGCGCCGTCGCCGATGCTGCGGGTGTCGGGGCGGGCGTGGCGGTGTCGGTCACCATGGCCACCGTGGCGGCGACCGGGCTGGTGCTGACGCGCCGGTGGGACCCCGCCTGAGCGATGTCGGGGACGACCCGGTCAGCCGCCGTGGACCTTGCGGAAGTCCCAGGTCTGCACCTCGGCGGGGTCGAGGCGCAGCCACGTGTGGTCGTCGACCGGCTCGACCGGGCCGTCGATGCCGAAGTACTTGCGGCCCAGCAGCGTGCGCACCTCGACGGGCACGTCGTCGTCGGCGACGAAGGCGTGCTCGGTGCGGGCGGTGACGCCCCGCAGCTCGACGTACTCGACCCCCCCGTCGACACAGACGCCGACCTTCGTGGCCCCGGACTGGAGCCTTGTCGTGCGGGACGCGCGGTCCAGGTTCCACACCCAGAAGGCCCCGTCGTGCCACACGAACCACACCGGCACGACCGCGGGCCATCCGGCCTCGTCCACGGTGGCCAGGTGCAGGACCCGCTCCTCGGCGAGGAAGGCGTCCAGCTCGTCGTCGGTCATCTTCAGCCGGCGGGACGTGGCCACGCTCGCTCCTCGATCGGGGCCCGGACCGTAGTCCCCGCCCGGGGCCCTATCCTTGACCGACATGGACCAGGACACCGCGCCCCGCATGCAGGACGGTCCGCCGATCTCGCCGGCGGGACGCCGACCGCTCGCGGTGCTCGCCTGGATCTGTGCGCTGCTCTCGCCCCTGCTCGTCGGCGCCGGCGTGGTGCTCGGCATCGTGGCGATGGTGCTCGGCAGCGCCGCCTACCTCAAGGGCGACCGCTGGGGCATGCCTGCCGCCGTGGCCGGGGGGATCGGCTGCATCGCCGCAATGGCGGTCGTGTTCTTCCTGCGCTCCTAGGATCGCCCTGACGCCGTGCCCATCCGGACACGACCTCCCGTGTGTCAGGAAGCAACCATGGCCGTGATCAAGACGATCGACCTGGTGGGCGTGTCCACCGAGTCGTGGCGGGACGCTGCCCAGAAGGCGCTGGAGGAGGCCTCCAACACCCTGCGGGGCGTCGAGGGGCTCACCGTGCTCGACACCTCGGCGGTGGTCGAGGACGGGCGCATCTCCGAGTACCACACGCACGTGCGGATCAAGTTCCGCATCTCGCGCTGAGGACGTCGGGCCGTCAGCCCACCGCGCGCAACGAGGTGGGCAGGGTGGCGTAGGCGCCCGACGTGGCGCGTGACCTCGCCCTCGACGCGGTGCAGGTCCTCCTCGCGGAACCCGGCGCCGCCGAGGACCAGGCCGCACGGCAGGGGGCGTGCCAGCTCGTCCAGGAAGGTCTGGGCGGGGCGGCGTCGCACGGCGCCGACCAGCGCGACGGAGGCGTCGGTGGCCTCGATGGCGCGGCGCAGCGCCCCGGTCGGCGTGCGCGCCCCGAGGAAGGTCACGCACCAGCCGGCGTCGGCAGCGACCACGGCACTGGCGAGCACCCCGAGGTCGTGCTCCTCCTTCTCGGGCGCCGCCGCGACGCAGGTGGGCGCCTCGCGGCTGGCGGGGCTGCGCAGCAGGCGGATGAGCCGGGGGCGGATGGCGTTGGTCGCGAAGTGCTCGCGGGCGATCGCGCCGGGGTCGTGCTCCCAGCCCTCGCCGACCACCCGCAGCGTCGGCATGAGCACGTGGTCGAGGGCCGCCGCCACGTCGAACCGCGCGAAGGTGTCGTCGATGGCCTCGTTGGCCGCGGTGGCGTCGTAGACGCTGACGGCGTCGATGAGCCGCCGCACGATCGCGGACGCGGCCGGGGTCAGGCCGTGCGGCGGCGACGGGGCGTGGGAGCCGGCGGCCTGGCCGTTCTCGGTCCGCGACCTCGCTGTCGGGGGGAGGGGAGGGGACCCGGAACTCGCGGGTGGTGTCCAGGGGCTCGCGCTCCTCGATCCCGTCGAGGGCCTGCAGCGCGTCCTCCCGGGCCTGCCGCGCCGCGGCGTCGGCGCCCCAGCCGTCGCCCAGCAGCTGCTGCATGCGCCGCACGCGGGCCAGGTCGTCGCTGCCGTACCGGCGGTGGCCGCCCTCGGTGCGCTGCGGGTCGAGGAGGCCGTAGCGGCGTTCCCACGCCCGCAGGGTGGCCACGGCCACGCCCGTGCGGCGCGCGACCTCGCCGATGGGCAGGGCGGCGCGCTTGTCGGACGACGAACTCGTCGCCTTCTCGGGCGGGGACTCGGCGGACACCCTGCAATCCTTCAGTGCGTGGTTCTGTCGAGGTTCGGCCCTGTCGGGCCGCTGGACGCCCCCGAGTGAAGCTGCACAGGAGCTCGATCGCGACCACCGGCGTCGGCCCGGCTCGGGGCGTCGGGATCAGAGCAAGCGCCGCCCCGCGGCCCACGCCGTCAGCTCGTGGCGATTGCTCAGCTGGAGCTTGCGCAACACGTTCGAGACGTGGGTCTCCACGGTCTTGACCGAGATGTGCAGCCGCCCGGCGGTCTCGCGGTAGGTGAAGCCCCGCGCGATGTGGCGCATGACCTCCTTCTCGCGGCTGGTGAGCTGGTCGAGCTCCTCGTCGATCGCCTCCATGCCCTCGGGCATGGCCCCCGCGAAGGCGTCCAGCACGAACCCGGCCAGGCGCGGGCGAGAACACCGCGTCGCCCTCGTGGACGCGACGGATGGCGTCGACGAGCTCGTCCGGCGAGATGGTCTTGGTCACGTACCCGCGGGCCCCGGCGCGGATCGTGGCGATGACGTCCTCGGCGGCGTCGGAGACGCTGAGCGCGAGGAAGGTCGTGTCGATCACGCCCTCGGCACGCGCCCCTGCGATCACCTCGCGTCCGCCACCGCCCGGCAGGTGGACGTCGAGCAGGACCACGTCGGGGCGCGTGCGACGGATCCCCTGGATGGCCCCGTCGACGTCGGCGGCCTCGCCCACGACGTGGACCCGTTGGCCGATCTCGGCGCGGACCCCCGTGCGGAACAGCTTGTGGTCGTCGACCAGGAACACGGTGATGGCGGCGGTCATGGCGTCCTCGCGGTGATGGTGGACGGGAGGTCGGTCGGGTCGGCTGGGGGGCGGCGGGGGGACCGGGGGACCCACAGCTCCACCTCCACGCCCTGGCCGGGGGTGGCGACCACGTGCGCCCCGCCCCCCAGGCGTTGCAGCCGGGCGTGGATCGAGCCGCGCAGCCCGCGGCGGTCCGGTGGGACCTGGGCGGGGTCGAAGCCCTCGCCGCGGTCCCGGACGAACGCCTCGACGCGGTCGGTGTCGGCCTCGACGTACAGGCTGGCGTCGGCCACCCCGGCGTGCTTGCCGACGTTGACCAGGGCCTCCCGCGTGGCCGCCAGCAGGCCGGCCACCGCCTCGTCGACCGGGGCGTCGCCGACCACGACGGTGTCGACGTCGAGGTCGAAGGTGGCCTCGACCTCGCCGACGAGGTCGTCGATCGGCCCCGGCCAGCGAGGAGGCCGGGTCGAGGTGGTCGCGGTCGCCGTACAGCCAGGCGCGCAGCTCGCGCTCCTGCTGGCGTGCGAGCGTGACCATCCGCCGTGGCTGGTCGCCGGCGCGCTGGATCAGCGCCAGGGTCTGCAGGACCGAGTCGTGCAGGTGCGCGGCGACCTCGTCGCGCGCGGCCGCCCGTGCGGCCTCGTCGCGTTCCCGCCCGAGCTGCTCCCACAGGCGCAGCAGCCACGGGGCCAGCAGCAGCACCACCCCGATGGTGATCCCGGCCAGCGGGGCCAGCACCTCGACGGGGTCGTCGGTGGCCGACAGGAAGACCAGCGCGCTGGCGCCGGTCAGGGTCGCGCCGATGATGATCCGGCCGGCGGTGCCGGTGCGCGAGCCGGTGAGGCCGAGGGGGTCGTCGGCGGGGCGGCGGTCCCCGGCGTGGCCACCACGGGTCCAGATGACCGCCGAGGCGATGCCCGCCAGCAGCGCCGGCCACACCAGCGCGTCGCCGAACCACAGCCCGAGCGCCCGCAGCATCAGCAGCACGCCGAGCCCCACGAGGCTGACCGCGGCCGCCTGCTGCAGGTCCAGGGGGCGCGCGGGCGGGTCCTCGTCCTCGCCGGGCTCGTCGGAGACCACCAGGCCGATCCCGTACAGCAGGATGCCCGCCCCGCCGGCCAGCGCCAGCACGACGAAGAAGATCCGCAGCAGCACCGGGTCGACCCCGGTCCGGGCGCCGAGCCCTCCTGCCACGCCCCGCAGGACGCGGTCCCGGCGCGAGCGCAGGAAGCGCGTGCGGGACACCGCCGGGGTGGACGGAGCGGCGGGGGACATGGACGCGTGCCTCGGGACGACGAAGGTGGACGAGTGCCATGGTCCCACACGCCCGGCAGGTTCGCGCCCGGTCGCGGCCCGGCCCCACCCCGGGGTGCCTCAGGGTGGCCTCGGGGTGGCCCCCCATGGTCGGGGGGTGTCCGACGGTGGACCATGTGGAGCAGATGGCGCCACCACGGCCGGCGCCACACCCCGTCCCCGGGCGAACCGCCCACCCTCCTCAGGAGGCTGTCATGTCCACCCCCTCCACCCCCCGCCGACTGGTCCGTCGCACCGACGACCGCGTGATCGCCGGCGTGGCCAGCGGGCTGGCCGACCTGTTCGGTCTCGATCCCGTCCTGGTCCGCATCGGCTTCGTGGTCCTCGCCTTCGCCGGCGGGGCCGGGGTCATCATCTACGGCGCCCTGTGGCTGCTGACGCCCGAGGCCGTCGGCGGCGCCGCCCCCGTCGCCACGACCGGCGACCGCGGTCCGGCCTTCTGGATCGCCATCGGGCTGTTCGTGCTGGCCGCACTGACCCTGGCCGACACGGTCGCCGATCGGTCCTTCGTGTGGCCGATCGTGCTCATCGGCGCCGGCATCGCGCTGTGGCGCTCCGACGGCGCCCGCTCGCGGGCCACGACCCTGCCGGCCGGTGCCACGCCCGGTGGTCCCGAGGCCCCGGCGCCCACCTGGACCCCGCCGCCCCCGCCCTCCGGCGTGGCCCGTCCTGCGCCGCGCCCCGGCACCGGCGGCCCGTCGGGTCCGTCGGACCCGACCGCTCCGGTCGACCCGGTCGGGCCCGGGGGCCCCGGCTGGACCCCGCCGCCGGCCACGTGTCCGGGAGCGCTCCCTGCTCGGCCGGCTGACCATCGGGGCGGCGCTGCTGGCCGTCGGTGTGCTGGCGATCCTCGACGCCACCGACGTGCTGGCCCTCACCGCCCACGACGCCTTCGCGGTCGCGCTGCTCGTGGTCGGCGCCGGCCTGGTCGTCGGCGCCTGGGCGGGGCGGGCCCGGTGGCTGGTGTTCCCGGCGATCCTCGTGCTGCTGCCCGGGCTCGTGCTGACCTCGGTCGCCGACGAGCTCGACATCCCGCTGGGCTCCGGCATCGGGGAACGCTCGTTCGGGACCACGGCCGCCGCCGACATCGAACCGCTCTACGAGCTCGGCATCGGGGACCTGACCATCGACCTGGGCGACGCCGACCTCGACGGCCAGCGGGTCGAGACCGCCATCCGCGTCGGCTTCGGCCAGGCCACGGTGATCGTCCCCGACGACGCCCGCGTCGAGGTCACCTGGTCGCTGACCGGCGGGCAGGTCGAGCTGTTCGACGGCGACCGGCAGGGCCGGGGCCTCGACGGCAGCGCGGTCTTCCCGGGTGCGGAAGGTGCCGGGACGCTGGTGCTCGACGTCGACGTCGCCGTGGGCCAGGTCACCCTCGTGCGGGAGTCCGACCGGCCGATGGGCGACCGCGTCCCGCCGGGCGAGTCCTTCGACGGCGTCGACTTCGGCCTCGCCCCCCACGCCCTGACGACCTCGTGACCGACCCGACGTCCCTTCGGAGGACCACCATGAAGACCCACCCCACCGACCTGCTCTCCCTCGTCCCCGGCCTGCTGTGCGTCGCGATCGCCGCGCTGGCGCTGGCCGGCGGCCTCACCGTCGACGTGCTGACCACCGAGTGGGTGTGGCCGACCGTGCTCGTGGCCCTCGGCCTGCTGGTGCTGGCCTCGGCCGGCATGGGTCGGCGCCCCGCCCCGGGACGCGGCGACCGAGGACGAGGTCACCGTCGAGCCCGACGCGGCGCCCCCGACCGAGGACTGAGCGGCGCATCCCAGCCGTCCGGTAGCATGGCTGCACGTTGCCGACAGCACGGCGGCAACGGACCTCGCGTCCTCCATCATCCCGGGACCCCAACGCGTGCCGCACCGCACGTGCACGGCCGGTCCCGGCCTCGCGCGGAAGGGCACACCGTGCCTGCCACCATCATCGTCGGCGCCCAGTGGGGCGACGAGGGCAAGGGCAAGGCCACCGACCTGCTCGCGGACACGACCGACCTCGTCGTGCGCTACCAGGGCGGCAACAACGCCGGCCACACGGTCATCGTCGGGGACGAGGTGTTCAAGCTGCACCTCATCCCCTCGGGGATCCTGTACCCGCACGTCACCCCGGTCATCGCGGACGGCGTCGTCGTCGACCCCAGCGTCCTGCTGCAGGAGCTCGACGCCCTCGAGGCCAAGGGCCTGGACCCCTTCGCCCGCGTGAAGATGTCGGGCAACGCCCACCTGATCATGCCGTACCACCGCGAGCTCGACATGCTGATCGAGCGGCGGCTGGGCAAGGCCAAGCTCGGCACGACCAAGCGCGGCATCGGCCCGGCCTACGCCGACAAGGCATCGCGCGTCGGCCTGCGGTTCCAGGACCTGTTCGACGAGAAGATCTTCCGCCAGAAGCTCGAGGCGGCGCTCGACCTCAAGAACGAGATGCTGTCCAAGCTCTACAACCGGCTGCCGATGAGCGTCGACGAGATCGCCGAGGAGTACCTCGGCTACGCCGAGCGCCTGCGCCCCCTGCTCGTCGACACCACCGAGCTGATCCACGGCTCGCTCGAGGCCGACAAGCACATCATCCTCGAGGGGGCCCAGGGCACGCTGCTCGACCTCGACCACGGCACCTACCCCTTCGTCACCTCCTCCAACCCGGTGGCGGGCGGGGCGCTGACCGGCGCCGGGGTCGGGCCGCGCCACATCGACCGCGTGATCGGCATCACCAAGGCCTACATCACCCGCGTCGGGGCGGGCCCGTTCCCCACCGAGCTGTTCGACGAGACCGGCGAGCGCATGACCGAGGCCGGCGGCGAGTACGGCACCACCACGGGGCGCCGCCGCCGCGTGGGCTGGTTCGACGGCGTGCTCGCGCGCTACGCCAACCGCGTCAACGGGTTCACCGACATCTTCCTCACCAAGCTCGACGTGCTCAGCGAGTTCGACACGCTGAAGATCTGCACCGGCTACCGGTACGAGGGGAAGGTCTACGAGAACTTCCCACCGCACCAGACCATCTTCCACCACGCCGAGCCGGTGTTCGAGGAGGTCCCCGGCTGGGGCGACGACATCACCGACGTCACCGAGTACGACGACCTGCCGCAGGCGGCCAAGGACTACGTCGACCTGCTCGAGGCGCAGGCCCAGGTCCCGATCACCTGGGTCTCGGTCGGCCCCAAGCGCACCCAGACCCTGATCCGCCGGGACGTTCCCCTGGTGCCCTGAGGGGCGGGGTCAGGTGTCGTCGCGGGGGCCGTCGTCGCGGCGGGCAGCCTTCATCTCGGCCTCGTGCACGTGGCGCCGCCCCGCCAGCAGCTCGTCGCGGACGCGGCGGTCCCAGCGGTCGGCGACGGCGTAGTAGGTCGTGTCGAAGTCCTCGACGACCTCGAAGGTCCAGCGGTCCGGGAGGACGTTGCGTCCGACGAGCTCGGTGCGCAGCTGGGCGGCCAGCTCGGGATGGCCGGCCTGCTCGAGCAGCTCGACGGCCTCGCCGAACTGGGCGTCGGCGTGCCCGATCATCTGGTGCAGGTCGTACAGGCGCCCGCGAGCGCGCACGACCCACTCGAAGGCCTCGCTGACCTTGCCGGCCGCGGCCACGGTGGCGTCGTCGGCGTCGGCGGGGCGCTGGTGGGGGGCGTCGGGCTGCTCGGGCATGGTGGTCGGTCCGCGGGTCGGGGACTCGTCCTCGCGTTCGACGGTGGCCGCCCCGCGTGCCGCCGACGGACGGACGGTCCCTACGCTTCGCCCACGACGAGACGGCAGCTGGAGGTGACCCGTGGGTCGATCGGTCCTGGTGGTCGGTGGCGGCGGACGTGAGCACGCGCTGGCGTGGCGGCTGGCGACCTCGCCGTCGGTCGACCGCGTGGCCACCGCCCCGGGCAACCCCGGCATGGCTGCGCTCGGGCCGACCCACGCCGTCGACACCGGCGACCCGGTGGCCGTGGCCGAGCTCGCCGAGCGCGAGGGCGTCGACCTCGTCGTCGTCGGCCCCGAGGCGCCGCTGGTCGCCGGCGTGGTGGACGAGCTCGCCCGCCGCGAGATCCCGGCCTTCGGACCGTCGAGCGGCGCGGCGCGGCTGGAGGCCTCCAAGGCCTGGGCCAAGGAGGTCATGAACGCGGCCGGGGCGCCGACCGCCGGGCACGTGGCGACCGGCGACCGCGACGAGGCCCACGCGGCGCTGGACCGCTTCGCCGCCCCGTACGTGGTCAAGGCCGACGGGCTGGCCGCCGGCAAGGGCGTGCGCATCTGCGACGAGCTCGACGAGGCCCGCGAGGCGGTCGACGACGCCCTGGTGCGGGGCGCGTTCGGGGACGCCGGGGCCAACCTGGTGATCGAGGAGTTCCTCGACGGGCCCGAGCGCAGCGTGTTCGGGGTCTGTGACGGCACCGACGTGGTGCTGCTGTCGCCGGCGCAGGACTACAAGCGCGCGCTCGACGGCGACGAGGGCCTCAACACGGGCGGCATGGGCGCCTACACGCCGGTACCCGGGTTCGGGTTCGACGAGGCCGAGGCGCTGCGCGACACGGTGTTCACCCCGGTGCTGCGCGAGCTGGCCGACCGCGGCACGCCGTTCCGGGGCCTGCTGTACGCCGGCCTGGTCGAGACGGAGGCCGGCCCGAAGCTGCTCGAGTTCAACGTCCGCTTCGGCGACCCCGAGACCCAGGTGATCCTGCCGCGCCTGGCCAGCGACCTCGGCGAGCTGCTGTGGGCCTCGGCGACCGGGTCGGTCACCGACGTCGAGGTCGCCTGGCACGACGACGCGTTCGTCGGCGTGGTGCTGGCGTCCGGCGGCTACCCGGGCAGCTACGACACCGGCAAGCAGATCACCGGCGTCGACCGGGCCGCCGCCATGGACGGCGTGCAGGTGTTCCACGCGGGCACCTCGGACTCCGGCGACGGCACGCTGGTCACGGCCGGGGGACGGGTCCTCACCGTGGTGGGGCGGGGCGCCACGGTCGGCGACGCCCGCCACGTCGCCTACGAGGCCGCGTCGAAGATCAGCTGGTGGGGCAAGCACCAGCGCTCCGACGTCGCCCTGTTGCCGATCTGAGCGCCCCGCGATGACGCTCGGGATCGCGGCCAGCAACGAGGTCGCCGCGCAGGCGGGCCTCGCACTGGCCGACGCGGGGGGCAACGCCGTGGACGCTGCCGTGGCGGCGGCCGTGACGTCGTGCTGCACCGAGCCCGGCGTGTGCTCGCTCGGGGGCGGGGCGTTCCTGCTGGCGGCGCGCCGGGGACGGCCGGTGATGGCCATCGACGCCAACGTCGAGATGCCGGGGCGCGGGCAGCCGCGCGACGCCTTCGAACGCGGCATGTGGGAGTACCGGTCGGGGTACGCCGGCGGCATGCACACCGCCATCGGGCACGGGACCATCGCCACGCCGGGCACGCTGAAGGGCCTTGCCCGGCTCCACGCCGAGTTCGGCCGCGCCCCGTGGCGTGATGTCCTCGAGCCCGCGATCGTCGCGGTCCGCGACGGCTTCCCCCTGGGGCGGTCCAACCACCACTACCTCGAGTTCGTGCACGACGGGCTGTACGGCTGGCACGCCCCGTCCCACGCCGTGCTGCACGACGCCGACGGGAACCTGCACCCGGTCGGGGCGACCCTGCGCATCCCCGAGCTCGCCGACACGCTCGACGCCCTGGCCGGCGAGGGTGTCGGGCTGCTGTACCGGGGCGAGCTCGGGGCGATGGTCGCCGAGGACGTCGCAGCCAACGACGGCCTGCTGACTCGCGAGGACCTCGCCGCCTACGAGCTCGCGGTCGGCGCCGCCCGCACCCTGCACGTGCGCGGCTGGGACGTGGCCACCGTGCCGCCCCCGTCGATCGGCGGGGCGGTGCTGGCGGCGATGCTGCTGCTCATGGGCGACGAGCCCGACGGGGGGTGGACGCCCCGGGCCGTCCGCCGCCTCGTCGACGTCCAGGTCGCCGTGCTGGGCCGGCGCGCGACCCACCTCGACGTGGCCGACGACCTGCGCGCCGCGTCGACCGCGTTCGTGGACGAGGCCGTGGCCGCGGGGCTCGGACCGCACGGCGGGGCGCCCTCGACCGTGCAGGTCTCGGCCGTGGACGCCGAGGGCCTGACGGTCTCGATCACCGCGTCGTCCGGGTACGGGTCCGGCGTGATGACGCCCGGGACCGGCATCTGGATGAACAACAGCCTCGGCGAGTTCGAGCTCAACCGCCGCGGCCTGCACGCGCTCCCGGTCGGGACCCGGCTGCCGTCGAACATGGCGCCGACGATCGCCCGGTCGGGCTCGCGCACGATCGCCATCGGCTCACCCGGCGCGGACCGCATCACCACCGCGATCCTGCAGGTCCTGGCCGGCGTGGTCGGGGCGCGACTGCCCCTCGACGAGGCCAACCGCCACCCGCGCCTGCACGTCGTGCGGTCGCCCGAGGGCGACGTCGAGGTGTGGCACGAGGAGGATCTCGAGCTGGCCGAGGTCCCGTACGCGACCCGCGTGTTCCCGCCGACCTCGATGCTGTTCGGTGGGGTCGGCGTGGTCGAGGCCGGCGGCCATCGGGGCGTGGACGCGCAGGCCGACCCGCGCCGCGACGGCGATGCGCGCGTGGGCCGGTAGGCGGTGCCGTCGCGCGCGACGGGGCGGCACGCGTCGGCTGAGCGCCCCGTCAGCTGCGCTGGATGACCTTCACCAGGCGGTCGAGGTCGCCCTCGAACTGCTTGCCGAAGGTCTTGGCCGCGACCTTGCCCGTACCGAACTTGAAGAACTTGCCGGGGTCGAACTCGACCTGGCAGCGCATCGTCGTGTCGTCCCCGTCCTCGGCGAACGTGAAGCGCATGTGCTGGTGGAAGGGCTTCTCGCCGCCGTAGGCATAGGCCGTCGGCTCGTCCCACGTCGTGACGGTGGACTCGAGGTTGATCGACACGCCGATCAGGCCCGCCTTGATGTGCAGGACGCGGCCCTCGCCCGGCCCGCCCTCGGCGGTGACCGAGTTGGCCATCGACACCCACTCGCTGGCGAGATCGGGGTCGGTGACGACGTCGAAGCACTGCTGGGGGCTGGCCCCCGGCACCGTGCGCGTCCAGTCGAACTCGTACATGGCGCTCCTGCCCTGCGACGAGCCGAACCGTACTCCCTGCTGTCTAGGCTCGGTGGCTGTCCCCACGCGAAGGTCCCGGCATGCCCCTCGACGGCCTCGAGCTCGTCCGGTCCGGCAAGGTCCGCGACGTCTACCGCCTCGACGAGGACCACCTGCTGCTGGTGGCGTCCGACCGGGTCTCGACCTACGACGTCATCCACCCGACCCCCGTGCCGGACAAGGGCAAGGTGCTCACGGCGCTGTCGGCCTTCTGGTTCGAGCAGCTGGCCGACGTCGTCGGCACCCACCTGGTCTCCACCGACGTGGTCGACTTCGGCCCGGCGGCCCAGCCGCACCGCGACGCGCTGGCGGGGCGCACCATGCTGGTCCGCGAGGTCGACATCGTCCCGTTCGAGTGCGTCGTCCGCGGCTACCTCGCGGGTTCGGGCTGGGTCGAGTACCAGCGCGACCGGTCGGTGTGCGGCGTGCCGCTGCCCGACGGCCTCGTCCAGGCCGATCGCCTGCCCGAGCCGATCTTCACCCCGGCCACCAAGGCCGAGCACGGCGAGCACGACGAGAACGTCACCTTCGAGGTGATGGGGGAGCGCGTGGGCGAGGAGCTGGCCGGCCGCCTGCGCGAGGTGGCGCTGGAGCTGTACCGGCGGGGCGCGGCCGTGGCCGCCGAGCGCGGCATCCTGCTGGCCGACACCAAGTACGAGTTCGGCCTCGAGGAGGACGGCCAGGTGGTGCTCGCCGACGAGGTGATGACGCCGGACTCGTCGCGGTACTGGCCCGCCGACCAGTGGGAGCCCGGGACCACCCCACCCAGCTTCGACAAGCAGTTCGTCCGGGACTACGCGACCTCCACCGGCTGGGACAAGACCCCACCCGCCCCGGCGCTGCCCGACGACGTGGTGGCCCGGACCCGTGAGAAGTACGTCGAGGCGTACGAGCGGATCAGCGGGCGGTCCTTCGACGACTGGCTCTCGCAGGGCCGCTGAGACCCCGTGCGAGCGAGCGCGACGAACGTCCATGGCCGGTCGTGGGGGCCGCCCCCACCGTGCGTGGGTACCGGCTCACGCGTCGTTGCCCCACCATGGGTCGTGGTGATGCCTGTTGACCCACGTGACTCCTGAACTGCCCGAGATCGTCCTGGCCTATGCGCCGCCGGCCCCCCCGGCGGGCGGTGGCCAGCGCCGACGCCGTCTGCGCCGCCCCGCCTGGGGCATCGCGCCGATCGCCGTGGACCCCGACCTGTGGACCGCGGGGCCGCGTCGCCGCCGCCTCGTGCGTGCCGCCACGCTCACCGGCCTGATGGGCGTGACCTGGGCCGGGACCACTGCCCTGCCCGCGGTCGCACCGGACACGCCCGACCAGATCGCCGCCGTGATCGACGAGACGGTCGAGGCCGAACGCCCCGTCCTCGACGTCTCCGAGCTGGGCGCCGGGATGGCCGCTGCGCGTTCCGGCGACACCGAGGTTGCGCCCCGACCCGAATCGAGCGGCGGGCGGGCCGAGGCCGCGCAGGAGGATCCCGACGCCTGGCGCACCAACGTGATCGCGACGCACGGTGACGTCGAGATCGTCCAACCCAGCCCGCACGTACAGATGGTCGGCTTCCACGAGGGGGGGTCGGCGGCCGACGACGTACGCCCCGCCGCCGCCCCGGACCGGAACCTCGGTGAGGAGCCCGTGGCCAGCGAGCGGCGGGAGGACCCGCTGCCCTCGATGGTCCTGCCGGGCCGTGGTCGCGGTACCGGATCGGCGACCGCCATCGACGTCGCCATGGACGAGGGCCGCAAGGTCTTCGCACCCGTGACGGGCACCGTGACCGCCGCCAACGAGTACTCGCTGTACGGCAAGGTCACCGACACGATCATCACGATCGAGCCGGACGGCCACCCCGACGTGCAGCTGAAGATCCTCCACGTCCTCGACGCCCAGGTCGAGATCGGTGACCGGGTCGAGGCGGGCCGCACGGTGCTCGCGGAGGGCCCGCACAAGCTGCCGTTCTCGTCGCAGATCGACCGGTTCGTGACCAAGAAGGGCCGCACGCTGCCGCACGTGCACCTCGAGATGGAGCGCGTCGGCTGAGCGGGGTCAGGCCAGCGTGATCGCACGACCCGTTGCCAGCGCCTCCACGATCCGGGCGGCACCGACCACGGTGGCGCCCTCGATCGTGTCGTCGCCCGTGATCCCGCGCTTGGTCGTGCACGCCGAGCACAGCCAGATCTCGCCGCCCGCGTCCACGAGCTGGCGCACCAGGTCCCCGAGCGGGGGCTGGCCCTCCGACTCCACGCGGTCGGCCACCCCGGGTGTGCCCAGCCACACCGCGTCGATGGTGCACACGACCACGGCCCGCTGACCCGACACGGCGGCCACCGACGCTGCGATGAAGGGCACCGTGGCCCGCTCGGGCTCGTCCTCCCCGTGCGAGCAGCAGAACAGCAGGGGGTCGTCGGCCATGGTCGTCTCGTCACGTCGGGGTGGTCAGGGAGTCTGGCAGGACGCGTCGCCGTGCGCGTAGTCCACGCAAGTCCGCAGCTTGCTCCTACGCGTGTAGTAGTCTGCCCCGACGCGCGCCTGACCTGTGCAGCAGGTGAGCGCGCACCCGCGTGGGTCCGGTGTCGTCCGCGTTGGGTCGATCCGACACCACTCGATCCCACGATGATCGACATGGGAGGACCACCAACATGCAACGATCCACCTGGCTGCGCCACACGGCGCTCGCCGCGACCGTCGCCCTGGCGCTCACCGCCTGCGGCGGGGGCGACGACACCGGCGACGCGGAGACCACGACGGACTCCATGACGTCGTCCGAGACGATGACGGACTCGGAGACCCCCAGCGCCACCGAGACGACCACCGAGGCCGTCGACGTCGAGCGCCCCGAGCGCGACGACACGCTCGACCTCGCCTACATCCTGCCCGAGTCCGGCCCGCTGGCCTTCCTCGGCGCCCCGATGATCAACGGCGTCCAGCTGGCCGTCGACGACATCAACGCCGCGGGCGGCGTCAACGGCAACAACGTCACGCTGGCGACCGGCGACGAGGCCGGCGACGCGACCCAGGCCCGCCAGGCCGCGGCCCGCGTCATCAACGACGGCGCCGACGCCGTCATCGGTGCGGCGGCATCCGGCATGTCGCAGGAGATCATCCAGCTCCTGTTCGACAACCAGATCGCCCAGTGCTCCGGGTCCAACACCTCGCCGGCGTTCTCCGACCAGGACAACAACGGCTACTACTTCCGCACCGTGCCGCCGGACCAGGCCGTGTCGCCGATCATCGCCGACACCGTGGTCAACGACGGGTACCAGTCCGTCGCCATCGCCGCCCGCGCCGACGACTACGGCACGGCCCTGGCCGACCTGGTCGAGTCCGCGCTGAGCGACCTCGGTGCCGAGGTGGCCACCAACGTCCAGTACGACCCGAACACCTCGGACTTCTCGGCCGAGGTCTCCGACATCACGGGCTCGGGTGCCGAGGCCGTCGTCATCATCGGTTTCGGTGAGGCTGCGACGCTGATCCGTCAGCTGATCGAGTCGGGCGTCGACCCGTCGGCGATCTACGGCGGTGACGGCCTGTTCGGCCCGACCCTGACCGGCGACGTCAACCCCGACGACCCGAGCTTCATCGCCGGTATGAAGGTCATCGGCGCCGCCGGTGGCGCTGACTTCAACCAGCGCCTCAACGACGCGATGCCGCCGGAGGAGGAGGGCAACCTCATCTACGGTGGTCAGACCTACGACTGCGCCATCGTGATGGCGCTGGCCGCCGTCGCGGCGGGCTCGACCGACCCGGCGGACTTCATCGAAGAGGTCGGCAACGTCACCACCGACGGCACCGAGTGCACCTCCTTCGAGGAGTGCAAGGGCATGCTCGAGAACGGCGAGGACATCGACTACACCGGCGCGTCCGGGCCGCTGGACATCCAGGGCACCGACCCGACCTTCGGCCGCTACGCCATCGCCCAGTTCCAGGACGACGGCTCGCTCGAGATCGTCGGCGACCAGGACGTCGACCTGAACGAGATCTCCTGATCTCGTGAGGTCAGCGGATCGTTCGCTGATCGCCTGACACGCCACGAGGGCCCGGCATCACCAGGTGCCGGGCCCTCGTGCGCGCCCCCGCCCCGCTCGGGCGCCACTGGGTGCATGGGTGGACCTCCGCCCCCGTTCATGCACCCAGTACGGGGCGGGGAGGGCACCCGGCACCGGGGGCGGGCGCGGGGCGGGTCAGCCCTGGGCGAGGGTGCCGAGGTAGAGCTCGATGACCTTGGGGTCGTCGAGCAGCTCGCTGCCCGGCCCGGTGTAGGCGTTGGCGCCCTGGTCGAGCACGTAGCCGCGGTGGCAGATCTGCAGGCAGCGGCGGGCGTTCTGCTCGACCATGACGATCGAGACGCCGGTGGCGTTGATCTCGCGGGTGCGCAGGAACGCCTCGTCCTGCAGGGCGGGGGACAGGCCGGCGGAGGGCTCGTCGAGCAGCAGCACGCGCGGGCGCATCATCAGCGCCCGGCCCATGGCCACCATCTGGCGTTCGCCGCCGGACAGGCCGCCGGCGCGTTGGCGACGCCGGTCACCGAGCAGCGGGAACAGGTCGCAGACCTCGTCGAAGCGGGTGTCGAAGTCCTTCGGCCGCAGGTACAGCCCCATCTCGAGGTTCTCCTCGATGGTGAGGCTGGGGAAGACGTTGTTGGTCTGGGGCACGTAGCCGACGCCCCGCTCGACGAGCTCGTGGGCGTCGAGGTTGGTGATGTCCTCGCCGCCGAGCCGCACCGTGCCCTAGCGGACGTCGACCAGCCCGAACATGGCCTTGATCAGCGTGGACTTGCCGGCGCCGTTGGGGCCGATGATGCCGACGAGCTCGCCCGGGTACAGCTCGAGCGAGCAGTCCTCGAGGATGTCCACGCCCGGCAGGTACCCGGCGGTGACGGCGTCGGCGACCAGCAGCGGTTCGCCGCGCTCCGTCGTGGACGCGTCGGTGGCGGGGGCGGCGGGCTGGTCGCTCATGCGCGTCCCTCCGCGACCTGGCGGGCCAGCTCGTGGTCGATGGTGACCGTGCCCCTCGTCGTTAGGCGCTCTTGTCCTCGTGGTGGGCGCCGAGGTAGGCGTCGATCACGGCGGGGTCCGGCGACGGCGCCGGGCGGGCCCTCGGCGATGATCCCGCCCTGGGCCATGACACGACCCAGTCGGAGATGGCCATCACGACATCCATGTCGTGCTCGACGAACACGACGGTCATGCCGTCGTCGGGCAGGGTGGTGACGTGGCCGAGCAGGGACTGGGTCAGCGCCGGGTTCACCCCGGCCATCGGCTCGTCGAGCATGACCAGCGAGGGGTCGAGCATGAGCGACCGGGCCATCTCGAGCAGCTTGCGCTGGCCGCCCGAGAGGGTGCCGGCGTACTCGTCGCGCATGTGGTCGAGCTTGAACCGTGCCAGCAGCTCGTCGGCGCGGTCCTCGATCTCGTCCTCCTGGCCGCGCCAGCGGGTCGGCAGCAGCGCGGGCAGGAAGCGTTCGCCGACCTGGTTCCCGGCGCCGAGCTTCATGTTCTCGAGGACGGTCAGACGGGCGAGCGCCTTGGTCAGCTGGAAGGTGCGGACCATGCCGCGGTGGGCGACCCGGTGCGAGGGGACACGCGCCAGGTTCTCGCCGTCGAAGGTCCAGGAGCCGCCGTCGGCGCGGTCGAACCCGGTCATCAGGTTGAAGAAGGTCGTCTTGCCCGCCCCGTTGGGTCCGATCAGGGCGGTGATGACGCCCCGCTGGATCTCGAGGTGCTCGACGTCGACGGCGGTCAGGCCGCCGAAGGACCGGCGGACACCGTCGACGATGAGGATCGGGTCGGGCTTGGCCACGCCGGGTTCGGGGGCGACGTCGGCGAGGGAGGGACGATCAGGCATTGAGCATCATCTCCCGTCGGTTCCCGACCAGGCCCTGGGGTCGGAAGATCATCAGCAGCATCAGGGCCAGGCCGACGGTGGTCAGCGCGACGGCGCCGGTCGCCCGCCGCCCTGCATGAAGGCGGGCAGGGCGTCGACGGACGCCGCCTGCCGCAGGCCGGTGTTGATGGCCTGGAACAGGAACCAGAACATCACCGCCCCGAGCATCGGGCCGAAGCGTGACGCTGCCCGCCCAGGATCAGGACCGTGTAGGCGAAGAAGGTGATCTGGGGAAGTAGGTGTCGGCGTTGACCGTGGACCCGGAGATGGCGAACAGCACCCCGCCGAGCGCCCCGATCACGCCGCCGATGACCAAGGACTGCATCTTCAACGAGAAGACGTTCTTGCCAGCGCCCGGGCGGCGTCCTCGTCCTCGCGGATGGCCTTGATCATCCGCCCCCACGGGCTGCGCATCAGCGCGACGAGCAGCAGGGTGCACAGCAGCGCGACGCCCAGGTGACCACCAGCGCCCACGTCTGCTGGTTGGTGTAGGAGACCAGCCCGATGCCGTAGCGGCCGGGGGGGAACGGGTTGATCGCGCAGAAGTCGCGGCGATGACTGCAGCCCGAAGGGGCCACCGGTGACTGGTCGGCCCAGCTGGAGCTCACCACCAGGCGCAGCACCTCGGCGACCGCGATCGTGGTGATGGCGAAGTAGTCGGATCGCAGCCGCAGGGTGGGCACGCCGAGCACCGGGCCAGCACGACGCCGCGAGCAGGCCGAACACGAGCCCAGCCACATCGACCAGCCGAGCGTGGCGACGGTGATCCCGACGCCGTAGGCGCCGACGAGCATGAAGCCGACCTGGCCGAAGTTCAGCAGGCCCGGTGAAGCCGTAGTGCATGTTCAGGCCGATGGCCAGCAGCGCGTAGGCCGCGGCCGTGGGGCCGAACGCGCCGCGCAGGCCGCTGAAGAAGATCTCGCTGAAGTCCACGGACCGCTCCTCAGCCGATGCGCTCGGAACGGCCCAGGATGCCCTGGGGCCGGACGAGCAGGACGACGATCAGGACGACCAGGGCCCACATGTACTTCAGCTCGGCGGGGAACCACACGACCGACACCTCGGTCACGAGGCCGATCACGATGGCCCCGGCCATGGCGCCGTAGGTGGTGCCGAGACCCCCGAGGATGACCGCTGCGAACATCAGCAGCAGCAGCCGGAAGCCCATGAACCAGTCGACCGCGACGGCCGAGCCGAACAGGATCCCGCCGGCCGCCGCGAGCCCGCCGCCGAGCACCCACACCAAGAGCACGACCCGGTCGACGTCGATGCCCGAGGACTCGGCCAGGTCGCGGTTGTCGGCCACCGCGCGCATCGCCTTGCCGATGCGGGTGGTTGCAGCATCAGGCCCACGGCAACCAGGATCACGACGGAGATGGCCATGATCGACAGGTCGCGGGGCGTGAGCGCGACCGGGCCGATGCGGATGACCGACTGGCCGACGAAGTCGGCGTAGGGCCGCGGGGCGCCGCCGAAGAACAGCAGCAGCAGGTGGCGCACGAACAGCGACAGGCCGATCGACACGATCATGAGCTGGAACAGCCCGACCCGCCGTCGGCGCAAGGGGTTGAACAGCCCCTTCTCCATGCTGGCGCCGAGCGCGGCCGTCAGCACGATCGCGATCGGCGCCGCCACGAGCAGGTGCAGGTGCCAGGTCTGGACGTTGAGCCACCAGGTCACCAGGGCGCCGAAGGCGACCAGCTCGCCGTGGGCGAAGTTGATCAGCCCGGTGGTGCCGAAGATCAGGGACAGCCCGACGGCCGTCATCGCGATGATCAGCCCGAACTTCAGCCCGTTGGCGACCGCACGCCAGAAGGCGTCGGCGGTGCTGCGCCCCGCGTTGCCCTCGCCGAGCAGGAACAGGGCGGGGCGGACCCTGCCGGTCGGAACCTCGACCTCCAGCGGGTTGCGGTCGGCGTCCCGCAGCGCCACGCCGTCGGGCAGGGTGGTCTCGTCCAACGTGGCCGTGTAGGTCCCGCCCCCGTCGACGAGCACCTGCCAGCTGCCCTCGTCGTCGGTCGTGGCCGACCCGACCTGGTTGCCGTCGGCGTCCGTGACGGTGATGGTCACCCCGGGGACGGGGTTGCGGTCACCATCCCGGATCGTGCCGGACAGCCCGGTCTCGGCCGCGCCCTCGGGGGCGGTGGCCCCCTCGGAGGCGGTGGACGCCCCGTCGGAGGGCGAGGCCGTCTCGGCCCACGCCTGGGGCACCAGGAGGGCGACCATGAGGACGGCCCCGAGCGCGAGCACGCATGCGCGCACACGTCTGGCCACGGAAACGCTCCTCCCAGCGGCAGTGTGAACCGTCGGGAGTGTAGGCAGGTGACCTCGCCGCGAGGGCGCAGACCGACCAGATCGGTGCGTCAACCGCTCGTGCCACTGGGCGCCGTAGTGGTCGCGGCGGGCAGCAGGAGCCGCAGCACGCGGGCCTCGCCCTCGATCCGGTGCCCCGCCCCGATCCCCACCCGGGCCACCTCCGCCGGCGGGTCGGCCATGCCTCGCTGCGCCAGCGTCGAGACCAGGCAGGCACCCGTGGCGGTGGTCAGCTCGACGTCGGTGTCCTGCGGTTGCGTGGTGAACCCGGTGAGCAGGTGGTCGACGGCCGGTGCGGGCACCGCGATCGGGCCGGCGAGCGTGTCGACCGTGCCGGAGCCGAGCCCGATCGGACCGATGGTGATGGTGTCGAGCCCGAGCTCGGCCACGCACGTGCACACCGCCACGACCAGCGACATGGTGTCGAGCACGCCGACCTGCGACATGTCGAGGTCGTCGACGGCGACGCCCGCCGTGGCGGCTTCGGCCGTGACCAGCCGTCGGACCGCCTCGAGCGCGCGGTCGCGGACCGCGTCGTCCAGGGCGGCGTAGGTCAGCACCTCGCGCATGCGGGCCCAGGTCGGGACGTCCGGTGTCCACTCGGGGGCGCGCACGCGCACGGCGCACGCCGTGGTGTCGCCGCGGGGGACGCGCGCCCAGGCCAGGCGGACCGCCCCGCCCCCGAGGGTCCGCACGGCGGCCTCGACCCGCTCCACGGAGGCGCCCGCGTCGACCAGCGCCCCGAGCAGCATCTCGCCCGTCACGCCGTCACGGGCGTCGACGTGGGCGTCGACCACGAATGCCTCCTGCACGAGTCGCGGACATCCCTGCGGGCCCGATCCTAGGACGCGCCCCGGTCACGGCGGTGACGGCAGGTGCGCGCGGTAGTCTCGGCCACCAGGCACCGGGGCGGTGCTCACGACCACGTCCAGGGGATCGTCATGACCGAGGACCTCGTCGGGATCCTCGTCGTCGTCGCACTCGTCGCGGTGCTGGGCCTCGTGTGGCGGTGGCCGTGCTGTCGGTGAAGCCTGTCCCGGTTCGCCGTGACTACGTCGGCGGCGCTGGGCACCGAGCACCGCGAGGACCTGTTCGCGGCCGTGCGCCGCCAGGTCGACGACCTCGCCGCCCTGCGCGCCGACGTCGGCGTCGTCCACGACAACACCGAGGTCCTGCGCGACCTGCTCCGCGACGGCCTGTCCCGGGTCGCCGTGGTGCGCTACGACGCCTTCGAGGACATGGGCGGGGCGCTGTCGTTCTCCGCCGCGATGCTCGACGAACGGGGCGACGGGGTCGTGTTCAGCGCCATCAACGGCCGCTCCGAGACCCGCACGTACGCCAAGGCGATCCACGGCGGCGCCAGCGAGCACCACCTCTCCGACGAGGAGGAGGCCGCGGTCCGGCAGGCGCTGTCCGGCGCCGGGACCACCGAGTCGCTGGCCCCGACGGGTCGCCGCCGTCGCCGTGCCGGCTGACCAGGACCTGCTTCCCATGACGATCGCCTACCTCGGTCCCGAGGGGACCTTCACCGAGACTGCCGCGCGCCTGGTCACCGGGGGTGACGCCGCACTGGTGCCGTGCACCGACGTCGACCGACGTCGTCCGACGTGTGGAGGCCGGCGAGGTCGAGCGGGGCGTCGTGCCCATCGAGAACACCATCGAGGGTTCGGTGCACGCCACCCTCGACGCCCTGGCCTTCGACACCGACCTGCTCATCGAGGCCGAGCTCGAGCTGCCCATCGCGCTCGTGCTGGCCGCCCCGGGCGAGGTCGACCTCGCCCACGTCACGGCCGTCCACTCCCACCCCATCCCGCTGGCGGCGTGCCGACGGTGGCTGTCGTCGAACCTCCCGGCGCCGAGCGGGTGCCCGCCACCTCGACGGCACGGGCCGCCGCCCAGGTCGTCGGCGGGGACGGCGCCGAGGTCGCGATCGTGAACCCGCTGGCGGCGGAGCGGTACGGGCTGGAGGTCCTGGCGCGCAACATCGCCGACTCGGCGGCCAACTCGACCCGCTTCGTGGTGATCGGCCCGCGGATACCACGGCCCGACCGGCTGGGACAAGACCTCGGTGGTGGTCTTCATCGAGGCCAACCGCCCCGGGGCGCTGCTGCAGCTGCTCGAGATCTTCGCCGAGCGCGAGCTGAACCTGACCAAGATCGAGTCGCGCCCCACCAAGGCCGAGCTCGGCGAGTACTGCTTCTTCCTCGACGTCGAGGGGCACCTGGCCGACGAACGGGTCGGCGACGCCCTGGCCGCCGCCCAGCGCACCCACCGCGAGGTCAAGGTGCTGGGCAGCTACCGCCGGTCCGGGGCGCGCCAGACCGAGGAGGCCGACCGCATCGCCAGCGACGACGAGGCCTACCGGTCCTCGGCGGCGTGGCTGGCCGAGTGGCGCGCGCGCATCGTCCGCGAGTAGCCATCCGCCGCGCCTGCGGGCGCGTATCCTGCAGGACGACGGAGGGGAGTATCCCCACGGATCGCCCGTCAGTACGGCACCGCCACCGGTGCCCGGGCGCCCGGCCGCCGCGTGTCACTCGTGACCGCAGCGGTGGAGAGACCTCCGGTTGTGGTCGACGCAACCGGAGCCTCGCATGCCCGCAGACGCTCCCGCCGACGATCGTCTCGCTGCTGCCGACGTGGCGGTCGAGACGCCGGACCGGCTCGACACGCCGCCGCACGCCCTGCCCGGCGAGCAGGTCGCCGCCGCCTTCGGGGTCGAACGCTCCCGCGGGCTGTCGGCCGACGAGGTCGAACGCCGCCGTCAGCAGTACGGCCGCAACGAGCTGCCCGAGGGCGAGAAGCGCCCGAAGTGGAAGCTGCTGCTCGACCAGTTCCGCAACGTGCTGATCCTGGTGCTGATGGGCGCGGCGGGGCTGTCGGCGATCGTCGGCGATCTCAAGGACGCCATCGTCATCGCCGTCGTGCTGAGCCTCAACGCCGTCATCGGGTTCGTGCAGGAGCTGCGTGCCGAGGCCAGCGTCGAGGCGCTCAAGCGGATGATCAGCACGACCGCGCGGGTGCGGCGGGACGGCCGTGTGGTCGAGCTCGACGCCACCGAGCTGGTCCCCGGTGACGTGGTGCTGCTCGACGCCGGCGACCGCGCCCCGGCCGACGGGCGCCTGCTGACCTCCTCGACCCTCGAGCTGGACGAGTCGGCGCTGACCGGCGAGTCGTTGCCGTCGACCAAGGACGCCCGGGCCGAGGTCGAGCCGGACGTCGGGCTCGGTGACCGTCCCACGATGGTGCACATGCAGTCGGCGGTCACCCGGGGCCGCGGCGAGATGGTGGTGACGTCGACGGGCTCCGGCACCGCGATCGGCCAGATCGCCGGGCTGCTGTCGACCACCGAGGAGAAGCGCACGCCCCTGCAGGAGCAGGTGGACGTGCTCGGCAAGCGCCTGGCCGTGGTGGCCGGCCTCGCCGTCGGGGCGTACGTGGTCGTCGGGTTGGTCACCGGTGACGACCTCGACGAGGTGCTGCTCACGGCCGTCGCGCTGGCGGCCGCAGCCATTCCCGAGGGCCTGCCGGCGGTGCTGGCCGTCACGCTGGCCGTCGGGATGCGTGTGCTGGCCCGGGCCAACGCGGTCGTGAAGAAGATGGCGGCGGTGGAGACCCTCGGGTCGACCACGGTGGTCTGCACCGACAAGACCGGCACGCTGACCCAGCACCAGCTGACGGTGGTGTCGACGTGGCGCGGCGACCACCACGACACCACGCCGGGGGACGAGCCGACCGACTCGACGCTGCTGCTGGGCGGGGCGCTGTGCAACGACGCCGAGGTCGACGACGAACGCGCGGTCGGCGACCCGACCGACATCGCCTTCGTGCGGTGGGCCCGGGACCGGGGCGTCGACGTGGACGCCCTGCGGGACGAGCGCGAGCGCGTCGCCCAGTTGCCCTTCACCTCCGAGCAGCGGTTCATGGCCACGGTCCACCCCGTCGAGGACGGCCTCCGGCTGCTGCTCAAGGGGGCCCCCGAGACCGTGCTCGAGCGCTGCGCCACCGTGGCCGGTCGTGACGTCGACGGCGAGCAGGACGACGTCCACGGGGCGATCGAGCGCTTCGCCGAGGAGGGTCAGCGGGTGCTCGCCGTCGCCAGCCGCGACCTCGCCGAGGGCGAGGACCCCGAGCAGGCCGTCCAGGACCCCTCGGGCCTGGACCTGGTCGGGCTCGTCGGCCTGGTGGACCCGCCCCGCGACGAGGCCGCGCAGGCCGTCGACACCGCCCAGGCCGCCGGGGTGCGCGTGATCATGCTGACCGGCGACCACCGCAGGACCGCGGCCGCCATCGGTCGCCAGGTCGGGATCCCCGGTCGGGCCATCGAGGGCCGCGAGGTCGGCGAGACGCCCGACGGCCAGCTCGCCGAGCTGCTGTCCGACGTCGGCGTGGTCGCCCGCGTCGAGCCCGAGCACAAGCTGCGCATCGTCCAGGCCCTGCAGGACGACGGCCAGGTGGTCGGCATGACCGGCGACGGCGTCAACGACGGCCCCGCCCTGAAGGCCGCCAACATCGGCATCGCCATGGGGATCACCGGCACCGAGGTCGCCAAGGAGGCGGCCACGATGATCCTCTCCGACGACAACTTCGCCACGATCATCCGCGCCATCGAACGTGGGCGCGGGATCTACGAGAACATCCTGACGTTCCTGCGGTTCCAGCTGACCACCAGCTTCGGTGCCGTCCTGACCGTCCTGATGGCCCCGCTGCTCGGCCTGGCCGCCCCGATGACCGCGCTGCAGGTCCTGTTCGTCAACATCATCGCGGACGGCCCTCCGGCGATGGCGCTGGGCGTCGACCCGGCCCGCGACGGGCTGATGCAGGACCCGCCCCGCCGCCCCGGGACGGCGCTGCTGCCCGGCAAGCGGTTGGTCTGGCTGGCCGGCACGGCCGTGTGGATGACGGCGGTGACCCTGGGCATGCTCGTGTGGGCCGAGGACGCGTACTCGGCCGAGATCGCCGGGACCATGGCGTTCACGACCTTCGTGCTGCTGCAGGTGGTCAACGTGCTCAACGTCCGCAGCGAACGCGACTCCGCGCTGCGCCGCCGCACCAGCACCAACCGCTGGCTGGCCGGTGCGATCGGCGGCGTGGTCGTGCTCCAGGTGCTGGTCGTGCACCTGGGCCCGCTGCAGTCGCTGTTCGACACCGTCGCGCTGGACGCCGCCCAGTGGGCGATCTGCGCCGGGGCCGCCGTGACGGTCCTCGTGTTCGACGAGCTGCGCAAGCTGATCCGCCGCACCGTGTCCCCGGTCAAGCACGAGGGCACGGTGTAGCGGGGCGGGGCGAGGCCGCCCCGCCCGGGCCGCATTGGGTGCATGAGTGGCGCTCAGGCCTCGTTCATGCACCCAGGACTGAGGGGCGCGGCCCGCTTACAGGCGGTAGCGCAGGATCGAGGCGGACTCGAGCGAGCCGATGTAGAGCCAGCCGTCGTGCTCGCGCGCCCCGGTGGCGACGATGAAGTCGTGGCCGTGGGACTGCAGGTTGTGGGTGAGGTGGCCGTCCCGGTCGTAGCCGAAGACGATCGCCTCCTTGGCGGGTCCGGGCTGCACGGCGTCGGGGAGGTTCCAGACGACCTTGCGCAGCGCGGGCGGCTTGTCGAGCAGCATGTCCAGCAGCTTGTTGCGGCTGGAGGCGACCGCGCACCAGATCGTCCCGGACGGGCCGGTGGAGAGGTTGTCGGGGAAGCCGGGCATCTCGGCGAAGACGTCCGAGCGGCCCTGCTTCTCGCCGGTCAGCCACAGCCGGACGATGCGGTACATGCCGGTCTCGGCCACCAGGACGAAGTCGCCCTGCGGGTCGAGCGCGACGCCGTTGGCGAAGTGCAGGCCGTCCATGACGGTCTCGAGCGTGCCGTCGGGGTCGCGGCGGAACAGCCGCCCCGTGCCCGAGTGCTCGATGATGTCGCCCTTGTAGTGGTGCACGGGGAAGTTGCGGGACGAGTCGGTGAACCAGATCGTCCCGTCGTCGGCCACCGCGGCGTTGTTGGTGCACTTCAGTGCACGCCGTCGACCTCGGTGACCAGGTCCTCGACCTCGCCGGTGTCGGGCGCGACGGCCAGCAGGCCGCGGTCGGCGTCGCAGACCAGCAGGCGACCGTCGGGCAGCAGCTCGATCCCGAGCGGCCGTCCGCCGGTGCGGGCGACGCGTTCGACGGTGTCGCCCTCGTTGGTGATGCGCAGGATCGAGCCGTCGAGCGTGCCCGTGTAGAGGGTCCCGTCGTCGGTGAGCACGACGTCCTCGGGGCCGGTGTCGGGGACCGGCCACAGCTCGCCGTCGGCCAGGCGCTGGTTGTGGGCGTGGTCGCCGGTCAGGCCCGGGTCCGGCGGCGGGGTCCAGACCTGGGGGTCGACCGGGGGCTTGGGGACGGTGCGGTGGCTCACGATGTGCTCCTGGGTGGGAGGTCGGGAGAGATGTCGGGGGCGGCGTCCGGGTCGGAGTCGGCCGGGGCGGACTGTGCCACCTCGGCGGAGGAGGCCGCGTGCTCGGCGTCGCCGAGCGGCCCCTTCACGCGGTCGTCGAGCTGGGCGATGCGGTCCTGGTGGCCGTACAGCAGCAGGGTGTCGCCGGCGTGCACGGCCAGCGTGCCCTTCGGGGCGCCGTCGTAGCCGCCGTTACGACGGTGCACCCCGAGCACGAGGATGCCCTCGTCGTTGAGCCGCATCTCGGCCAGCGTCGAGTCGCAGACCCAGTCGGCCTCCTCGACCAGCAGCTCGGCGATCGAGTAGCCGCCGTGGATGTCCATCAACGACTCGACGTCGCGGACCTCGAGGTCGGTGTAGCGGCGCAGGCCGGCGCGGATCACCCGCGACAGGACGCGGTCGACGGGGCGCAACTTCATGATCCAGAGCAGGGCGAGGATGCCGACGACGAGGCCGCCGAGCGCGAGGACCGGGTTCCTGGTGGTCGCGTTCTCCTGGGCCGCCCCGATGGCGATCGTCCCGATGACGGACACGATCCCGGCCGACCCCGTCAGCATCAGCAGCATCACGATCCGGCGGCGGACCGGGTGGGTCACGATCGACTCGGACTCGGTGGTCGTGAACCCGGCGCCGGTCAGGGCGGAGCGCGCCTGGAACCGGGCCTGCTCGCGCGACATGCCGGTCAGCGTCAGGGCCGTGGTGGCGACGCGGCCGACCAGCATCGAGATCAGCACGATCACCAGGACCGGCAGGACGGTCATCAGCACCGCAGGCCTCCTGGGTGGTCGTGCGCGGGTCGGCGCCCCTCGAGGGTATGGATCGTCCGGCGGCCAGTAGCCTCGGGCGCCCGTCCGTCCTGCCGTCGCGAGGTACGCCGATGATCGACCCGGTCCGACTCCGCGAGGACCTCGACGCCACCGCCGAGGCCCTGGCCCGCCGGGGCGTGTCCCGCGACCAGGTCCAGCGACTGGCCGACCTCGAGGCCGAACGGCGCGAGAAGATCGCCGCCGTCGACCAGGCCCGGGCCGAGCAGAAGGAGGCGAGCAAGGGGATCGGGGCGGCCTCGCCCGAGGAGCGCCCCGCCATGATCGAGCAGGCCAGCCGGCTCAAGCAGGCCGTGGCCGACCTCGAGGCCGAGCTCGACGCCGCCATCCGCGCGTTCGACGACGCGATCGTGGGGATCCCGAACCTGCCCCACCCCGACGCCCCGCCCGGGCAGGAGGGCGAGGGCGTGGTCGTGCGCACGGTCGGCGAGAAGCCCACCTTCGACCACGACGTCAAGGACCACGTCGACCTGCTGACCGACGCCGGGGCGCTGGACCTCGAACGCGCCGCGAAGGTGTCGGGGTCGCGGTTCTTCTACCTGCTGGGCGACGCGGTCAAGCTCGAGTTCGGGCTGGTGCAGTACGCGCTGGACATCGCCTCCCGGCACGGCCACGTCCCGGTGATGGTGCCGACGCTGGTTCGCCGCGAGGCGATGTACGGCACCGGGTTCCTGCCCACCGACGAGCAGCAGATCTTCCGTACCGACGACCGCGACGACCTGTACCTGGTCGGCACCGCCGAGGTGCCGCTGGCCGGCATGCACCTCGACGAGATCGTCGAGCCGCCGCTGCGCTACGTGGGCTACTCGCCCTGCTACCGCCGCGAGGCCGGCACCTACGGCAAGGACACCCGCGGGATCCTGCGCGTCCACCAGTTCGAGAAGGTCGAGCTGTTCTCCTTCGTCGAGCCGCGAGGACTCGAACGCCGAGCACGAGCGGCTGCTGTCGATCGAGGAGGAGGTGTTCACCGGGCTGGGGCTGCACTACCAGGTGGTGGACATCCCGGTCGGTGACCTCGGGGCGTCCGCGGCCCGCAAGTTCGACATCGAGGCGTGGATGCCGGGCCAGGAGGCCTACCGCGAGGTGACCTCCACCTCGAACACCACCGACTACCAGGCGCGCCGGCTGACGTGCCGGTACCGCACCGAGGACGGCTCGACCGCGCTGGTGCAC
>CAWCLK010000034.1:0-22636 GCA_963796225.1 uncultured bacterium
GCCGTTCGTGTCGGCCGCCTGGCTGGCGGCGCACCTCGACGACGTGGTGCTCATCGACTGCCGGTGGGCGCTGGACGGCTCGCAGGGCCAGGACCAGTACCTCGAGGGGCACCTGCCGGGGGCCGTGTTCGTGGACCTGGACACCGAGCTGGCGGGGCACCCGTCGCCCGGCGGGGGACGCCACCCGCTGCCCAGCCCGGCGGACTTCGCGACCGCGATGGCCACGGCAGGCGTCGGCGAGGACACCCCGGTCGTCGCCTACGACACCGCGGGCGGGGCGATCGCTGCGCGGCTGGTGTGGATGCTGCGTGTCGCTGGACCACCCGGCGGCCGTGCTCGACGGCGGACTGGACGCGTGGGACGGCGAGCTGGAGACCGGCGAGGTCGTCCCGCCCGTGCGGGGCTTCACGACGCACCCGTGGCCCGCGGAGGCGATCGCCGAGGCCGACGAGGTGGCCACCACCGCGGCCAGCGGCGGTCTGGTCGTCGACGCGCGGGCGGCTGAGCGGTACCGCGGCGAGCGCGAGCCCGTGGATCCCCGCCCCGGCCACGTCGCCGGTGCCGTCAACCTGCCGTACGCCGACCTCCTCGAGGGCGGCCGGCTGCGCCCCGACACCTGGTTGCGGGACCACTTCGTCGCGGCGGGCGCGGCCCCGGACCGGGACACGATCGTGTACTGCGGCTCGGGCGTGACGGCGTGCCACGACGTGCTGGCGATGGAGCTGGTGGGGCTGGGCCGTCCGCGCCTGTTCGTCGGGTCGTGGTCGGCCTGGTCGGCGGATCCCGACCGCCCCGCGGCCCTCGGCGACCGCCCCGGGTAGCCGTTCCTCAGGCTCGGTCGGGACGCCTCCGCACGGCGTCGCCGGCGTAGATCGTCCCGCCCTCGACCACCCGTGCGGTGATCCCGCCGTGGCCACGCATCGCGCTGTAGCCGCCGGGTTCCAGGGCCTCCTCCATCCGCGAGCACGGGTGGCGCGGGCCCGTGCCCTCCAGGACCACCTCGCCCACGGTGAACGTCGCGTCCTTGAGTGCCAGCAGGTTGATGCCAGACACGACCAGGTTCCGGCGCAGCACGGCGGGGTCGATCCCGTCGCGGTCCAGCAGGCGGAGACTGGCTCGAGGTGCTCCGCCTGCACCAGCGTCACCTGCCGCCGCGCGTCCGCATCGGGTGCCCGCTTCGGCGCGGCGGTCGCCCAGCAGGCCCCGCCCCGCCACCGCCTCGACGTCGGCCACCGCGTCGACCGCGCCCCGCCGCTCGGTCCGCAGCAGGATCGCCTCGACCCGCCCGGTCCCGGGCACGGTCGCGCGCAGCTCGGCCAGTGTGGGCACGTCACGTCCTCGGCGTGTCGGGGGAGCGGGACCGGCGACCCTACGCTCGCCCCATGCTGACGCTGTACCACGACATCCCCTCGGCCGGCTCGCTGGTGGCCATGCTGCGCCTGCAGGCGTTGGCGGACGAGGGCCTGGCGGTGCAGTTCCGGGGGTTCGACGTCCTCGGCCTCGACGCGTCGCTGCCCGCCACGCTCGACGACCTCGAGGACTGGCAGCAGTACCGGGACGACGCCGCCGAGCTCGGGTGGGACCTGGCTCGGCCCAGCCGGCATCCCGCCACCCTGAAGGCCCACCTGCTGGGCGAGCTTGCCGCCGAGCAGGGCCTCGACGCCGCCTGGCGCCTCGCCGTCTATCGCGCCCACTGGCTCGACGACGCCGACGTGTCGGCCGACTCCGTCCTCACGATCCTCGCCGTCCGCATCGGCATCCCGATCGACGACGTGGAGGCCCTGCTCCACGACCCTCAGCAGCGCCACCGCCTCCGCCAGCGGATGCTGGTGCACCGGGGCGACGGGGTCGGCGGCGTGCCGGTCCTCGACGCCAACGGCACGTTCCTGTCGCCGTTCGTCCCCGAGGACGACCTGCGCACCCTCGCCGAGCTGTCACCGTGACGCTGGACCTGCACACCCCCGCCCACGAACGCCTCGTCACCGACCTGCTCGCCTGGGACGCCCCGCGACCCGTCGGCGACCCGGGCCTGCGGGACCGGTTGCTCGCGGACCTGGAGGCGGGGCTGGCGGAGGTGGCGGGGCGCGTGCCCGCCGGCGACCGGCTGTTCCTCGGCAAGTCCAGCCTGTCCGCGCTGGTGTGCGACGGGCGCTACCTCGACCGGCGGGACTCGCCGTTCACGTGGAGCCCGCAGCTGGCTCCGGGAAGCTGGCGCACCGGGCGATCGAGCTGGACCACGCCGTCCGGCGTGACACTGCACCCGACGAGGTGGTGGCCCGCACCTGGCACGAGACGGTCACGGCACGCGACGGCCTCGCGGACTGGCTCAACGCGCTCGACGACATCGAGGCGGCCCGGCTGCGGCACGTGGCCGAGCAGCGCGTCACCGACTTCCGTGACACGTGGCCGGTGCTCCCACCCCAGGCCCACCTGCGGCTCGAGCACCGCATCGACGCCACGTTGGCGGGGGGCCGGGTCCTGGTGCGGGGCACCCCGGACCTGACCATCGGCGGCGTGCGCGACGACCGGTGCCGGATGCTGCTGGTCGACCTCAAGACGGGGCGGCGCAACCCGGTCGCGGAACGCCAGGACCTGCGGCTGTACGCGCTGCTGGCGACGCTCAAGTACGGGCTGCCACCGTTCCGGTGGGCGACGTACTACGTCAGCGAGGGGGCCTGGGACGCCGAGGACCTCGACCCCCGGCTGCTGCAGGGTGCCGTCGACCGGGTGGTGGACAGCGCCCGTCGTGCGGTCGAGCTCGAGTTCCACCGCCCCGCCGAGGCGGACCTGCGGCTGGTCGGCGGGGCCTGGTGTCGGTTCTGCGGACGGCGGGACACCTGCCCGGCCGTGCCCGACGACCTCCTCGGTGACGAGGCGAGCTGGCCCGACTGACCTGTCACACCCCGGTGCTCCACTGCCCGCATGACCACGATGTCCCGCCCCGCCGCCCGCCGCAGCTTCCTGCCGTTCCTGACCCCGGTCCGCGGCCACGCCTTCGCCAGCGCCCCGCCCGGCGACCCGGCCCCGGTGGCCCGGGGGACGGCGGCGGTCCTGCAGCGTGAACCCGACAACCCGGCCGACGACCTGGCGGTGTCGGTCTGGGCGACCGGTGGCGGGGCGCCGTGGCGGATCGGCTACCTCGAACGGGCCGTCGCCGCCCGGGTCGCCCCGCGGCTGGACGCGGGCCTGGAGGTGTCCGCGACCCTGGCCGGCTGGTGGGACGCCCCCACGGGGCGGTGGCGTCGCCCCGTGGTCGCGCTGCAGCCGGCCGACCCGCCGACGGTGGCACGGGCGCGCCACCGGGCCAGCGGGGTGTGGAGCCGGCCCCCGGCCGCGGTGCGCCGACCGGTACCCGGATCCTGACCGATCCCGGTCCCGGGCGCCTACGGTCGTCGCCCGACCGGGACGACACGTCAGGACCCCGGCAGAGGCGGGGGTCCAGCTGGTCCTGTGCGGTACGTCGACTCTCCCGGGGCGCTGGTGGACACCGCCGCCGGGTCCGCACCTGATCGGTGATCAGCGGAACACGGCCTGGACCGTCATGAGGTAGCCGTCGGGGACGACACGTTCGGCCGCCAGGCCGTCGACCTGGCGCAGCGCCCCGAACACGCGCCCCGACACGCGCTTGGCCCGGGACGACGCGGCGAGGTCGGGCAGCTCGCCCACCAGGCAGTAGTAGGCGGCCGCCCACGAGATCGACAGCAGCCCCGAGCCCCGCACCGTGACCTCGTCGAAGCCGGCCTCGGCCCCGAGGCGGTGCAGGTCGTCGGGCGCGAACACGTGCAGGTTGGCCGCCATGGCGACCAGGTCCCAGTAGTGGTTGAGCGCGGCGGTCTCCTCGTCGTGGGCCGACAGGGGCCGGCCGAGGGCGCCCGCCACCCGTCGGGCGACCTTCAGCCCGGCCAGCGCCGACCGCGCCGTCCACCCGCCGATGCGGTCGGCCCAGGGGGTCGGCTCCGACAGCGCCAGGACGGGGCCGCCGGGGCGCACGACCCGGCGCCACTCGGCCAGCGCCGCCGGGACGTCGTGGAGGTGGTGGAGCACGCCCCGGGTGACGACGGCGTCGAAGCTGTCGTCGGGGTAGGGCAGCGCGGTCGCCGTCGCCCGGGTGAACACGGCGTCGACGCCGAGGGAGCGGGCGTTGTCGCGGGCGCGTCCCAGCATGCCGGGGGAGAGGTCCGACAGGTGCAGCTGGTCCACCTGCCCGGTCCGGGCGAGCCCGAGGCCGAGGTAGCCCGTCCCGCAACCGACGTCCAGCACCGTCCCGAAGGTCTCGGTCCCGAGCAGCCGGCGAGCCTCGCGAGCCGCCTCACGCGCGGTGTGCTCGTCGTAGCTGATCCCGAAGCGCTCGTCGTAGGTCTGGCACTCGACCTCGTGGAAGGCGATCTGCAGCTCGTCGGGCGTCAGCTCGCGGTCCTCGGACGGGCTGGTCTCCGTGGCGCTCATCGGGCGGCCTTTCGGGCGGGACGCGTGCTCGGGCCGGGGCACCGTAACTCGGCCCCGGTGTGGCTCGTTGCTAGCCTCGTGGGCCACTCCCCGTGCCCTGTCCCCGCCTGAGGCTGCCGAACCCCGATGCGTCGTGCCCGCTGGTTGATCGCTGCCGTCGTCGCCGTCGTCGCGCTCAGCGGCGTGACGGCGCTCGCGCAGGACGCCGGCGACCTCGAGGACGTCAAGTCCCGCCTCGCCGAGATCGCCAACGAGATCGATTCCGCCGAGGCTGCCGCCGAGAACGCCGACGTCCAGCTCGCGCGTGCCGACGAGCGGCTGGCCGAGGTCGAGGCCATCGTCAACGACCTCGCCGTGCAGCTCGAGAACCAGCAGGCGCGCGTGGTGGCCGCCCAGGAGGAGCTGGACCGGCTCGAGGCCAAGGCGGACGCCGTGCAGGCGGCCTTCGAGGCACGCACCGTCGAGCTGTTCAAGAGCGGCTACGGCAGCGACCTCGACGCCATCCTGTCCGCGGGCGACATCCAGGAGGCCATCGACCGGCGCGAGCTGCTCGACCAGGTCAACGAGTCCGACCGCGCCACGATCGAGCAGGTCCGGGCGACGCAGGGTGCCGTGCTGACCCAGCAGGAGGTCCTGCAGCGCGAGACCGACCGCCTCGCCGGCCTGAAGGCCGAGCAGGAGGAGGTGCTCGAGCAGGTCCGCCAGATCCGCGAGTCCCGGGCGATGGCCGCGGCCAACGCCCGCGCGAAGGTCGAGGACCTCTCCCACGAGGAGGAGGACCTCGAGCAGGAGCAGGCGAAGATCAAGAAGATCATCGCCGCCCGCCAGGCCCCGCCGCCCTCGATCGCGCCGCCCACGATCAGCGCCCCGTCCGCCAGCGGCTACATCTGGCCGTCCTGTGGCACCGTCACGTCGGAGTTCGGACGCCGCTGGGGCCGCATGCACGAGGGCCTCGACATCGACGACAACCGCGGGAGCGCGATCGTGGCCGCCAAGGACGGCGTCGTGATCTTCGCCGGGTGGTCCAACGGGTACGGCAACATGACGCTCATCGACCACGGCGACGGTGTGGTCACCGGCTACGGCCACCAGTCGTCCATCAAGGTCAGCAAGGGCCAGCGGGTGTCGCAGGGCCAGTTCATCGGGGTCATCGGCACGACGGGCCACTCCACCGGGACCCACCTGCACTTCGAGACACGCGTCAACGGTTCGGCACAGAACCCGCGCCGCTTCCTCTCGGGTGGCTGCTGAGGTGGTCCTGGGCACGCTGTCGTGGCCGATCATCTCGCGCATCCCGCTCGGCGGGGACCTGGCGATCTCCCCGCACGGCATCGGGATCGCGCTGGGGTTCCTCCTGGGCGCGTGGATGTTCATCCGCCGCGCCGAGAAGCGGGGCGTGGGCCACACCTACGTCCCCGACATCTCCGAATCGATCCAGCAGCTGCTGGGTCGGATCGCCATCGGGGCGATCCTCGGGGCGCGGTTGTTCTACGTGCTCACGCACCTCGACCAGTTCGCGCGCGCCCCGCTCGAGGTCGTCGCCATCTGGCAGGGCGGGCTGACCTTCCTCGGGGGCGTGGCCGGCGCGATCATCGTCGCGATGCCCTGGGCGATGAAGCAGGGCTGGCGCCCACTCCAGCTGCTCGACTCGGCCATGCCGGGGCTGGCCGCCGGACTGGTCGTGGGGCGCCTCGGCGACCTCATGATCGGCGACCACATCGGGGCGCCGACCAGCTTCGCCCTCGGCTGGCGCTGCACCGGTGACTTCAACGCCGTGTCGCCGCTGTGGGGACGCGACCCCGGTTCCTACACCGCCGCGGTGCAGGCCATCGGTGACCAGCCCACCATCGGCTGCTTCGACACCGTCGTCCACCAGACGGCGCTGTACGACCTCGGGGCGGCCCTGTTCGTGCTCCTGCTGCTGCTGTGGCTGGAACGGCGGCCCCGCTTCGACGGCTTCTTCGCCGCCGCCTGGGTGTACGGGTACGGGGTCGTGCGGTTCGCCGGCGACTTCGCCCGCCAGGACCGCCGCCTGTTCGGGCTGACCGGCTCGCAGTACGCGCTGCTGGCGGCCATGGTCGCCGTGACCGTGTGGCTGGTCCGCACCCGCCCGTGGGAGCGCCGCCCCTGGGCCTGGGACCTCGAGTTCGACCACCCCTGGCTGGTCCCCCCGGACGAGGACGCGGACGACGACGAGGACGCGGCTGCCGACGGAGAGGGGTCCGACGAGCTGGCCGGGTCCGAACCGGGGGTCCGCGACTGACTCGGCGTGCGGACCGCGCCGTATCCTCGAAACCATGACGACGCGTGACCACGACGAACGCTGGGACGAGCTGGCCCTCGGCCACGTCCTCGGGGGGCTCCCCGACACCGACGCCAGCGTCTTCCGTGGGCACCTCGCCGGCTGTGGCCAGTGCCGTGCACGTGTCGCCGAGCTGCGGTCGATGGCCTCCGACCTGGCCGCCGCCGAACGCGACGAACGTGCGACCCTGCGCCTGCGCACCCAGGTCGACCGTCGCAGCGAACCGGCCACGCCCCGCCGCCCGGACGTGGACGCTCCCGTCTCGCTGCAGCGCCGAAGCATCGTCGCGGCCGCGGTCGTCGCGGTGGTCCTGCTCGTGCTGTCCCTGTGGACCGCCTACCTGCGCGACCAGAACGGCGAGCTGCGCTCGGTGGCCGACGCCCATGCGCGCACCCTCAGCGTCATCGGCTCCGGCACGTCGGTGCCCGCCACGACCTCCAACGCCGTGACCGGCGTGGTCGCGGTCGACGGCGACGTCGTCGCCTACTCCCTGGCGGGGCTCCCCGTCCCCGACGCGAACGAGCGCCTGGTCGTGTGGATCGAGCGTGGCGCCGAGTTCGAGGACGTCGCCACCCACACGCCCGAGCAGCTGCGCCAGGAGCACGGTCGCCTCGCGGCCACCGTCAGCGCCGTCGACGCCACGCGGTTGCTGATCACCATCGAGGGCATGGTCGTGCCCGGCCAGCCCGTGGGCCGCACCGTCGTCGAGGCCGACCTGAACGTGGTCCGTCCCGACGCCTGACGCTTCCTCGACCCGCGGTGTCGTCCCGACATGCGTGATGGGGAGCGCGGATCGCGCTCCCCATCACCCGTGTGTTCACGGAACCGACTGGAGACCCGGGGCTGCCGTTCCACCCGCGGTCCGCGACGGCCGAGTCCACCGTGCCCCCGCAGCGTCGTGCTGGGGGAGCGGGGTGTGGCTCGGGGTCACCGTCGCCGGGGCGTGGTGGCGTCGAGCGGGACAAGCTCCCGACCGGCGTCACCGGCGGCGCCCGGCTGGTCTTCGCCAGGCGGCCCAGTCGTCCGCCTAGCGGCCGGACACCTCGAGGGTCCCGTCATGACTATGGCTGTCTGTCAACGGACCACCTCCTTTCACCTCGTGCGAACGATGGAACCACACCCGTCAAGCACCCGCCCCCGGTGGCCCACCGGGAACGGGTGCGTGCCTCGCGGGCGCGGCACCGGGATCGCAACCGGCGGGAGGGCGTGCGCGTGGACCGCAAGCGCTGCGGTCGCTGCGGCAACGAGCAGCCGTCCGACGCCTTCCATCGCAACGCCAGCACGCCGGACGGGTTGCACTGGACCTGCCGTAGCTGCAACACGGACCCCCGTGTCCGCCAGCCCCTCGAACGCCGCCGCACCATCCGTGCGTACGACCTCACCCGTGAGGAGTTCGAGGTCCTTCGGGCCGCCCTGGACGACCGGTGCGCCATCTGCCGCGTCACGTTCACGGCGACGCCGCACATCGACCACGACCACGCCACCGGACGGGTGCGCGGCCTGCTGTGCCGACGGTGCAACACCGGCCTGGGCCTGTTCCGGGACGATCCTGCTCGACTTCGCGAGGCGATCCGGTACCTCGACGCTGACCGAGACGCAGGCCCGTGACATGAACGATCCCGGCCGCGCACGGGGCAACGGCCGGGATCCGGTGTGGGCGCGGCTGGGATCGAACCAGCGGCTTCCGCCGTGTGAAGGCGGCGCTCGTACCACTGAGCTACGCGCCCGGACGGCTGCGGACGATACCGGATTCCTGCACATGCGGGCCAACCGGTGCCGGCCGCGCGTGCGGTGGCAGGACCAGGACAATTCGTGGTCGGCGTCGCATCCCGATCGGGACCACGGTCCCTGCGCGTGGACCACGCTACGTGACACGATGGTCACCGAGAGATGGGGCGCAGGGATCCGCGTGCAGCAGCACGGTCGCCGGGGTGGCATCACCCACTGGACGCGGGGAGCGAGCGGCGAGACCGACCCCACCGACGCAGCCCGGCTGCGGCGGTGTCGAACGTGGGAGGTCTCGCATGGTCCGTCGCCTGACGACGCTGGTCCTGTCCGTCCTGCTGGTGCTGCCGGTGCTGGCCGGCTCCGCCGGGGCGGCCCCGTCGACGGCTGACGTTCACTTCGGCGGCCGCGTGCGCGAAGGTGCACCGCGACCGCCGGGTCCGGCACCACCGTGAACACCGCGCAGGTGTGGCTGAACGGGCGGACCGAGGCGGACGGGGCCGCGGACGTCGACGTGCGCCCCAAGCAGGAGACCTTCACCTACACCGCCCCGTACCGGTCGTGGATCAGCGAGGTCCGTGCCCACGCGACGGCCAGCGGGGCGCCGGTCACCGGCTCGCAGCTGTGCGACGACAGTGACGACGACGGGGTGATCGACCCCGACGACAACTGCCCGGACGTGCGCAACCCGGACCCAGGACGACAGCGACGGCGACGGCGTCGGTGATGCCTGCGACGACACCGACGACGGCGGCAACCCGGACGACGGGGCGGGCGACAACTGCCCGACCGTGCCCAACCCGGACCAGGCGGACCAGGACGGCGACGGGATCGGCGACGCCTGCGACGACGACCGGGATGGTGACGGTCGCGACAACGGTGACGACAACTGCCCGCTCGAGCCCAACGCCGACCAGGTGGACAGCGACGGCGACGGCCTCGGGGACGCGTGTGACGTGCGCGTCGACGAGCCTCGCGACGACGAGACCGGGGTCGAGGCCGACACGGAGACCTGGCGTCGCCTGTGGGGCGAGAGCCGCATCCAGACGGCGACCGCGATCTCGAAGGACGACTTCCCGACCGCCGGCTCGGCGCCGGCCGTGGTCCTGGCGCGGGGCGACGACCCCACCGGGTTCGCCGACGCACTGGCCGGCACGCCGCTGGCCCACCAGCTCGGCGCCCCGATGCTGATCACCTTCCCGTCGTCCCTGCACCCGGACACCGAGGCCGAGCTGCGCCGGGTCCTGCCGCGCGGGGCGACCGTGACGATCCTCGGCGGACCGGTCGCGATCGCCCCGGCCGTCGAGGCGCGGATCCAGGCGCTCGGCTACCAGACCGACCGGGTGCAGGGGGCGGACCGGTTCCAGACCGCCATCGCCATCGCCCACGAGCTCGGGGACCCCGACACGCTGCTGCTGGCCACCGGGCGCAACTTCGCCGACGCCCTGGCCGCCGGCGCCGCTGCGGCCAAGGTGGGCGGGGCGGTGCTGCTGACCGAGTCCGAGGGCCGCGCCCCGGCCACCGACGGCTACCTGCAGGCACACCCGACCGCGACCCTGTGGGCGATCGGCGGCCCGGCCGCGCGTCCGTATCCCGAGGCCCGCGGCATCATCGGTGACGATCGCGTCGACACCGCCGTGCGCGTCGCCAGCCGGTTCTTCTCGGCGCCCGAGGCGGTCGGCATCGCCGTCAGCGAACGGTTCCCCGACGCCCTGACCGGCGGCGCCCACGTCGCCCGTCGCGGCGGCCCGATGCTGCTCGTGCCGCCCACCGGCGTGCCGCACGGTGCTGCAGGGGTGGCTGTGCGAGAACGAGGCCTCGATCCACGAGACCGTGCTGTACGGCGGCACCCAGGTCATCCCGGACGCCGTCCGGCGGGCCGTGGTCGGCGCCACGGCTGGCGCGACCTGCTGACGGTCCCGCTCCGCCACCGTGACACGGCCCCCTCGAGCGAGGGGGCCGTCGTCGTCACTCGGGCACGGGGGCCCGCAGGGCGTTCTTGAGCGCCAGGCCCGCGAGGGCCGACCCGAACGCCACCACGGCGGTCCCGACGACCACCTGCGTGTCCAGCTCGCGGCGGGCCAGCAGTGCGGCCGCCCCGTCGGCGGTGTCGGCGGCGGCCGCCGCGTCCATCCAGGGGTCCACGTCGCGTTCGCCGTCCAGCGCGACCAGCGTCCCCACGCCGATCGCGAGGTCGCGGGCCCCGAGGCCGCGGGCGAGCAGCCCGGCGCCGGGGGACACCTCGTGGCCGAGCCACAGCCGCGCGGCGGTGCGGGGCGCGGCGAACAGCGCCAGGCCGATGCCGATGCGGCCACAGGCGAGCAGGCGGGTGAGCAGGCGGGCGTCCACGGGCGGCCTCGTCGTCGTCGGGTCGGGCAGGGCGCGGTCGGTCGGGCACCATACGTGGGTCCGTACCCGGGGGGTGGATCGTTCGCACCATCGTGGCGCTCGCCGTCGTCGCCGTGCTGGCCTCGGGCTGCGCCGCGACGATCGACCCGCGTGCGGGCGGCACCACCCTGCCCTCGACCACCGAGGCGGCGCCCCGCGCGACCCCCGCCCCGGCCCCGCCCGGCATCCGCGACGCCGACGCCATCCAGGCGGTGCTGGACCGCGCCGCCGAGGCGATGCGCACAGGGGACGCCGACACCCTGGCGGGGCTGCTCCTGCGCCCCGACGCGACCTTCGGGACGCGCTGGCAGGACCGTGCGCGCTGGATGCAGGCCCTGCCGGTGTCCCACTACGCGCTGCGGCTCGACGACTCGCTCCCGGACCTGTCGACGGCACGGGTCCGCGGCGCCCACGACGGGGACGTGCAGGTGCTGTACGTGGTGGAGGAGGTCGGGTTCGAGGGCTTCGACACGGACCCGGCCGCCGAGGACCTGTTCCTCACGCTCGTCGACGAGGGCGACGGCTGGCGGATCGCCACCGACGTGGACGCCGAGGGGCTCGGCTTCGTCAGCGTCGACCACCTGTGGGACCACGGGCCCGTCGAGGTCAGCCGGGACGGCCCGGTCATGGCGATCCACCATCCCGACGGTCCCGACGTCACGGCGCTGCTGGCCGAGGCCCGGGCCGCGATCACGCAGGCCGACGAACGATGGCCACGGGACTGGTCGGGGCGCATCCCCATCATCGTGCCGCGCGACGAGGAGGAGCTCGGCGAGCTGCTCCACGTGACCTTCGACCTGTCCAACTTCGTGGCGTTCGCCACGTCGACGCCCGTGGGCGAACGCGGCAGCTACGCCTCGACCGGGTCCCGGATCGTCGTCAACCCGGGCCGCTTCCTCGACCGCAGCACCGCCACCCGGCAACGCATCCTCGTGCACGAGCTCGTCCACGTCGCGACCCGCCCCGCGTCGGGGCCGATGGTCCCCGCGTGGCTCGAGGAGGGTGTGGCCCAGGCCCTGGGTGAACGCCAGTCCACCACCGGCACCGGCCTGGTCGACGCCACGGCGCCGTCCCAGCTGCTGCTGCCCACGGACGGGCAGTTCACCGTCGGCGGACGGGACCGCATCTTCCTCAGCTACCAGGTGGCGTGGGCGTTCGTGGACCACCTCGTCGCGACCTACGGCGTGGACGCCGTCGGCGCGTTCTACGCCGCGGCGGGGCGCGGGGCCGTGGGGCGCCCCGGCACCGAGGCCCACCACGTCGACCGTGCGGCTCGCGAGGTGCTGGGCGCGTCGATGCAGGAGCTGGTGGCCGCCTGGCGGGCGTCGCGCTAGCCGTCGCTGTCGCGGCGGTCCCGGCTCGCCCGCCGCCAGGCCAGCACGGTGGCGAGCGTGCCTCCCACCAGTCCGATGACGAGCTCGACGAGGGCCCAGTCGCCGTGCCACGCGCGACCGAAGCCCCACACCGTCATGAGGACGAGCCAGCCCAGCACCACGGCTCCCAGGCGGCCGCGCCCGCGTCGGGACGCAGGCGTTCGGGCGGCCAGTCGGGCCAGCAGGTCGTCGCGGCTCATGCGACCGGCGCCGGCACGCGCCGCAGCGGCAGGCGCACCTCGACGTGGCCCCCGGGCCCCGGGTGGGCACGCACGGTGCCGCCGTGGGCCTCGACCAACCCGCGCGCGATGGCCAGGCCCAGCCCCGCCCCCGCCCCGTCACGGGTGCGTGCCTCGTCGGCCCGGACGAACGACTCGAAGGCGCGTTCCAGCAGGTCATCGGGGAACCCCGCGCCGTCGTCGCGGACGTGCACGACCGCGGTGTCCTCCTCCGTGGCGACCTGGAGGCGGATCGTGCTGCCGGGCGGGGCGTGGCGTGCCGCGTTGTCCATGAGGTTGCGCAGGACGCGGCCGATCTCCCGTGGGGCGACGCGCACCGGCACCGACCCGGTCGTCTCCAGGGCCACCTCGACCTGCTGGGACCGGCCCCGTGCCGCCAGCGCGGCGACCTCGGCGGCCTCGTCGGCGAGCTCGGCCAGGTCGGCGTCCTCCACGGCGAGGTCGAGTGCCCCGGACTCGATCCGGCTGAGCAGGAACAGGTCGTCCACCAGCGACCCGAGCAGCGTCACGTCGGCCCGCATCGCGGCCAGGTACCGGGCCGGGTCGTCCACCATCCCGTCCTCGATCGCCTCGATGGCGCCCCGCAACGAGGTCAGCGGCGTGCGCAGGTCGTGGCCCACGGCCGCGAGGAAGGACCGGCGGGCCTGCTCCATGCGGTGGCGCTCGTCCTCCGCCGCGGCCAGCTGCCCGATCATCTCGTCGAGGGCGGCCGCCAGCGCCCCGACCTCGTCGGCACGTGTCACCCCCGTGCGGACGTCGCGGTCGCCGGTGGCCACGCGCGAGGCGGTGTGCCGGATGGCGGACAGGTCGTCCTCGAGCGGGCGGGCGACCGTGACGGCGAGCACGATCCCCAGCGCCACGCCGAGCCCCAGCGCCACGAGCACCAGTCGGAGGTCGTGGCCCGAGATGAACATCGCCGACGCCGACGCCACGATCGCGGTGGCCGCGGCCGCGACTGCCCCGATCGCGGTCACCACCATGGCGCTGCGCAGGGACGCGAGCCGCGTCGTCCAGCGTCCCAGCACCGCAGCGGCCACGGCGACCAGCAGCGCCACGACGGCGAAGATGCCGACCAGCTGGACCCGGTCCGCCGTCGAGGGACGCATGGTCACCTCGGAGGCCAGGAGGGCGAGCACGGCCACGACGACGGCGCCCGCCAGGGCCCGCACCCACACACCGGGTCGCCGGGTCGCCGTCACGGGTCGAACCGGTAGCCGACGCCCCACTGGGTGGTCAGCCATCGTGGGTGCTCGGGGTCGCGTTCGATCTTGGCCCGCAGACGCCGGACGTGGACGGTGACCGTGGAGGGGTCCTGCCACTCGGGGGAGCTGTCCCAGACGGCCCGCAGCAGGTCCTCGCGGCTGAACACCTGGTTGGGGTGGCTGGCCAGGTGGTGGAGCAGGTCGAACTCGCGCCGGGTGAGGTCCACGGCGCGGTCGTCGACGGTGACGGTGCGGGACACCGGGTCGACGTGCAGGCCGTCGTGGGTGACGGCCACGCCCGACGGAGCGCTGCGACGCAGCACGGACCGCACCCGGGCGACCAGCTCCTTCGGGGAGAACGGCTTGACCACGTAGTCGTCGGCCCCGAGCTCGAGCCCGCGGACCCGGTCCTGCTCGTCGCCGCGCGCGGTCAGCAGGATCACCGGCACCTCCGAGCCCTTCCGGAAGCCGCGCAGCACCTCGATGCCGTTGCGGCCGGGCAGCATCACGTCGAGGACCACCAGGTCGGGCGGGTCGGAGCGCAGGTGGCGCAGGGCCGCGGTGCCGTCGGCGAAGTCGGTCACCTCGTACCCGGCGTCCTCGAGGTAGCGGCGGCACACGTCGCGCACCATGGACTCGTCGTCGACGACGACGACGCGACCCGCGGGCACGGCCGGTTCCATGCGCGCCAGCGTACGGCGGCCAGGCCGGCGCCCCGGGCTGGGGACGCCCGGTTCATCGGCTGTTCACGACCCGAGCGCGTCCAGGATGGCACGGGCGCGTGCGTCCTCGGCGAGCTCCTCGAGGGGCCGGGGGAGCGGGTGGGCCCAGTTGGCACGCGTGGGGGGCTGCGTTCCCGGCACGTTGGGCCGGGTGGTCACGCCCAGCAGGTCCTCGAGCTGGCCGAGGACGATCGCCGACGGTGCCGACGCGAGCCAGCGGTGGGCGGCGACCAGGACGTCGTCCAGCGGGGCGTACCCGTCGCCGGCGATGGCCGCCAGCTTCCAACGCAGGCGCTGGAAGAAGCCGGCATCCGGGTCCTGTCCGATCCGCTCGAGCTCGGCCTCGTCCTCGCCGGTCCACACGCCGGCCACGGTGGGGAGGTCGTGGGTCGACAGCGACGCGAGGGCGTCGGGAGCCCACGTCGACGGTGGCTCGTCCTCGAACCACCCGACGTGGTAGCGCAGCATGCGGCGCTCGTGCAGCTCGCGGCGCACGCCCGCCCCGACCGTGCCGAGGTCCTCGCCGACGATGACGGCGCCGGCGCGGTGGGACTCGAGCGCCAGCACGTCGAAGAGGTCGCCGGTCGGCTGGGCCACGTAGGCCCCCTCGGCCGGCGTGCCGCCGGGCGGGATCCAGAACAGGCGGAACAGGCCGAGGGCGTGGTCGATGCGCAGCGCCCCGGCGTGGCGGAGCGACGCGCGGATCGTCCGGGCCAGCGGCTCGTACCCCGCGGCCCGGAGCTTCCACGGCACGTAGGCGGGCAGCTGCCAGTCCTGCCCGTGCGGACCCAGGGCGTCCGGCGGGGCGCCCACGGTCACACCGTCCGCCAGCAGGTCCTGGTCGATCCACGCGTCGAACCCGTGCGGCGACGCCCCGACCGGCAGGTCCCGCAGCAGGTGCAGGGGCGCGGCCGCCTCGGCCAGCTGCCGGTCCGCGCACCACTGCAGCCACTGGTGGAACCGCACGCGCCGCGGGATCCTCGCGCGCCATCCGGTCCATGCCGCCCCCGTCGGGGTGGCGCAGGTCGGCGGGCCACGCACGCCAGTCGGCGCCGTGCCGCTCGACGGCGACCGACCACCGGGCGAAGTCGGTCACGCCCGGCTCGGCCGAGGTGAGCCAGGCATCCAGCGCCGGGTCGTCGCCCGCGGCGTCGAAGGCAGCCTCGAGGGCGGCCAGCTTGGCGGCGGCGACGTGGTCGTGGTCGATGCGGCCGTCGGGAGGCGGCAGCACCCGCCCGACCGTGTCCCCGCCGGGCACCTCGGCGACGCGCAGCGACAGCCAGTCGAGCATGCGGCGGGACGAGGGCAGGTAGGGGCTGGCGTCGCGCGGGGTGGTCGCCACGGCGGCGCCGGTGGGGTTGACCATCAGCGCGTCCGCCCCGAACCCGGCCAGCGTGTGGGCGAGCAGGCGCAGGTCGGCGAAGTCGCCGATGCCCTCCGAGCCGTGGGACCAGGCCGCGTACAGCTGGACCGCGACACCCCACCAGCGCAGGTCGTCGGGCAGGTGGCACGTACCCGGCGACACGATCAGGCGGGTCGGCGTGTCGCGCCCCGCCACCCGCAGCTCGTGGTAGCCGAGGGGGAGGTCGCCCGGGACGGTGTGGCCGACCTCGCGCCGGGTGCCGTCCTCGAGGACCAGCGTGGCGGGGGCGTCGAGCTCGTGACCGGTGTCCGGGTGCAGGACCAGCACGGCGTCGTCGGTCGGTGGCGGCCCGTCGGCCCGCGGGTCCCCACCCATGGCCTCGACGAGGGCGTCGTGGGTGGCGGGGGGCGTCTCGCGCCACTGCCCGTCGGCGTCCTCGAATCCGGGGATGATCCCCCAGGCGTCGGGCGGGGCGGCCTGTCCCTCGCTCATGCGGCGTCCTCGTCGTCGCGGACCAGCAGGGCGACGGGGAAGGCGCCGAGCAGGTCGGCGACCGGGTGCTCGCCCCCGTCGTGGGTGGTGCCCGTCAGCCGGTCGGTCCACCGACCGGCGGGCAGGGTGAGCGTCGTGCCGGCCCAGTCGAACCGTCCCACCGGTCCCAGTGCCACGGTCAGCCGTGGCACCACGGCGACGACGTCGGCGCCACGTCGGTGCGCGACGACGTGCTCGGCACGGTCGCCGGTGGCCTCCATCGCCTCGACGTCCTCCGCGGTGAGGTCGCGTTCGCGGCGCAGCCGCAGGGCCTGGTGCAGGACCCACAGCTTGGCGATCCCGTCGTCGTCCGGGTCGGTCAGCGTGCGCGTCAGCTCCGCCGGGTCGACGCCGGCCTCCAGACGGTCGAGCAGCTCGCGGCGTCGTGCGAAGTCCACGGGGCGGCGGTTGTCCGGGTCCACCAGCGACAGGTCCCACAGCTCGCACCCCTGGTAGGTGTCGGGAACGCCGGGGCTGGTGCACCGCAGCAGGACCTGGGCGAGGCTGTTGACGCGCCCCGCGGGGCGCACGACCTCCAGCAGTCGCTCCAGCCGCTCGACCACGGGCGGGTGCTCGACCAGACTCCGCGCCCACGCCTCGAGGTCGGCCTCGTAGGCCTCGTCGGGGTCGAGCCACGAGGTGTCCTGCTTGGCCTCCCGCACGGCCTTGCGCAGGTAGGCGACCAGGCGGTCGCCGTCGATGGGCCACGCCCCGACGACCGTCTGCCACGCCAGGTACGCGGCGGCCGGGCTGGGTCCGTGCTCGCCCCGCAGCGGGGCACTGGCGTCCTGCAGGTCGGCCAGCGCGTCGGCCCAGGCGTCGGTCACCTCGGACAGGACCGCCAGCCGGGCGCGGACGTCCTCGCTGCGCTTGGTGTCGTGCGTGGAGGTGGTCAGCATGGCCCGCGGCCAGGTCGCCTGGCGCCGGGCGTTCGCGTCGTGCAGGGCGGCGGGTGGTTCGCCGATGCAGTCGGGGTCGCCGCCGACCTCGTTGAGCGCCACGAACCGCACGTCGCGGTAGAAGGCGGTGTCCTCGACGCCCTTGGCCATGACCGGCCCGGAGACCTGCTGGAACCGTGCCGCCAGCTCGTCGCTGGATCGGCCGCGGCGGTCCAGCACGAGGCTGGCCTCGAGCAGGTCCAGCAGCGCGTGGTCGCTGGCCTCGAGCACGTCCCGGGCACGGGCGGCGGCCCGTCGCACGGTGGCGCGGTCCTCGTCGGTGACCTCGTCACGCTCGGGGACCACGTAGGTCCGGTAGCGGTCCATGCCCACGAGCACCTCGCGCAGCACCCGGCAGGCGGACTCCTCGGTCGCCTGCACGTCGGTGTCCGCCGCGGCCGCGACCAGCAGCCGGGCCAACGCCCGGTGCTCGGCGACCAGCACGGTGTCGACGACCTCGCCCTTTGCCTGCCGGACCAGCTCGTCGTGCGGGGTGGCCTGGTGCGCGACGGAGGCGGCCAGCCGGGTCAGGGGCTCCTCGGCCCGGGGGTCGACCATGATGCCGAGCACCCGCCGGGCGAAGCCGTAGCCCACGTCGCCGTCGACGGGCCAGCCCGCGCGAACGGGTTCGTCGTCCTCGAGGATCTTCTCGATCACCAGCCACGCGTCGGGAGCGTCCTCGCGGATGCGCAGGAAGGCCCCGCCCGGGTCGCGCATGCCGTCGGGGTGGTCGACCCGCAGGCCGTCCGCGTCGCCGTCGGTGACCATGCGCAGGCTGCGGCCCAGCACCCAGTCGGCCACCTCCGGGTCCTCGATGCGCACGCCCCCGAGGCTGGTCACGTCGAAGAAGCGGCGGTAGTTGAGCTCGGTCACGCCGTCACGCCAGAACCGCAGGTCGTGGTGCTGCCGGCCGAGCAGGGCCCGCAGCGTGTCCCGGTCGGGCGTCCCGTCGGCCGGGTCCACGCCGACCTCCTCCAGCGAACCCGGGCGGACCGGGAAGCGGTGCTCGTGGTAGGCGAACGCCGGCTGGTCGTCGTGGGTGACGAGCTCGATCTCGTCGAGGACCGCGTCGAGGTGGTCGCCGAGGACGGGGACGACGACCCGCGCCACGCCGTCCTCGACGTGCCAGTCGATGTCGAAGCGCGTGGCCGCGGGGCTGTCGGGGCCCTGGCGCAGCACGTCCCACCACGACGGGTTGGCCGCGGTCAGCACCGCGACGTGGTTGGGCACGATGTCGACGACCAGGCCGAGGTCGAGCTCGCGCAGCCGTGCCACCAGGCGACCGAACCCCTCCTCGCCGCCCCGGTCGTGGTCGACCACCGTCGGGTCGACCACGTCGTAGCCGTGGTCGGACCCGGGCTCGGCCGCCAGCAGCGGGGACGTGTAGACGTGGGAGACGCCGAGTCGGGCCAGGTAGTCGGCCACCTCCGCCGCGGCGTCCAGATCGAAGTCGGGACGGACCTGGAGCCGGTAGGTGCTGGCGGGCGTCATGCGTCCTCCACGGCCGTCATGATCACGGTCGAGCGTGCGACCACGATCCGACGCGTCCCCGCCGTCACCGCCTCGACCTCGTGCTCGCGTCGGGGCTGGCCCTCCGCCGTGTCGAAGCGCAGCGCCCACGCGTCGGCCAGGTCGCCGTCGGGCAGCGTCACCTCGACGTCCTCGCCGGTGGGGTTGAACAGCAGCAGGAACGAGTCGTCGACCACCGGTTCGCCGTGGTAGTGCGGCGTGAGGATCCCCTCGCCGTTGAGGAACACCTGCAGCGCCGACGCCCCGGCCTCCCAGTCGTCGTCGCCCATGGCGGTGCCGTCGGGGGCCAGCCACGCGATGTCGCGCACGTCCGCCCCCCGGATCGCGTGGCCCTGGAACCACTTGCGCCGTCGGAACACCGGGTGCTCCGCCCGCAGGGCGATCAGCCACCGGGCGACGTCCAGGAGGTCCTCGTCGACGTCGTCCCAGTCGAACCACGAGATCGGGTTGTCCTGGGCGTAGCCGTTGTTGTTGCCACCCTGGGTCCGGCCGAGCTCGTCGCCACCGAGCAGCATGGGCACGCCCTGGGACAGCAGCAGGGTGGTGAGGAAGTTGCGCTGCTGGCGGGCGCGCAGGGCCTGCACCTCCGGGTCGTCCGTCTCGCCCTCGACCCCGTGGTTCCAGGACCGGTTGTCGTCGGTCCCGTCGTTGTTGTTCTCGCCGTTGGCCTCGTTGTGCTTGTCGGTGTAGGACACGAGGTCGCGCAGGGTGAACCCGTCGTGGGCGGTGACGAAGTTGATGCTGGCCGAGGGCCGGCGTGTGTCGGACTCGTACAGGTCGCTGGACCCGGTCAGGCGCGAGGCGAACTCGCCGAGGGTGTGGGGCGTGCCCCGCCAGTAGTCGCGCATCGTGTCGCGGTACATGCCGTTCCACTCGGACCACAGGGGCGGGAAGTTGCCGACCTGGTAGCCGCCCTCGCCGACGTCCCAGGGCTCGGCGATCAGCTTGACCTGGCTGATCACCGGGTCCTGCTGGACGACCTCGAAGAAGGTCGACAGCCGGTCGACGTCGTGCAGCTCGCGGGCCAGCGTCGCCGCGAGGTCGAACCGGAACCCGTCGACGTGCATCTCGGTGACCCAGTAGCGCAGCGAGTCCATGATCATGCGGATCACGCTGGGGCTGCGCATGTTCAGGCTGTTGCCGGTGCCCGTGTAGTCCATGTAGTGGCGCGGGTCGTCCTCGACGAGCCGGTAGTAGGTCGGGTTGTCGATGCCCCGCCACGACAGCGTGGGGCCGAGGTGGTTGCCCTCGGCGGTGTGGTTGTAGACCACGTCGAGGATCACCTCGATGCCGGCGGCGTGCAGGGCACGGACCATGGCCTTGAACTCGCCGACGACCTGCTCGGCGCCCTCGGACGCGTACCCGCGGTGCGGGGCGAAGTAGGCCAGCGTGTTGTAGCCCCAGTAGTCCGACAGTCCGGACTCGACCAGGTGGTGCTCGGACACGAAGTGGTGGACGGGCATGAGCTCGACGGCGGTCACACCCAGGCGACGCAGGTGGTCGATCGCGGCGGGGTGCGCCAGCCCGGCGTAGGTGCCGCGCAGCCGTTCGGGGATCTCGGGGTGCTGGGCCGTGAAGCCCTTCACGTGCACCTCGTAGACGACGCTGTCCTCCATCGGGGTCTGCAGCAGCCGGTCGCCGCGCCAGTCGAACAGCGAGGAGGGCCACGACCGCGCGGGGGACGTGTGGGGCGCTGTCGAGCTCGCTCGCGTCCCCGTCGGGGTCGTCGAACCGGTAGCCGAAGACCGACTCGTGCCACTCGAGGTCACCGTCGACGGCCTTGGCGTACGGGTCCATCAGCAGCTTCGCGGGGTTGCACCGCAGGCCCTGCGCCGGGTCGTAGGGACCGTGGACGCGGAAGCCGTAGCGCTGCCCGGGGCCGACGTCGGGCAGGAACGCGTGCCAGACCTGGCCGGTGACCTCCGGCATGGGGATGCGGACCTCGCCCGCGTCCTCGTCGGCGCTGCCGACGTCGAACAGGCACAGCTCGACCTTCTCGGCGACCTCCGAGTACAGCGAGAAGTTGGTCCCCGTGCCGTCGTAGGTCGCACCGAGGGGGTAGGGGCGGCCGGGCCAGCAGCGCAACGTCACGAGGCACGTCCTTGGATGGAGGAGGCGGACAGGGGGTCGACCGGGGCGTTCGCCAGCACGAGCGTCGCCGGACCGGGGACCTCCGTCCGGTCGATGACGGTCGTGCCGGCGCGGTCGGGGGACGGGCCCCCGAAGCGGGCGGCCGTGGTGTCGCAGGCGACCACCCACTCGCCGGGGACGTCCACCGTGCGTGCGGTGGTGCCGAGGTTGGTGACCACCACCATGCGTTCGTCGCCGCAGGCGCGTTCGAGCACCACCAGCTCGTCGTCGGCCCGCGCCTGCGGTTCGCCCGCCCCGGGGTCCGCGATCGGCGGCCAGGCCGCACGCAGGGCCAGGAGGTGTCGATGCAGCGCCAGCGTGGCCGCGTGCTCGCCATCGTGCTCGTCGCGCAGGTGCCACGACAGCACGGCGGAGCGGAAGGTCGCCTCGTCCTGCGGGTCGGGCACCTCGCCCTGCCAGGCGAAGTCGGCGAACTCCTCGCGCCGGCCCCGCCGCACCGCCTCGACGAGGTCGGGGTCCCCGTGCGAGGTGAAGTAGGGGAACGGGTTCGGCTCGGCGTACTCCTCGCCCATGAACAGCATCGGCACGTACGGCAGCGTGAGCAGCAGCGCCGTGGCGGCCTTGCGTGCCTCGAACGGCGCGAGGTGGACCAGGCGGTCCCCGGCGGCGCGGTTGCCGACCTGGTCGTGGTTCTGCAGGCAGGCGACGAAGCGGTCGTGCGGCACGTCCGGGGCCGCGGCGCCCACCGTGCGGCGCCGGTAGGCGGACCACCGCCCCGCGTACAGCAGTCGGTCGCGCAGCATGGCCGGCAGGTCCCCGAGACCGTGGTAGTCGACGTAGTAGGCGGCATCCTCGCCGGTCAGGGCGGTGTGCAGCACGTGGTGGGCGTCGTCGAGCCACTGGGCATCGAGGCCGTACCCGCCGACCTCGGGGGCGCGGACCAGCCGGGGGTCCTGCAGGTCGGATTCGGCGACGATCCAGACGGGGCGGCCGCGGCGCCGACCCTCGCCGTGGACGGCGTCGGCGAGCTCGGCCAGCAGGTGCGTGGCGGACTGGTCCACGATCCCGTGGACCGCGTCCAGCCGCAGCCCGTCGACGTGGAAGTCGCGGACCCACCGCACGGCGTTCTCGACGACGTACCGGCGCACGGGGTCGCTGTCGGGACCGTCCACGTTCAGGCCGTCGCCCCACGGGGTGACGTGGTGGTCGGAGAAGTACGGCCCGAAGTCGCCGAGGACGTTGCCCTCGGGGCCGACGTGGTTGTAGACGACGTCGAGCACGACGGCGATCCCGCGGGCGTGCGCGGCGTCGACCAGGCGTCGCAGGCCGTCCGGGCCGCCGTAGCTGTCCTGCACGGCGTACGGCAGCACCCCGTCGTAGCCCCAGTTGCGCCCGCCGGGGAACTGGGCGACCGGCAGCAGCTCGACCGCGGTGATGCCGTCGGCGGCCAGCGCGGCCAGCCGGGGGACGATGGCGTCGAAGGTGCCCTCCGGCGTGAACGTGCCGACGTGCAGCTCGTAGACGACCAGGCGGGACCGGTCCGGCGGGACGAAGCCGTCGTCGGTCCACGCGAAGGCGGCCGGGTCGTCGACGGCGGAGGGCCCGTGCACGCCGTCGGGCTGGTGGCGGGACGCCGGGTCGGGCCGGTCGACCGACCCGTCGGGGCCGTGCAGGCGGTAGCGGTAGCGCTGGCCCGCCGACGCGCCCTCGGCCAGGCCCACGTGGTAGCCGTCGACGGCGTCGAGGCGCAGGGGCGGCCGGTCCTCGAGGAGCAGGTCGACGGCGT
>CAWCLK010000035.1:0-62286 GCA_963796225.1 uncultured bacterium
TGCAGGGCCAGCTCGCGGAACTGGTAGAGGACGGCACCGGTCGGGGCGTGGACGCGTGTTCCCACGATGGGGATCTGGATGATCGGGGCGTCGACGCCCTCGTACCGGGCCCATCGCGGCACGTCCGGGTGATCGAGGTCGACCAGCGGGACGTGGTGCACCTCGGCGACCTCTGCGGGGTTGGGGCGGGGTGTGACGTCGCCGGCCTGCCACGCGACCACCGGCGTGATCCGGTAGCCGGACCGGGTCGGGTAGTCGTCCAGCAACCCGAGCACCTCGACGACCTCCGCCGACAGCCCGAGCTCTTCCTCGAGCTCGCGCAGCGCCGCCTGCACGTCGGTCTCGCCCGCGTCGACACGGCCACCGGGCAGGGCCCACTGGCCGCGGTGGGCCGACAGGCGGGGCGCGCGCCGCGTGAGCAGGAACGTCGCCTGGCCGGCGTCCTCCGCCAGCAGCATCACCACCGCCGCGTGCCGCAGCGCGGTGTCGGTGACGGCCTGGCGAGCGTGGGCGCCGAGGTGGTCGACGATCCGCTCGCGCAGGTCGTCGTCGAAGTCCACCGGGCCGCCGGTCGTCGTGGTCACACGGTGATGCTGTCGCCCCAGTCCAGCGGGAGCAACTCGATGTCGTGCTCGGCCAGGGCGCCCTGCACGATCCCGTTGATGGCCTGGCGGCCGAAGCTGCTCATGAAGAAGTCGTGGATCGGGATGACCTGCTGCGCCCCGATGCGCCGTGCGAACGCCACGGCGGCGGTCGCCGAGCCCCAGGGCGCCAGCAGCGGCAGGGCCATGACGGGCGCCGTGTGGGATGGCTGGTGGCTGTCCCCCGGGTGGGTGAAGACGTCACCGATGGTCCAGCTGCGGTTGGGCGGGGTCTGGCCGTTGGGAAGGGCCTCGTGGACGACGTCCTCGATCGAGGTGTCCCCGGGCACGTCGGTGGTCGCCTCGATGTCGTGCTGGGCCAGCAGGTCCACGACCTCCTGGTTCGAGTGGACGACCACGTCGTCGCCCCGGTCCAGCAGCCAGCGGACGAACTCGGGTTTGACGTGGTCGGCGTGTGCGTGGGTGATCAACACCCGCTGCACGTCCCCGATGGTGTCCAGGTCGACCTCGTCAGCGTCCCACGAGAAGAAGCCGGGGTCGAACAGCGTGGTGCCCGCGTCGGTCTCGACGGTCAGGCACGAGTCGGCGATGCGTCGGATGGTGGTCATGGCCCCACCGTAACGAGCCGCCGGTGGCGTCGTCGACGACACGAGGTCGCTGAACGTTCGACCGGACCGCGACGGACCCGGACCGGCCATGCTGCGACCACGACCCGTCATCTGCCCTGAGGACCCGCCATGACCGAGCACGAGCGTCCGACCGACGACACGCCGGGCGGCGAGGACCTCGGACCCAAGGACGCGGACGACGCCACCATGGCGGATGCGGGGCTGGGCGGTCCGCCGGCAGCCAGCGCGACCCCGGTGGGCCAGGGCGACGAGCCCGGCACCGGCAGCGACGAGGACGACGAGGACGACGCGTCGTGACGACGTCCGGCCCGCGCCACGGGGGCGCGGGCCGGGGACGTGGTCACGGGGCGGTCAGCCGCCCAGCTTCTCCTTGAGGAAGCCGACCGTGTCCTGCCACGTGGACGCGGCGAGGTCGGGGCGGTAGGTCCCGAAGGGGTTCTCGTCGTTGAAGAACGCGTGGCCGGCACCGTCGTAGATGCGGATGTCGACCGACGGCGCCCCGGAGGCCTGCAGCTTGGCCTCGAGGTCCTTGACCTGCTCCGGCGGGGCGAAGTCGTCCTCGCTGCCGAAGTGGCCGAGGATCGGGGCGGTCACCTTGGCCAGGTCGACCTGGTCGTAGCCGCCGACGCCGTAGTACGGCACCGCCGCGCCGACGCGGTCGCCCTGCTGGGCCGCGAGGACCAGGACGAACCCGCCGCCCATGCAGAACCCGACGGCGCCGACGGTGTCGCTGGTCACCTCGTCCATGTCGAGGAGGTGGTCGACGGCGCCCTTGAGGTCCTGGGCCGCCTTGTCGACCGGCAGCTGCTCCATGAGCTTGCCGGCCTCGTCCGCGTCGTGCGTCGTGGTGCCGCCGTACAGGTCGGGCGCGAGCGCCACGAACCCCTCGTCGGCGAAACGGTCGGTCACGTCCTTGATGTGGTCGGTCAGCCCCCACCACTCCTGGATGACGATGACGCCGGGGCCCGAGCCGGCGTCCGGCAGCTTGAGGTAGCCGTGCGCGGTGCCGCCGTTGCTGGCGAAGGTCACGTTCTGGTGCGGGTTGTCAGCCATCGTTCTCCCTGGACCGGGTCCTCGGTGCGTCCTGGCGGGTTCGAGGCCACCCGTCAGGTGGTGACGTCAGGATGGCACACGAACTCGAGGGTGGGCCACGGGTTCACCGCCACATCGTCCACGTACCACCCGAGGTGCAGGTGCGGGGCGCCGCCCCGGGCGTTGCCCGTGTCACCGACGTACCCGAGGACGTCGCCGGCCTCGACCTGCTGGCCGACCTCCAGGCCGTCGGCGACCCGCTGCATGTGGGCGGCGTAGAACCGACCGACCGACGTGGTGACCGCCACGCTGATGCCGCCCAGGTCGTGCTCGCCGTCGAATGCGTCGCTGGTGTCGACGGCGGTGACGACCCCGTCGCCGAGCGACACGATGGGCGTCCCCGCGTCGGCGAAGACGTCCGTGCCGAGATGGCGACGGCCGTGCGACCGCGGGAAGTGGAAGTCGTTGCCGAAGGTCGCGCCCTCGACGGGGCAGGTCAGCGAGCGCTGCAACGCCCACGCCTCGACCGGCAGGCGCGCCTGGCCGGCGAGGACCCCGACACGCTTCTGCAGCCACTCGGCACGCTGCTCGACCGTCGGTCCGAGCTCGCCCTCGACCGGGGCGGTGCCCGGGGCGAGCGGATCGCTGCGCGCCTCGTCGAGCACGTCCTCGGGCAGGGCGCCGGCGTCGAGGGCGGCCTGCTCGGCGGCCAGGGCGCGGGCGGCGGCGTCGAGCAGCTCGGCTTCGCGGGCGCGGGCCACCCCCCGCGTGCGGTCGACGACCTCGGCCACCGGGGCGATGCGTTCCTCGGCCTCCACGACCGCGGCCGCGGCGACGTCGCGGAGCCGTTCGAAGGTGGCCACGCGACGACGGGCCAGCTCGGTGACGCGGATGTGGCGGGCGAGGTCGTCGTAGGAGTGGCCGAGCACGCTGGACAGCTCGTCGACGGTCCGGGCGAGGTCGTGGGCGTCGCGGGCCGACTGCAGGGCGGTCAGCAGCAGCGCGGTCGACGACGCCCCGCCGTACTTGTACGAGGTGGCGACGTTGGTGTCGAAGACGTCCTGGGCCGCGCGCTGCGCCCGGGCGGCGGCGGCAACGTCGCGGCGCGCGACCTGCAGCAGCGTGGCGACGTGGGCGAGGTCGTCGTCGGCGCGCGCGACATGCCGGTGGGCGACCACGAGGTCCTCCTCCGCCCGTCGCCGGTCCCCCTCGGCCCGCGCCGAGGCGACCATCTGGCTGGCGACCACCTCGCGGGCCTGGCTGAGCGCCGCGATCTCGGCGACCGCCACGTCCTCCTCGGTCGGGGCGTCGTCGGGGCGTCCGTGGGCGCGTCGGTCGACTCGGGACCCGGCGGTCCCGCGGGCGGGGCGTCGACGGGCTGGCCGCGGGCGGGCACGGCGAGCACGGCGACGAGGGCGGTGACGACCGCCCCGCTCCCGATCCGCCCCCTGGTCACCTCGGCCTCGTGACTCGCGCCCGCGTTGCCCCGGGTGGCCGCTGCGCCAGCGACCGCGCGCCATCGTGCCGCACCGTGGCCGCGGCGTCACGAGTTGGCGCCCCGCGGACACCACCGTGCGCTGGCGCACGCGCCGGCGGGGCGCCCCGCGCGTACGCTCGCGGCTCACGCGAGCGTGGCGGAACTGGCAGACGCGCGGGGTTTAGGTCCCCGTGGCCTCACGGCTGTGGGAGTTCGAGTCTCCCCGCTCGCACAGGGCTCCGACCTGCGGAAACGTACTCGTTGAACCTGATCCTGAAGCTCCCATCACGGCGGGGTTCAGCGTCGCATCGGGCGCTGGTTGATGCCGTCCTCGGACCACCCACCCGGACCGAAGTCGAAGAAGCGACGCAGCCCAGGGCGGGACGCGGACGACGGCGGGACGTCGAAGGACCCGTCCCGGTCGAACCGTCGCAGGAAGCGGCTGAGCGCCGCGACGCCGGCAACGAAGAAGGCGATGACGATCCAGGCGATGGGGGTCACGACGGTCCTCCCGGCCACGACGTCCAGCGTACGCCCCTGACGCGGGCGCGCACCCGCCGCGGTGGCCATACTGCGGGGCGTGACGACCACCGACCGCGATCCCGGCGAGCTCGTCGAGGCCCTCCTGCGCCTCGCGGCCCTCGTCGAGACGTGCCCGTTCGAGCTGCCCGGCCCCGAGCAGGGCCTCCGCCGGGCGCGACGCGACGAGGCGGCCACCGTCCTGCGCGAGCACCTGGTCCCCCGGCTGCGCGACCTCGACGCCCCGGCCCTGGTCGTGCTGGTGGGCTCCACGGGTGCCGGCAAGTCCACGCTGCTGAACTCGTTGGCGGGGGACGCGGTGACCACGTCCAGCGCCGTGCGTCCGACCACGCGGGAACCGGTGGTGTGGAGCCACCGCCGCCACCGGCACCGGTACGGCGCCGACCTGCTGCCCGGGTTCGCGCCGGGGCGCGGTCGCTGCGTGTCGCGCCCCACGACGACCCGCGGTTCGCGGACGTCACGGTCGTCGACACCCCGGACCTCGACTCCGTCGTGGTCGAGCACCGGGCCATCGCCGACGAGGTGGTCGCGGCCGCGGACCTGTGCGTGTGGGTGACCACCGCGCAGCGCTACGCCGACGCGGTGCCGTGGGACGTCCTCCGCGGGGCGCGTGCCCGCGGCGTCCCGCTGCTGGTCGTGCTCAACCGTGTGCCCGACGGCGCCGCCGAGGCAGTGACCAGCGACCTGCGGCGGCGCCTGCAGGAGGCCGCCGTCGTCGGTGACACCGCTGCGGTCGACGTCGTCACCGTGCCGGAGCAGGCCGGGGCCGGGGCGCAGCTGCCCGCGTCCCTGATCGCCGGGTTCGCGGACGCGGTGGCCGCCCTCGGCGACACCACGCGACGGACCGCCGTCGTCGAGACGGCCCTGCGCGCGTCCCTGGCCCACGCCACCGAGGCCGGCCGGGAGTCGCCGACGACGTCGACCGGGAACGCGCCGACGCGCAGGCGCTGGCGGAGGCCGCGACGGCGCCTACGACCGCCAGGCCACCCAACTGGCGGACGCGCTGCAGGACGGGCGCGTGATCCACCGTGAGGTGCTCGACCGGTGGCAGGCCTTCGTCGGTGCCGGCGAGATGCTGCGGAGCCTGTCCGCGGGCGCCTCACGGGTGCGGACCTGGGCACGGCAGGTGTTCGGTGGCGGCCCCCGCACCGAGACCGTCCGCCACGAGGCCACCTCCGAGCTGGCGGCGACCATCGCGCGCCATGCCGACCGGGCGGCGACCGACACGGCCACCGCGTGGGAGCTGTCCCCGATCGGCGGGGCGCTGCTGGCAACCCAGCAGGGCCGGCTGTGGCGCGCCGACCCGGCCACCGACGACCGGGCCGAAGCCCTGCTCGACCGGTGGCAGGACGAGCTGGCCGAACGCGTCGAGTCCGAGGGGGCCGACCGACGCAAGCTCGCCCGGCTCGCCTCGCTGGGCGTCAACGGCACCGCCGCGGTGCTCATGCTGGCGGTGTTCGCCCAGACCGGCGGTCTGACCGGCGCCGAGGTCGGCATCACGGCCGGTGCCGCCACCGTGCAGCAGCGGATACTCGAGCACGTGTTCGGCACGGCCGCGGCCCGATCCCTGGTCAGCGGCGCCCGGGAGTCGCTCGCCACGGGCGTGGCCGCCGTGCTCGACCAGGACCGCGACCGGTTCCTCGCCCTGCTCCGCGACCACACCGCCGAACCGGATCACGACGCGCGGCTGCGCGACGCCGTCGCGGGCGTCGAGGCAGCGTCGCGCCAGTTCCTCGAGGGGCGTCGCGATGGCTGACCTGGAGCGCGCCATCGAGGCAGCAGCCGAGGCCCTGGCCGCGGCGGAGCCGATCGTCGATCCTCCGACCCTGGCCGAGCTGCGTCGCGAGCTGGAGGCCGCCCGCGTGCGCCACGGCCACCTCGGGGACGCCGTCGTGGCGGCCCTGGTCGGCGGCACCGGCTCGGGCAAGTCCAGCCTCCTCAACGCGATCGCGGGCACGGAGGTGGCGCAGGCGGGTGTGCTGCGCCCCACCACCGACCGGCCGACCGCGTGGGTGCCGCGCTCGGGCGGCGTGCCCCTGGACCGGCTCCTGGACGACCTCGGCGTCGAGCAGCGGATCGTCCACGATCGCGACATCGACGTCGCCGTGCTCGACCTGCCCGACCTCGACTCGGTCGAACGGTCCCACCGGCGCACGGTGGACGACCTGCTGCCGAGGGTCGACCTGGTCGTGTGGGTGCTCGACCCCCAGAAGTACAACGACCTGCAGGTCCACGAGCTCGTCCGCGAGCGGCGGCGCTGGGCCGCCCAGCTGGTCTTCGTCCTGAACCAGTCCGACCGGCTGGGCCGCGCCGATCGCGATGCTGTGCTGGCCGACCTCGTGGCCAGCCTCCGCGACGACGGGATCCCCGCCCCGACCGTGCTGGCGACGGCCGCCGCTCCCGCCGACGGCCCCCCGGCCGGCGTCGACGCGCTGTGGGCCGAGCTGGGCCGCCGCGCCGAGGGCAAGGCCGCGGTGCTGGGCAAGCTCACCTCGGACCTGCACGCGCTGGCGGACCGGCTCGAGGCCCACACGGGCGGGGACGCGCTGGCCCCCGAGGACCTGGCCGCGCGCTGGTCGTCGCTGGCCACCGAGGTGGCCGACGAGGCGGCCGTCGCCGTGGTCGACGACGTCGCCGTGACCCGCACCGCGCGTGCCGGGGCGCGGGCCGCCGCCGCGGCTGGCAGCGGCCCCGTCGGCCGGCTGTGGCACGGGGTCCGGTCCGGTCCCGTGGGGCGGGCGCTCGGCGCCCCGCAGGAACAGGCCAGGGAGGCGCCCGCCGGCCGCGCCCCGCTCGAGCCCGCGGCCCACACCCTCAGCCGCGGCCTGCTCGACCTCGCCATCTCGGCCGGGGGGCCGCTGGGACGGCGCCTGCGCACGGAGCTGACCGGCGAGCCCGCCGAACAGGCCCTGCGGGGCGCGGTCCGCGCCGCCACGGACGATGGTGACCGTCACATCCCCGTCCGGGGCTGGTGGCGTGCCATCGCGCTGGTCCAGGCGCTGCTGACCGTGGGCGTCGTGGTCGGGCTGGTGTGGGCGTGGTCCGACCCGACCGCCCTGCGCCCCGGTGACCTGCCCTGGCCGGCGGTCCTCGTCCTGGGTGGTGTTGTCGTCGGCCTCCTGCTGCGACGGGGGCTGCGGGCCTCCGGTGCGGCGGCCGGGCGCCGACTGGCCATGCAACGCCGCGAACGCGTGGCCCGCGACGTCGTGGAGGGGCTCGACCGCCGCGTGGGCCAGCCGCTCGACGACCTGCTCGCCGACCACCGGCGCGCGGGCGCGGCACTCGGGCGGCTCCGCGCGAACTCTGACGGCCGGTCGTCTCCGCGACCGTCCCCGTCCTATGGTCACCAGATGGACACCGACGCCGTGGTCGCATCGCTGGAGGACCGCCTGCGGGCGGTCGCCACGCCCGAACGCGCCGAGCACGAGAAGGCCTACCTGAACAGCGACCTGGACTTCCTCGGGGCAACCGTGCCGGCGGTCCGGGAGGAGGCCAGACGGGTCCGGCGCGAGCAGCCCGACCTCGACCACGACCCGTGCTCGCCCTGGTGGCCACGGCCTGGGAGCCGGGATCCACGAGCTGCGTCTGTTCGCCGTGGAGCTGCTTGTCGCGACCGTCGACCTCCTCGGTCGACGACGCCGACCGGCTCGTGGGCCTGGTCCGCGAGTCACGTACCTGGGCGCTGGTCGACACGCTGGCCGCGAGGTCGTGGGAGCCGTGGTCGAGGGGGACCCTGCGGGCTGGGACCCACGCGTGCGGTCCTGGGCCGACGACGACGACCTGTGGGTTCGCCGAGCCAGCCTGCTGGCACACCTGATCCCGCTACGGCGCGGCGACGGCGACTTCGAGCGCTTCGGGCGCTCGCCGACGGCATGCTCGACGAGCGGGAGTTCTTCATCCGCAAGGCCATCGGGTGGGTGCTGCGCGAGACCGGCAAACGCCGCCCCGAGCTGGTGGTCGAGTGGCTGCGACCACGGCTGGACCGGGCCTCGGGCCTGACCGTCCGAGAGGCGACCCGACGCCTCCCCGCCTCCGACTGTCGGGCCGCTCGGGTGAGCCGCTGGCCGTCGACCCTCACGCGGTCGGCCCGCCTCCCCACCGCGCCCCGACGGCCGCCCCGCGAGCGCGAGTAGCGGCACGAGGTTCCAGGACAGTCCCCTGCAGCTCGCGGACCCAGCCGTCGGCGTCCTCCAGCACGGGCGGCACCAGCAGGTAGAGGGCGGCGCCGACCACCGCGCCGAGCACCGCCCCGAGGCAGCGACCGCCATGAGGCCGCCGTCCTGTCGATCGGGTGCCCATGACGCCTCCGATCCATCGGTGCTGTCGAGCGAGATCGACCCTCTCCTCCCCATCTCGCGCACCAGTGCCATGACGGCACGGAACCCGGCGTCGTCCGGGCGGTGCGACGCCCCCTACCCTCGCCCGCGAGCCGAGGAGGTGGGGACGCAGAGGAAGGGTTCCCGTGATCGTCCGCAAGACCCGCCGCGAGATCGACGCGCTGCGCGAGGCCGGCCGCGTCGTCGCCCTCGCCCACCGCGCGATGCGCGAGATCGCCGACGTCGGCGTGACCCTGCACGACCTCGACAAGGTCGCCCGCGACGTGCTGGCCGAGCACGGTGCCGACTCCGCCTTCCTCGACTACCAGCCCGGGTTCGCGCCGAGCCCGTTCCCCGGCGTGATCTGCTCGTCGGTCAACGACGTCATCGTGCACGGGATCCCCAGCGACCAGGCGCTCGAGGACGGCGACCTCGTCAGCATCGACTTCGGGGCCATCCTCGACGGGTGGGTCGGCGACGCCGCGGTCTCGTTCATCGTGGGCACGCCCCGTCCCGAGGACGAGGAGCTCATCGCCGTGACCGACCGGGCCCTGTACGCGGGGATCGAGCAGGCGACCGTCGGCAACCGCATCGGGGACATCAGCCACGCCATCGGGACGATCGCCCGCGAGCACGACTACGGCATGCCGCAGGGCTGGGGCGGCCACGGCGTGGGCCGCGAGATGCACGAGGACCCGTCCGTACCCAACGAGGGACGGGCGGGGCGTGGCCTCAAGCTCAAGCCCGGGCTGGTGATCGCCATCGAGCCCATGTTCATGGCCGGCGGCTCCGACGAGTTCACCATCGACGACGACGGCTGGACCGTGCGCACCCGCGACGGAAGTCGCGCCGCTCACAGCGAGCACACGATCGCCATCACCGAGGACGGTCCGGAGATCCTGACCCTGCCCTGAGGTCGGCGGCGAGGAGCTCGCCGACCGGCCGTCTCGAGACCGTGTCCGACGCGCGGGCGACTCGTTCGGTCGGGTGGACCCGATCGGCAGGACCCCCGTGCTGCACCGTCCCTCCCGCTGGCTGGCACCCGTGCTGGCGGTGGCCTGTGCCGCCTCGCTCGCCGCAGGACCGACGTCGTGGGACGCCTCGGCCGAGGCCCACAACTGGTCCAAGCAGGGCGAGCGGTTCGCACACGACAACCTCGACCTGTCGCGGCAGGTCGCCACCCACACGCCACGCATCGAGGAGCTCCTCGACATCGGCGAGCGCGCCTCGACGGACCCGACCACCGCGCCCGTGACGGTGTGCAGCACCCACCTGGACGGCTGCGCCGGCGATCCACGACTCGACGACTGGGCCGGGAGCCACCGCATCCAGCAGGCCGTGGCCTTCACGAACGAGCACGGGGCACGGCTGTCCGGGCACGTGTGGATGGTCCTGGCCACCCGCGCTCGGACGTGGCCGCGCCGCCGTCCCCTCGTGGTGATCACCACCGGGTCCATCCAGGCCCCCGAGCAGGCCTACTGGTGGGCCGCGCAGGTCCTGGCAGCCCACGGCTTCGTGGTGCTGACCTTCGACTCGCAGGGCCAGGGGAGCTCGAGCACCCTCGGGGACGGCTGGTCCACGGGGGGCGGCGTCCCGGGGGAACCCGTCGTCAACTTCGTGGACAACACGCGGGCGGCCCTCGACTTCGCCCTCTCGGCTCCCGATCGGCCCTACGTACCGAGCTCCACGCAGGCCGCGGCCACGCATCGGTCACGCCTCGCATCCGGCGAGGTGGACGCGTTCAACCCCCTCTGGCGTCACGTCGACCGTCGCCGGGTCGGGCTCGCCGGCCACTCGTCCGGGGCGTACGCGGACAGCTACCTGGCCACGGTCGACGACCGCGTGGACGCACTGGTCGCGTGGGACAACCTCGAGGTCCGCCTGCCCCGCGGGCTCGACGGCACGGGCATCGGCCAGCCGCTCCTCGACACCGATCCCGCCGTGGGCGGGAGCCATTCACGCCACGCGTGCCGGCCCTCGGACTGTCGGTGGACTACGGCGTCGACAGCGGCGCCGACCGCACGTTCTCACCCGGCCCGTTCCTCCAGCCGCCGGATCCCTCGGGCAAGCTGCAGGCCTACGAGGCCTATCGCGACGCCGGGGTGGACGTCGCGGAGATCGTGATCCGGGGCGGGACGCACTTCGAGTTCTCGTACCTGGTCAACCCGGCCTTCACCGCGACGCGGCGCGGGATCGACCTGTCGGCCTGGTACACGGCCGCGTGGTTCGACCGGTACCTGTGGGGAGAGCGCCAGGCGCTGGATCGGCTGCTGAGCGACCGGTGGCGGCACGACCCCGTGGACGCGGAGATCGACCCCGCAGGGGGTGGGAACCTGTTCTCGTACCACTTCCCCTCCCGGCTCTCGCTCGGCCACGGGACGGGGCGCCGCATCGAGTGCGACGACCTGCGCGAGGGGTGTGTGCACCTGCGTGCGGCGTCGCGCGACGGGTGGCCCGAGCCCTACGACCTGCCACGACGATCGCTGAGACCGGGCCGAGGTCACGCCTCCAGCAGGCCACGCACGTGGGCGTCGACGTCGGGGTGGTTGAGCAGGTCGAAGTGGTGCAGCCCCCAGAAGGTGCGGTTGGACGCCACGCGGACCCACGACCCGTCACCGGCACGGCCGCGCGCGCTGGAGGCGCCGACGAGCAGGTCGCCGACGACCTCGGTCGAGGTCGGCCCGGTCCCGCGGGACAGGACCGCCGCCACCGCGTGGACGTCCACGCCGTCGACGTCGGGGACCGGCTCGGTCAGCTCGAGGTCACGGATCCCCGCGCTGCGCAGGTCGATGATCTCGCCGATGCCGCGGGTCTCGGGCACCGTCCCGAGGCCGCGGGCAGCCGCGGCGGCGCCCCGCGCCACCGGGGAGCCGCCGTGCGGGGCGCCGAGGCACACCACGTGCTGGCACTGGTCGAACCACGCGTGACCCTCGCCGTGGGCGACGTGCACGGCGTGGCGGGCGAGCAGCCCGCCCATGGAGTGCCCGACGAGGGCGACCTCCTCGACCGGGACGGGCCAGACCGACGTGACGCGGCGCAGCAGCTCGGCCACCTCACGCCCGTTCTCGGCCAGCGGGTGGCTCGACGGGTAGCGCACGTGGACCGGCGTCCACCCGTCGTCTCGCGGGCGCGGTCGCCCAGCGTCGCGTCGTCGGGTCCCCACCAGCGGTCCGCGCCGAACCGCCAGGCGTGCTCGGTCTCGAAGAGCCCGGGGAGCAGCACGAGCAGCCGCCCCGTCGCGGTCGGGTAGGCCTCCTGCAGCGCCCGCGGCGCGACGTCCACGTCGCGTCCGTCGACACGCAGCCCCACGGGCCACACGACCGGACTGCCGGCCTCGGCCAGCTGGTCCCCGATCAGCCCGACGACGGCGGCCTGCACGGCGGACCCGCCGGCGGAGGCGAGCCCGCGGGTGGCAGCGTGCGGCCAGGCCCACCCGGCGAGGCGAGCAGCGCCCCGCAGGGCGACCCGACCCCCGTGGCGGACGGAGGCGTAGACGGTCGTGCGGACGGCGTCGTGCAGCCCTCGGGCGGGCGACGCCGCCGGGACCGGCGCCCCGGTGGGCGAGCCCGAACAGCCGGTCGGCCACGGCGCGGTGGACGTCCTCCACGTGGCCGGCACCCCGCGCCACGGCCTCGGCGGCCAGGTCGCCCCAGCCCACGACCTCGTCTGCTCGCATCGACGCTCTCCTCTCGCGACGCAGCGCTCGCAGTGTACGACCGTTCACTTCGCCCTCGCATCGACGAGGGTGCACCCGGCCCGCCCACTACCGTCGGCGGCAACCCGTCCCGAGGACGCACGATGCAGGACGCGCTCGAGCTCGCACAGCAGTGGCCGGTCGACACGGTCGCGGTCGGCCTGACCGACGCGGACGAGACACTGGGGACCGTGGGCCCGACCGATCAGGGGTTCCGGTGGGCGTCGGTGACCAAGGTGCTGACCGCGTGGGCCACGCTGGTCGCCGTGCAGGACGGGCACCTGCACCTGGACGAGCCCGCCGGGCCGGAGGGCTCCACCGTCCGGCACCTCCTCGCGCACGCGTCGGGGCTGCCGCCCGAGCCCGGCGGACCGAGCTCCTCCGTCGAACGGCGCCGCGTCTACTCCAACCACGGGTTCGAGGTCCTGGCCGACCTCGTGGCCGACCGGGTCGGCGAGCCCTTCGCCGACCACCTGCAGGCCGAGGTGCTGGACCCGCTGGGCATGGACGCGACGACGCTGGACGGCTCGCCCGCCCACGCGGCACAGGGTCCGCTGGACGACCTGCTGCGCCTCGCACGCGAGCTGCTGGTCCCCAGCCTGCTCGACGAGCCCCTGGCCTCCGACGTGGCGACGGTGCAGTTCCCCGGACTGTCCGGCGTCCTGCCGGGGTACGGCCGCCAGGACGACAACACCTGGGGCCTGGGCGTCGAGATCCGGGACGGCAAGTCCCCGCACTGGACCGGCCCGTCCCAACCGCCGGCCACGTTCGGCCACTTCGGCCAGTCCGGGTCCTTCCTCTGGGTGGACCGCGAGAACGGCGTGGCGGCCGGCTGCCTCGGCGACCGTGACTTCGACGGCTGGGCGGTCGAGGCCTGGGCGCCGTTCAACGAGCGCCTGTGGAGCGAGGCCACGTCCGGGTGAGCCGGCGGGGCGTCGGCCCCGAACCCGGCCCTGACCTGCGACGACGCTCGAGGTGCGCATGCGAATCCTGATCGCTGGCTGTGGCTACGTCGGCTCGGCACTCGCGCGCCAGCTCGTCCAGGACGGCCACGACGTGTTCGGCCTGCGTCGGGCCCCGACGGACCTGCCGCAGGGGGTGGTCCCGGTGGCCGCGGACCTCGCCGCGGGTCGAGACCTCGCGGCGGTCCCCGGCGACCTGGACGCCTGCGTCACGGCGATCTCGGCCGACGGGCGTTCGGAGAGCGCCTACGAGGCGGCCTATGTGCGCGCTGTCCGCAACCTTCGATCTCTACTCGAGGGTGAGAGTCCCAACTGTCAACGATGGGTCTTCACCTCCTCGACGGCCGTCTACGGCGACGAATTGGGCGATTGGGTGGACGAGGACACCTCGACCTCTCCTTCATCGTTCACAGGGCGCACGGTGCTGGAGGGTGAGCGCCTGGTCCTCGGTTCGGGCATCCCCCACCGCACCGTCGTCCGTCTGGGAGGCATCTACGGGCCCGGCCGGACGCGGCTGATCGACTCGGTGCGTGCCGGGGAGGCGACCTGCCCACCAGAGCCCACCTTCACGAACCGGATCCATCGCGACGACGCCGCCGGCGCGATCCGGCACCTGCTGACCCTCGACGAACCTGCCGAGGTGTACGTCGGGGTGGACACCGACCCGGCGGAGCGATGCGAGGTCCTGACCTGGATGGCCGAGCAGCTCGGCGTGCCGGCGCCCGGGACCGGGCCGGGGTCCAGTCGCGGCAACAAGCGGGCCAGCAGCGCCCGTCTGCAGGCCACCGGCTACACCTTCCGCTACCCGACGTTCCGCGAGGGCTACCGCGCGATCCTCGACGGGCAGGCCTGAGCGGGCCCACCTCGCCGGTTCAGGCCGTCTGGCTCCGGCGGCTGGGCCACCAGTTGTGCCGTCCCAGCATCGTGGCCAGCGAGGGCACGAGCAGGCTGCGGACGACGAAGGTGTCCAGCAGGATCCCAATGGTGGTGGCGAAGCCCATCTGGACCAGGGACTGCACCTCGGCGGCCATGAGCGCCGCGAACGTGCCGGCCAGGATCAGCCCGGCGCTGGTGATGACCCCGCCGGTGCTGCGTGTGGCGTCCATGACGGCGCGGCGCGTGGGCTTGGTCTCGGCCTCCTCGCGGACCCGGCTCATCAGGTAGATGTTGTAGTCGGCGCCGAGCGCGACCAGCAGGACGAACACGAAGGGTGGCAACCACCACACCAGCGCCGGCTGGCCGAGGATCCCCATGAAGAGGATCGCCGTCAGGCCCAGTGCCGCCCCGAAGGACAGCAGCACGGTCACGACCATGTAGATGGGGGCGACCAGGGCCCGCAGGAGCAGGACCAGGACGAGGAACACGCCGAGCACGACGGCCCCGACCAGCAGCGGGAGGTCCGCGTCGGCGGCGGTGTCCACGGCGTCGAAGAAGGCCGTGATGCCGGTGGTCCGGACCGTGGCGTCCTCCAGCGGCGACTCGCGCAGGCTGACCTCGGCGAGGTGGCGGATCTCCTCGACCGAGGCGACGGCCTCGTTGGCGAAGGGGTCGCTCGCCAGGCCGACGAACACGCGCGTGCGGGTGTCGTCGTCGGTCAGGAACAGGTCCAGCTCGTCGCGGACCTCGGGCAACGCGTCGAGCAGCCCCGCGGTCACGAGGAACGGGCCGGCGTCCTCGCCGCCCAGCGCGGGGATCAGGCTGGCCAGATCGACCTCGCGGACCTTGGCGGCGCCCTCGGCGAGCCGGGTCCGCAGCTCGCCGGCGCCGTCGCGCAGCTGCTGCGCCCCGTCCCGCAGCCGGTCGATCCCGTCCTGCAGCTGCCCGACCCCGGGGGCCGCCTCGGCCAGGCCGTCCCGGAGCTGGACCAGGCCGTCCTCGAGCCGGGCGAGCCCGTCGTCGAGCTGGCCCAGGCCGTCGCCGAACCGGGCGAGCCCGTCGTCGAGGGCCCCCGTCCCGTCGACGGCGTCCCCGAGCCCGCCGGCGAGCTGCGCCATGGCCTCGGGCAGCCCCTCGTAGCTGGGGTCGACCTGCTGACCGGTCCGGGGGTCCTCGCCGGTGATCCGGCCGTAGACCTGGCCCACCTGTTCGAGGGCATCGGCGTAGGCCGGGTCGGCCTTCCCCACGGTGAACTGCTGGGTGAGCGTCCGCCAGGCATCGCGGATCGACTGCTCGGCGGGCACGGCCACCTCGTCGTGCAGCCGCTGCGCCCCGTCGCGAGCCTCGACGAGACCGTCCTGCAGCTCGCCGGTGCCGTCACGCAGTCGGGCGACGCCGTCCTGCAGCTGCGCGACGCCATCGCGGGCCTGGCGGACCCCGTCGAGGAGCTGCCCGGTCCCGTCCTGCGCCCGGTCGAGCCCGTCGGCGAGCTCGGGCAGCCGCTGGTCGATGCGCGCGAGGCCGTCCTCGAGCTGGGCGATGCCGTCGCGGATCCGACCCGCCCCGTCGGCGGCCTTCCCGAGCTGGTCGTCGAAGGAGCGGAACTGGGCGACCTGGTCGCCGGAGGCCTGCACGTCGGGACGCTCGCCGTTGGTGGGCATGGCCACCGAGCGCACGGAGCTGACCCCCTCGAGCCGTCGCAGCGTGGTGGACATGTCCCCCAGGGCGCGCAGGGACGCGGGTGAGGTGACGGGTTCGTCGTCGTCGACCACGAGCACCAGCGGCGACAGCTCGCCGGGAGGGAAGTGCTCGGCCAGCGTCTCGAAGCTGCGGACGGATTCCGCGTCGCCGGGCAGCTCCGAGAGGGTGTCGTAGGACAGGGTGATGGTGGGGACCGCGAGGGCCGGCAGCAGCACGACGAGCAGGGAGACGACGAAGACGCGCACGGGGTGGTCGTGGACGGTGCGGGCGATGCGGCCCCAGAGGCCGCCGGTGGGCTCGGCGTCGGTCATCGCGTGCCCACCGACTCGTCGAGGTCGACGTGCTGGTCGTCGCGCAGGACCAGCGGCTGCTCGCCGGCGCCGTGGTCGCCGCCGGCCGTCCCGGCGTTGGGCCAGAACAGGACGCGTCCGAACATCTGCATCAGCGCCGGGGCGAGGGTCACGGCGGCCAGCAGGGTCACGGCCACGGAGATCGCCATCGCCGGTCCCATCGACCGGTACATGCCGAAGCTGGCCGCGGACATGGCGCCGAACCCGGCGATGGTGGTCATCGCCGACGACCCGAGCACCGCGACCAGCACGGTCACGGTGGCTGCGAGGGTCCCGTGCCGGACACGAGCGGTGTCGGGCAGGCCCACCGCCGACCCGAGCTGCAGCTCCTCGTGGTAGCGGGAGATGAGGAACAGGCAGTAGTCGGTGCCGGCGCCGAACACGATCACGATCGCGAAGTTCTCGTAGAGCGAGAAGACCTCCATGCCCGCCTGGGCGAGCAGCGAGACCAGGGAGATCGACGCAGCGAACCCGACCCCGATGGTGGCCAGCGGCACGAGCGGGGCGATCGGCGAGCGGTAGACCCAGAGCAGGATCAGCACCACCAGCACCAGGGTGATCACGTGGGTGCGTCCGACGCTGGTGTCGATCGCGGCGCTCTCGTCGGCGGCGACCCCGGCGGTGCCGCCCACCAGGACCTCGAGCCCGTCGGGCACCTCACCGGAGGCGACGTGCTCCCGGGTGGCCTCGACCGCGTCGCCGGCCTGCGGCGAGTACGGGGACTGCTCCAGCCCGACGAGCAGGAACATCGCCTGCTCGTCGTCGGAGGTCAGCGTGGACGCCAGGCGGGGCGTGTCGAGGTGGGTGGTCACGTCACCGAAGGGCTCGGGCGCCTCCGGCGAGCGCAGCCAGTCGACCAACGAGCGGGCGTAGGCCGTGTCGGCGTCGGTGAGCTCGCCGTCCTCGCGGGCGATCACGATGGCAGCGTTGTTCGTGAACGCGTCGTCGGGCCAGCCCTCCTCCAGCAGCCGGCCTCCCTCCACGGGCCCGGCCTGGTCGCTGAGGAACGACGAGGCGTCGTAGGTCGCGACGCTCTGGAACGGCGGGGCGACGGCCAGCAGCACGCCGGCCACGACGAGCCACCCGGCGATGACCGCCCACCACCAGCGGGTGGACAGTCGCGCCAGCGTGGCGGCGAGCCGGGACATCGGGAGCGCCCGTCGGGAGGAGACAGAGATACTGAGCAGTACTCAATACTGTACGAACGGCGTTAACCCGAGCACAAGCCGCGCGCCCCGGCCGTCCGTCCGGGCGACCGGGGCGGGGTGCGGGCAGCGAGGCAGGGTCAGGCGGGGACCGCCATCGCGGGTTCGTCGTCCGCCACCGGGGCGGGGACGTCGACGTGACCGGCGTCGTGGTCCGCCGTCGAGGGCTCGGCCATCGTGAGCGAGATCACGCTGGCCACGATCGATGCGCCGCCGATGGCCAGGAAGAACACCGTCGGGGTGGTGAACAGCAGCAGCGTCAGGAAGCACAGCGCCCCGACGTTGCCGTACGCCCCGACCATCCCGGAGATCTGGCCGGAGACCCGGCGCTTGACCAGCGGCACGATCGCGTAGGTCGCACCCTCACCGGCCTGCACGAAGAACGAGCAGGACATCGCGGCGAGCATGGCGAGCGCGACCGGCCAGGCGCTGCCGACCGAGGCCAGCAGGGCGTACCCACCGGCGAGCACGCCGAGCAGGACCGTCAGCGTGCGACGCCGCGACCCGAGCACGTCGGAGGCGATCCCGCCGAGCGGCCGCGCCACGAGGTTCATGAACGCGAATGCCGAGGCGGTGGCGCCGGCGACGACGGTCGACAGGCCGAAGGTCTCCCCGAAGAACGTGGGCAGCATCGACACCACGGCGAGCTCGGAGCCGAAGGTCACGAAGTAGCTCAGGCACAGGACCGCGACCGAGCGGAACGGGTACTGGTCCTCGGGTTCGTAGGCGTCGCGCCGGGCAGGTTCGTTGACCCGCCAGATGGTCCGGGACTGCAGGCCGAGGAGCACGGCGAGCACGACCAGGGTGACGACCAGTGCCGTCGGCGAGAGGAAGCCCACACGCGACAGGCGCCACGCGACCAGACCGAGGACACCGAGCAGCGGGACGTTGAGGGCCATGAGGCCGATGACCCCGCCCCGCGACGTCACCTCGAGCGCGCCCTGGCGCGTCGGGCGCTGGTGCGGGCGACCGTCGGGGGTGTCCTGGACGGCGCGGAGGTAGTACAGCCCGTAGCAGGCGGCCACCACGCCGGTGGCACCGATGGCGAACCGCCACCCGCCGGCGAGCCCCGCGATGGTGGGCAGCGTCAGCGCGGCCGCGGCCGAGCCGAAGTTCCCCCAGCCGCCGTACACGCCCTCGGCGGTCCCGATCTCGTCCGACGGGAACCACTCGCTGACCATGCGGATGCCGACGACGAACCCCGCCCCGATGATCGACATGGCCAGGCGGGACGCGACCAGCACCTCGAAGGACTGGGCGGTGGCGAACACCAGCGTCGGCACGGCGGCGTACAGCAGGATCGCCGCGTAGACGCGCCGCGGTCCCCAGCGGTCCAGGGCCATGCCGATGAGGACGCGGGCAGGCACGGTCAGCGCGACGTTGCACAGCGCCAGGACGGTGAGCTGCTCGCTGGTCAGGCCGAGCTCGTCGCCGACGGCAGCCCGCGAACGGGGCGAAGTTGAACCAGACGACGAAGGTGAGGAAGAACGCGAACCAGGTCAGGTGCAGGACGCGGTGGCGTCCCGTGAACGACAGCAGGGAGGCGACGTTGCGGCGGGCAGAGCGGGGCGGGTGCGACGCGGACATGCGGGGCCTTTCGTGGGAGCGGGCGAGGCGGTGGTGGGCGGTACTGGGGGCATGAGCGGTGGCGGGGGCCTCATGCATGCACCCAGTGCAGGTCTCAGGGGGTCGGGCGCACCTCCACGTGGTCGTCGACGAGCCGGACGTCGTGGACGGCGACGGCCACGTCGGGGTGGTCGAGGCAGGCGCCGGTGGCGAGGTCGAAGCGCTGCTTGCGCAGGGGTGAGGCGACGGTGGCCACGTCGCCGTGCGCCCCGACGATCCCCCGGGCCAGGACGTGGGTGCCGGTGAACGGGTCGCGGTTGTCGAGGACGTGCAGCTGGTCGTCGTCGGTGCGGAACACGGCGAGCTGGCGCCCGTCGACCAGGGCCGCGACCCCTCCCCCGCGCGGGACGCGGTCGAGGTGGCAGACGACGGTCCAGGTGGTGGTGACGACGGTGGGCGGCATCAGGAGACCTCCACGAGCGGCAGGCGAGGGCGGGCGGGCTGGCGCTGGCCGCGTTCACGGTCGTAGGCCAGGCCCGGGTCGGGGTCGTCGGCGTTGACGAAGTGGCGGAACTCGGCGAGCCGCTCGGCGTCGGCGAGCGTCCGCGCCCACTCGTCCTCGTAGGTGTCGACGTGGGCGGCCATGGCGGCCTCGAGCTCCTCGGCGATCCCGAGGCAGTTCTCCACGACGACGTCGCGGACGTGGTCGATGCCGCCGTCGAGCCCCTCCATCCACGGGGCGGTGCGCTGGAGCTTGTCGGCGGTCCGCAGGTAGTAGCCGATGAACCGGTCGATCAGCTGGACGAGCCGCTCGGTGGTCAGGTCGCTGGCCAGCAGCTTCGCGTGGCGGGGGGTCATGCCGCCGTTCCCGCCGACGTAGAGGTTCCAGCCGGCCTCGGTGGCGATCACGCCGATGTCCTTGGACTGGGCCTCGGCGCACTCGCGGGAGCACCCGGAGACGGCGAACTTGAGCTTGTGCGGCGAGCGCAGCCCGCGGTAGCGCTCCTCGAGGAAGATCGCCAGGGCGGTCGAGTCCTGCACGCCGTAGCGGCACCAGGTCGAGCCGACGCAGGACTTCACGGTGCGGACCGACTTGCCGTAGGCCTGGCCGGACTCGAACCCCGCGTCGACGAGGCGACGCCAGATGTCGGGCAGCTGGTCCAACCGTGCACCCAGCAGGTCGATGCGTTGGCCGCCGGTGATCTTGGTGTACAGGTCGAAGTCGCGGGCGACCTCGCCGAGGACCAGGAGCTTCTCCGGCGTGATCTCCCCGCCCGGGATCCGTGGGACGACCGAGTAGGTGCCGTCCTTCTGGATGTTGGCGAGGAATCGGTCGTTGGTGTCCTGCAGCGGGCCGCGGTCGTCGCCCGAGCACGTAGGCGTTGTGCAGCGTGGCGAGGATCGAGGCGACGGTGGGCTTGCAGACCTCGCAACCCGGGCCCGCGCCGGTGCCGAAGGCATGGACCAGCTCGGCGAACGAGGTGATCCCGTGCACGCGGACGAGGTCGAACAGCTCCTGGCGCGAGTGGTCGAAGTGCTCGCACAGGGCGGTGTCGACCTCGATCCCCGCGGCCGCCATCTCGGTGGTCAGGACCGACGAGCAGGTGGTGAGGCAGCTGCCGCACCCGGTGCCGGCACTGGTCGCGGCGCTGAGCTCGGGGACGGACGCGCACCCCCGTCGCGGACGGCCGCACGCAGGTCCCCGTAGGTGACGGTGTTGCAGGTGCACGCGAGGTCGTGGGTGTCGTCCGTCACTGCCCCCGGCGGCGGGCGGGGCGAGCACGGCGCGGGCGCCGTCGGTGAGCGGGGCGCCCCGCCGGACCATGCCGAGCAGCCGGCCGTACGCGGACGCGTCACCGACCAGCACGGCGCCGAGGACGTGGGTGCCGTCGGCGTCCAGTACGAGCTTCTGGTAGGTCGCGGTGGACGGGTCGTCGAGGACGACCTCCACGGCGCCGTCCGTGGCGGCATGGGCGTCGCCGATGGAGGCGACGTCGACCCCGAGCAGCTTGAGCTGGGTCGACAGGTCGGCCTCGTCGAACACCGCGTCCCCGCCGGCCAGCCGGTCGGCGACGACCCCGCCATGTCGTACCCGGGTGCGACGAGGCCCCAGGTGCGGCCGTGGGCGACGACGCACTCCCCGACGGCCCAGACTGCGGGTCCGGAGGTGCGGCAGGCCTCGTCGACGAGCACGCCGCCCCGCTCCCCCAGCGCCAGGCCGGCCATGCGCGCCAGGTCGTCCCGCGGTCGGATGCCCGCGGAGAACACCACGAGGTCGGCGTCCAGGGTCGTGTCGTCCGCGAACGTCAGGCCCGTCACGCGGGCCGTCTCGCCGATCCCGTCGATGGAGGCGGTCTGGTGGTCGACGCGCACGTCGATGCCGAGCGCGGCGATGCGGGCCTGCAGGGCACGTGCCCCGCCGTCGTCGAGCTGCACCGGCATCAGCCGCGGGGCGAACTCGACCACGCTGACGTCGCAGCCCATCAGCCGCAGGGCGTTGGCGGCCTCCAGGCCGAGCAGTCCCCCGCCGATCACCACGCCCCGCCTGCCTGGCCCTGCGGCGCCCCGGATCCGATCGATGTCGTCGAGGGTGCGGTAGACGAAGCAGTGCTCCCGGTCGCCGCCCGGGATCGGCGGGACGAAGGGGAACGAGCCCGTGGCCAGCACCAGCTCGTCGTAGGCCATCGAGGTGCCGTCGGCGCAGTCGAAGGTGCGCGCCCCCGTGTCGATCGACGTGACGGCACGGCCGAGGCGGATCGCGACCGCCGGGTCGGCGGCGACGTCGTCCTCGACCAGGTCGAGGTCCTCCGCCTCGGCACCCTCGGCGTAGCTGGACAGGTGCACGCGGTCGTAGGGACGACGGGGCTCCTCGCCGATGAGCACCACCTCGGCGCCGGTCCCCTCGCCCGCCACGCCGCGGCGGACCAGCTCGGTGACGACGCGGTTGCCGACCATGCCGGCGCCGATGACGACGATGCGGCGGGTCATGTGGGGCCTTTCGGACGCGGGGTGGGGTGGTGACGGGCGACACCGTGGCGGACGCACATGACGTCGAGGTTTCGCCTCGTCGCGCGCCACCGGGCGCGACAGAGCCGAAACACAGGCGCAACACGCGGGGCGGGACCGCGAAACACCCGTCGGGAACCGTGCACGCCATGGACACGACCACCCTCCCCTCCCTGCCCGTCCTCCCGGCGCGACCCGCCCCGCCCGCGGGGACCGCCGACGGCGTGCGCACGCTCGTCGACGAGTTCCTCGCCGAGCAGGGCTGCACGTCGGCGGTCGAGCGCTTCAGCACCGCCCACGACCGGCTCGACGCCTCCGCCGCGCCGACGCAGGCCCGCTGGTACCGCGACCTGCTTCCGGCGAGCGCCCCCGGCCCGGGCCAGCAGTACGCCTTCGAGGTCGACCTCGACGCCTGCTCGGGCTGCAAGGCCTGCGTGGCCGCGTGCCACTCGCTGAACGGGCTGGACGAGGGCGAGGCCTGGCGCGACGTCGGTCTGCTGGTCGGCACGGGCGACAACGCGCTGCTGCAGCCCGTGACCACGGGCTGCCACCACTGCGCCGAGCCCGGCTGCCTCGACGGATGCCCGGTCGATGCCTACTCGAAGGACCCGGTCACCGGGGTGGTGCAGCACCACGACGACCAGTGCATCGGGTGCTCCTACTGCACGCTCACGTGTCCGTACGAGGTCCCGCAGTACGACGCGGGGCGCGGGATCGTGCGCAAGTGCGACCTGTGCCACGACCGCCTCGCCGAGGGCGAGGCCCCGGCCTGCGTGCAGGCCTGTCCCACCGAGGCGATCCGGATCGCGGTCGTGGACGTCGAGGACGCGGGCCGGCAGGGCTGGGGCTTCGCTGCCCCGGACCCCGCGACCACCCGCCCCGCCACGGTCTTCCGCAGCTCCCGTGACCTGGCCCGCGACGTCGCGCTCGGCCGACCTGCACACCTTGCGTCCCCGCCACGGCCACACGCCGCTGGTGGTCATGCTGGTGCTGACCCAGTTGGCGATCGGGGCGTTCGTGCTCGCTGGAGGCCCTGCGCCTCGGCGGCGCCGCCGCAGCCGGTCAGGCGGCCATCGGCGCCGCCGCCGCGCTGGGGGTCACGCGCTGGCGCTGGTCGCCTCCCTCGCGCACCTCGGCCGACCGCAGTACGCGTGGCGTGCGGTCCTCGGCCTGCGGCACTCGTGGCTGTCCCGCGAGATCGTGGCGTTCGGGGCGTTCGCGCCGCTCGGGGCGTGGCACGCGGCGTCCGTCGGCGGCTGGCTCCCGACGGTCGCGCCGACGTGGCTGACCGGCGCGGCGGCGCAGCGTCGTCGGCGTCGCCGCCGTGGGGACGTCGGTCATGGTCTACGCCGCCACGGGGCGCGCCGGCTGGCGGCCCACCCGCGGTGGCGACCCGCTTCGTCCTGACGGCCACCGGGCTCGGGTGGGCTCGCCACGGCCGCGGTCGCCACGTCGGCGGGGCCACCACCCCGGCCCGCGCCGGGCACGTCGCGGCCGTCGCGACGGCCGTGTCCTTGGCCGCGCTGGTCGTGGACCTCCTCCCGCTCCGACCCGCCGACGGGGACCCGGCCGCCCCCGCCACGCGCACGGCGCGCCTGCTCCGGGGCCCGCTGCGCGGCCATGTGCAGGTCCGTGTCGGGCTCGGCCTGCTGGCCGGGGCGCTCGGCACCGCCGCGACCCTGGTGCTGACCGGCGCCGCGGAGCGCGGCCCTGCCGTCGTCACCGTGGTCGGGGCGCTGGTCGCCGCCGTGGGCGCGGAGCTGGTCGCCCGCTCCTGGTTCTTCACCGCCGAGGGGTCGCCGCGGATGCCGGGGGCACCGGCATGACGCTGGCCGACCGCCTCCGCCGTACCGACGGGCCCCTGACCCGCGAGCTGGTGCGCACACCGGGCCGGTTCGGGCTCGGACAGGTCCCCGCCGACCGCGCCCCGGACCGGGTCGCCCGGATGATCTGCGGCTACTGCTCGACCGGGTGCTCGCTCGACGTGCACCTGCAGGACGGGCTGGCCGTCAACGTCACGCCGACCACCGCCTACCCGGTCAACCTCGGCATGGCCTGCCCCAAGGGCTGGGAGGCACTCGCCCCGATGGAGGCGCCCGACCGCCTCGGCACCCCGTTGCTGCGGGGCGCCGACGGCCGGCTGCGGGCGGTCGACTGGACCACGGCCGCGACCACCTTCGCGGAGCGCATGCAGGCCGATGCAGCGCGAGCACGGACCCGACAGCGTCGCGTTCCTGTCGACCGGTCAGATCCCCTCCGAGGAGATGGCGCTGCTCGGGGCGGTGGCGAAGTTCGGCATGGGGTTCCGGCACGGCGACGGCAACACCCGCCAGTGCATGGCGACCGCCGTGGTCGCCTACAAGCAGGCCTTCGGGTTCGACGCCCCGCCCTACACCTACGCCGACTTCGAGGCGTCCGACGTCGTCGTGCTCGTCGGGTCCAACCTCGCCGTCGCCCACCCGATCATGTGGGAACGGCTCGCCCGCAACCTCCACGACCCGGCGATCGTCGTCGTCGACCCGCGCCGCACCGAGACGGCCATGGCGGCGACCCAGCACGTGCCCGTCCGGCCCAAGGCCGACCTCGAGCTGTTCTACGGGCTCGGCCACCTGCTGCTCGAGCTCGACGCCGTGGACCACGCCTTCGTGCGCGACCACACGAGCGGGTTCGACGCCTACGCCGCGCACGTCGCCGCCTACCCACCCGCCGTCGTCAGCGACGCGACGGGCATCCCGGTCGAGGAGCTGTGGCGGCTGGCCCGCACGATCGCCGAGGGGCGAGCGCGTGTCGTTCTGGTGGACGATGGGCGTGAACCAGTCGCACCAGGGCGTGCGAACGGCCCAGGCGATCATCGACCTCGCGCTGCTGACGGGGAACATCGGCCGTGCCCGGCACGGGTGCGAACTCGATCACGGGTCAGTGCAACGCGATGGGCTCGCGGCTGTTCTCCAACACCACCTGCCTGCTCGGCGGGCACGCCTGGGGGGACGAGGACGCCCGCACCCGGGTCGCCGAGGTGCTGGGCATCGACCGGGAGGTGATCCCCACCGACGGTGGGTGGGCCTACGACCAGATCGTCGAGGGCATCGCCGCCGGGGCGGGTCAAGGGCCTGTGGGTGATCGCCACCAACGGGGCGCACAGCTGGATCGGCCAACGCGGGTTCCGCGAGCTGCTCGACCGGCTCGAGTTCCTGGTGGTCCAGGACCTGTATGCCGACACCGAGACCGCCCATCACGCCGACCTCGTGCTGCCCGCCGCCGGCTGGGGCGAGAAGGAGGGCACCTTCATCAACTCCGAACGGCGGCTCGGCGTGCTCTCCCGCGTCCGGCAGGCGCCGGGCCAGGCACTGGCCGACTTCCACATCGTCCGGCTGCTGGCCGAGGCATGGGGATGCGGCGACCTGGTCCGTGGCTGGCACACGCCCGAGGACGTCTTCGCCCTCCTCCGGGAGCTCACCCGCGGCCAGCCCTGCGACCTCACCGGCATCCGCGACTACGCCCACCTCGACGCTGCCGGCGGCATCCAGTGGCCGTGGTCGGAGGCTGACGCCCTCGACGGTGACCCGCCGTCCGAGCGTCGCCTGTTCGCGGACGGGACCTTCCCCACCCCCGACGGGCGGGCCCGGTTCGTGGTCGACGACCCCCGCCCCGTCGCCGAACCGACCCGCAGCCGGCGTCCACTGGTGCTGCTCACCGGCCGGGGATCCTCGAGCCAGTGGCACACCCAGACGCGCACGGGGAGGTCGGCGACCCTGCAGCGGCTCGTGCCGCACCGCCTCTGGGTCGAGGTGCACCCCGACGACGCAGCCCGGTACGGCATCGGGCCCGAGGCGCCGTGCGAGGTGGCCTCCGAGCGGGGCGCGATCCGCGCCCACGCGCTGGTCACCGCCACCGTCCCACCGGGCTGTGTGTTCCTCCCCATGCACGATGCGCGGACCAACGTCCTGACGATGCCGTCGTTCGACCCCCACAGCCGCCAGCCGGCCTACAAGCACGCGGCCGTGTCCATCCGGCCGCTCGAGCACTGGGAGGCCTGAGCGTCCCCGACCACCCTCGGCACCCTGCGAACGTCATCGATCGGAAACCGTCGTGACACGCCCGCCTGACGCCGCCCCGCCATCCTCGCCCTCCCCCGGTGGACGACGAGGAGGCACGATGCAGGGCGCCCGCGTCGCCGTCACCGGCAACCGCAAGGGTGCCGAGCTGGCCGCGACCCTCGAGCGGCGGGGCGCGGAGGTCCTGCTCGGCCCCACCCTCGACGGGGACGTGCCGGCGCCGGCCGAGGACGTGCTGGCGGACACGCGCGCCGTCCTCGATGCCGACCCCCGGTGGCTGGTCGCCACGACCGGGGTCGGCATGCGGGTCTGGACCGACGTGGTCGAGGCGGGTGGGCTCGGCGACGAGCTGCGTCGGCTGGCCTCGCGGGTCCACTGCGTCGCCCGCGGACAGAAGGCCGTGGGTGGCCTGGCCGGCCTGGGGGTGCGCCCCGCGTGGGTGTCCCCGAACAACACCGACCGCGACGTGGTGTCGTGGCTGCAGGCGCGGCTGCTCCCCGGCGAGACCATCGTCGTGCAGCTCCACGGCGGGTCGGCCACCGCCTACGACGAGCTGCGCGACCAGCACGGCGTCGACCTGCTGACCGTCGTCCCCTACCGGTGGGAGCTGCCGGCCGACCCCGAGCCCGCCCGCGACGTCATCCGAGCCGCCGTGGCCGGCGAGCTCGACGTGGTCATGTTCACGTCGGCCGGGGCGGTGGCGAACCTGTTCGTGCTCGCCGAGCAGATGGGACCCGAGGTCGCGGCCGCGCTGCGGCAGGCGCTGGCCGGGGCGGTGGCCGTCGCCTCGGTGGGGCCGGTCACGGCCGAGGCGGTCGAGGTCCAGGGCGGCATCAACACGATCGTGCCCCGGCGCTGGCGGACGGCCGACCTCGTCCGTGGCACCGAGGCGCTGGTGGCAGCGTCGCCACGAGGTCGCCACCGACCTCGGCCTGCGCCTGCACCCGGACCGCTCCTGCGTCGAGCTCGACGAGCGCGAGGTCGAGCTCGGTCCCCGGGAGTACGCCGTGCTTGCCGCGCTCTCGCGGCGCCCCGGTGTGCTGGTCCGCACCGACGAGCTCATCACCGAGGCCTGGGGCCACGCCGCGCCCGACGACAGCGGCACCGTCAAGCACCAGGTCGCCCGGCTGCGCCGCAAGCTCGACGGCAGTCGCGTACGCATCGAGACCGTGCGGGGCGCCGGGTACCGCATGGCCGTGTCGGACGGAGCCCGGGAGGCACGCACGTGAACGCACTGACCGACGAGGCAATCGACCGCTTCGGCGCCGTCCCCGGCACCGTGCACCTGGTCGGGGCAGGGCCCGGCGACGTCGGGCTCGTGACGCTCCGCGCGGCCGCGCTGCTCGCCTCCGCGGACCTGGTCCTGCACGACCAGCTCGTCACGCCGGAGGTCCTCGCGCTCACCCGACTGGGGGCCGAGGTCGTGCCGGTCGGGCGTCGGTGCGGGGACGTGGTGATGACGCACGCCGAGGTCGTGGCCCGCATGGTCGACGCGGCCCGGTCCGCTCAGCGGGTCGTGCGCCTCAAGGGCGGCGACCCGATGGTCTTCGGGCGGGGAGGCGAGGAAGCCATGGAGCTGCTCGCCGCCGGGGTCGGGGTCGAGGTCGTCCCTGGCGTGAGCTCGACCATCGCCGGCCCGGCCGCGGCGGGGATCCCGGTCACGCACCGGGGAGTCGCGCGGGGGTTCCTCGCCGTGACCGCCCACACGTTCGACGGCTCCGACGGCATGGACTGGGACACCGTCGCCCGCTTCCCCGGCACCGTCGTGGTGCTGATGGGCCGGCGCCGGTGGCACGACCTCACGGCCCGGCTCGTGGCGGCGGGGCGGCGTCCCGACGAGCCGGCGGCCGCCATCGCCTGGGCCGCGACGCCCCGCCAGCAGGTCGTCACCGGCACGCTCGCGACGATCGCCACCGCCTCGGCGGACGACGCCCTCGGCACGCCGGCGATCCTCGTGCTGGGCGACGTGGTCGAGCTGCGCGAGCACATCCTCGACGCCGTCCCGCGCCCGCGGCGCTCACCGTCGCCTGAGCCGAGAACGCCGGTCACCCCGCCCCGTCAGGGCGAGCCCCGCGCCCAGCGTCAGGAGCACGCCCATGACGCCACCACCCGAGCCGGTCGCGGGCAGCGGGGGCCCGCGGGAGGCGCGGCGGTCGGCCCACCGGACGGCGCGGGCGGACCGTCGGGGGCGGGACGGCACGACGCCGTCGCGATCGCGAGCTCGTGCGCCCGGTCGGTGGCGAGGTCCGGGAGCGCCACGGTCACGCTGTCCCGGTCCACGGACCCAGTGGCCTCGACCGGCCGGCCGTCGAGCGTGGCGCCGACCAGGTCCGTCACGCGGCGGACCTCGACCTCCCAGGCTCGGGTCGCGAGCGCTCCCGGGTAGTCGCCGTCCGCCGCCCCGATCGTCACCGTCCCACAGCCGGTGGCGTCGAGCGCGGTCGTGATGGGCGTGGTCGCGCTGGCCCCGTCGAGGTAGTCGTGGCCGACGCCCTCGTCGTCGTACACGTCGAGGCGACCCTCGCCTCCGGCGACGGTGGTGATGCGGAGTGTGGACGCCGGACCGGGCGACGTGCGCGGCACGGGAGGCTGCGTCACGACCACGCCCCCGGCGCGGACGAAGACCGGGTACTGGTCGAGCGGGACGTCACGCACCACGCGGGCCGGTCCGGTCAGCGCCTCGCCGGTGAACCAGTCGACCCACGTGCCCGGCGGGATCCACACCTCGGTGGAGGCGGACTCGCCGAGCTCGCCGACCGCCGCGACGAGCAGGTCGTCGCCCAGCAGGTACTCGTGCCCGTACGCATAGGCCGCGTCCTGTTCCGGCCACGACAGATACAGGGGGCGGACCAAGGTCAGCCCGGTGTCGTGGGCCTCACGGGCCAGCGTGTAGAGGTAGGGCACCAGCTGTTCCCGGAGACGCAGGAACGCGGTGGCGATGTCCTCGACCGCCGGGTACTGCCACGGCAGCCGGTCCCCGTGCTGGGAGTGCAGGCGGTCGATCGGCTGGAACGTCCCGAGCTGGACCCACCGGACGTACAGGTCGTCGGGCAGGTGCGGCGAGTACATCGTCGGCCCGGGGACGAACTGCCCGGCATCGCACGGGTTGGTGTTGTCGCCGTGGAAGCTGCCGATGTCGTGGGAGACGTAGGCCATGCCGATCGAGGCCTCGGCGGCCGTGAACTCGGCAGTGAACGGCAGCATGGACGCCGGGCCGCACGTGTCCCCGGTGAAGTGGATCGTGGTCGTGTGCTCGGCCAGCGCCCCGGCACCCCCGGCCGCGCCGACGCCGTCCCACCCCTCCTGCAGGGAGGCCCCGATCCGCGAGAAGGCCGGCCAGCGCAACCCGCGGTTGGCGTTGCGTTGCGCGTACTGGCGGTTGATCCACGTGTCGCCGGTCAGGCCGGGCGCGTCGGCCCGTGAGCTGTCGCAGCACCAGTCGAGCCACCAGAAGGCGTCGCCCTGCGCCTCGAACGGTTCGTGGAGGTCGAAGTAGGCGTCGAGGTGGTCCGGGTCGGCCCAGTCGAAGACGTGGCAGGGGCTCACGGGGTCGACCTGCAGGACGCGGCAGGTGGAGCCCTCGGGCAGTCCGCCCGCGGTCGCGTTCGTCTCGTCGAAGGCGGGGTCGGTGGCGTTGATCGACGGGTGGACGTTGAGGCTGATCTGCAACCCGGCCTGGGCAGCCCAGTCCAGGAACCCTTCCGGGTCGGGGAAGGCCGACGGCTCCCAGCCCCAGCCGTTCCACGAGCAGTTCGCGTCCGCGGGGGCGCCGACCAGCGTGTTGAAGATCGGGCAGCCGATCGGGTTGGGCCGGCGCTTGAAGTCGGTGTCGATCGAGAAGGTGTCGAGCGGGACACCGCGCGCCGCGAACTCGGCCACGAGCTCACGGATGGTGTCGGCGGTGTACGGCCAGTAGTGCGAGAACCAGACGCCGAACGCCTGCTTGGGCAGCAGCGGGGTCGGTCCGGTCAGCTGCCGCAGGTCCCGGAGGCCCTGCGCGTAGTCGTGCCCGTACCCGAAGAGGTAGCCGTCCTGGTACGCACCGCCGTGGTCGGGGCGCGGGGCGAAGCCGGGCCGCCCCGACGTCAGCAGGACGTTGGCCGAGTCGTTCAGCAGCGCCCAGCCGTCCCGGGACAGGATCCCCTGGTTGAGCTCGACCTCACCATCGACGTAGTCCAGCGACCGACGCCATCCCCCGAGCGGGGCGGGGTTGCTGTTGGGCTCCCACGACGGACCCGCCACGACCCGCCGCCCACCGGCCACCACCTCCACCGACAGGTTCTCCGGCGTGAACGGCCCGCTGTCGAGGCGGTAGCGCACGGTCATGTCGTCGGTCCGGATGACGCGCTCGCCATCCTCGACGACGGACGTGACCTCGACCGGGACGGGCTGCCGGTTGGCGACCGTCAGCGTCGGCTCGTCGTGGAACTGGCCGTCGGCCGCGTACTCGACCCGCACGAGCGTCGACGACAGCACCTGGAACCTGGCGTTGCCGTCCACCACCACCTGGGAGTCCGACTGGGCGCGGGCCGGTCCGGGCCGGACGACCTCGAGGACGAGGCAGCTGACCAGCAGGAGCAGCACCGCAGCCGTCCCGACGACGTTCGCGTGTCCTCGTCGCACGTGCACTCCCCTCGGCCGCCCGCCTCGGCGCTGGGGACGACGCCGGAGGGTAGTGCAGGCCCGCCGCCGCCCCCTCAGTCGAAGGAGTACAGGACGGGCAGGGCGACCACCACGGTCGCGGCCCAGATCCCGAAGACGGGGAGGTAGGTGGTCTGCCACCGCTCCAGCTGGTGGAACGTGCCGCGGCCGGCGACGAACCTCCACGACAGCCAGCCGGACCCGGCGAGGTTCACCAGCAGGACCAGGTTCAGACCCAGCGCCGCCGTCCGGTTCGGCGTGAAGCCGAGCTCGCCGATCCGTGTCACCATCGCCCCGAGCACCATGACGTCGAGCACCAGGGCCGCCACGACGGCGACCAGCCGGATGCGGTCCATCCACCCCGCAGGCGTCGACGGGTCACGGGCCGACGTCGCGTACAGGACGAGGCCGAGCACCACGACCATGAGCGCGTCGAAGATCGCGAGGAGCTCGCGGTCGAACGCCCCGCCCAGTCCGGTGACGGCGTAGACCACGGCGGCGATGCTCAGCATGAGCGCGAACAGCGGCGTGAAGATCAGCGTGAGCACCGGCGCCATGTTCTCGACGACCCGCTGCTTGGATTCGACCAACCACGCGGCGACGACCACCGCCCCGGCGGCACCGGTCGGCAGCACCCACGCGAAGATCTGCTCGGCGTCCACCCCGGCGGGCTCGAGGATGGCGGCCGTCAGCCCGGTCAGGACGCCCCCGCCGAGGGCGATCAGCACGTAGTAGATGAACCACTCGCCGGTGAAGCGCACGAAGTCCATGCGTCGCTCGTGGAGGCCCACCGTCCCGTCCATGTACGGGTAGGCGACGGCGAGCCAGGCGACGACCGGGAGGTGGGCCGCGACGAGCAGCTGCGTGGCGGAGTCCTCGCCGAACGGGTAGAGGTTGACGACCACGGCGGCCACGAGGAAGGGGACGGCGGCCAGGCCCCACTGCGTCCGCGCCAGGCCGCGTCGCTGCGCGAAGTACGCGGCGAGGAACGGCAGCACGAGCAGGCTGGCGTTGCGCAGCAGCCACACCGAGACGTCGTCCGTCCCGCTCGAGACCACGCGAGCCAGCTGGAAGGTCACGCCTGCCGCGAGGGCGAGCAGCACGACGACCACCCATCCGCGCTCGTCGGCCTGTTCGTCCTCCACCCCGCCGGCGAGCACGAGCTGCCGCCAGAGCCGTCCGCTGTGCTCGCGGGCGAACTCGCGCGACAGGGCACTGACGTCGCCCATGCGCTTCACGGCGACGAGGAACGCCTCGTCGCGACTGAGGCCCGCCTCGTCGAGCTCGGCGATCTGGTCACGAAGGTGCGCCTCGAGCTCCTCGACGTCGTGTCCGTCGAGCGCCGGCGACCCGGCCACGTAGCCGCGCCACTCCGCGATCTGCCCTTCGAGGTCCTGCACGCTCATGCCGTTCCCAGCACGTAGGGCAGCAGGTCGTCACCACCCCAGATCCCACCCAGGGCACGGGCCACGGTGACCCACTGGCGCTTGTGTTCGGCGAGCGCCTCCTGGCCCGCGTGCGTGATCGCGTAGTAGCGCCGGCGCCGCCCCTCGTCAGGCGTGCGCCACTCGCGGGTCACGTACCCCAGCCGGTGCAGCCGGTGGAGCAGCGGGTAGAGCATGCCGTCGGTCCACTCGAGCTCGCCGTCGGAGAGGTCACGGACCCGCTTCAGGATCGCGTACCCGTAGCTCTCGCCCTCGGCGAGGATGGACAGCACCAGCGGCGTCGACGACGCCGCCACCAGGTCCTTCTCGATCTGCACCGTCGCCTCCAGCACTTGCGGTGCTAGGCATAGAAGCACAAGGTACATGACACTGCAAGGTGTCGTACGGACGCGCGACGACGCTTCCAGTACTGGAGTACCGGAAACGTCAGGACTCCTCGCCCGGCTGCCGGGGACCACGACACTTCCGGTGTCCACGTACCGGAACCGTCAGCCGGGGCGGGCGCGCGGTCCAGCAGTGCGGTCGCGGCGGTCAGAGCTTCGCGGCGATCCGGTCGACCGTGGACTTGGTCCGGACCGTCCAGCGATCGCCGAGCAGGCGCGCGAGCTTGGGGTCGCCCAGACCGGACTCCATCATCCGCCCCGTGGCCAGGTGCCAGTACATCTCGCGGTCGTCGAAGGCGATGGTGTCGGTGTCGAGCGCGAACCCTCGCACGGCATCCTGCTCGTCGGGGTCGAGGGGGCCGTGCAGGAAGGCGACGTGGACCTTGCCGCCCTCGGGGTTCGGGCGAAACGGGGTGCCCTCGGAGATCGCCCGGACCTCCTCGGCGGAACGCACGAAGGTGGGAACGGGCCATCCCAGTTCCGAGGCGAGGTGGGAGGCGATCCGCTCCTCCAGCGACCGGTCGTCGTCGACGTCCGCGGAGAACAGCACGTTGCCGCTGGCGAGGAACGTCCCGACCTCGCCGTACCCGAGCTCGCTGACGAGCTCGGCCAGGCGGTCGTTGGTCACGGTGTGTCCCCCGACGTTGATCCCGCGGAGGAAGGCCACGTGGGTCGGCATCGGTCACTCCTTCTCGTCGCGCGGTGCACGCCCCGGCAGCCAACCACATGCGCGCGCGCCGACCGGCCGGTGGTCCCGTCCGGACCGGGCCCAAGGACCCCTCCCGCGACGGCCCACCCGCGCGTACGGTCCGATGACCGGGTGAGGAGAGGTCACGTGGCGGTGGTCCCGACAGCACAGATCCGCAACATCGTCCTGCTGGGCCACACGGGGGCCGGCACGTCCACGCTCGCGGAGGCCATGCTTCGCACGGCTGGCGCGGTGAGCGGGCCCATCGCCGGCTGCTCGACGGTCGACGGCGACCCGGAGGAACAGGACCGCGGGCACTCGTTGTCCCTGGCCGTGACGACCTTCCCGTTCGCCGATCACTCGATCACGGTGTTCGACACACCCGGCGGGGCGGAGGCACTCGGAGACGCGTGGCCGGCCATCGCCGGTGCCGACCTCGCCGTGCTGGTGGTGGACGCGACCGCGGGCCTGCAGCCGCAGCACCACGAGTTCTGGGACCTGTGCGAGTCCGTCGGGATTCCCCGGCTGGTCTTCCTCAACAAGCTGGACCTCGACCGCGCCCGGTACGCCGAGCGGCTCGCCGAGCTGCGCGAGACCTGGGGTGACGCCATCGCGGCCGTGCAGCTGCCGTGGGAGGACCACGAGCAGCTCGAGGGGATCATCGACGTGGTCCACGAGGTCGCCATCGACGAGCACGACGGCCGACACGTCGCGGGGCCGCTGCCCGAGGATCGCCGGCAGGAGGTCGACCACGACCACGAGGTCCTCGTGGAGACCGTGGTCGAGCACGACGACGACCTGCTGACCCGTTACCTCGACGGGGACCTGCCGAGCGACGCCGAGGTCGAGGGCCAGCTCGCGCGCGACATCGCCGACGGGACGCTCGTCCCCGTGCTCTGTGGCGCGGCCCTGCACGACGTGGGCGTCGAGCCCCTCCTGCGCTTCGTCGTCGCCGAGGGTCCCGCGCCCCGTCCCCTGCCCGACGTCGACGGCACCGCCGCCGTGGTGGTCAAGACCTTCACCGACCCGTACGTGGGACGCATCAGCGTCCTCCGGCTGGCGGCAGGCACCCTGGCGCCCGACGACGAGCTGGTCGTCCAGCGCAGCGGCGAGACGGTCCGCGCCCACCAGCTGGTCCACCTGCTGGGTCGCCAGCAGACCCCGGTCGACGGGGCGGCCACCGGCGACGTGGTGGCCGTGACCAAGCTCGGGGACGTTCGCACCGGCGACGTGCTCGCCACCGCCGGCACGGTCGCCGACGTGCGGGTCCCCCAGCCGCCCCTCGGGTACCACCGGGTGGTCCTCGACCCACGCTCCAGTGCCGACGACGCCAAGCTGTCGGCGGCGCTGGACCGGGTCATGCAGGAGGACCCGTCGGTGCGCGTGGAGGTCGACCTCGACACCGGTGCCCGCGTCGCGTCCTTCCTCGGGCCCACCCACGTCGACGTGACCGTCGCCCGGCTGGCCCGGGCCCACGGCGTCACCGTGGACGTGCGCCCCGCCCCCATCGCCTACCGCGAGACGATCCGCCGTCCCGCCACGGCCGAGGGGCGCCAGGTCAAGCAGAGCGGCGGGCACGGTCAGTACGGCGTGGTGACCATCGCCATCGACCCGCGGGGCCGGGGCGAGGGGTTCACCTTCGCCGACGAGACCGTGGGCGGCGTGGTGCCGAGGCAGTACGTCGGGGCGGTGGAGAAGGGCGTGCTCGAGGCCATGGAGACCGGCCCGCTCGGCGGCCACCCGATGCAGGACATCGCGGTCCGCCTGCTGGACGGGAAGGCGCACAGCGTCGACTCGTCCGACGCGGCGTTCCGGATGGCGGCGATCCTCGCCTTCCGCAACGCGGTGGTCGAGGCCGACCCGGCCCTGCTCGAACCCGTGTCGTTGGTGCTGGCGCGCGTCCCGGACGAGCTCACGGGGCCCGTCCTGTCGGACCTGGCGACCCGGCGTGGACGCATCCTCGGCACGACGTCGACCGGCAGCGGGTGGACCGTCGTCGAGGCTCACGTGCCCGAGGCCGAGCTCGTGACGTTCGCCGCGGACTTCCGCAGCCTCACCAGCGGTCGCGGCCAGGTCGACATCGCCCCGGACCACCACGACGAGGTGCCGGACGCGGTGGCGGCCCGCCTGGTGCAGGGACAGGAGGCGGCGCCCGCGGGCTGAGCCCGCGGTAGCGCCCCGCCCTGGTCAGGCCGCCCGGGCCTCCTCGTCCTCGGCGGGCGCTTCGGCGACGCTCGGGGCGGTCTGGCGCACGGCGAGGACCGCCCCGCCGGCGACGATGCCGAGCAGCACGGCCCCGAGCCCGTACAGGGCGCCGTTGAGGTCCCAGCCCAGGCCGTTGTCCAGTGCGAGCATCCCCGGGCCGGTGAACGCGAAGGTGCACGCGGCGGCGATCAGCACGGCGTTGTACTCCCAGCCGCCGTTGGTGACCCACGGGCCGTTGTCGCCGTGCACCGCCCCGATCGCGTTGACCATCACGCCGATGATCGCGGCGGCGGCGAGCGGCGTCAGCCAGCCGAGGACGAGCAGCGCCCCGGCTCCGGCCTCGGCGGCGCCGGCGGTCCAGGCCATGGCACGCGGTTCGGGGTAGCCGAGCTTGCGGTACATGCCGCGGGTGCCCTCGATGCCGGGCCCGCCGAACCAACCGAACAGCTTCTGGGTGCCATGCCCCACGAACAGCGCCCCGACCACGATGCGGAGCACGAAGAGGCCGAACGCCATGCAGAAGTCCTTGTCGTCGCGTCCTGCGACGGTGGGGCACGAACTGCACGCCCGTCCCCGCCAGATGGCCCGTGTCCACCTGACCAGAGCCCCCGATCAGGTCTGGCCGGCGCCCCAGCCCGCCAGCGCCCCGCTGGACCAGGCCCACTGGAAGTTGAACCCGCCCAGCCGCCCGGTGACGTCGCACACCTCGCCGCACAGGTGCAGGCCCGGGGCGCGGCGACTGGCAAGCGTGGTGCGGTCGAGCTCGTCGAGGCGCACGCCACCGGCGGTCACCTCGGCCTTCGCGTAGCCGGCGGTCCCCGTGACCCCGAGGTCGAAGGCGGCCAGGCGCCCCGCCACCTCGCGACGCGCCGAACGCGGCAGCTGCCCGATGGCGCGGTCGTCGGGACCGGCGACAGCCTGGGCGAGCCGGCGCGGCAGGCGCTGCGCCAGCACCGTGGTCACGCTCGCGCGGGGGTCACCGGTCGCGGCGGCCTGCAGGTCCTGGTCGACCTCGCTGGCATCGACGGCGGGCGGGGGCTCGGGCAGGCAGCAGCCGGGCAGCTTCGGGGCGTCGAGGTGCTCGCCGAACGGCCCGGCCGGGTCGGCCAGCGACCACAGGTCCGCGAGCACCCGGACGCGACGACCCGTGTCGGACGCCCGCTCCACCTCCTCGCTCACGTCGAGGGCGGCAGGACCGGTGACGCCGCGGTGGGTGAACAGCAGGCTCCCGGCGGCGCGTCGCCGCTCGCGGCCGTCGGCCGCGTCGACCACCCGCACCACGGCCGGGACCGTCAGTCCCGCGAGGTCGGCGTGGGCCGTCCCGACGAGCGGGGCCAGCGCCGGCACGGGCGGGACGAGCTCGTGGCCGAGGGCAGCGGCGAGGTCCAGCCCGAACCCGGTGGACCCGGTGGCGGGCACCGACCGGCCACCGGTGGCCAGGACCACACGCCCCGCCACCGTGCCGTCCACCTGCCACGTGCCGTCGTCGCGGGGCGCCACCCTTGCCACCGGGGTCCCGAAACGGGTCTCCACGCCGGCGTGGTCGCAGGCACCCAGCAGCGCCTCGAGGACGTCCCGGGCGCGACCGGAGGCGGTGAAGAGCTTGCCGAGGGGCTCCTCCACCAGCGGCACGCCCAGGGCCTCGAACATCCTCCGGGTCCACGGCACCCCGACCGCACGCAGGACGTTGCGGACCAGCGTCGGGGAGCTGGTGACGAGGTCGTGCTCGGTGACGGTCGCGTTGGTGACGTTGCAGCGCCCGCCCCCGCTGATGAGGATCTTGCGGCCCGGCGGGTCCTGGCCGTCCCGCAGCAGCACCCGGGGGGCGTCCGTGGCTGGTGGGACGACGGCGCCGTCCCGGGTCAGCGCCCCGCGTGCCGCCAGCGCCGCCACCAGCCCGGCGGCTCCGGCGCCGACCACCACGACGTCGACCCGATCGTCCACGCCGATCAGGCGAGCAGGTCGCTGGTGGTCTCGCCCGTCTGCACACGCCACAGGGCGGCGTAGCGACCGTCGAGGGCCAGCAGCTCCTCGTGGGTGCCCGCCTCCGCCACGCGGCCCTCGTGCAGCACGTGGATGCGGTGGGCGTGGCGGACGGTCGACAGCCGGTGGGCGATCACCAGGGTGGTGCGGTCCTGCGACACCCGGGCCAGCGAGCGCTGGATCGCGGCCTCGGTCTCGTTGTCGACCGCCGACGTGGCTTCGTCGAGCACGAGGATCGCGGGGTCACGCAGGATCGCGCGGGCGATGGAGACGCGCTGCCGCTGCCCGCCGGACAGCTTCTGCCCGCGCTCCCCCACGATCGTGTCGAACCCCTGCGGCATGGCGGTGACGAACTCGGTGGCCTCGGCGAGGTCGGCGGCGTGCCGGATGCGCTCGTCCGGGGCCTGGGGGTCGCCGTAGGCGATGTTGTCGCGGACCGTGCCGTGGAACAGGAAGACGTCCTGGCTGACCAGCCCCATGGACCCACGCAGCGATCCGAAGGTGAGCTCGCGGACGTCGACCCCGTCGATCCGGATCGCGCCGCCCGTCGGGTCGTACAGCCGCAGCAGCAGCTTGACGACGGTGGACTTGCCAGCGCCGGTGGAGCCCACGATGGCGTGGGTCTGGCCCGCGGGGACGTGCAGGTCCAGGCCGCGGATCACCTCCTCGCCGGAGGCGTAGGCGAAGCGGACGCCCTCGAAGGCCACCTCGCCGCGCACGGGGGCCGCGAGCTCGGTCGGGCCGGGCAGGATGCTCGGCCGCACCGACAGCAGGTCCATCAGCCGCCGGACCGAGGCCATGGCGCGCTGGTAGTCGTCGAAGGTCTCGCCGAGCCGGGTCAACGGCCACAGCAGCCGCTGCGTGATGAACACGAGCACCGAGTAGGCGCCGACCGCCAGCACGCCGTCGAGCGCCTGGAACCCGCCCAGGATCAGGGTGCCGGTGAAGCCGGCGAGGATGGCCATGCGGATCAGCGGCACGAAGGCGCTGGACAGCCGGATCGCCTCGCGGTTGGCGGCGCGGTAGTCCTCGGACTCGGCCTCGATCCGGTCGATCTCGCGCTGTTCGGCGGTGAAGGCCTTGATGGTCGCGATGCCGCCGAGGTTGTTGGACAGCGAGCCGTTGAGCAATCCGACCTTGTCGCGCACCTCCGTGTAGCGGGGCTCGAGCTTGCGCTGGAACCGGAACGACCCCCACAGGATCACCGGGATCGGGGCGAACGCGAACGGGGCGATGGTCGGCACCAGCACGAAGAACGCGACGCCGATGGCCACCACCGTGGTCAGCACCTGCAGGATGTCGTTGGCGCCGGTGTCCAGGAACCGCTCGAGCTGGTTGACGTCGTCGTTGAGCACGCTCATGAGCCCGCCGGTGGAGCGGTCCTCGAAGTAGGCGAGCTCGAGGTTCTGCACGTGGGCGTAGGCGTCGAGCCGCGCCTCGTGCTGGATGGTCTGGGCGAGGTTGCGCCACGCGACGTTGTAGAGGTACTCGAACACGGACTCGAGGACCCACACGCCGGCGCTGACCATGGCCAGCACGACCAGCTGCGTACGCAGGTCGGCGACCCCGAAGACGTCGGCGACCCAGGAGTCCCCCTGCTCCACGACGATGTCGACGGCCGCCCCGATGAGGAACGGCGGGGCGAGGTCGAACAGCTTGTTGAGCACCGAGAACGTGCCCGCGAACACGATCGCGCGCCGGTGGCCACCGGCATAGCGCCACAGGCGACGCAGCGGGTGCTCGTCAGCCGGGGCGTCGACCATGGTCGTGCGGGTCGACGTGGAGGGGGTGGGCTCGTCCATGCGTGGAGAGCCTACGCCCCGCCGCGGGCGTGCTCGGCCGCCACGCCGTCAGGCCCGCGCGGCTGCTCCCGGGGCCACGAGCTCGCGCAGCCGGTCGACCAGGGCGGACTGGGGCGTGCCCTTCTCCACGTAGGCCGCCGCCCCGAGGTCGAGGACCTGGTCGCGGACGTGCCCATGGTCGAAGCCCGACAGGACCACCACGACCGTGTCGGGCAGGGCCTCGCGCAGGAGCGGCAGGGCCTGCAGCCCGTCCATCACCGGCATGGAGAGGTCCAGCAGGACCAGGTCGGGGCGCTCGCGGCCACAGACCTCCAGTGCCTCCCGGCCGTCCGCCGCCGTGCCCACCACCTGGAAGTCGCCGGTGGCATCGAGCGTCAGCGAGAAGATCAGGCGCAGGTCCTCGGCGTCGTCCACGATGACCACCCGGACCGGCCCGTCATCCCCGGCGGCGGCGACCGTCCCCACCGCGTCGGCCAGCGGCGACACGGCGGCGTCGCGGACCCGCGGTGCCGGGTCGGCCCGGACCAGGGAACCCGGGACGACGTCCTCGTCCACCGGTCCGGACAGCAGGTCGGCCACCAGCGCTCGCGCCGCCCCGAGCGTGGACCGGGTGACCTCGAGCGCCGCGTCGGCATCCCCCTGCTCCAGGGTGTAGATCGCGGCGGCCAGGCCCTGCAGGACGTTGTCGTTGATCTCGAGGGCCTGCACGCGACGCAGGGCCGTGGCCTGGTCGCGCTGGCGTTCGTCCTCCTCGCGGATGCGGTCGGTGGCGTCGCGCACGAAGGCCACCGCCAGGCCGGTCGCCGTCGCCCCGACGGTCACGTCCGCCGGGAAGCTCGAGCCGTCGAGCCGCTGCGCGGTCCGGTCGCGCACGTCGGCCGCGGGGGACGTCTCGGTGTCCAGCACGGGCAGGCCGTCGGGCAACAGCGCCGTGACGTGCTGGTCCACCAGGGCGTCGGCCTCGCCCCCGAACAGTGCCGTCGCCCGTTCGTTCACCTGCAGGACCACGCCGGCCGGGTCGACCACCAGCAGCGCCTCGGGGGCGGTGTCGACCAGCAGTCGGAACCGCTCGGCGCTCCGCTCGGCGGCCTGCTGGTCCTTCCACCGCTCGGTGATGTCGATGCACACGCCGGCCATCCGCTTCGGCTGGCCCGCCGGGTCACGGATGACCCGCCCCGTCGTGTCGAGCACGCGCACCTCGCCGTCGGGGCGGACGATCCGCTCGATCGTGTGGTACGGCTCACCGGTCGCGTAGGCCTGCTCGTGGACACGCCGGACCATCTCGCGGTCGTCGGGGTGGATCATCGACTGGAAGCGTTCGTAGCTGGCGTTGAAGGCGTGTGGCTCGTGCCCGTAGATGCGGAACAGCTCGTCGGACCACCGGTTCACGTCCGTGGCGATGTCCCAGTCGTAGGACCCCATGTGCGCCACGGCCTGTGCCTCCTCGAGGCGGTCCACGGCGTCCGCGAGCTCCTCGCGCTCCACGCGGGTGGCCACGACCGCCTCGAGCGCCGCCACCCCGGCCTCGGCCAGCGCACGCTCCCCACCCATGGTCACGAGGTGGCCCCAGGTGCCGCGGTCGGACGCGATCGGGAACACCGCGCTGGCGTCGGTCGCCGTCCCGGCCAGGTCGTCGACCGCGACCCTGCCGTCCTCGTCCACCCCGACCTGCGCGCCCTCGCCGTGCCCGGCCAGCACCTCGGCGGTGGTCGGGTCGCTCACGGCGAGCACCCACCAGTCGTGGTCCGGGTCGGACGCCTGCAGCCACCCGACGAGGCCCCGCGCCGCCTCCTGGACGCTCGCCGCACGCACCAGCCGGCCCGCGAGCTCCAGGGCGGCGCGTCCGGACGACGGATCGGTCATGTGAGCCTCCCGAGGTGACCGTCGGGTCATGGAGTGTGGCACGTCGAGGACATCCTGTGCCGAAGGTCCCATCGACAGGTGACCTTCGCCGCTGGAGTCCTGCGTGGTGTGCCGCGACCCTGCGCAGGGCCGAAGGCGGTCCGCCCGTCCAGGAGAAGCGGAGGCACGATGCGCGTCGGGGTCCCACGTGAACGCCGTCCCGGGGAGCACCGGGTCGCCCTGACACCGTCCGCCGTGGCGGGCCTCGTCGCCGTCGGGGTCGAGGTGGTCGTCGAGACCGACGCCGGCGAGAAGGCCGGGTTCCTCGACGGCGCCTACCGGGCCGCCGGGGCCACCGTCGTGGACGGCCAGGCCGAGGCCTGCGACGCCGACCTCGTGACCTGGGTGGGCCCACCGACGCCGACCGAGCTCGACCTGGTCCCCGAGGGCGCCGCGATCCTGGGGCTGCTCGACCCGTTCTCGTCGGGAGACGTGCTCCGGCGCCTGGCCGACCGCCGCCTCACCGCGCTGGCCTTCGAGGCCGTACCGCGCATCACGGTGGCCCAGACCATGGACGCACTGTCGTCGCAGGCCACGTGCGCGGGGTACGCGGCCGTCGTGCTCGCCGCCGTCCACTCACCGAAGCTGCCCATGATGCTGACGACGGCGGCGGGGACCATCGCCCCGGCACGGGTGCTGATCCTCGGAGCGGGCGTCGCCGGGCTGCAGGCCATCGCCACGGCACGCCGGCTCGGGGCCGTGGTGTCGGCGTACGACGTGCGGGCCGAGGCGGCCGAGCAGATCGCCAGCCTCGGCGCGAAGCCGATCACGTCCGAGGTCCAGACCGCCGCGGACAGCGGCGGCTACGCGCAGGAGCTCGAAGAGGACCGCCAGGCCCGCCAGCTCGAGCTGCTCGCCCCGCACGTCGAGGACAGCGACATCGTGATCACGACGGCCCAGATCCCGGGCCGCTCCGCCCCGACGCTGGTGACCCACGAGATGGTGCACCGCATGCGCCCCGGGGCGGTGATCGTCGACCTGGCCGCGGCGTCGGGCGGCAACTGCGAGGTCACCCACGTGGACGAGGTCAGCCGCCATGCCGGCATCGTGACCGTCCTCGGCCCCACCGACCTGCCCAGCCACGTCGCCCAGGACGCCAGCCAGATGTACGCGCGCAACGTGACCTCACTGCTGGCCCGGGTCCTGGTCGAGGGCGAGCTCGTGTTCGACCTCGACGACGTCGTGGTCGACCCCACCTGCGTCACCCACCGTGGCGAGATCCGCCACCCGCTCGCCCGCCGCCTGCTCGGCATGGAGGTCCCCGCATGAGTCCAGAGCTGCTCACGGGCATCACGGTGTTCGTCCTCGCGAGCTTCGTGGGGCTGGAGGTCATCGCGAAGGTCCCACCGACCCTGCACACCCCGCTGATGTCCGGGGCCAACGCCATCTCGGGGATCACGATCGTCGGGGCCGTGACCGCCGCCGGGATGGGGCTCGGGACCACCGCGACGGTGCTGGGCGTGCTGGCCGTCGTCACGGCGACCATCAACGTGGTCGGCGGCTTCCTCGTGACCGACCGGATGCTCGAGATGTTCCGCGGTGGCCGGAAGGACGCACGGTGACCCAGCTCGCCTACCTCGCCGCGGCCATCGCCTTCATCGTCGGGCTGAAGCAGCTCGGCCACCCGCGCACCGCGCGCCGCGGCAACCTCGTGGCCTCCGCCGGCATGCTCCTGGCCGTCGGCGTCGTCCTCGTCAGCCAGGACATCGTCAACTGGTGGATCGTGCTCGCCGGCGTGGCCGTCGGCGGCGCCATCGGGGCGGTCTGGGCACGCAAGGTCGCCATGACCGCCATGCCGGAGATGGTCGCGGCCCTCAACGGCTTCGGCGGCATCGCCTCCGCCCTGGTGGCAGGCGCAGAGCTCGTCGCTGTCGCCGACCCCGGCGAGATGCGCCTGGACGTCCAGCTCACCATGCTGTTCGCGCTGGCCATCGGCGCCGCGACCTTCTCCGGCAGCTTCGTCGCCTTCGGCAAGCTGCAGGGGCTGGTCCCCGGCCGGGCCCTGGTCTACCGCGGTCAGCGGCTCGTGGCCCTCGTCATCACCGCCGCCGTGCTGGCCGCGTCGGTGTGGGCCGTGGCGGGCACCGCCCCGATGGGCTACCTGGCAGGCGCCGGCATCGCGCTGGTGATCGGCGTCCTGATGGTGCTGCCCGTCGGTGGCGCGGACATGCCGGTCGTCGTGTCACTGCTGAACTCCCTGTCCGGGCTGGCCGCTGCCGGGACCGGGTTCGTCATCGGCAACTCCTCGCTGATCATCGGCGGGGCGTTGGTCGGCGCGGCCGGGTTCATCCTCACCGTCCAGATGTGCGAGTCGATGAACCGGTCGCTGTGGAACGTGCTCTTCGGGGCGTTCAGCACCGCCGAGCAGGCGCGCGAGGTCGCGGCCTCGGGCGACCAGCAGGTGCGGTCGGCGACACCGGACGACGTCGCGATCGCCATGGCGTACGCCGAGCGCGTGATGATCGTGCCCGGGTACGGCCTGGCGGTCGCCCAGGCCCAGCACGACGTGGCCAAGCTCGCCAAGGCGCTCGAGGAGCGCGGCGTCGCGGTGGACTACGCGATCCACCCGGTCGCCGGTCGCATGCCCGGCCACATGAACGTCCTGCTCGCCGAGGCCGACGTGGACTACGAGCACCTGCTGGACCTCGAGGACGCCAACAGCGCACTGGCCCGCACCGACGTCGCCCTGGTGCTCGGCGCCAACGACGTGGTGAACCCGTCCGCCCGCGACGACGTCGGCAGCCCGATCTTCGGGATGCCGATCATCGAGGCCGACCGCGCCACGACCGTGGTGGTCGTCAAGCGCAGCCTCTCGCCCGGCTACGCCGGCGTCGACAACCCGCTGTTCTACGCCGACGGGACGATGATGCTCTTCGGCGACGCCGGTGACGCGGTCCAGGACGTCAGTGCTGCGATGTCCATGCTCTGACACCCACGGGTGCCGGTGGCCCTTGACACGGGCTGAACAAACGTTCAACATACTGAACATGCGTTCAACGAACCCGCGCATCCGGACTCCGACCGGACGACCGCGGCCCGCATCCGCGACGCCGCGATCGCGTGCTTCGCCGATGCCGGCATCGCCGCCACGACGGTCCGAACGATCGCCGCGGCCGCGGAGGTCTCCCCCGGGCTGGTGATGCACCACTTCGGGTCCAAGGACCGGCTGCGCCAGGCCTGCGACCACCACGTCGCGACGCTCGTCCGGGAGGCGAAGGAGAAGGCCTTCGCCGCCGGGGCGGCGATGGACCCGATCGGCCAGCTCCGGGACATGCAGGAGGGTCCGCCGCTCCTGCGGTACCTGGCCCGCACCCTCGTGGACGGGTCCCCGGCCGTGGCCGACCTCGTCGACGAGATGGTGGCGGACGCGGCCGTCTACATGGAGCAGGGCGTCGACGCCGGGATGCTGCGGCCGACCGACGACCCCCGGTCCCGGGCCGCGGTCATGGCGCTCTGGTCCCTCGGGGCGGTCGTGCTGCACGAGCACGTGCAGCGCATCCTCGGCGCCGACCTGACCAGCGCCGCTCCCGAGGACCTCACCACCTACATGGTCCCCGCCACCGAGATCCTGGGCAACGGGATCCTGGTCCCCGAGGTCGCCGAGCGCCTGCGCCGGGACTTCACCGACAGCAAGGAGCGGTCATGACCGACGTCGTGATCCGGACCGAGGGCCTGGTCAAGGACTACGGCCCCGTGCGCGCCCTCGACCACCTCGACCTCGAGGTGCAGCGTGGCGAGGTCTTCGGGTTCCTCGGTCCCAACGGGGCCGGCAAGTCCACCACCATCCGGGTGCTGCTCGACCTGCTGCGGCCCACCGCCGGCCGAGTGGAGGTCCTCGGGACGGCGCCCCGCGACGGCGGCCCCGCGCTGCGAGCGCGCATCGGCTACCTGCCGGGCGAGCTGGCGATGGCGGGGCGCGTGGACGCCGGGACGCTGCTGCACCACCTCGCGCGGCTGCGGGGCGGGCGGGGCGCCGACCGCATCCCCGAGCTCGCCGCCCGCTTCGGCCTCGAGCTCGACCGCCCCATCCGCGGGCTGTCCAAGGGCAACAAGCAGAAGGTGGGCGTGGTCCAGGCGTTCATGCACGACCCCGAGCTGTTGATCCTCGACGAACCCACGAGCGGGCTCGACCCGCTGCTGCAGCACGAGTTCCTGCAGCTGCTGCGCGAGGCCCGCGACGGCGGGGCGACCGTGTTCATGTCCTCCCACGTGCTCAGCGAGATCGAGGAGGTCGCCGAACGCGTGGCGATCATCCGTGCGGGCCAGGTCGTCGACGTGGACGACGTCCGCTCCCTGCGCCACCGCGCCGGGCAGGCCGTCGAGCTGCGGTTCGCCGGCCACGTGGAGGTCACCGAGCTGACACGGCTCGCCGGCGTCACCGATCCGATCGTGGCCACCGACCACGACGGCACGACCACGCTGCGGTGCCAGCTGCACGGCGAACCCGACGCGCTCCTGCGAGCTGCCGGGGCCCACCACGTCGTCGCGTGGTCCGCGTCCGACCGCGAGCTCGAGGACCTCTTCCTCGACTTCTACCGCGTGCCCGAACCGGACGCGCCCCGCCAGGAGGTGGTCGTCGATGGCCGCTGACGCCCTGCCCGTCACCCTCCCCGTCACCCGCGGGGTGCTGCGCGACCAACGTCGTTCCCTGCTCGGCTGGGGCATCGCCATGACGGTCGTCCCCGTCATGTACACGAGCTTCTACCCGTCCATGGGTGGCGGCGAGGAGATGCAGGCGCTGCTGGACCAGATGCCCGAGGGCCTGGTCTCCGCCCTCGGCTACGACGCCATCGGGTCGGCCGCCGGGTACGTCCAGTCGACCGTCTACGGCCTGCTCGGTCCGATCCTGCTGCTGGTGTTCGGGATCGCGACCGGGGCGCGGCTGTTCGCCGGGCACGAGGAGGACGGCACGCTCGAGCTCGAGCTCGCCAGCCCGGTCGGCCGGCGGCAGGTCGTCGGCGAACGCCTCCTGGCACTGTGGGCCGACGTGGCGCTGCTGGTGGCGATCATGACGCTCGCCACGTGGCTGATCACGATCCCGCTCGGGATGGACGTGTCGTTCTCGCAGATCCTGTCGGGGGGAACCGGGCTGCTGCTGTTCGGGCTGGGGTTCGCCACCGTCGCGCTCGCGATCGGGGCGGGCACCGGCCGGCGCAGCCTCGCGCTCGGTGTCACGGCCGCGCTGGCCGTCGCGGCCTTCATGCTCAACGCCATCGGGGAGGCCGCCAGCATCGGGTGGATGACGGCCGTGTCCCCCATGGCCTGGTACATCGGTGGCGACCCGGTGGCCGCGGGGTTCGACCTGGCCGGGCTCGTGCGTCTCGCGGTCGTCCCGGTCGTCGCGGGCGTCGCCGGGTGGTGGGCCGTCGAGCACCGCGACCTCATGGTCTGAGCCACCAGGACACGACCGCGGCGCCGGCCGAGGGGCCGGCGCCGCGGTCGACGCGGGTCTGCTGTGTGGTCAGCTGGCGCGGTGGTCGACGGCCACGTCTTCGCGGGACTCGCCGGTGCTCGTGGACGACGTCCGGGTCACGTCGTGGTGCGGTCCGTCGGAGTGACGGTGGTCACGGACGTCGTTGGCGCGGTCGCCGTACCGCGGGGAGGCACTACTCCTCCTCGTGGGTCGGGTGGTTCACCGATCCACGCCACTCACCGGTGGCGCGGCCTCGCTGCTCGATGAAGCCCTTGAACGCGGCTCGAGGTCCTTCTTGGCGCGCTGCTCGACGACACCGACGGCGTCGGCGTAGTGCTCGAGCGCACCCTCCGGGCTCGAAGTCGAGCTGGAGCATGACCTTGGTGGTCTCGTCCTCGAGCTCGTGGAAGGTCACGACGCCGGCGTTGCGGGCGCCGTCCTCGCTCTCCCACGCGACGCGAGCGTCCGGGATCTGCTCGGTGATCACGGCGTTCCACTCGCGGGTCACCCCGCGCATGCTGGTCTTCCAGTGCAGGCGCGTGGGGTCGATCTGCTCGACCAGGTCCACGTCCTTCATGAACAGTGGGAAGTCCTCGAACTGCGTCCACTGGTCGTAGGCGGTGCGCACGGGCACGTGCACGACGACGGATTCCTCGACACGGGTGGTCATGGTCGCTCCTCGGTCTGGGGGCGGCGCGGGCCCTCGCAGGGCCTGGGCTCGCGTCATCCATGGTTCGGTGCAGGGTCCGGTTCGCGCCCCCGACGATCGGCGGCGCTGCTCGTCGAAGGTCCACCACCGTTCGTCACGCTCGCGACGGGCAGGATTCCGACCGGTATGCGGCGAACCTCCCGGCACGTCCCCCTCCCGAAGGCAACCACTCGTGGCCGCACCCCGCCGTCTCGTCCCGCTGCTCGTCGCCGGCCTGCTCGTGGCGGCCGCTCCGGCCGCCCAGGGCCCCGAACCGGGGTCGCCCGAGTGGGTCCAGCGCGACCTCGCCAACATCGCGGCGTCCTGCGGGTCGGATGGTGGACCAGCAGACCAACCCCGCCTTCCACGCCGCGATGGCCGCCCACACGCCCGGCACGTTCGTCGGTGGCGTCTCGGACCAGCTCGCCCACCCCGACCGGCCCATGGTGACCCTGGACCAGACGGTGCCCGGGGGCCGCAACGCCGACCCCTTCCGCATCGACTGGGCGCAGCAGGGGCGGGGCGTGTCGACCCCGATCGAGTACACCAACCGGTACGGGGCGCGGATCACCGGCCACATGTGGACGCCGCCCACGCCGTTCACCGACCCCGTCACGGGTCGGGTCAGCTCGGGCCCGTTCCCGACCGTCGTCATCACCACCGGGTCGATCCAGGGCTACGAGGAGATGTACCTGTGGGCGGCCCAGGGCCTGGCCGAGGCCGGGTACGTGGTCATGACCTACGACGTCCAGGGGCAGGGCCAGTCCGAGACCTTCGGCCACCACCCCGACGGCTCGCTGTGGTGTGACGGCGCCCCGATGAGCGACGCCTGCCCGGGCGTGCCGTTCCAGCAGGAACCCAACTTCGTCGAGGGCACCGAGGACGCGCTGCTGTTCCTCCTGTCGGACGCGAACCCGGTCCGCGGCCTGGTCGACGCCGACCGCCTCGGCCTGGCCGGCCACTCGCTCGGCGCCACGGCCGTCAGCAAGGTCGGCAACCGTCCCCAGCCCGTCCCCGACGAGGCGTTCGCCGCCAACGCCCGCGAGCCGTTCGACATCGACATCGACGGCGTGGTGGCCTGGGACAACGCAGCGATCGGCGCGGACCAGGAACCGCTCGTGCCCACGATGGGCCAGTCCGCCGACTACTTCTTCACCCCCGAGCCCTCCCCCACCTCCGCGCCCGATCCCGAAGCCGACACCACCACGTACCGCCGCTTCGTCGAGGCCGGCGTGGACAGCATGCAGGTGGCGCTGCGCAGCTCGACCCACCTCGAGTGGACCTACGTCCCCTACATCCTGCCGGCGTCCTCGAAGGGCGAGCGCGTGGCCATGCACTACACGCTCGCGTGGATGGACCGGTACGTGAAGGGCAGCCCGGACGGGCAGCGCGGGCTGGACCGACTTGCCGCCGCCAGGTGCGCGAGGACGCCACGCGCCGCCTGACCCTGACCACGTTCGACGACTCTGCCGACGCGTCAGCGATCGGGGCGGGCACCTTCGACCCGGCCACGCTCCAGAACGTCCCGCACACGATCGAGGGCGAGTCCGTGGCCGACCACCTGTCGATCTACCACCGCAGCGCCTACGCCTTCGACGGCCACCGCTGCGACGACATGCGCGCCGGCTGCTGAGCCGCCGATCCGACGCAGAGCTCGAGTCAGTGCTCGAAGACGGCGCCCAGGAACTCCTTGGTGCGCTGCTCCTTGGGGTTGCCGAGGAGCTCGGCCGGCGGGGCGGACTCGAGGATGCGGCCGTGGTCGAACATGACGACGCGGTCGGCGACCTCGCGGGCGAAGCCCATCTCGTGGGTCACCAGCATCATCGTGGTGTTGCCCTCCTCGGCGATGTCGCGGAGGACGTTGAGGACCTCGCCGACCAGCTCGGGGTCCAGCGCCGAGGTGACCTCGTCGAAGAGCATGACCCGCGGCTGGGTCGCCAGGGCGCGGGCGATGGCGACGCGCTGCTTCTGACCGCCGGAGAGCTGCCCCGGGGTCTGCATCGCCGCGTGGCCGAGGCCGACCTTGTCGAGCAGCTCCATGCCGCGCTGCTCGGCCGTCTGCTTGTCGACCCCATGGACCTTGACGGGGGCGAGCGTGATGTTGTCGAGCGCCGTCATGTGCGGGAACAGGTTGAAGTGCTGGAACACCATCCCGATGTTCGAGCGGACCTCGCGGATGCGCTTCTCGCTGGCGGGCGTCTGGTCGTCGGCCTGGTGGTAGAGCGGGTCGTCGCCGATGGTGATGTGCCCGGAGTCGATGCGCTCGAGCGTCATGATGACGCGCAGGATCGTGGTCTTGCCGGACCCCGACGGACCGATGATGACCACACGCTCGCCGGCCGCCACATCGAGGTTGAGGTCGTCGAGGACGACGTTGTCCCCGAACGCCTTCGTGACGTCCCGCAGGTGGACTGCCGCGGCGCCCTGCGAGCTGTCCTGGCCGTTGCTAGATGCGCTCATACGAGATCCGTTCCTCGAGTCGGCGGACGAGCCATGCCGCGGGGAGGCTGACCAGCAGGAACCCGATCCCGATGAGGATCAGGGGCTCGACCGGGCGGAAGGCCCGGCTGCGGAGGGTGTTGGCGAAGAACAGCAGGCCGGTCACGTTGATGACGAAGCCCAGCGGGGCGTCCTTGAACCCGGCGACGAGGAAGTTGCCGAGTGCGGGCACCACGTTCGGGATCGCCTGGGGCAGCACGACGCGCGTCCAGGTGGTGGCGGGGCTGAGGTTCAGTGCGACGGCCGCTTCCCACTGGCCCTTCCCGACGCTGTTGATGCCTGCCCGATAGGCCTCGGAGCAGTACGTCGCGTAGTGCACGCCGAGCCCGATGACCAGCGCCTGCAGCGGGCTGAGCAGGATGTCGAAGTACGTCAGCCCGTTGAACAGGAACAGCAGCTGGACCAGCAGGGGCGTGCTGACCGGACGAACTCGATGAACCAGGTGACGGGGAGGCTGATCCAGCGGATCTTCGACCGGCGTCCGAGCGCGAGGAACAGGCCGAGCACCAGCGAGATCGTGAAGCCGTACACCGTGGCGTACGCGGTGACGGCCAGCGCCCGCAGCATGCTGGGCACCAGGCTCCAGGCGAACGCGGGGTCGAAGGTGAGGTTCGGGTCGGCCGGGACGCTGGTGCGGAAGTTCGGGTAGTTGGTCCCGAGGCTCCACAGCACCACGTAGATGGCGAGCGCGATCGCCAGGCCGACCCAGACCTTCGGCTTCTGGTACCAGGAGCGGGGCGGTTCGGCGGTCTGCGTCTGGCTCATCCGGTCACCCCCGCGCCGGCACTCTGCAGGTGGGCGGGCAGCTCCTTGCCGCCGCCCTCGTAGCTGCGCTCGACGAAGCGTTCCATGGCGCGGAAGCCGAACGCGATCAGCTGCGCCAGGATGAAGTACATGATCAGGGCGTTCAGGGCGATCATGAGGTAGGGGACGCGATCGCCGCTGATGCCGACCGCCTGCGAGGTGTTGATCAGGCTGATCTGGTAGGTCAGGTCGGCCACGCCGATGGTCGAGATGATGGCCGTGCCCTTGAGGATCTCGATGGTGAGGTTGCCCATCGGGGGCAGGATCACGCGCATGGCCTGGGGCAGGACGATGTGCCGCAGTCGCTGGTACTCGGTGAGGTTGAGGGCGATCGAGGCTTCCGTCTGGCCCTTGGGCACCGAGAGGATGGCGCCCCGGATGATCTCGGCGCCGTACCCGCCCATGTTGATCCCCAGCGCCAGGGATCCGAGGGCGACCAGGTTGCCCTGGTCCACGCCGAGGAAGATCGGCAGGGCGATGGCCATCAGGAACACGAGGATGACCGAGGAGATGCCCCGTGCGAGCTCGACGAACACCAGCGCGGCGCCCCGCAACCACCGTCTTCTCGGTGAGGCGCAGCACCCCGACGACCACGGACAGGACCACGCCGAGCGAGAACGACAGGAGCAGGATCACGACCGTGATCTCGGCTCCGTCGAGGAACCGCGAGTACGAGTTCGGGCTCAGGATCAGCTGGTCCACGATGCTCCGCCCTGTCCGCTGTCGGCCGTTGGCCGCGGCCGGCCGACCTCACCCTAGGCAAGGCCGGCCGGCCACGCGGCGCGATCACTCGCCGGTCAGGTCCGAGACCGTGAGCTCCTGGGCGCGCTTCGACGTCCTCCTGACGAACCCGAAGTCCGTGATGATCGGGAGCAGCTCGCCTGTCGTCCTGGAGGTCGTTGAGCACCTCGTTGAAGGCATCGCGGGCAGGCCTGGTTCTCGTTGCGGAAGCCGAAGCCGCCACAGCCGAGGATCTCCTCGCCGTTCTCGTCCAGCGGGAAGAACGACTCGGTGGCTTCGAACCCGTCGCGGGACTCGACCTGGTTCTGCACGGTCAGCGACGTTCCGGTCACGGCGTCGACACGGCCCTGGGCCAGCGCCTCGTACTGCTGGTTGACGTCACCGAACAGCTGGATCTGGCTGTCGGGGACACCAGCGGTCTCGGCGTAGCCCTCCTCGACACCACCCGACAGGATGGCGATGGTGACGTCGGGGTTGTCGACGACCGACTGGTAGTCGGTGACGTTCTTCGGGTTGCCCTCGGGCACGGCGAAGGCCTCACCGACGCAGTAGTCGGGGTCCGAGAACAGGATCTGCTGGGCGCGCTCGGCGTTGATGTACATGCCGGCCGCGATCATGTCGAACTGGCCAGCCTGCAGCCCGCCGATCAGGGCGCCGAAGTCGACGACCTGGGCCTGGATGTCGGCGATGCCGAGGTCGCAGAGCACGCGACGGGCGACCTCGGGGGCCTCACCGGTGACGTTGCCGCTGTCGTCCTCGTAGCCGTAGGGCACCTCGTTGGCGATGCCGACCTTCATGCACGCCCTGCGTCCTGGGCCTACGTGATCAGCTCGCTGTCGACGCTCCAGGTCGTCGGGGCGGTGCAGTCGCCCGAGGCCTGGGTGCTGCCGCCGTCGGCGGGTGCGGAGGTGGTGGCCTCGCCGCCGGTGGTCTCGCTGGCCTCGCCGCCGGTGTCGTCGTCACCACCACAGGCGGTCAGTGCCAGGGCGGCCACGGCCGCGAGGGCCATGAACCGCATCGATCGCTTTCTGGTGTCCTTCATCGCGGGGTCTCCCCTGTCTCGACAGGGCAGTGGCCTTGGGGCCGAAGGATGCGACCGGACGACGACGTCCTTGGCGGATGCCCCCGCGCGGTGCGCACTCACGTGCGACGCGACGGTGTGTGGGTGGTGCGGGTGCGACACAGGCGATTCCGGCCCCTCGGCACTGCCGAAGGTCTGGACCTTCGACCCTAGGCAGCCCAACCCACGACCGCAACGACTCCGGTCGTAGGCTCGATGCCCCGCGTGGTGAGACACCGTGGCCGCGTGGCTACGCCCCGAGGTCGGCGACCAGGGCCTCGACGTCGGCGCGGATGGCCCGGAAGGCCGCCCCGCGGTGGGACCGCGCGTCCTTCTCCGCCGGCGTCCAGCTCGCCGTTGGTGCGCGTTTCGCCCACCATGACGAAGTGGGGGTCGTACCCGAAGCCGTTCTCGCCCCGAGCCTCGTCGACGATGCGTCCCTCCATGGTCCCACGCTCGGTCCAGCTGCGACCGTCAGGCGCCACGAGGGCCGCCACGCAGACGAACCGTGCCGAGCGCTGCTCGGCCGGCACGCCGGCCAACTCGCGGATGACACGCTCGTTGTTGGCCCGGTCCCCCGTGGTGGTCGGGTCCTCGTCCTCGGCGTACCTGGCCGACCGCACACCGGGTGCGCCGTCCAGTGCGTCGACCTCCAGCCCCGAGTCGTCGGCGAGCGCGGGCAGGCCGGTCGCCTCGGCGGCCGCACGCGCCTTGATCAGGGCGTTGGCCTCGAAGGTGTCACCGTCCTCGACGGGACTGGGCAGGTCGAAGTCGCTCATCGGGGCGAGCTCGACGGGCAGGCCGTCGAGGATGCGTTCGAGCTCGACGAGCTTGGCGGGGTTGCCCGTGGCGACGACGATCCTCATGACGCGACCGCCTCGCGCTGCAGGACGAACAGGCGCTCGCAGCCGGCCAGGGCGAGGTCGAGCATGGCGTCGAGCGCGTCGCGGTCGAAGGGCGCGCCCTCCGCGGTGCCCTGCACCTCGACCAGCCGGCCGTCGGCGGTGGCCACCACGTTCATGTCGACCTCGGCGCGGCTGTCCTCCTCGTAGGGCAGGTCCAGGCGGGGCTCACCGTCGACGATCCCGACCGAGACGGCGGCGACCTGACCGGTGAGCGTGGCGTCGTGGCCCTCGCGGCGCAGGGCGCGGGCCAGGGCGACCCACCCGCCCGTGATCGACGCCGTGCGCGTCCCGCCGTCGGCGTCGAGCACGTCACAGTCGACGGTCACCGTCACGTCGGGCAGGCGGTCGAGGTCCACGACGCTGCGCAGCGACCGGCCGATGAGTCGCTCGATCTCCTTGGAGCGTCCACCCGGGCCCTTGCGCTCGCGCCCCGCCCGGTCCGGCGTGGCACCCGGCAACATCGCGTACTCGCCCGTCACCCAGCCTCGACGCTCCCGCCAGCGTGGGGCGCCGTCCACGACCGTCGCCGCGCACAGCACGGCGGTGTCGCCGAAGGCCACCCGGCACGACCCGGCCGGGGCGCGCTGCACGTCGACCTCGAGGGTCACGGGGCGCAGGTCGTCGGGGGCTCGTCCGTCGGCTCGGGGCACGTCGTCAGGTCCTGGTCGGGGTCGGCGACGCTACCGCTACACCGTCGTCGTCTCGCCCTGGACGGCCAGCTCGACGTCGTCGCCGAAGGCCTTGGCGGCCTCCTTCTGCGACTTCTTCGGGTCGAGCGAGCCGAGCACGTGCGTGATCATCAGTCGGGGCACGCCGACCTTGCGGGCCAGCTCGCCGGCCTGGGTGGCCGTGAGGTGGATGTCCGGGGGGATGTCGCTGCCGTCGCCCTGCCAGGTGGCCTCGCACAGGAACAGGTCACAGCCCTCGGCGGCGGCGAGCAGGTCGGGCCCACCGGCGGAGTCCGACGAGTAGGTCATGCACCGGCCACCGGCGTCGATGCGCAGGCTGACCGTGGGCACGGGATGGACCGACGGGTAGCAGGTGATGTCGAACGCCCCGATGGTGAAGTGGTCGCCGGCGTGGATCGGCACGTGGTGGAAGACCTCGTTGAACGCGAACGCCGAGTCGTCCGACAGCAGGCCCGTGAGCATGTCGTGGACCTCGGGGGCGGCGTACAGCCGCACGGTCTTGTGCCCGTGGGCGTGGAACCGCAGGGCGTAGAACATGCCGATGAGGTCGATGCAGTGGTCGACGTGGCGGTGCGTGATGACGATCCCGTCGAGCTCGTCGAACGCGCAGAACTCCTGCAGGATGGCCGACGCCCCGTTGCCGCAGTCGACCAGCAGCTTCGTCCCGCCCGACTCGAGCAGGTACCCGAGCACACGCGGTCGCGGCCGGTGTGCGACCCGGCACTGCCGAGCACGTGCAGGTCGAAGGCCATGACGAACTCCCCACTGTCGTGGGGGAGGCTATCGACGCGGGGCGATCCGGGCGGGCTGGCGAGGTGACCGGACGGCGGGGTCGATGCGAGCAGTGGTCACGACAGCCGCCGGCCTGGTCCTGTCCGGCGCACGCCGAGGGCCGCAGTGTCACGGGTACTGGCCTCTACTTCCTGGACGACGAGGGGCTGACACGATCCCGACTCGGCCGACCCCGGAGATGCTGCCGGTCACCCCGAGTCCGACGTCGTCGCCTACGCAGCTCGCGGCGGCTTTGGTCCTTGGCGTGTCTGTGAGGACCGGCGCGGAGGACGTCGCCGTCCCCGAACCAGGGACGGCCCCACCGGACGACGACTCGGGGATCAGCACCCCGGCCATCGCACGCAGCGGCGACATCGTGGCCTATACCGCGTTCACTACGAGGGAGGCAGCGGCTGGGAGGCTGTGTGGCGGCGCGACCTGGGGACTGGCCAGAGCCTCGAGTTGGTATCTCCACGGGCCGTCGCCATGCCCCTCGGTTCGACGGCGACGATCATCTGTGGGTGTTCTTGGGGGGGCGTCGTCCCCGGACGTCGCACGTGTGGCTCCGGAGACCGGTGAGGCCACTCCCGTCGCGCTTCATGAGCGTGCGACGAACGGAGCGTGGCAGACCGACCGCCTGGGCGTGCCCGGACCTCCCACTGTCTCGCGACGGTCGCTTCGTCCTCGCGCCCGTGGGAGCCACCAAGACATCACCCGCTCCGTGTCGTGACCCTGGACGGACGTGTGGTGGACGACGTCGCTCTCGCCACCCCAGTTCCCGCCGGCGAACTGGCCTGGACGACGACCTGCCCCTCGACGACAGCTCGGGAACGGCGGACGCGGCCGGAGTCACGCCGACAACGTCGGGCGCGCTCTGGCAGCGGGTGGATGGCGCCATGCGCACCAGTGCAGTTCTGCGGCCGCCCCCACGACGCGCCGCACGATGGCGGCCGCCCTGTCGGCTGCCCTGGACCTTCCCGCCCCGTCGACGCAGTACCGCTTCACCGACGTCACTGCCGCGGACCCGGACCTCGAGGTGATCGAGGCCCTAGCGGCGGCCGGCATCACCAGGCTGCACGAGCGACCGGTTCTGCCCGGACGGCGAGGTGACCCGAGGCGAGATGGCGACCTTCTTCATGCGTGCCTTCGACCTCGCGCCGGCCCCCGAACCGTTCGACGACGTCCCCGCCGAGGGGGTGCACGCGGATGGAGGGCGGTTGCCGAAGCCGGCATCACCGTCGGCTGCGACGACCGCAACTACTGCCCGTCCCGGTGATCGCGCGTGCAGAGCTCGCGACTCGCACGCCGAGGATGAGACCGGTCAGGCCCAGAGCGTGCCGGAGATCTCCTCGGCGATGTCCTCGACCTCGCCCCGCTGGTAGGCGCCGGTCGACAGGTACTTCCAGCCGCCGTCGGGTGACAGGGCGACGATGGTCGAGCCCTCCGGCAGCCGGCCGCACACCCGGACCGCCACCGCGATCGACGCGCCGGTCGACACGCCCGCGAAGATGCCCTCCTCCTCGCGCGAGACGCCGGGTGTAGGTCAGCGCCTTGAGGGAGTTGACCTTGATGCGGCTGTCGAGGACCGACTGGTCGAGCACCTCGGGGACGTAGCCCTCGTCGAGGTTGCGCAGCCCGTAGACGAGGTCGCCGTACTCGGGCTCGGCGGCGTACACCTTGATGTCCGGGTCGTACTGCTTGAGCCGCCGCCCGACGCCGGTGACGGTGCCGCCGGTGCCGAGCCCCGCGACGAACGCGGTGAGGTCGGGCAGGTCCTGGATGATCTCCGGGGCCGTCGTCTCGTAGTGGCTGAGCGGGTTGGCGGGGTTGCCGTACTGGAACGGCATGTACAGCTCGGGGTCGGCCTCGGCCATCTCGCGTGCCACGCGCACCGACCCGTTGGAGCCCTCCGTCGCCGGCGAGTAGACGATCTCCGCCCCGAACATCTCCAGCACCTGGCGGCGCTCCTCGGAGGTGTTCTCGGGCATCACGCAGGTCAGCGGGTGGCCCTTGGACCGGCAGATCGCGGCCAGGGCGATCCCGGTGTTGCCCGAGGTGGGCTCGAGCACCCGCTGGCCCGGGGCGAGCTCACCGTTCTTCTCGGCCTGCTCGATCAGGTACTTGGCCACGCGGTCCTTCACCGAGCCCGTGGGGTTGTGCCCCTCGAGCTTGAGGTAGATCCGGTAGCCCTCGGGCGACAGGTGCGGCAGCCCGACCAGCGGCGTGCGGCCGACCGCCTGGGAGATGTCGTCGAAGCGCATGCGGAGCCCTAGCTGTCGAAGCGCACGGGTGGCCTTTGGGGTTGGCGGGGGGCGGGGTCAGGCGCCGCCCGCGACCGCCGGCATGATGGCGATCTCGTCGCCGTCCTGGACCTTCGAGTCGAGCCCGTCGAGGTAGCGGATGTCCTCGTCCTCGACGTAGACGTTGATGAAGCCGCGGACCTTCTCGCCGTCGAAGAGCTTGTCCTGCAGCTCGGGGTGCTCGGCCACGATGTTGCCGAACACCTCGCCCACGGTGGCGCCCTCGGCCTGGACCTTGGACTGCCCGTCGGTGTGCTTGCGCAGGACGGTCGGGATGCGGACGGTGGCCATGGGAGAACCTCGAGGAACGTGTCGGGGCGATGTGGGAGAAGGTGGCGTCGGGGCGAGGGTAACCGTGGGCGGAATCGCGCCCCGCCGATGACCGTGCAAACGCGTGGAACGTCCGGACATTCCGCGGGGCGGGGCGGGCGGGCGGGCCGCGGGGCGTATTGGGTGCATGACCGCGACCCAGCGACCGCTGATGCACCCAACGCACCCTGCCGCGGGCCGCCTACCGCGCCATTGGGTGCATGACCGCGGCCCGGCGGCCACTCATGCACCCAGTGCTGTCACGGGCGCGGGTGTAGCGTCCGCCCCGATGCGACGGCTGACCCTCCCCCAGGTCCGCCGGGCGGCCCTCGGGGCGTCCGGCCTGCTGCGCGAGCGCCCCGCGGGGCGGGTCGACGTCCGGCACTTCCGCCGGGTCGTCGCCGACGTCGACGTGGTGCAGCTCGACTCGGTCAACGTGGTCACCCGTGCCCACGAGATGCCGTTCTGGTCACGGCTCGGGGCCTACGACACCGAGGCGCTGCGCCAGTGGCTGTGGCTGTCGCGCGAGATGCACGAGTGCTGGGCCCACGTCGCCAGCCTGATGCCGACCGAGGCCGAGCCGCTGCTGCGCCACCGCCAGCACGAGCACAGCCATCCGTGGGCGTCGATCCAGCGGATCGTCGAGGAGCACCCGGGCTACGTCGAACGGGTCGAGGCGTTCGTCCACCGTCACGGGCCCGGTGACCGTGTCGGACCTCGAGGAGGCCGGCCAGCGCAGTCGCGAGTTCTGGGGCTGGAACCCGGGCAAGAAGGCGCTGCACTGGCTGTTCCTGGCGGGGCGGACGGCGGTGCACGAGCGCACGCCGTCGTTCGTCGCCTCGTACGCGGGGCGGGAGGACGTGCTGCCCGACGCCGTGCGCGAGCACCCGGGCGTGCCGCGTGAGGTGGCCATCGAGCAGCTGCTCCTGCGAGCCGTCCGCGCCCAGGCCGTCGGGACCGCCGAGGACCTCGCCGACCACCACCGCCTCAACATCGTCGAGGCGCGGGCCGCCGTCGACCGGTTGGTGGCCCGCGGCGAGCTCGTCGAGGTCGAGGTCCGCGAGTGGGACCGCCCCGCCTACACCCACCCCGACCTGGCGATCCCGAGGAGGGACGGGGCGCGGGCGCTGGTGGCGCCGTTCGACCCGATCGTGTGGTTCCGACCTCGCCTGTCGCGGATCTTCGACTTCGACTACCGCATCGAGATCTACGTCCCCGAGCACAAGCGCCAGTACGGCTACTACGTCTTCCCGTTCCTGCTCGACGACCGGTTCGTGGCCCGCGTCGACCTCAAGGCCGACCGGAAGGCGGGGCGGTTGCTCGTGCGCGGGGCGTGGGCCGAGCAGGGCGTCGACTGTCCACGCGTCGCCCGTGAGCTGGCCGCCGAGCTGACGGAGATGGCGGTCTGGCTCGGCACGCCGGAGGTCGCCGTCGTCGACAACGGCGACCTGGCCGGGGCGGTGGCGTCAGTCGTCAGGTGACAGGATCGTCTCGCAGCCACGGAAGAGGTTGTGCGGCTCGTCGCCGATGCAGACGTCCTTGCCGTTGCCCCCGTCCAAGGATGTCCTCGCCCGGCCCGCCGATGAGCACGTCCTTGCCCTGGCTGCCGAACAGTTCGTCGTCGCCGGCCTGACCGACGAGGCAGTCGTCCTGCTGGCTCCCGCGCAGCACGTCATCGCCGTTCAGTCCGAACAGCAGGTTCCGACGCTGCGTGGCGTCGATCTCGTCGTCGCCGGTCGTGCCGATCACGATGTTGTCGTAGGAGCCGGTGCACTCGTCCGGGATCGGGACCTTGCCCCCAGCAGCTCGACGTGCACGCCGGTGACATCCTCGGCGCGCGGGTGGGTAGCGAGCTCGAGATCCATCGACGAGGCCGTCACGCCCTCCGTCGCGGACACGAGGTCGGTGGCCCCGTCGTCGGCCGTGAGGACGATGCTCAGCTCGGCGGGATCCTCACCGGACGGGAAGCAGGTCTCGCTGATGTCGCTGACCGTGACGGTCGAAACGCGGTAGGCCGGCGGGAGCGGGGAGGTCTCGAAACCCGACCGTGTAGGCGACGTCCACGCCGTCGACATCGCAGGACCCTTCGCCCGGGTCAAACGGTCCGCCGGGCTGGGTGGGCGGGGCGCCGTCCTTCGGCTTGCCCAAGGATGGCGGGAGCGCGATGGCCGTGACGACGGCGAACGCGGCAACAGCCCCGGCCGCCACGCGCCCCGAACGTCCCCTAGTCACGCTCACCGCACGACCTCCGACGCCCCGACGGCGTTGTCGCCACCCGTGCACCGGCGTGCCCCGACGTCGACGGCGCAGCGTGGCTCATGTCCTCACCTCCCCAGCGACGACGAGCGCGACGACGAGCGCGGCCATGAACGCCCCGAACACCGTCGGCTGTCGGAGCCACAGCAGGTAGTAGCCGCCACGAGCGATGGAGAACCACTCCTCACCCACCACGTCAGAGTCGGTGGGGTGCCAGCGGTCCGCGTTCGGCTTGTTGTCCCCTTGGGTGACGTAGCCGTCGACGCCGTTCCCACCGATGATCCGGTGGATCACCTGGCTCCCCGCCCCGATGTCCCCTTCGGGCACGCGGTAGGTGATGAGGTCGCCGACCTCGTAGGAGCCGGTGCTGCGCATCACGACAAGGTCGTAGGTGTGGTAGCCGCGGCTCCATGGACTGCCCCGACACGATCACGTACGCCGTCCGCCCGCCGAGCAGCCCCGGAGGGAGCAGTGCCGCAAGAGCACCGACGAGCACGACCACTGCCGCTCTGTCGAACCAGAAGATCCATGTTGATGCCTAGAAGCGTGTCAGAAGATCGAGACATCGAGGCAGCGACCGCACCGCGGCGTTCCCGGCCAGGTCCTGGATCGCTGCGGACGGGGTGTAGGTGACGGCGTGGTTGTTGGATGGTCCCGTGTTGGGCGACGGACCCTTGCCGAGTGTCACCGTCACGGTGGACGCCGAGGACGAGTACTTGAAGGCGCTGCCCTTGTTCTTGCCGTTCTGGCCCCACTCAGAGTCTGCCGCGACGTAGCTACTGACGCCGAGGTCAACGAGGCCGAAGGAGACGGTTCCGCCGCAGGAACCGTTGTCAACGACGACCAGCCGGTCCGTGAAGCTCCCACCGTCGAGAATCGCACGTAGACGGGCGTGTTGCCCTGGTCTCCGGTGACTGGCCTCAAAGTCCCCGGCCGAACCCGACGCAAGTGGAGCAGAGGCTCGCGGGAAGGAGAGGCTCCGACCAGGCCACTTCTACTGCGTCCGCCATCTCGCTTGCCCGCCCCAGGGTGGCGTTGTCGATGAGCAAGGTCTTCCAAGGGACCGGACTGGCCTTGTCATCTGGGTGGGTGGGCGCCGAAGGAAGCGACGTTCCCGTAGACGTCGCGGATCGCGCCCGGGTCCGCGGCGAGCGAGACGAGCATTGCCGTCACGGCTGTGTCGATCGCCGTGCCCTCCGAGAGCCCCAACGTCGCAGTCTTTGTTGGTCCATCGACGGTCACAGAGGCAAGAGATGGGCCTCCGCTGCTCGACGTGATGTACCACGGCGCAGTCCCCGCGGTGTACGGAGCCAAGTCGCTGGCGTCGGTGAAGGTGGCTACGACTTCGTCGACCTTGCCGTTGGCATCCGTGTCGAAGAACTCCAGGGTGTCGAGCTGTGGGGGATCGGTGTCGCCCGACGGCGTCGGGGTGGCGCCGCCCTGGGCGACGATGGTCAGGTCCTGGGATGACACGTCGAGGGAAGCGGCCGAGCCCAGCGTCGCGCCGAGGACGATCAGCAGCGCCACGAACCCCGCCGCGAGGGCGGGGATCAGACGCTTGGACGTCCCGGGCATGTCAGCTCCGAGTGAAGGTCAGGGACCGACGATGGCTATGCGTGCCCCGTCGGTAGGGTCGATGTCGGCAGCTTCGACGACCGTGTCGAGGGTGAGGGTGACGGTGGCTTCGCCCCCGAGTAGTCGCCGGAAACAACCGTGACCGGTGACGACGAGCTGGCCAGCACGTGGTCTGCGCCGTCGACGACGACGATCTGCACACCCCCGTCCAGACAGGACGGCCGCGATCCCCGCGACCTCGGTGCGTCCAACGGGGTTTGTCATCCCGCTCCCACCTACGACCGGCGGCAGGTAACGGACCACGAACCCGTCGGAGTCGCAGGCTGCGACCGGCGTGCCCCCGGCAGCCAACGCCTCGGACACAACGCCGAGCGAGGCCGCGCTGGCGACGGCCAGCCCGAGAGGGAAGGCCGCCGCCAGCAGAGCCAGTCGAGGCTGCACGATCAGGCGTCAGCGTTGGTCACAACGATGTGGACCGCGCCGACCTGGTCGGCTGTGACGTTGTCTGCGTCGTCCAGATCGAAGTTGTTGTCGCCCTCCTCGAGCGGCTGGTCGACCACCTCAGTGATCGCGCCGTCCGACTCGTCGAGGAGTGTGACGCTGGCCAGCTGGCCCACGCAGCTCGCAAGCACATCGGTGACATCGATCGAGTCGACCCGGTAACCGTCGAGGGTGTCGTCGTAGGAGACGTTGTACTCGACGTTGACCGGGGCGGTCGTGGCGTCCTGGCATGCCAGGACGTCGGACGACCCGGCGCCGAGGTTGTTCGAGTCGACGCCCAAAGAGGCGGCGAAGGCGGTGGCGCCCACGAACACGGCCCCACCGGCGAGGAGAGCAGTGACTGCTCGCTTCATGATGATGCTCTTTCTGCGGAGCTTCCTCCGCGACTGGGCCCCGGGTGTCGAATGCACCGATGTCGCAGGCCCCCGTGCAGCCCCCGGTGGGGAACCGTTCGTCCATCTGGACGGAGCGTCACTATCGCCCCGCCACCGCCCCGCCACCTGAGGCGGCCGTCGCGACCTCGGACGTCCGGTAGTCCGGACTCGCGTCGACCGCCGTCCGTCGACAGCCACCCGCTCGGCGTGGACACAACGGCGCACCCCGCAGGCCATTGACAGCGAGTGGCCCGCTCACGCCCCGCCGCGGCCTCTCACGATCCGCGACGGAACGCCGCATCACATACATCACCAGCAACATCAAACACATGAGAACGGCC
>CAWCLK010000036.1:0-119764 GCA_963796225.1 uncultured bacterium
GGAGGGCGAAGGCGTCTCCGCTTCACACAGCCAGGGCACGCTGGGCAGGCGCCACAGGACGGGGCAGCCAAGGTCAAGTCACAGTGAACGAAACCGTGGCCCAGTCGCCGCGGGCGGCACCGTTGACGCCCCTGACGTTGAGCAGATACGTGTGCGAACTCCCACCTGGCGGGTCCATGATGCGGGCACCAGGGAATGAAACCGTCCACGTTCCGCCAGTTGCGACTGGCTGAGGGACAACGTTCACCGCGCTGGTGCCCGTCCAAGCCGTTCCCTGCCACTCGGTGGCGTTTCCAAAGCCGCCACCGCTTCTGGTCAGTGTGTATTCGATGGCGGTGATGGGCCCCCCAACGGTCACCTGACCGCTGAACTGCTGTATCCACCCTCCGCCGTGCGTGTACTGCGCCCCCGGTTCGGGATGGGCAACACTCAGGGTAGGAAGGGCAACGGCTTCCGCCACATGGGCGGAGTCGCTAAGAGGACTAGACCAATTCCCAAGCCGGGCACGGATCCTGTACCAGGCGGCGGACGACGTGGCGAGCGTGTCGGTGCACAGAGTCGTCACGGCACTGGCGCAGACGACGGTCCCGCCCGTCGTGGCGCTCGCCGTACCGAACCTGATCACGTCGTACGAGGTGGCCAGCGAGACGGCGGTCCAGGACAGGTTCACGGTCGACGAGTTCGGTGCTTGCCGTGCTGCCGTGGGAGGGAGCGGAGTCGCGAGGCTGGCCGAGGCAGCCGCAGCGGCCCCCGCGCCCGTCGCTGACCACGCTGCCTGCGCGACGGCGCCCGCGGCAATGACGAGCACCATCGCGAACGCGACAGCTCCCGCCCCGCAGACGGGGCGCATTCGGAACGACGCCGATTGACTCATCGGTTACTGCCCGTGACCTGGACCGCGCGGCCCGAGAAGGTAAGCGGGAACGACGCGCCCTTGCAGGTATCCAGAGCGGAGCCGAGCATCTCGATCGGCAGCGCGATGGTGGCCGTGCCCCTGGCGGCCACGCGCTCGCTTCCGCGGAAGCGGCCAACGCTGATGTCGGTGCCTGGGCAGCCAGGAACTCCAGCCCCGACGGACACGTCGACCGACTCCACGTCGATCGGCTGGGCGTTCGGGTTCGAGATCGTGAGGGACAGCGTCGCCCCGACGCCCGGATAGAGGCCGGAGACACCCCCCGCGATCCCGAAAGTCTTCGGCGGGGCGCCTGTCACCTTGCCACTGCCCTTGGCGCCGACTGCCTCGATGGTGACGCCCCGAACCTCGGTGTCGTCGCCTCCGCGCACCCTGGCTGCACCGAGGGCGAACGCAACCGAGACCAACAGCACGAGGACCGCCGCCCACGCGACGACCCCCGCCGGGGGGCGGCGACGGTCAGCGACAGGGGCGGCGGTCATAGCGTGCTCGGCTTAGCTAGGGGCCGGGAGGGCCGGTTATCGAAGTCAGCGGTGGCCTTCGCGGAGCTGGTGCACCCGGAAGGGCCTTCCCCCGCCAGATGGCGAAGGCGATCACTGCATTGCGGGGGCCACCTGTGCCAGAGGCCTACTCGTTGCCGATGGTTGATGCAGCCGACTCGAGCGTGGCGCCGGTGATCGGGAGGTTGAACTCCGCGTCCTTGCAGCTCTCGTCCGCGTCGTTCTTCATCCGCGTCGTCAACTGGTAGACACCAGAGCCGTCGGTGTCCCCGACCTTGGGACCGATCACGGTCTCAGTGTTCGTCTGGGCCACGGCGAAGGAGCCATCGCCCACCGCTTCGGTGAAGACCGTGCCGACAGGGCAGTCACCCGAGGCGTCCGAGGTCGCTCCGGGGATTGACGTGACAACGACCGGGTAGGGGTTGGGGTTGGTGATCTGGATCGTGATCATCGCAACCGCGCCCGGGTAGAGGTCAGCAGCGAACTCGTCGGACGAGATCACGGAGTCGGCAGACGTGGAGGCTTCGGCCGCGCCCACACCCGAGCCGGTCGAGCTCCAGGCGGCGACGGCGATGGAGGTGGCGAGGATGCCGGTGGCGGCGAAGGCGGTGCCCGTGGCCAGGCGGCGCTGCAGCTTGCTGTTCATGAGTGAGTCTCCTGGCGGCCCCATGGACACGCCCCGTAGGTGGAGTTCCCCGTGCGGCGGGTTCGCCACTGGCTCCACGCAGACCCGGCGACCAGACTCGGTCTGCGTCTCACTGCCTCGCACTCGCCCCCGTGTTGAGGCGGAGCGCAACTATCTCCCCGTGACGGCGAGAACACCCGAGGCGAGCGTCACCTCCTCAGGCGTCCATCAGTCCGGACCTGCATCGACCGCCGTCCGTCGACAGGGGCTCCGGTTGCGTGGACCAATCGGCCGAGGCCCGCAGGCGTTGACAGGACGGGGCCGACTCGGCCACTGTCCCGCCCCGACGCGGAACGGCCGCCCCGAAGGGCGGCCGTCAATGCGTGTGGGAAGCGCGCCTCAGCTGGCGTGCTCCTTCTCGTGCTCGGCGATCTGCTTGCGGACGTCGTCCATGTCCAGGTCGCGGATCTGGCCGAGGAGGTCCTCGACGGCGGCCTCGGGCAGGGCGCCCGGCTGGGCGAACACCATGATGCCCTCGCGGAAGGCCATCAGGGTCGGGATCGAGCGGATGCCGAAGGAACCGGCGAGCTGCTGCTGGTCCTCGGTGTCGACCTTGCCGAACACGACGTCGTCGTGCTTCTGGGACACCTTGTCGTAGATCGGGCCGAACTGCTTGCACGGTCCGCACCACTCGGCCCAGAAGTCGATCAGGACGATGTCGTTGTCCTTGATCGTGGACTCGAGGGTCTCGGCGGTCAGGTCGGTGGTTGCCACGGCGGCTCCTTGGGAGCGGGGGAGATCGGGCGTCGTGGGTCTCAACGAAGCAGATGGACCGGACATTCCCGGGGTGTCGCCCTGTCCGTCAGACGGGCACCGGGACGCCGGGTCGGTCGCCGGCCGGGGTGGGTGCGCGACGGGTGTGGCGGTAGTGGTCCGGCTCGAACCGGCGGGTGGCCAGCCGGTACCGGTAGGCCGCCCCGGGCCAGTTGTTGGTGACCTTGCCGCTGGCGTTCTTGTACCAGCTGTCGCAGCCGGCGTTCCAGACCGATTCCGCGATCTCGGCCTGCACCTGGGCGTTGTAGGCGTCGTGGACCTCACGCTTGACGTCCACGTCGGTGCCGCGGCGCCGGCGCAGGTGCTCGATCGCGTCGACCACGTACCGCAGCTGCGACTCGATCATGAAGATGATCGAGTTGTGCCCGAGGTTGGTGTTCGGCCCGTACAGCAGGAACAGGTTCGGGAAGTCCGGGACGGTGATGCCGAGGTACGCCTCGGCGCCGTCGGCCCAGGCGTCCCGGTCGAGCTGTCGCCCGCCCCGCCCCGTGATCTGCATCGGGGCGAGGAACTCCGTCGAGTGGAACCCGGTGCCGAACAGCAGCACGTCGGCCTCGACCAGCCGTCCGTCGGAGGTGATGATGCCCTCCTCGACCACCCGGCCGATGCCGGAGGTCTCGACCTCGACGTGGTCGCGGTCCAGCGCCGGGTACCAGTCGTTGGACACCAGCACGCGCTTGCACCCGATCGGGTAGTCGGGTGTGACCACCTCGCGCAGCTCGTGGTCCTGGACCTGCCGGTTGATGTGCATCCGGCACAGCAGCTCGCTGGCCTTCCCGAGCAGGGAGTCCTGCTTGTTGAACGCGAGGATGCGCAGCTCGTTGGTCCAGAAGATCCACTCGCGGGTGAGCAGCTGCGCGCCCGGCACGCGGTCCATCCAGCGCCGCTCCCACCGCCGGTAGGGGCGGTCGCCCTTGGGCAGGATCCACGGCGCCGAGCGCTGGAACACCGTCATGTGCGACACCCGGTCGACGATGCCGGGCACGAACTGGATCGCGGAGGCACCGGTGCCGACGACGGCGACGCGCCTGTCGTCGAGGTCGAGGTCGTGGTCCCAGCGCGCCGAGTGCATGGTCGGGCCCTGGAAGTCGGCCAGGCCGGGCAGGTCGGGCCAGGCGGGACGGCTGAGCTGCCCGACACCCGAGACGAGGACGCGGGTCACGAAGACCTCGCCGTCGGTGGTGACGACCTCCCAGGTGCCGGTGTCCTCCACCCAGTCCGCCGTGGCGACCTCACGACCGAAGCGGCAGTGGGCCGGCACGTCGTGCTCGTCCGCGACGCGATGGAGGTAGGCGAGGATCTCGTCCTGCGGGGCGTAGGTGCGCGACCAGTCGTTGGGCGCGAACGAGAACGAGTAGAGGTGCGACTTCACGTCGCAGGCCGCCCCGGGGTAGGTGTTGTCGCGCCACACCCCGCCGACGTCGTCGCCCTTCTCGAGGATGACGAAGTCGGTGATGCCACGCTCGTGCAGGGTGACCGCCATGCCGATGCCACCGAAGCCGGCACCGACGACGAGCGCGGTCAGCGGGTCGTCGTGGCTGCCTCGACGGTCGACGGCGGGCGGGGCGGGAGCACGGGTGGGCACGGTGGCGCCTCCTCGGGAGCGTCGTGTCCATGGCGTCGGCCACGACGGTAGACCGGGGGTTCAACCATGACCGTGAGCATCGCGGACAGGTGATTGACACTTCCGGACATAGGGTGGCGGCGTGGACCTCGACCTGCCCCGAGGCAGCGCCAGCACCGCGCTGCTGGTCTCGCACGCTGTCGAGCACGGCCTCGACGCCGACACCGTGCTGGCCGGCACGGGGCTGACGCGCCGCCGCGGTCCACGACCCGGCCACCGAGGTCACCGGCCGCCATGAGCTGCGGGTGCTGGCCAACCTCGCCGAAGTGGTGGCCGACCCGGTCACCACGGGGCTGGCCCTCGGGGCGCGCTACCACGCCACGACCTACGGCCTGGTGGGCTTCGCGCTGGTGTCCAGTCCCACGCTGCGCGAGGCGATCGACATCGGGCTGCGGTTCCTCGGGCTCACGTTCGTCCTCGTCGAGCTGTCCTTCGTCGAGGCCACCGGCTCCGCCCGCCTCGAACTGCACGCCGACCACCTCGACGGTCGCGTCCGCGAGATGGCCGTGGCCCGCGACGCCGCCGCGATCGCGACCCTGCAGGCCGACATCGCCCCGTCCCTGGCCGCCCTGCGCGAGGTGCGCCTCGCGGTGCCGTCCCCGCCCGGCGACGCCCCGACCGACGTGGCGGGGGTCCCGCTCGTCCTGGACGCGCCCCGCCACGAGCTGCTCCTCGACCCGGCCAGCCTCGACCACCCACTCCCCCGGGCCAACGCGCACACGCGCGCGATGTGCGAGGAGCAGTGCCGCGACCTGCTGGCCCGTCGCCGCCGACGCAGCGGCATCGCCGGCCAGGTGCGGGACCGCCTGCTGGTCGACCCCCCGCACATGCCCGACATGGAGCAGGTCGCCGAGGAGCGCTTCGTCACCTCACGCACGCTGCGCCGCCAGCTGGGCGACGAGGGCGTCAGCTTCCGCGGGCTCGTCGAGGAGGTCCGCGAGGCGCTGGCCGAGGAGCTGCTCACCCGGTCCGGCCTGACGGTCGAGGAGACCGCGCGCCGCCTCGGCTACGCCGAACCGGCCGCCTTCATCCACGCCTTCCGGCGGTGGAAGGACACCACACCCGGGGCGTGGCGCGACGGGCGGGGCGGCTGAGCCGAGGGCTCAGGCCGCCACCTCGTCGTCCTGCCTGACCACGGGGCGCTCGATCACGTCGCCGTCGAGGATGCGGAAGGCCCGGATGTCGGGGCGGTCGCGGTCCTGCAGGGTGACGATCGCGTAGGTCGCCTCGGGGTAGGCGGCCAGGCGGATGTCGGTCTCGGACGGGTAGGCCTGCGTGTGGGTGTGCGAGTGGTAGATGACCATCTCCCACTCGTTGTCCTCGATCTCGCGCATGGCCTTCAGCAGCTCGCGAGGGTTCATGACGTAGTAGGTCATGGACCGCTCGTCGTTGGTGATCGTCCAGTGGTGCAGCGTGCCGTCCGGCTCGATGCCCAGCAGCCCGCAGACCTCGTAGGGGAAGTCCGACCAGGCGTGCGCGACCATGGCGTCCCAGGTCGCGGCGTCGATGACGATCGGGGCGTCGACGTCGGTGTCGGTCACGGGCTCGACCTCGTGGTGGTGCGGGGCGTGGGGCGCCCCGGGGCGGGCAGGCGTGACCGTATCGTCACGCGCCGGTCGGCCGGTCCTTCGGCGGGCCCGGGAAGAAGGCGTTGGTGCGCGCCACGTACGCGTCGTAGCCCTCCCGCTTGCTGCCCGACGACCCCATGCGCTTCTCGGTCAGGGCGAGCCCGCTGACCCGGACGATGAACAGCGCCATCAGGCCGGAACCGACCAGCCCGTACCACCCGCCCCAGCCGGTGGCCAGGGCGAACAGCGCGTACGCGGCCCACACGGTCGTGTCCCCGAAGTAGTTCGGGTGCCGGGTGTAGCGCCACAGGCCCCGGTTCATGACGGTGCCGCGGTTGGCGGGGTCGGCCAGGAAGCGCGACAGCTGCCAGTCCCCCACCGCCTCGAAGAACAGTCCGACCGCCCAGACCACGACGGCGAGGAGGTCGACCAGGTTCAGGTCGCCGGGGCGGGTGGCCACCGCCAGCAGCGGCAGGGAGATGAGCCAGGCCAGCAGGCCCTGCAGCAGGAAGACCCGCACGAGCGACTGCATGGCGAAGGTGTCGGGGTTGCGGGCCCGCATGTCCTGGTACCGCGGGTCCTCGCCGTCACCCCAGTTGCGCCAGGTGATGTAGCCGGCCAGTCGCAGGCCCCACACCGTGACGAGCGCCCCGACCAGCACACCCCGCGCCCCGCCACCACCCCGACGCCGTCCCACGAGCACGTAGGTCCAGCCCAGCACCACGAAGGCCAGGCCCCAGAACCGGTCGACCAGCGACGCGTCGTGCTGCACGAGGCTGCCGAGCCACACGAGGACCATCATCGCCTGCACGGCCGCGAGGCCCCACAGCCACACCTGCCATGCCGCCATGTGCGCTCCTCGGCTCGTCGTGGCTCGCCGCTGGTTCGACGCGGTCGACGTCGCGGGGCGGCCGCGGGTGTCAGCGTTCCACGACGATCGGCATCTCGACGGGACTGCCGTCGGGGCCCTGGGCCTGCAGGTAGGTGAACCGTCCCTGGTCGTCGACGTCGGTCACGGGGTGGATGGTCACGGTGTCGCCGTCGACGTCGACGATGAGCAGGTGGCCCGCGGCGGCCCAGCCTGACCGTGCCGGCCTCGTCGAACCCGTGTCGGCGGCTCCTCGCGCAGCTTGCCGGAGGCGCCGCACACGAGGTAGTCGATCCCGTCGACCCGGGCGTGCTGGAAGTTGTGCTCGTGGCCGCTGAGCATCAGCCGGACGTCCGCGCGACGAAGCAGCGGCACGACGTGCTCGAGGAGGCCGGCGTCGTTGCCGTGGTGGGGCCCCGCGCAGTACGGCGGGTGGTGGGAGAAGGGGATGCGCCACCGCGGATGGTCGGGCCGCTCCTCGGCCGGCGGGAACGCCTCCTCGAGGAAGTCGCGGTGGCGCGGCAGCTCGTAGTAGTGCTCCTCCGGCTGGTCGGACGACTCGGTCGTGTCGATGGCGACCAGCTCGAGGTCGGCGCCGTACCGGAACCGGTAGTACAGGCCCGGGTCGACCGACGCGCGCGCGACCTCGGCCTCCTCGGCGAAGCGGATGTCGGTGAACAGGTTGTCGGCGAGCTCGTCACGGTTGTCGGCCGACTCGCTCTCCGACGCGTCGTGGTTGCCGATGCCGGGGTAGACCGGCACGCGGCTGATCGTGTAGCGGTACGGGGCGTAGAAGCTGAAGTACCAGTCGTCGTCGGCGTCCCCGGTGCCCGCGACCGTGTCCTCCTCGCCGATGTAGACGTTGTCGCCGGTGGTCACCACGAACCGGACGCCCGCGTGGTCGACGGCCCGCTCGAGGGCGTTGGCCAGCCGCCACTGCCGGTCCCCGTTGCCCCGCGCGGCCAGGATGCCGGTCCCGTAGTCGCCGATCACCGCGAAGCGGGCGGGCGCGACGACGTCGGGAGCCGGGAAGGTCCGGAACCGGGTGTCGTACTCGCGGTCCCGCTCCTCGAGGTCCCGGCCCGCCTCGGTGCTGTCGTCGACCCAGTCGCGTCGGGGCCCGACGGCCCAGGGCTCCCCGTCGATCGTGACCCGGTAGCGGTAGGCGGTGTCGGGGCGCAGGCCGCGAACCCAGACGTGGTTGGCCTCGGACGTCCGGGCGCGTGCCGCCACCTCGCCGGTCTGGAGCTCGACGACCTCCACCTCGGCGTCGCCGATCGGCGGCGAGGAGGCGCCGATGGTGCCGCGCCGCCCTCGGCCTCGCGGAGCTCGTCGAGGTCCTGGTCCTCGACGATCCCCCAGGCATCGTCGTCGCGGTCGGGGTCGCGGAACCAGAACCCGCCCCAGGCGATCAGCGCGTCGTCGTGGGTGAGCCCGGCCAGGTACAGGAACGGTTCGAAGTGCAGGGCGGGGTCGCTCACCGGGGTCCTCTCGTCGGGTTGGTCCCGGGTTCGAAGCCGATGCGGGCGGCGGACAGCGGACACGTAGCCTCGCCGGCATGGCCCACCGCTCGCTGACCACGCTGGAACGCACCGTCGTGCGGTGCCGTGCGTGCCCGCGGCTGGTCGCGTGGCGCGAGCAGGTCGCCACCGAGAAGCGCGCCGCCTTCGCCGACCAGGAGTACTGGGGTCGACCCGTCCCCGGGTTCGGCGACCCGCACGCGCGCATCATGGTGATCGGGCTGGCACCCGCAGCCCACGGCGCCAACCGGACAGGGCGGATGTTCACCGGCGACCGCTCCGGCGACTGGCTGTTCGCCGCCATGCACCGCGCCGGGCTGGCGAACCAGCCGACCTCGACGCATCCGGATGACGGGCTCGAGCTGCACGACGCGTGGGTGACGTCACCGGTCAAGTGCGCCCCGCCGGCGAACCGTCCCACCACCGAGGAACGCGACCGCTGCGCCCCGTACCTGGCCGACGAGATCCGCCTGCTCGACCCCCGGGTCTACGTGGCCCTCGGTGGGTTCGGCTGGGACGCGGTGTGCCGGCACGTCGGCTGGGAGGGTCGCAAGCCGCGCTTCGGCCACGGGGCGGAGGCCGTGCTGGCCGACGGCCGCACGCTGCTCGGCAGCTACCACGTGAGCCAACAGAACACGTTCACGGGGCGGCTGACCGAGACGATGCTCGACGCCGTGTTCGCCCGGGCGAAGCAGATCATGACGGATTCGGGCGGCTAGGACTACTTCTGTGGCACTTCACGGGGTCCCCCGATAGGGAGCTCGCCGCCTTGGTTGCTGAGGCACTCTGACGACGGACCCCTGTTACGCGCCGCGCGGCAGTCAGCCGAGACGATCTGTATCGGGCGTTTCCGAACGGGCCGCACGTCGCGCTCCTCGCGCTCAGCAAGCCATTGCCACTGCGATGGCATCGTGGCACCATTGCAGTGGTGGACGAGGAGGAGGATCCCGTGACCGTCACCGTGAAGGTGGACGCCCAGGGTCGCGTCGTCATTCCGCAGGCGGAGCGCGAGCGGCTGGGCCTGCCCGATGGTGGAGCGCTCGAGCTGGTCTCGACGCCCGAGGGCGTGCTGCTGGAGCGGCGACGTCAGGCAACCGTCACGACCGGCCAGGACGGAGTGCCGCTCGTGTCACTGGATGACGGCCGCAGGGTGAGCAACACCGACGCGACCCATGCCATCCACGCCCAGCGGGACGACCGGTGATCGACACCTCGGTCATGGTGGCCGGTCTGGTCACCAACCACGAGTTCCACGAGATCGCTCGCCCCCACGTGGCCGCGGCGGCTGGCGGCCGAGTGCCTGGGATCGTCCTCGCTGAGACGTGGGCGGCCTTGCGCCGTGCGCCCTGGAACCTCGATGCGCGGACCGTCGAAGCCGCGCTGGTTCCCTGGGGAGACGAGGACCGCATCGCGGCAACACCCGCGTCGGCCTACGCCGAGGTCCTACGCACCGGCCGGTCCTTGAACCTCGGCGGGAACGTGCACGACCTGCTCATCGCCCTGACCTGCCGGGACCACGGCCTTCCGTTGGTCACCCTCGACCGACGCCAGTCGACCCTGGCAGCGGAACTTGCCGGTCTGGACTCCAAGCTCCTTCTGCCCACCGGGTAGCTTCGTTACATGACGGCGGTGCAGCCGCGGCGCGGGGGCAACGCGGCGGGTCCGACATCAGCGGGCGTCCGCGTCCTCGACGCCGAACATCTTCATGAAGAGCTGCTCGGCAAGCTGAGCGCCCTCGTCGGTCAGGGGCACGGACTTGGCCTTGGACTTGGGGTCGCCGATGAGCCCACGTTCGTGGAGCCCGTCGGTGGCCTCCCAGGGGAAGCTCTTCCACGCCCGCCATCCGAAGCTGTCCTGGTGCGCGTTCAGGTGCATGAGCGCCAGGACGGCGTCCTCCACACGACGCTGGTCGAACATGGCTCCCTCGTTGCTCGTTCCGATGGGCAGGCTAGAACGGAAGGCGTCACCCTTCGCCCGGACGAGGGAGCTCGGTCAGGAGCTGAGCCTCGGCGTCGTGATGAGACGGGTCTCGGTGACGGCCATCGCCTCTCCTCCTAGTCAAGGCGCTTCCGCGGAAGCGCGCTCGCCGCCACCGTGGCGACGCGGTGTCCATCACCGTCCACACCGCACTCACAGCCATCTCACAGCACGCTGTGAGTCGAGAGGCGCGATCGGCGGTCGCTCACAGGCCGCTGTGAGCGGAGTTGTCCACAACCTCGCGGAACGGAGCATGGTCATCGTCGCCGTGTCGCCGTACGACCTCGGATGGAGGTCGCGATGGCTGGTCGACGTGGGCACGGTGAGGGGTCGGTGTTCCGCAGGGATGCCGACGGGAAGTGGCTCGCCGTACTCGAGCTCGGCCGCGACCCCCGAACGGGACGCCGGATCCGCAGGACCCGTCACGGCCCCGACACGTCGCGAAGTGGACCCGGCGCTGGTTGGAGCACGTCGCCTACCGGCGGGACGTCACTGCCAACGCCTTCTCGACGAGGGGCTCGCGCCCTCCTCCGTCGCGAAGGTGGTCCAGCTCCTCCGGATGATGCTCGACCACGCGTCCGCGAGGGAGCGATCGTGACAAACCCCGTCGCGCGGGCCCAGGTTCCGCGGAAGCGGCTGACGATCAGCTGATGAGTTCGTCGAAGACCCGCTCGCCGGGATGCACGTCACCGGCTTCGATCGCCTCCAGCCCCTCCGCGACCTTCGCCCGGACAGCTTCACGAGCACGCTCGCGGTCCGCATCGCGATGGGCCAGCAGGAGGAGGGCCTCGGAGATCACGTCGGTGCGCGATCCGTACGTGCCGTCACGGACCCATGCGTCGATAACGTCAACCAGGCCATCAGGCAGGGACACGTCCATCATCGACCTCCTCACGCGCTCTGCTTGACCAACTGGGCCACGCGCTGGTGAGAGATGCCCAGGAAGCGTGCGGCGTCGCGGTAGGTCATGCCTTGGTCCTCGACCAGGCGGACCGCGAGCGACCGCTGGCGGTCCAGGACCGATGTCTGCTGCGCCTCGAGCTCGTCACGCTGCCGACGGAACTGGGCGAGTTCGCGGGAAACCGACGTGGGCAGGTCGACATCGAGCTCGACCTGGACGGCGTCGGCGTCGGTGTGCAGCCAGAGGGCGAGAGCGTCCCGCGCCAGGTCCTCGAGCTCGGCCAGTGAGCGCGCGAAGGTGTGGACGCGGTCATCGTCCACCCACTCCGCGAGCCAGACCCGCGGGTCCTCTTCGTCGCGAGTGACGCGGAAGCGGTGGACCGCGGTGGTCGTATCAGTGCTCATGGCATCCACTCCTGGTCGCCCAAGCACGGCCGTAGGTGGCGAGCGATGTTCCGGAGCGTCCCGCGCGGGACGTCACCGCCATGGATCGGGACGACGGTCTGGCAATCGGCGCACCGCACGATCAGGTGCGAGCCGCTCTGGCGGACCTCGACGCACCCGGACTTGCGGAGCTGTCGGCGAAGTTCACGTGGGGTCATGGTTCCACATGTCTACGCGCTTGACAATTGCCCGTCTAGCGGGGTTTACGCATCCTGTGGACAACGGAGACCTCGGGGCCTGGCCGTCTACAGGCGTCCGTCGCTGTCCGCGGAAGCCGTCCCGTTGGCTGACGACTTGGCTGACTGGCGCCCCGCCCAGAACCAGGAGCTGACCGCTACGCCCCGCCTCAGGGTCTGACGGTGAACTCTCGGTCTGGAACGGTTCCGATCTTCAACCGACCCACGCCGCTGTTTACGAAACAGTTTACGGCAACATACAATCTCGGCATGTCCACCAGGAAGATGCTCCGCGTGTCCGAGCGCACCCACGCGGGCTTCAAGCGCGAGGCCGAACGCCGGGGCGAGACCATCGACTCCGTCGCCTCGGCCGCACTCCGGGCGCTGCGCCAGAAGGAGATGGGCCGCCAGCTGGCCGAACCGCTGCGCGACGACGAGCAGGCCTGGCTCGATGCTGACCTCGGGTGAGGTCGTCATCGCCGATCTCGGCGAGCCGGTCGGCCGCGAAGCAGGCTTCCCGCGTCCCGTGGTGGTCGTGACCGCCCAGGTGGTGCTCGCCCAGGGGCCCAACGTCGTTCATGTCGTGCCGGTGACCTCCACCCGTCGTGGGTTCCGGTCCGAGATCGACCTCGACCCAGACCCGGGCAACGGAATCTCCGAACCGTCGGCAGCACAGTGCCAGCACCTGCGCGCCGTCTCGACGAACCGTCTCGCAGAGCCGCTGGGCCACGTCGGCGCGGCCGCGCTGCTCCAGATCCGCGAAACGATCGCAGACCTGCTCGACCTCTGAGCCGTGCGGGGTCCGGCGTTACGACGGCTCGTCCACCGTGCACATGAACTGACCGTCGGCCGTCGGCACCTTCCTCGGCGTGCCCGCAGGCTCGCCTGCGACCATCATGGCTCCAGCAGCCGACTGTTGATGCCAGGGGCAGCTCGCGGCGGCGACTAGCGCCGCCTCGAGGACGCCCCGCCCCCACCCAGCGAGATCGTCAGCCCCAGCATGAACCCGCCGTCGTACCAGTTGCCGCTGTTGTGCACCTCGTAGAGGTTCACCGTGTCGGTGAACAGCGAGATCACGAAGGTGACGGGGGCGATCGCCCCATGCCAGAGGCCGAGCCAGAAGCCGGCGCTGCCACCGGCCTCGGTGGCAGCGGTCCCGACCTCGGGGTTGGTGCCGGCAGCGCACGCGGTCAGGATCACCGCGAGCGCCGCCAGCGCCAGGACCTGCGTCGATCGCCTCACGAGCGCGTCAGCACCACCTTGAGCGCCTTGGTCTCGGCCGCACGGCCGAAGACGTCGTAGGCCTCCATCATGTCATCAGGTCGAAGTGGTGGGTGATGAAGTGCCCGGGGTTGACCTGCCCGCTCTGGGCCAGGCGCAGCAGCGTCGGCGTCGAGAAGGTGTCGACCAGCCCGGTCGTGATGGTGATGTCGCGGATCCACTCGCGCTCGAGGTGCAGCGTGGCGGGCTCGCCGTGCACACCGATGTTGGCCACGTGGCCACCGGGGCGCACCAGCTCGACGGCCTGCTCGAAGGACGCCGGCACGCCGACGGCCTCGATCGTGACGTCGGCACCGAGCCCGTCGGTGAGACCGCGGACGATCTCGCCGGCGTCCTCGCGGGTGCTGTTGACGAGCACGTCCGCCCCGAACTGCTTGGCGGCGTCCAGCCGGGCGTCGGCGAGGTCGATGGCGACCACGTGGCTCGGGCTGTACAGCTTGGCGCCCATGATGGCGGCCAGGCCGATCGGGCCGGCTCCGACGACGGCGACGACGTCACCGGGCTGGACGTGGCCGTTGAGCACGCCGACCTCGTAGCCGGTCGGCAGGATGTCCGCGAGCATCAGGATCTGCTCGTCGCTGGCGCCGTCCGGGATGGGGTAGGTCGAGGTGTCGGCGAAGGGCACGCGGACGAGCTCGGCCTGCGTGCCGTCGATGAGGTGGCCGAGGATCCAGCCGCCACCGCCGAGGCACTGGCCGTACCGACCCTCCCGGCAGTACCGGCAGGCGCCACAGGACGTGATGCAGGACACCAGGACCCGGTCGCCCACGGCGACGTTCTTCACGCCCGAACCGACGGCCTCGACCGTTCCGACGGCCTCGTGCCCCAGGATCCGCCCGTCGGTCACCGCGGGCACGTCACCCTTCATGATGTGCAGGTCGGTGCCGCAGATGGTGACGGCGTCCACCCGCACGATGGCGTCGGTGTCGTCCTGGATGGTGGGGTCCGGGACCTCTTCCCAGGCCTTCTGGCCGGGACCGTGGTAGACGAGTGCGCGCATGGGAATCTCCTCCCGACGCCCGGACACCGTGTCCGGGTCGTCCTGCGACTGTGTGCTCACGGCGCTGGCCGGGACAGGGCCCTTCGACTCCTGCCACTGGGTCCGGTGGCACTGCAGGGCCAACGGCGGCGGGCGATCGGCCTCCTCCCGAGCGGCCGATCGCCCCGACGACCCGTCAGGCGAAGAAGTCCTCCGGGATGGCGGTCTCGTCGACCGGCTGGATGAACGCCTCGGTCACGAGGCCCTCACGGTCGAAGTGGTAGAGGTGGACGGCCTTGCCCGTGTGGACTCGGTCACCGCGCCGCATGACCTGGTCGACCATCACGCAGCCGTGCTCGTCGTCGGCGAGGATGCTGTGGACGGTGTTCTCGAAGGCGTCGGTCTCCTGCGGGATCGTGGCGAACATCTGGAAGATCTCGTCGACCCCCTCGTACGTGCCGTTGAACGGCGTGCGGCTCCCGTACGAGTGCCAGGTGATGTCCGGGTCCCAGAGCTCCCGGATGGTCTCGAGGTCGCCCTTGCTGAAGGCCTCGTACCCCCGTCGGAGGGTCTCGGCGTTGCGGTGTGCCATGCGATGCTCCCGTCGCTGATGAACCATCCGACGATCCGCCCGCGCCCGGTCAGGGTCAACGACGTGGCGACCTGACAGCGCGGTGGCGGCCGATCGGCCCCGTCACCCGACCTCGGGAGCCGGGGCGAGCTCGTGCCGCGCGGAGGCCGTCAACCCCGCCCCGGCGGCCATCAGCACCCCGGCGGCGGCCCAGGCCAGCCCGAAGGACCCGGCGTCGACCAGCGCCCCGAAGGCCAGCGGCGCCAGCGCCCCGCCCGTGCCCAGTCCGGTGAGCACGACCCCGGCAGCGGCCGCCGGGGTGGCCGGGTTGGCACGCACGACGGCCAGGAACGCCAGGCCGGTCCATCCCCACCCGGCGCCGATGGCGACGACTGCCGCCGGGACCGACAGCGGCAGGCCACCCCCGAGGGCCAGGCCGGCCAGGCCCAGTGCCCCGAGCACCTGCAGGGCGACGATCGTGCGCACCGGGGCGACGTGGGGACGATCGGCCCGCCAGCCGACGACCAGCCGCGTCCCGATGCCGGCGAGGCTGGCCACGGACAGGACGGTCCCGGCCACCCCCGTGCCGATGCCGTCGGCCACGAGGCCGCCGACGAGGAAGGTGGCGGTGGCCGTCGCCGCCCCGGTCCCGAGCCCCGCCCCGATCGCGAACCGCACCACGCCCGCGGTCGCGACCCGCGTCCCGCCGGCGTCGTCGGGCGCCGCCGCCCCGACGTCGGACCGGAACCGCGCGGGGCGCGGGAGCGTGAGCGCCACCACCACGGCCACGCCGGCTGCCCCCGCGAAGCTCGCGCGCCATCCGAACAGCGAGGCGACCGTGGGCAGGGACAGCCCCGCGAGCATCGAGGCGGCCGGGATGCTGGCCTCCTTGATCCCGAAGGCCGCCCCCTGCCGTGTCGGCGGGACGCGGTCGGCGAACGCCCGGGCCGCGCCGGTGTCGACCAGCGCCACCGCGACGCCGCCGACCGTCATCGGGACGACCAGGCTCCACCACCCGTCGGCGGCCAGCGCGACGGTGGCGGCGACCAGGCCCGCGATCGACACGCCGATGCGCAGGGCGAGCCCCGCCCCGACCCGCTCGACGGTCCGCCCCGCGGGCGTGGCCACGACGGCCGAGCAGAGGAACAGCGCCGTCGCGGCCCCACCGATCGCCGTCTCGGACAGGCCGAGCTCCGCTCCGATCGTGGTGCCCAGCGCCCCGACCAGGAACACCGGCAGCACGGCCGTCGTGAGGGCGGCCGCCCCCGCGAGGGTGGCACGACGCGGCGTCGTCCCGTCGAGGACCGCGATCATCGTCGGCCGCGGGTTGCTCATCGACGGGCTCGGCAGTCGCGGTGATCTCCCCGATCGGGTCCAGGCCGGGCCGAGCCTAGGAACGGACCTCACCCCGCGGCGAGGATCGCCTCCGCGGTCCGACGACCCGACACCATGGCGCCCTGCAGGGAGGCGGTGTCGCGGTGGTCGCCGCAGACCCACAGGCCGTCGTCGACGTGCACGTCCCGTCGCAGCGTGGGCAGGTCGGCGGGGTCCATGCGCGGCTGGGCGTACGGGATGCGGTCGACCCGCAGCAGCCGCCACCGGTCCACCGGGCTGCCCCACCAGCCGCGCAGCTGTGCCCGGACCACCCGGTCCAGCGCGGCGTCGTCGAGCTCGGGCAGGCCGGAGGTGGACGCGGCGACGAGGTGCTGGCCCGGCGGGGCGTAGTCGGGCGACACCTGGCTCATCGGGGCGACGGTGGTGACCGGGCCGTCGTCGTCCGCGCCGAGCACGAGGTCGGGACCGTCGACCGGCGGGGCGGCCATGCCGTACCAGCACGTCGCGGTGGCACGGGCGGCGGTGCGGACCTCGACACGGTCACCGAGCAGGTCGGCGGCCGCCGGCGCCTCGGTCGCGACGACCACGTGGTCCGCGCTCACGCGCCCCGCATCGGTGACCACGGCGCCCCGCTCGATCGCGGCGACCGGGGTCGCGAGGCGGAGGGCGTCGGGCGGCAGCTCGGCGGCCAGCTGGTCGGGGAGGCGCTGCATCCCCTGCGCCGGGACGGCGACCTCGCCACGGAAGAAGGACCGGAACACCAGCTCGGTCAGCCGGCTGGAGGTGGACATGACGTCGTCGAAGAACGTGCCGGCGAGGAACGGGCGGAAGAACGCCTCGCGCAGCTCGCGGGAGAACCCGCGACCGTCCAGCAGCTCGGCCGTCGTGCACTGCGGGGCGGTGGCCAGCTCGTCGCCCGGGGTGGACAGCACGTGGTGGCGCCAGGCGATGAGTCGCGCCCCGTCGAGGGGGGTCGCCACCCGCAGGGCCCCGAGGGCGGAGGTCGGTTCCCGGGTGGGGTCGGCCAGCCGTCGGAACCGGCCGCCGCGCCGCACGGTCACGCCCGGCGAGAACGTCTGCAGGTCGAGGGCGTCGAGGTCCACGTTGGTGCGCAGCTCGGGGTAGCCGGTCAGCATGACCTGGAACCCGCGGTCGAGCCGGTACCCGTCGACCTCGTCCGTGCGCACGCGACCGCCCACGGCATCCCCGGCCTCGAGGACCGCCACGCGTCGGCCGGCCCGGTGCAGGGTGCGGGCGCAGGCGAGTCCCGCCAGACCGGCCCCGACGATCGCGACGTCGGCGTCCGCCATCAGTCGAGCGCCGCCTGCAGCGCGGGCAGCAGCTCCGGGTACCGCCACTCGAACCCGGCCTCGAGCAGCTTCTCGGGGATGGCGCGGACGGACTCGGTGGCCAGGGTGACCCCCATCTCCCCGTACAGCAGCCGCAGCGCGAACACGGGCACGGGCATCACGGTGGGGCGGTGCCAGACCTCGCCCAGCGCCTTGGTCATCTCCGATGTTGCGGACCGGCTCGGGCGCCACCAGGTTGACGGGGCCGGACAGGGTGTCGGTGTCGATCATGAACCGCATGCCCCGGATCTCGTCGTCGTGGGAGATCCACGGCACCCACTGGCGTCCGGACCCGACGCGACCGCCGATGCCGAGCTTGAACGGCAGCTCGACCTTGTCGATCAGGGGCCCGTCCTCGGCCATCACGACGCCGGTGCGGGGGTGGACGACCCGGATCCCCGCGTCGCGTGCCGGGTCGGCGGCGGCCTCCCACGCGACGCACACCTCGGCGAGGAACCCGTTGCCGGGGCGCTCGTCCTCGGTGAGGCGGTCGTCGCCGCGGTCGCCGTAGTAGTTGGCGCCCGGACTGGGAGACCAGCACCGCCGGCGGGTCGTCGAGCGCGGCGAGCGCCTCGGCCAGCAGCCGGGTGCCGTCGACGCGGCTGGAGCGCACGCGCTGCTTCTGCTCGTCGGTCCAGCGCTTGCCGATGGGCTCGCCCGCCAGGTGCACCACGGCGTCGACGCCCTCGAACGCCGCCGCGTCGATCTCGCCGTCGGCCACCGACCAGAAGATGTCACCGCCGGTGGCCCGGGCACGGTCGCGCACGACCCGGTGGACGTCGTGGCCGTCGCGCTGCAGGGAGTCGACGAGCGCGCGGCCGATCAGGCCGCTGCTGCCGGTCACGGCGACACGCATGGGGAACCTCGTGGATCGTCGGTGTCGTGGCGTGTTCGGCCCCGTCCGTCGGGTCGGACGGCGGCGGGGCGCTAGGTGAGCCGGGCGGCGATCGCCGCGGCGACACGGTCGGCGGCGCCCTCGACCCGGTCCATGTACAGCGACGGCTCGGTGGCCTCCACCTCGCCGACCTGCCACGTGCCGTCGTCGGCCGGCACCAGGTCGACCCGCGCGTAGAGCAGCTCGTGGCCGGTGGTCTCGACCACCCACTCGGCCAGCGCGACGAGGTCGTCGGTGGGGGTCTCGGGGACGTAGGTGCCGCCGAACTCGACCTGGATGCGCACGTCCCCGCCCCGTGGGATCTTGCGGATCGCGTGGGAGTAGCGCCCATCGATGCAGACGATCGACAGCTCGCCGTCGGTCGCCACCCGGCGCAGCAGGGGCTGCACCATCACGTCGTGCGACGCCAGCAGCGCGTCGAGGGCGGTCTGGCCGTCACCCGGGTGCGTCTCGACCACGCTGAGGCCACGCGACCCCGCCGCCACGGCCGGCTTGACGACCACGGCGTTCCAGCCTCGGCTGGCGGCCAGCGCAGCGAGGTCGACCTGGTCACCGGCCCCGAGCCAGGCGGTGGGCACGATCGGGACGCCGCGCTCCTCGAGCTCGATGAGGTAGCCCTTGTGGGTGTTCCACCGCACGACGTCGGCGGGGTTCTGCAGCTGGGTGACGTCCTCGACGGCCTGGGCCCAGGCGACGAACTCGTCGCGTCGTTCGTCGTAGTCCCAGGTCGTCCGGATCACGACGAGGTCGAACCGGGACCAGTCCACGTCGGGGTCGTCCCAGATCGCGGGGACGGCCTCGATCCCGAGCCGGTCGAGCGCCGCGACCAGGGCCGGGTCGTCGCCGTCGGTGGCGACGATGTCGGTGCGGCGACAGGTGGCGATGGCGACGGTCACGCGGACTCCCCGGGTCGTGCGGTGCGGCGGCCAGTAGCGTGGCCACCTCGCCCAGCAAGGATCGCAGACGTGGAGCTGCTCGACGCCATCCGCATCGTCCCGCAGGCCGGGGCCACGCTCGGTGACCGGGACACCCGCGACACGCTCGGGCTCGAGGACAAGGACCATGCCCGCGACCGGTTGGACGAGCTGCAGGACGAGGCCTACGACCTGCAGCGCCGGCTGTGGGCCGAGGACGCCCGCGCGGTCCTGCTCGTGCTGCAGGGCATGGACACGGCCGGCAAGGACTCGACGATCCGGCGCGTGCTGGGGCCGCTGAACCCCCACGGCGTGCGTGTGACCTCCTTCGGGGTGCCCACCGACGAGGAACGCGACCACGACTACCTCTGGCGCATCCACCGGGCCTGTCCCGGCCGCGGCACCATCGGGGTCTTCAACCGGTCCCACTACGAGGACGTGGGCATCGTCCGTGTGATGGGCTGGATCGACGACGCCGAGGCGTCGCGCCGGTTCGGCCAGATCCGCGACTTCGAGGCGATGCTCGCCGCCAACGGCACGGTCGTGCGCAAGGTGTGGCTGCACATCTCGAAGGACGAGCAGCGCGAGCGCCTGCAGGAGCGCATCGACCGGCCCGACAAGCACTGGAAGTTCAAGCGGGCCGACCTCGACCACCGCGAGCGCTGGGACGACTACATGCGGGTCTACGACGAGGCGATCAGCGTCACCTCGACCACCGACGCCCCGTGGTTCGTGGTCCCGGCCGACCGCAAGTGGGTCCGCGACGTGGCGGTCGCCAGCATCCTCGTCGACACGCTGCGGCGCATGGACTCCCCAGCCCCCGCCGCCCGACCCGGAGCTCGAGGGCCTGGTCGTCACCTGACGGGCAGCATCCAGTCCCGGCCCAGGGGCCGGTCGCCGTCGCCCCTGGCGCCGACCAGCTGCACCAGCCCGAGGTCGGCGTGGTCGAACCCGACCGCGGACCCGGCCATGTAGGCCCGCCAGGTCCGGTAGGTCGGCTCGCCGACCAGCGCGGCGGCGCGATCGTGGTTCGCCTCGAGCCGCGCGACCCAGTGCCGCAGCGTGCGGGCGTAGTGGGGACGGAGCTGCTCGACATCGAGCAGCTCGAAGCCGGCGTCCTGCAGCGCCGCGATCGACCGCGACGCCGGCGGCAGCGCCCCGTCGGGGAAGACGTGCTCGGCGACGAAGCTGCCGGTGGCCGCGGCGAGGTCGCGCACCTCGCGGCGCAGCCCGGTGGTGATGTGGTGGTTGCAGAACAGTCCGCCCGGTCGGACGCGGTCGAAGGCGGTGCGGTAGTAGGTGTCCCACTGGTCGCTGCCGACGTGCTCGAACATGCCGACCGAGGCCACGGCGTCGAAGGTGCCGGTGACCTCGCGGTAGTCCTGGACGCGGATCTCGACGCGACCCTCGAGCCCGGCCGCACGCACCCGCTCCTTGGCCACCATCGCCTGGTCCTCGGACAGGGTCACGCCCAGCACGCGCGCCCCGAACGCCTGCGCCGCGTGCAGGGCCAGGGCGCCCCAGCCGCAGCCGATGTCCAGCAGCGTGGCGTCGCGTTCGAGCCGGACCTTGCGACAGACCACGTCGAGCTTGCGCTCCTGGGCGCGGTCCAGCGCGTCGCCGGCCGGGTCGGGTGGGGCCGACCGGTCCTCGTCCCCGTCGAGGAAGTAGGCGCACGAGTACACGAGCCGGTCGTCCAGGAACAACCGGTAGAAGTCCACCCCGACGTCGTAGTGGTGCTGGACGACCTCGCGGTCGCGGTCGGGCGAGTGCAGCCGACCGTCGGGATGCACCCGCGCCCGCCCCGGGTCGGCGTCCTCGGGCGCAGGCAGGTGCAGCACGTCCCAGCCGAGCAGTGCGGCGTCGAGCACGCCGACGTCGTCACGCAACGTCGAGATGTCGCTGATGGCCGCCACCATCGAGCCCTCGACGTCGACCAGGTCGGCCAGGAACGCCTCGCCGACCTGCAGGTCCGTCGGCGGGACCAGCGTGCCCCGCAGCGCGCTCGGGTCGCGCAGCACCAGCCGGTAGCCCGCGTCGGGCGGCCCGAGGGTGCTGCCGTCCCACAACCGGACGGGGAGGTCGTGACCGGCCTTCGCGAGCCGGTCGTGGATGCGGTGGACGCGTTCCTTCGCCTCGAGGGACATGGGGTGCCTGCTGACGGGGATCGCCCACCAACATGCCACGTCGCCCCGCGGCTGTCAGGTGGTCACCTGCGGTCGCGCAGGAACGGGAAGCGGGACCGGGCGTCGGTGACGACGTCCGGGTCGACCTCCGCCACCAGCGTGGTCTCGACCTCGGCGGCCTGCACGAGCACGTGCCCGAGGGGGTCGACGATCATGGAGTCCCCGGCGTACGGCAGCGGCCCGCCATCACGCCGGCGCCCGTCCCCCACCCGGTTCACGCCGACGACGTAGGCCTGGTTCTCGATGGCCCGCGCCTGCAGCAGCGCGGTCCAGTGGCGTCGACGGGGCCGAGGCCAGTTGGCCGGCACGAGGTAGCAGTCGGTGTCCTCGGCGAGCTGCCAGAACTCGTCGGCGAACCGGAGGTCGAAGCACACGAACAGGCTGCACCGCACGCCGCCGATCTCGACGGTGACGAGCTTGTCACCGGCGGCGAAGTGCTCGTCCTCACCGGCGTAGGTGAACGGGTGCACCTTCGCGTACCGGTGCACGGTGCCGTCGGGCCCGGCGAGCACGAACGTGTTGTAGGGGCGGGGTTCGCCCTCGCGGCGTTCGGGCAGGCTGCCCCCGACCCAGGCGCCCGTCTCGGCGGCCTGGTCGACGAGGAACTGCGTCGACGGTCCGTCGACGGGTTCGCCCGTGCGTTCGGTGTCCATGGAGAACCCGCACGGGAACATCTCGGGCAGCAGCACCAGGTCGGCGCCGCCGGCTGCCGCGGCCGCGATGCGGGGCGCCAGGCGGCGGTGGTTGGTGGGCGGGTCCTCCCAGGCCAGGTCGGTCTGGATCCCGGCGACGGTCAACGACATGTCAGCCCCTCCGGCGCAGTGCCTGCAGGCGGCGCAGCCCCTCGTCGAGCAGCGCGTCGGTCTTGCAGAAGGCGAACCGCACCAGCGGGCGGCCCGCGTCGACGTCGTCGTGGAAGACCACCTCGGGGATGGCCGCCACCCCGACCTCCTTCGGCAGCCGCTGGCAGAACGCCATGCCGTCCTCCTCGCCGAGGTCACGCACGTCGACCGTGACGAAGTAGGTACCGGCCGAGGGGCGTACCCGGAAGCCGAGGTCGGACAGCCCGTCGCACAGTCGGTCGCGACGGGCGCGGTAGTCCTGTGACAGGCCGGTGAAGTACTCGTCGGGCAGGGCGAGTCCCGCGGCGACGCCGTGCTGGAACGGGGTGGCGTTGCTGAAGGTCAGCCACTGCTTGGCTGCCCGGACGGCGTCGGTCAGCGGCGGGGCGGCGCAGACCCAGCCGACCTTCCAGCCGGTCACGGCGAAGGTCTTGGCCGCCGACGAGATCGTGACGGTGCGGTCGCGCATCCCGGGCAGGCTGGCCAGCGGTCGATGCCGCCCCTCGTAGACGAGGTGCTCGTAGGGCTCGTCGGTGATGGCGACCAGGTCGTGGTCGACGCACACGCGCGCGATCGCCGCGAGCTCGTCGTCGTCGAAGACCTTGCCCGTCGGGTTGTGCGGCGAGTTGAGGACCAGCAGGCGGGTGCGGTCGGTGACGGCGCCACGCAGCTCGTCGACGTCGAGGGCGAAGTCCGGCGGACGCAGCCCGACCGAGCGGTGCGTGCCCCCGGCCATGGCCACGTCGGCCCGGTAGGCGTCGTACCAGGGTTCGAACAGCACCACCTCGTCGCCCGGTTCGCACAGGGCCAGGATCGCGGCGGCCATCCCCTCGGTCGCCCCGGCGCTGACGGTGACCTCGGTGTCCGGGTCGAAGTCGAGGTCCCAGAAGCGACGCTGGTGGTCGGCGATCGCCTCGCGCAGTGCCGGGATCCCGATGCCCGGGGCGTACTGGTTCTGGCCGTCGCGGATGGCGCGGATGGCGGCCTCGAGCACCTCGGGTGGACCGTCGGCGTCGGGGAAGCCCTGGCCGAGGTTGACCGCGTCGTGCTCGGTCGCCAGCGCCGACATCGTGGCGAAGATCGTCGTCCCGATGCCCTGCAGGCGGCGGGTCAGGTGGGGGGGCACGGTGCCTCGAAGCTCGGTGCGTGCCGAGCGTAGGGGTGCCGGCCGCCTCACCCGGGGGCGATCGTCCGCAGGTCGGGGCGCGGCTGCAGGTCCTTCAGGCCGTTCCACATGAGGTTGACCACGTGGGCCGCGACCTGTTCGCGCGACGGCTTGCCGGCATCGAGCCACCACTCGCCGACGAGCGCGACCGCCCCGACGAGCATGCGCGCGTACATCGGGACGGTGCGCTTGTCGAAGCCACGATCCTTGAACGTCGCGAGCAGCAGCTCCTCGACCCGCCGGGCCACGTCGTTGATGACGGACCCGAGGCTGCCGGCTCCCATGCCGGCCGGCGCGTCGTGCACGAGGATCCGGAAGCCATCCTCGTGCTCCTCGATGTAGCCGAGGAAGGCCATGGCGGCGTGCTCACCGGCCTGGCGGGGGCCGGTGGACTGCATGGCGTCGGCCATGCGCGCGGTCAGCTCGGCGACCTCGCGGTCGACGATGACCGCGTACAGGCCCTCCTTGCCGCCGAAGTGCTCGTACACGACGGGCTTGGAGACGCCGGCGCGGTCGGCGATCTCCTCGACCGAGGCGGCCTCGAAGCCCTTCTCGGCGAACACCGAGCGGCCGACCCCGACCAGCTGCTCACGGCGTTCGGGGCCGGTCATGCGCCTCCGGGTCACGGGGTGGCCGCGGCCTTGCGGGGCAGCTTCTTGCGCGCCAGCTGGGTCGACGAGGGCAGCTTGATGTTGCGTGCGAGCCCGACCCACTCCATCACCTTGATCGTGATCCAGGAGGCGTCGAACTCCCACCAGCGAAGCCCGTGGCGTGCGGAGGCCGGGAAGGCGTGGTGGGCGTTGTGCCACGACTCGCCGAAGGACAGCACCGAGAGCCAGACGTTGTTGCGAGCGTGGTCGCGGCTGGCGAACGGGCGCGTGCCGTAGAAGTGGCAGATCGAGTTGATCGACCACGTGACGTGGTGCAGCAGTGCCATGCGCAGCAGGCCGGCCCAGATGGCGGCCGTGAGCGCCCCCATCAGCGACATCGACCAGAGGCCGCCGACGATGGCGGGCAGGATGAAGGTGGCGGCGATCAGCCACGGGAAGGCGCGGTTGACCTTGACCAGGCCCTCGTTGTCCAGCAGGTCCGGCGCCCAGGTCTCGGCCTCGGTGCCGTCGGGCTCCATCATCCAGCCGAGATGCGCGTGGTAGAGCCCGCGGAGGATGCCCTTGACGCCATCGGCGGCGTCCAGGTGGGGCGAGTGGGGGTCACCGAGCTCGTCGGAGTAGGCGTGGTGGCGCCGGTGCGTGGCCACCCAGTCGATGCAGGCACCCTGCACCGCGAGCGACCCGGCGATGGCCCACCCGACGCGGACCCAGTTGGGCACGTCGAAGGACTTGTGCGTCAGCAGCCGGTGGTAGCCGACGGTGATCCCGAGCCCGGTGATCACGTAGAAGACGCCGGCGATGACGAGGTCGTGGAGGCTGATCCCCCACCCCCACAGCTGCACGACGGCGAAGACCAGGCCGAGCAGCGGCAGGATCGAGATCGTCAGCATCACCCGCCGCTGGATCTTGAACATGCGTTCCTCGGGCACGGTCACCCCCCGGATGCCCTCGAGGCGGGCACGGACGTCGGCGATCGTGTCGGAAGCTGAACGCACGGGGACCTCGGGGAGTGTCGGGAGGTGTCGTTCCGGGAATCGGACGCAAGCGTAACCTACGCAAGCGTAGGTTACGTCGTCCGGCGTAGGTCCGTCCGACCTCCGCGCACGATCACGGCCGACCCGCACGGTCGTCGGGTGCCGGCCGGCCGGGGCTGCGGGCTACCGTCGGCGGCCATGCCGACCTCCCCGACCCCGCCCCCCGACGTGCTGGACGTGGCCCTGGCCGCGGCCGAGACCGTCGGTGCCCTCTGCGACGACCTGCGCCCGCGCCTGCTCGACCGAGCCGGCATGGTCGGGTCGCGGGCCAAGGGGGACGGGACGCCCGTGACCGACATCGACCTCGAGATGGACGACGCCATCCGCGACCGCCTCACCGGCGCGTTCCCGGGTCACGACGTCGTCAGCGAGGAGGGCGACACCACCTGGCACGGCAACGCGTGGACGTGGGTGGTCGACCCCATCGACGGTACGTCGAACTTCACGGCCGGGATCCCCTACTGGTCGGTGGCGATCGCGCTGCTGCACGACGGTCTGCCGGTCTACGGCTGCGTCGAGGCGCCGCCGATCGGCGCCCGCTTCGAGGCGGTGCGCGGACGGGGCGCCACGCGCAACGGCGAACCCATCCAGGTGGCGGACCGGGTCGACTTCCGGTCGGGGCGCAACAGCCACGTCCCCGTGATCGTCACCGCCGGCACGATCCGGCGCAGCAGCGGCGACGTGCGTCTCAACGCCCGCGTGCTCGGCTCCTCGGCGCTGGACCTCGCGCTGGTCGCGGCGGGGGCCGCCGTGGCGACCTACCAGCGCGTCCCCAAGGTCTGGGACATGGCGGCCGGCAGCCTGCTCGTCGAGGAGGCCGGCGGCGCGCACGTGTCGCTGGACCCGCCGCTGCTGCCGCCGTCACGGGGCGACGAGATGGCGACGCGCTCGGCCGCGGCCGTTGCCGGACCCGACGAGGCGTGGCTGCGCGAGCTGGTGGCCGCGCTGTAGTCGACGCGGCGCGGTGGCGCCGGAGCGGGTCCTCGACGCTCAGACGGTCTCTTCCAGCGGCAGGGCCGCCAGGACGTCCCGCGCCGACAGCACGCCCGTCACGTGGCCCTCGTCGCGCACCAGCAGGTGGCGGATCGAGTTGCGCGCCATGATCTGGACGGCCTCCCGGACGGATGCATCCGCCTGCACGCCCGCGATGTCCTCCGTCATGATCTCGTCGACGCGCACGTCATCGACGTCGGCGCCCTCGGCGACGGCCCGGACGATGTCTCGCTCGCCGATGACCCCGACCACCAGCGCCCCGCGACGCACGACCAGCATCCCGATCTGGTTGTCGGCCAGCAGCGTCGCTGCGCGACGCAGCGTGTTGTACCCATGGATGTCGACCACCCGCATGTGCGCCAGGGCCTGGACGGGCTGGTCGAGGGGGTGACGGGTGAGCATCGCGGCGTCCTCCTGCGGGGCGTCAGGAGGAGCCTGCCCAGCGCCCCGGCGGACCGGGAGGGCCGTCCGGCCCCCCCGGGGGCCATCCGGCCTTCCGGCCCGCCGGGTGCGGACGTGCCTACCCGGCGGTCAGCGAGACCGCGTCCGGGCCGGCGCCGACCGTGCTGGTGCAGGTGTGGTCACCGGGTGTGGCCGCGTAGAGGGCGGCGATGCACGCGCCGGCTGCCTGCTGGCCGAACGCGTTCGGGTGCATCGACTCCTGGGCGTCACCCTGCCCGAACCCGGTGTTGAGCCAGCGGACCCACTCGGCGCTGGCGCCGTCGGGCGAGCTGGTGACGTGGGCGGTGTGGACCGAGCAGACCTCGTGGCCCTGCAGCAGGTCGCGGACGTCGAGGAACTCGACGCCCTGGGCAGCCGCGACGGCCGCCAGGTTGTCGGCGATCTGGGGGACCAGCGAGTCCCGGGCCCAGTTGCTGTCCTCGTTCCAGAACGGGCAGCCCCCGCTGTCCCAGCGGGACCAGCCCGATTCCGAGTAGCGGTTCTCGGACGCACGCGGGATCGGCGAGCTGTAGCTGCGCAGGACCAGCCGGTAGTCGGCGTCGCCACGTGCCGTCATCACGGCCTGGATCTCGTCGATCGCCTTGGACACCCCGGCCATCGCCGCGGGCATGCGGGCGTCGACGTTGTCCTGCTGCTCGTCGTTGCAGTGGTTCTCCCACCACGACGGGCTGGAGAACCAGTCCTCGGTGCAGGCGATGATGATGTCCGCGAAGCCGAGGTCGTTGCCGCCGATGGACAGCACGATCATCGTGATGTCGAGCCCGGCGGGAAGGGCGGCGAGCTGATCGGCCTGGGGCGCCCAGCCGTTCTGCGACTGGCCGCCGTTGCTCGACCGGAACACATTGCTGCTGACCGCCCCCGAGCAGGCGAGGTTGATGCTGGCCAGGCCGCTGATCGCGGCCGAGTGGACGTCGGCGACGTCCGAGCGGTGGCAGCCGTCGGTGTCGGTGCCCTCGAGGTAGACCAGCGACAGGTCCTGGTACCAGGTGCCCTTCGAGCGGTACCGCGCCCGGTCGGTGCCGGACCGGTCCCCGCTGTCGTCCAGCGAGTTGCCGGCCCAGCGCCCCGCCTCGCCGGAGATGTAGCTGTCGCCGAGGCTGACGATCGCCGCCGAGGGCGTGCTGCCCCCGCCACCTCCGCCGCTGCCGCCCTTGCCGCCACCGGGCTTCGCCACGGCGGTCCCGACGGTCCCGAGGACCAGGGCCACCACGGCCACCAGGACCGGTACGGATCGTGTTCGTGCCATCATGTGCGCTCCCTCGCCATCATGTGCTCCCCGTGAGTCGCTCGACCATAGGCCTCGGCGTCACGGCAGGGTCGGGGTTTTCGAGTGGACCGGCCGCCCGGTGCGCCACGCCCGGGTCGGCCCCGAACGCCCCACGACGTCGACAGCCAGGACACACATCGTGCGCATCAACCTCATGGTCGAGGGCCAGGAGAGCGTGACCTGGGCGCAGTGGCAGGACCTCGCCCGCGCCTGCGAGGAGCACGGCCTCGAGGGCCTGTTCCGCTCGGACCACTACCAGTCCGTGCAGGGCATGACCGACCGCAGCTCGCTGGACGCGTGGACGACGCTGGCCGCGCTGGGCGCGATCACCGAGGGGATCCGCCTCGGCACCATGGTCTCGCCCACCTCCTTCCGCCACCCGTCGGTGCTGGCCAAGGACGTGGTCACGGCCGACCACACGTCCGGGGGCCGCGTCGAGCTCGGGATCGGGGCGGGCTGGCACGAGCTCGAACACACCACGTACGGCTTCCCCTTCCACGACCTCGGCACCCGCTACGACGTGTTCGAGGAGCAGCTCGAGATCATCGCGCGGCAGCTGACCGAGGAGCGCTTCGACTTCCACGGCCAGCACTACACCCTCGAGGGGTGCGAGGCCCGGCCCAAGCCGGTGCAGGATCGCCTCCCCATCATCGTGGGCGGCGTGGCGGGCCCGCGCTCGGTCCGCAACGCCGTGCGCTGGGCCGACGAGTACAACACCGTCTTCCCGAGCCTCGACGACATCCGCGAGCGCCGCGGTCGGGTCGATCGCGCCGCCGAGGAGGCGGGGCGTGACCCGTTGGTGTTCTCCGCCATGACCGGGTGCCTGATCGGCGAGGACGAGGGCGAGGTGCGGGACCGCGCGCCGCCGGCTGATGGAGCTCTCGGGCGAGGACGGCGACGTCGACGCCTACCTCGACGGCCTGCGCGACGCCTGGGTGCTCGGCACCGTCGAGCAGGCGGCCGAACGGCTGGTCGCCATGGAGGGCGCCGGTCTGGACCGCGTGATGCTGCAGCACCAGCTCCACGACGACCTGGACATGGTCGCGCTCATCGCCCGACTGCAGGACTGAGCATGTGGTTGACGGCGCCCCAGGCCCGCCCCGAACGACGCATCCGTCGGCGCGAGATCGCCGTCGCGCTCGTCGTGCTGACCCCGCTGTGGGCCATCGGGGTGGCGCTGCGTGGCCAGCTCAACGTCCTCTGGATCTCCACGGCGGCGGGCGTGGCCTTCGGGATCGCGGCCGTCGTCCTGCAGGCCCGGCACCACGTCCCGCCTCGCGTCGGCCACGACGTGTGGTGGGCGCTGCCCGCCGCGGCGGCGCACCTCGCGGTCTCCTACGCCGCCATCCCCGTGGCCGAGGCGATCGTGCCGCTCATCGGTCGACAGGCCGAGGACATCGTCGTGGGCGCCAAGGGCGACCTTCCGACCCTGCTCGTCGCCGCGATCTCGGCGTTCGGGATCGCCCCGCTCGAGGAGCTGTTCTGGCGGGGCGCCGTGCAGCCGAGCCTCGGGGTGGGCCGCTCCCCCCTGTACGCGATCGGCATCACGACCGCCGTGTTCATGGGCTTCCACGTCCCGACGCTGCAGCTGCCCCTCATCTCGGCCGCGCTGCTCGGCGGCGTCGTCTGGGGCTGGCTGCGGGAACGGACCGAGGGCATCGCGGCGCCCATCATCGCCCACGCGATCTGGACCGGGGCCATGGTGCTGGTCCCGCCGACCTGACCCGCCCGGTCAGGCCTGGTCGGACCCCGAGGTCGTGAACCCGTACGCCGTGGCGTTGTGGACCTCGTTGGTCTCGTGCGAGACGGCCACGGCGGGGTAGCGCTCGGGCCACAGCTCGTGCAGCGTGCGTGCCACCAGGGACTCGTTGAGCCCCCGGACGCGGTGCTCCGAGCCCGGCGACCACTCCGGGTGGTCGTGCAGCCAGGTGCCCAGCGCGACCAGCCGCTCCTCGACCTCGGGCTGTCGCACCGACCACAGCTGCCCCAGGACCTGCAGCAGCAGGTGGGCCGTCAGCCGATGCGCGCGCGTCCAGATCCCGAGGTGGGTCCGTTCGTGCGAGCCGGGGGCGGTGAACTGCGGCTGCCGACCGTGCAGGTCGACGGCGTCCAGCACCGGGGCCACGGCCGACGAGCCGTTGCCCCGCAGCTCGCGGTCGATGGCCGTCACGAGCTCGATGTCGAGGCCCTGGTCCACCGGCGCGGCGTAGGCCGCCACCAGCCGTGACACCAGGCCGCGGGCGCCCCGGGCGCTCGACAGCTCCCCGAGCTCGATGTCGCGGCGGTGGGCGTGCTCGAAGCCCGGGAAGCGGCGCGCGAGGAGCTCCTCCCCGACCGTCCGCCGCGCCGACTCCTCGGGCCACTGGCCGTCGAAGCGCAGGACGTGCGCGACGAAGCCGGGCGTGCGGTCGAGGCGGGCGAGGTCGGGCCCGAGCTCGGCCAGCGCCGCGGCCGCTGCCGCCTCCACGCCGGCGTCGAGCTGCTCCTCGGCGTGGTCCCCCGTCCCGTCGAGCTCGGCGGCCTCGTGGCGGGCGGCGTAGGTGTCCCCGGCGTCGACCAGTGCGTCCCGCAGCTCGTCGGGCAGGTCGACGTTCGGGACGGTGAACTCGGCGGAGCCGCGCCCGTCACGACGGGGCAGCGGATCCGTCGGATGCCACCCGGCCGGGGCCTCGTCCCACGCGAACCAGCAGCTGCCCGAGTCCACGACGACGCAGAAGGCGTCCACGGGGCGTCGTGCCTCGGCATCGATCATGCGGATCACGTGGCGACCGGCCGACACCAGGACGCGCTCGAGGCCATCGGCCCACCCCTGCGACATGCCGCCTCCACGTGGACGTCGACCGAAATCATGCCCTGCCTGGTCTCCGCGTGACGATCGGACGCCCCAGCCGTTGTACCTGGTGAACCCTTTCGGGCACTGGCTCGCACGGTCATCCTCAGGGCAGGCCCACGTACGAACGACCGTTATGACTAGTCAAAAATCGTCATGGACACGGTCGAACGGACGCCCGCCGCCCCGCCCGATGAGAACACGCTCATGTTCAGTGAGCACGCGGAAGCAGCCGGTCCACCTCGGAGGCCGGATCCGGTTCCTCCGCACACGGGAAGCAATGAAACCGGGACGACGACGGTCGCCCAGGGCCAACAGGCTCGAGGTCCCGGTGGAGCCAGTGGCGAGACCGCCCCGACCACACCTGCCGACACCGGCCTCCACACTCCAGAAGGGGACACCAATGAGGACTCCACAATCCGCAGCGGTCCCTGGCGTGTCGCGGTCTCTTCGTGGACTCCCAGCCATCCTCGCGCTGGTGGTCCTCCTTGCCGCCGTACTCGCGCCAGCCGCCACGGCCAAGGACGCCGCGCACGAGAACCAGGCATCCGAACAGGGGCAGGCCGGCCAGGAACTCGCCGCCGAGAAGTCGGCGGGCAGCTCCTCCCATGCCGATGAGGACGCGCCCACCGAACAGGATGGCCAGGACGCCGAAGGCGAGGGCGACGCGACTGCGACGGGCCCGTCACCGACGGCACAGGACAACGCCAACGAGAACGCCGACCAGGGTCTCGAACAGGCTGACAGCAATGGGACCGGCAACGGCAACCCGGGCAACGGCAACAACCCGGGCAACGGCAACGACCCGGGCAACGGCAGTGCTGCCGGTGGCCAGGGCAACCGGGGCCACATCCAGCTGAGCAGCGACGGTGAGGCCCTCCCGCCGAACAACGAGCCGCACCTGCCCTGCGTGTTCTACGTCAACTTCTACGACTTCCGTGAGGGCACCGAGGAAGCAGAGGTCACCTTCACCGCCCAGCCGCCGTCCGGTGGCCCAGGCACGCCGCTCGAGGGGTACGGCCCGCACACGGTCACCCTCGACGCCCACGACGAGCCGGGGGTGACGCTCAACGCGTCCCAGCAGTACGACCTCACCGACGCCGTGAGCGAGCTCGAACGCCACTCGCAGCAGGGCTACCACATCAAGCTGACGGTCACCAGCACACCGGAGGACGTCTCGGCCGACCAGAAGCACCACGTGTTCTGGATCGACTGCGGCGAGTCCACGCCACCGCCCGCCCCGGCGGACCTGCTGGTGGACAAGGTCGTGACCGGTGACGGAACCCCGGACCCGACCACCGAGTTCACGTTCACCGTGACCTGCGACGACACCGACGCGACCGCGACCCTGACCGCCGGTGACGACCCCTGGAGCTGGAACGACGACTCCGGCCAGGACGAGCTCACCGAGGACTCCACCTGCGCCATCGACGAGACCACCACCACCGACGCCACCGTCACCGTCACCGTCACCTTCAACGACGACACCAGCGCCGAGGACACCGACGAGGACCTCGACGCCGGCGACAACACCTTCGTCGTCACCAACACTTACACCACCGGCGGCGGTGGCGGCGGCGGCGGTGGGGCTCTGCTCGCTGACCTGCTGGTGGACAAGGTCGTGACCGGTGACGGCGCGCCCGCCGACACCACCCAGTTCACGTTCACCGTGACCTGCGACGACACCGACGCGACCGCGACCCTGACCGCCGGTGACGACCCCTGGAGCTGGAACGACGACTCCGGCCAGGACGAGCTCACCGAGGACTCCACCTGCGCCATCGACGAGACCACCACCACCGACGCCACCGTCACCGTCACCTTCAACGACGACACCAGCGCCGAGGACACCGACGAGGACCTCGACGCCGGCGACAACACCTTCGTCGTCACCAACACCTACACGACGGAGACGAGCGTCGGCGGCGAGAACGTGAGCACCCCCACGCCCGTGCCCGGCGAGACCCCGGTCGGGAACGAGGGTGGCGTCGCGGGCGAGGAGATCGAACGCCCCGCCCCACGCCCCGCGCCGGCGCTCCGCCCTGAGGTGACCCCGGTGCGACCGGTGACGGCCCCCGTGGCGGTCCTGCCCGCCGCGCAGGAGGCACCTCGTGCTCAGGCCGCCGAGGGCCGGCTCCCGCGGACGGGTGGCTCGACCACCACGCTCCTGCTCCTGGCCCTGTCCCTGATCGGCTTCGGTAGCGTGGCTCTCAAGCAGGGCCGACAGGGTCGGCCCGACGCCTGACGCCGACGCCCGCGCCATCTCGAGGCCCCGCCCCGGCGGGGCCTCGAGCTCTTCCGCGACCGAAGGACGTACGTGCGCGACCTCGTCGCCGACTCGGGGAGCTTGCCGTGAGCCGTAGCCTCACGATCGTGGCCGTCGACATCGACGGGGTGGTCAACGCCCTGCCGACCAGCGACGCCGACCTGGCCCACTTCGAACGGTGGCAGCGCCGGCAGGTGCTCGGCTACCCGCTGACGGTGGCCGGCGAGGTGGTCGACTGGCTGACCAGCCTCGATGAACGGGGCGGCGAGTTCCACTGGGCCACGACGTGGACTCCCAATCGACACGTGCTGGAGGAGGTCTTCGGACTGCCCGGTGACGCCCCGATCGCGGCCGACCCGGACGCCCGGGTTCCCCGGGAACCGAACGGGCTGTCGTGGAAGGCGATACAGATCACCGACCTGGTGGCCCGGACCCGCCGTCCACTGGTGTGGATGGACGACGACGCCATCACCGGGGCCACGGTGGCAGCCCTGGACGAGCTCGCCGGGCGGCTGGAGCTGCCCGTGCTGGCCGTCGCCACCCATCTGGCCACGGGGCTGCGCCCGGACCAGATGGACCGCATCGACGCCTTCCTCGCCGCGGTGGTCGAGGGAACCGCCGACCCGGGGCTCACCGTGGACCGCGCCTGAGCACACGGCACCATGTCACCGCCACACACATCCATCCGACCACCCACACCAGGGGCCCCGACCTGTCCACCTACGCCTTCGTCACGACCTTCGAGGTCGGCGCCGCCCCGGAGGACGTGTTCGACCTCGTCGTCGAGCCGGAACCGTGGCTGTCGCACTGGGGCGACGTCGTCGAGGTCGACCGGCGGCAGGCGCCCCGCCCCGACGGCACGGGCAGCGCCATGGCCGGGTCGATCCGCGCCCCGCTGGGCTACCGCATCGGCGGGCGGGTGGACGTCGTCGCAGCCGAACGGCCCTAATGGGTGGAGATGCGGGTCCGGGGGACCATCCGCGGGTCGGGCCGCTGGACACTGGAGCCGACATCCCGCGGCACCGCCGTGCGCTTCGCCTGGACGGTCGCCCCCGCCGCCCGGTGGCTGCGGCTGCTGACGCCGGTGGCACGGCCGGCCTTCGAGGCCGGGCACGCGGCCGTGGTGCGACATGCCGTCGACGTCGCGGCGGAACACCTCGGGGCGTCGGTGCTGTCCTTCGACTCGTGGGCCGACCGTCCCGGGCACGACGCCTGAGCAGTCCCCGCGCCCCGAAGACGCACCCGAACGCAGACGACCCCGCCTCCGATGTGGAGCGGGGTCGTCTCGTTGACGAGCGTCGATGCGCTCATTGGTACATCGCACGAACGGGGTTGCCCCACCGGCGCTTGCCGCCGGTGAGGCGTTCCCGTTCTCCCCGGGCGTCCTCTTGGCGGACGAACCGGGGCGCGAAGCTGTGCAGGGGTGCGTGGTGGAGCTGGCGGGAGTCGAACCCGCGTCCCGCGGCCCCAGGAGGCCAGGCTCTACGTGCGTAGGTTCAGGATGTCTCGGATGCGGTACTCCCGAACCAGGCAGTGGTCCGCATCCACACCATCTGAAGATGTCCCCTCAGGCTCGATGGTCGAAGCCTGACGGTGAATCCCGATGTCGTCGCTCTGGTCCCCGTATCGGGCGTCAGGGGCAGAACGTCACAGCTGTTTAGGCTGCGAGTGCCAGTCTGTGTTCGGCAGTTATAGGTTCCGAAGGGTGATCACGGAGGTCCTTCGGCGCCCTCCGGCACGCTCCTCTCCTCCCGGAACTGACCACGGTCGAGACCGTTTCAGCCCCAGGTTGGGAAGCTTGGGGCACGCCCCGCGAGGGGTGTGCCGCGCATCGACGCTGTCCAGTTGTCAAGCAGTGGGACGGTGGTTCGTGACGACCGTGCCGCCCGGATCAATGGTAACGGTCCAACGTCACGGAGTGTTCCCGTCGGGTGAACGGGATGACAGGGCCGGATGTCCTTTCGGACGACCCCAACCGTCCTGTCGGCCACCCGCCCCGTCGGGTTGAGCCCGACCGGGCTCAGCGTCCCTGGCGGCGCGCCTTCATGGCCCGGTCGATCTGGCGCTTGGCGTCCTTCTTGGCCATGTCGCGGCGCTTGTCCGCCACGTTCTTGCCGCGGCCGAGGGCGAACTCGAGCTTGGCCCTGCCGTCGCGGAAGTACAGCCGGGTCGGGACCAGCGCCACGCCCTGGGTCTTGACGGCCTTCTCGAGGCGGTCGAGCTCGTGGCGGTGCAGCAGCAGCTTGCGCTTGCGGGTCGGGTCGTGGTTGTTGATGTTGCCGTGCTCGTACTCGGGGATGTGGGCCTGGATCAGCCAGGCCTCCCCGTCGTCGATGCGCACGAAGGACTCGGCCAGCGAGCCCTTGCCGCCCCGCAGCGACTTCACCTCGGTGCCGACCAGCTGCAGGCCCGCCTCGTAGCGGTCGTCGAGGTGGTAGTCGTGCCGGGCACGCTTGTTCTGGGCGATGAGCCGGATGCCCTCGCCGCTTGGTGCCGGACTGCTTGGTGGATGTGGCCATGGCCGACCGAGCCTATCGGCCACCACCACGTCCCGGCCCGGGCCGGGTCACTCGGCCTGCAGCTGCCCGCGCACGGCCCCGTCCGGGTGCCCCTGGGTGTGCACGTTGACGTAGAACTCCGACGGGTCGTCGAGCAGCGGCAGCAGGTCGGAGGCGTTGAGGGTCTCGCACTCGTCCACCGGGCCGCCGATGGGCGGCGTGAGCCCGATGACGACCGCACCGGACTCGCCCTCGGGCGCCCGGTGGATGTGGGCCGCGGTGACCTCGCTGCTGAGGTCGGCGACCTCCAGCTGGTAGCACAGCTCGCCGGCGGCCTCGTTCATGACGACGGTGGCGGTGAACGACCCGGATCCGGCCGGGTCGCCCGGACCGGGTACCTCGACCGCCCCGGTCAGCTCGGCGGTCAGGGTGACGTCGGCCTCGGCGCCGGGCTCGCTGCCGATCTCGCTCGTGGGCGCGTCCGTGGCCGGCCCGTCCGTCGGCAGGGCCGGCGTCGGAGGCGCTGTCGCTGGCAGAGGGGGTGTCCGAGGAGGTCGCGGCCGTCGGGGTGGGCGACTCCTCGATCGTGGGGTCGTCCCCCGAGCAGGCGGCCAGGACGAGGCTGGCGGACAGGAGCAGGGCGGCGGCGCGACGCATGGATGGACACCTCGTGGGTACGAGCCCGGTCGTAGGCCCGGTCGGGGCCGCAGCCTACGGTCCGACACCGGGGCCTGCTCGGCGCACCTGTGTGCCCGTCAGTCGCTCCTCCGTCGCCTCGACTCGATCGCCTCGCTGCGACGAGCGAGCTCGCCGGTCTCGGCTCACTCGTCAGTACCAGGCCATCGGGTCGCGGGGGGTGCCGTTCTCGCGCACCTCGAAGTGCAGGTGCGGCCCCGTGGACTGGCCGGTGGTGCCGACCTCGCCGATCTGCTGGCCGGCCTCGACGACCTGGCCCGCGGTGACCAGCAGGCGGGACTGGTGGGCGTAGAGCGTCGCCAGCCCCCCACCGTGGTCGATGACGACGGCCTGGCCGTAGCCGCCCCGCCACCCGGCCGAGACGACCTGTCCCGCGGCCGCGGCGACGATGGCCTGCCCGGTCGGGGCGGAGATGTCGACGCCGGTGTGCAACCGTCGCGTCCCGAAGATCGGGTGGGTGCGGTAGCCGTACCCGGAGCCCGCGCGTCCCTCGGTGGGCCACAGCAGCCCGCCGGGGCCCGGGGCCGCCGCCTGCCAGCGTGACTGGGCGAGCTCCTCGGCCAGGCGCGCCGACTCGGCCTCGTAGGCCGCCACGAGCTGGGTGTAGCTGGCGAGGTCGGACTCGAGCCGGACCAGCGTCGCCTGCCGGGTGGCGCGTTCGGTGGCGACCTGCTCGGTCAGCTGGCGCTGGGCGTCGGTGGCGCGTTCCACGTCCTGCCGGGCGCGTTCCGCGGCGGCCTGCTCGGTCGCCAGCGTGTCGCGCAGCCGGTCGGCGATGCGGCGCTGCTCGGCGGCCGTGCGGGTCTCCTCGGTGACCCGGTCGACCAGCTCCTTGTCCTCGTCGAGCACCGAGCGGACGTAGTAGCCGGTCTGGACCAGCTCGCCGATGTCCTCGCTGGCGAGCAGGGCCTCGGCCATCTGCAGCGTGCCGCCGTACATGTAGGCCGCCGCCACGCGGTCGCCGAACCGGTCGGCGTCGCGGTCGAGCCGGCGCTGGGTGGCCTCGAGCCGGGCGCTGACCTCGTCGAGGCGTGCCTGGGCCTGCGCGGTCCGGGACGCGGCGGCATCCCGCACGGCGGTCGCGTCGGCGAGCTGGGCCTCGCGGGCCCGCAGCTCCTCGGTCAGGGCCATCAGGCGCCGGTCGGCCTCGGCCAGCTGCTGCTGGGCGTCGCCGACCTGCTGCTGGACCACGCCGGCGCCCTGGCGGGCCTGCTCGAGCTGCTGGGTGGCGTCCTCGAGCTGGTCGGCGAGCTGCTGCGGGTCCCCGCCGTCCCCGGGCTCCTGGGCGACGGCGGCCGTGCTGGTGACGACGACGCACAGCACCACCGCCACGGCCCGGCGAAGCACGGTGGACCGCGTCCGACGGCCGTGCGGATGACGTCCTGTCCTCACGTCATCACTCCACGTTCGACACCGTGGACGATAACACCAACAACATCAGTCACAGGTGCACCATCCACAGGCAGGAACCACCAGTGATGGCGTCGACCATCGGGAGCGCCGACTTGAGCCGTCGCCGCCCCCGAACCGGACCTAGACGTCCAGGAAGCCCCACAGGGCGACCAGCGACGACACGCCGGCGATCGCGACCGAGGGCACCACGAGCCAGGGCCAGACGGCGACCACGTCCATGCGGTCCAGGAACGGCACGAACTGGATGAGGTCGCTGAGGAAGCCGGTGAGCTCGGGGACCGCGACGACGAGCAGCCCCCAGGCCACAAGCGCACCGAACAGCCCCGCGAGCACGCCCTCGAGCACGAACGGCAGGCGCACGTACCAGTTGGACGCCCCGACCAGCTTCATCACCTGGGTCTGCTCGCGTCTGGCGAACGCGGCCACGCGCACGGTGTTGGCCACGAGCAGCGTGGCGGCCAGCATGGCCACGATCGAGATGCCCAGCGCGGACCACCGGCCCACGTCGGCGATCTTGAGGAACTGCTCGAGCAGCTGGCGCTGGTCGATGATGTCCTCGACACCGGGCCGTGCCTCGTACTCCTGGCGGATGGAGGCGAAGCGGTTGGGGTCCTTGAGCTTGACGCGGAACGACGCGGGCAGCTGGTCGGCGGTCACGCCCCGCGTGAAGTCCTCCTGGCCCTCGAAGCGCTCCAGGAAGCGCCGGTAGGCGTCCTCCTTGGACTCGTAGAAGACCTGCTCGACCAGCGGGTTGTCCTCGAGGTCGGTGCGCAGCTCGTCCTGCTGCTCGGAGGTGATGGCCGCGCACTCGCGCCCGTCACACAGGAAGATCGACACCTCGATCTTGTCGGTCCACTCGTCGGTGGCCATGTCGACCTGCTGGCGCAGCAGGACCGAGGCACCGAACAGCATCAGCGACACGGCGACCGACAGGATCACCGCCACGGTCATCGACATGTTGCGGCGGAGGCCGACGACGGCCTCCTGCAGGATGTACGACCAACGTCTCATGGTGCGGGAGACTCCTGGCGGATCGGGGCGCTAATTGGCGTAGCCGTAGACGCCACGCGACTGGTCACGGACCAGCCGGCCGTCCGCGAGCTCGACGACGCGCTTGCGCATCGAGTCGACGATGTGCTGGTCGTGGGTGGCCATCACGACGGTGGTGTTGGTCCGGTTGATCCGGTCCAGCAGCTTCATGATGCCGATGGAGGTCTGCGGGTCGAGGTTCCCGGTGGGCTCGTCGCACAGCAGGATCGGCGGCTGGTTGACGAAGGCGCGGGCGATCGACACGCGCTGCTGCTGGCCGCCCGACAGCTCGTGGGGCATGTTGTCGGACTTGTCGGCCAGGTCCACCAGCTCGAGCACCTCGGGCACCCGGTCGTGGATCATCGCGCTGGGCGAGCCGATCACCTCGAGCGCGAAGGCGACGTTCTCGGCGACGGTCTTGTTCGGCAGCAGCTTGAAGTCCTGGAACACGTACCCGATCTCGCGGCGCAGGGCCGGGACCTTCCACCGCTTCAGGGTGACGAGGTTCTTGCCGGCCACGTGGATCTCGCCGGCGTCGGGCAGCACCTCGCGCGTCAGCAGCTTCATGAAGGTGGACTTGCCCGATCCCGACGGGCCGACGACGAAGACGAACTCGCCGCGGGCGACCTCGAGGTCGATGCCGTCGAGGGCCAGGACCTCGCCTCGCTCGCCCTTCTTGTACGTCTTGGAGACGCCGCGCAGTGAGATCACGTCGAGACCATCGCCTTGGACGGGGAAGATGGGGGAACGAGGTCCCGCCAGACTCGCAGGAGGCTACCACCGGCCTACGGCTGCACCGCCCGGGCGTCGTTGACGGCCGCCACGCCCTCGCGGTCGCGGTAGTCGGCCAGCACCTCGTCGACGTCCGCTGGATCGAGCAGGTCGACCTCGATGCGGGCCGGGACGTCCTCGGGACGCACCGACTCGACCAGCTCCTGCTGGTCGCCGAACCGGTCGAGGAACAGCTGGTAGGCCTGGTCGCTGGAGACGTACAGCACCGAGGACACGCGCGGGTCGTCCCGGACCTCGGCGACCAGCGCCTCGCGCGCGGGCTCGTCGAGCTCGGGGCACACCGCCCCGGCACACAGGTCGAGCCACAGGTGCGGACCCTCGAGCGCGTCGGTGGCCACTGCGCCCCCGGAGCGCCCGCCCGACCGCGTCCTGCTCGGTGTCGTCGGCCCCGCCGCCCCCGGCGCCGAGCCACACGGCCACGGCCGCCACCAGCGCACCCGCGAGGGCGAGCACGATCCACCGAACCGGTCCCTGGCCCATCAGCTGGCGACGGCGCCGCCCGCACCGTCGTCGCCGTCCTGGGCCCGTTCCGCCGCGCGCCGGCGCAGCTCGGCCTCGATGAACTCGTCCAGCGCCGCCCCGCCGTCGAGGACGGTCGCGGGGTTGCCGTGCTCGTGCTCGGAGCGGTGGTCCTTGGCGATCTGGTTGCCGTACATGAAGAAGCTGCGGATCTGGGACCCGAAGCCGACGTTCTGCCGGTCGCCGCGCAGGTCGGCCAGCTCCTCGTCGCGCTTCTGGCGTTCGAGCTCGGCCAGCTTGACCTTCAGCACGCGCATGGCGACGGCACGGTTCTGGTGCTGGGACTTCTCGTTCTGGCAGCTGACCACGATGCCGGTGGGGATGTGGGTGATGCGCACGGCCGAGTCGGTGGTGTTGACGCTCTGGCCGCCCGGTCCCGACGAGCGGTAGACGTCGATGCGGATGTCCTCCTCGGGCACGTCCACGTCGTCGTCGGCCTCGGGCAGCACCGGGACGACATCGACCAGCGCGAAGGAGGTCTGGCGCCGGCCCTGCGAGTCGAACGGCGAGTTGCGCAGCAGGCGGTGCACGCCGTGCTCGGTCTGCAGCCAGCCGTAGGCATCGGCGCCGCGCACCTCGAACGACGTCGACTTCAGCCCGGCCTCCTCGCCGAAGGACTCGTCGAAGACGTCGACCTCGAAGCCGTGGGTCTCGGCCCAGCGCACGTACATGCGCTGCAGCATCTGGGCCCAGTCCATCGCGTCGACGCCGCCCTCCCCCGCCTTGATGGACACGATGGCGTCCTCGGCGTCGTACTCGCCCGACAGCAGCGTGGCGACCTCGAGCGCGTCGATCTCGCGCGCCACCGCGGACAGTCCCTCGGCGACCTCGGCCGCGGATGCGTCGTCGTCCATCTCCTGGGCGAGCTCGTTGAGGGTCTCGAGGTCCTCCAGGCGCGCCATCAGCGTGTCGTAGCGCTCGACCTCGCCCTTCACCCGCGCCAGCTGCTTGGACACCTGGGTCGCGGCGTCCGGGTCGTCCCACAGCGTCGGGTCGGCCGCACGCTGCTCGAGGTCGGCGTGCAGCTCGCGCTTGGCGTCGATGTCGAGGTAGTCGCGGACGTGGTCGACCCGACGACGCTGCTCCGCGAGCGCATCGGCGTGGTTGTCGGGCATCGCGAGACTCACAGGGCTGGTGACGAGGAGGGCCGGGCCGAGCTGCGCGTGCGGAGGGCCGAGGTGGCGAGGCGCGGGCCGTGCCGGCGGACGGGGCAAGGCTAGCGGGGCCGGAAACAGGTGAGGCGGGTGCTCTCCCCTCCGGGAGCACCCGCCTCGTGCGTCGTCTCCGGGACCGGATCCGTCGACGACACACCCGCACATTCGTGGGGCGACCGCGACGACCCTTCCTGCCCCTCCGGGACGTGCGGGCAGCGCTCGTGGTGCGCTGCGGACGAACGGCCGGGCAACCGCGGGGGCCCGGGCTGCGTCATGACAGGTGAGCACGCGCGGGGCAACCGCCGACCACCCTCGACCCTCCGCGACCGGAGCTGGAGACCCGACCATGGACCCGATCCTCTTCGTCATCACCGTCATCGCCGCGCTCGTCGCGGGTGCCGCCGTCCTGCTGCCGTCCGAGACGGCGCGACGCCGCACCTGGGACGAGGAGGAGCTGCACAACCAGCTGGGCGCCAGCCTGCGCTGACGACCGGGCGGTACGCGGACCCGCGACATCGCGCCGTCCGCTCCCGCACGCGGCCCCGCGGTGCCTCACCGCCCCGTGGGCCACTGACACGGGCCGCACCACGACCCCCGCCGGGAGGCCCTCCGGCGGGGGTCGTCCCGTTCCGGGACCGACCGACCGGGCATTCACGTACCGGCGGGGATCTGCTTGGCTGGGGGCGACCCGCCCCGGGGGCGCGCGGCGGGTCCCACGACGCCGGGGTGCGCCTACGTGAAGGGGACCGCGTGCCGACCACGACCTGGGACAACCTCGACGGGGCCAAGCGGGACCGTGTCCTGCAGGCTGCGATGCGTGAGTTCGGGGCGCGCGGGTTCTCCGCGGGCAGCATCAACGTGATCGCGCGGGAGGCCGGCATCGCGAAGGGCTCGGTGTTCCAGTACTTCGTCGACAAGGCCGACCTGTACGCGCACGTGTCCGAGCACGTCTCCCGCACGGTCCGCGACGAGTTCACCGTCACCATGCTGCGGCGCGCCGACGAGCACCACGACCTGTTCCGGATGCTGCGCGCGATCCTGACCGACTGGGTCGCCTACTTCCGCGCCCACCCGCTCGAACGGCAGGTGTTCTTCGCCATCACCTTCGAGATCGACGCCGAGAACCGCCGGACGGTGCGCCACGTCGTCAACACCCACCAGCTCGAGGTGCTCGGGGCGCTCGTCACGGCCGCCGAACGCTCCGGCCAGCTGCGCGAGGGCGTGTCCCGCGACCACCTGCTCGGGATGCTGCTCCTGCTCGTGCCCCACCTCGCCACCGCCCCGTTCAGCGCCGAGCTCGACCCGGTCCTGCAGCTGTCGCAACGCCACGGGATCGACCTCGAGGCCGCCGTCTCGGGCTACGTGGACGTCCTCGAGGCTGCCTGCGGCCTGCCCGCCGACCAGCGTCCCGACGCCGACCTGGCCGCCGCGCTGCACCACGCCACCCGCGAAGCCGGGGTCAGCTCGCCGTCGCGCCCAGCACCACCTCGAAGCTGAGCAGCTCGCTGCCCGATGCGGCGGGGCGCTGGCCCTGGTTGGACTGGGCGTGGCCCTGCTGGAACTCGCGCGACTCCATCCAGGACTGGAAGGCCTCCTCGGACTCCCACTTGGTGACCACGAAGTAGCGGTCGGAGTCGTCGGTCGGCCGCAGCAGGTCGAAGGAGATGAAGCCCGGCGTGGTCTCGACCTCGCCGGCACGCGCCCCGAAGCGCTGCTCGAGCGTCTCGCGCATCTCCTCGGGGACGGTCAGCACGTTGATCTTGACGACGGCCATGGGTTCCTCGCGGGATCGGTGTCGCCCCGAACGTAGCCAGCACGCGCGAGGCTCAGGCAGTGCGGGGATCGGGTCGCCTGGCCCGGCGATTGGCCTCGGCACGGCGCAGGTCCGCGTCCGTGTAGGCCTCGCGGAACATCACGCAGATCCGCGGTCCCGCGTCGCGCACCTTGGGCACGGCGTGCTGCCAGGTGCGCTGGCAGGTGCCGCCCATCACGACGAGGTCGCCCCGCCCCGGTTCGAGCGCGATGCTCGCGCCGCCGCCGCGGGGGCGCAGCCGGAACGGCCGCCGATGCCCGAGCGACACGCAGGCGACCACGGCGTCGGGCAGGTCGCGCGCCACCCGGTCGCCGTGCCAGGCCACCGAGTCCCGGCCGTCGCGGTACAGGTTGGCCGACACGCGGGGCAGCGCCGTGCGGTAGCGGGCCGACAGGGCCGCACCCATGGCGCGCAGGAGGTCGAGCTCGCGGGGCAGCTCGCCCATCGTCCACGTCGTCTGCAGGCGCGGTTGGACGACCACCTCGTCGTACATCAGCATCTCGCGGCTGCCCCACTCCCCCGCGTCCAGCACCAGGTCGAAGAGCCGGTCCGCGCCCCGCACCCAGCCCGGGACGACCTCGACCCACGCCCCGTCGGACAGCTCGCGCCGCTGGGCGGTGGCGAAGTCCCGGTCGATGGCGGGGCCGTCCTGCGTGTCCAGCAGGGTCGGCTGCAGCGGGGTGGTGAGCAGTGACGTGGTCATGGCCACGACGCTACCCCAGTAACTCGAACGTGTGTTCGGTCCCGTGGGAATCGGGGCGGTCACGTGCGGGGCGCGGTCACCACCATGCGCTGCCCGGCACCTCGCCCTTGAACGGGCCAGCGACCCGCGAGGTGACCCACCCACCGTAGAAGTCGCCCTGCACGGCGCGGACCTGCTCGCCGTCGACCAGGCAACGGTCCATGCGCCCCGGGTAGAAGGCGACGGTGCCGGCCAGGACCTCGAAGCCGGGCGTCGGTTCGGGGTAGGTCCAGCCTGCGTCGGGGGCGACCCGTCCGTCCGCGCCGACCACGTCCACGTAGGCCGCCCACCCCTTGAACTCGCAGAAGGTCCGGCGAGCGCTCGGCCGCAGCGCCCCGTCGACCACGTCCTCGATGGGCACGTAGTAGACGGGCGGGTGCGAGGTCTCCAGCACCCGCAGCGCACGTCGCGTCTCGGCGACGACCCCGCCGCCGAGCTCGACGACCACGTGCTCGTCGGTGGGCTCCACCCGGGGCGGACGCGGGTAGTCCCAGACGGATTCCTGGCCCGGGGCGACCGGGTCGGGCGTCGGGACGGCGCATGGTCACCTCACGGAGTGCGCGGACTGCAGCGCATTCGGACCCACGGGCGGAGCGGGACGCGCCGACCCCTGCCACCGGGCGATTCCGGCGAGGACGACCGTGGCGAGCAGCTCCGACCAGAGGGCGGCGCCCTGCGCTCCCGACCAGGTCCAGACCGTCATGAACCCGAACAGGCCCACCGTGCTGGTGGCCACGAGGGCGACGACCTGGCCGGCGGACAGCAGCAGCGCCGCCAGCACCACGGTGGGGCGGACGGAGACGGCCAGGACGGCCGCGAGGCCGAGCGCCCCGCCGGCCCCGGCCAGGAACAGCGGCCCGATCGTCGGGATCGCCCGGAAGCCGTCCAGCCACAGGCGCAGGTGGACGGAGCCCTGCACGACGAGCAGCACGACGCCGATCGCTCGCAGGACGGTCAGCGGACGCGGGGTGCGGTGCATGGACGTCGGTCTCTCGATGGGCGGCTCATGGTTCGGCGGGCACGCGCCGGCGGTCGGGTCGGGGCCGGTGGCGGCGACCACCGGGTCGCGGAGTACGTTCGGCCCGACCTCACCACGTCCCGACCAGCAGGTGCTCCCGTGGGACGCACGCCTCCCGCGCTCCGATTCCGCGAGGCACGACGCGAGTACGCCGGCGTCGTCGCACTCGACCACCTCGACCTGACCGTCGACGCCGGCACCTGCGTGGTGCTGGTGGGGCGCAACGGCTCGGGCAAGACCACGACGCTGCACCTGGCGGCGGGGCGACTGGACCCCACCGACGGCAGCGTCGAGGTCGACGGTCGCCCGACCACCACCACGGGTGGGCGCGAGCACGTGCGCCACGCGGTGGCCTTCGCCCTCGACACGCCGGTGTTCTACCCCGACCTGTCGGTCGAGGAGCACCTCGGGTTCGTCGCCACGGCGCACGGGGTCGCGGACGCCGACGACCACATCGAGGACCTGCTCGAGTCCTTCGACCTCGACCGCCGGCGGACCTTCCTCCCCGACCAGCTGTCGGCCGGCATGCGCCAGAAGGTGCAGCTGGCCTGCCTGCTGCTGCGCCCCGGGCGGGTGGTGCTGCTCGACGAGCCGAGTCGTGCCCTGGACCCGCGCACCCGCGACGTGCTGTGGGCCGCGCTGGCCGCTCGCAAGAAGGCCGGCAGCGCGATCGTGTTCAGCACCCACCAGCTCGACTTCCCGCCCGAGCTGGCCGACCAGGCGCTCGTCCTGCACGACGGCGAGGTCCGCGACCACGGTGACTACGCCACGGTGGTGGCCGGCCAGGCCGCCGCGGACCTCGGCCTGTCGTGACGGAGGTGGCACCCATCGACTCGACTGCCCCCGCCACCGTCGCGGACGGCGACGCGGTCGCGCGCGTCGCCGCCGTCCGCGCCTTCCTGCGCCAGCGTGAGCACGGGCCCAGCCTGCGCGAGACCGTCGGGAAGGTCGCCTACCAGGCCTACCTGGTCGCCCTGCTCGGCGGCCTGTACGGCACGGTCGTCGCCCGCACGCTCAGCCTGCCCTCCGCATCGCAGCCCGCCCTGACGCCGGCGGCCGACGCGGCGGTCCCCGCCGTGGTCGTCGCGCTGGCCCTGCTGGCCACCTTCGCCGGTGTGCGCGTCGGCACGTGGGCCGGCCCCGTGCTGGTGTCACGGGCCGAGGCCGCGTGGCTGCTGCCCGCACCGCTCGACCGCCGACGCCTGCTGCGCCGCGACCTCGCCTGGGGGATCGCCGGCTACGGCGTGGCCGGGGCGCTGCTCGGGGCGCTGGTCGGCACGATCGTCGCCGTCGAGACCCGTGCGAGCGTCGCCGGGGCGCTGTTCGGATCCATCGTCGGGTGGGGCGCCCTGGGCGTCGCCACCGGGGCCGCCGCGCTGGCGGTCGAATCCAACCGCCGCCTGGCCCGGGCCACGCTCCGCCTGACCGCCCCGATCGCGCTCGTCGGCGCCGGGGCCATCTACCTCACCCACGCCGCCCCCTCGGTCGCGGCCTGGGTGACCCCGTGGGGCTGGGCGACCGCGCCGGTCACGGTCGCCGCCGGTGTCGACGTGCCGTTGGCCTGGCTGCCGCTGCTCCTGCTCGTCGCCCTGGCCGCGGTCGGGACGTGGTTGGCCCAGCGCCACCTGCCCGACATCCCCGACGAGGAGCTGGTCCGCCGTGCGGGCGCCGCGGAGGGGGTCAAGGCCTCGGCCCGGATCTTCGACGCCCGCGCGATCGCGCAGGCACGCCGGTCCGGGCAGCGGTGGCTCGTGGGACAGCGCAACGTCCGCATCCGCCGGCCCCGGCACCGATGGCAGCTGATCCCCTGGCGGGACCTCGTGTCGCTGCTGCGCCGCCCCGGCACCCTCGAACGCACCCTCGTCGCCGTCGCGGCCGCGGCCGGCCTCGTCTGGTGGGCCAGGGGCGGCGTGGCAGCCATCGTCGGCGCCACGCTGCTGGTCTCCACCGCGGCCGGCCAGCTGCTCGAGCCCCTGCGCATCGAGCTCGAGGAACCCGTCATCGGCGACCTCGCCCCGCTGTCGCCGGTCGACCTCGCGCTCGAGCACCTGGCCGTGCCCGCCATCGTGCTGGCCGTGTTCGGCGTGGTCGTCGCACTGGCCGCCGCGGGGGCGAGCATCCTGCCGTGGTCGGCGCTGCCCGCCGCCGTGGTCGGCAGCATCGCCGCCTCGGTGCTGTTCACCTCCGCGGCCGGACTGACCTCGACGCGGGGCGCCCCGCCGCTGCACCTGCTGACCATGGGCGGCGACTACGGGGCGATGATCCTGGTCGGGTGGCTGCTGGCCGGCCCGATCCTGGCACTCGCCCTCGGCGTGCCCACGATGCTGTCGGTGGTCGGGGCACTGCGCGACGGGGCGGCACCCATGGAGGCCGTGACCACGCCGCTGGGCATGGTCGTCGTGATCACCGGCGTGCTGGTCGTCGCCACGCGGTGGCGGGCCCGCAAGCGGGTCGAGCCCGACGAGGACTGACGAGGACGTCGCGGGTCAGGCGCCCCGCACCTCGGCGAGGCTGGCGCGAGCCGCCTCGACCACCGCGTCCGCGGTGATGCCGAAGTGCTCGTACAGGTCGCCGGCCGGGGCGGACGCGCCGAAGGTGTCGATGCCGACCACGCGGCCCGCGTCGCCGACCCAGCGGTGCCAGCCGAAGCTGGTGGCGGCCTCGACGGCCACCCGGGCCCGCACCGACGGCGGCAGGACCGCGTCACGCTCGGCCTGCGGGCGGGCGGCGAAGGCCTCCCACGACGGCATGGACACGACACGGGCGGCGACGCCGTCGGCGGCCAGGCGCTCGGCGGCCTCGACGGCCAGCTGCACCTCCGACCCGGTGCCCATCAGGACCACGTCGGGGTCGCCGTCGGTGTCGCGGAGGACGTAGGCGCCGTCCGCGACCGCGGCCAGCGCCCCGCCCGGCTTGTCGCCCAGGGCCGGGACGCCCTGGCGGGTCAGCGCGATGACCGACGGCCCGTCGTGCTGGAGCGCCGCGGCCCAGGCACCGACGACCTCGTCGGCGTCGGCGGGGCGCAGCACGCGCAGGTTCGGGATGGCGCGCAGCGCGGCCAGGTGCTCGACCGGCTGGTGGGTGGGGCCGTCCTCGCCGAGCCCGATCGAGTCGTGGGTCATGACCCACACGACCCTGGTGCCCATCAGGGCGGACAGCCGGATCGACGGGCGGGCGTAGTCGGTGAAGACCAGGAAGGTCGCGGCGTACGGGATCAGCCCACCGTGCAGCGCCATGCCGTTGCAGATGGCGGCCATGCCGTGCTCGCGCACGCCGAAGCGCAGGTTGCGGCCGAGCCGGTCGGTGGCGCTGAAGTCGCCGCCGTCCTTCACGTCGGTGTTGTTGGACCCGGCGAGGTCGGCCGAGCCGCCGAAGAGCTCGGGCAGGGTGCCGGCCAGCGCGTTGATCACCGCGCCCGAGTCCTTGCGCGTCGCGTCGCCGCCCCCGAGCGCGGGCAGGGCGTCCTGCCAGCCGTCGGGCAGCTCGCCCGCCATGCGGCGTTCGAGCTCGGCCGCGAGGTCCGGGTGGGCGTCGCGGTAGGCGTCGAACCGCGCATCCCAGTCCGCGGACAGCGCCCCGCCCCGCTCGCGCTGGTCCATGGCCTCGCGGACCTCGTCGGGCACGTGGAAGGCGTCCGGGAAGTCCCAGCCGTAGGCCTGCTTGGTGGCGGCGACCTCGTCCTCGCCGAGCGCCGCCCCGTGGACGGCGCTCTTGCCGGCCTTGTTCGGCGACCCGTACCCGATGACGGTGCGCACGGCGATCAGCGACGGGCGGTCGTCCTCGCGGGCGGCCTGGGTGGCCTTGCGCAGCGCGTCGACGTCGTTGCCGTCGGCGACCCGGTCGGTGTGCCAGCCGTAGGCGTCGAACCGCGCCAGCACGTCCTCGGTGAACGCGATGCCGGTGTCACCGTCGATCGTGATCGCGTTGTCGTCGTAGAAGACGACGAGGTTGCCGAGCTTCAGGTGGCCGGCCAGCGACGCGGCCTCGGAGGCGACACCCTCCATGAGGTCGCCGTCACCGCAGATCGCGTAGGTCAGGTGGTCGACGACCTGGTGGCCGTCGCGGTTGAACTCGGCCGCCAGCCTGGCCTCGGCCAGGGCCATCCCCACCGCGTTGCCGACGCCCTGCCCGAGCGGGCCGGTCGTGGTCTCGACGCCGTCGAGCAGGAAGTTCTCCGGGTGGCCGGCCGTGGGCGAGCCGAGCTGGCGGAAGTTGCGGAGGTCGTCCAGCGTCGGCCGCTCGTACCCCGACAGGTGCAGCGCCGCGTACAGCAGCATCGACCCGTGGCCGGCCGACAGCACGAACCGGTCACGGTCCGGCCAGTCGGGACGCGCCGGGTCGTGGCGCATCACCTCGGTGAACAGCAGGTGGGCCAGCGGCGCACACCCCATGGGCATGCCGGGGTGGCCCGAGTTGGCGGCCTGGACGGCGTCGATCGCCAGGGTCCGGATGGTGTCGATCGACTTCTGGGTCACGTCGGGCACGGTGGGCTCGATGCATCACGCGGGGGCACGGGGCGAGGGCGGGCGCGATGATACGGGCGGGGCGTCCGGCCCCGGCCATTCGTGCAGGTCACCGCCGGGCTGCCGCTGGCAGGGCCCCGCCGGGATCGCGGTGCTACCTGCGCATGGTCGACGGCGGGGCCCCCGTGATCAGCGCGATGCTCATCCGCACCAGGGCCGAGAGCAGGAGCCCGCCGCCCACGATCATCCAGGGCAGGTACCACAGGCGCAGGCGCACCGGGTCGGGGACCACGCCCTCCCAGGCCGACGGGGCGTCGGGGTCGTCGACGACGGTCCGACCGATGCGGTCGTAGGTGCCGGGGCGCGGGGACATCGCGTCCACGGACGGCACGCAGGGGTCGCCCTGGCGCAGGGTGCGGGTGCGACGGACACCCTCGGCGTCCCACCACAGCGCGTAGCAGGCCCCGCCGACCTCGCCGGTCAGCACCCAGCGGTCCGAGGCCGTCGTCCTCGGGAAGCGCGCCCCGAGGATGCCGGGCGCGACCTCCTCGACGTCGGTGCCGAGCACCACGTCGCCGTCCCGGACCCGGCGGTACAGGTCGTCGAGGTGGCTGGTCAGCTCGACGGCGGGCGGACGGGCCGGGTCGGGCACCTCGCGGACCTCCCAGGCGGCCCACAGCGACGCGGCGACGAGGACGGCCACGATCCCGTTGCGGACCAGGCTGCGATCGCGGGCGCGGCGTCGCCCGCCGGCGTCCGTGCCGGCCCCGGCACCCGTGCCTGCGAGCGTGGTCCGACCCATGCGAGCGTCCTGTCGCCCGACCTGCTCAGAGTAGCTCGGCGAGGTGGGCGACGGTGTGGTCCGGGGCCACGTCCGGGGCGGCGTCCGCCCCGGCCGGGTTCACCCAGATCGTGGTGATCCCGTAGCTCCGGCCGCCCGCGATGTCGGACGTGAGCGAGTCGCCCACGATGGCGACGCGGTCGCGGGGCGGGTGACCGGCCAGCTCGAAGGCGACGTCGAAGATGCGTGGCTGCGGCTTGGCGGCGCCGACCTCGTCCGACACGACCACGCCGTCGAGGTGGCGGCGCAGGCCGGACCGTTCGAGCCGTTCGTGCTGCACGTCGCCGAACCCGTTGGTCACGGCGATCAGCGACAGCCGCTGCGCCAGGGCCGCGACCGCCTCGCGGGCGCCCTCGATCAGGTGCGCCCCGCGGGCGAACGCCGCCAGGTAGTCGGTCCCGACACCATCCGGGTCCGCCTCGACCTCCAGGGCTTCGAGGAACTGGCGCCACCGGGTCGTGCGCAGGGCGGTGGCCTCGATCTCCCGGCGTTCGTAGGCCTCCCAGAGCGCCACGTTGATGCGCGCGTAGGTCACGGCGTGCTCGTCGTCCCAGGACACCCCCAGTGCGGTGACGGTCTCGCGCAGGGCGTGGCGCTGGGACGCCTCGAAGTCCAGCACGGTCCCGTCGAGGTCCAGCAGCAGATGGGTGAGGTCGTCGATCACGGGCGCCCTTCGGTCCGAACGGTGCAGGGTAGGCCCGCCCGGCGGGCCGACCACCGGGCAGGTCTATCCTCCCGCAAGGCCCCCACCCCGAAGGACGCTCGTGCCGCCCCTGCAGCAACGCGTGACGCTGCGCATCGCCGTCGAGAACGCCCCGGGCATGCTCGCCCGCATCACCGAGGCCATCGACGGGGCGGGTGCCGACGTCGTGTCGACCGAGCGCATCGAGCACCAGCGCCACGTGATCTTCCGCCACGTCACCATCGACGTGCGCGACGAGGCCCACGCCGAGGAGGTCGCCGCCGCCGTCCACGCCGTCGACGGCGTCGAGCTGCTGGCGATGTCGGACGACGTCATCGACGCGCACCTCGGCGGCAAGATCCGGATGGAGAACACCCGCGAGATCCGCGACGCCCGCGACCTGGCCCTCGTCTACACGCCCGGCGTCGCCAAGGTGTGCACCGCCATCCACGAGGACCCCGTGGCCGCCTACCGGCTGACCACCAAGTCCAACACCGTCGCCGTGGTCACCGACGGCACCGCCGTCCTGGGCCTGGGTGACATCGGCCCGCTGGCCGCACTGCCCGTGATGGAGGGCAAGTGCATGCTGCTGAAGTCCTTCGGGGACGTCGACGCGTGGCCGCTGCTGGTCGACGAGACCGATCCGGACGCCTTCGTCGACACCGTCGCGCGGGTGGCCACCGGCTTCGGCGGCATCAACCTCGAGGACATCGCCGCGCCCCGCTGCTTCGAGATCGAGGGCAAGCTGCGCCAGCGGCTCGACATCCCGGTGTTCCACGACGACCAGCACGGCACGGCGGTCGTCGTGCTCGGGGCGCTGATCAGCGCCGCCCGGATCGTCGAGCGCGACCTGCCGTCGCTTCGCGTCGTGGTGCAGGGCATCGGGGCGGCCGGGGTCGCCATCGTCAACCTGCTGCAGGCCGCCGGGGTCGAGGACATCGTCGGGGTCGACCGCGACGGCATCATCCAGCCCAAGCGCAAGCAGGGCATGGACCCGATCCGGCGCCGGGTGGCCAAGCAGACCAACCCCCGCGACCTCGAGGGCGGCCTCGACGAGGCCATGGAGGGCGCCGACGTCTTCATCGGCGTGTCCGGCCCCGAGACCGTCACCCTCGCCCAGGTCGAGCGCATGAACGACCCGCGGATCGTGTTCGCGCTCGCCAACCCCACCCCCGAGATCCATCCCGACATCGCGCGTGACCACGTGACGGTCATGGCCACGGGGCGGAGCGACTTCCCCAACCAGATCAACAACGTGCTGTGCTTCCCGGGCCTCTTCCGCGGCCTGCTCGACGCCTCGGCCACCAAGGTCACCGACGAGATGAAGATCGCCGCGGCCACCGCCATCGCCGACCTCGTCGGCGACGACCTGGCGCCCGACTACATCATCCCCTCCCCCTTCGACCGCACCGTCGCCCCGGCCGTCGCCGCCGCCGTCGCCGACACGGCCCGCCAGCAGGGCCACGTCCGCCCCGGCTCCCGCGGCAGCCTCGAGCAGGAGCTCGAGGCCCAGGCCCACGAGGCCGCCCGCCGCGCCGTCGAACGTGCCGTCGCGCGCCGCTTCGACCCGAGCTGAGGGACGCCGGTCAGGGGCGCTCGCGGAGGGTGTCGCGGATCTCGCGGAGCAGGACCACGTCGTCGGGGTCGGCCTCGGGCTCGGGCGCCGCAGGCTCGTCGCGGTTCATGCGGTTGTAGGCGCGCACGACGAAGAACAGGGCCAGGGCGACGAGCAGGAAGTTGATCGTCGCGGTCAGCACCGCCCCGATCGAGCCGGCACAGACCGTGCCACCGGAGACGATGCCGGTGGTGGGGTCGAGCCCCGGGTCGCAGGCGAAGGTCCCGACGGTGTCGAAGTTCGGCTGGCCGACGACCAGGCCGATGATCGGCATCACCACCCGGTTGACGATGTTGTCGATGATGGGCTTGAAGGCGACGCCCATGACGAACGCGACGGCGAGCTCGACCACGTTGCCGCGGTTGATGAACTCCTTGAACTCCTGGACCATGCGGACCTCCTCCATCTCTGCCGGAGAAGGTTCTAGCCGATCGCCTACGTGAGTGCTTCGGCGAGCCAGTCCTGGACGACCGGGGCGAGCCCGGCGGTGACCTCGGCGGCGGGGCGCGCCACGCCGTCCGGGGCGTGCTTGCCCGTCACCTTCAGGGAGTGGTCCCCGCCCTCCACCACGTGCACGCGGGCACGGCGGGGGAAGCGACGCAGCTGGTCCTCGAGCAGCCCGTCGTTGAACGTGTCGTGGTCGCCCTGCAGGAACAGGCAGGGCACCGGCACGTCGGGCCAGTGGTCCACACGCAGCTTGTCGGGCTTGCCCGGTGGGTGCAGCGGGTAGCCGTAGAACAGCAGGCCGACGGCCGCCAGGCCCTGGGCCACGGCCATGGAGGCGACCCGCCCGCCGTAGGACTTGCCGCCGACCACCCACGGGGTACGCGGCGCCAGCTCGCGCACGGCGGTGGCGAGCGCCACGTAGCCCGGGACGGCGCGGTCCGCGCGGGGTGGCGAGCGGCGCCCCGCCTCGCGGAACGGCAGGTTGGCTCGCACGACCAGGTGGCCGCTGGCAGCGATCGCGCCCGCCAGGGCCTCGAGGCCGGCGTCGTCGAGGTCCCCGCCGGCCCCGTGGACCAGCAGGAAGGCCGGGCGTCGGGGACGGGCGGGGCGATGCACGACAGCGGAGACGGCGTCCGACGCCTCGCCTGGCGTGGCGAAGGTGCGGCGCTCCGTGGTGACCTTCACGAGACTTCCTCGACTCGCGTCGGGGGCGCGGGAACGGCCGGGGTCGAGACGCCCGGCCGAGGAGCCGGGCAGCGTAGGCGACCCGTCAGGCCGCGTCGTCCCCGAGGCGTTCGACGGCCAGGTCGGTCGCCGCGGTGCGGTCGACCTTCTCGTTGTTGCCGCGGGGCAGCTTGTCCACCGTCACGACCTGCCGAGGACGCCGGTAGCCGGCCACGTGCTCGCGTGACCACTCGAGGAAGGCCTCGGTGTCGAAGTCGCCGCCCGGCACGACGATCGCGACGGGCCGTTCACCCAGGCGGTCGTCGGGGACCCCCACCAGCGCGACGTCCTCGACGCCGGGCGCGTCGCGCAGCTCGGTCTCGACCTCGGCGGGGAACACGGAGAACCCGCCGACCTTCAGCCGGTCCTTGGCGCGGCCGGAGAACTGGAACAGGCCACCCGGGAAGACCCGGCCGTGGTCGCCGGTCGACAGCCACCCCTCGTGGTCGGGGCCGGCGTCCTCGCGGCCCTCGTAGCCCTCGAGCACCCCGGGGCCGCGGAACTGCAGCTCGCCGCTGGCTCCGGCGCCGAGCACGGTGCCCTCCTCGTCGACCACGCGGACGTCGAAGCCGGGCAGCGTCTTGGCGATCTGGGGCGCCGGCAGGGACCCGACCGGCGACGGGGGCAGGATGCGGATCGCCGCCGCACCCGACAGCTCCACCATGCCGTAGATGTCCACGAACGCCGAGCTGCCGATGGCCCGGCCACGGACCTGGCCCGCCGCCCCGTAGCGCTGGAAGCGCCGGGCCCGGTCGAGCGGCATCACGTCGGCGGCCGACACCCACAGCTGGACGCTGGACAGGTCACGGTCGGCCGCGCCGGCGGCCTCGAGGTCGGCGTACATGGTGGGGACGGCCACGACGGCATTGGGCCGTTCCGACTCGATGAGGTCGAGGGTCTCCTCGGCGTCGAACCGATGGCGCCGCAGCAGGGGAATGCCCGCGCACCAGCAGGCGAGCGTGGCCGCCAGGCCCATGACGTGGGGAAGCGGCAGCGACGCCAGCATCTTGTCGCGGCCGCCGCGCAGCGGACCGTCGAAGCCCACGGGCGCGGCCATCAGGAGGCCGATGCCGCCCAGCAACCCACGCGAGGTCAGGGCCGCGGCCTTCGGCACGCCGGTGGTCCCCGAGGTGGTCATGAGCACCGCGAGGTCGTTGGGGTCGGCGTCGACGCGCGGTCCCACGCGGACGTCCGGGTTGGCCTCGCACCACGCGCCGAGCTCGGTGGCGGTGGTCAGCTCGACGGACGCGGGCAGCTCGGGTGCCTCCGACGACAGCAGCTCGGCCGGGGGCTCCTGGCCCGGGGCGGCGTCGGCGACGGCCCGTTCGGCGCCGGTGGCCTCGGCCACGGCCTCGAGCTCGTGGGGCTTCAGCCGTGGGTTGACCGGGATGGCGACGGCGTCGATCCGGGTCAGCGCGAGCACGTGCAGGGCGATGTCGATGCGGTTGCCGGTCGCGATGACCACCCGGTGGCCCTCGTGGCCGGCCTCGCGGTGGGCAGCCGCCAGCCGGGCGACGTGGTCGTCGAGCTCCTCGTACGTCCGCGCCCCGCCGGGGTGCAGACCAGGCGTGGGGGCGGGGTCGTCAACGGCCGTTCGGCCGCCGTAGGTGGCGGCCAGCACACGCGAGAACTCACCCAGGTGCACGCCGCGTCCCAGCACCAACTGCAGCTGCGACCGCATCGATCCGAACATGCGCGTCTCCCCTCACTGTTCCGCCCGACCGTACTCGCCGGTTGCTGCGGTCGAAATCCTTCAGTCCCGACCGTCCGGACCCGATGGGATGGACAGGAGGTCGAACGATGGTGGGAGACGAGGGCACGCAGCGCCTGTTCGGCCTGCTCCCGACCGGTGCGTCGCTGCCAGCAGACAAGCTGGCCCGGCGCCACCGCGGCATCGTCATCTTCCTGTGGGCGTCGTCGTTCGCCCTGGCCGGACTGGTCGCCTTCCTCGGCGAGACCGAGGCCCGCGTCATCGCCGAGGCGGTCCTGCCCGGGGCACTCGGGACCCTCGCGTGGGTGGCCTCGCGCAGCCAACGCCTGAAGGCCACCATCACCTCGGTGGGGCTGATGACGGTGGCCATGGTGGCGGTGCACGCCACCAACACCATCGAGGCCTACTTCGTCTTCCTCATCATGGTGCCGGTGATCGCCCTGTACGAGGACTGGGTGCCCTTCGCCACCGGGATCGCCTTCGTCATCGTCCACAACGTGGTCAACGCGGCCAGCGGGGCGAGTGCCGCCTACAACCACGCGGCGGCCTCCAACTCGCCGCTGCTGTGGGCGGCCATCCACACGGCCCTGTTCGCCGGGATGTGTGCGACCACGATCGTGCACTGGCACTTCCACGAGGAGGCACGGCTCGAGCAGCGCCAGCTGGCCGCCCACCTGCGCCAGCTGTCGCTCCAGGACCCGCTCACCGGGCTGGCCAACCGCCGGCTGCTGACCGACCGCCTCGGGCTCGCGCTGCGCAGCCAGCCGCGACGCGAGAAGCCGGTGTCGCTGCTCATGCTCGACCTCGACGGGTTCAAGCCCGTCAACGACCTGCACGGCCACGCCATCGGCGACGAGCTGCTGGTCCGACTGGCCGCCCGGCTGTCCGGGATCACCCGCCCCGGCGACACCCTCGCCCGCCTCGGCGGCGACGAGTTCGCCCTGGCCCTGCCGGACACCACGTCCGCCGAGGCCGAGCTCGTGGCCCAGCGGATCGTGCGTGAGGTCGAGCGCCCCGTGAAGGTCGACCACATCACCCTGTCGGTCGGCGCCAGCGTGGGCGTGGCCACCTGCGAGCATGCCGGGGCGGTGGACCCCGAGGAGCTCCTGTCGCGGACCGACACCGCCATGTACGCCGCCAAGCGGGCGGGCCGCGGCCAGGCCACGACCTGGACCCCGGGACTCGGCGACGACGAGCCGCTCGGCGACCTCCACGTCGTCTACGACCAGGCCCGCGCGTGGGCCGACTTCGTCCTCGACATCCGCGCCGAGGTGACCGTCGCCCAGGCGACGGGTGCCCTGCCCCTGAGCAACCCCGCCCCCGACGGCGTGCGTCGCACCCTCGACGAGCTGCTGGCCGACATCGCCGCCCTGCCCACCGACGTCGAGTCGGGCCTGCTGCCCCTGCCGCCCCGCAGCGAGCTCGAGGCACTGGTCTTCCACCAGAACATGGTGCAGGAGTGGACCGACGCGATGGTGGAGGCCGGCGTGCTCGCCACCGCCCGCTCGACCGTCGCCCAGCGCTTCTGGCGCCAGCTGCGCGACCACGTCGCCCCGGACCGGGCCCCGAGCACGCCGATGGCGGTGACCCCCGCCTGACGGGCGGCCGTCGTCGTAGGCTTCCGTGGACGAGGACGTCCAGGAGGCTCGTGATGGCCTACCCACGCCGGCTGCTCACTGACGACGAGGAGATCATCCGGGAGTTCCACCCCCACTGGCGGGTGCTCCTGATGGCGATCCTGTGGGTCGTGGTGGGGCTGGCCGTCGTGATCGTGGGCATCGTCGCGTGGGACGGCGTCGCCATGTGGGTGGCGGTCGGGGTGGGAACGGTCGCCGCACTGTCCTTCGCGGTCCCCCGGGTGATCGCGTGGCGGTTCCGCCTCTACGTGCTGACCACCGAGCGGATCGTCGTGCGCAGCGGCGTGCTCAGCCGCGGGGCCACCGAGATCCCGCTGGAGAGCATCAACCACGTGCTGTTCCACCAGACCGTCGTGGAGCGACTGCTCGGCTACGGCGACGTGCTGATCGAGTCCGCGAGCACGCAGGGCCAGTCGCGGCTGACCGACATCCCCGACCCCGAGGCGTTCCAGTCCGAGGTCTACCGCGCTCGCGAGGCACGAGCCCTGGCCCTGCAGGGCACGGGAGCCGGGGGCACGCCCCGCGACCCCGTGGCCCAGCTCGAGTCACTCGCGGCGCTGCACCGCGACGGCGTCCTCACCGACGAGGAGTTCGCCGAGAAGAAGGCCCGGCTGCTCGGCCAGATCTGAGGCTGGGTCACAGGGCCAGGCTGCCCGTCGTCTGCAACGTGGCCGGGTCGTGGATCGCGACCTCGCCCCGCGCCACGGTGACCAGGCGCCCGTCCACCACGAGCACCCGTCGCACCGCGGCCGTCCAGGGGTCGACGCCCCGTCCCTCCGTGCTGGCGACCGTGCCGCGCATGCGGACCTGTCCGTCCTCGAGCTCGAGCACCGCCGCCGCGGCCTCGTGACCCTCGGGACGGTCCAGCGGTGGGCCCCGACCAGCGTTCGTACGGCAGCACGACCAGCCCGTCGTGGACGAGCACGGCGTGGTGGTCCCACTCGGCCTCGGTGCCCGCCCCGGGCAGCACCACCTGCGACAGCCGCGACGGGGCGGCCGGGTCGGACACGTCGAAGACGGACACCTGCATGCCGGTGACCTGCCCCTGTGCCGTGGCCTCCTGCCCGATGCCGAGCAGCCGCTCGCCGTCCAGCGGGTGCAGGTAGGCCGAGTAGCCCGTGATCTTCAGCTCGCCGGCGACCCGGGGCGCAGTCGGGTCCGACAGGTCGATCGTGTACAGCGGGTCGGTCTGGCGGAAGGTCACCACGTAGGCCCGGTCGCCGAGGAAGCGCACGGAGTGGATCGTCTCGCCCCGCCCCAGTCCCCCCACGCTGCCCACGACGTCGAGCCGGTCGCCGGAGGGGCGCAGCACGGAGACCACCGACTCGCTGCTGCCGTCGAAGGGCTGTCCGGCGGTGGTCGCCACGCGCAGCAGGTCGTCGGCCAGCGACATGGAGAACTGGTTCAGCAGCATCCCGGGCACCTCGCCCGAGGCGCGGTGGGTCGTCCCCCGCGGTCCGAGGTCGAACAGGTGCAGCCGGGTGCTGCCCGTGGCCGGGGCGACCATCTCGACGGCCGGCGCGGGCGCGCCGGCGGCGGGCTGGTCGAACGCCGGCCAGACCGGTGTGGCGACCACGAGCTGGTCGGCGGTCGCCGTGACGGTCTGGGCGTCGGTCAGCAGGGCGGTGGTGGCCTCGGGCAGGGCGTCGTCGCCGTGGGTGTCCAGCGTCAGCAGCTCGAGCATCCCGCCGTCGTCGGTCCCGGTGGGCCGCACCACGTCCTCGCACGCCACGCTGCGTCCGGTGGTCACGGTGCCGCTCGCGTCGACGTGCCGCATCACCGGGAGCCAGTCCTCGGCCGAGGTCGGTGCGAGCGCCCGTTGCAGCTCGCGCGTGGCCGCGGCCTCGGTCGGCGCCCCCCAGACGGCCTCCATCGCGATGGCGGGCAGCGGCTGGGGGTGGTGGGCCACCACGAGGTGGGCGGTGCCGTCGATGCCGCGCCCCGCGACCAGCTCACCCTCGAGCTCGGTCCGCGCGACCTCGCGCGGCTGGTCACCCGCGACGTCGAGCAGCACGATCGTCGTGACGGCCGTGCCCATCGGCAGGTCCACCGGGCCGCGCGCCCCGTCGGAGCGCAGGCCGAGGTCGTTCCAGCCACGGGTCGCGACCAGCAGGCGGCCCTCGTGCAGCAGCAGCTCCCCGTCGGACCCGCCGGGCAGGCCGAGGTCGACCTCGGCCACGAGCCGCGGGACCTCACCGGCGACGTCGACGACACGCAGGCGTCCGTCGAACACGACGTACAACCGGCGGCCGTCGGTCTCGACCAGGTCCGGTTCGTCGACGCCGGCGACCTGCACGTTGGTGTCGGAGGTGCCCTGCGTGGCGGAGGCCTGCGGGACCGGGGCGCGTGCGGCCTCGGCGCCGTCGGCCGCCATGTCGTCGACCGCCATGCCCCCGACGGCCATGCCCATCGACCCGCCCCAGGGGTGCCGCACCGCCTGTGCCTGCAGGTGCTCGACCAGCGTGTCGCAGGCGTCGAACGCCTCCAGCCCCGCGGCGGCCGCCTGCACCCCGACCGGGTCCGGGTCCGGGTCGGGCGTCCCGGGCAGGGCGTCGGGCAGCAGGCTCGCCGCGGCCAGGGCCACGATCGCCGTACCGGTCAGGGCCACGATGCCGCGCATGGGTGCGCTCCTCGTCCGGGTCTCGTCGGTGGGACGCCGTGACCCCTCCCGCGGTTGCACCCGATCCGTGGCACCCTGCGGGGCGCGAGGAGGACGCCCATGCCGTTCGAGGAGACACCCCACGCCCACGTGCGCCTGTTCGGGCGCGTCGTCGAGGGACACGGGGTGGCCAGCGGGCGCACACCCGGACCCCCGCTTCCCGGACGGCACGCTGGCGCTGCAGTGGCCCTACTTCGCCGCGGAGGACGACCTCGACCTCGACGGGCTGCACCGCGCCACCCTCAACGTGCTGACCACGCCGTGGCACGTCGACGTCGTGGCCCCGTGGTGGAGCCTGCGGGGACTGCGATGGCACCCGGACGTGCCTCCCGAGGACATCGCCCTGGTCCCCTGCCGGGCCGCCGTGGGCCAGGGACGCAGCGCCCGCGGCCTGCTGTACTGGCCCGATCCCGCGACCAAGCCCGAGCACCACCAACCCGCGGACGTGCTCGAGCTGCTCCTGCCGAAGATGACCGGGGTCCACGCGGGCGCGGTCGTGCGACTGGACCTGCCCGCCTCGCAGGTGGACGTCACCCGCCGACCGGACGCCCCGGCGCCCGCCGAGGACGGCTGACCTGCGGCGGGGCGACTCAAGATCGCGGGTGCGGACGTCGATGTGAGGGAGGCACCGACGAAGAGCACGAGGTGACCCGAACCACCAACGCGGTCGGCCGGGCCCGGCGCCACGCCGCCGAGGCCCTGCTGCTGGTGTTCGTGGACGTGCTGCTCGTGGGACTCGGCGTCGCGCTCGGCCCCTGGTGGGTCCTGGCGGGGTGGGCCCTGGTCGGCTTCGCCGCCATCACGCTCGCCTTCGCGTACTGGCCGGAGGGGTCCAGCCGCGGGGCGTTGCACGCCCGGTCGGCCGCGCAGGCCGCCGGGATCGTCGCGATCACCTACCCGACGGGGTTCGGGGCCGCGCTGGTCAGCGCCCACCTCCTCGGGGTCGCCGACAGCGTCCGCCACAGCGGGGCCCGGGCCGTCCGCCCGGTGGTCCTGTGGGCCACGGCATGGACGCTGCTCGCCCAGGTCGGGATCGCCCTCGGCTGGGTGCCGTCGCTGCTCGACGCCACCTCGTCCCATGCCTTCGCCCTGCTCGGCCTGGGGGTCGTCGGGGTCGTCGGCGGCCGCATCGAGCGGGCCACGGCCGACAAGCAGGCGGCCGAGGAGGAGGCCCGGGCCGGCCACGCCCGTTTCCAGACCCTGCTGGCCGCCTCCAACGACGTCATCCTCGTCATCAGCGACGGCGTCATCCGGTCGCAGGTGCCCGAGCGCAGCCCGCTGGGCCACCACGCCGACGACGTCGTGGGCCGTCGCTACGTCGACCTGTTGCACCCCGACGACGCCGACGAGGTGGTCGCCCAGGTCGTCGCCATGATGTCCGAGACCGGCTCGACCGGGCTGATCGAGGCCCGCTTCGCCCACCCCGACGGCCACTGGGTGCCGATGGAGTTCAGCTGCCGCAACCACCTCGACGACCCCACGATCCGTGGGTTCGTCGTGAACGCCCGCGACGTCACCGAGCGGCAGCTGCTGCAGGCACAGCTCGAGTACCGGGCCTTCCACGACGTGCTGACCGGGCTGGCCAACCGCGCCCTGCTGCGCGAGCGCCTCGAGCGGCTGTGGGCCGCCCGGACCCGCCAGCCCCGACCCTTCGCGCTGCTGTACCTCGACCTCGACGACTTCAAGGCCATCAACGACTCGCTCGGCCACGAGGTCGGCGACCAGGTGCTGGTCGAGGTCGCGCGTCGGCTCGGGGGCGTGCTGCGGCAGGTCGACACGGCCGCCCGGCTCGGCGGTGACGAGTTCGCCGTGCTGCTCGACGAGTGCGCGACGGCGGCCGACGCCGCCCGGGTCGCACGCCGAGCCCTGGAGGCGGTGCAGGCCCCCATGCACGTCGCCGGGCGTCGGCTGCGCCTCGGCGCCAGCATCGGCATCGTGTCCCACGAGGACGGCGACACGGCCGACGAGCTGCTCCGCAACGCCGACATCGCCATGTACATGGCCAAGCGCGGCGGCAAGGCGCGCTTCGAGGTGTTCGAGACCGCCATGCACGTCGCGGCGGTCCAGCGCCTGCAGATGGAGGTCGACCTCGCCCACGCCCTCGAGCGCGACGAGCTGCTGCTGCACTACCAGCCCGTCGTGACCCTCGACGACGGTGCCATCGTCGGCGTCGAGGCCCTCCTGCGCTGGCAGCACCCCGAGCGGGGACTCGTCGGCCCCGGGGAGTTCATCCCGCTGGCCGAGTCCACGGGGGCGATCCTGCCCATCGGCCGCTGGGTCCTGCACGAGGCATGCCGGCAGATCGCCGCGTGGCAGGCCGCCTACCCCTCGACCGCGCCCCTCGAGGTGGCCGTCAACGTCTCCATGGTGCAGCTGGCCCGGGGTGACGTGGTCGCCGACGTGACCGCCGCGTTGCGGGCGTCCGGACTCGACCCGAGGCACCTCACCCTCGAGCTCACCGAGTCCGCCCTCGCCGAACACGAGCTCGTGGACGGCGTCCTGTCCGAGCTGCGCGCGATCGGCGTGCGCATCGCCATCGACGACTTCGGGACCGGCTACTCGTCGCTGGCCTACCTGCAGCGCTTCCCGGTGGACGTCCTCAAGATCGATCGCTCCTTCGTGTGCGGGATGGTCGACGGCAGCCAGCACCCCGCCGTGGTGCAGGCCATCGTCGAGCTCGGCCACACCCTCGAGCTGCAGACCGTGGCGGAGGGGATCGAGCGCGACAGCGAGCTCGCGCAGTTCCGCGCGCTGCACTGCCAGCGGGGCCAGGGCTTCCTGTTCGCCCGCCCCGCCGCGAGCTCCGAGGTCGAGGCACTGCTCGCCGACCGTGCGCCCACCGCGCCTCTCCGTCCACTTGGCAGGGCCACCCGGCCCGTCCGATGACCCCAGAAGACCGTGTCTCCCCCCTCCGCGGCGGGTGACGATGCGGTGTCGCCCCTTCGGGAGTCCGGCGACACCCCTCCCCGGTGGCGAATCGCGCCCCGGCTTCTGACAGGTGTTCATCGTGGTCGCTTCGCTGATGCGCGGCGCGGTGGTTGCAGGGGCTGCTGGCCTCGTCGCCGCCGTGCCCACCCTCCTCGGACTGTCCAGTCCGTGGCCCGTCCTGCTCGTCGCGGCCGTGGCCCTTGCCCGGCCGCTCCGTCCCGGCGCCATCGGCGCCGTCCTCGTGGGCGCCGGCGCCTGGTGGCTCGGCATCGCCCTGCGTGCCGGCCTGCTGCCCGACGCCACCTCGTCCCTGGTCATCGCCGCCATCGCCGCCGTCGCCATCTGCGTGGCCGTCGCCGCGGCCACCGGGGAACGACTGCCCCTCTGGGCCTCCCTCGTCGGGATCGCTGCCTTCGGTGGCATCTACGAGCCGACCTTCGCCGCCGACCCCACCCACTTCCTGACCGACTCGGTCGTCGCACTCGGGGCCGTGGTCGTCGCCGTCGGCATCGGCACCCTGGCCGCCGTGCTGGCCGACCTGCTCGCGGCGACGCCGGCACCCCGGCTCGCCTCGACGCCCGCCGTGACCACCGGGGAGGTGCTGTGATGCGCCGCCGCCACCTGCTCGTCCTGCCCGCGGCCGGCGCGCTGCTCGCCGCCGTTGCCGCGCCCCTGGCCATGGCACAGTCCACGGACGGGGCCCTGGTCCACCGCGAATCCATCCTCGCCGACGTCGACGCGACCGGCACGGTGGGCACGTCGCGCATCTTCACCCAGCTGACCGTGCCGGACGGCGTCGGGCGAGATCGTCCTCCCCGGCCAGTCCACCTCGGGGCTCCGCGGTCTGTCCGGCGCGGGTCCGACGGTCGACGGTGACACCCTGCGCTTCACCGGCAGCGGCACCATCCGCACCGTCGCGAACAGCACGGCCGACCTGCCCGTCTCCATCGAGATCCGCTACGCCGTGGACGGCGAGGAGGTCGCGCCCCGCGACGTCCTCGGCCACGACGGCGAGGTCGCCGTGACCTACGTGGTGCGCAACCTCACCGCCGTCCCGACCGAGCTCACCCTCGTCGACGGTGACGGCGCCACCTCGACCGAGACCGTCGACGTGGCCGTGCCGATGGTCGGGTCGCTGTCCATGACCCTTCCCGGCGCGTTCCGCGACGTCGTCGCCCCCGGCGCCGTCGTCGTCGGTGACGGCCGCGGCGGCACCGTCGTGAACTGGTCGCTGCTGCTGTTCTCGCCCCTCGGCTCGGAGACCCAGGAGGTCACCTGGACCGCGCAGGCGACCGACGCGGTCGTGCCCAGCGCCTCGCTGCAGGTGCTGCCGGTGACGCCGGACTCGTTCGGTTCGCTCGGCTCCACCGAGACCGCCTACGCCGGTGCCGTCGACTCGACCACCGAGCTGACCGGCGGCGCCCGTGAGATCGACACCAACCTGCGTCGCCTCGCCGAGGGCGCCGGCACGCTGCTCGCCGGCCTCACCCAGCTGCAGGACGGTGCGGACGCGCTCGCCACCGGGCTCGTCGACGCGGCCGACGGGGCGGGCGACCTGTCCGACGGCATCGGTCAGGCACGCGTGGGCGCCAACGAGCTCACCACGGGCCTGGGCGACCTGTCCACGGGGGCCACACCGGCTCTCCGACGGCCTCGCCTCGGCCGGCGCCGGGGGCCAGCAGCTGGTCAGCGGGCTCGGGCAGCTCTCCACGGGCGCCAACGAGCTCGCCGCCGGCGCTGACGGCCTGGCTGCCGGCGCTGCCGCCCTCGACGCCCAGACCGGCGCGCTGGTGGCCGGCGCCGGCGAGGTCGCCTCGGGTGCCACCCTGGTCCTCCAGGGACTCCAGCTGCTCTCGGCGGAGCTCCGCGGGGCGGACGGCCTTCCTGCCGTGGTCGCCGGGGTGGACGCGCTGTCCGCCAGCATCAGCACGCAGCTCGTCCCGCTCGCCGACGGCCTGGTCGCTGGTCTGGCCGGATCACCGCTGCTCCCCACCGCGATGATGCTGCGGGGCGGCCTGAGCAACCCGGGAGCGCGTGGCCGCCAACCCGACGTGCGACCAGTCGATCAACCCGACCAACCCCTGCGGGATGGTCGAGGGGCTCGCTGTGCTCAAGGGCGGACTGCAGGCGAAGGCGGGCGAGCTCGCCGCCAGCCTGGGCGCCGTCGACGAGCCGGGCCAGACCCTGCTCTACGGGGCCCAGTCCCTGTCCGACGGGGCCAATCGGCTGGCCGCAGGCGCCCAGCAGCTCCGGACCGAGGGCACGGCGCCACTGGCCGCCGGTGCCGGTCAGGTCGGTGCCGGGGCCGCACAGGTCGCCGCTGGCGTCGAGGCGGCCCGGACCGGCGGTGAGGACCTGACCGACGGGCTCGGACGTCTTGCCGGCGGAGGCTCGGAGCTGGCGGACGGAGCGTCTCGCGCAGCGGCCGGCGGCGTGGAGCTGGGCAACGGCCTCGTGCAGCTCGACGAGGGCGGGGCGCAGCTCGCCGACGGGCTCGGCGCCGCCGTCGACGGGAGCCAGCAGCTCGCCGACGGGCTGACCTCGGCATCCGACGGAGGCCAGCAGGTCGCCGACGGGTCGCAGCAGCTCGTCGACGAGGGCACCTCGGTGCTGGCCGGCTCGGTCAGCGAGGCCACCGTCTCGTCGTCGCTGCAGCTCGAGCAGGTCCGTGCGGTCGCGGCCCGCGGGATCGCCGGGGACGGCCTGCCGTACCCGACGGCCGAGGGCGCGACGGCGACGGCCGTCTACCAGTTCGAGCTGGCAGGCGTCGGCTCCACCGAGGGGCCCGGCGCAGCCGGCCGGTTCGGCATCGGCGCGGTGGCCCTGGCCCTCGCGCTGGGCGTGGCACTGGCGACCCGTCGCCGGGTCATCGCGCTCCACGACCGGAGGTCCCGACCATGCCGGAGCACGTCCGGGCCTGACGCTCGCACCCACCGCGGCCCCGGTCGCCCCGCCCTCGCAGGCAGGCGACCGGGGCCGCGGCCGGTCGGACGACTACTCCGCCACGAGCTCCACGCGGTCCCGCAGTGCCGGCAGCACCAGGGCGTGGAACGAGGTCGCGACGCCGGGGGTCAGGCCGCCGAGCCGCTCGCCCACGACCACGCTGGTGGTCGTCACCGTCCCGGTGGTCCGACGCACGGTCATGCCGGAGACGTACTCGCCGGTGTCCTGGGCAGTGCCGCCGGACACCGGGACCCGGCCCGGTTCCAGGTAGGTCACCGGCGCGTCGAGGTGCGCGGCCACGGGGGCGGCCGCCAGGGCGATCTGCCAGGCGTGGTCGCCATAGCCGGGGACACCGACGACCGCGGCGCGGTCCTCGGCGACCGTGCGACCCCACAGCTCGCGGGACCGGGCGACCGCGACGGCCGTGGTCGTCCGGGTCGGACCGGCGACCCGGACGTGCCGGGTGATCGCGCCGACGGCTCGGCCGACTCGCGCGGAGAGCGCGGCGGGTCCTCCGAGCAGGACGGCCCGGCCGGCGCCGACCTCGCGCAGCCACTCCGCTGCCGGTCCGCTGAGCCGGTCCGACGCCGTCAGCAGGACGGGCAGCCCGTCGCGGCTGGCCAGTGCCGCCGCCGCCGTGGCGTCCGCAGGGTTGTCGCCCCGCGCCAGCAGCACCCGTTCGGCGCCCGACGGCGCGACCGCTCGGGCGATGGTCGCCGCGGTCGCGTAGCGGTCCGCTCCCGCCAGGCGCGCGACCGTGCGACCGCGTACGCCCGCCTGCAGCTCGTCGACGACCTGCGGGGAGACGGCCTGCGGACCCCCGAGCACGTCGATCTCCCCGCCCAGTGCGACCGATCGCGCCAGCACGGCACGCACGTCCTCGGGCAGGTGCCCATCGGGCCCGCCGGGCACGTACAGCAGCGGGCCGCCACCGGTCAGCAGCCCGGCGCCCGCCAGGCAGTCGGCAGGGACGTCGTCCCGGCACACGACCGCACGCGGGGCGGTGGTCCCGCGCTGGTCGCGCAGCCACGTGGCGACCTGGACGCCGAGGTCGATGGCGCTGGTCGCACCCGCGGCGAGGTCGACGGGGTGCCGGTCGGCCCGGGCCTGCAGCTGGCTGGGGTGCCCCGGGGCGTGGACGTCGAGTCGCACCGACCGCCCGCACGCGTCGCGGTACAGGCGTGACAGTGCGGCTCGCGTCCCGCTGGCGTCGGGACCACCGAGGAGTCCCGTCGCGCGATCGCCCCAGGGCACCGAGCCGAGCCCGAGCGCCTCGAGCACGGCCGGCAGTGACACCTCGAGGGGTGCCTGGTCGCCCGGCAGCGTGACCAGCGCCCGGGACGTGCGCCCTGCCTGCGTCCAGACCCGCACGCCTGCCGTGTCACCCGACGCACGGTCGAGCAGCAGGCTGTCGGCGGCGGGCGTCGTGTCGACGGTCGGGTCGGCCACGGCCAGCACCGGGAAACCGGCGAGGGCGTTCACGCGGTCGACGACCTCACGCGCGGCGGCCTCGAGTCCGGCGTCCGCCGCGACGCCTCCTTCCTTGCCGCCACCGAGCAGGCCAGCGAGGCCTCCGCCGCCGCCGGCCGTCCGCGTGCCGCGGGTCGTGACGGGGATCGGTACGGCGCAGGGGTTGAACCCGGTGGCGGTCGACGACGGGCGGAACACGCCCTGCGCCGCGGGCCAGCTGGCCTCGTCACCGAGCCTGGCCGCCCCGCCCGAGCCGTACCCCGCCATCGTCCCGAGGTAGGGACTGTTGGCGGTGTTCCACCGGGTGGCCAGGAACGACCCCTTCGGTGGTGCGAGGGCGAAGTAGTCGTCGGCACCGCAGTCGAGCTGGCGATTGAAGACGTCCGCGCTGCCCGCCGCCGGAGCGGCACCGGACCCACATGTGCCCGCCGGAGCCGTCGTCGTAGCAGAGCGGGTCCCACTCGTCGGTGCAGTGGCCGCCGCGGGTCGCGTGGGGGGCGTCGGGCAGCACGGCCCCGATCGTGTGGAACAGCTCGTGGGCCATCGTCGCGTAGCCACCGGTGTCCCCGCGGTTCCAGCAGGCGCGGTCCACCCGCGCGTACCCGGCGCGACGGTTCGCGGCGTTGTCGGGACCGGGCTGCTCGTCCCGCGGCATGGTGGCGATGCCGCAGTAGCTGTCGTCGTCGACGTACAGGGCGTAGCGCCGGTCCGCCCGGCCGTACCCGCGGTCCGACAGGGCCGTCACCGTCGACAGCAGGTCCTCGAGGTCCGCGGCCGGGATGGCCACGCTTCGGACCCGCACGCGGCAGCCGGTGCCGGCGGCCTCGGTCTCCCACCGCACGTGCCGCCGGCCCGCCCTGGGCCGCGGCCGAGTCCACGACCATCGCCTCGACCTCGGCCACGTCCCGCCGGATGTCGTCGGCGACCTTGTCGATGCGGTTCGGTGCTCCCGGTGGCGTGGACGTACAGCACGCTGACGCGGAACCCGTCGACGCCGTCGGAGTAGCACTGCGGCGGGGCCGTCCGCAGCGGGGCGACGGTCGTCCCGTCCGCCGCGACGTGGTCACCGAGGTGGGCGTCGTCCCCGTGGGTGCAGGTCACCGACCCGTCCGGCAGCTGCACGGCGGTCAGCCCCGGGCAGGGGTCCGCGTCGGCGATGCGGGCGACCGACCCCGAGCAGCGGGAGGCAGACGAGCGAGAGTGGCGAGCAGGGCGATGGCGCGGCGGGCGGCAGCGTGCATGAATGGCGGTCCCCTCGAGACCGGACCTCCCCGGTGAGGGCCGGTCGACATGGCCATTTCTGACTATGTCGACTGACCGATCGGACAGCTTGAGAAACTGGTCAGAGGCGACGGCGTCTCGCCAGGGCGAAGGCGATGGGATCGCCACCCAGGGCGACGGCGTCGGCCATCGCCTGCAGCACCTCGGCCCCGACGTGGTGGACGTCCGGCGCCAGGGCCTGGCGTCGTGCCACCTCCCGCGGGTCGACGTAGCCGAGGTGGACCACGATGCCGGTGGACGCGCCACTGTCGCGGAAGCGGAGGAACGCCTCGGACATGGCCGCGGCTGCGTCCCGCCCCGTGCCCTCGGCCAGGATCACGAGGTCGTCGCCACTGCGCACGGTGTGGCCCCGGACCGTCGCGTCCCGCCCCGCCGCGGCGAGGATGGCGCGCACAACCTCCGCCGGGTCGTCGACGTCGCGGAGGTCGGCACGAACGGCGTCGGGCAGGTCGAGTCGGTCGGCCAGGGGGCGCGGCGGGATCCGCACGTCCTGGTCGACCTTCGGCACGACCGTCGGTTCACGCCACGAGCCGTGGGGCCGGGCATGCCGGGCGGCACGCTCGGGACGGGTGGGCGGTGGTCCCGGTGTCGGGGCTTCACGCGGCACCCGGGCGAGCGTGGTGCCGGTGCGGTCCTCGACCACGACCTCGGTCACGTCGGGCGACGACCGCAGCACACGCCCCGCCGCGCCCTCGACCAGGCGGCGGACGGCGGGGGTGTCGGGGTCCTCGACCGCGACGTCCAGCCGGATGGTGGCGACGGGCCCCAGCCAGGGACCCTCGACGGCGGGACGACGGGCCGGTGACGACGCCCCGACCGGGGGCGCCGTCGCGGGGCGCGGCCGACGGCGGAGCAGGCCCGCCCCTGCGACCGCCGCAGCGGCGAGCGCGACGCCCACCAGCACCCATTCCATACGTCCATCGTGCCCCACGGGACGTCGGTGTGCCAGTGGTTCACCGGACGAATCTCACCCCGCGGCAGGATCCGGCCGGAGGCCCACGGCGATCGAGCAGACCGGCCACGCCTTCCATCCCTGCAGCGCCAGCAGGCGCTCCGCCCGCAGGATCTGCTCCTCCCGCGTCGCCTCGTGTGGCAGCCCCTGGCCACCCACCATCCACCAGCTCTCGGGGAGGAACTGCAGTCCGCCGTAGTAGCCGTTGCCCGTGTTCGCGTGCCAGTCCCCCGAGGACTCGCAGCCCGCGAGGACGTCCCACACCGTCTGGCCCTGCGGGGCGGCGGGCGTCACGGGGCGCGGGGCGCGGGGGTCGGGCACCACCTGGGCCTCGACGCCGAGGGCCTGCCCCAGGCGGTGGGCGACGTCGGCCGGCGCCGCGTCGTCCTCGATCGCGACGAGCAACGTCGGGGCCACGGCGTCCAGGCCGAGGCGCGCCCCGGTCGACCGCGACACCAGCGCCTCGGCCACGGGCGGCAGCCCGTTGCTGGCCAGCGCCCCGACGCGCACCGGCACGCCGTCCGGACCGCCGAGGACGACGGGGGCGCCCAGGGCCAGGTCCAGCCGAGCGGCATGCTCGTGCATGACGGCCAGCTCGCCCTCGGCGAGCCGGTCCCAGACGCCCCGCGTGTCGGCCACCGGCTGGGGGGCCAGCGGGCGGTAGGCGTCGGGTGCGACGGCCGCGACCACGAGCTGGTCGCCGCCGACGTCCAGCCGCCCGATCCGCACCGCCGTCGCGTGCGCCACGCCCGCGATCGCCCGGGCGCGGGTCACCGCGTCGGCGGGGGCGTCGTCGACCCGGACGGCCACGCGCCGAGCGGGCACGCTGTCGGGGCGGGTGCGGGCGGGGCGGGGCGACGGGCGGACGACGGGTGACGGGGCGGGGGCGGGCGTGGCCATCGAGGCGACCGTGGTCAGCACCGGTCGGACCGGCTCCGGGGCCGGGGACGCCTGGCGTGCCGGGACCGCCGGCGCGGCACACAGCAGCGCGGCGAGCAGCAGGACACGGGGCGAGGCGATCGGGGAGCCTTCACGGGGCGGGTGCATGACGGTTCCACGGCCGATCGCGGGGCTCCTGCCGACCAACGGACAGGGACCCCGCCGGTGCACCTGGGTCCGGACCTGACGTGACCTGCCCCGAAAGGCCCCAGACCCGTGACCGACCGCGCCGTGATCCTCGACCTCGACGGCACCCTCGTCGACTCCGTCCACCACCACGTCACCGGGTGGCACCGGGCCCTGGTCCGGGAAGGCATCGACGTGCCCATGGAGCGCGTCCACGCGGGCATCGGCATGGGTGGCGACCGCCTGGTGCACTGGCTGGCCGGGCGGCGGGTCGACGACGAGGTGGCCGGCCGCGCCTCGGACCTGCACGCCGAGCTGTTCGAGGCGGTGGCCGACGACCTGCGACAGACGCCGGGCGCGCTCGCCCTGCTGGAGGACCTCGACGTACGGGGCGTGCCGCACGTGGTCGCGACCTCGGCCGGGGCCCCGGAACGGCGAATCCTGCTGCGTGCCCTGGGCGACCCGGACCTCGAGGTCGTCGACAGCGACGACGTCGCGACGTCCAAGCCGGCGCCGGACCTGCTCACGACGGCCTGCGACCGGCTCGGGGTGGCGCCCCGCGACGCGGTGATGGTCGGGGACGCCCCGTGGGACGCCTACGCCGCCGCCCGGCTGGACATGCCGTGCATCCTCGTCCGGTGCGGCGGGTTCGGCGACACGAGGCTGCGCGAGGCCGCGCCGCTGCGGATCGTCGACGCGCCCCGCGACCTCGTCGCCGAGCTGTAGGGCGGCTCAGCGCCGCTCGAGGTCCTCGATGGCCGGGGACAGGTCGTCCCACAGCTCGTCGATCTCGACCCAGTGCCCGTCGTCGGGCAGGCGCCGGGCCGCATCGGCGACCAGCGGCTCGTCGACCTGCTCGGCTGCGGCGATCACCTCGCCGGTGGTCACGGGCCAGTCCAGCGTGGTCATCAGCGCACCACGTACGTCGGCGACGCGATCGGTGTCCATGGGTGCCTCCTGGTCGGCGGGGGTCCGTGCGAGGTTCGGGCCGCCGGCGCTCGTGGCGCCCCCTCCCGACGACCGGGGCGGCCCCCGGCCGAGCGTCCCGACATCGGCAGGCCGACCGACCCTGCACCACCCCCGTCGGGGCGCGGATGCTCGAGTGGTAGCGCGGAACGCACCTCACCTCGCCGTGCCGGAAGGCCGTGTCATGGACACGCAACGTCGTCGTGGCAGCACCGTCCTGCTGGCCCTCGGCGCCTTCGCGGCGCTGCTCGGGCTGGCTGCCCTCGGGGGCGGCGGCGGGCTGCTCGTCCTGCAGGCCATCGGCGAGGACGCCGACGGCTTCCTCACCAGCGGGGAGGTGGACCTGACGACCGGGACCCGTGCGCTGGTCAGCGAGGACCTCGACATGTGGGTCGGCGCGGGACCGAGCGACTGGACGCCCCGACTGGGCGACGTCGCCCTGCGGGTCGAGGTCACCCCCACCGACGACCGGGCGGTGTTCCTCGGCGTCGGGCGCGTCCGACGAGGTCGGCGACGTACCTCGACGGCGTCGAGCACGCGGTGCTGACCCGCGTCGGCACCGGGGAGACGACCACCCGGCAGGTCCCCGGTGACGCAGGTGCCGGCGGCGCCCGCGACCATGGAGGGGCTGTGGGACGAGACCGCCACTGGTACCGGCACCCAGACCCTGACCTGGGACGCCCACCAGGGCAACTGGACGTTCGTGCTGATGCAGGCCGACGCGTCGCCGGGCATCTCCGTCGTCGCCACCGGCGGCGCACGGGTGCCGTACCTGACGCCCATCGGGATCGTGCTGCTGGTCGTGGGCGGGCTGGTGCTCACCGCGGCCGTGGTGATGCTGGTCGCCGGCGCTGCGAGCGCCGGGGGCGCCGGTCCTCGTGCGCCCCGCTCCCCCACCGGGCCCGAGACCGGACAGGCGGTCGCCCCGCTCCCGGCGGGCCCGTACCCGGCGGCCCTCACGGCCACGCTCGACCCGGGCCTGTCCCGCTGGCAGTGGCTGGTGAAGTGGCTGCTGGCGATCCCCCACCTGATCGTGCTGGCGTTCCTGTGGCCCGCGTTCGTCGTGCTGACGATGGTCGCCGGCGTCGCCATCCTGTTCACGGGGCGGTACCCGCGCGGGATCTTCGACGTGAACGTCGGCATCCTGCGGTGGACCTGGCGGGTGACCTACTACGCGTTCACCGTCGCGGGCACCGACGCCTACCCGCCCTTCACCCTGCAGCCGACCGACTACGCGGCGGACTTCGACGTCGCCTACCCCGAGGAGGGCCTGTCGCGCCTGCTCGTGCTGGTGAAGTGGTGGCTGCTGGCCCTGCCCCACTGGCTGGTGGTCGGGATCCTCACCGGTGGCGTGGTGTCGTGGTCGGCCGACATCGGGCGCCCCGACGGCTGGGAGGCCGTGGCCGGCGGCGGCCTGATCGGCGTGCTCACGATGGTCGCGTTGGTCGTCCTGCTGGTGTCGGGGCGGTACCCGCACGGGCTCTACGACCTCACCATGGGCCTGCAGCGGTGGGTCTACCGGGTCATCGCCTACGTGTCGCTGATGACCGACGAGTACCCGCCCTTCCGCCTGGACACGGGCGGGACGGAGCCGCCGACCTTCGTCGGAGGTGACGAGCCGACCCAACCCCCGGGGACGCCTGCTTCCGTGTGGGGCCCCGAACCCAAGGTGCCCGTGTGACCGACGTCGTCCGCACCCCCGACGACCGCTTCGCCGACCTGCCCGGCTACCCCTACGACCCCGTCCACGTGGACGTCGAGGTCGACGGGACGGCCGTGCGCCTGGCCCGCGTCGACGAGGGACCGGCCGACGCCCACCCGGTCGTGCTGCTGCACGGCGAGCCGACGTGGGGCTACCTGTGGCGCGACGTGCTGCCGCCCCTGCTCGACGCCGGGCACCGGGTCGTGGTCCCCGACCACGTCGGCTTCGGGCGGTCGGACAAGCCCCAGCCGCGGGACTGGTACTCCTTCGCCCGGCTGTACGACGCGATGGACCAGCACCTGCGGGCGGCCGTCGGGGACGACACGCCGATCACCCTGGTCGTGCACGACTGGGGCGGCGTGCTGGGGCTGCCGTGGGCGGCCGCGAACCAGCACCGGATCGCCCGGCTGGTGGTCACCGACACGGGCATGTACCGGGCCGGGGGGCGGATGAGCGAGGCCTGGCAGGCCTTCCACGACCACGTGCAGACGCTCGAGGCCTTCCCCGTCGCCGACATGGTCGACGGGGCCTGCCTGACGGACCTGCCACCGGAGGTCCGGGCGGCCTACGAGGCGCCGTTCCCCGACCCGTCGTCGCACGGTGGGCCGCTCGCCCTGCCGTTGCTGGTCCCGACCAGCGAGGACAGCCCCGGCGCGGCCGAGCACATGCGCGCCTGGGAGGTCTTCGAGGCCTGGGAGGAGCCGCCCGTGCTGTTCGTGTGGGCGGACAAGGACCCGATCATCCCGCCGAAGGTCGGCGAGCGCATGGCGCAGCTGATCCCGGGCACGCACGCGTTCGGGACGGTGACGGCCAGCCACTTCCTCCAGGAGGACGCCGGCGAGGAGATCGGCCGGCGGATCGCGGCGTTCATCGCCGAGACCGACGGCTGATCTCCGGTCACGTCCCCAGCAGCAGGTGGCTGGCCATGGTGGCCAGCATGATGGTCGGGGCGTTGGTGTTCCCCCGCGGCACCTCGGGGAACACCGACGCGTCGACGACACGCAGGCCCTCGACGCCCCGCACCCGGAACTGGGCGTCGACCACGCCGTCGTCGTTGCCGCTGGCCCGGCAGGTGGAGGTGGGGTGGTAGAGCAGCTCGACCTCGCCCCGCACCCACTCCTCGACCTGGGGACGCTCGGCGACGGTGGCGCCGGGGTTCAGCTCGCCCACCGTGACCTCCTTGAGGGCCGGCTGCGCCGCCAGCTCGCGGGCCAGCAGCACCCCGTCGACCAGCGCGTCGAGGTCCTCGCGCTCGGTGAGGACGCCCGGTGTGAAGTGCGGGGGCGCGGCCGGGTTGGCCGACCCCAGCCACAGCCGCCCACGGCTGCGGGGGGTGACCAGGCACGGCCCCATCGTGTACGAGTGCCCGTCCTCGAAGGTGATCGCGCCGTGGTCCCGGAAGTGGGTCGGGGCGAAGTGGAACTGCAGGTCGGGATCGGTGCGGTCACGGGTCGACGGCACGAAGGCGATGGCCTCGGCCACGTTGGAGGCGAGCTTGCCCTCGTGCCGGACGAGGTACTGGGCCACGTGGCGCAGGTCCTCGGCGTCGTTGAGGGACTCGGGTGAGCTGGTCTCCCACTGCATCGCCACGAACGGGTGGTCCTGCATGCCCTCCCCCACGGGCAGGTCGGCGACCACGTCGATGCCGAGTCCGCGCAGGTGGTCGGCGGGCCCGATGCCGGACAGCAGCAGCAGGTGCGGCGACCCGATGGCCCCGGCGGACAGGATCACGTCGCCCGCGGCGCGGGCGGTGCGGACCTCGCCACGGTGCCACGTCTCGATCCCGACCACACGGCCGGCCTCCACGATCAGGCGCCGCACCTGGGCACCTCGCGCCACGTGCAGCGCGTCGCGCCCCCTGGCCGGGTGGAGGAACGCGTCGGCCGCGGACCAGCGACGGCCGCTGCGCTGGGTCACCTGCACCACCCCGGCGCCGTCCTGGGTCGGAGCCGTTGACGTCGTCGTTGCGGTCGAAGCCGGCCTGCTCGCAGGCGTCGACGAACCGCTCGGTCAGCGGGCTGACCTGGACCGGGTCCTCCACGCGCAGCGGTCCACCGACGCCATGGTGGGCGTCGGCGCCCCGACTGTTGTCCTCGACCTCCCGGAAGAGCGGCAGGACGTCGTCCCAGCCCCAGCCCGCGAGCCCGTACTCCTCGCGCCAGCGGTCGTAGTCCTCGGCCCGTCCGCGCACGTAGATCATCGCGTTCATGGAGCTCGAGCCACCGAGCATGCGCCCGCGAGGGACGTACAGCCGCCGGTGCTTGGCCTCGGGCTCGGGCTCGGTCTGCAGGTCCCAGTCGCGCTTGGTGTGGTAGAGCTTCGAGAACGCCGCCGGGGTCTGCACGTTGAGGCTGCGGTCGGAGCCGCCGGCCTCGACGAGCAGGACCGACCTGCCCGCGGCCGTGAGACGGTCGGCGAGCACACAACCCGCCGAGCCCGCCCCGATGACGATGTGGTCGTAGTGCCCGCGCATCCCGGTCTCCTCCCGATCATGTCCAGCCTGCCGGGTCGAGGTCGCCGCGTCGAGCGGTTTCACCTGACAGACTCGGCAGTCATACCCCCGGGGGGTTGTCCCGAACCCGCGACGGGGCCTGCCGCCGATCCCGGAGTCTCGTGCTCGCCGCCTTCACCGCCGTGCTGACCGTGGCCGTCGTCGTCGCGACGGTCACCGCGCTGGTGGCGATGGCGCACCGGCAGACCGACCCCACGACCGCCCACTGGTCCACCACCCTGCCGGTCCTCGGCGGCCAGGAGCCGGACACGCACACGTGGAACCGGTTCCACGCGCGGTACTACCCCATGACCCTCGTCCTCATCGCGTTCGAGATGGAGATGATGTTCATGTACCCGTGGGCCGTGGTGTTCGCGTCGATCGGGGTCAAGGCCCTGGTCGAGATGGGCGTGTTCCTCGCACTGCTCTCGCTCGGCGTGCTGTACGCGTGGCGGGAGGGGGCCCTGCGATGGCAGTGACGGGATGGCTCGATCGCCTCGCGGCCACCGCCCCGGTGCCGGTGGTCGTCGCGCGTGGCCTCGGTGGCCACCGCGAGCTCGCACGGCTGCGCGCCGACGACCGCGTGCGCGTCGTGGCCTCCCCGCGCCACGCCACGGTGCTGGTGGTGGTCGGGGCGATCCCCCCTGAGCACCTCGACGCGCTGGCCCACGTGCACGACCAGGTCCCCGCGCCCCGTGGCGCGGCGACGCTCGGCCTGGCCGGTGACACGGCCGCGCTCGGGCTCGGCGAGGTCCCGGCGCTGCCCGTCGACGACCCCGTCCCGGCCCTGCAGGACCTGCAGCGCGATGTGCTGGCGGGGCGACGGGACCATCCCGCCCTGCTGCGGGCGGACCACCCCGTCGACTGGCAGGGCGTGGGCCCGCACGGCCAGGGCGGCGAGGGGATGATGGGCGGCACCCCCTACGGCCGCATGATGCCGATGCCGCCCACCGAGGGGCGCGACGGGCTGGCGCTCGACCGCCTGTCGCTGCGGCTCGGGCCGTTCCTCCCGGGGCTGCCGGCCGGCGTCGTGCTCGAGGTGGGCCTGCAGGGCGACGTGCTCGAGGAGGCCGACCTGGTCGTGGCCGACCTCGTCGACCCGCCGGTCGGGGCCCCGGGAGGGCCGTCGACCGACGGGGCGCGCGGACCGGCCGAGGTGGCCACCCGGCTGCTGGCGGCGCTGGCCGAGCTGTGCGACCTCGCCGGGCTCGGGGCGTTGGCGCGCCGGACGGCCGGCGTGGCGCTCGATCCCGATCCCACCGGCGTGGAGCGACTTCGACGCCTCCTCGACCGGCCCTGGGCACTGCGGGCCGCCACCGACGGCGTCGGGGTCCTCGACGACGGCACCGACGTCACGGCCCGGTGGCGCGCGTGGCTGGACGGGGCGGCCGCCGCCGTGGCCGGCGACCTGCCGCCGCCCGCGCCCCGCCGCAGCCCCGACGAGGTCGCCGGGGCGCTGCGCGGGCAGGAGCTCGGCCGGGCATGGCTGACGCTGTGCTCGGTCGCCCCCGACCTCGAACCGACCGTTCCCGCCCCGACCCCGGCGACCACGCCATGATCGAGGTCGCCGGTGCCGCCAACCCCGCCGTGGCCGCGGTGGTCGTGCTCGCCGTGCTCGCGGTGGGGGCGTGGGCGGTCGCGGCCACCGAGGTGCTCGTGGGCACCCGGGTCGCCGGTCAGCCGGTCGGGCCCGTCCGCGCCGCCGTCGCCCCGCTGGCACGTGCCGCCGCGGCCTGGCGCCGACCGGGCATCGTGACCGAGCGCCCCGACCTGATCCTGTGGGTGCTGGCCCCGGCGCTGTACGCCGCCCTGGCCGCGACCGCGCTGACGGTCCTGCCGCTCGGGCGCACGCTGGGCCGTCGCCGACGTCCGCACCGGCATCGTGGTGTTCGGGGCGGCCGAGGTGCTGGCCATGGTCGCGGTGTACCTGCACGGCTGGTCCCCCAACTCGCCGTTCCCGATCGTCGGCGGGTACCGCTTCCTCGCGTCCGGGCTGTCGTTCCTGCTGCTCAGCATGTTCGTGCTGATCGCCGCGGCCCTGCCCGCCGAGTCGATGAGCTTCGGGCGCATCCTCGTGTCGCAGCAGGAGGGGACCTGGAACGTGCTCCGCCAGCCGTTGGGGCTGCCGCTGTTCCTCGTGGTCGCACTCGGCGTGTCGTTCTTCGGCCCGATGGACCTGCCCGACGGGAACGACATCGTCGGCGGGACCGACGCCGAGGCGTCCGGCCCCGTCCACGTCGCATGGCAGTGGGCCCGCCGCGCGATGCTGGCGACCTACGCCATCGCCACCGCCGTGGTGTTCCTGGCTGGCCCGACGGGTCCGTGGCTGCCGGGTCCGGTGTGGCTCGCGATCAAGGCCCTGGCCGTCGTCGTGGTGCTGGTGTGGCTGCGCCACCGGGTCGCGCGCGTGCCCATGGACCGGTTCGTCCTGGTCTGCTGGATCGTGCTGCTGCCGCTGTCCTTCGTGCACCTGGCCATCGCGGGGGTGGTGACGCTGTGGTGACGGGCATCGGCGTCGACGTGGCCTTCTGGGTCTTCGCGGTCGCGGCCGCGTGGTTCGGGTGGCGCGTGTTCCGCACGGACTCGATGGTGCGGGCCACCTTCGCGCTGCTGGCCTCGTTCGCCAACGTCGGGGCCATCCTGGTCCTGCTGCTGGCCGAGTACCTCGGTGTGGCCCTGTTCTTCATGATGGGCGTCGAGATGGTCGTGATGGCCATCTTCATGGTCGCGTTCATGATGAACCCCGCCGGCCTGAACCCCATGGAGATGATCCACCTGCCCCGCACGGCCATCGCCGCGGGCGTGGCCGTCACGGTGGTGCTCGCGGCCGTCGCGCTGGGCGCCGACCTGCCGACCGTGGCCGTGGTCGCGCCCGAGGGCTCGATCCGCCGGCTCGGGCACGAGCTGATGGGCGGCTCGATGCTGCTGATGCAGACCGTCGGCGTGACCCTGGTCGCCACCATGGTCGGCGCGGTCGTCCTGTCGTCGGCGTCGGGGCGGTTCGGGGTGGCCGACGAGGGCTCGGTCCCGCCGTCCCTGGACCCCGACGACCCCACCACGCGCCCCGACCTCGGCGACGAGGACACCGAGGACGCCGGCGGTGGCGGCCACGACCACCACATGCACCACGGGGGGCACGGCGGATGACGATCGTGACCGTGCTGCTGGCCGCCGCCGTGCTCGTCGGGCTCGGGGTCTGGGGCGTCGTGTCCCAGCAGTCCTTCGTGATGGTGATGATGGGGCTCGAGCTGGCCATCAACGGGATCATGCTCGCCGCCGCCGGGTTCTGGCGCTTCACCTCGGCCGGGGCGCCCACCGGCCAGGTGCTGGTGATCGTCGCCATGTTCGTGATGGCGGTGGAGGCGGCGATCGGGTTCGCCATGGTGATCGCCGTCTACCGCGCCCGGCAGGTCGACACGACCGAGGGCCTCGATCGGATGGCGGGCTGATGGCGTGGACGCTGACGCTGCTGCCCACCCTGGCCGGTGCCGGGGTGTGGGCCGTCGGGACGCGTGTGCGCCCCGACCGGCGCCCCGCCGCGCTGGGCACGGCCGCCGTGGCCACGTTGGCCGCCACCCTGGTGGTCGCGGTCCTCGCGGCCGTGGCGGGCAGCACCGGCAGCTACGACGTCGGCGGCGGACTGGCCCTGCAGCTCGAGCTGGTCCCCCCAGCCACCGTCGTGGCCGCGCTCGTGCCTGCGGTCGCCGCCCTGGTCGTGGCGTGGGCCGCCGGCCACGAGGAGGCCCACGACCTGCCGCGCCTGCTGGGCCTGATGGTCGCGTTCGTGGGCGCCATGGAGCTGCTGGTGACCGCGGCGGACCTGCTGACCCTGACCATCGGCTTCGAGCTGGTGGCCGCGTACTCCTGGATCCTGATCGCCCACGACTGGCGCCGCCCCGCCGCGCCCCGCGCCGCCGCGCACGCCTTCAACGCCACCCGGTTCGGCGGGCTGGGCCTGGTCCTGGCGGCTCGGGCGCCGCGCTCGCCGGGACGGGCAGCCTCGCCTACGCCGACCTCACCGACCTCACGGGTGCCCACCTGCACGTGGTCGTGGCGGGTGTCCTGCTGGCCGCCGTGGCCAAGTCCGCGCAGGGCCCGTTCGCCCCGTGGCTGTTCTCGGCCATGGAGGGGCCCGACGCCGGTCTCCGCGCTGCTGCACTCCTCCACGATGGTGGCCGCCGGCGCGTACGCCCTGGTGCGGCTCCATCCCGTCCTCGACCGCGCGGACTGGTTCGGCCCCACCACGGTCGCGATCGGCCTGGGGACCGCGCTCGTGGGGGGCGTGGTCGCGCTGCTGCAGTCCCACGCGAAGAAGCTGCTGGCCGCCTCCACCGCTGCGCAGTACGGGCTGATGCTGGTCGCGGTCGGGGCCGGGTACCCGGCCGTCGCCGCCGTCCACCTGGTCGTGCACGCCGCGTTCAAGGCCCAGCTGTTCCTGTCCGCGGGCACCGCCATGGCCGCGGTGGGATCCCCCGAGCTCGGGCGCATGCGCCTCGGCCGGGCCCTGCGCACCACCGCGGGGTTGGCTGCCGTCGCCAGCCTGGCCCTCGCGGCGGTCCCGCCGCTGGGGGGCGCCTGGTCGAAGGAATCGATCCTGGCCGCGGCCGGGCACCTCTCCCCCGGCCTCGCCGTCGCCGTGGTCCTGGCCGGCGGGCTGTCGGCGGCGTACGCCACCCGGTTCCAGCTGCTCGCGTTCGGCGGCCTCGCCGACGAGGACGGCGAGGGCCCTCGCCAGCTCGTCGAGCGCCCCGGGCTGGCCGAGACGGGCGCGATGGGCGTGCTCGCCGCCGGGTCGGTGCTGCTCGGGGCGCTGTGGCTCCCGCCCGTGCGCGAGGTCGCCGCCGAGGTGCTGGACGGGCCGATGGCCGAGGGCCCGCCCTGGGAGCTGGTCGCCTCGCTGCTCGCGGTCGCGCTGGGTGTCTACGCCGTCTGGACCGCCGACCGCCGGCATCGTCTCGGCCACGTCGGCACGCAGGGCACCAGCGCCGCCTGGGCCGAGTGGCTGGGATGGACCGCCCTGCTGCGCCGCGTGGTCGTCGACCCGACGCTCGCCGGCGCCCGCCTGCTCGCGCGGTTCGACGACGCCGTCGTCGACGGCGCCGTGTGGGCCGTGGCCGCCGGGGGCCGGTCGATCGCCGACGGGGCGCGCCGATGGCTCGAGCCGGGCACGGACGCGCTGCCGCGCGGGGCGGCCGCGGCGGGGCGCGGTCTGGCCCGTGGCAGCACACGCGTCGCCGAGCGGGGCGTCGACGCCGCCGTCGCCGGGATCGCCTGGCTGGTCGACCGCGCCGGTGCGGATGCCCGGCGCAGCCACACCGGGATGGTCCACCACCAGTTCGTCGTGATCGTCGTCGGCCTCGGCCTCGTCGCCGTCGCCGCCGTCGTGGGGAGGTAACCGATGCTGACCGCCGCGATCCTCGTGCCCCTCGTGGGCGCGGCCGTGCTCGCGCTGCTGCCGGGCTCGGAGCGCACGACCCGGTGGTCGGCACTGGCCATCAGCCTCGTCCCGGTGGCCCTGTTCGTCGCCGCCTGGGCCACCTTCGACGCCGGCAGCGGCACGCTCTTCCAGCACGTCGTCGACGTGGCCTGGCTGCCCACGCTCGGCGTCGGGTACCGCGTGGGCGTCGACGGCATCGCCCTGGCCGTGCTCGGCGTCACCGTCGTGCTGTACTCGGCGGCCATCGCCTACCCGGCCGACACCCGCGGTCGGCATCGCTCCTACTACGCATGGCTGCTCTTCCTCGAGGCCGTCTCCATCGGCCTGTTCGTGTCCCTCGACCTCGTGCTGTTCTACGTGTTCTTCGACCTCAGCCTGGTCGGCATGTACTTCCTGATCAGCCGGTGGGGACACGAGGGCGCCGAACGGGCCGCGCTGAAGTTCTTCCTCTACACGCTGCTCGGCTCGCTCGCCCTGCTGGTCGGGATCATCGCCCTGGCGCTCGGGATGGACCCCATCTCGTTCGACATGCGCGAGCTCATCGCCGCCCAGCCCCTGGCCGGTGCCGCCCACGCCGGGTTCGCCCTGCTGGCGCTGCTGCTCGGCCTCGGCATCAAGACCCCGGTGGTGCCGTTCCACACCTGGCTGCCTGCCGCCCACGTGGAGGCGCCGGCCACGGCGTCGGCGATCCTCGCCGGCGTGCTGCTGAAGATGGGGACCTTCGGCCTCATCCGGATCCCCTTCTCGATGATGCGCGAGACCTTCGCCACCTGGGCGCCGGCGATCGGGATCGTCGGCGTGGTCAGCATCCTGTACGGGGCGTTCGTGGCACTGGGCCAGACCGACATCAAGCGCCGCATCGCCTACACCTCGATCACGCACATGGGCTACACGGTGCTCGGCGTGGCCGCCGCCGGCGGCGTGCTGTCCGGGGCCGAGGCCGCGCGGTCCCTCGCCCTGACCGGCGCCACCGTCGAGATGGTCGCCCACGGACTGATCACCGGGGCGCTGTTCCTCATCACCGGGTCGATCTGGCGCCGGACCGAGGAGTTCGACATGCACGCCTACGGGGGGCTGGCCGACCGCGTGCCCCAGCTGACCGTCGCCACCGGCGTGGCGGCGTTCGCCAGCCTCGGGCTGCCCGGCCTGGTCGGCTTCGTGGCCGAGTTCCAGATCTTCACCGGCACCTTCGGCGTCCTGCCCTGGCTGGCCGGCATCGGCCTGCTGGGCCTGCTCGTGACCGCCGCGCTGTTCCTGCAGCTGCTGCAGACCGTCTTCCTCGGCGAACGCCCCGCACGGTGGGACGGCCTGACCGACCTCGTGCCCTCCGAGCAGGCCGCCCTCGGGGCGCTGCTGGGACTGACGATCGTGCTGGGTGTCGCGCCCCGCGGCCTGCTGGACACGGTGGCGGCGACCTCGGAGCTGCTGCTGCGGGGCGTCGGGGCGTGAACCTCGCCCACGTCCTCCCCCAGATCCTGCTGCTCGGCGGAGCGGCCACCGTGCTGGTGGTCGCGATGGTCGTGCCGGCGTCCCGCCAGCGGGTGGTCGCCCCGATCGCGCTGGTCGCGCTCGCCGCCACCGTGGCCACGCAGGTCGACCTGCTCGACCTGGCCGACCAGCTGACCTTCGAACGGCTGTGGGCCCTGGACGCGACCACCGGGGTGGCCACGGTCGTGGTGTGCGGGGCGACGGCGCTGGTGGTGCTGCTCGCCCCGGAGTGGCTGGCGACCGACGCACGCCGCGGCGAGTACCACGCCCTGCTGCTGCTCGGGGCGCTCGGCGGGATCGTCATGGCCGGGGCAGCGGACCTCAACGAGCTGGTCGCCGGGGTCACCCTGTCCTCGGTCACCGGCTACGTGCTGGCCGCCTACCACCGCCGCTCGCCGCTGGCCGTGGAGGCCGGCATGACCTACTTCCTCGTCGGCGGGCTGTCCAACATCGTGCTGCTGGTCGGCGTCGTCCTGGCCTTCGGGGCCGCCAGCACCACCCTGTACGTCGACCTGGCCGGCTCGATCACGACCGCCGACGGCTGGCTGGTCGTGCCCGCCGCCGTCGGCCTGGCCGTGGGGCTCGCGTTCAAGTCCGGTGCGGTACCGGCACACGCCTGGGTCCCCGACGTGGCGCAGGGTGCCCCCCTGCCCTCCTCCGCCTTCCTCACCGTCGTGCCCAAGATCGGGGGCACCGTGGCCCTGGCCCGCCTCGTGGACCTGTGGCCCGAGGCGGGCGGGCTGACCGGTGCGGTGGCCGGCATCGCGGCGCTGACCATGACGCTGGGCAACCTCGCGGCGCTGCGCCAGGACGACGTCCGCCGCCTGCTGGGCTGGTCCAGCGTGTCCCAGGCCGGGTACGCGCTGGCGGCGGTCGCGGTCGTCGGGCACACGCCGCAGGCCGTCCCCGCCCTGCTGCTGTTCCTCGCCACCTACGCGGTGGGCACGATCGGGGCCTTCGCCGTCGTCGGGGCGCTGCGTGGCCGGACCCGGATGGCCGACTTCGACGGCCTGGTCGCCGAACGTCCGTGGCTGGCGTGGGCCATGACCCTGGCGCTGCTGTCGCTGGTGGGGATCCCGCCCCTGGCCGGCTTCGCCGGCAAGCTGGCGGTGTTCACCGCCACCGTCGACGCGAACCTGCTGTGGCTGGCGGTGCTGGTCGTGCTGAACACCGTCGTGTCGCTGGCCTACTACCTGCGCGTGGTCGCGGCCATGCACCTGCGGTCCTCCGACGGGGCGACGGTCCACCTGCTGGGACGGTGGTCGAGCACCGCGGTGGGCCTCGCGGTCGCCGGCGTCGTCGTGCTGGGGCTGGCGGGCGAGCTGGTGGTCGGGGTCACCGAGGGGCGGACGCTGCTGCCGTGACCTGCCGGGACGCGGCGGCCAGGACCTCGTCGACGGCGGTGACCGCGGCGTCGACCGCGCCCCGCACCTCCGCCGACGGCGGCGCCCCCACGTCGAACACCCGACCCTCCACGCCGACGACGGTGCAGCGGGCCGGCAGGCGCCCGAGCGCGTCGGCCAGCGCGAGCACCGACACGAGCCCCAGCCCGTGCGTCTCGGTGGTGATCGCCGCGCCGGGGCGGATCAGTCCCGTGGCGTCCCAGTGGTGCACCGAGCCCACCGGCGCGCCGGTCCGGACGGCGTCGACCACCACGACCGTGTCGGCCGAGGTCCACAGCGGGTCGTCCAGCAGGCGCGACGGGTCCCCGGGCAGCCGGTGGACCACGACCCCGGACCGGCTCCCCAGGCGATCGGCCACCAACGCGCCCACCCCGTCGTCGCCACGGTCGGGATGGCCCAGCGCCACGACCAGCGAGATCATCGCCCCTCCACGGTCAGCTCGAGGAAGTGCGTCGAGCAGGAGATGCACGGGTCGTAGTTGCGGATGGCCTGCTCGCACTGCCACTGCAGGTCCGCGTCGTCGAGGTCGAGGTGGTCCTGCACGAACAGCGCGAGGTCCTGCTCGATCGCCGGCTGGTTCTGGGACGTGGGCGGCACGATCACCGCGTCGGTGATGTGGCCGTCGGCGTCCACGCCGTAGCGGTGGTAGAGCAGGCCGCGGGGCGCCTCGGTGGCCCCGTGGCCGACACCGACGACCGCCGGGACCTCGACCCACGGGGCGGCGGGTTCGACGTACGCGTCGATCAGGCGCAGCGCCTCGTCGTAGGCGTACACGGTCTCGATGGCACGGACCAGGATGCTGCGGAACGGGTTGGTGACCGGTGCGACCAGCCCGACCTCGCGGGCCAGGGCGGCGACGTCGTCGGGCAACCGGTCGTGGGCGAGGTTGAACCGGGCCACCGGCCCGACCATGTACGTACCGCCGCCCCGCATCCGGCCGTGCAGGGCGGTGGAGTGGGCCACGTGCTCCTCGTGGAAGTGCTCGGGCCACTCCTCGACCGGGATGTCCAGTCCCGCCGACGACACGACCCGGCCCTGCTCGATCGGGTAGTCGGTCGCGCCGGGCGGGCCCGAGCCGGGCTCGGGGCGCAGGGCCACCCAGGTCGGGGTGGCCTGAAGCTCGGGGAAGGTGAACCCGGCGACCAGGCGGGCGGTGTCGACCGCGGCCCCCCGCGCCCAGGTGAGCTCGTCCACCAGGGTGTGCAGCTCGGCCCGCGTCGGGGCGCGATGGAAGCCCCCGACCCGGACGTTGACGGGATGGATGGCCCGGCCGCCGACCACCTCGAGCAGGGCGTTGCCGGCCTTGCGCATCCGCAGCGCCGTGGTCACCAGGTCCTGGTGGTCGGCCGCCATCTCGACCGCACCCTGGTAGCCGAGGAAGTCCGGGGCGTGGAGCAGGAACACGTGCAGGACGTGGCTCTCGATCCACTCGCCGCAGTACAGCAGCCGACGGAGCTGGCGGACGCCGTCGGGCACGGTGACGCCGGCCAGGGACTCGATGGCGTTGATGGAGGAGAGCTGGTAGGCGACCGGGCAGATCCCGCAGATCCGGGCGGTGATGTCCGGTGGCTCGTGGTGGTCGCGCCCCCGCAGCAGCGCCTCGAAGTAGCGGGGCGGCTCGTAGATCCGCAGCTGCACCTCGGCGACCCGGCCATCGGCGACCCGCACGTGCATGGCGCCCTCGCCCTCGACACGGGCCAGGGCCTCGACGCTGATGGTGCGGTCGTGGGTGTGGGTCACGGCACGACCTCCTCGTGGCGCCGTGCCTCCTCGTCGAAGGCCGGGGCGGCGGTGTTGAAGGTCCGGAACAGGCGCAGCAGCTGCGGGTGCGGCACGCCCAGCTCGTCGTGCAGCGTGTCGGCCAGGGCCGTGGTGTTGGCCGTCGAGGCCGGTCCGAAGCAGCCGTAGCAGCCCCGGTGGAACCGCGGGCAGCGCGCCCCGCACCCGGCCTGCGTGACCGGACCCAGGCATGGGGTGCCGTGGGCGACGGTGACGCACACGGTGCCCTGCAGCTTGCAGTCCACGCAGACGCTGTGGTCCGGCACGACGGGGCGGCGGTCGGCCAGCAGCGCCGCGACCACCTCGACCAGCTGGGTCGTCTCCACGGGGCAGCCGCGAAGCTCGAACTCCACCGGGACGTGGTCGGCGATCGCGGTCGAGGTCGCCAGCGCGTCGATGTACTCCGGGTGGGCGTACACCAGCGACCGGAACGCGTCGTGGTCGGCACCGTTGCGCAGGGCCTGGATCCCCCCGGAGGTCGCGCACGCCCCGATCGTCATCAGCCGGGTCGAGATGTCGCGGACGTGGTGGATGCGTTCGACGTCCTCGGGCGTGGTGATCGACCCCTCGACGATGGAGAGGTCGTAGGGGCCGCCGGCGACCTCGCGGGTCACCTCGAGGAAGTGCGCGATGTGGACCTCGCCGGCCAGCGTGAGCAGCTCGTCCTCGGCGGACAGCAGCGACAGCTGGCAGCCGTCGCAGGAGGCGAACTTCCAGACCGCGATGCTCGGGCGGGGCCGGGTGCCGGGCATGGGTGCCACCTCCCTACAGCTCGCGGACGTCGAGGAGGCCGGCGACGGCCGGCCACGGGAACACCGCCCCGTCACGGCAGACCAGCACCGGCCCGAGCTGGCAGTGCCCGCAGGTGCCGACACCACAGCGCATCGTGCGCTCGAGGGTCACGTGGACCTGCTCGGGTGGCACGCCCCGCTCCAGGACCGCCCGCGCCGCGAAGCGCATCATGATCTCCGGGCCGCAGGTCAGGACGACGGTCTCGCGCGGGTCGACGTCGGCCCCGGGGAGCAGCTTGGTGACCACCCCGACGTGCCCGTCCCAGCCGGCGTCGGCCGTGTCCACGGTGACGGTGCAGTCGATCGCCGGGTCGTCGCCCCACGCGGCGAGGTCGTCGGCGAAGACCAGCTCCTCCGGTCGGCGCGCCCCGACGACGACCACCACGCGACGGAACCTGTCCCGGTCCCCCAGCGCCGCGAGGATCGCGGGGCGCACCGGCGCCAGCCCGATGCCACCGGCCACGACGAGCAGGTCGCGCCCCGCCGCCTCGTCCAGCGGCCAGGGGCGCCCGTAGGGCCCACGCACGCCGAGGACCTGGCCGGGTTCCAGACGCGTCAGGGCGTTGCTGACCCAGCCGACCGCGCGGATGCTGAAGCCCCACGTGCCCTGGTCGGCAGGGTCCGACGAGACCGAGATCGCGGCCTCGCCGACGCCCGGGGCGTAGAGCATGGCGAACTGCCCCGGTGCGAACGGGGCGTCCTCGCCGGTCATGGCGACGTCGAGGGTGACCACGTCGGCGGTCTGACGGCGGACGGCGACGACCTGCCGCACCCGCGGGCGCAGGCTGGTGGTCGGCAGGGCGTCAACGACGGGCATGGTGGTGGGCCAGGACGAGCTGGGTCCGGGTGTGGAGGAGCCGGTCGACGGCGACCCGGCCGACCCGCAGCGCGAAGTCGCGGCCGAACTCGGCGTCCTCGTCCATCAGGGCGCGCAGACGGCCGGCGTCCAGCTCCAGCGTCGTGGTGTCCTCGACCGCTCGGGCGTCGAAGGCCCACGTGCGGTGCGGGAACAGCCACGACCAGCCGAGCGGCTCGCCGGGACGCAGGGTCTCCACGATGATCGAGTCGTGGCCGGGGTCGGCGACCTCCAGCGCCACACGCCCGGCGACCACGAGGTGGAACACGTCGGCGACGCCGCCGTGGCGGAACAGCCACGCCCCCGCCGGCCAGGTGCGTTCGCCGGCGGCGTCCGCGAGCTGCTCGACGTGCCCGTGGTCGACGCCGGCGAGGAACGGGTGCGCGGCCAGGGCCGCGGCGAGGTCACGAGGCGCCAATGGCCGCCACCTCCTCGGTGATGTCGATCCCGACCGGGCACCAGGTGATGCAGCGGCCGCAGCCGACGCACCCGGAGCTGTCGAACTGGTCGACCCAGGTCGCCAGCTTGTGGGTCAGCCACTGCCGGTAGCGGGCCCGGGTCGAGCTGCGCACGCTGCCGGGTCCGGCGTGGGAGTGGTCCAGCTCGAAGCACGACGCCCACCGCCGGTCGTGCCGGGCCACGGCGCCGGTGAGGTCGGTGGTGTCCTCGACCTCCGTGCAGAAGCAGGTCGGGCACACGAGCGTGCAGCTCCCGCAGGCCAGGCACCGCTCGGCGACGTCGTCCCAGCGGGGGTGCTCGAGGTTGTCGAGCAGGAGGTCGTGGACCCCGTCGGCGTCCAGCCGTCGGGTGATGCGGTCGCGCGCGCCCTGCAGGATCGCGGCGCGCTGCTCGGCGTCCGCGTGCTCGGCCGGCACCGTGTCCGGCAGTCGATGCAGCAGGTCGCGCCCGAGGTCGGACTCCGCCTGGGCGAGGAAGCGGTGCTCGCCGTCGAGCAGCTCGGTCAGGACCACGTCCGCCCCCGCCAGCACCTCCGGGTCCCCGCCCATGGACGTGCAGAAGCAGGTCGCCGCCGGCGTCGAGCACTCGACCGCCACGATCAGGGCGTCCTGCCGTGCCGACGCGTACACCCGGTCCTCCGCGGCCCCGCCGAGGAACACCCGGTCCTGGATCGCGATGGCGGCGAGCTCGCACGAGCGCAGGCCGAGGAAGGCCACGGGGCGGTCGGGCAACGGGGCGTCGACGACCGCGACGACGCCGTCCGTGCCGAGCTGGGCCTCCCACAGCGCGTGACGCGGGGGGAGCAGCTCACGCCGCGGACTGGTCGGGCCCACCGCGAAGCCGAACCAGCCGGCGCCGTCGTCGGTGAGCCGGTAGCGCCCCGGCGCCTGCTCGTCCGCCACGCCCTGCGGCAGGTCGGCCACACCCTGGACCTCGGCGTACACCACGGCGCCGTCGCGCACCGTCGGGCCGACGACCCGGTAGCCGTCCCCGCGCAGGATCGCGACCAGGTCGTCGAGGGCGCGCGCGGGGAAGGTGACGGCGTCCGCGGCCAGCACCGTGGGATCCACCCACCGCCTCCTACCCGATCGGTCCCGACGCTACGGGAGCGGGGCGGGGCGCAGCAGTGCCGAAGGGCCCGGGCCCCCGGGGCCGATCGCGTACGCGGCGTCAGCCGCCCAGGTCGACCCGGGTGACCTCGGCGACCTCGACCTGGACCTCGCGCGACGGCCCGTCGGCGACGCGGACCTGCCAGGTACCGGGGTCGACCCAGACGAACCCGGCGTGGCCGGTGGCGTCGGCCTGCCGCGTCTGCTCCTGCCCGTCGGGGCCGGTGACGGTCACCTGCTGGCCGTCGGTGGCCTGGACGAGGATGTGGCCCTGGGTCGGGTCGGCCTTGCGAGGGATCTCGGGGACCGGGGCGGGCTCGGCGAACATGCCGTCGCGCAGCTGCTGCAGCAGGTCGCCCGGCGGCTGCTGGTCGCAGCCGTCCTCGGCGATGGTCCCCTGGTAGCTGTAGACGACGACGCCGTCGGTCGCGTCGCGGCTCTGGCGGATCTGGTCCAGCGACTGGTCCACGCAGTTGAGGTAGGCGGCCTGGCCGAGGGCGACCACGTGCTCGTCCGAATCCATCGTCTGGGCGAACGCGGTCCAGTCGTCGTAGGCCGTGGCCCAGCGCGGGTCGGACTCGCGGAAGTAGGCCATGGGGAAGGCCTCGTCGAGGATCCCGTGGTCGATCCACGACGCCCAGTCCTGGCCCTTGTTCCAGTAGGCCTTGGCCTGCGAGAAGGCGTCCCGGTTCGGCCCCGGGCCATCACCCTGGGCGATCAGGGCACCGGACACGACCACGGTCGGGTCGACGTCGGCGACCTCGAGGTAGATGCGTCGGACCAGGTCCTCGGTCTGCTGGCGCATGAAGTCGGCGAGCGAGCCCTGCCCGTGGTCGCGGTACCGCGCCATGGTGGTGGGGTGCTGGTTCTCGGTCGCGCCGTCGCCTGGCTCGGCGTCGTAGCGGCAGGTGCCGTCGTCGGCGACCTGCAGGCACTCGTATCGCAGGTAGTCGAGGTGGATGCCGTCGATGTCGTAGCGCTCGACCACGTCCCGGTACATCGCCGCGACGTGCTCCTGGAACCCGGGGATGGCCGGGTCCATGTAGGCGTAGGAGCGGTCGTTGCCCGCCTGCAGCCACGGGTCGTCGGTCCCGAACCCGTGCTGGCTGTTGATGTGGTCGGGCCCGAGGTCCTCGTCGAGCATCGTCGCGTGCATGGTCGGTGCGACCGCGTACCAGACGTGCACGTCCAGCCCGCGCTCGTGGGCCGCCGGGACCAGGGTGCCCAGCATGTCCAGCCCGTCGGCTCATCTCCTCGTCCGTGGTGCGTGGCAGCACGTCGGAGTCGTAGAACGCGTCGTGGCGTCGTGCACCCTGGACGATCACGGTGTTGAAGTTCGCCGCGGCGGCCGTGTCCAGGAACGCGAGGATGTTCTTCTTCGTCTTCAGGGAGCGGTCGAACAGGTGGACCCAGATCCCGCGCATCTCGGGCTCGGCCCCGGCCGGTGTCGTCGAGTCACCGGTCGGCTCGAGGGTCGGGTCGGGGCCGGGGTCGGTCGTCGCGGCCCCGTCCGGTTCGGTGGCGGAGGTCGTCGGCGTCGGCGTCGGGGCCGCCGTCCCGTCGGTGGGGGCGGGTTCGTCGCCGCCGGTCAGGACCACGACGGTCGCGGCGAGACCGGCGACGAGGACGATGGCGACGACCACGATCAGGGTGCGTTGGCGGTTCACTTGGTCCAGCCCTCCTCCAGCACGACGTCGCCGGACTGCAGCCGGTAGTGCACGCGCCAGTGGTAGTAGGCGTCATAGGTGTCGGGCTCGGCCTGCATCACCGCGGCGTAGGCGCGGACGGCGGCCACGTAGCGGTCCGAGTGGTTGTAGGCCCAGATCGCCCCGTCCATGTCCTGCGGCGCCCCGTGGTCGGCGAGGTACCGGGCCGCGGCCCGGATGGCGTCCTGCGGGTCGTTCACGTCGCCCTCGCCGTAGGCGTCCCAGGTGGCGGGGATGAACTGCATGGGCCCCTGGGCCCCGGCGCTGCTGAGCCCGCGGATACGTCCCATGCGGGTCTCGACGAGGTTGATGGACGCCAGGTAGGTCCAGTCGATGCCGAACTCGTCCGCGGCGGCGTGGTAGGCGTCCAGGAGCTCGTCGGCCGGGGCCGGGGCGACGATCCGCCAGTCGGGCAGCTCGGGGCGGGGTTCGGTCAGCGCGAACAGCTGCTCCTGGGCCTCGAGGTTGGCCAGCACCGGTTCCTGCAGCTCGGCAGGCACGGCCGCCAGCACGTCCTCGCGCCAGTCCGGCGTGGTCGCCAGCGTCCGGTAGGCGGCGTGCTGGACCTGGGCCCAGGTCGCGAGGTCGGCGGTGTCGGGATCACGGATCGCACGCTCGGCCGCCACCAGCCGGTCCGCGAGCTCGTCGGCGGAGGACGCGGCGACGTCCGGGTCGGGCACCGACGCCGTCGGGGACGGCGTCGGCGAGGCGGGCGCCTCGGAGGTCGGCGCCGGGCTGGTCACCGACGCCGTGGGCTCGCTCGTGGCGGGGCCGGCGGTGGTCGACGGGGCGCTCGACGGCGTGCCGCTGCACGCCGCGAGCAGGCCGACGAGGGCGGCCGCAGTGGGGAGACGGAGACGTGGTCGCATGACCCTCGAGGGTAGGAACACCGGCCGCGGCCACCCTGTCCGTGAGCCGGGGCCGTCACCGTCGGGCAACACAGAATCTGGGACCGAGCCCAGAATCCGTCGTCGTGGGCGGAGGTCACTGGCCGGGCCCACACAGAAACTGGGACCGAGCCCAGAATCCGTCGGTGGTGCCGGTCAGGGATCGACGGGGCGGGCGGACAGGACCTCGGTGATGGGGACGGGCGCCGGCTCGGCGAGCTGGTCGGTCGAGCAGGACGCGGGGTCGCGGTCGGGGCGCCAGCGCAGCATCTTCGTGGTCCCGCGGAAGCGCCCCGACGGTCGCCCACGTGTAGGACACCTCGACGACCCGCTCGGGGCGCAGGGGGATCCACGAGTGGTCGCGCCCGTTCGCCCCGCTCCAGCGGTTCGGGGCGCCCGGCATCGAGCCGTCGGCGTTGGCCTCGGCGTCCATCCAGGACGACCACGGGTGCTCGCCGATGTCGTCGAGCTCGTACGGGGCGACCTCGTCGAGCAGCTCGACCCGTCGCTTCGCGGTGAAGCTGGCGGCGACCCCGACGTGCCACAGCTGACCGTCCGGCGCGTACAGGCCGAGGATCAGCGAGCCCACCCCGTCGCCGCTCTTGTGAATCCGGTAGCCGGCCACGACGCAGTCGGCCGACCGCACGTGCTTGAGCTTGAGCTGCACCCGCTTGTCGAACACGTACGGGTCGTCCAGCGGCTTGACGATCAGTCCGTCCAGGCCCGCCCCCTCGAAGCGCTCGAACCACTCCATGGCCTGGGCCCGGTCGTGGGTGGCCGGGGCGAGGTGCACCGGCGGGGCGAAGCCGTCGGCGATCTGCTCGAGCACGGCACGGCGGTCGCGGAACGGGCGGTCGACCAGCGCCTCGTCGTCGAGGGCCAGCACGTCGAAGACGACGAGCTCGGCGGGCGTCTGCTCGGCGAGCATCGTCACGCGCGACTCGGCCGGGTGGATGCGCTGGCCCAGCGCGTCGAAGTCGAGGCGGCCGTCGACCGCGACGAACAGCTCGCCGTCGACCACGCACCGGTCCGGCAGCGACGCGCGCAAGGGGTCGAGGATCTCCGGGAAGTACCGGTTGAGTGGCTTCTCGTTGCGCGACCCGAGCACCACCTCGTCCCCGTCGCGGAACACGATGCAGCGGTAGCCGTCCCACTTGGGCTCGAAGGAGAGCTCGCGGTCGGGCAGCCGCGTGGCGGGCTTGGCCAGCATCGGCTTCACGGGCGGCATGACGGGCAGGTCCATGGCCGCGGACCCTACGCGAGCGCGCTCACCAGCGGTGGTGCACCTGCGGGGCGACCAGGTCGTCGTCCACCGGCCCGCGCCGGCCCATCTTGATGGCGGGGCGCCGCGGGAACGAGCCGCCGGACGGTGCCGGGCCGCGGGGTCGAGCGGCCCGGCACCGTCCGGACGGACTCAGTCCCCCTTGCCCTTGCCGTGGCCGGCACCGCCGGCACGCGCGGCCTTCGCGTCCGCTCGCTCCTGCTTGGCCTGCTCGCGGGCGTCGGCACGCGCGGCACGCTCCGCCTCGCGCTCGGCCTTCGCCGCGTCGCGGGCGTCGGCGCGCTCGGCACGCTCGGCCTCGTGCTCGTCCTTGACGCGGTCACGCAGCTCGGCGCAGGCCTCCTTGGCGTCGACGTCCTCCGCCCCGTTGCGGGCCCGGAGCCGCTCGAGCTGGCACTGCTCCCGGGCCAGCACCCGGGCCTCGCGCGAGCCGTCGACGTCCTCCCACTGGACATCGAGGTCGAGCAGCCGCGCCTGGTAGACGACGTCGAGTGCGTCGCACAGTGCCTCGGCGCCCTCCACGGTGCTGAGGTCGAAGTCGGTGGTGGGGAGCTCCTCGTCCTCTGCGGGCTCGACCAGCGTCGCGCTGCCGTCCTCGGCCACCTCGATGGTCGGCACGGTCAGCGCGACGGTCTCGCCGTGGGCGGCGGCGGTCACGTACTCGCCGTGGTTGGCCATGCCCTCGACCAGGGCGCCGAAGCTGCCGCGCGGGGCGCAGTGGGCCACGGTGGAGACGGCCTCGCCATCGGCGCCGTCGTCCTCGTCCTCTCCGCCTCGTCGGCCTCCTCGCCCTCCTCGGGTTCGTCGGCCGCGTCCGCCAGCTCCTCCATCTCGGCCAGGGCGTCGGCCTCCATCCGCGAGAACACGAAGCCGGCCATGAGGTCCGCCAGCACGGTCTCGAGATCACCGACCATCCCGTCCGCCCACTCCTCGAGGGCCTGGCTCAGGTCCTCGAGCGAGGTGCTGTCCTCGACGGGGTCCGTAGGTGCGGCCTCGTCCTGGGCGAAGGCCGCAGCAGGGCTGGCGATCAGGGCGAAGGTGGTGGTGGCGGCGAGGAGTCGGCGTCGCACGAGACACTCCGGTGAACGGGGACAGCATCGGGTGGAGAGCGCCCCGCACCCACGCAGAGTTACGGACTGTCGCGGAACGTTGCCGATATGTGCGTGGAACGCTCATCCATGCGCACTGTGACGCCACCCGCCCGCCCCGCCGATCAGACCTCCCACGCGATCGGGGCGCGGGGGTCGGGCTCGTAGGCGCAGTAGGTGCCGGTCCGCACGGCCCGGTCGAGGTGGTCGGCGAGGCCGGGATGGTGCTCGCCCAGCCGGGCCAGCGCGTAGCGGATGGCCCGCGTGACCGTGACGCGGGCGCGTTCGGCGGACGACCCGGCCACCCGCGCCCGCCCGCCGAGGCCGTAGGCCCGAGCGAGCTCGGCCACGAGGAAGTCGCGATCGGTGCGCGCCAGGGACGCGCGTTCGTCGTCGCCCATGGCCTCGGCCTCGGCGATGTCCTCGTCCACGTCGGTCAGCCGTCGCCGGTAGGCGGCCCGGGCAACGTCGTCGAGCAGGGGGCCGGCGTCATCGCTGGCCAGGTCCAGCTCGCCGTGCGCTCGCGGGGCGGTCCCCGACGGGCAGGGTCCCCTCCTCGACGGCCACGAGGTCGAGGGCATGGAACTCGCGCCCCGGTTCGGCCAGCAGCCGCGCGAGGTGGCGCATGCCCTTGAGGTCGCGCACGACGGTCGTGGTCCCGGCGAAGGTGATCGTGCGCATGTCCCCGTCCGCGCGGAACACGCCGGCGTCGACGCGGCGGGGCGCGGGACCCGGGCGCGTCGCCGCGCGCTCACCGAGGGCCACCGTCGCGACCTCGGCCAGCCGCTGCGCCCCGATGGCCGCCAGCGACGCCTGCGCCGTCTCGCGTTCGAGCCGGGCCAGCAGGGCGTCGCCCACCGCGTCCAGGGCGTCCGCGAGGACCAGGCGTGCGACGGAGGTCTCGTAGGGCGCCCCGACCGTGCACCAGTTCTCGACCGCGGCGCGGGCCCGTGCCACGGCGGAGGCGTGGTCGCCGTCGGCCAGCGCCACGCGTGCCCCGGCCAGCGCGGCCATGGCACGCAGTGCGGTGTTGGGGTAGTCCGCCGCGACCTCGTCCAGCTCGGTGGCGGCGATCCGGGCACGCGCGACGTCGCCGACGGCGAGCGCGATCTCCACCTGCGGGCCCAGCAGCGGGGCGCGCGAGAGCCCCCCGACCGGCGGCCGCTCCTTCCACGGGATGCGCAGCGGCCGCTCGAGCGCCTGCCGGATCAGGGCGGCCGCGGTCTCGGCGTCCCCCTGCGCCAGTCGCAGCAGCGCCCGCCCCGGCTCCGGGTCCCACCCGCTCGCGTGGGCGGAACGGAAGGCCTCCTCGGCGCCCTCGAGGTCGCCCCGCCGCAGCCGGATCGTGCCGAGCTCGGTCAGCGGCCAGCCGTACTCGCGACGCATCCAGGGCCGCAGCTCGGCGCAGGCCTGCAGCGCCTCCTCCTCGGCCTCGGCGCAGTCGCCCCGCAGCCGCAACAGCTCCGCCCGATGGACGCGGCATCGTCCGTTCATGCTGCCGAAGAGGTCGCCGCGGCGGCGCCACGCGTCCATGGCGGCCGTCCACTCGGCTGCGCGCTCGTACTGGGCCAGACCCTGCATGGCGCACACCAGCTCGCACCACACCATGCCCGTGGTGAGGGCGTCGACCTCCCCCGACATGAGCACGACCGCGACCTCGTCGAGCGCGGCGAGGCCCTCCTCGACCTCACCTCCGAGGATGCGCACGCGAGCGGCGCACACGCGCCCCAGGGTCGCCGCCGGCACCACGTCGTACCGGTCGCCAACATCGATCGCACGGTCGGCCCAGTGGCCCGCGGCCTCGAGGTCCCCGCACATGAAGCGCTCATAGGCCCGGGCCATGGCGAGCACCCCGTGCACCGGCGTCTCGCCCTGGTCCACGAGCAGCCGGTCCGCGCGCCCCAGCCAGCCGCGCACGGGCGCCATCAGCCCGGTCTCCATCATGAGGTACATGGCGACCATCGCCGCCCCGTGCGCTGCCCCGACGTGGTCCCCGGCCGCCAGCCCTCGCCCGTGCAGCTCCTCCCAGGCGGCGACCGCGCCCTCCGGGTCCCCCGCCCCGTAGGCCGCCGCCGCACGCAGCTCGAGCCGCTCCACCGGGTCGCCGTCGACGCTCCCGTCGAGCGCCGCCAGCGCGCCGTCCCAGTCGGCGCGGGCGACCGCGGCGCGCGCCGGGTCCAACGGGTCGACCTGCTGGGCCACGCCTCCCATGACACCCCCTTGACCCGCCGACCGTACTGCCCAGCACCGTCGCCGTCGCCTCCTCCCCCGCGTGACAGCCGGTGTCACGCCTGTGGGGTGCCCGACGAGGAGGACAACCGATGGGCACCACCACCGCCGCCGCCATGGTCGCCGCGGCCAGCGCCTCGGTCCGCGCACTGACCGCCGCCGAGGTCGAGGCCCACCTGCTCGGCGGGGGGTGCCGGCTGGTCGACATCCGCGAGCCCGAGGAGCTCGACGACCAGGGCCTGATCGCCGGAGCGCACCACGTCCCGCGGGGCCTGCTGGAGTTCTGGGCGGACCCGACCCACCCGCTGCACCGCCCCGAGCTCGACCCCGCACGGACCACGATCCTGTACAGCGCCGCTGGCGGTCGGTCGGTCCTGGCAGCCCGGACGCTGCTGGACCTCGGCTACGTGGACGTCGCCCACCTCGAGGGCGGGATCGCCGCCTGGGCGCAGGCGGGCTGCCCGTCGTCGGCCTGAAGTCGTGGCACCTCGCCATGCCACCCACGACCTCGCACGCACCACACGAGAGGAGCACGTGATGAGGAACCGTCTGGAGGACCTCCCGGTCGAGATCGACCAGGGGGAGCTGGTCACCCGGTACGCCGAATGGGGCGACATGGCCGTGCGCTATGCCCGCGTGCCAGCAGGCACCGACTTCGGGCCCGTCCTGGAGGGGCTGCCCGACGACCGGTGCCCGAGCGACCACTGGGGCATCGTGCTGGAGGGGTCGCTGACCATGACGCACGCGGACGGGAGCCGGGAGGTCACCAGCGCCGGCGAGGTCTACCACTGGCCCAAGGGCCACACGGCTGTCAGCGACGACGGCGCGTCGTTCATCGAGATCGGCCCCACCGCCGACATGCGGGCCTTCAGCGACCACGCGAAGGCGAAGTTCGGCTGACCCGGCGAAGGGCGTGCCCGTCAGGCGGGCACGCCCTTCAGCCCGGCGACCACGTCGGCGAAGTGGGTCGGGTCGGGGCGGCGCGTGCACTCCAGGGACACGACGTCGGCCTGGCCCTCGAGCTTCGCGCGGACGAGGTCGGCGATCTGCTCGCGGCGGCCCACCACGGCGATGGCCTCGAGCATCTCGTCGGGCACGAGGTCGGCCATGTCGTCCCAGCGCCCCTGCTTCGACATGGCGTTGAGCGTGGGTTGCAGGCCCTCCCACCCGTGGACCTCGAGCACCCGCGCGTAGGCGGGCGTGGAGGCGTAGAAGGCGAGCTGCCGGCGGACGGTCGCGATCGCGGCGTCGAGCTCGGCGCCGTCGGCCCCGGTCGCGGCCAGGCACACCACCACGCGCTCGACGTCGTCGCGCGAACGACCAGCGGCCTCCAGCCCGGCGTCCAGCGCGGGCCACGACAGCTCGCGCAGCGAGGCCGCGGTGTTGAAGGGATGGGCGATGAACCCGTCGGCGACCTCGCCGGCCACGCGGGTCATGGCCGGCCCCACGCCCGCCACGTGGATCGGGGCGCGGCCGTACCGGTGCGGGCCCGGGACGAACACCGGCGTCATCAGGGTGTGGGTGAAGAACTCGCCGCGGAAGTCGAGGTCCGCGACACCGTCCCAGTGGTCCCAGATGGCATGGATCGCCCGGACCAGCTCGTGCATGCGCGCGGCGGGGCGCGACCACGGCATGGAGTAGCGCTTCTCGATGTGGGGCCGGATCTGGCTGCCGAGCCCCAGCGTGAACCGGCCACGGCTGACGTCCTGCAGGTCCCACCCGACGTTGGCCAGCAGCATCGGCGTGCGTGCGAAGGCGATCGCGATCGAGGTCCCGAGCCGCAGGTGGGAGGTCGTGGTGGCCGCCAGCGCCAGCGGCAGGAACGGGTCGTGGTTGGTCTCGTACGTGAACGCCCCGTCGTACCCGACGTCCTCGAGCTCGGCGAACAGCTCACCGGCGCGCGCCAGCTCCGTGAGCGGGACGGTGGTGAAGACCTGCATCGCTGGTACCTGGCGTCGGGAGGCGACGAGTCAAGCAGACAATCTGACGGGCCGTCAGGTCGCGATCCGCGGGTACGGTCTCGCCACTGTTGTGTAGCTCGATGTGTATGCTTCATACCGAAATCACATGGGATGGCATCATGACTGATGTTCCTGCGGCGTTCCGTCCCGTCGTCCACGACCCGGCAGCGTTCCACGACGCCATCGCCGAGCTCGACGCGACCCTGGTCCGGCTCGACGAGGCCCTGGACGATCGCATGGCCCGTGCCCGTCGGCTGGCGACGCACTGGCAGGGACGTGCCGCGGACCGGTTCGCGGGCGACCTGACGTCCCGCCTCGTCGCGGTCCACCACGACGTCGTCGGCGAGCTGCGGGCGACCCGCCGCAACCTCGTGACCACCCTCGACGCGATCGTCACCGAGAACACGGCTCGCGCCCGTCGTCTCGACAACTGGCGGTGGGAGCAGGCCCGGCACGGCGCGACGGGCTCGTGACCGATCGCGTCGTCGTCCCGCCCGGCCGGCTGCGTGCGTTCGCGGCCGCGACCCGGGCGATGGCCGACGACCTGCGACCCCGCGCCGGGGCGGTGGACGCCGCCCTGGACCGGGTCCGTGCCACGACCGAACCGGGCTTCCGTCCCCCGGTGTTCGGTGACGGGGCGGACGTGGCACGGTGGTGCGCCGCCGTCGAGGAGCTCGACGGCTGGGCGGCCCGGGTGGCCGACGTGTTCGAGGCGGTCGACGACCCCACGGCCCTGCAGGAGCTGCTCCTGCTCGGCCTGGCGGGATCCCCGGACCTGCCGGCCGTGGACGGGGGCCTTCGGGGCCTGTTCGGGCTGCCGGCACCGGCGCCGGACCAGACCGTCGAGGAGTTCGACCAGATCCGCGAGGCACTCGACGGCCCGTCCGGACCTGCTCGGCCCGTGGCTCGACGCGCTCGAGCCCGAGCAGCGTGCCGACCTGCTGCGTCAGCGGTGGGGCGCGCTGCTCGGCATGGACGGCCTGTCGAGTGACCAGCGCGATGCCGTCGACGCGGCGGCCCGCGCCGACCTGCCACGGTGGCGCGCCTGGGAGCAGGTCGCCCAGGAGTACGGGTGGGGGTTCGCCTCGATCGGGACCGAGCTGCGGGTCGAGCGACTCGTCGAGTACGACGGCGACGTGTTCCTCACGATCACCATCGCGGACTCGGTCGCGGCGACCCTGGACGAGTCGGTGACGGGCGAGCTCGTCGAGGTCTCGGTCGGCGGCACCACCCGCTACGAGCTCACGATGGCGTTCGACTCGATGGACGAGCTCGAGACCACCCTCGACGACATCGACGACGCGCTGCTCCCCGGCAACCCCGACATCCCGTGGTGGGCGCCCGGTCCGCGGCAGACGATCGAGTTCTCGGCGCAGACCGAGCTCGAGCTCGCCCAGCGGCTCGACGCGCACCGCGACCACGTCGTGGGGCGCACGCGCGCGTACGGCCTGACCCAGGACCTCGAGGTCCTCGACGGGGTGTTCTCCGCCGAGGGCGAGCAGCAGGTCGGCATCAACCGGCACACGGGCAACACCGTCGTGACCGCCGAGGCGACGCTGGGCGTGTCGGCCTCGGCCCTGCTGCCCGACGACCTGGCGATCCGCGCAGGCGACCTCGAGGCGTCACGCCAGACCTCGGTCGAGCTGTCGCCCACGGGCCGGGTCGTGGCCCGCACCACGACCACCGCGTTCCGCGCCGCGTCGGGCGCAGTCGAGCTGGACACGCCGCGGGGCGGGATCACGGTGGGCACGGACGAGGGCACCGAGGTGGTGCACACCGCCACCACCGACGCGGACGGCCGGACCACCGAGATGGTGGTCGTGGCCGACACCGCGGTCGAGCGGTTCGCGCTGTCGCTGGCCCCCGACCCCCGGTACCCCCGGGCGTCGCTGTCGTGGGAGTCGGGCGAGGCGGTCACGACGCGCGCCTACGTTCGCGCCGACGACGGTCACTGGCAGGAGGTCACATGAGGACGGTCGCCACCACGCTGGCACTGGTCGCCCTGCTCACCGGCTGCTCGGCCACGGCCTCGGTCGAGCCCCAGGCCTGCGACCAGGAGCTCACCACGGCGGCCTTCCGCGTCTGCCTCCCGTCCGACGCCGAGGTCGTCGTGTCCGAGGACCGCACGGCGTCGGCGACCGTCGGCAGCTACGAGGTGCACCTTCGCCAGTCGGCCCCGCAGCCCGGCGACGTCGACCAGGCCGCCTTCGCGGTCCTGGCCGACCTGCAGCGCCAGGTCGGCCGGACGGTCCCGGACGCCTCCTCACCCGACCCGCTGGCACTGGGCGCCGAGGGGCCCATCGACGTGGCCGGCGCGGACGGGGCGTTCCAGTCGCTCGACGCGGCCTACGACACCGGCGACGTGGACGACGTGGTCACCTGGGGACGGGGGCTGGTCGCCGACGGGGCCGCGGGCGCCGTCGTGGTGGTCCGCCGGTTCGACGTCGACACCGAGGTCTCCGCGGACCAGGCGGACCGGGCGCGCGACGAGGCGATGCCGATCGTCGTCACGCTGGCGCCGCGCGGCACGGCGGCTGACCGTCCCGAACGTGCGGCAGGCGAGGTCGGGGACGCGCTCGACGCGGCAACGCTGGACGAGGCGCGGGAACACCTGTTCGGATGGGTGCGTGCTCGGCCGCCGTCCCGGGAGTGCCCATGCTCACCGCCACCGTCGCCCGGCAGGGTGATGCCGTCACCTGCCAGGGCCTGCGCCACGCCGTGCGGGTCCGCCGGGACGATCGCGACGGCGGGCTCCGGGTCGAGGCGGCCACCCTGCGGGACCGACGATGGTCCCGCGTCGACCACGACCCGGTCGCGCTCACCCGCACGGCGACGCGACTCCTCACCCTGGACCCCGACGCGGCGCACACCCTCGTCGCCCACGCGATCGAGCTGGCGCAGGTCCCGGCTCGCGACACGCATCCCGTCACGGGGCTGGTGCGCGCGGTCCACCCCCTGTTGGCGACCCCCGAACCGTGGCCCCTGGCCGGGCTGCCGGACACGGCGAGCGACACGGTCCGGCCGGTGCTGCGCGCGCGGGACCCACGGACCGCGGCTCGCCGCCTGGTCGGCGACCGCGCGACCCGCCCCGTGGCCCGGGCGCTGGCGGGACAGCTGACCGCCCGGGCCCGCATCGACGTCCTGCTGCTCGAGGTGGTGGCGGTTGCCGCCCCGCTGCTGCAACCCGACCACCTCGCCCGCCTCCTGGGCCCGCCCCGCACGGCGACCACGGACCTCGCCCCGCTCGGGGCCGAGGGCGTCAGGCGCCTGCGCGCGCTGCTCGCCGACGCCCCGCCCCGTCGCGTGCTCGCGATGCTGGAGGCGGCCGTCGCCGACGACGCGGCCCGGCGCCGTGTGCGGTTCGTCGCGGCCTCGGCGTCGCCCGACGTCGAGCTGGACGCAGGTGCCGACTGGGCCACGGTCGCCCTGCACGTCGCCCTCGGCGGGGGCGGCCGTGCCTGAGCCGTCCCGACCGTCCGCCACGGACGAGCTGACCCTGCGCGTGGCGGGACCCGCCGACCTGCCGCGGCTCGGGGCGGACATGGCCAACTGCCTCGCGTCGTACGGGCGGGGCCGCACCGCGGACGGGGACCGGATCGTGGAGGTCCGTCGCGCGGGGCGGACGGTGTACGCGGTGCACGTCCGCGCCGGCCGCGTCGTCACCTTCGAGGCCGCCGGCAACCGGCCGCCCGACGCCGCCGACGTCCCGGTGGTCCACGACCTCCTCCGGCGCTCCGGCCTCCTCGACCGCACGCAGCAGGAGTCGTCGGCACGCGAGGCGGCCCGTCGTCCGTCGCCGCCGCGCACGCGCCGCCCGCGCACCGACCGCCCCGACCGCACCGACCCGCCCCCGCGTCGACCACCCCCACCCCCTCCCGGCGTCTCGGTCCAACAGCTCGCGGCGGAGCTGCTGGCCCCGCCCCGGCTCGGGGGGACCGAGTGGCCCGAGCTCGCCGCGGCCCTGTGGGCCACCGGGGCGCTGCCACGCCTGCCCGACCCCGGCGAGGAGGTGTGGGAGCAGGTGGTGCGGGACCTGGCGACGCGCGTGGCGCTGGGGGACGACTCCGGCCTGCGCCCCGTCCCGGCGCCGTCGGCGGAGCAGCGCGCCGCCGCGGCACGCCACCTGCGCTCGGGGCCGCCGCCCCGCACCGTCGCCGCCCAGCAACGTCACCGGATGGCGGACGTGCTCGAGGGCGACGTGCGCCCCTGACGGAGGATGGGTAGTATTGTCCGTACATTTCCGTCGACTCCCCCGGAGGTCTCCCCCGATGTGCCGTCCCACCACCTGCCGCAGCTGCTCGAAGACGACCTGGTCCGGCTGCGGCCAGCACGTCGACCAGGTCATGAGCGGCGTCCCGCGCAGCCAGCGCTGCGACTGCGAGCCGTCCGAGCGCCGCGCCGGCGGGATCATGGGACGCCTCCTGGGTCGCTGACCCCGGCGCCACGCACGCCGCTCCCCTCCCCGCTCGCCTAGCGTCGTCGGCGACGGGAGAGGGGAGCACGCGATGGCGCTGATCAGCCCGACGCTGCCGGACGTCGACGTCGCCGAGTTCCGGCGCCTGCCCCGCCGGGAGCAGCTGCGGGTGATGGTCGAGCACTGGGTCGACCACGGCTTCGGCACGCCGAAGGCCATCCTGCTGCTCTACGTCGTCAAGCTCGTCGGCTACGGGGTGGGTGGCCTCGCCATCATCGCGGCCACCACGCCCGGCATCGGCGGCCTCGGCGACCTCGCCACCTGGTGGACCGAGCCCGTCGTCCTGCAGAAGGCGGTGCTCTGGACGCTGCTGTTCGAGGTGCTCGGCCTCGGCTGTGGGTTCGGACCACTGACCCTGCGCTTCGTGCCCCCGCTCGGGACGATCTTCAACTGGCTGCGCCCCGGTACGACCCGGCTGCCCCCGTGGCCACGCAGGCGTGCCGTTCACCGCCGGCCACACCCGAACGCTGGTCGACGTCGCGCTGTATGCCGGGGTCCTGGCGGCGGCGACGTTCGCGCTGCTGCAGCCGGGCAGCCCGGACCGGGTCGCCGAGGGTGCCACCGTCGGCCTGCTCGACCCGGCCGTGGTGGTCCCGTTGCTGGTGCTGCTCCCCCTGGCCGGGCTGCGCGACAAGACGATCTTCCTGGCCGCCAGGTCCGAGCAGTACCTGGTGATGACGGCCCTGTTCCTGTTCCCCTACGGCGACATGGTCGTCGGGTGGAAGTGGGTGATGGTCGCCATCTGGTGGGGCGCGGCGACGTCCAAGCTCAACCAGCACTTCCCGTTCGTGGTCTCCACGATGCTGACCAACGCCCCCTTCCGCCCACGGGCGTTCCGGCGTGCGATGTTCCGGGACCACCCCACCGACCTGCGACCGTCACGACTGGCCGTCGCCGTCTCCCACCTCGGGACCGTCGTCGAGTACTCGGTGCCGCTGGCGATGATCCTCGGTGGTGGCGGGATCGTCACGAAGGTGGGCGTGGCGATCATGGTGGTCTTCCACCTGCACATCCTGTCCGCCCTGCCGCTGGGCGTGCCGCTCGAGTGGAACATCTTCTTCCCGTACGCGACGCTCGTCCTGTTCGGCCACCTCGGCGACGTCAGCATGCTGCCGTCGAACCCCGTGCTCGCGGTGTTCCTCGTGGCCGCCCTGCTCGCCATGCCGGTGCTGGGCAACCTGCGCCCCGACCTCGTGTCGTTCCTGCCGGCCATGCGCTACTACGCCGGCAACTGGGCCACCAGCGCGTGGCTGTTCCGTGACGACGGGGCGGAGGAGAAGCTCCACCGCGGCATCACGACGATCTCGAGGTCGATCCCCGACCAGCTGTCGCTGCTGTACGACGACGACACCATCGAGCTCCTGGGACACAAGATCTTCGCGTTCCGGTCGCTGCACTCCCACGGCCGGGCACTCAACGGTCTGCTGCCGCGGGCCGTGGACGACCTCGACGCCTACACCCGCCACGAGGGCGAGCTGGTCGCCGGCATCGTGCTGGGGTGGAACTTCGGCGAGGGGCACCTGCACAACGAGTCCCTGCTGCGGGCCGTCCAGGCGCAGTGCCACTTCGAGCCCGGCGAGCTGCGTGTCGTCGCGCTCGAGTCCCAGCCGTTCTGGCACCCGCACCAGCACTACCGCATCGTCGACGCGGCCTCCGGGCTGGTCGAGCAGGGCACGGTCGCCGTGGACGACATGACCTCCCAGCAGCCCTGGCTCGACACCGAGGACTGGGCGTTCCCGGTGACCGTCGATCCGGCACGCACCGCCAGCGCGACCTGACGGGTCGTCACATCCGGTCGCGATGCGCTTGACTGCCGCGGAGCCGACGAGGGTGGTGGCCATGCAGGTCCGGGGCGCACGCGTGCTGCTGACCGGGGCGTCGCGCGGCATCGGGGCGGCGCTGGCCCGTCGCCTGCACGCCCGCGGGGCGCAGCTGGCGCTGGTCGCCCGGCCGTCCGCCGACCTCGATGCGATCACGGCCGAGCTGGATACCACGGCCTACCCGTGCGACCTGGCCGACCTCGACGCCGTCACCGGACTGGCGACGCGGGTGGAGGCCGACGGCCCCGTCGACGTGCTGGTGAACAACGCCGGCATCTCCGCGGTGGGCTGGTTCGCCGACCGCACCCACGACGAGATCGACCGGCTGATGCGGGTCAACCTGCTCGCACCCATGCACCTCACCCGGGGCGTGCTGCCGGGGATGCTCGCCCGCGGCCGGGGCCACGTCGTCAACATGTCCTCGATGGCCGCCGTGATCAACCCGCCCGGCCTGACCACGTACGGGGCGTCGAAGGCCGGGCTCAGCCACTTCACCGGCGGCCTGCGGGCCGACCTGCGTGACGACCCGGTCACGCTGACGCTCGTGCACCTCGGCTCCGTGACCACCGACATGGACGTGGAGGCCCGCGGGTACGGGCCCCTGCGCGAGCTCGCCGAGGCCTCCAACGGGCGCGACGTCACGCCCATGGACGTCTTCGTCGACAAGGTCGTCGATGCGATCGCGCACGACCGCCCCGAGGTGCGCGTGCCGGCCGCCGCCGCACCCCTGGCCGCCCTGGCCAACGCCCCGCGGCGGCTCGGGTCGCTGCTGTTCCGACGCGTGCCCGCCAAGGAGCTGCGGACCGACGGCGGCTAGGCGATCGACGCCAGCGAGACCCGCTCGAAGGTGACGTCGAGCACGTCGTCGGCGCGCAGGGCACGGACGGCGAGGTTGGCGCTGCGCAGCCCGGTGGTGGCCAGCCAGTCCCCGTCCCCCGGGTCGCGGTGCGCGACCACCACCCGGAAACGGCCGTCGTCGTCCAGCGTCACGTCCCGACCCGTGAGGAACACCGGGTGGTGCACCCAGTCGCCGGACTCCATCCACCTCGTGAGCAGCTGGATGGACCAGTAGCGGCAGTCCGGGGCGACGCCGGTCACCACGAGCGCCTCGTCGTCGCCGAGGTCGTCGAACCACTGACCGGCGTACTGGATCGACGGGGCGGGCATGACGCGGCGGACCACGCCGACGTCGATGGTCGGGTCGACCGCCTGGCCGTCGCGGTCGACGAACTCGCTGCCCTGGCGGAAGACGGACTCGGTGACGGACGCGCTCAGCGCGGACAGCGTGGCCTCGAGCTCGATGGTCTCGCGGACCCAGGTGCCGAGCTGGTCGAGACGCCGGGCGATGGACTGTTCGTCCAACGGCGGAGGCGGCCCCGCGTCGTCCGCGGCGTGGATGGCGTACGTGCCCTCGACCTCGGTGTCCACGTCGTGCACGTACTGGCGCACCATCAGGTCGGTGACGTCGGGCTCGGTCACGAGGTGGTCCGCCCCGTCGGGCACGTCGGCGTCGGCAGGGCCGACCCACACCTCGAAGCTGCCGTCCTCGCCGAGGGCGAGGTCGACGTCGTCGAGGTTGCCGACGATCCGCCGCGCCCCGTCCTCGGCCGTGCCGTAGGCGCAGATGCCGAGGTAGGTCGTCCCGCCGCGGTGTCCCCGGATCACGTACGTGCGTGCGCCGTCGACCATCGCCGCGTCGTAGATCGTGCGTGGGTTGTCGCCGAACACCTTGCGCCACGGCCGCATCCAGCGGGTGAAGGACGGGCGGTCGACGTCGCCCTTCTCCACCAGCATCTCGTGGCCGATGGACACCAGCCGGGCCAGGTGCCGCACGCCCTCGGCCCGCTCCCGTTCGTCGATCGCGCCGATGGGGCCGGTGATCGTGTCAGTGGCGGCACACAGCGTGTCGCACAGGCGGTGCCACGCGTCGACGGCGGGCGAGTGCTGGTCCATGGAGCCGGGTCCTTCCGGGCGGCGCGTCAGGCGTCGATGCCGAAGCGCTCGCGGTAGGGGGCGAACCGGGCACTGACCTCGTCGTGGTCGAGACCGAAGTCGGCCAGGTCGTAGTCGTGGCGGCCGTGCTTGTCGCGCGGGTTGGCGGCGAGGTAGGCCCGCACGCCGTCGGCGATGGCGTCGGTGACCTCCATGCCGAAGTGCTCGTAGATGCGCCTGACGGTGCCGACGGGGTCCCCGACCGTGTCGGCGAAGTGCACGTCGACGACCCGGTCGTCGGGCAGCCGGTCCCGCGCCGCGATCGTGCGGTCGAGCGCCCAGGTCCAGGCGTCCAGCTGCTCGCGGCCGACCGCGTGCGGGTCGACGGCATCGCTGAACGCGCCCCGGAAGTGGAACATCAGGCTGGAGACCGAGGCCAGCACGGTGGTCGGGTCACGGTGGGTGTGCACCACCAGCGCGTCCGGGAAGACGTCGAGCAGCGTGTCGAGCCACATGAGGTGGGACGGGGTCTTGAGGATCCAGTGGTCGCCGGCATACCCGGACTGCAGGTGCTGCAGGACCTGCCGCTGCACCTCGTAGGAGCGTCGGAGGTCCTGCTGGCGCAGCCATGCCCAGTACTCGGGAATGGGGAAGGTGGTGACGAACTCGTAGGAGGCGAACTCGAGGGCGTGCAGCGCCAGGCACTCCTGGGGAAGCACCGCCCCCAGCGGGTGGATGCGGTCCAGGTCGGGCGCCAGCCTGCGGAACTGGTCCAGCTGCTTCTCGGTGGCGGCGATCCGTGGGTCGTCGAACCCGCTGCTCGCTCGTCGGCGGCGGGAACGGTCGGGCGACCTCCCACGAGACGGGCGATCGCATCGCCGGGTTGGATGCGAGCAGCCCGTAGAGCACCGTCGTCCCCGTGCGGGGCAGGCCGAGCACGAAGACGGGGCGCTCGATCCGCTCGGTGGCGACCTCCGGGTGTCGCCGGCGGTGGTCCACCATCTGCAACCGCGTCTGCAGCAGGTCCAACACCCGCGACCGCGCGGCGACCCGTCCGATGGCCGTCAGGTCGGCCGGACCGTCGAGCTCGGCGAGCAGGCGCGTCAGGCCCTCGCGGAACGACGGCGCACCGAAGTCGTCGAGCCCGGTCGACCTGCGCGCGGCGTCCAGCAGCCCCTCCTCGTCCAGCGAGGCGCGCACACCCACCCGGCCGAGGACCCCACCGACGGCGTTGACCACGCGCTTGCCGATGGGCTGCGCCGTCTGGATCGCCACGTCCGCTCCCCTGCCTCGGCGCACCGTAGTCGGCGACCTGACGGCCCGTCAGGTCATCGCACAGGCCGGACACCCCGACCGGGCCCCGTCGCTGCGCAACGAGCAGCTCAGGGACCCGGTCGTGGGAGACACCGCCGCCGCGGGGTCACGGCGACGACGATGCCGGCTTGGACGTCAGGGGGTGAGCGGGGCGGGCGGTCCGGCCACGGGGAGCGTGAGGCGGAACACGCAGCCCCCGCCGACCGGGGGGTGGCCCAGGCGCAGTGCCCCACCGTGCGCCTCTGCCAACCCCCGGCCGACGGTGAGCCCGATGCCTGTCCCAGGGCCTCGGGCGGCCCCGCGCTCGTAGGGGTCGAAGACCCGTTCCATATCGCGCAGGTCGATGCCCGGTCCGTGATCACGGACCGAGATGGTCGCCGTGCCGTCGTCCGTCCAGATCGCGACCCGGATCGGCGAGCTGCCTCCGTGCCGGATGGCGTTGGAGAGCAGGATGACCAGGATCTCCTCGACGACCTGCCGGTCCGCACGGACGACCGCGGGGTGGTCCGAGTCGACCTCGATCAGCGGAGGTGGGTCCGCCAGTCCTGTGACGTCCCGCACGAGGTCGCGCACGAGGACGGTCAGGTCGACGGCTGCGGGTCGAGCGGCAGGTGGCCCCACTCGAGGTCGTGCAGCACGCCCAGGCGGCGAACCAGCGCCGTCATGAGCTGCGTGTGCCGGCGAATGGCGTGCAGCAGGGCGGTGCCCTGTTCGGGCTCGAGCTCGTCCCGCCGCTCGATCAGGGACTCGACCGCCCCTGCGATCACCGCCAGCGGTGTGCCCAACTCGTGGGTGACCAGCTCGATCGGGTCCACCCCGTCGCCGTGCACGTGCTGCTGAGCGGGTCTGACGAGACCGTTCCCCATCCGCACACCTCCGACCGTCGGGACTGCGCCGGGGGTCGGAGCGCGATGACATGGTCCATGCTATCGCGCAAGGTGCGTCACGTCAGGTGCCCGCTCCTGACAGTTCGTCCGTGCCGAGTCGGCCGACGAGGAGCGCCTCGGCGACCTCGACGAGGCGGTCGTTGTGGTTGCGCGCGTGCGTCCGCATCAGCTCGAAGGCGTCGCCGACGCTCAGGCCCGTGCGCTCGGCCAGCATGCCCTTGGCCTGCTCGACGGCGACCTGGCCGTCCAGCGCACGGCGCAGGTGCCGGGCGATCGACTGGCTCTCGACGATCGTGCGTTCCTGGAGCAGGGCGATGGTGGCCACGTCGGCCAGAGCCTGCGCAGCGGCGAGATCGACGTCGGAGAGTCCACCCGTGCGGTAGCACAGGAGGTTGAGCGCCCCCAGGTGCGTGTCGCGCAGCCGGAGCGGGACGGCGTCCACCGACCGGTAGCCGGCCTCCGTGGCCCGGGCCCGGAAGCGCGGCCACGGCCCGTCGAGGGCGAGGTCGGCGTCCCGGGCCACCCGCGCGCCCCGATAGGCGTCCAGGCACGGTCCCTCGTCGTTCTGGACCTCGAAGAGCTCGAGCAGGCGGAGCTGCTCGGACGACGAGCCGACGACGCGGAGGGTCCCGTTGCCGTCGCCCAGCAGGATCCCCGCCTCGTCGCGCCTGCAGGAGGTCGACGCAGGTGCCGGCGAGCCGGTAGAGCAGGTCGGTGACGTCGAAGTCGTGGACGAGCGTGTCCGCGAGATCCACGAACGCGGCGGTGAGACGCTCTTCTCGCGTCAGCATGGATGGCCCATCGCTGTGTCTGGTCGGCCCCGGCATATCACGGCGCGAGCCGGAGGGCGCGCGTGACCACGTCGACGCTGACATCGTACAAGGGACGGTCGTCGGCGTACGCGCGTGCGCGGAGCCTGGCCAGCGCCTCCGCGAGGTCGATGTCGAGCTGCGCCGCCAGCATGCCGGTGGCCTGGTGCACCACGGCGTGCTGGGGCAGGCTCTGAGGTCGGGGGAGTCCACCCCCGCGAGGTCGTCGAGCAGGGCGCTGGCCATCAGGTCGGCGAACGCAGACGCATCCAGCTCCTCCTCGACCGTCCAGGGACCCGGACGATGTCGATGCACGGTGAGCACGCCCAGCCGCACGGCGCCCACCCGCAGCGGCACGGCCAGCACGGCACCGACGCCGTCCGCGGACTGCGCCGCCAGGGACGGCCACCGGGTGTCCCGAACGTCGGCGAGGTCAGGCGTGCTGGTCGTCTCACCGCGGCCGTGGGCATCGAGGACGGGTCCGATGCCGAGCTGGAACTGGCGCTCGGCCAGCGGTCCGGCACCGTCACCGGCGTTGGCGAGCACCTCGGTGTCCCCACCGTCCCGGACGAGCAGGATGGCCGCCCCGTCGGCGCCGACGACCCCCGCCGTGGCGAGGGCCAACCGGGACAGCAGCGGCAGGTCGACCGGCTGGGCGGAGACGGCGGCGAGGACCCGTGAGAGGCGTTCGGCCGGGATGGGAAGGCTCCGGACTCCCGGGGGCCGTCGCGATGACGAGGTGCCCGGGGGGTGAGCCCACCGTACCCCTCTCGGTCCGAGGTGCGCCCCCGCGACGCGCTCGCGGTCGGCCGGCTCGGGTGGCTCACGCCGTGTCGCGCTGCTCCGTGAGCCACGTGCCGACGCCGAGCGCGAGCGCGGCGTACCCACGGCGACCAGGCTGGCGACGAGGAGGCCGGGGTCACGCGTTCGGCAGCAGCATCGCGTTGCCCGCCGCGAACGGGGTCCAGCGAGCGAGGTCGGGCAGGAGTCCGGCGATGAGCGACTCGACGACGAACAGCCAGACCAGCACGGCGACGATCGCGCCGACCTGGCTGCGCAGGGCTGCCCCGATCCCGAGGCCGAGCACCGCGTTGACGACCACGGCGGCGACGGTCATCCCGAGGAACGTCCACACGTCCCCGTCGATGGGCATCGCCGTGTGGTCGATCCGCGTGGCCACCCAGATCACGGCCAGCGCGACCACCAGGGTGGCGACGGCGTAGACCACGCCCACGATCGAGGTCACGACGCCCTTGGCCAGCATCACCCGCCAGCGGCGAGGCTCGGCGAGGAAGGTCGTCGAGGCCGTCGCATGGCGGTACTCACCGGTGGCGAAGGTGACCCCGAACAACAGCGCGAAGATCGTGACGGCGCTGGTCACGCCGAGCAGGCTGAGCACGTCCGCGCTGGTCTCGATCGACTGGGGCACGCCCCCGACCTCCATGCCGGGGGTCGTCGGCCCCCAGAGGGTGACGCCGAGGGCGAGCAGCACGATCGCCAGGGCGCCCAGGAGCAGGCCGAGGGCGAGCCGCGTAGCCAGGGCCTTGCGAAGCTCGGAACGCACCAGGCCGGTCATCGTTCGTCCTCCGTGCCTTGTCCGACCAGGTCGAAGAACGCCGACTCCAGGTCGGTCTCCTGGGTGCGCAGCTCGTGCAGCACCACGCCCTCGGCGGCGGCGAGCCGGCCGACCTCCTCGATGGGCAGGCCGGCGATCGTCAGCGCCCCGTCCCCGTCGGACACGATCGCGCCCTGCGCCAGCAGCGCCAGCTCGAACCGCGAGCCATGTCGGGCGTGCGCACGCGTACATGGTGGTCGACGGTGAGGTCCGGCGACCGGGGCATGGGTGACGAAGCGGCCGTGGTTGATCACGACGACCTCGTCCGCCATGCGCGACACCTCCGCGAGCATGTGGCTCGAGACGAACACCGTCCGGCCCTGGTCGGCCAGGTAGCGCAGGAACTCGCGGATCCACCGGACCCCGTCGGGGTCGAGGCCGTTGGCGGGCTCGTCGAGCACCAGCACCTCGGGGTCGCCCAGCAGCGCGCGGGCCAGGCCGAGCCGCTGGCGCATGCCCAGCGAGTACCCGCCGACCCGCCGATCCGCCGCCTCGGCGAGCCCGACCATCGCCAGGACCTCGTCGACCCGCGATCGTCGGCGACGCCGGCCGCGGCGGCGCGCACGCGGAGGTCGCGGCGACCGGTCATCGCCGGGTGGGCCTCGGTGCCGTCGAGCAGGGCACCGACCCGGCGCGCCGGGCGGGCGAGCTCGCGATACGGCGACCCCGAAGACCCGCGCGGTGCCGTCGGTCGGGTGCGATCAGCCCGAGGATGGCGCGCATGGTCGTGGTCTTGCCCGACCCGTTGGGGCCGAGGAAGCCGGTGACCTGGCCGGGCGCCACGGCGAAGGACAGGTGGTCGACGGCCGTCGTGGCGCCATAGCGCTTGGTGAGGTCCTCGACGACGATCGGGGGGACGTCCACGGGCATGGGTGACTCCGGTCGCCTGCACCGTCCCTGCCAGTCTGGCCGCCCGCGTGCGCGGCCGGCGCAGGGGCGTGCGGCTGCGGACCGGGAGGACCTTCGGCACTGCCGTGCGACGTGCGCCCAGAGCACTGCGCAAGGAGGAGCTGACGGCCGCGGCGGGGAAGCCACAGGGCAAGCCCCGGGGGCGAGATGCGTCTTCCGGGCCCGACACGACAGGCGGCTCGATGCGCAGATGTCCACGCTCGTCCTCGCGATCGTCACGGTGCTCGCCGCCGTGATCGCGGTCCCGCTGGCCCAGGCCAGCCCTGCCGACGAGTACGGCGGCCCGTACTTCGGCGAGGACAACTTCCCGCCGGGGTGCATCCGGGACATGTCGCCGGACAACCCCGACAACATCTGCCACCACATGCGCACCGGTCTGAACGCACTGGACTCACCGCAGGTGGACGTCGCCATCCTCGTGCCGGTCTCGCCGACCGCCGAACGCGACATGCGGATCATGCGCCAGTCGGTCGAGATGTGGGAGGGCGGGATCGACTACCTCGCCGACGAGATGGACCTGCCGTGGCTGCGCGACGGCATGGACTTCCACATCACGGTGGACTACGTCGACCTCGAGGGTGACGGCGACGGCGGCGAGTTCACGACGTACCCGATCGTCGACCCCGAGATCGTGATCATCGCGACCAACCCCGTCGGGGGCGCCGGCATCGGCATCGACCCGGTCCCCTTCGTCTTCACGGACGAGGACGCGGTCCCCTGCCACGAGGTCTCCAACCCCTTCGACTTCGAGTACTGGGACGCCCTGCCCGGCTTCGACAGCCACCACGAGGTCCGGTCCGGGACCTACACCGAGGACTGCGGCGGCGCCGGTGGCAACATCTGCTTCGCGATCAACGGCGCGATCGACCCGACTCCCCGAGGACATCGACTTCTTCAACCTCTTCGACCTGGTGTCCCACGAGTTCGGCCACTGCCTGACGCTGGGCCACGTCGGTGACGGGGCGGAGGGCGAGTGGGGCGTGCTGCCCAGCAACGACATCATGGCGTACCACACCGACCCACCCGGCCTGAACAAGTGCGTGTCGACCCTGGACGTCGAGGGCATCGCCATCCGCATGAGCCGCTACCTCGACACCGACGGGAACGGCGCGGTCGAGGACCGGAGGACCTCCTGCTCGCCAACGACCAGGTCGGCGAGGGCGCCAACGCGTTCCAGGTCCAGCATCCCGACGACCACCTGTACGCCTCCAGCACCGGGTCGCCGCTCGACTGTCCCCAACCCGACCTCGGGCTGCTGCCTGGCGAGCGCACCGACTGGACGCCCGATCCGGTCGACACCGGCGCCGAGCCGGTCCTGACCGTGTCCGCGCCGGCGGACGGGGCCGTGACCCAGGACGGGACCATCACGGTGACCGGGACGGTGGAGCAGGTCGAACCGCCCGACCCGGAGAACGACGTCACGACGTCGACGGCCCACGTCGACGACGCCGACGACGACGCCACGACCCCCGTCACCGAGATCCTCGACGTCGACGCGACGGTCACCGACACCACGGTCGAGGCCACCATCTCGCTGGCCGACCTGTGGCCGACCACGGACCTGACCAGCCCCACCAGCTACAGCCTCGTGGTGGACGGACGCCGCTTCGACTCGTTCGTGCGCTACCCCACGCTGGACCCGAACCCGATGACGTGGGACAACGGCGCGGCGGCGTACATGCCCGAGGGCACCTCCACCTGGGACCTGGACGCGAAGACCGTCAGCTTCCACCTCGACCGCGCCTACCTGGAAGGGGCAGGGATCGACGCCCCGTACTTCGTCGCCGGCCAGGCCAACCTGGGCCTGCTGTCCACGATCGTGGCCGACGACCGCGCGCCCGGACGGCGCCGGGACCGTGGGGATCACCGAGGCCCGCGTCGTGTCGCCCGGTGACGTCGCGCCCGTCGGCGAGCACGCCGAGACCGTGAACTTCCAGAACACCGAGACCGGCAACACCTTCTACACCGAGCAGTCCACGTTCGGCGTGACCCCGACCCTGGGGATCGACCCCAGCGACACCTTCGACCTCGACCTCACGCAGCCGAGCGACGTCACGGTCGTCGCTGACGTGGACCGGCGCCGACGCCGGCACCGACCTCGACGTGTACGTCACGGGCGCCGCCGACTCGGGCAGCGACGGGGCGACGGCGGAGCCGCAGGAGACCGTCACGCTGGCCGACGTCGACGGCCCGCTGGAGCTGCGGGTCGAGCCGTACATGGTCACCGACCCCGTCGCCGGCACGACCTACACGCTGACCGCCGAGGTGACCCCGCTCGTGCAGGACCCCGACCCGACGGGTCCCGACAGCGACGGTGACGGCGTTCCGGACAGCTCGGACGTCTGCGTCGACGAACCCGGCAACGGTGCCGACGGCTGCCCGATCACGGCGACCGAGCAGGTGAGCGTCTACGTGGACGACGTGCTGGCTGGCAGCCAGGACGTCGACACCGTGAGCGGGGCCGACAGCTTCGCCATCCCCGTCGACCTCGCCGAGGGCGACCGCGTCCTGCGCATCGACTGGGTCGACCACGACGAGGTCATCGCGTCGGTGACACGCAGCGTCACCCACTCGACCGACGACGACGGCGACGGGGTGCCGAACAGCGAGGACGCCTGCCCCGGGTACGACGACACGGTCGACAGCGACGGCGACGGCGTGCCGGACGGGTGCGACGTCGAGGTCGACGGCGACCGTGACGGCGACGGCGTGGCCGACCGGGTGGACAACTGCCAGCACGCGCCCGAACCCCGACCAGGACGACCTCGACGGGGACGGCACCGGGCGACGCCTGCGACAACGACGTCGATGGTGACGGGCACAGCAACGGCAAGGAGCAGGCCCACGGGACCAACCCGAGGGACGCCGACGACTACCCGGGGTCCGGACGGATCGCCTGACCCGCCGGGCTCAGGCCCCGTCTGCCAACGGCAGCGACACCACGAAGCGCGTGCCCGTCCCGCACGGGGCGGGCACCGCTTCGACCAGGCCGTCGTGGGCCTCGGCGACGCGGGCCACGACGGCCAGCCCGATGCCGAGCCCACCCGGACGGTCCGACCGGCGCTGGAAGCGATCGAAGATCGCCTCCATGTCCTCGGGTGCGACGCCCTCGCCCTCGTCCTGGACCCAGAGGAGCGCGTGGGTGTCGTCGCGTTCGACGACCACGTGGATGTCGCTGCTGGCCGGCGAGTACTTGACCGCATTGTCGAGCAGGTTGGTCAGGGCCTGCCGCAGGAGTACCGGATCCCCGTCGACCGGCGTCGGGTCCGGCCCGAGGCGCACCTCGCAGGCGCGGTCCGCCAGCAGGCCCACCTCGAGGTCGCGCACGACGTTCGACGCCAGCTCGTTGAGGTCGAGGCGTTCGGCGACGAGCTCGGCATTCTCGTCCCCGGTGCCACGGAGCCGCTCCAGCAGGCGCTCCAGCACGTCCGACTGGCGCAGGCCGACCTCGACCAGGTCGTGCACGTCGTCGTCGTCGGAGCGTCGGGCGATCTCCCGGAACGCCGACACCATGAGGGCGAGCGGGTTGGCCGCCTCGTGCCGGAACTCGGCCAGGGCTCGTTCGGCAGCATCGTCCTGCAAGGGGGTCCCGTGCGTCTCGGGGTCTGGGAGACGCGGCGAGGGTGCAGCACGGGGTCGGGGAGGTGCCCGCCCGGTCGGTCGGGCGAACGCCCAGCGCACGCCGCGTGCGGCGGCGAGGCGTCCGCAGGCCGTTGGCCGCGAGGCGCTGCACTCTCGACGCATCCGTCCTCCCGCCCCAGGATGCCTCCCCATGGAATCGACGCTGTTCGGCCTGCCCGCCCATCCCCTGCTCGTCCACGCCGTGGTCGTGCTGATCCCGCTGGCCGCCATCGCCATGGTCCTCATGGTCGTCGCGCCACGCACCCGGAGCCACCTCGTCTGGGCCACGCTCGTGCTGGCGGTCGCCGCGGCGGCCCTGACACCGTGGGCGGCCGAGTCCGGTGAGGAGCTCGCCCACCAGGTGGACGAGACGGCCACGATCGAACGCCACGAGGGCCTGGGCGAGAACCTCACCCCCTTCGCCGTCGGCCTGGCCGTCGGGGCGGCGGCGCTCGCGGCCGAGCACGTTCGCTCGGAGCGACGGTCCGCCGACTTCGGACACGCCGCGCGTCGGCGGTGGGTGCCGATCGGGGTCTCCGCCCTGGCGCTGGTCACGGCCGTCGCCGCGACCGCGCAGGTCGTGGCGGTGGGCCACTCCGGTGCGGAGGCGACGTGGGAGGACGCCACCGCGGAGGGGTGATCGGTCGAACGACCACGGCCGGGTCCGCGCCAGCGGCGTTCCCAGCGTTCTCCAAGGATCCTCGGATGCGTGCTGGAGCCACCGCCCCGAGGATCCCCGGGTCCCTGTCTCCCGATCCGAGGACCCTCCCGTGCGTTCCCTGCTCCCTGCCCGCCGGATGGCCGTCGCCGCCGGCCTCGCCCTGCTCGTGACCGCCTGCGGCACCAGCGGCACGTCCACCACGTCCGCCACGTCGGACACCACCACGAGCGCCGCGTCGCCCACCGCCTCCGCCAGCGCCAGCGCCTCCACGAGCGCCGACGCAGTGGACGCCAACACCGCCTCCGTCGACGAGATCGTCGCCGCCCTCGAGGCCGCGGGCGTCAGCAACGCCGAACGCTGGGCGGACGAGGTCACCGAGTACCGGCCCTACCCCACCGACGACCCGCAGCTCGGCAAGCTGCGGCAGAACCTGGCCAAGTACAACCCCGGCGAGGACACCCTGGACCGCATCCTGTCGGCGCTGACGGTCTGACATGTCGACGCTGCTCGGAGTCCGTGACCGAATCGCGACGGCCGACCCTGCGCGGTGGAGCCTGGCCAGCGCCGTGTGGTGGCTGGCCCTGGCCACCACGCTCGGCACGCTGCTGGAGCTCGCCGTCGAGCGACACTGGAACGGGTGGATCCAGCTCATCCCCTGGGTCGCCGGGGCGGTGCTGCTGGCGGCGCTGGCCACCACTCGGTACGGCCCCGCCCGGTGGCGGCCGGCGGCCCGTGCCGCGTTCGGACTCGTGCTGCTGGTCGGCGCCATCGGCGTGGTCGAGCACGTCCGCGCGAACTGGCTGGCCGCCCCCCTGGATTCCACCGTCGGCGCCAGCTGGGACCAGCGCGGACTGCTGTCCCAGCTGTGGCTCGCGAGCACCGGTGGCGTCGGCCCCTCCCCCTCCCTGGCGCCCCTGGTGATCACCCAGGCGGCCCTGCTCGGCCTGCTCGGCACCCGCTCCCGGTCCTGACCCCGCCTCCTACGCTGCGCCCCGGACCCCGCTCGGCCGGCCTGGCCGAGCGCAACGAGGTGCCCTGTGTCACTGCGCGTCCGCCTGGTCGCCTCGCTCGCCGTGCTGTTCACGGTGGGCCTGGCGGTCTATGGGTGGGGGACCTACCGCGCGTTCGCCCGGACCGAGCTCGACCGCGTCGACGACCAGTTGGCCGAGCTCGTGCCCATCGCGACGCGCGAGCTGGCCGAGCAGGCCGAGTTCGGCCGAGCTGCCCCGCCGCTCGACGACCCGTTCGACGACGGCCAGCGGGACGGGGACCGCGACAGCCCCACCCTGGTCGTGGCCCCCGGCACCTACGCCGAGCTGCGCACCACGACGGGGGAGGTCGTCACGGTCCGCCAGGACACCGACGCCAGCGTGCAGCCGCGCGTCGCCGAGGTCGAGCCGCCCCCCGGTGGTCAGCGGCTGGCGACCGTCCGGGGCAGCGACGACGACAGTCGCTGGCGGGTGCTGGCCGAATCGTTCGGGCCCGACGCCCCGTCGGTGGTCGTGGCCATCCCCCTGTCCGAGGTGACCGAGAGCCTGCAGCGGCTCGTGACCATCGAGCTGCTGGCGGGCCTGGCCCTGCTCGCCGCGCTCGGACTCGGTGCGTGGCTGCTGCTGCGCCGCGGGCTGCAGCCCCTCGAGGCGATCGCGGGCACCGCCGGCTCCATCTCCGCCGGCGCCGACCTGGACACCCGGGTCCCCCACGCCGACGAGCACTCCGAGGTCGGCCAGCTCGCCACGGCCATCAACGGGATGCTCGACGACCTGCAGGACGCCTTTCGCGAGCGCGAGGCCACCGAGGCCCGGTTGCGCCGGTTCCTGTCCGACGCCTCGCACGAGCTGCGCACGCCCCTGACGTCCATCCGCGGCTTCGCCGAGCTGTTCCGACTCGGCGCCGACTCCCCCCACGTCGACCTGCCCACCATCCTGCGCCGCATCGAGCAGGAGTCCGACCGCATGGGCGTGCTGGTCGAGGACCTGCTCACCCTCGCGCGCCTCGACGAACGCCGCCCCGTCGAGCGGGGCCCGGTCGACCTCGCCGTGCTCGCCGCCGACGCCTGCAGCGACGCCGTGGCGACGGACGCCGGACCGCCACCTGGCGCTGGACACCCCGGACGCCCTCGTCGTGCACGGCAGCGAGGACCACCTGCGCCAGGCGCTGGGCAACCTCGTGACCAACGCCCTGCGCCACACCGGACCGGCCACGCCCGTGGAGGTGCGGGCTGCTCGGGACGGCGACACCGCCGTCCTCGCGGTCCGCGACCACGGGCCCGGCCTGGACCCCGACACCCTCGCCCATGCCTTCGACCGCTTCTGGCAGGCCGACGCAGCCCGCGTCGGCGTGGGCACGGGGCTGGGCCTGTCGATCGTCGCGGCGATCGCGGCCGAGCACGGCGGCACCGCCGAGGCCGCCAACCACCCCGACGGCGGGGCGGTGTTCACCCTGCGACTGCCGGTGGACGGACCCGACGACCGGTCGGGGCAGCCGCACCCCGACGCCCCGTAGGCTCGCCGCACGCCGACGCCGGACCGGGAGGCGCAGGGTGATCGTCGACGCCGCGCTGTACGCGGACGGCTGCCGCGCCAAGGAGGACGTCGACCTCGCCACGATGGTCGACCGCGGGCGCGACGACCCCGACGCGTTCGTGTGGATCGGGCTGTTCGAGCCCACCGACGACGAGTTCGACGAGATCTCGAGCGTCTTCGACCTGCACCCGCTGGCCATCGAGGACGCGGTGCACGCCCACCAGCGTCCCAAGCTCGAGCACTACGACGACTCGATCTTCGTCGTCATGAAGACCGTCGGGCTTCGAGCAGGACGGCGACAACGACCTCGACATCGGCGAGATCATGGTGTTCCTCGGCCGGGGCTTCGTCGTCACCGTCCGGCACGGCTCGTTCGCCGGGCTCACCGACCTGCGGTCGCGGCTCGAGCACGATCGCGACCTGCTCCGCCACGGGGGCGGTGCCGTCCTGCACGGGGTGGTCGACCGGGTCGTCGACGCGTACGAGCTGCTGCTCGACGACCTCGACCAGGACGTGGCCGAGATCGAACGCCAGGTCTTCACGCCCGGCCACCACGACCTCGCGGCCCGGCTGTACCGGGCCAAGCGCGAGGTGCAGACCATCCGCCGCGCCGTGGCGCCCTTCGGCGACGTGACCCGTCGGCTGGCCGCCGACCCCCCGCCGGCACACGTGGACCCCTCGCTGCAGCCGTACATGCGCGACGTCCACGACCACCTCGTGCGGACCCAGGACCGGCTGTCGCTGCTGACCGAGCTGCTGACCGACGCGCTGTCGACCAACGTCGCGCAGATCGGGCTGCGCCAGAACGAGGACATGCGCCGCATCTCGGCCTGGGTCGGGATCGTGGCCGTGCCGACGATGATCGCCGGGATCTACGGGATGAACTTCGAGCACATGCCCGAGCTCGACTGGCAGTACGGCTACGGCGCCGCGCTGGCCGTCATGGCCCTGGTGTCCGTGGGGCTGTACCGACTGTTCAAGCGCAGCGGCTGGCTGTGACCGCCGCCCGTCCACCTCGACGAACGGAGCCACGATGAACGTCGCCACCGAGGACCGCGTGGGACGCGACGAGATGGAGGCGTTCGTGCGCGATCGGCGCAAGCTCCTGCTCGTCACCACCCGGGCCGACGGGCGGCCGCAGGTGTCGCCGGTGGTCGGGGCGCTCGACGACGACGGCCACCTGCTGGTGTCCAGCTACCCCACCCGGGCCAAGGTCGCGAACCTCCGGCGACGCCCCGACTGCGCCGTGGTCGTCCTGTCCGACGACTTCGACGGCCCGTGGATCCAGCTGTACGGGCAGGCCGGGGTCGTCGACGGCGAGGACGGCGTCGAGCGGCTCGTGGACTACTACCGGGCCGCCGCGGGCGAGCACGACGACTGGGACGAGTACCGCCAGGCGATGCGCGATCGCGGCAAGGTGGCCATCGACGTCACCATCACCGACTGGGGCCCGATCGCGACCGGTGGTGTCCCACCCGAGTTCGCGGACGACTGACCGTCATCGGGGCGCAGTCAGCAGCTCGCGGATCTCGGCCGCTGACGG